>CBDFKU010000014.1:0-256358 GCA_965248975.1 Dehalococcoidia bacterium
TGCGGCTGTTGGCCGGGAAAGTGGTAGAGCTAGGGTTGGTGCCCTCCATGTCCCATGAAGGCATCCGCAAGCGGCTCAAAAAAACGTTCTAAGCCGTGGCAGAAGAAGGAATGGTGTATTCCTAAGGTGAGCGCCGACTTTGTGGCAGCCATGGAGGATGTGCTGGACCTGTATGCCGAGCCCTATGACCCCCGGCGGCCGGTGGTCTGCTTTGACGAGACCTCGACTCAGCTGTTGAGCGAGCCACGGCCGCCCCTCCCAGCGAAGCCGGGACAGCCGCGGCGACAGGACTACTTTGTACCGAAGGGAGGGCACCCGGAACCTGTTCCTGACCTGCGAGCCGCTGCAGGGCTGGAGACACGTGGCCATCACCCAGCGGCGGACCCAGCAGGACTTCGCCCGTCAGATGCGTTGGTTGGTGGATGAGGCCTACCCGGAGGCCCCGGTGGTGCGAGTTGTTCTGGATAACCTGAACACTCATCGCCCGGCTTCCCTGTACGAGGCCTTTCCTGCCCCTGAGGCCCGGCGTATCGTAAAGCGGCTGGAGTTCCACCACACCCCCAAACACGGCAGTTGGCTCAACATGGCGGAGATCGAGTTCAGCGTCCTGGCCCGATCTTGCCTGAGGAGGCGTGTCCCCGATGAGGCTGCCCTCCGCCGAGAAATTCAGGCCCTGGAGGGGGAGCGAAACGCCGCCCGAGCCTCTATCCATTGGCGCTTCAACACCCAAGATGCTAGGGCGAAACTCCATCGGCTATATCCTTCAAATCACAGGTTGACTGAGTACTAGGTTCCAAAACCCTTCAATCGTGTTCGTGTGAATGTCGCCCATCACGTAGACCTTGCTGGCTTGGTGGATGCGTTTGTGGACATAGTCCATTTTCTGGAGCCGATTGTACGACGGAAGCTCATCCGTGTAAACGATGCTCCTGTCTAGCACCTTCTCTTTCAGGATAGGCAAGAGTGTAGCGGCGTGACCATCGGGAACTACTTGAGTGATCACCTTTCCTTTACGCTTTGATGTAAAAGGATAATTACCATTGATTTATCGCAGCTCCCTGGGCAGAACGAAGGCCACGTTCTCCTCAATGCCGGTGATGGCGGTGACGTCGTCGGGCTGCAGCGCCCTGATGACCTCGTCCACCAGCACCTCCGGTGTCGATGCGCCCGAGGTTATTCCCACCCTGCTGACGCCAGCCAGCCAGTTCTCGTCCAGGTCCTCGGGGCCGTTCACCAGGTAGGCGGGCACCCCGTGGGCCTCCGCCACCTCGCGCAGCCGGTTGCAGTTGGAGCTGTTCTGAGCGCCGATGACCAGCACCATGTCCACCTTGCGGGCCAGCTCCTTGACCGCCTCCTGGCGGTTGGTGGTGGCGTAGCAGATGTCCGCCCGGGTTATGGCGTCTGGGAAGGCCTGTTTGATCTCCTCGACCGCGTCGCTGGTGTCGTCCACCGAGAGGGTCGTCTGGGTCAAGACGACCACAGGGGTGTCCGGGTCCCACTGGGGGAGGCTCAGACCCTCCCGATCGTCCAGCAGGGTCATAGGAGTCTGGCCCATGGTTCCCCGCACCTCCTGGTGACCACGGTGTCCCACCAACACCACCTTCCGGCCTTCCTTGTGGTACTTCCGCGCTTCGTTGTGCACCCGGGTAACCAGGGGACAGGTGGCGTCGATGACCTTGAGGGACTGCATCTCCGCCTTCTGAAAGTCTTCCGGAGGGGAGCCGTGGGCCGAGAACACCACCACCGATTCGGCGGGTATCTCTTCCACGTCCTCCACCGTGATGGCTCCCTTACGCTCCAGGCTGGCAACTACGTAGGGGTTGTGCACGATCTGATGCTTCACGTATACCGGCGGGCCGAACCGCTCCAGGCACAGCTCCACGACCTCGATTGCCCGCACCACCCCCGCGCAGAACCCTCGAGGGGAGCTCAGAACGACTTCCATCCAGATGCCTCCGTGGTTATCCTATCGGGCGCCCGCACCGTGCGTTCTACGCCTGCGTAGCGCTTGTGCGGTTAGTGCGCATATTATATCATGCCATTGTCGCCGCCCATCGCCCTCGCGGGTATGAAAGGAGGGTCCATGGACACCATCCTGGAGGAGTACGTCCGGAAACACCCCGGGTCGGCCGAGCGCTACCAGGAAGCCAGGAACCACTTCGCGGACGGAGTCACCCACGACACCCGTTACCTCACCCCCTTCCCCCTGTACGTGACCCACGGCAGCGGCCCCCTGAAGTGGGACGTGGACGGCAACGAGTACGTGGACTACGTCTCCGGCCACGGTGCGCTGATCCTGGGTCACTCCCATCCCGAGATCGCCGCCGCCGTGACCAGGCAGATTACCAGGGGGACCCACCTGGGGGCCAACACCGAAGAGGAGATGCGTTGGGCTCGGGCCATCAAGAGGCTGATGCCCTCGGTGGAGAAGATCCGCTTTCACAGCGCGGGCACGGAAGCCACCCTGATGGCCCTGCGGCTGGCCCGCGCCTATACCGGTAAGGACAAGGTGGTCAAGTTCCAGGAGCACTTCCACGGCTGGCAGGACTACATGGTTACCACCGGCGACAGGCCCGTCCCGGGCGTGCCCGAGGCCACTTCGTCGTCGGTGATCGTTCTGCCTCCTGACATCTCAGCCGTTGAGCGCACGCTGGCCCAGGACGGGAACGCGGCCGCGGTGATCCTGGAGCCCACGGGAGCCCACTTCGGCCAGATGCCCCTGGTGGTCCCCCGGTTCCTGGAGGATCTGCGTGAGGTCACCAGGCGCCACGGCGTCCTGCTCATCATGGACGAGGTGGTCACCGGCTTCCGGGTGGCCCCGGGCGGGGCCCAGGGAAGGTTCGGCATCGATCCGGACCTGACCACGATGGCCAAGATCGTCGCGGGAGGCCTGCCCGGAGGCGTCGTGGGGGGCAAGGCGGACATCATCGACATGATCGCCCACAGGGACGACCCCGAATGGGACAGCCGCCGCAGGGTCTCTCACCCCGGCACCTTCAACGCCAATCCGCTGTCGGCGGCCGCGGGCGCCACTTGCCTGGAGATGATCGCAAGCCAGCCCATCAACGAGCGGGCCGACGCCATGGCGGCCCGGCTGAAGGCCGGCCTCAACGACGTGCTGGCCCGGACGGAGGTGCCAGGCCACGCCCACGGCATGGCCTCCCTGGTCCACCTTACCATGAGGGACTGCGACTGCGATCGGGAGATGTGCACCATGCCTTACGACGAGATCAGCCGGGCAGCCGACCCCGCGGTCACCGTGCCCTTACGGCGGGCCATGATCAACGCCGGGGTGGACGTGATGGGTCGGGGCGCCTTCATCGTGTCGGCCACCCACTGCGAGCAGGACGTGGATCGCACCCTGGAGGCCTTCGAGGAGGCTCTGGCTGCCATGCGGACTGACGGGGTGGTGTAGGGCATAACCGCTCATAGGCCCGGGCGGACGGAGCGTGCTTCGTTTGACACCCCTAGATAGCCGATGATATATTTGTTGCGACGAAATACGGCGTCGGTCCTTCGTGCGGCATCCACATTGACCGCCGATATACCCAGAAGGGGCCTGCCATGCCGGTCGACGAATTCTCCTTCCGCTGGGCGGCGGTGATACTCTCGGGCCTCATCGGCTTCATCGCCATAGGCATCATGTTCGCCGCGTCCATGTTCATCTCATCGCGGCGCAAGTCCGACATCAAGCTGACCCCCTACGAGTGTGGTATCCCGGCCACGCCCTTCCGCTGGTCCCAAATCAACGTCCGCTACTACATCTTCGCCATCCTGTTCCTGATCTTTGACGTGGAGGCGGTCTTCCTGTTTCCCTGGGCGGTGGTCTTCCTGGACGTGAGCGACGTTGCGTTCTACGCCATGCTCATGTTCCTGGGCGTGCTGGCCTTCGCCATCCTCTACGGCTGGCGCAAGGGGGTCCTCGAGTGGCGGAAATAAGCCTGGGCCAGGGCAACGTGCCCGGCCCCAGCGTGTTCGACAGGGCTATGCCAGGCGTGGTGACCGCCAAGGCCGAGGAGCTTTTCGCCCTGGCCCGCAAGTCCTCCCTGTGGACCCTGACCTTCGGACTGGCCTGCTGCGCGATCGAGATGATGTCTACCTACATGGCCCACCACGACCTCGACCGCTTCGGCGTGGTCACCTGGCCCTCGCCCCGCCAGTCGGACGTGATGATCGTGGCGGGGACTGTGGTCAAGAAGATGGGCGAGCCCATCCGGCTGCTGTACGAGCAGATGCCCGAGCCCAAGTGGGTGATAGCCATGGGCAGCTGCGCCACCAACGGCGGGCCCTACTACAGGTCCTACTCGGTGGTGATGGGTGTAGACCACATCATTCCCGTGGATGTGTACGTGCCCGGCTGCCCTCCCAGGCCAGAGGCGCTGATGCAGGGTATCCTCAAGCTCCAAGAGAAAATAATGCGGGACTCCAGACGCCGTGGCGGAACGGAGTAGTGCCCCCGGGGACGAGCAGGCCTCACCTGGCGCCCTCGGCGAGAGGGCCCAGGCCCTGCAGCAGGTTGTAGCGGAGGTCCTGGTGGACTATGGCCCCGAGTTGGGCGCCACCCTGGACGTTCCGGCAATCACCGTAAAGAGCAGGCACATCCTCGATGTCTGCCGCGTGTTGAAGGAAGCCCCGAATCTCTCCTTCAAGCTGCTCCTCTGTCTCGCCGGCGTCGACTACCTGGAGCACTGCGAGATCGTATACGTCCTTCTGTCCCTGGAGGAAGAGCGGAAGCTGATAATAAAGACCCAGGTGACCTACGATGACCCCCACCTGCCCAGCGTCGTTTCGGTGTGGAGGGGCGCAGAGTGGTACGAGCGGGAGGCCCATGACCTCTTCGGGGTGGTCTTCGACGGGCACCCCGACCTGAGGCCGCTGATCCTGTACGAAGGGTACGAGGGCCACCCGGGAAGGAGGGATCACCCCTTCCATGACTACCAGGAGTTCTAGGGTGGACAAGCTGGTGCTGTCTGCCACGGTGGTTCAGGGGGAGGAGGGCTACCTGGCGGCCGTCGAGAACCTGGACCTGGCCGGCAGGGGTTCTACGGCCAGGGAGGCTCAGGACGATCTGGTGGAGAAGTTCATGGCCTGGATACAGACCCGGGACGGAGAGGGGTCCCTGGAGAAGACTCTTTCGGACGCCGGATTCGCCGGTGTGGAGGAGGACACAGAATTGGAGTTGCAGTTTGCGGGATAGAGTCGGGGGGTGAGTTGACTCGTGATGAAGATAGTGTACAGGTCTGAGATATTCAAAGAGGGCGAACTCTACGTAGGGGTTTGCCCGGAACTAAACGTCTCCAGTACGATCCTGAAGACGCCGGGCGTTCCCTTCAAGAAGCGGTGGAAGCTTTCCTGGAGACCTGTCAGGATATGGGTACGATAGAAGGCGTGCTAGAGGAATCTGGCTTCCACCGGGATGCAGAGGTGTGGGTGACCAGGCATTCGTTCTTGGAGGAAAATTGGGAAGCCGTCTTGAAGTGAGCCAACGCCAGCACAGAATTACTCCTACCGATTATCGGACTCTGATCAGAGTCTTCGAGATGGATGGCTAGGCAATAGATCGAGAGCGAGGAGACCACATCATCATGACCAAGCCCGGTATGACACGGCCCGTAGTCATCAAGAGGAGCCCCAGGCAGGTGGCGATCACCCATATCCGCACCAACCTGACGACGGCTGGTATGGACCGCCGGCGATACTTTGATCTGCTAGAGCAGGTTGGATAGCTCGGCATGGTGGAAGTGCGCGACGATCGGAACATAGACGCCGAACCCCTGGAGATGATGGTCAACATGGGGCCGCAGCACCCGTCTACTCACGGGGTGTTTCGCATGGTGCTGTGGGTCGACGGCGAGAAGGTGGTGGACCTGGAGCCCCACATCGGCTACCTGCACCGGGGCTCCGAGAAGCTGTGCGAGGGTGAGCAGTACCACCAGGTTATCACCCTCTTCGACCGCCTGGACTACATCTCCAACTTCAACAACGAGTTGGTCTTCTGCCGGGCCGTGGAGAAACTGATGGGGCTGGAGGTGCCCGAGCGGGCCGAGTACGTCCGGGTGATCCTGTGCGAGCTGAATCGCATCGCCAGCCACCTGCTGTTCGTGGGCACCTTCGGGCTGGACGCCGGCGCCATGACCCCCATAATGTTCGCCTTTCGCGGCAGGGAGCGGGTTCAGGCCGTCTTCGAGGCCGTCAGCGGCGCCCGCATGATGCACAACTACTTCCGGGTCGGTGGCGTGAAGGAAGACCTTCCCGATAACTTCGAGGAGCTCATCGGGGGCCTGCTTCCCGACCTTCGGGACGACGTGGTGGAGTGCGATAAGCTCCTGACGTACAACGAGGTCTTCGTGGCCAGGACCAAGGGCGTCGGCGAGATAGACGCGGATACGGCGGTGGACTACGGCTTCACCGGGCCCTGCCTGCGGGGATGCGGGGTGGCCTACGACGTCAGGAAGGCCGAGCCCTACTCGGTGTACGACCGCTTCGATTTCGACGTACCCGTGGGCGTAGACGGCGACTCCTGGGAACGCTATTATGTGCGGGTCCAGGAGATGTATCAGTCGCTGAGTATCATCGAGCAGGCGCTGGCCGGGATCCCATCCGGGCCGGTGTCCACGTTGGGAAGGCGCCTCATCAGGCCGCCCAAGGGAGACGTATACGTCCGTTCCGAGAACCCCCGCGGGGAGATCGGTGTGTACCTGGTGAGCGACGGAAGCGACAAGCCCTACCGGGTCAAGGTCCGGCCGCCGTCCTTCTGCAACCTCAGCGCCCTGAAGCACATGCTCAAGGGTACCTGGGTGGCCGACGCCGTCGTCATCCTGGGGTCGCTGGACATCGTCCTGGGCGAGGTGGACCGGTGAGGATCGTCGATTTCTTCCTGATAATCGGCGGATTGCTGATCCTCTTCACGGCCCTCTCCGTAGTGGTCCTGTCTCTGACCTGGTTGGAGCGGAAGTTCCTGGGCCGTCTCCAGAGGCGCCTGGGACCCACCAGGACCGGTCCCATGGGGTTGCTGCAGCCCGTGGCCGACGCCGTGAAGCTGGTCCTCAAGGAAGATCTAATCCCTGCCCAGGCCGACCGGGCCGTCTTCTGGGTAGCGCCCCTGGTGGTGTTGGTGCCCTCTTTCATGCTGTGGGTCACCATCCCGGCCGCTGACAACCTGGTACTGCGGAACCTCGATATGGGGCTGTTCTACATCATCGCCTTCTCGGTCATGACCATACTGGGGCTGGTGCTGGCGGGTTGGGGCTCGGCTAACAAGTACGGCACCCTGGGTGGACTGCGCTCCGCCGCCCAGCTGGTCAGCTACGAGATACCGTTGATCATGGTGGTGGTCGCAGTGGCTATGACGGCCCAGTCCCTGGACCTGCTGCATATATCCAACATCCAGTATCCCGGCGTTCAGTCCACGGCGGATGTCGAAGGGGGTATCACCAACATCCCCTTCGCCGTAGTTCAGCCTCTGGGCATGGTCATCTTCCTCATCGCAGGGCTGGCGGAGGTGGGCCGGACGCCCTTCGACATCTACTTCGCCGAGTCGGAGATCGTGGGCGGCCCCTTCGTAGAGTACAGCGGTGCCCACTGGTCGGTGTTCTTCCTGGCGGAGTACATGAACACCTTCATCATCGCGGCCCTCACGGCAATCCTGTTCCTGGGGAGCTGGCACGGACCGGTGCTGCCGGGTGTGGTCTGGTTCCTAGTAAAGACCTACTTCATAGTCCTGGTCATTTTCTGGATCCGTGGCACTTTCCCCAGGCTGAGGATCGACCAACTCATGGCCTTCGCGTGGCAGGTGGTGGTGCCGCTGTCCTTCCTGAACATCGTCCTCACTGGGATCTACTTGTTCTATGATTGGCCCTGGTGGAGCATGACGCTGATGTCCCTATCTCTGTCCAGCATCATCGGGTACCTGATATACAAGCACCTGTCCGCGCCGGCCAAGAAGGTCGCCCAGGTCCGCGCTCGGGGCCGCGCGGCCCTGCGAACCGGCGGCCCAGCCGAGGGAGGAAATTAGATGATCTCCGGACTCAAGGGCATGGTGATAACCATGATATCTACCATCAACGGCTTCAGGAAGCCGGTGACCGTCCAGTATCCCGACAAGCACCTGCCGATTCAGCCCCGTTACATGGGGTTTCCCGCCCTCACCTGGGACGAGAAGGTAGGGGAGCCCTACTGTACCGCCTGCATGGTGTGCGTACGGAACTGCCCCACGCTGTGCATGGCGGCGACTATGGAGGACAACCCCCTCCAGAAAGAGGGGAAGAGCTCCCGCAAGAAGATCGTGGAGAGCTTCGAGATAAACCTGAACCGCTGCATCCTCTGTGGCATATGCGTCGAGGTGTGCAACTTCGACGCCATCGTGATGAGCCACGAGCACGAGATGAGCACCTACCAGCGCAACGGCGACCGGGTGGACCTGATCGGCCTGCTGGAGATGGGCAAGGAGTATCAGGCAAAAACTAGCTGGGTGCCGCCCTCCGAGCTGGCGAAGAAGGCCAAGGAGCAGAGTAAGGCCGGCGAGGCGGAGCCGGTGCCGGACCCGGTAACAGACAAGGCAGAGGAGACCGCCGAATAGCATGTCCGAGCCCCTTTTTATCATAGCGGCCATCCTGACGGTGGGGGGAGGATTGGGGGTGGTGGCCACCAGGAACGTGGTCCACGCCGCCCTGTTCCTCCTGGTCTCCCTGGTGGCGGTGGCGGGCCTGTATCTGCTGGTATTCGCCGAGTTCCTGGCCCTGGTGCAGGTGCTGATCTACGGCGGCGCCATCGTCATCGTGCTCCTATTCGCCATTATGCTGACCAGGAGCGACGAGTATCCTCGCATCGCGGACAACCGCCAGTGGCCGTTGGCCATCGTGGCGGGGCTGGCCGTGTTCGGCGTGCTCACGGCCGCCTTTCTGTGGAAGGTGCCCAAAGAGACCGACCCGGAAGGCCCGGGGCTGGTGAAGATCGGAGAATCCCTGTTCACCGAGTGGGCCATGCCTTTCGAGGTGGTCTCGCTGGTGCTATTGGTGGCCCTCATAGGAGCGATAGTAATAGCCCGCGCCGGAGGTAGAGAGTAGTGCCCCTGGAGGCCTTTCAGGTGCTCAGCGCCGCCCTTTTCTGCATAGGGCTCTACGGCGTCTTGGCCAGGCGGAGCGCGGTGCTCATACTTATGTCCATCGAGCTGATGCTCAACGCCGTCAATATCAACCTGATAGCGGCGGCGGCTCACCTGGACCACACAGCCTTCACCGGGCAGATCATCGCCATATTCGTCATCACCGTGGCGGCGGCAGAAGTGGGCCTGGCCCTGGCCATCGTCCTACGCCTGTTCCGCCGTCGCTCCAGCGTAAACGTCGACGAAGTTGACCTGATGAAATGGTGAGGTCCCAGGGGGCGCACCTGCTCCCGCATTACATCATCACCTCCCGAACTCTCCCCCCTCAAGGGGGAGAGAAAGCGTTTCTTCCCGGTCAAGGGAAAGGTCCCCGTACCCATGGCATTGCCCCAAAAGCTCCGCTCACCCTGAGCCTGTCGAACCACGAGCGGGATACGGAGCAGTGGGGACCGGTCGCTGAGCTACCCTTCCAGCCCACCACTCGGACGGGGGCCAGGTAGCGGGCATGGAGCTTGCGGAGGTAGCGTGGCTTATCCCTGCGTTCAGCTTCATCGCATTTTTGCTCATAGCCGTTTTCGGCAGGCTCCTCCCGGGTAAGGGCGCATTCCTGGCCATACTGGCCATCGCCGGCGGCTTCGTCACCTTCTGGGTGGTGCTGGTTGGGTTCTTCGACGCCGGCTGCTCCAAGGCCTTCGGGGTGGAGACCTGCCATTTCGCCCGGGAGTGGTTCACTGCCGGCGACGTAGAGCTAAGCTGGGGGATAATCGTCGACCCGCTGGCCTTGCTCATGCTGGGCATGGTCACCTTCGTCGGCCTGATGATCCAGGTCTACTCCCTGGGCTATATGAAGGGCGACTCCCGCTTCGGTTGGTACTTCGCCGTCCACGCCCTCTTCATCGCATCCATGCTCACCCTGGTGCTGGCCGACAACTTCCTGCTGCTGTACGTGGTGTGGGAGCTGGTGGGGATCTGCTCCTATCTGCTGATCGGCTTTTGGTACGAGAGGCGGTCGGCGGCGGAGGCGGCGAAGAAGGCCTTCATCGTCACCCGCATCGGGGACGTGGGACTGCTGGTGGGTATCCTGCTGCTGGGGAAGGAGGTGGGCGACCTCAACGGCGTTGCCTTCGACTTCGACATGGGGCACGCCTTCGAGGCCGCCAGCAGCGGCGCCATCGGTGAGGGCACCTTAAGCGCGGTGGCCGCGCTGCTGTTCCTGGGGGCCATGGGCAAGTCGGCCCAGTTCCCCCTGCACGTATGGCTGCCCGACGCTATGGAGGGCCCCAGCCCCGTAAGCGCACTGATCCACGCCGCCACCATGGTTGCCGCTGGGGTGTACCTGGTGGCCCGGGCGTTCCCGATCTTCGAGGCGGCCCCCGACGTCCTTATCGCCGTCGCCGCCATCGGGCTGATCACGGCGCTCATCGGCGCCACCATGGCCCTGGTGGTGACGGACCTGAAGCGCATCCTGGCATACTCAACCATAAGCCATCTGGGCCTGATGATGCTGTCCCTGGGCGCCTTCGGATACACGGCCGCCATCTTCCATCTGATGGCCCACGGCTTCTCCAAGGCCCTTCTTTTCCTCGGAGCGGGCAGCATCATGCACGGCATGAACGAGGAGACGGACATCCGGAAGATGGGCGGCCTGTGGCGTGTGATGCCCATCACCGCCATAACCTTCACCATAGGTGCGCTGTCCCTGGCGGGGATACCGATGTTCGCCGGGTTCTGGAGCAAGGACGAGATGCTGCTTTCGGTTCTGGATCACAAGAACTACCTGCTGGCCTTCGCCTTGATCGCCGCCTTCCTCAGCGCGCTGTACATGGCTCGGGCGACCTTCGTGGTGTTCTTCGGCGAGCTCAAGGAGGAAAACAGGTACGTCCACGAGTCGCCCTGGCTGATGGCGGCGCCCATGGTCGTGCTGGCGGTGCTGGCGGTGACCTTCGGCTTCGTCTCGATGCGCATGACTGATGGCGGTGGTTTCGGCACCTTCCTGTTCTTCGAGCACTTGCACGACTTCGACGTGAATCCCGGGATCATGGCGGGGTCGATAATCCTGGCGCTGGGAGCGGTGGCCATCGGCTGGGGTGTATACCTGGGGCCACAGATGGCCCCACAGCGGTGGAAGCTACGCTATGCCGCCGCCATGGGTGCGGTGGTCGCGGTGCCCTCGGAGGCGTGGAAGGCGCGCTTCGCTGCCGTCGCCGCCACTTCGGTCAGGGTGGTGAGCAACAAGTACTATCTGGACGAGGTATACCAGTGGGTCGTGGACCGGGTGGTGCTGGTCTTCTCCCGCTTCGTGGCCTTATTCGACCGGGTGGTGGTGAACGACACGGCGGTGAACCGCACCGGCGAGTCGGTACGGCGCATGGGACTGGGGCTGCGCTATCACGTGACTGGCAGGGTCTATACCTACGCCCTGGGTATGGCGGTGGGCGTGGTATTCACGGCCGTTCTGTGGTGGGCCCTGACCACGAGAGGTTAAGCTGAACATGTTGGTGAATCCTCTCTCCCTTGCGGGAGGGAGCTAGAGTGCCGGGTATGAAAGAGAAAGAATGGTCTAGATGGGCCCTTATCGTGACTGGGTTGGGCTTTCTTGCGGCTGGTGGCTTTTTCATCACCGACACAATCAGCACTCTCGTGAACGGAACCGCAGAAACCGAGGGAACGGTGGTCGGAGAAAAACTTAAGGACGCAGGGGAAGGTGTCGTCAGGCTTCCCATCGTGACGTTCGTCACCGAAGATGGCCGATCCATCGTGTTCACTTCGAAGATCGGAAGCGGTGAAGATATAGGAGAATCTGTTAATGTCCGATACGACCCGGATGGCCCTACTAATGCCAAGATCGATTCGTTTCACAATCTCTGGTTCATACCCAACCTCTTCCTCGTTATCGGTGGAATCATGACCTTCTTCGGTATCCGGCACCTAAGGGGTAAATCTCCGGGAGCCACCGAGCCTGATGCCAGTCGAAACGGTTAATTTGGACTAGAGGGAGGGGGATGCACCCCATCCCGGCCTTCCCCCGTAAAGGGGGAAGGAGCGTGAGTGTGTAGAGTATGCTCCTTTTCGCGACGATACTGGTCCCCTTCGTGGGTGGCGTGCTCCTGGCCTTCTTCCCTTCCGAGAAGGGCCGGGAGATAAAGCTCTTTTCCATCCTGGTGGCTGCGGTCACATTGGTGCTGAGCATCGTCGTCTTCGCCCTTTACGACTACAAGGACGGCGGCTATCAGCTCACCGAGTCCTTCAAGTGGCTGGAGGACCCCGTCAACATCTCCCTCAGCCTGGGGATCGACGGCATCTCGGCCCCAATGGTGCTGCTGACCGGAATCGTAATGTTCGCCGGGGTGCTAATATCCTGGAACGTGATGCACCGGCCCCGGGACTTCTTCGTCCTGCTAATGATGCTGGTGGCCGGCGTGTACGGGGTGTTCGTCACTCGGGACCTGTTCTTCCTGTTCTTCTTCTACGAACTGGCGGTCCTGCCCATGTACCTGCTAATCGGTGTGTGGGGCAGCAGCACCGACTTCGGCACCTTCTTCCGCTCCAAGGAGTACGGGGCCATGAAGCTGGTGCTGTACCTCGTGGCGGGCAGCGTCCTGGTGTGGGTGGCCATCCTTGGGGTCTACTGGGCGGCCAGCAACTCGGGCCATCCGACCTTCTTCATGGAAGACCTGGGCAACCCCGATCTGGTCAACTTCAACGACAGCTTCCAGCATTTCCAGAGCCTCTTCTTCCCCCTGTTCATGGTCGGCTTCGGTGTGCTGGCGGGCCTGTGGCCCTTCCACACCTGGTCCCCGGACGGGCACGTCGCGGCCCCCACGGCGGTGAGCATGCTCCACGCCGGAGTGCTGATGAAGCTGGGAGCCTACGGTATCATCCGGGTGGGCATGGTGCTGCTGCCCGAGGGGGCGGAAACCTGGATGCCGGTGCTCATCGCCCTGGGTACAGTCAACGTCCTATACGGGGCCATCTCCGCCCTTTCCCAGCAGGACCTGAAGTACGTCGTGGGTTACTCCAGCGTGAGCCATATGGGGTACGTCCTGATGGGCATCGCCACCCTGCACCCACTGGGAGTCGGGGGAGCCGTGCTCCAGATGTTCTCCCACGGCATCATGACGGCCCTGTTCTTCGCCCTGGTCGGGGTCATCTACGATCGGACCCACATCCGGGACATCGGGGCGCTAGAGGGCCTCTCCAAGCGCATGGGGATCACCGCCGCCTTCTTCGCGATAGCGGGACTCGCCTCCCTGGGCCTGCCGGGGCTCAGCGGGTTCGTCGCCGAGTTCCTGGTGTTTACCGGCGCCTTCAAGACCTACCTGCCTCTGGCGATCCTGGCGGTGATAGGCGCAGCCATCACGGCGGTGTATATACTACGTCTGCTGGCAAAGGTGTTCTTCGGGCCCATCAACCCTCGCTGGGAGCACCTGGGAGACATCAACCGGGTGGAGCTGGGGGCGGCAGGATTGCTGGTCTTCGTGCTGGTGTTCGTAGGGGTCTGGCCCATGCCCTTAATGGACGTAATCAATGCTGGAGTGGAGGCCCTTCCGGGGGTCGGTTAGGCTTGAACGTGGCTGATCGTAAATAGATATGTCAGAGCTTCTTCTGAACATAAGCTCGTCGCCGCTGCTGGCCGAGGCCGGTGAGTCGCTGACCTCGGACCTCCACCTGTTGCTGCCCGAGTTCCTGCTGGCGGCCCTGGCCTTCCTGGTGTTCGCCGTTGACCTGGTGCTGCCGGAGTCGAAGAAGCACCACATGGCCTGGCTCAGCGTGGCCGGTCTTGTGGGACTCCTGGCCCTATCGCTGGCCCTGCTATGGGGCGAGGACAAGTCCATGTATGGCGGCCTGTTGAAGGTAGACGCCTACGCCCTCTTCTTCAAGTCCTTCTTCCTGATCCTGGGCATCTTCGTGATCCTGAGCTCGGTGGACTACGTCAAGAAGCACCTGGACCACCCCGGGGAGTACTACGGCCTCGTGCTCTTCGCGGTGCTGGCGATGAATGTCATGTCCGCCTCCCAGGAGCTGCTCACCGCCTACATCGCCCTGGAGCTGATGAGCTTCAGCTTCTACATCCTGGTCTCCCATGACCGGTATAACCCCAGGTCCAACGAGGCCGGCATCAAGTACATCCTCATAGGCGCCTTCTCCTCGGCCATCCTCCTCTTCGGCGTCAGCATGGTGTACAGCACCATAGGGGTGACCAAGTTCGGCGACATAAGCGCCGCCCTGGCCGTAGCCGGGGACGTGAGCCCAGCGCTGTGGGTCGGCTTGGCCCTGATCCTGGTGGGCCTGGGCTTCAAGATGGCGGCGGTGCCTTTCCACATGTGGGCCCCCGACGTCTACCAGGGAGCGCCGACTCCGGTGACGGCCTACCTGGCTGTGGGGTCCAAGGCCGCGGCCTTCGCCCTGGTGCTGAGGCTCTTCGCGGAAGGGTTCCTGCCCAGGATCGACGACTGGCAGATCATCGTGGCCGTGCTGGCAGCCATGACCATGACCGTGGGCAACCTGGTGGCCATAGCTCAGCGCAACATCAAACGATTGCTGGCCTACTCCAGCATAGGCCAGGTGGGATTCCTGCTGGTGGGGGTAGCGGCTCTGTCTCCCCTGGCCTCCAACGCCGTCATGCTCCACCTGGTGGGCTACGCCTTCACCAACATGGTGGTGTTCGTTGGGGTTATCGCCTTTTTCAACATGACCGGCAAGGAAGAGATCGCGGACTTCGCCGGACTGGCCGACAGACATCCGTTCATCGCCGCTTCGATGGCCATGGGGATGTTTTCCCTGGCGGGACTCCCCATCTTCGCGGGCTTCACCACAAAGTTCTATCTGTTCGCAGCCGCGGCCAAGGAAGGTCTGCTGTGGCTGGCCGCCATCGCCATCGTCAACAGCCTCATATCCCTGTACTACTACCTGGTGGTCATCAGGCACATGTACATTCAATCGGCCCCCGATGCCGATGCGCCGTCCCAGCCGGCACCGGCTCACGATCCAGGGCCGGGATCGGAGCCCATCCCGGTGGCGGGCGGCGCCCCCGACGGGCGGCCCTCCCCAACACCTCTGATCCTGGGCGTGTTGGCGGTGATGGTGGCGGGGATGATATTCGTGGGGATTTACCCCTCCCCTATTGTGGAGGCCCTGGATGCCGCCACGGCAGCCATCCTACCCTAGGACGGCACCACTGCGTTGACCCCAGGTTCGGCATCAAATATAATATCGCCCGTCGGGGTCTTAATCTCCAATCCAAAGGAGAGGCCATGCAGCAGGAAGCAGTGCTTCACCCGGGGTCCATCATATCCGAGCTGAAGAAGAACCATATAAGCCATGTCGTCTGGCTTCCCGATAGCGAGACGAACTTCATGTACGAGCAGCTCCTCGAAGATCCCGAGATCGACCTGGTGCCCGTATGCAGGGAAGGGGAGACCATGGCCATCGCGGCGGGCCTCTGGGTCGGTGGCAAGAACCCAGTGGTCCTCATCCAGAACACCGGCATTATGGAGTCGGGAGACTCCATACGAGGCCTTGGGCTGGACGTGAGCCAACCCCTGCTCATGCTGATCGGGTATCGTGGCTGGGACAGGCACGGCGTAACTAGGGACTCGGCAGCCAAGTTCATAGAGCACCTCCTCCACACTTGGGGCATAAACTACTATCTTGTGGAGGAGGACCAGGACGCACCCCGCATCTCTCAGGCGGCCGAAGAGGCGGCCCGGACCTCCCGGCCGGTCGCAGTGCTTCTGGGGAGCGAGTACGGCCCGTAGGCGCTTCTCCCGGTTCAGAGGCGTCCCTTGGAAGGAGTCGCCGGTACATGATCAAGAACATCGATGCCATCAGGATACTGGACGAGCACCGGGGCGACGCTATCATCGTCCCTACGATGATGGCTAGCCACGAGACCTTGGGTCTTCCAGCCGTCACCAGCCGGGAAGAGTTCGATCTTCCCACCACTGGCGCAATGGGGAAGGCCTCGTCCGTTGGTCTCGGATTGGCGCTGGCAAGGCCGGATCGCAAGGTCATCATCCTGGATGGCGACGGCAGTCTGCTGATGAACCTGGGCAGCCTGGTCACGGTCGGCAACAAGGCGCCCCGGAACCTGTACCACTTCGTCTTCGATAACCAGGTCTACGCCGTGACCGGGGGCCAGCCCGTCCCCGGCGCCGGAAAGGCCAGCTTCCAGGGCATGGCCAGAGAGGCGGGCTACGCCGCCGTCTACGAATTCGACGACACGGAGGAGCTGGCCTCGGAGATAGGCCGGGTCCTGGCGGAAAAGGGGCCGGTGCTGGTGTCGCTGAAGGTAGTGCCCGAGATCGAGAACACCCCGGTCAACCAGCGCCAGTGGCCGCACAGGAGTGATAAACAGGCTATCGAGGACGTATCGAAGGCCCTGGGTGCATAGTCGATACGGTCCTCCTCCCCTCGACGGGAGGGGGCGTCGTCCCTGCTAATCTCCCATCGGCAGATCTTTCACACGTGTGGACAAAGGAGTTGATGGGCAATGATCAAAAACATCGACGCCGTGAGGATAGTGGATGAGCACCGGGGCGACGCGATCATCCTCCCCACAATGAACGCCAGCCATATAGATTACGGGCTGCCTGCGGTGACCCACAACCAGGAGTTGGACCTACCCATGGGAGGCTGCATGGGTAAGGCTTCGTCCCTGGGGCTCGGGTTGGCGCTGGCCCGGCCCGAGCGTAAGGTCATCGTGCTGGACGGCGACGGGAGCCTCCTGATGAACCTGGGCACCCTGGTCACCATCAGCAACAAGGCCCCGGAGAACCTCTACCATTTCGTCTTCGACAACGGGGTGTACGCCATCACCGGGGGGCAGCCGGTTCCCGGCCAGGGGAAGTCCAGCTTCCAGGGAATGGCGAGGGAGGCGGGCTACGCCGCCGCCTACCAGTTCGACGACACCGAGGAGCTGGCGTCCGAGATAGACCGAGTCCTGGCCGAGAAGGGGCCAGTGCTGGTGTCCCTGAAGATCGCCCCCGAGGTCGAGAACACTCCGATCCAGTTCCGCAAGCGGTCCCCCAGAAGCACCCCCAGGGCTATCGAAGAGGTGAGCAGGGCCCTGGGCCGGAATGTGTAATGCTGAGGATCCTGGCGAAGAGTGTCCTGGGCCAGTTCGCCGGGTTGGGGCTCTTCGCCGGGGGCTTCTGGCTGCTCTTTGAGGCCTTTCAGAACAACCACCCACTCCTGGGCTTGCTGGGTGGCGTCATGATGATTCTGGGGATGTGGCTCATGGCCCATGCCCGGCGCATCCAGTCGGAGGGCGGCGGCGAGAACGGGCCCGCCAACCCGGGAGCCGACGGGGGCAAGCCTTGATACCATCCCTCGAAGCCATCAAGGTGATAAACGCACGGCGGGGAGACGCCCTCATCGTGTCGGCCACGAGCTCCCTGCGGGAGTGGAGTTCCGTCTCCGACCGGAGGGATCTGGACGTGGACCTCTCGGACTGCATGGATAAGGCCTCGTCGGTGGCCCTGGGCATCGCCCTGGCGCGGCCCGACCGCAAGGTGATGGTGCTGGACTGCGACAGCGTCCTTCGCACCAACCTGGGCAGCCTGATCACTGTCGGCAGTGCCGCCCCCAGGAACGTGGTCCACTTCCTGTTCGAGGATGCCAGCCACCTCTCCACCGAGGGCCAACCCATACCCGGCATGGACCATGTCGACTTCGTCGGCCTGGCCCGTGGAGGAGGATACGCCAGGGCCTACTCCTTCGACAGCTTCGAGGACCTGGTCATCGGCATCGACGAAGTGCTGGAGGGCGACGGCCCCACCTTCGTGTTCCTCAGGGTGGTCCACGACGTCGACCTGCCAGACTATCCGGTCCGAAGCCTGAGTGAGTCTCTGAGGGACGTGAAGGAGACATTGGAGCGAGCTCCACAGAGGGATGCGCCGGGGGCGAACAGGGAGGACAATGCGTCTTAAAGATAAGGTGGCCATAATCACCGGAGCGGCCTCGGGCATCGGCCGCGCATCGGCGCTAAAGTTCGCCCGAGAGGGAGCCAGCGTGGTGGCCGTGGACGGCCAGCGCGAGGCCAACGAGGAGACAGCCACCGCCATCCGTGCCGAGGGAGGGAAAGCCACCGCCGTCCAAGCCGACGTCACCGATGCCGCCGCCGTTCAGCGCATGGTGGAGGCCGCTACCGGGGAGTACGGCCGCCTGGACATCCTGTTCAACAACGCCGGCATCAGCGTCGGTGGGACCATCCTGGAGATGGATGAGGAGACCTTCGACCGGCTTTTCGCGGTGAACGTGAAGGGGGTCTTCCTGGGCTGCAAGGCGGCCATCCCCGTGATGGTGGCCCAGGGTGGCGGCGTCATACTGAACACGGCCTCCCAGCTGGGCACCGTCGGCTCCAGGGCCTCGGTGGCCTATCCGGCCACCAAGGGCGCCGTTATCCAGCTTACCCGCTGCCTGGCCTTGGACCACGCTCCCGACGGCATCCGGGTGAACAGCATCTGCCCCGGCCCCATCGACACCCCCATGGTCCACCGGCTCCGGCAGGCCAGTGGCGACCCCGAGGCCGCCATGAGGAGCCGCATCGAGCGCATCCCCCTGGGCCGCATCGGCGAAGCCCGGGAGATGGCCGACGTGGCCGCCTACCTCTGCTCCGACGAGGCCTCGTTTATCACGGGGACGGCCATCCTGGCCGACGGCGGCTGGACCGCCCAGTAGGCTGACGGCCTGGGGCTTTGTACCGGAGTCTGAGTCATGACCGAGTTGGAGATCCGCAGCTACCATGAACCCGACCAGGAAGCCGTAGTACAGCTGTGGCTGGACTGCGGGCTGGTCGTGCCGTGGAACGACCCGCTGGAAGACATCCAGCGCAAGCTAAGCCTCCAGCGGGAGATGTTCCTGGTCGGGCTGGTCGGTGACCAGCTAGTGGCAGCGGTCATGGCTGGGTACGAAGGCCATCGTGGCTGGATCAACTACCTGGCGGTTGCTCCGGACCACCGGAACAGGGGATTCGGGCAGGACATGATGGCGGAGGCGGAAGCGCGCTTGAGGGCGCTTGGCTGCCCCAAAATCAACCTCCAGGTCAGGAACTCCAACGCCGGCGTCATAGAGTTCTACAGGAGGATCGGATACTCCATCGACGATGTCACCAGCATGGGCAAGCGTCTCGATGGCTGAAGGACAGGAACGGGTCAGATAAGGTTCAGGACGCATCCTCTGGTATCAGCATCAGTGCATCCACATGACGTGGCCTCAAGGCCCGGAAGTGGCGGTGGTCCAGGGTGGCCAGCTTTGTTTCGTTGAGCCGCTCGACGATGGCAAGTACAGAGGCATCGACGAATCCTATGTCCCAGTCTCCGTACCGGTCGCATAGCTCGCGAATGCGTCGATAGTCCTGGAGCTGCACGTCTTCGATGTGATAAGCGCCTTCGATGGTGTCGTCCAGCAGTGCCACCATGACACCCGGATGCAACCTGACGTTGATCCAGTAATCCACTTCGACGAGTACGGGCGCAGGAATAACTATCGGCTCGTTCGCGTCTTCAATGAGTCTGCGGCAAGCGGTATGGTCGGCGTCGCTCCGATCGAGGGAGGCGTAAAGCGGGCCGGTGTCCAGAATTATCGCCACGAGCGTGGCTCTGGCCGTTCGTCGGTGGTACGGCGAGCTGTATCTGTATATCCAGAGGAGCCTACTCCTAGGCTACGTGGCCGGGGAGTGTAGCTCCTCACCTTCTCTTCCAGGGCCTCGCGCACCAGGCCGGCCATGGAAGTACGCCGCTCCGCCGCAATCACTCGCAGCCTCCGAAGTAACTCTTCGGGGATAGATATAGTGGTGCGATTCATAGCATCATGATATCACTGATGATGTGACACATCAACTCGGTACGAGACATCGACCCCATGACTCTGGGCGGCTGCCCGTGGGCGTGCTATGATTGGGCAAATACAGGAGCCGGGTAGGAGTACGATGGGTGAGTTCGACGGCAAGGTGGCCATCGTCACCGGGGCGGGCCGCATGCGGGGCATCGGCCACGCGACCGCCCTGGCCTTCGCCCGCCGAGGGACCGATGTCGTGGTCACCGGCACCGGCCGGGACCCCGGCACCTTCCCTCCCGACGAGCAGGACGCCGGTTGGCGGGACGTGGAGAGTGTGGCGGAGGAGGTGAGGGAGCTGGGCCGTCGTGCGTTGCCGCTGGTTGTGGACGTCTCCGACGGCGACCAAGTCCGGGAAATGGTGGACCTGGCGGTGAAGGACTTAGGCCGTGTCGACTTCCTGGTCAACAACGCCGGCGCCGGGCGGACGGTGGGCCTCATGCCCTTGGTGGACCTGCCCGAGGAAACCTGGCGCAGAATCATCGACGTGAAGCTGACGGGAGCTTACCTGTGCACACGGGCCGTAATCCAGGCGATGCTACAGCGGGGGCACGGTGGGAGCATCGTCAACGTCTCCTCGGTGGAGGCGAAGCTGACCCCGGTCAACGACTGCGCCTACGCCACGGCCTGCGGCGCCCTCTACACCTTCACCGCTATCGTGGCCAAAGAGGTGGCGTCTCAGGGCATACGGGTGAACTGCGTGTCCCCGGGCACCACCGACACTGCCCGCAACGACAGCCTCTACGGCTACCCCCGGGGGGAGCTGTGGGACCAACGGCTGAAGTCGATCCCACTAGGTAGGGCGGGCAGGCCCGATGAGATAGGCGATTTCATCGCCTGGCTCTGCGGCGCGGAGGCGGAGTTCATCGTGGGGCAGTGCATCGAGATAGACGGCGGCCAGCGGGCCTAGGAGACCTATGGCCGAGGCAGGTTCTGCTGACGACCGAGACGTACTGTCCTTTTACGAGCAGATCGATGAAGCGGAGCGGCTGGCGCAGGGGCAAGGGCCCCTGGAGTTCGCTCGGATGCAGGAAATACTGGAGCGGTCCCTGCCTGCGCCGCCCACGGTAGTCCTCGACGTGGGTGGCGGGCCGGGTGCGTATTCCTGCTGGCTGGCCCTTAAGGGCTACGATGTCCACCTGGTCGATCCGGTGGCCAAACACGTCGAGCAGGCGACTCGGGCTTCGTCGTCACAGCCGGATCACCCTATCGCCACTGTGAGCCAGGGGGACGCACGGTTCCTCGCCCAAGGCGATGAAAGCTGTGATGCCGTTCTGCTCATGGGCCCCCTATACCACCTGACGGTAAGGGAAGACCGCCTGAAGGCGTTACGTGAAGCTCTCAGGGTGCTGAAGCCCGGCGGTCTGGTTGTGGCCAAAGCCATCAACAGGTTCGCTTCGCTGTTCAATGGGTTGACCTTCGGCCTGATCGACGAACCCGAGTTCTTGCAGATGCTGCAACAGGATGTCGCTGATGGACAACATCGGAACCCGGAGGGCAAGGGCTTCTTCACCACGGCGTATTTCCATACCCCTGGAGAGCTTGAAACCGAGGTGCGAGAGGCCGGCTTCGCCGCGGGGGAGCTCGTGGCTGTTCAGGGTCCCGGACTGCTGGCCAAGGACCTGGACGAACGTCTGCAAGACGCGGCGAAACGGAAGCAGCTACTCGATCTAATCCGTGCAGTGGAGCAGGAAAGAACTCTGCTCGGGATAAGCCGGCACTTCGTGGTCACAGGTCATAAACCCGGTATCTAATGGAGGAGGCAGACATGCCACGCTTGGGAGTGCGTCTGGAGACGGGGCCTAATCTTAGTCCCGGAGAGATGGTCGAGCTTGCTTCCCTTGCGGAACAGCGGGGCTACGAGACCCTCTGGCTCCCCGAGGGCTCGGGGGACGCCACCATGCTGCTGGCGGCCTTCGCCACCGCTACAAGGCGCATCGGGCTGGCCACCGGCATCCTGCCCGTCTTCCACCGAACGGCCACCCTGACGGCGATGGCCGCCGGCGGGCTGGACGCCCTCTCGGGAGGGCGCTTCATCCTTGGTCTAGGCGTGGGGCACCAGGGCGCCGTGGAGGGTGGACAGGGAGTCCCCTTCCGCAAGCCCCTGACCCGTATGCGGGGAGACGGTGGAGATCGTCCGCCAGCTACTGCGTGGAGAGCGGGTCACCTACAGCGGGAAGATATTTAGCCTCAGGGACCACAGCCTGGGGTTCTCACTGGTGCGTCAGGACACTCCCATATACCTGGCGGCCCTGGGTCCGCAGATGATCGAGCTGGCCGGCGAGATCGCAGACGGCGTGCTCCTCAACTGGGCGTCCCCATCGTACCTCCCAGAGGCCATCGACCACCTGCGAAGGGGAGCCCAGCGGGCCGGCCGCGACCCGGACGGGATAGACGTGGCCTGCTACATGAGGACGGCGGTCGTGGACGCCCCGAAAGCCGCCGGGCCTTCGACACGGCGCCAGATAGCCCGGTACTTCAGCATGCCCTTTTACCGCATCTACTTCGCCCAGATCGGGTTCGGGCAGGAGGCGGCAGCCGTATCCAGCGCCCTGGACCGAGGCGACGTCGAGGCGGCGGCCTCGGCCATCAGCGACTCCATGCAGGCCGAGCTGGCTATCGTCGGTACCCCCGAGCACTGCCGCCGCGAGATCGAGGCCCGACGTGCCCTGGGCCTGAAGCAGCCCGTCATCGCCCCTTTCACCGTGGGGGACGATACCGGTAAATCCTTCAGAGACACCATATCGGCCTTCTCCGGGTAGGTCCCTAGGCATATGGCCCGGACACCGAGCTGTATCAGACGGCCGGCTCGCCGACCGGATGAGAAACGTCTCCGTGACGTTCCAGATACTCCCGTACCATCAGAGCCGCCGTCGCCCCTTCGCCCACGGCGCTGGCCACCTGCTTGGTGCTTCCCAGCCGGCAGTCCCCCGCGGCGAACACGCCGTCCATGCTGGTCTCCAGGCCGTTGCCCGTGACGATGAAACCGTACTCGTCCAGGTCGACCACGCCCCTGAAGGTCTCGGTGTTGGGAAGCAGACCGATGAACACGAACACCGCGCTGGGCCTCATCTCTCGGGTCTCGCCCGTTGTGTCGTCCTTGATCAGGATTGACTCCAGCCTGGCGCCGCCTCGAAACTCCTCCAGAGTGGTCCGGGTGAGGACTTCCATGTCCTCACGGCCGGCGACCTTGTCCTGCAGCGCCCTGCTGGCGCGGGGCTGCTCCGAGCGCTCCAGGATG
Source organism: Dehalococcoidia bacterium (assembly GCA_965248975.1). GTDB lineage: Bacteria > Chloroflexota > Dehalococcoidia > Lucifugimonadales > JAGWBF01 > CBDFKU01. The sequence goes on from CBDFKU010000014.1 coordinate 23,181, forward strand.
GTGACCCTACTGGCGAACCTGGTGAGAAACAGTCCTTCCTGGAAGCCGCTGTTGCCCCCGCCGACCACCACGATGTCCTGGCCTTTGTAGAAGGGACCGTCGCAGGTGGCGCAGAAGTGGACCCCCGCCCCGATAAAGTCGTCCTCGCCGGGCACCTCCAGTCGCCGGTAGGTGGCCCCCGTGGCTAGGACCACCGCCGGCGCGCAGTACTCCTCTCCCGACTGGACCTGAATCGAGACGAGATGGTCGTCCCTGGACAGGGAGGTCACTTCCTGGGCGCCCAGGATCTCCACCTCGAACCGCTCCGCCTGGCGCCGCAGCCGGTCCGATAGGTCGGCCCCGCTGACCGCCTCGGGGAACCCTGGGTAGTTCTCGATCTCCTGGGTTATCCCGGCCTGGCCGCCAACGCCGCTCCGCTCGATGATCAACGTGTTGATCCCCTCGCGAGCTGCGTAGAGACCCACCGTCAACCCGGCAGGGCCCCCTCCGACGACAAGGAGGTCGTAATACTGCCGCTCGGCCTGGCGGCGTATCCCCAGCTTCTCGGCCAGCTCGGCGTTGCTGGGTTCCACCAGGATCGAGCCGTCGGCGAATACCAGGGTGGGAATGATCTGCCTGCCGTCGTTGACCCGCTGTACATAGGCGCGGGCCTCTTCGTCCTGGTCGATGTCGTTCCATTCGTATGGGACCCGCTGCTCGTTGAGGAACTGCTTGCTCCGCTTGCAGTCGGGGCACCAGGGCGCTCCGTACATCTTTATGGCCTGCTGCTCCACGAGATCCGTACCTCCTTCTTCAAAATGGCAGGAACTCCAATTAAGTGGGGCGTGGTTATTAGATGGCCCAGTTCCCGGAGACAGCGGTTTCGTTGGCTACCGGTAGATCGGATCGAGGGACAAATATTCCTCGGAAGGAAAACCTATGAGGCCGATGTCTCTCGCGAAGCTGAAGCACTGGCGCCCCTGGCCTTGCGGGGGGCGGTAAACGGTTTAACTCCGTTAGTGGTTATGCTCTCCTCGAACAGCTTCCAGAGGGAGGTGCGGTGCTGGGCCAGAGGATGGGCCCGGTTGTTGAAGGCCCACAGGGTCACGCTGGCCTGGATCATGCCAAAGAACATCAGCGCGGCGGCCCGGGTGTCTACGGTCTTGGCTAATTCACCGCTTTCCACCCCAGCATTCAGTACGATGTGCAGCATGTCCAGGTAGCGCTCCACCATCTGCCTGGTGGCTTGCTTCACTTCTGGGTCTGCGAAGGTCAACGCTTCGGAGATCACCACGAAGGAGACCCCACTGCGCCTCTCCAGGGTGGAAAAGTGCAGACCCAGGAGGTGCTTCAGCTGCGCCAGGACGCCCTCTGTGGGCCGCTCGGATGCCGAGACAGCCCCCAGGAGGGTGCGCTCGATCTCGTGGATCAGGGCCAGCAGGATCTCGTCCTTGCTCTTGAAGTGGCGGTAGATGGCCCCCTCGGATACCCCTACCTCCTTCGCCAGCTCCTGTATGGTTAAGGAGGTCATACCGTAGGTGGCCACTATCTTCCTGGCCGTCTGCACGATCTGATGCCTGCGGACCTCGGAGTCCAAATGAGCCGTCGGCACTCTTTAAATCCCCCTAGTCGACTGTCGAATTACTGCCCGTCGGATCCCAGTTGGAACCGATGTAAGTGAGCATATACTTGCATCGATTGTACATGGAAATTCCAGGGTTTTCAACCATTGACATTAGTAAAACGCCCATGATATCATGAACACAAGTGAGCGCTCACTTACTAGTGCGCGCCAAAATGCGGAGGGGTGAGAGAATGACGGAAAGGACGGGAGACACCGATATTGCAAGGATGGCAGACGAAACCGAGCGGCCCGAGGATGTCCTAGCCGACAGGCCCACGGCCTCCAAGGGAGGGCGGTCGAAGAAGGCGGAGGTTCAGGGGGAAGAAGCGGTAGCCCCGGAGGCAGAAACTATAATGGATCTGGTGGAATCGGTTGAGGCACCCAAGGTGGTAGTCCAGCCGCAGGTGATGGGCGGGTTGAGCATCCGTGATCTGGAGATGATGCCCAAGATGGATGAGATAAGGAAGCTCGAAGAGATCTCTGTGGGAGGCGCAACCAACATCGAGCCGGAGGTCCTCGCGGCTATCGCCGGCGTGGCAGCCCAGTCGGTGGACGGGGTGTCCGCTCTAGGCACCACTTCTCTCAGGAGGACCATCCGGGAACGCATGGGCAGTGCCGAAAGAAGAGGCAGGGGCGTGGACGTGGAGGTGGGCCGGCGCGAGGCCATCCTGGACATCAACTTGAGAGTGGTCTACGGTTTCAGCATTCCCAAGATCGTAATGGACGTGCGCCACGTGGTGTCCGACCGGCTCCTTAATCTCTGCGGCCTTGAAGCCAAGGAGATCAACGTGAGGGTCTTGGGCATCGAGTTCCCGTCGAGGATGCCCGGCAGGGTCGAATAACTAGTCCGGCACACTGTGTCTAGAACAAAGAATATAGAAGGAGCAGATAAAATGACAGACCAGAGGATTACCGAGCAGGAGATGGCCCCCAGGCTAGCGGAGCTCCAGAAGCTCCAGCAGATCGAAGTAGGGGGCGAGACGCAGATAGAGGATGAGGTCATTGCAGCCGTCGCCGGGGTAGCCGCCCGGGAGATCGAGGGCGTGTCACAGCTGGGAGGCACCTCTCTCCGTAAGGCCATCGCCGAGAGGGTGGGAGGCCGCGAGGCCAGGGCCCGGGGCGTGGAGGTTGAGGCGAGCAGCCGAGGGGCCATACTGGACATCGACCTTCAGGTGATCTACGGGTTTAGCATCCCGGAGGTGGTTATCAAGGTCCGCCAGAATGTCGCCCGCAGGGTCCTGGAGATATGTGGCTTGGTGACCAAGGAGATCAACATTGATGTCATGGCCATCGAGTTCCCCGAACGAATGCCGGGCAGGGTCGAGTGAACGACTCAAAGTCGAAGAACGGGACCCATAGAGGAGACACTATGACTGAACAGAAGATCAGCGAGCAGGAGATGGCCCCGCGGCTGGCGGAGTTGCAGCAGCTCCAGCAGATCGAGATAGGGGGCCAGACGCAGATAGAGGACGAGGTTATCGCCGCCATCGCGGGGGTGGCCGCCCAGGAGATCGAGGGCGTGGCCTCCCTCGGCGGTAGCACCATACACGGCGCCATCGCCGACCGAGTGACGGGCCGTGATGCCAGGGCCCGGGGCGTGGCGGTTGAAGCGGGCCGGCTGGAAGCCATCCTGGACATCGACGTTCGGGTGGTCTACGGCTTCAGCATTCCCGAGACGGTGATCAAGGTGCGTCAGAATGTGGCCAGCAGGCTTCTGGAGCTATGCGGGTTGGTGACCAAGGAGATCAACGTCAACGTGACCGGCATCGAGTTCCCCAAAAGGATGCCTGGCCGGGTGGAGTAGGCTCCAACGCCGGCAAACCCACGGCTGATATCGATCAGCCTACGCAGCGCACCAAACTAGGAAACCCGTGACAACTTGCACGCCCTGCTTGAGCAGGGCGTGCGTCACAGGGCCGACGGAGAGAGATGGATCTCTGGAATCGCCTGGCCGTCGCGTCAGTGGCTACATTCCTGCTGGCGGCGGCGGTGATCACACTGCTGGCGGCCACCGAGGCCACGAACCCCGACTTCCTCCCGGGAGGATCGGGGGAGGAGTCGTGGTTTTACGGCCAACTCAACGGGCTCGCCGAGTTCGAAGGGCGGGACAAGGGTATCACCATCGCGGTGTCCCTTGTCGTAGGCATGGCCATGCTGGTCCTGGCTATCGTTGAGCTTTCTCTGTTGATGCGGCGGGACCTGTTGCTGCCCGTGAGTTCGGCGGCCGAGGGCTCCCTGAACATAGAAGCCAGCAGCGTGCGCCTCCTGGCAGAACGGACCGGCGGCCTCAATACCTACGTTAACTCGCTGCGCTGCGCCCTGACCCTGAGGGGGAGAAGGACCGGCACCGGAGGCCCCGCCAGCATCATCATCAGGTGCTATCCCCGGCTTGTCCTGGGCAGCAACGTACAGGAGGTCAGGGACGACCTCCAGACCCGGATCAAGGCTAAGGTTGAGCAGCTCACCGGCCTCACGGTGATGCAGGTGAACGTGTCCAGGGTCAGGTTCGACCGTGGCGATGATACCCGGGTGTGGGCCCTCAGGGAGACCGATGAGTAACCCCCCGCTCATAGGAACGATAATCGGTCTGGTAATCGGGGTGGTCCTGGTGTCCGTGGGGGTGTGGCAGGCCGCCGTGGTGGGCGTGATCGCCCTGGCTGGCTGGATGGTAGGCAAGTATGTCGCCGGGGAGATCCCCATCATCGACGCCCTGTTGGAGCGCTTCATCTCCAGCAGGCGAGACGATCGCTAGCCGGCTCGTTTCGCCCCGGCGACTTCTCATCCCGGTTCTGGCACTCGATCTACCGACATCCCTAGGCGGAAGCCCTGCGTGCTATAATCAGAGAAGACTAGACGTCGGGGGTGATGCCGTGGTCCTGTTGGGGGCAGTACTGGTCGCCATGGGAGTGGCCGCCCTCATCGGCGTCAGTCTGTGGCCAGCGATCCTTATAGCGATCGGCGGCCTTTCCATCCTCTCCACCGTACCCGGTCTGGCCCGCAAACATCTGCCAGTCGGGCCCAACAAAGCAGTACGGGTAGACCTTCTTGCTTGAGCGAGAAAAGGCATGAGTGAGAAAAAGCGTCTGCCAGTGATACCATCGCGGTTCAAGCTCCTGAACGAGGACGGGACCGAGGGCGTACTGTTGGGAATGCGCTGCCGGGCCTGCGGCGATCACTTCTTCGGCAGCGTGGTTTTTTGCCGGCGGTGCTCTTCCACCGATCTGGAGCCCGTGGAGCTGAGCAAGCATGGCACCCTCTACAGCTACACGATCGTGCGGGTGCCGCCCGCGGGCTGGCCGGGCGACGTGCCCTATGCCCTGGGACAGGTGGAGCTTCCCGAGGGTCCCCACGTCCTCTCGGAGGTGGTGGATTGCCCTTTCGAGCGACTCAGCGTGGGGATGGCCCTGGAGCTGGCCCCACAGGTAGGCGGGGAAGACGCCGACGGCAACGAAGTGGTGGTGTACAAGTGGCGACCGGCGAAACAGAGCTAGGTGGAAGAGATGGCCGATGTACCTCAGAGAAGCGTTGTAGTTCTTGGAGTGGGGCTGCATCCCTTTGGCAGGTTTCCCGAGAAGGACCTTCCCCAACTCGCGCGAGAGGCCGTTGTGCAGGCCCTGGGCGACGCCGGGGTGCGCTGGACCGACATCCAGATCGCCTATTTCGGCCACGTCTACTACCAGGGGATGTCCCTGGGTGAGGTGGCCCTGCGCGAGCTGGGGCTGACCGGCGTCCCCATCGTCAACGTAGAGAACGCCTGCTCCAGTGGCTCGACGGCGTTCTGGCAGGCCTACTGGGGCATAAGCACCGGCCTCTACGACATCGCCCTGGCTTTCGGGGCAGAAAAGGTACCACGGGGACCGGTAACGGTCACCGCGGAGGACAGCCCGGACCGGCTCCTGGGGACCGACCACATGATGGCGGGCTATGCCTTGCGCGCGAGGCGGTACATGGAGGAGCATGGGGCGCCCATAGAGGCCATCGCCCAGGTATCGGTGAAGGCCCACGACAATGCCGCCCTCAACCCCAACGCCCAGTACAACAAGACCTTCACCCTGGCTGATGTACTGGAGTCGCGGCCGATAGCCGATCCTCTGACCCTGTACCAGTGCTGTCCCACCAGCGAGGGAGCTTCCGCGGCCGTGCTGTGCGCCGAGGACGTCCTGAAACAGTACGCCCCCGAAAGCTCCCGCCACATCCGGGTGGCGGCCGCGGCCCTCGCATCCGGAAGCTATACTGTCAAGGGGGCCGACCATCCCGCCCTCAACCCCAGCCGGGGTGAGGCTGCCCAGAAGGCCTACGAGATGGCCTCGCTGGGCCCCGAGGACGTGGATATCGTCCAGGTGCACGACGCCGCCACCATTGGTGAGGTACAGCAGCTCGAAGCGCTGGGCATTGTCCCCCAGGGAGAGGGTTGGGTGGCTACCCTGAACGGCCGGACTGAGATCGCCGGGGACATCCCCACCAATACCGATGGCGGCCTCCTGGCGATGGGACATCCCTTCGGCGCGTCGGGCATCCGCATGATTCACGAAATCGTGACCCAGCTACGGGGCGAGGCCGGGCCGCGCCAGGTCCGAGATCCCAAGGTGGGGCTGGCTCATTGCTCCGGCGCGGGAGACGTCACCACCATCCACATCCTGACCAGGTAACGGGTCCACAGCTTTTGGCGTGTGCCGGTGACACAGGCCGGCTCGTACCCTGAATACGATGGGAGGGTAGCCCCATGGCTATTCGACTACCGACAGTGGATGACCTCCATGAGGCGGCGGCTGCCAACCACCTCAAGCTCACCGACGAGGAGCTTGAGGCTTTCCAGGCGATACTGCCCGGCCTGTTCGGTGCTTATGAGGCGCTGGAGCGCATGCCCGACCCCCACTTCCCCATCAAGTATCGCGACCGCGACCCGGGATACAGGCCCTCCAGGGAGGAAGATCCGTTCAACGCCATAGTCCGTCGTTGTACCGTGAAGGGAGCACCTTCTGGGAAGCTGGCCGGGAAGCGGGTAGGCCTGAAGAACAACGTCTGCATTGCCGGCATGCCGATGATGTGCGGCTCCATGGTCATGAATGGCTACGTCCCCGAAATGGACGCCACCATCGTCGAACGGCTCCTGGACGAGGGGGCCGAGATCGTGGCCACCCTCAATCTAGACAACCTGGCGTGGTCCGGCGCGGGAGACACCAGCGCTCACGGGCCGATCCTCAACCCCCACAACCTGGAGCATCTGGCGGGCGGCTCCTCGGGCGGCTCAGCCGCGGCCCTGTACTACGACGACATAGATATCACCATCGGGGCAGACCAGGGAGGCTCCATCCGCATCCCATCGTCCTGGTGCGGCGTCGTGGGCCTGAAGCCCACCCACTCTCTGGTGCCCTACACTAACATCGCCGGAATGGACGCCACCATCGACCACGCTGGCCCCATGGCCCGGACGGTAGCCGACGCCGCCCTTGCCCTGGAGGTCATCGCCGGCAAGGACCCCACGGACCCCAGGCAGTACGACGTCCCGGTGCAGCCGTACACCGAGGTGATGAAGCAGGGCATAGGCGGAGTCCGCATAGGCATTGTGGAAGAAGGCTTCGGCTGGCCCGGATCGGAGCCCGACGTGGAGACCGCTGTGAACAAGGCCCTGAGCCTGCTGGGGGAGATGGGCGCCGATGTGGCCCGGGTCTCGGTGCCGGCCCACAGGGATGCCTCGGCCGTGGCTTGGGGTGTTGGCGTCGAGGGTGCCTCGGCCGTGGCTTGGGGTGTTGGCGTCGAGGGTGCCACCGCCTATTTCCGCTCCAACGGCATGGGGCATCACTGGCAGGGTCTCTACAACCCCGGCATGGTAGAGTCGATGGGCAAGTCCCTACGGGCGCAGGGGAACGACCTGCCGCCCACGATAAAGCTCGTCCTCCTCATCGGCACGTACGTTAGCGAGCGGTACCACGGACGGATGTACGCCAGGGCCCAGAACCTGCGCCAGGGCCTCCGGGCCGCCTACGACCGGGCGCTGGAGCAGGTGGACGTACTGGCAATGCCCACAACACCCGTCAAGGCCCACAGGTATGAGCCGGACAGCGGCGTCGAGGCTTTGCTCTCCCATGGCTGGAACATGTTCCAGAACACCGCGACCTTCGACGTGACTGGCCATCCGGCGCTCAACGTTCCCTGCGGCAAGTCCGACGGGCTACCCATCGGGCTGATGCTGGTGGGCAAACACTTCGACGACGGGACCCTCTTTCGGGTGGCCCACGCCTTCGAGCAGCAGGCTGACTGGGAGACCCTCTAGCCGTTCGGCTGTCCGCCGGCGGAGGTCACAATAAGGAAGAGACACGATGTCCGAGCAGAACAAGACATTGACGCAACGGTTCTACGAGGAAGTGTTCAACAAGGGCAACCTGGACGTTATCGACGAGCTGTGCGCTCCGAACCTCGTCGTTCAGACCCCCTTCCCCGGAATGGACTCCAGCCGGGAAGGGCTCAAGCAGATGTTCGGCATGTTCCGGCAGGCTTTCCCGGATATGCGGGTGACCGTGGACGAGATGGTAGGCGAGGGAGACACGGTGGTAACGCGGCTCACCATGACCGGCACCCACACCGGCGACATGATGGGGATTCCGCCCACCGGCAGGCAGTTCAAGACCAGGGGCATGGACATGGTCCATATTGTCAACGGCAAAGCCACCGAGGTCTGGCACTTCGAAGAGGAGATGGCCTTCTGGCAGCAGCTGGGCATCGCGCCGCCCATGGAGTAGGGCCGCCAGCAGCGCCGGCTAGTCACGACACTCGGTAGAAGGCCCCTTGCTGTAATATGATCGCTCATGGTGAGCCTGTCGAACCATGGGCCTCGGCCCTTCGGCAACCTCAGGGCCGAGCGGCGACCGCGGTCCCGCCGCCGCAGCGTCTCGGAAATCACAGGGAGAACAGACTGTCCAGCCACTCCGTCAGTGCCGAGGTAGCCTCCTCCCACACGTCCGATTTTGGGCGACCGGCGGACTTGGGCGTGCCGAAGCCATGGTCCGCTCCCTCCAGCAGATGCAGCCGAGACCCCTCGACCTTCGATGAGGCCGCCTGGAGCTCTTCAGGGGTGCCGAAGGCGTCCCGGGTCCCGGAGCAGAACAGGGTGGGTACGCCGATCTTAGGAAGGTGCTTGTCCCGGGCCTGGTCCTCCCGTCCGGGGGGATGGAGCGGGTAGGCGAACAAGACCAGGCCGTCCACCACGGCGCCCTTGGCCACGACGTTGGAAGCTATACGGCCGCCCATGGACCTCCCGCCGACTATCATCCGGCCGTTGGGGAGCCCCACGGCGTCCATGACCGCCCGCCAGGTGTCCTCCAGCAACTGTGGTGGGTCCGGCCTGCGTCGGCCCGCCTCCATGTAGGGAAACTGAAACCGTACGGCGGCGATCCCCCGCTCTGCCAGCCGACGATTAAGGTGCCTTCCGAAGGGGTCGTGGACGTTGGAGCCGGCGCCTGGAGCATAGGCAAAGACCATGCACGGCCCTTCACCCGCGGGCGTGCTGCGCACAGCCGTGACGCTGTCACCGCCGGGCAGCGTCACCCGGAAGCTCTCTTCGCTCATGCCTTGTGGCTCACGGAAGCCCGGGCCGGCAAGATCCCGGCTAGAATATGGCCAGAGGGTTGGCCGGGGCGCCCGTGCCGTTCTGGATCCTCAGGGCGGCCACCACGAACATGAACTCCCAGCGGTTGAGCTTGCGGCACATATCGGCTACATCGTCCATGTTCCCGGCGTCCAGGTCGTACAGTCCCATGGCCACCGACCCGATGCAGGGTATGAAGTATTCCAACCTGGGGTCGTACCCACAGGGCTCCACGTTGAGGTTGGTGTCGGAGGCGATCATACCAATGCGCCGCTCTTGCAGCCAGGGATAGACCGCGGCGTGGATCCCGGGGAAACCCGGCGGGCTGATGGGTCCCACCTTTTCGCGCCTTCTGTACCAACCCATGTTAATCAGCAGGGCGTCACCCTCACCCACTCGGACTCCCTGGGCCGCCTCGGCCGCCTCCAGGTCCTCGGGGAAGATGGGCTCTCCCTCGTCCAACCACTCCTTCCCCTTCAAGGGAGGGATGTCCAGCAGCACCCCCCGGGTCACCACGCCGTCCTTTACGTTCTGAATGCCCCCCGCCATAGCCCCGTCCATGGCGGTTACCAGGGACGCCGCCTTCCCGTTGTACATCTTCCCGTCCCAGAAGTAGTGGTTGGGAGAGTCCAGGTGCGTTATGGTGTGCCCGTGGATGGGCATGGCGATGAAGTCGCCGGCGTGGCCTAGGCCCTTGCTGGGCGCCGCCTCTCCGGTGCTGGTCATGAAGTGCAGAAACTGGATGGGCGCGTCGGAAGCGTTCTCGTGCAGCAGTGGCCTCGAGCAGCTTACCGTAATCCCCTCTGTGACGAGCTTGGCGGCCTGAACCTTCTTCTCCGGAGTGATCATGTTGAGGGTCCCCAGGTCGTCGTCGGGACCCCACCGTCCCCAGTTGTTTAGAGAGGTCATATAGCCTTCCACTTCCTCTTCGCTGGGAATTCGTCGTGTTGAAGTTGCCATGGTCACCTCACCTATACTCAAAACTCTAGATTATCTGCCCCACAATAATACCACCAAGCTGCGGTTTTCGGGCGATGTAGAGGGACGGAAGCTACGTCGCTGCGGCTGACCGCCGCGTTTTTAGCGAGGCCAGGAGTCGCTGGGAGGATGCGGCGATCTCGTCCACCGCAGCGTTGAAGGCTTCTTCATTGGCCTGCGAAGGGACTCGGTAGCCGCTCACCTTCCGCACGAACTGGAGGGATGCAGCATAGATTTCATCGTCGGTTGCCGTCGTCTCCGCGCTCCGAAGGGTCTTGATGCTCCTGCACATGCGAGGTTCCTCCCTATCCCGAAACCTTCGATAAGAAACTGAGTGAGGAGATTGGATTACCCCGTCGGGACGATGCGCTGAATCAGGTTCGGGAACTCGGAGGCGTCCACCACGGGCGAGACTGTCGGGTAGGACTTGGTCATTACCCAGGTGGCGTGGAGAGCCTCGAACAAGGCATCTTCATTGGGCACGTCTACGATAGCAGTCACGGCACGGCGAGTCGTGTAGAAGTACATCCCTACCGGGTTCAAGGCCTGCCACTTACCGACCCATTCCGCCAACTCCTGGGGTGTCCGATCCAGCTCGGGCGCGACTTCGGCTGGGAGTTCCATTTGGACCACGTACTTCATCGTTCACCTCACTTCTGTTTGTTGGGACCCACTGAGTCTGCAAGCATTATACTTCAGAGAGGAAGCCCTGCTCGACAAACTTTTCACCTGATGAGAAGACTGGTAGGTCCAGTACTTCTCGTCACTCATACCGGGGCTTACCGGACGATGCTGCAGATAGAGCCTGACCGGCGACCCGTATTCATAAAGGGCGTCGCGAACGTATGACATCCCCAGCTTTGGTGGCGAATGCCCAGGGACCGTGCCCCCGGGTCACCGCATATCTGGTAAAGCGCGGTTACGTCGTCGTCCTAGGGTGCCCGGATGATCAGGCGGGATGTCTCCAGAATGGCCTCGGCTCTAGATCCACGCTCATCCCGGCGTTCCAAGTCTTCGTAAAAAAGGCGCGCCAGGGATAAACGCGTCACCGGAATGGCAATTGGGATTTCTGGCTGCCCGGCCTGGATTCGAACCAGGGTCAGGGGATCCAAAGTCCCCTGTGCTACCGCTACACCACCGGGCAACGAACAGAGTTAGGGGTTCGGTCCTATGTCGCTATTATCTCATAGCCCGCCGGCCCTATCAAAGACTGGAAAGGGGCGTTCGACGCCACTCCCTATGGACCACAGCGCAAGCTGAAGGTCGCGGCAAAGATATGCAGGCGGCTATAATACCCGGATGGATGGCCGGTATTGAGGGCGCTACGAATAGCCCCTACGTGGCTGACCGGCTACGCGGGGGTAATCCTTCTGGTCACCCTGCTGGTGAACCTGGCTACTCAGCTCGGCCGCAACCTCTACGGCCTGACGATTCCCTCGATGCGGGACAGCCTGGGCCTCTCCTACGCTCAGGCCGGCAGTCTTGTCACCGCTTCGGCCGGCCTGGGAATGGTTGCCTCCTTCGCCTTCGGTACCCTGGCATCGCGCTACGGGACCAGGTGGCTTGTAGGGGCGGCGGCCATCGCCGCCGGCGGCGCCATGGTGCTCCTGGGCACCGCACCGAACTTCATAATGGCCCTGGCGATGAGTGGCCTGGTGGGGTTCGCAGTGCAGGGCTGCACCACTCCGGTGATGGGACTGCTGTCGGTCTGGTTCGACTCCAGAAACAGGGGCACGGTGGCCGGGTTAGCTGCCGGCGGGGGAGGCTTCAGCTTTCTGATCATCGGAGCCCTGGTCCCCTGGCTGACGGGGCGGGACCCCGAGGACGGCTGGCGACATGCCTGGTACATCATGGCCGTGATATCGGTGGCCGCCGGTGTGGTGTCACTGCTGTTCCTCAGGGACGGTCCCAGGGAGGCTCCCGGTGTGCCAAGGATCAAGAGAGGCTGGCCTCTGGCCGCGTATCGGAACCGGCTAGTATGGCTCATCGCTTTCCTAGCCGTCTGCTCGGGCTGGTGTGTGGGTATATACACAACCTTCTTCGGCGCATATCTGGAGCAGGAGGGAATGAGCCTGGCTACCAGCGGGCGGCTGTGGGGACTCATGGGTATCTTGGGCATCGGCAGCGGCGTGCTCTGGGGGAACCTGTCTGACCGGATGGGGCGTCCGCTGGGATTCCTCTTCTCCTTCGCCGGCTTCGGTCTGGGATTTGTCTTCATTTGGCTCACGCCCGTACTGGCCGGCTTTGTCGCATCGGTCTTTCTGGTGGGGCTATGCTCCCGGGCGGCCTACACTATCTGCGCCGCCTCGGCAGGGGACTACGTGGCGCCCCAGATATCCGCGGCGGCTTTCGGCCTCATGGGGATGGGCGCCGGATTCGGGAACGCGATGGGCCCTCTCATCGGCGGGAGGATCGCCGACACCACCGGAGACCTGGGATGGGTCTACGCCCTGGCCATCGGCGCAGCTGTAGCGGCTGTGGTCGGATCGATTTTTCTTTCCCGCCCAACGTCAGGTTCGCACGAAGGTCTGGAGCGACGCTGACCCTTGCGAGTTGACGCCCCCATCGTCAGTTCTTAATATTGCTGTGGGCGGACCACCCCGCAGGAGACCTCCATGCTAGCCAAAGCGAGAACGTGCGCCGTCGTCGGACTTGATGGGTACATAGTCGAGGTCGAGGTGGACATCTCCCCCGGCCTGCCCTCCTTCACCATCGTGGGCCTGCCGGATACCGCCGTACAGGAGGCCAGGGAGCGTGTCCGAGCCGCCATACGCAACTCTGGCTGCGAGTTTCCACTCCGCAGGATCACGGTCAACCTGGCACCAGCGGATATCCGTAAGGCAGGCCCCTCATATGACCTGCCGATAGCAGTCGGAATCCTGGTTAGCTCGGGTCAGGTTTCCCAGGCGCCTGACTCCACCCTTTTCCTGGGAGAGCTGTCCCTGGACGGAGGCCTCAGGCACACCAGCGGAATACTCCCCATGGTTTCGGTGGCCCGAGACCAGGAGTTCACTACGGTGCTGGTCCCCGCCGCCGACGCCAGGGAGGCGTCGCTGGTGGAGGGTATAGATGTGACCCCTGCAAGCACCCTCGCAGAGCTGGTAAGCCATCTGCGGGGTGAATCACGGATCGAGCCTGTCCCCTATGACGGGATGCCTGCCAACGAAGGCGACGACACGTCCGGCCCCGACCTTTCTCACATCAAGGGCCAGGAGCACGCCAAGCGAGCGCTGGAGGTAGCGGCGGCGGGGGGCCACAACCTCCTCATGAGCGGACCTCCGGGCAGCGGGAAGACGCTGCTGGCCCGGGCCTTGCCATCGATCCTGCCCCGCATGGCTTCGGAAGAGTCGCTGGACGTGACCAAGATCTACAGTGTGGGTGGCCTGCTGCCTTCCGATAGGCCACTGATAATACAGAGACCTTTCCGCTCGCCTCACTACACCATATCCAACGCCGGCCTGGTGGGTGGAGGCAGGTTGCCCAGGCCCGGGGAGATCACCCTGAGCCACAGAGGGGTGTTGTTCCTGGACGAGTTGCCGGAGTTCGGCCACGCCGCCCTGGAGTCCCTTCGGCAGCCCATGGAGGACAAAGTGGTGACCATAAGCCGCGCCGGGGGGACCGTGACCTTTCCCGCCAACTTCGCCCTTATAGGTGCCATGAACCCCTGTCCGTGAAGTCATTGACTACAGCAGGGAACCGGTATTCAATCAGCACCTTTGCATTCTTGTTCTTGCCTTTCGGCTCTACCTCGGTATAAACGGTAATCCGTTTCACCAGCAACCTCACCACCTCTTGCCGCTGATTGTCGTCCAAGCCGTCATCAATTCTTCGGTGCACCTCTCTCAGGAGGTCAGGGTCTAGTGGTTCCTGAGTCTCGGCCATGGCATCTCGAAGCTCCTCTAAGCGCTTCTCTGCTGCTTCCTGTTCTCGAATTATCTCTGCCAAAAGGTCGTCCAACTCGGCATCAGAAATGCGGTCCCGCGTGTTCAGATCGATGGCTTTCATTCTCCGCCGTGCGAGATCAAGCATCGCGCTTTCGAGGGCCATCCGCTCTGCCTCGGCAATGGCTTCTCCCGCATTCATCTCCATTTCGTGGCTTAGCTCTACCAGGATATCTCCTGGGTCGCGCAGGAACCGCTCAATGTCGTCCCACACAACGGTGTCGATGTCGGGGCCTTTGAGGGCCAAGGCCGAGCAGCGACCTGAGATAGGGCCTCGGTCAGTCAACCGGCCGTTGCAACGATACCAGGCAAAGCCACGGCCCCAAGAGCCTATGTAGGTAAGCCCGCAAATACCGCAGCGGATCACCGACTTGAGCAAGTAGATCCTTCTGGTGTTCTTGGCCATGAGTCGGTTCCCCGACAGGGTCATTTGGGCGGCTTCCCAGATCTCTCTGGAAACCAGGGCCGGGACTTCAGAAGCAATGATCTCGCGCCCGTCCGGCTTGGTGCTGCGGCGCCCATACTGGAGTTCGCCCCGGTACACCGGGTTCTTGACCAAGTTGCGGATGCGGCCGGCGCGCCACTTCCCCTGGGTTCGCTCTTTGCGCTGGCCCCGCCTGACCAACCTCCCGTCTTTAGCGTAGACAGTGGGAACTCCCAAGGCATTGAGGTGCTCGGCGATTCGCCGGCAGGACCAGCCCTCAAATGCCAACCAGCGGTAAATCTGGCGTGCCAAATCCGACTCGGTCCAGTTGCCCCAGATAATCTCATCGCTTGGCACGAGGCGGGCATGGTGTTTTCGGTCCAGAACCACGTATCCCAAGGGCACGATGCCACCGGTGTAACGGCCTTCCCTTGCAGCCCGGTTCAGGCCATCGGCCGAGAGCCTCAAGAACTGTCGGCGGTCGTAGTCGGCAATGATGGCCTGCATATCGTAGCCAAGACCGGTTTGTTCTCCCTCCAGCAAGCTCATCAGCCTGATGCCTAGCGGTTCAAGCTGGCGGATCAACGCCAGCAGGTCGATGGCCTCACGCCCCAACCGTTTAACGTTGTACACCCACAGTTCATCGAACTTCCGGGCACGAGCCGCCTGAATCAGCTGCTGGCCTTGGGGGCGTTGTTCCATCGGAATCGTACCGGAGACGCCATCATCGGTGAACGCAGCCACGACTTGCACTGTAGGGTCGTCCTTCAAACGATGAGCCAGTGCCTCCGACTGGGTGCGGATCGTCTCCCGGTCTCTCTGAACATCGGAGCTAACCCGCTCGTAGGTGGCGACACGTCTCAGCACTGTGGTGGTCATCCTTCCTCCTCCTGTCCGTGGTCGTTCTCCACGGTCAGGTACACACCTTTGCTCTAGCTGCTGCAGATAGCAAGTCACTGGGCGTCCATTCCTGGGATCACCCGGGGCATACCCAAGACGACCCTCAAGGCCGCCAGCATAGACGGGCGATCAGGAAGGAAGATCCTTTCGACCTTGAAGCTGCTAGCGGCTCTGCCGTCCTCTTTCGGGCGTTTCATCAACGGGAACCTTCGACTTCGATGAGTGAAGATGTCTCACTAGAAGAAGCACTATGTTCCACTGGCTTCTGATCTTGAGGGTTGGATGAAACGATAGCTTCAAGCCGGTCCCGCAGATCGGCAGGCATGGGAAGACGGCCGTTGAGGTAGAGGGAAAGCCGGGAGGGATGAACGCCTACCTCGGAGGCTACCTTGTAGATGGGTAGCCTGAGACGGTAAAGCTCGGTTCGCAGATCATTGCTGTTCATTACAACCTCCTGCTATACAGGATGAAGCAATGAGCAGTCGAAGTATATTAACTCCTGCTGGGGGTTCCCGAGTTGATTAACTGCTGTCGGGAATTCGGGGGTTAATTAACTCGCGGCGGGACGCCTTCTTGTTAATGTTTTCCGGTAGTGCTCGATTCTGTCTGTCAGGGCTTTCTTTTCCCTGGAGAATTGAATCTCCCCCGAGCTAGTAACACTGACGCCATGTTGGTTTTCTCCAAGGTCAGCCATGGCGTAGGTATAGTTCGACGATTCGCCCAACCTCTCATTCCATAGCCTGATTGCTTCACGGTTGCTAAAATTACATTCCTTAGTTAGCAAGTAGGCGGTCCAGGTGCGAATGGCCCCGAGGGCGTTCGCGCTTGCCCCGACTTGATTAGCTTTCATGGCCCGTTTGATTATGTTCACCAGTTCGTTCGGTGTTGCGTAGGGAGCATAAGAACGGATTTGGAGGCGGGCTACGCCCTCGTTTATCACTTTCCCAACGACGTGAGCACCTATCTGACCTTTGGTTTCCACCAGAATCTCTTCGGGTGAATCCACCCGCGTGTCTCTGGGCTCTTCTTGGTCCAGCTTCTGATATTCGTATTTCAAGAAGTCATTGTACAACCTTTCGATGGTCCTCAATTCGTCCGAGGTCACAGGTCCATCGTAGATCACTACTTCGAAGAACGGAATTCTTCGAAGTATGGACAGCCACCGCTTCACAGGATAACCCTTGTACCACCCAACAACCTCGTCGGGATTGACCCCCGGTGGCCACTCGAAGGCTTTACTAACCGTCAAGCGTTGAAATGGAATCGGTGTATCGTGCAGGAATGCAGCGGAACAGTATAGAGGGATGACACCGAATTTCTGCGCCACTTGGCTCACAATCCCACCGACTGTTGTCCAGTGTATGCCCGGCTTTTCCCACGTATGCATGAGTTCCATTTCCGGTCTGCTCCTGGATTTCCTTCCAAAGGGTTTTGACATCGTGTCTTCCGCATCCTGACTGTCCCACCTGCACGGGTATGGTGCATCACCACTGTCCAAGAATCGTTGGCGGACACAGCGTAAACAGTGTTGGAGGTTATAGTTGATATATTGGTTGTAGAAGAACCCGTCTATCTCCCGTTGCGTCTGTTAGCAACCAGCAAAAGTGGGACACATTGGGACCCGAGAGATCAGGTGCTGGATGGGGGTCTGGTGAGCTCTCTGAGGGCCCTGTTATAGCGTCTGCGGTTTTGGATGGTTTTGGCCTTCACCTCCTTGTATCTTGGTTTGGGTGTGTAACAATCACTTCACTTAGGTGGATCGGGGTGCGGCAGACCGGTTTCTCCTTGGTTATGGAAGACCGCCAGAAAGCGAGGGTCGCCGCACCCCTTCCGAATAGAGCCCGAACAGTTGCCTGGGCCAACCAAGCCCGCATCTTGCAAGGACGGGCCAATAATTCGCAGGAGGTGCTCGTGGAGCAAGAATCGATCTACGTAGGCATTGATGTAGCCAAGGCCCAGGTGGACGTCGCAGTCCGTCCTACGGACGACAGATGGGAGGTTTCCCATGACGAGACAGGAGTCCGGCAGCTGGTCTCCCAGCTGAAGGCCCTTGAACCGGTCATGGTGTTGCTGGAGGCTTCGGGCGGCTTGGAAGTGCCGCTGGTGGCTGCCTTGGCAGCCGACGCGGTGCCTGTGGTCGTCGTCAACCCCCGCCAGGTGCGGGACTTCGCCAGGGCCACCGGGAAGCTGGCCAAGACCGACGCTCTGGACGCGGCGGTTCTGGCTCACTTCGCCGAAGCGGTTCGTCCACCCGTGCGCCCTCTGCGAGACGCCGAGACCCAGGCCCTTAACTCCCTGGCTGCCCGCAGGCACCAGGTGATGACCATGCTGGTCTCGGAGAAGAACCGCTTGAGCGCCGCCGCCATCGCCGTCCGTCCCCGCATCGAGGCCCACATTGCATGGCTGGAGCGAGAGCTGGACGACCTGGATGAGGGACTGCGGCAGACTCTCCGCCAGAGTCCCGTATGGCGAGAGAAGGATGACCTCCTGCGCACCGTTCCCGGCGTGGGAGAACAAGTCTCCATCTCTCTCCTGGCCTATCTGCCGGAGCTGGGCACGCTGGACCGCCGGCAGATCGCCGCCCTGGTAGGGGTGGCTCCCTTCAACCGGGACAGCGGCACCCTGCGGGGCAAACGCACCGTCTGGGGTGGACGCGCCCGCATCCGCGCCGCCCTGTACATGGGAGCGCTGGTTGCCAGTCGCTTCAACCCTGTTATCAGGGACTTCTACCAGCGGCTGCTGGCCGCTGGTAAGCCCAAGAAGCTGGCCCTCACAGCCTGCATGCGCAAGCTGCTCGTTATCCTCAACTCCATGCTCAAGCATCGCTCACCCTGGCGCGACCTGACTCCGGCAGTCGCCGGTCATTCCTCTTGACTTTCAAGACAGTTGCTTTCTGCGTTGTAGGATCTCTTGCCGTCTTCCCTTGAGCACGTCAGATGGTGTCACGTTGGCCAGGGCCTTGTGATAGCGCCGGTAGTTGTAGTAGCTGACGAACGCCGCGATAGCCGCATCGAGGTCAGAGGGCAACTCATAGGGCACCTGGTTTACGTCCCGTTTGATGCTCTGGTGGTAGCGCTCCAGCTTCCCGTTGGTCTGAGGGTGGAAAGGGGTTGCCAGGATGTGCTTGATGCCAACCATACCCAGGTAGTCCCTGAATGCCCTCGAGACATAGCCCGGGCCGTTGTCACTCAGCAGCCTAGCAGCCCGTCCGAGGATTATCTAACGGTGCTTGCGGGTCAGCGCCAATGGATCGCGACAACTAATTTTGCCGGTTGCCCCAGCCGGCCCCCAGATAGCTTTGCGAATAGCGCCGTGCTCACTACCTCGGCAAAGTTCCTGATGCGTTGGGCTGGCCCATCGGCCCGTGCTTTCCTGTGCAGATTGACCCCAAAGCGGAACAGTTTGAGCAGGTTGTGGCCGGTGCAGATCAGCGACCATTCGCCGTTCACCTTCTCCAGTCCCCGCAGCAGGAACTGCCGGAATCCCCTGCCCTGCTTGATCTGGCCGAATACCGGCTCCACAGTTTGCATCCGCAAAGCGTAGCGCTGCCGACCCCGCTTGGTCTGTAACTTCCGTCGCATCCGGTCCCTGGGAGACAGATGGCTGGGTATGCGACCTCGGGGCGCGGGTGGCACAACCCGGCCGTGGCGGGTCTGCTCCGGCGCGACGAACGGGTCCACGCCCAGAGCATAGAGCTCGTCGACTGCCTTTGCCGAGTAATAGCCAGCATCGGCGGATACTTCCCTGGGGACTGCACCGACGTTGTCGATGGTCTCCTCCATCATCGCCGCAGCCTGTTGCTTATCCGAAGCCTGGTTGGTGGCCCGCGCCGCCACGATCACCTGGTGAGCGCTGTCCACCACCGCCTGACAGTTGTACGCTTGCAGGAAGTCCTTTCCTCCAGGTGCGGGGATGATGCGCGACTCGGTATCGGTGAAGTTACGCTGGGCCTTGTCGTCGGGCACCCCCGGGTGATTACCACCTTCGGCCTCGGCCTGTTCGGCAGCCGCCTGCGCCTCGGCTTCCAGCGCCGCCATGGCTTCCCGTATCTTCTCCAACCGACCCTCTCGAAAGGCCAACTCCTGCGGCAACTCATCTCCACGCTTGTCTTTGCCGTACCGCCGGTCTTCCTCATCATCCGCTGCCTGGGCCTGTCGCAACAACTCCGCTACCTCCGCCGCCAACTGCGCTGCCTTCTCCTTCATCCGTTGGTAACTCATCGCCTTATGCTTCGATGCGTTGGCCTTGACCTTCGTGCCGTCCAGCGCCACGTGCCCCAGCTTCACCAGCCCCGCCTGCTGACACAACGCCAGTACCTGTACGAACAGGCCCGACAGCGCATCCACATGATCCTTGCGAAAGTCGGAGATGGTCCGGAAGTCCGGTGTGTTGTTCGCCGCCAACACCCTGAAGGCGATGTCCTCGTGGAGACGCTGGGCGATGCGGCGTGAGGACGCCACCCCCACGCAGTAGCCGTAGAGCAACACCTTGACCATCATCCGTGGATGATACGGCGGCCCGCCACGCCGTTCCCGCTCGTAGCGAGCGGTGACCTCCGACATGTCCAACTGGTCCACCACGTCGGATATGAAGTAGGCCAGATGGTCGTCAGGCAGCCACTCCTGCAACGCCGCTGGCAACAGCAACTGCTGGTCGGGTTCGTAGGAAAGGTAGGTCTTGCTCATCAACGACTCCCCGCTACTGGGCTGGGCCCATCATACCACCAAACACTCGCCAACCGTGTTTCTCGGACGGGAACCTAGTACTCAGTCAACCTGTGATTTGAAGGATATAGCCGATGGAGTTTCGCCCTAGCATCTTGGGTGTTGAAGCGCCAATGGATAGAGGCTCGGGCGGCGTTTCGCTCCCCCTCCAGGGCCTGAATTTCTCGGCGGAGGGCAGCCTCATCGGGGACACGCCTCCTCAGGCAAGATCGGGCCAGGACGCTGAACTCGATCTCCGCCATGTTGAGCCAACTGCCGTGTTTGGGGGTGTGGTGGAACTCCAGCCGCTTTACGATACGCCGGGCCTCAGGGGCAGGAAAGGCCTCGTACAGGGAAGCCGGGCGATGAGTGTTCAGGTTATCCAGAACAACTCGCACCACCGGGGCCTCCGGGTAGGCCTCATCCACCAACCAACGCATCTGACGGGCGAAGTCCTGCTGGGTCCGCCGCTGGGTGATGGCCACGTGTCTCCAGCCCTGCAGCGGCTCGCAGGTCAGGAACAGGTTCCGGGTGCCCTCCCTTCGGTACTCGTAGTCCTGTCGCCGCGGCTGTCCCGGCTTCGCTGGGAGGGGCGGCCGTGGCTCGCTCAACAGCTGAGTCGAGGTCTCGTCAAAGCAGACCACCGGCCGCCGGGGGTCATAGGGCTCGGCATACAGGTCCAGCACATCCTCCATGGCTGCCACAAAGTCGGCGCTCACCTTAGGAATACACCATTCCTTTTTCTGCCACGGCTTAAGAACGTTTTTTTGAGCCGCTTGCGGATGCCTTCATGGGACATGGAGGGCACCAACCCTAGCTCTACCACTTTCCCGGCCAACAGCCGCAGGGTCCAGTGGTCGTGGCCCTCCGGCGCGGCGCTGCAGGCCAGGGCGATGAGGTGGGCCTCTCCCTTGTCGTCCAGCTTCCTCCGTGGCCTGGGCCTGGGCCTTTCCAGCAAAGCCCCCTTCATGCCCTCTTCAGCGAAACGCCGCTTGATGCGGAACACTGTGCCTACGGAGACGTCCAAGGCCTCAGACACCTTGGGAGCCTTCCAACCCTCATCGCTCTTTAGTAGAATCCTCGCCCGGGTCATCACACGAGCCCGGCTCTTCCCACTTCGAATCAATTGCTGGAGTTGTTCCCGGTCTTCCTGGTCCAAGCGCACCCTATACTTTTCCCGTCGTCCCATCACTGCCACCCCTTGGGTAGATTCTGTCTTCCCAAAGGGTAGCAACTTTGAGTGATTTCTTAAATAATTACCAACACCGAGTTGACTGAGTACTAGTGCGGTCTGTGACTGGAACTTGATCCATGCCGGTCCTGTCCACAGCATCCTGGACCACCTCGATGAAGGAGTCGGCCGTCATGTCTTCCTGGAGCCTGTGAGCCAGGATGAAGCGGGAGTAGTCGTCCATCACGGTCACCAGGTAGTAGTAGCCCCAACCTACTACCCTGAAGTAGGAGGCGTCGGTGGCCCACATCTGGTGAGGGCCTGTGGTCTTGCGGTGGTACTCCTTACCCGCGGCCAGCTTCATCTCAGGCCTCTTCACCAGACCCTCCCTGCTCAGGATACGGTAGACACTCGACTCTGAGACACTGAAGCCCTGGTTGTCGGTGATCCACGCGGCCAGCTGACGGCAGCTCAGCTCCGGCATCTCTCTGGCTGCTGCGAGAACTGAGCGTTCTTCCCGAATGCTGAGACGGTTCCACGGGGGCTTGCCGCCTCCTGCATGGTCCTCAAGTCCTTGTTGGTCCTGGCGTCTGAGCCACCGGTAGTAGGTGCTCTTAGGGATACCCAACTCGCTGAGGGCCTTTCGTTTAGGGAGGGGAGACGAGGCTACTTCGGTAAGTACTTCTGCCTTCTCCACGGCGCTCATCCGCTGGTACCGGTAGCTTCCTGGGGCATGGGAATGGCCGTTTTTTTGAGACGGTACGCCTCCAGCGACAGATCGGCCACTAGCTCCTTGAGCTCCCCGTTCTCTCTCTTGAGCTGCCCTACCTCATGCTGAGTGGCGTCCCGCATCGTGTCGCGGGTCAACCTCTCCTTGCCCGCCTCCATGAACTCTTTGGTCCACGAGTAGTAGGAGTGGGGCTTGATCCCCTCCCGCCGGCACAGGTCGTTGACTGTGACCTCGCGGCGGAAGCCCTCCAGAACAATTCGGATCTTCTCTTCGGGGGTGTACTTACGTCGGGTAGCCGCCTTCACCGTGCGAACGAAGGACCTCGTCTCCGCGCTCCGTTCCTCGGCGGCCTCTGCTTTGTCTACGTCTGACTGGGACACATCTGCTCCTTTCTGTGGGTAACTCTACCCTCACTTCAGGAGCTCTCGCCACCCTCCAAACTCTCGGGTTTTCTTACCCTCCGATGTGTCCCATTATCGCTGACGGCCTACAATCCCTAACTTGGGGCAGGTGGTTTACCGCCAGCCAGAACTTGGCTACAGGATCGTAGGTAAATGACTCGCTGTACAGGAAGCGGGCGGTGATGGGATCGCCTCCGGTCAAGGCCTTGATTCGGGCTTCGTTTAACCGGGTGGATTCATTGGTCTCCGAGGATGTCACCAGCCTGCGGCCAGCCATGGCGGCCAGATCATTGGTCAGATTTGCCCGCTGCTGTAGCTCCAGCACTGTGAAGGGGATGTTCATGGCGTAGTCCCCCGCCAAGTGGCGCAGGGTGGTCAGGAAGACGGACTTGCCGTTTGCGCCTGTGCCGTAGCAGAGAAACAGCACTTGCTCCAAGACCGAACCTGTCAGGGAGTAGCCAACGGCCCGCTGGATAAAGGCGATGAGCTCCGCGTCGCACTGAAACACCTGGTGCAGGAATTGCTCCCATCGAGGACAGGAGGCCTTAGGGAGGTATTCCAGCGCTACCCTCATGGTGATCCGGTCGTCGCGCTGACCCGGTCGCAATGCTCCAGTCCGTAGATCTAGCACGCCATTGGCTACGCCGAAGAGGTCGGGACTGCTGTCCCAGCCGGTGCCAGCATCGGCGATAGGATGCTCGGTCTGGGCTAGAGCCAGGCATGCGTCCAGCTTCTGGCGCGATTCAGATCGCACTGCAAACTCAGCGGTTTTGCCCCTCAAGTTCAGGTCGTCGATCTTTACCGAGCTATGGAACCGCTCCCTGGCTGCTTCCTTGGCCCGGCGGTAGATCTCGCCGTCGGCGTCTGGCGCCCAGCTATGGCCTTCCCAGACCAGCCAGCGGTTTCTGGCGTGGTCGTACCTAAGGTCATCGCCATAGAGTTGGGCAAACCACTCAGCGTTGCCGGCGTCGGTCAGTGCAAAGGAACGGGCCTCCTCTGGACAGTCATGACTCGGCTCCGACGGAGGTTTTTGGTGATTGCCAGATACGGCCTTGGCCAGTGTCATCTCACCGTAGGTCAGCTCCCCGTGTCGCTCGTCCCATTTGGGCCTTAGCAGGCCAGAGCACCGGAACAGCCCGTCCGCACGCTCGGTGTCCCCGCTGGTCCAGAAGTGCAACATGCCACACAGGGCCAGGTCTGCCTCGCTGTGTGAGTCGTAGCCCGACCAGTCGCCGCTCCACAATTTGCTAAAGGCAGCACCGTTCCTGGCGCTTCTCGCTCTCTCGATGAGGTCGTCGTCATCTTGAACCGAGGGGTGGTTGTCGCTGGTATCGCTGGCTGGCCCAACGGCATTCGTGTCTGCGAACAACCCCTGATAAAGGGTTTCAAGCTCGGCTGATCTGTCGGCGATACAGGCAGGTGTCCCATCAAGCCTGGCTCCGGTCATGGTGAAGTAACGTCCCTCCGAGTACACCTCGATGGGTCCCTTTCTCCGACCTTTCCCTGGAAGCTGTCCCTTGATTATGAGGTGGACACCAGTGCCCGATGGCGATAGCTCTGTGTAGGTGTTGAGGCGTGTTATGATTTTCTGAGCCCAGGGGTCGAGGACGTTGGCTTCAGGGTCATAGCAGCCGTCCAGGTCGATACCGGTGTAGGGGTCATCCTTAGAAAAGACGAAGCCGATGCCGTCGACTAGACCTGAACGGTAGGTATCGAGGGCCACATCTACGGAGGTCCATGTGGTAGGGTTGGTAGTGGAAGCGGCCTTGCCAGTCCTGGCCTCTAAAGGTACCTTGGTAGGCTTGGGGTTCCCAGCCCGTTGTACCAAGCGCCAGGTGACCCATTGGGGCCTATCGCGGAGTTCTTGAAGTATGGTTTCTACGTTTACACGAAGAAGAGGGCCCGGCGGCCCAGATCCGTTGGCGGACGATGCGGTCGGTCCGGTCACCGCAGCTGGCCCTTCGGCCTTCGGCCCGTCGCCAGCTCCACTCTCCGAGAGACGCTGTAGTTTCTATCTTCACGGATGCCCGTGTGGGTACCTGAACCACCCGACCCGTCAGTGCGTCTGCTCGCCGGGCCAGGTGGCCCGATACCAGAAGCGGATCAGCGGCCCCCTCCTGGACAGGATAGACATGTTCGTCGAGGTGCCCCCCGTGGAGTACGATAAGCTGGTGGGCGAGGACGAGGGAGGGTCCTCGGTGGAGGTCCGCAAGAGGGTTGAAACGGCCCGGGGTGTCCAGAGACGCCGGTTCGGCGGCTCTTCGTTCACCTGCAATGCCGAGATGGGGCCAGCGGAGGTGTGGGACTTCTGCGGGATGGAGGAGAACGCCACCGGGCTTCTCCAGGCGGCCATGAAACAGCTGGACCTCTCCGCCAGGGGGTTTCATCGCATCCTCAAGCTTTCCCGCACCATCGCCGACCTGGCGGGCTCGGAGAGCATAAGCGTAGCCCATCTGGCGGAGGCGCTTCAGTACCGACCCCGGGGGCTTGGGTAGTTGAAGCCTGTAAACTATACCAGGCATGCCAGGCGCGCGGTGAGGTTCTGGGGCATCGACACGGAAGAGATTCTGGCTACCTTATATGCGCCAGATAGGGTTGTGCCATCGGAAAAGGCGAGGTTTAATGCTATTAAACAGTTCGGCAGTCGTTTCATACGAGTCACTTATAGAGAGGAATCCGACCAGTTTCTTATCATTACCGTGATGCCAAGAAAAAGGCCGTAGCAAGGAGGGAATATGCTCATAACCTACGATAGTGAAGCCGATGTCCTTTACGTAGAACTCCGACATGTGCCAGCGGAAGACTCGCTTGATGTCGAGGAAGGCGTAACAGCTCTGCTCGATGAACACGGTCACATAGTAGGTCTGGAAGTCCTAGACGCCGCTGAACGCCTGGGGCGTGAACAGCTACATAGCGTCACCCTGAAAGACCTGGCATGGGAAGCACTACCTTTGTAGCCTGGTGCAGCCATCCTCACCGGCTGGAAAGAAGGTCCTCATCAGGTGTACAGGTAGAGCAGGCATCGAAGGGCGATCCGCTCAAAATTCCCACGAGAGGTGACCAACGATGACCCTTAATGCAGGAGACGTGGCGCCCCGGTTCTCCCTTCCGGCGTCCACCGGAGAGACGATCTCCCTGGACGGGCTGGCGGGCAAGAAAGTGGTGCTCTATTTCTATCCCAAGGACGATACTCCTGCTTGCACCAAGGAGGCCTGCGCCTTCCGGGACTCGTCTCATGAGCTCAAGGCGGCCGGCGTGGAGGTCCTGGGTGTCAGCGCCGACAGCCTGACCTCCCACGAGAAGTTCGCCGACAAGTACAGCCTCTCCTTCCCCCTGCTTTCCGATGCCGAGAAGGAGGTCGCCACGGCCTACAGGGCCTGGGGCGAGAAGGTGACCATGGGCAGGAAAGTTATCGGCATGACGCGCATGACCTTCCTGATCGACGAAGATGGGAAGATATCGAAGGTCTGGCCGCCGTCTGGTGCTGACGGCGGACTTTGTGCCGTAACTCCCCAACGCCGTCCGATCCTCTCGACGTCGGGGATTGACACCCTTAGACCTGCACCCTCAAATCGGGGATAGCCTACAGCCGAGCCGGCCTGGATTGGGCCGGGCAAAGCGCTCTTGGAGCTCAATCTGGACGAGAATCCGTCCGCTGGATAGGGACAGGTAGCGGCCTGTCGAGGAGGTGAGACATGGAGCACCACGCCGGGTCCCCCGGTGGCGTCAATGACCGAGCCGCTGCGTTCATGGAGCGGCACTCCGGTAGGATTATCCTTGCCGCCGTGGCCCTGACCATGCTGTTCGTCATTCCCCTGCTGGCCATGGGCACTGACGAGCAGGCCTCGCCCGACCCCGGCGGCGACGTCTTCGACCTACAGGACGACATCGAGGAGCGCTTTCAGCCGCTAGTCCACAACAACGGGTTCATCGTCGAGGCCCGCGACGGAGACATGCTGACCCAGGCCGCCCTGTGGGAGCTGTACCGGAACCAACAAAAGCTGAGGGAGGCAGACCAGAGGGGTGAACTGGCCCCCGAGGGATTGCCGGTCCAGCCCTATCTCTACGCCGCCTTCTCCACCGAGACCAACCGTCCCTTCGTCGGCGTTACCAGCATGGCCGACGCCGTCCACGACCTGCTGGCCGCCGAGCCCCGCTTCGGCGCGACCCTGGAGACGGCCACCGACGATCACGTGAAGCTGGCCGTCCATTTTCTGCTGGCCAGTCCCAATACCGGCGAGCTGAGGGACAGCCTGTCTGTCCGCGCTCGAAGCGAGAGGCGCACCGTCGGCGAGATCGAGGCCGACTACTGGACTTCGCCGTCGCTGGTGTTCGGGGTCCTTGCCCACAACGAGAGGCTCGGAGGCGGCACCTCCCGCTCCGGCCTGGGGGGCGACGACACGATCCTGGACAAGGAGGAGTTCAACCGCAACATCCAGGAGGCGCTGCGGGGCGACCAGAGCACCTACCGCCTCTGGGGGATCGCTCTCGACCAGAACCTGGAAGGCCAGGACGAGGGTTCAACTTCAGGTTTCTTCATCATGCTGACCGTCATCGCCGCCGTGGCCGTCGTGGGGATCAGCCTACGCTCTTACTGGGCCACGGCGCTGACCGGCGTCGGCCTCGGCGTACTAATGGTCTGGCTCAAAGGCATCTCCAACCTGGTGGGCCTCGAGGGAGGCCTAATTATCGAGCTTATCGTGCCTATAGCGATGATCGCCCTTGGGGTCGACTTCGCCGTTCACGCCCTCCGCCGCTACCAGGAAGAGAGGGCCGTCGGCTATCCTCCGGCACGGGCGCTGCGAATCGGGATGGCGGGGGTAGTGGGAGCCCTGGTTCTGGCCATGCTCAGCGACGGCATCGCCTTTCTCTCCAACGCGTCTTCGGGTATAGAGGCGGTTATCCACTTCGGCATAGCCGCCGGAATCGCGTCGGTGTCCTCCTTCCTGGTGCTGGGGCTGGTGCTTCCCCTGGCGATGATGCGCATAGACCGGATCCGGGGGCACCGGGACCGCGCTCGATCACGGCCGGCGGCCACGGCCACCCTGGTGGGTGGAGTCGGAGTGGCGGTCCTATCGGGCACCGGAGTCATATTCCTGGTGGCCGTCAGCACCGTAGCCGGTCTGCTGGTGCTGCTGGCGACCACGGTGGTGTTCCTTGTGGCGCCGCTGATGCTGGCCTCCCGCCGGTCCGGCCAGCATGATGCCCCGCAAAGCGAATCCACACCTATATCTACACCCGACGAACAAAAGGAGGTATGGCTGGTGCCACTGGTCTCCGGTCTGGCCCGCTACAGGCTGGTGGTGCTTCTGATTGTCGCGGGAATCACCGCCGCGGCCGTGGTGCTGGCCCTGCGGCTGGACCCGGAGCTGGACGTCAAAGATTTCTTCGACGGCGAGTCGGACTTCGTGGTCAGCCTGGACAAGCTGGACGAGCACGTGGCCGAGAGGGGCGGGGAGCCGGCCATCGTCTACGTAGCGGGAGACCTGACGGCCCCCCAGGCCCTCGGAGCTGTGGACTCCTTCGTGGAAAGCCTCCCGGCCAACCCCTATGTCGGCCGTGAGGCCGACGGAAGGGTCAACCTGTGGGAGCCCAACCTGCTGTCCATCGTGAAGCGTACGATGTCCAGCGACTACGCCAGGGGCCGTATCTCGGCGGCTACCGGGGTGGAGGTTAACGACTCAGACGGCGACGGGCTGCCGGACTCGAGGGAACAGATAAGGGCCGTCTTCGACTACGTGGTCGGCGAAGGGGTTCCGCTGGACGAAAGCACCACCGTATACACGGCCGACGAGGTTCGGACGGTCCTGTTCCACCGGCTCGAGGAGAGCGGCGACAACGTGGCCGTCCTCCAGATCGGAATCCCCGGCTCCCGGGGACAGACCACCGTTAAGAATGCCCGGGAGGCGCTGACCGGCGACCTCGAGCGCCTCGGCCGGGAGCCGTCCATCAGGCGAGTGGGCCTGACGGGCTCGCCCTTCGCGAGGGAGGGCCAGCTCGACGCCGCCACCAGCACCCTCCGGACCTCGCTGCCCATCGCGGTGGCTGCCTCGCTGGTGCTGTTGGTGCTGGCGATGCGCTCCCTCCGCTATGCCGTGGTGACGGTGATCCCTGTCGGGCTGGTGGTGGCCTGGCTGCTGGCCTTGATGCACGTGATCGGCTTCAACTTCAACTTCGTCACCGCCACCATCGGCGCCATCTCCATCGGGGTGGGCATCGACTACTCCATCCACATGACTGAGCGGTTCCGCGAGGAGCTGAGGCGCACCGCCGACCGGACCCGGGCGCTACGACGTGCCACCGCTGGCACGGGAGTCTCGCTGCTGGCATCGGCGGTCTCCAGCATCGTGGGTTTCGCCATCATGGGATTAGCGCCGATGCCGGTGATCTCCACCTTTGGGATCCTCACCGCCATCATGATCTTCCTGGCCCTGGTGGCCGCGCTGGTGGTGCTGCCGTCCCTCCTGCTGCTGGTCACACCCCAAAGGCTGCCGATCCGTGCGCCGACTTCCGGCGATGTACGGGATGGGTTGGTTTCATCGTGACCAGCCTGAGCTATCGACCAAAAAGCATAGTCCGCTTTTACAATGGCCGTGCACGGCGTTGATCAAGGAGGCAAGTATGCCCTGAACTGGACCCGGCTTTCCTGCCAGAAGTTCGTGGTCAACCAGGTGACGCTATGGCTGTTCGTCCTGGCTTATAACCTGGGCAGCTTCCTGAGAAGGCTGGTGTTGCCGGAGGATATGGATCACTGGACTCTGACTAGTCTTCAGACCAGGGGCAGGCAATTTTGGACTTTTACGAGCGTCATGGGGCAGTTACCCCTAATGAGAGTGGGTCAGTTGAGTGAATCGGATGCAGTTGACGCCCTAAGGATGCCGTTTTATAGTTCACGGCACGCCAGAGGGTCCCACACGCAGGGCCATCTTTGATCTGGGAAATACAAGTTTAGCTATGGGTCAAGACCCGGCAGACCAAGTCTACGAGACCATCGGTGTTGGTTACGGAGCGGCCCGTTGGCCCGACCTTCGTATCGAACGGATCATCCATGAGGCGTTGGGCGATGCCCGAACGGTGCTAAACGTTGGCGCCGGCACCGGTAACTATGAGCCCTCAGACCTCTGGGTGGTGGCCGTGGAACCCGCCTTGGAAATGCTCGCCCAGCGCCTGGCTGACGCAGCGCCGGCCGTCCGAGCCGTTGCCGAGTCGCTGCCGTTTCCCGGACAAGCCTTCGATGCCGCTCTCGCCACTTTGACGATTCATCACTGGTCTAACCTGTCCCTCGGATTGGCCGAGCTGTGCCGGGTGGCCAAACGGCAGATTATCCTCTTCTTCGAGTCGGCAATTAACCACCGGTTTTGGTTGTTCGACTACTTCCCCCAAGCGTTGTCCCTTGGGTCAGACACTCGATCGCCCGGAATTGCCGACCTTCAGACTCACCTTGAAGTACTCTCGGTTACGCCGGTGCCTATACCGGCTGACTGTACCGACGGGTTTGCGGGCGCCTACTGGCGGAGACCCGAGGCGTATCTCATTCCAGAAGTCTGGGGGGCTATTTCGAGTCTCGCCCAGCTTTCGCCCGAAGTGCTGGACCGCGGCGGGGAGCGTCTGAAGGACGATCTTTCTTCGGGAGTTTGGGACGCCAGTTATGGCGCCCTGCGGTCCCTTCCTGAGTGTGACCTGGGCTACCGTTTGTTGGTCGCCGGTTATTCGCCTTAAAGCAGGCTCACAGTAAAGATTGGGAGATGGTTAGACTGAAGTGGAGACAGGAGACCTCACCCCACCGGGCTGCCGTATACCTCGATCTCCACAGCGCCGGTGTTGCCGCCGCTGGTGCCGACGTTCTCGAAGCGGAGCCGCTCGGCCGTGAGGTCTGTTGGGAAGTAGCGCGGAGCGCCTGCGCCCTCCAATTCGAAGGGTCCCGCCACTTCCCCACGGTCGGTGATGACGCGGAAGGAGAGTATCTCGGCGGAGGTCCCCATGCTGCGGGTCCAGAAGCCGATGGACGTGACGCGGGTCTCGCCGGGGAGCTGGATCTCGATCCAGCCGGCGTCTCCGTCACCCTGGGTCGACCACTGGGTACCCGCATCGCCATCGATGGCGTTGTCGCCGCCCCATGGGCCGTCGTTACCGCCGCCGCCGAAAATGCTGCTGGCGTCAACTATCTTCCCGCCGTTGCTGGACAGCGCCAGGTTGTCTCCGGAGGGACGCCGGGCCTCTGATGTGTCCAGAGACGGCGTCCGAAAGGTGAAATCTCCGGTGCGGTATACGTTCCCGTCGGCGTCGATCCCCCCAAGGGAGTAGTGGTACTCGGTGTCCGGCTCCAGGCCGGTGAGCAGCGGGTGATGGTCACTGTGGCCTCCGCCGGCCATGTCCATGTCGGTGGCGATCCAACCGTATTCGGTGGTAGCGCCGTAGGAGACGCCGCAGACCACGTCGACCCTCGTGGTGGCCAGGACCGTGGCCGAGAAAGGGGTGATGTCGGTCACGGTAGGCCCTTCCAGCAGGATGTCGTTGAAGTCGGCCACGCCCTCGGTGCGTCCCAGGCCGGCGGCCAGGTCCTCGGAGAGAGTCCGGATGGTCTCCTCCTGGCCGGCGAGCTGTTCCTGGGCCTCCGTCAGATCGGAGGAAACCCGGTCCAGCGCATCCTTCGAGACCCCCCCTCCGCAGGCAACCATGGCGGCGGTCATCAAGAGAAAGCCGGCGAAGGCCGCGATCTTGGGCATTATGGAGATCCCACCGGTGTGGTCCCCTACCAGGTCAGGACGATTTTGCCGAAGTTGTCCCGGTTGATCATGGCTTTGTGGGCGTCCTGCACCTGCTCGAAGGGGAACACCTTGTGGACCACCGGCACGATCCCTCCGGTGTTGACGAACTTCAGGACCTCGTTCAGGTACCCGTTGCTACCCATAAAGGAGTACTCCAGCGACAGGCGGCGATTGCGCAGGGAGTCCAGGTTCATGTTCCAAGCCACGTTCTCGGTGTTCCCGCAGTTCACCACCCGGCCACTCTTGGCCATGGCGTTCAGCGTCTGCTCGAGGATACTGCCCCCGGCGCTGTCGATGGCGACGTCCGCACCGTTTCCGTCGGCTATGCGCACCACCTCGTCGGCCCAGCCGGATTGGGTGTAGTCTACCGCCGCCTCGGCTCCCAGCTTCAGCGCCCTGTCCCGCTTCGCCTGAGTGCTGGCAGTTGCGATGACCCGCGCCCCGTGTACCTTGGCGATCTGAATGGCGGCGATGCCCACGCCGCTGCCCGCCGAGTTGACCAGCACCCATTCCCCGGGCCGGACGCGCGCCTTCTCCACCAGCATTCGCCAGGCCGTGATGAATACAAGGGGAACCGACGCACCGTCTTCGAAGCTAAGGCTGTCGGGCTTCGGAGCCAGGTTGACGGCCGGTATGGTCATAAGCTCGGAGTAGCCGCCGTCCCGCCGTACGCCCAGGAGCTTGTACTCGGCGCAGTCGGAGTGAAGGCCGTGCTGGCACATGAGGCAGTGGCCGCAGCTGAGTCCCGGGGCAACCAGCACCGCGTCGCCCGCAGAGTAGCCTTCCACTCCTGCGCCCAGGGCCTCTACCACCCCGGCAACGTCCGCGCCCATTATCCGAGGCTCGCCGAACATTCTGTTGTTGGGGTCCTTGGTGGCCCAGACGTCCAGGTGGTTCATGGCGCATGCCTTCACGCGGACCAGCACCTCGCCCGGACCGGCGACACGATCGGGGATCTCCTGGATCTTGAGAGCGTCTACGCCCCCGGTCTCGTATATGATAGCTCGCATTTCTTCCTCCTTTTTTCGGTCCATCCAACTATTCTACGCAGATTGGCGTTTGTCAAGACGGGTATCTGTGTCCTCACCGACCCCTCTCCCAGCGGGAGAGGGGTGTTCCTGAGCTCGACGAAGGGCTGGGGCGAGGGCGTCCCGACCCTTGACACGTAGGGCGTGAGAGCCCAGAATGGCGCCTGTCCCGTCAGCCCGGCCCGGAGGCGCCGCCCCATGTCCAGCGATCCCACCGGCCGCGAGACCGGAGAGGCGCGATCCCACACCACCGGCCGCCGTCGGTTTCCCCGTTTGCACACCGTCGATTCCTTCATAAGCCACAGGAACTACCGCTTTCTCTGGGTAGGCAACTTCTGCAGCAACAGCGCCATGTGGCTCCAGCTGCTGACGGCGGGATGGCTGGTTAGAGACCTTACCGCCGATTCGGCCGCCTCTCCCTTTCTCGTGATAACCGCCGGTGGGTTGAGCACCCTTCCGGTGCTTCTGGTAGGACCTTGGGCCGGAGTGCTGGGCGACAGGGTGGACAGGCGGAAGCTGCTCATGACCACCGAGTTCCTCCTGGCCACATCGGCCGCCCTCTTTGCCTTCCTGTACGCCTCAGACCGGATTCAAGAAGCATGGCACGTATACATCTACGTCCTCTTCGGGGGAGCCTGCCGCACCATCACCATGCCCATGCAGCAAGCTCTGATTGCCAACACGGTGCCCAAGGAGGACATGATCAAGGCCTACGCCACCAACGTGCTCACCATACCCGGCACCCGCGCCATCGGGCCCTTCGTCGGCGGGATACTCATCTTCAAGCTGGGCTTCACCTGGAACTTCGCCATCGAAGCCGCCCTTTACTCCATGGTCGTGCTGGCGTTGTTCCCCATGAGAACACCATACGCGCTGAAGGCCACGGCGGCGCTGGAGTCACCCCTGGCCAACCTCAAGGAGGGTGTCCGCTACGTCTGGAGGGGGGAGAAGGCTATCCGCAACCTGATGGTGCTGGCCCTGATCCCCAACGTACTGCTGCACCCCATCTGGTTCCTGCTGCCCGTCTTCACCGCCGACGTGCTGGACAAGGGCGCCGACTTCGGCGGCTACCTCCTGGCCACCACCGGCTTCGGCGGTCTGCTCATGGCTCTGACTATCGCATCATTTGGGTTCGTGTTCAAAAAGGGCATGATCTGCCTGGTGACCGCGGGTGTGAGCTCGGCATGCGCCATCCTCTTTGCCCAGTCGGACTGGCTAGTCCCCTCCTTCATCTTCCTGGCCCTGATGGCCATGTCCCAGTCCGCCTTCCGCACCACCAACGGCGTCCTGATCCAGCTCCTGACGCCGGACACTCTGCGAGGCCGGATATCCAGCCTCCAGAACTACAGTCAGGGCTTTCTCCCCTTCTCTAGCCTGCTGATAGGCCTCTTTGCCTGGTACGCCGGCGCCCCACTGGCCGCCACGGTGGTAGGGGTGGTGGGGCTGGCCCTGGCGTTCCTGTTCTTCTTTGCCTATCAGAGGGTCCGGCAGCTGGAGTAGAGGAGAGACGTGTTGAAGGGACATGGCGTCCGGGTTGGGTTTCATTGTCCGGTACCATGCGGCCCGGTACCATGTGCCGGTCGGTTCCGGGAGCGTCCCAAGGTCCCACCGTCGCCAGCGAAGGCATCGACCAGCGGCGGGGCGTCCGGGTTGAATTGGACCGTGAAAGGGCTTCAGGCCCCTGACTTCGGGATCGGCATTCAAGGTGGGCCGGGTCACCCATGGGGATTGACCGCCGAAAGCGGTGCGCCTACACTGTTTCTAAATCCTGACCCCGGGGAGTTGCCCGGATTGGAGGGATCATGGCCACCAGGTTTAAAGAGTTCAAAGTAATCGGCCGGAGCACTCCCAAGGAAGCGGCCACGGAGATGGTCACCGGGAGGGCAAGGTATGGGGCCGACATACTGGTCCCCGGCGCACTCCACGGAGCAGTGCTTCGCAGCAGCCTCCCTCACGCGCGTATCCTCCGTTTGGACACCAGTAAGGCCATGGCCTTGCCTGGCGTGCGGGCGGTCATCACCTCCGAAGACTTCCCTCCTTTGGGTCAGGCGGGCGAGATACCGATGGGCGAGCTTCCCATAAACTGGGCAGACCTGAGGAAGATGGCTATTGCCGAAGGGAAGACCCTGTGGGCCGGACAGCCTGTGGCCGCCGTTGCCGCCTCCGACCGAGAAGTGGCCGAGGAGGCCCTGAGCCTCATTGAAGTTGAATATGAAGACCTGGGAGCTGTGAACACCATTGAAGAAGCGATGAGCCCTGCCGCTTCCATACTCCACCCGGAACTCCGGACCAGGGAACCGGGGGGACGCACAGGAGCATCTCCGACTAACGTTCCGGTCCATCTGGAGATTTCCAAAGGGGACGTGGACCAGGCCCTGGAAGAGTGCGACGTCGTCATCGAGCGAGAGTACAGGACGATGCCGGTACACCAGGGATATATAGAGCCCAAGGCTTGTGTCGCCAGTGTGGACCCGAATGGTCGTGTTACCGTGTGGTCTACAACCCAGGGAGCCTTCGGGCTCCAAACCCAACTGGCAGGGCTGCTGAGTCTCCCCTGGAACATGATCCACGTGATCCCGACGGAGATCGGTGGAGGGTTCGGCGGGAAGTTCTACACCCACCTGGAGCCGTTGGCAGCCCTCCTTTCCCGGAAAGCGGGCCAGCCGGTCAAGATGGTGATGACCAGAGACGAGGTGTTCCGGTCCACGGGCGGCACCAGCGGCTCCTTCATGCGTGTGAAGACAGGAGCCACGAG
This sequence comes from Dehalococcoidia bacterium, assembly GCA_965248975.1. Taxonomy (GTDB): domain Bacteria; phylum Chloroflexota; class Dehalococcoidia; order Lucifugimonadales; family JAGWBF01; genus CBDFKU01. The sequence goes on from CBDFKU010000014.1 coordinate 58,168, forward strand.
AGATGGAACGTTCAAGGCTATCAAGATGGAGGTCACCCTGGACGCCGGTTGCCTGCCCGGCTCGCCCTTGATGCGCGCCTTGAGCAGCGGTATCGCCCCTTATAGAATCTCCGATCACGAGCTGGTGGGGTACGAGGTAGTCACAAACAAGACCAGGGTGGAGGCTTACCGGGGGCCGGGTGCGCCTCTTTCATGCTTCGCCGTGGAGAGCAACGTCGACCAGATGGCCAGGGCCATTGGCATGGACCCCCTGGAGTTCCGACTAAAGAACGTGGTCCAGGATGACGACGCCCTCATTGACGGCACTCCTCTGGGCCCCATCGGGATGAAGACTATTCTGGAAAGGGTCAAGGCCCACGATGCGTGGACCTCGCCCAAGCCTCCGGGGTCCTATGTGGGCCGGGGCATGTCCTCTGGATTCTGGGCCGGGGGGATGCAGACTTCGAGCGGCCACATCACCCTCCACGGGGACGGTACGGCGTCCCTGATGATGGGTCCGGTGGACATCAATGGGACCCGCACCAGCTCACGACAGATGGTCGCCGAGGCGCTGGGGATTCCCTGGGAGAAGGTAACGGTCACCATTGGAGACACCGAGAATGTAGGATACACTGATGTCAGTGGCGGCAGCCGCATCACCTACAGCATGGCCGTGGTAATAGAGAAGGCCGCCCGGGAGATCATCGACCAGCTAACCTACCGAGCGGCGAAGCGTCTCGAGGTGGACCAGAGTGAAATCGAGCATGTGGACGACCAGTTCCGGGTGAAGGGCGTTCCCGAAAAGAAAGTCTCCTTTGAGGAGCTGGCGCTGCAAAGCATACGCAGTGGCGAGGACCCCATCGTGGGCCGTGGCTCGGCTTCAGGTCTGCCACTGGCACCCACCTACGCCACTCACGTCGCGGACGTGCAGGTAGATCCGGAAACGGGCAAAGTACGGCTGCTGAGATATACCACTTTCCAGGACGTGGGCCGCGCGGTGAACCCCGCCCAGGTGGAGGGTCAGATGCAAGGGGGCGCCGTCCAGGGAATCGGTTGGGCCTTGAGCGAGGGAGTAGACTGGAGCGGTGGTGTCAACCGTAACCCAACCTTCCTGGACTATCGGATGCCTACCGCTCTGGACCTACCCATGATCGGCGCCGAGATCATCGAGGTGCCCTCCCTGGTAGGACCTTACGGCCTCAGGGGTGTTGGAGAGGTACCATTGGTGCCGCCAAAGGGCGCCATCGCCAACGCTATCCTCGACGCCATAGGAGTTCCACCGGACCGGGCCCCCATGACACCGGAGGTGGTCCTCGGCCTTCTCAAGAAGGATCGCGAGGGCTGATTGACATGAACCCCTTCGACTTTGTAGCTGCCCGTACCCTCCAAGAGGCAGTAGAAGCCAAATCCAGGGCAGACGGAGATGGAGTGATCCTGGCCGGCGGTACGGACCTGGTGGACCAGATCCGCTCCGGGAGAAAGTCCCCAGGGGTTGTGATCGACATCAAGGCGGTCCCGGAAGCGCAACGGCTGGAGTATGTCGAAGGGGAAGGGCTCCATATCGGAGCGGGAGTGTCGTGTACCCGTACTGCGGAGTACCCGGCCGTAGGCCAGCTCTACCCCTCGATTAAAGAGAGCTGCCTGTTGATAGGCGCAACCCAGATCCAAAACCGCGCGACCATCGCCGGCAACGTGTGCAACGCCGCCCCCTCCGCAGACACGGTGCCACCCCTGCTTTCGTACGAAGCCCGGGCAGTTCTGGCAGGTCCGGGTGGGACGAGAGAGGTCCCACTTGAAGATTTCTTCCTGGGCCCCGGTAAAACAACTCTTCAGGCGGGAGAGCTACTCGTCGAGATACACGTACCTCCTCCACTACCTCACAGCGCCGGCCGGTACCTTCGGTTCATTCCCAGGGAGGAAATGGACATAGCCGTCGCCGGCGTCGCCAGCATGCTGGCACTGGATCCCGCTTCGGGCCGGTGCACACGGGCCCGAATATCTCTGGCAGCGGTAGCGCCCACGCCCGTAAGGGCCACGGAAGCGGAGGCTGCTTTAGAAGGGCAAGCGGTCACAGAAAGCGCCATCAAGGTGGCTGCTGATCTGGTACCCCAATCCGCGAACCCAATAACGGACATCCGGGGATCAAGGGAGTACCGCTTGGAGTTGTGCAGGGTCCTGGCGAGACGAACCCTGGAGCGCTGCCTTGCCGACCTGGGAGTCTAGGTCACCTCAACCCAGGAGCTTACCGTGCAACGAAGCATAAGAAAAATACCGATCACCCTGAGCGTCAACGGAGATGAGCACCAGCTGCTGGTGAAGCCCTGGCAGACCCTGCTGGAAGTGCTGCGTGACGAGCTGCTTCTCACGGGCACCAAGGAGGGATGCAGCAACGGCAATTGCGGGGCCTGTACCGTCATCTTCGACGGAGAGGCCATAGACTCGTGTCTCGCCTTCGGTGCGGAGGCCGACGGTCACGACATCATGACCATCGAGGGCCTAGCCGAGAGAGGCGTGCTCCATCCGATCCAGCAGGCGTTCATCGACCATGCAGGGCTCCAGTGCGGCTTCTGTACCCCTGGGTTCATACTGTCGGCCAAAGCGTTCCTGGACAAGTACCCTCACCCCACCGAGGAGGAGCTACGGACGGGAGTCGCCGGCAATCTGTGTCGTTGTACCGGGTACGATAAGATCATAAGAGCTATATTGGCGGTGGCCGAACAAAATAATTGAGCGTTCCGCCTGCCTACCCTCTTCCGTAACCCTTGTCAGCGGCATCCGATTCCGGTAGAGTATCCCCATTCGGACCCCCTCTCCCGAGTCCCTCATCTACACCAGGAGGTTGGGATGACCACTTCCGTCTTTGGATCGAGCATTAAGCGGCGCGAAGACCCCAAGCTCATCACCGGCCAGGGGACCTTTGTGGACGACATCAGGCTGGTGGGCATGCTCCACGCGGCGATAGTGAGGAGTCCCCACGCCCACGCCAGGATCACGGGCATCGATACCTCCAGGGCGAAGAACCACCCCGGGGTGATCGCCGTGTTCACCGGAACGGAACTGCAGGACGAGCTAGGCGGTCTGGCCACGGGATGGATCATGCCCGGCCAGAAGCAAACCGCCCATCCCCCCATGGCCGTGGATACGGTACGGTTCGTGGGTGAGGCCGTAGCCGTCCTGGTGGCAGGCGACCCCGCCACCGCGGCAGACGCCGCCGGACTGGTGGACGTGAGATATGAGCCCCAGCCCGCCGTAGTGGATGCCGAGAAGGCTATGGAGGCTGGCGCGCCGCAGCTCCACCAGGACGCCCCCAGCAACATCGCCTGGGACTGGGAGCTGAGCGGCGGCGATATCGAGGCGGCGGCCCGGGATGCCCAAGTGATAGTCCGCCAGAGGCTCATCAACCAGCGCCTGATCGCCAACGCCATCGAACCCCGGGGCGTGTTAGCCGACTACAACAAGGGTACCAACCAGCTGACCATGTGGACGTCGACTCAGGTGCCCCACATAGTGCGGCTGCTGGTGTCCCTGGCCACGGGCCATCCCGAGCACCAGTTCCGCGTCATCGCCCCCGACGTGGGCGGCGGCTTCGGAAGCAAGATATGTCCCTACGTCGATGAAATCATCCTGGCGGTGGTTGCAAAGCGTCTTGGCAAGCCCGTCAAGTGGATCGAGAGCCGCCAGGAAAATTACATAGCCACCAACCACGGGAGGGACCACATCCAGGACGTGGAGATCATGGGGAACCGGGACGGCACCATCACCGGTCTCAAGGCCACGGTGCACGCCAACATGGGGGCCCACCTCTCCGTGTTCGCCTCCTTGATCCCGACCTACCTCTTCGGCCTCATGCTGGTGGGTCCCTACAAAACCCCCAACGTCTACGGCAAGGTGTACGGCACCTTCACCAACACGACTCCAGTGGACGCTTACCGGGGTGCGGGCCGCCCCGAGGCCACCTACGTAATCGAGCGGATGGTGGACCTTTTCGCCAGGGAGGTCGGCATGGACCCCGCCGAGGTACGCCGCAAGAACCTGGTCCCCCCCTTCGACAATGGCCACACCATCGTCACCGGCGTGAGCTACGATACCGGCAACTTCGAGGGTGCTTTCAACAGGGCCCTGGAGATGGCTGGCTATACGAATTTCCGCCGGGAACAGGAGCAGGCCCGCGCCGAAGGCCGCTACCTGGGCATCGGTCTTTCCAGCTACTCAGAGATCTGCGGGCTGGCCCCGTCGGCCGTCGTCACTACCCTGGGGTCCCAGGCGGGCACCTGGGAAAGCGCCCTGGTAAGGGTGCACCCGACAGGCAAGGTGACGGTGTACACCGGCTCCTCCCCCCATGGCCAGGGGAACGAGACGACCTTCGCCCAGCTGGCCGCATCTGAGCTGGGGATACCCATGGAGGACGTGGACGTGGTCCACGGAGACACGGGCCAGATGCAGTTCGGCGTGGGGACCTTCGGCAGCCGGAGCGCCGCCGTCGGAGGCACCGCCGTATACTTGGGTGTCGGGAAGATCAAGGACAAGGCAACCAAGCTGGCGGCCCACCTGATGGAGGCCGCAGAGGCGGACATGGTCTACGAGGACGGGAAGATGTTCGTTCGGGGCGCACCGGCCAACGCCAAGACCTTCCAGGAGATGGCCCTGGCGGCCCACATGGCCACCAGCCTCCCCGAAGGGATGGAGCCCGGTCTGGAAGCCACCAGCTTCTACGACCCCAAGAATTTCACCTGGCCCTTCGGCACCCATGTCTGCCTGGTGGAGGTGGACCCCGATACTGGCGAGGTAAAGATACTACGCTATATAGCAGTGGACGACGTGGGCAATGTCATCAACCCCATGATCGTGGACGGCATGGTGCATGGTGGGGTCACCCAGGGCATCGGCCAGGCACTCCAGGAGGAGGCCATATACGACGACAGCGGCCAGCTCCTAACCGGCTCCATGATGGACTACGCCGTCCCCGCCGCCGACCTGCTGCCCTCCTTCGAGCTGGAGCGCACCGTGACACCCTCCACGACCAACCCGCTGGGAGTAAAGGGTGCGGGTGAGGCGGGCACCATCGCCGCTGCCCCGGCCGTGGTCAACGCGGTGGTGGACGCCCTGGCGCCCCTCGGCATAAAGCACATCGACATGCCCCTCAAGCCCGAGAAGGTGTGGCGGGCAATCCAGGCAGCGAGAGGATAGATGGCCCCCGGCTCCATCCAGGAAGTCCTGGCGCGGCTGGAGGAGCAGGACTACATCGCCGACCAGGCCATCGCCACTTCGCTGCACCTGGCCGCAGCCCTGGGCCGCCCCCTTCTCATCGAGGGCCGGGCCGGTGTCGGCAAGACCGAAGTGGCCAATGTCATGGCCCGGGTACTGGAAACGAACCTGATCCGCCTCCAGTGCTACGAGGGGTTGGACGTGGCCACCGCCCTCTACGAGTGGAACTACCCCAAGCAGCTGCTGTGGATCAAGCTGGACGAGGGCGCCTCCCGTACTGCCGAAGAGAGAGAGCAGGAGATCTTCAGCGAGGCGTTCCTGCTCCAGAGGCCCTTACTGGCCGCCATTACCCAGGCTGAGCGGGCTCCGGTGCTGCTCATCGACGAGGTGGACCGGGCCGACGAGGAGTTCGAGGCCTTCCTGCTGGAGGTGCTCTCCGAGTTCCAGGTGACGATTCCCGAGATCGGCACCGTAAGGGCGTCCCACGTACCCACTGTTATCCTCACCTCCAACCGCTCCCGGGACCTGTCCGATGCCCTGCGCCGCCGCTGCCTGTACCTGTGGATCGACTACCCCTCCTACGAGAAGGAGCTGCGCATCGTGCGGTCGAAGGTTCCCGGAGTCTCCGAGGCCCTGGCCGGCCAGATATGCCGCTTCGTCCAAGGGGCCAGGGAGGCCGGCCTGGACAAGGTGCCCGGCATCTCCGAGACCCTGGACTGGGCCGCCGCCCTGGTCGTGCTGCACCGCGACGCCCTTGACCGGGACACGGTGGAGCAGACCCTGGGCTGCCTGGTGAAGGACGCCGAGGACCTGCGGCGCTTGCGGGAGGGGCTCATGGACGAGCTGTTGGTGAAGGTGGTCTAGGTCAATGCAGGATCATCACGTGATCGGACAGTATGACCGAAGCGACAATTCCTGTGCGGCGTGCAGGAGCTCTGGGGGGTGAACAATGTAATATGCTAAGGGCTGCTAATCATTAACGACTACAGCCAAAGATTCAGCCGATTGGGGAATAGTCGGAGAAATTCATTAAAGGAGCGTAGTCCAAATGTCATTGTTCATTGTAAGGGCCCAGCATAGCTCTGAGACCTGTCCAGCGGGAGACCCTAATATGGGCGCTATGCTTCTCCAGCATCTATCAAACGACAATGCCGGTAAATCCGGCATCAATATTCAGGCGTCGGCAGGAGTAGAAGGTCAACACACTCTAAACCTGATCCTTGAAGCGGGCGATAGCCAGAAAGTGCAAGAGTTCATGGGCCCCTTCGCACAGATGGGGACCGTTGAGGTGCTGCCCGCCATCACCTGCGAAGCCATCGTCGCCAGGGGCAGGTGCTAGCCAGTACTCCGGCGCCAGTCCGGTCGAGCTGGCGACGGGCCGCGACCTGACGGTGCTCCGGGGAGACCGCCTGGCGGAGGTCTCGGAGATCGCCGCCCGCCTGCTCCGTAGCCTGCCCTCCCGCCCGGGCCGTCGCCTAAGACGCCACCGCCGCAAGGGGCTCCCTGATCTCAGGAGCGCGCTGAGGCGGAGCCTTAGCTACGGCGGAGAGCTGGTCGAGATACCCAGACGGAGGCGGACCCCCCGGGTCCCCCGCCTGCTGGTGTTGCTGGACGTCAGTGGCTCCATGGACCGCAGCGCCGGGCTTCTGCTCCAGTTGGTCTATGCCCTGGGACAGAGGACGGGCCGGGTGGAGACCTTCGTCTTCAGCACCTCCCTCACCCGGGTGACGCGACTCCTCAGAGCGCCCTCCTTCTCCGAGGCCCTGGCCGGCGTGGGCGGCCTGGTGAGCCACTGGTCCGGCGGCACCCGCATCGGGGAGTGCCTGGGAACGCTGAACCGTGAGCACGCCCACCTGCTGGACCGGAGCACTTCGGTCTTCATTCTCAGCGATGGATGGGACACCGGAGAGCCCGAGCAGCTGTCCCGGGAGATGGCCGCGCTGCGGCGGCGGGTGCACCGGGTGATTTGGCTGAACCCGCTGCTGGGAACCCCCGACTACGCACCCCTGACCCGAGGGTTACAGGCCGCCCACCCTTATGTAGACACCTTCGCCTCGGCGCTGGATATCGAGCAGCTCCGACGGCTGCCTGGCCTGCTGAAGGGCTAATATAGCCCCGGCACCGGGTCTGTGATAAAGTTATCGACGACGGGTAATCACTCCTCACCCGCCATTCCCGGATCCGAAAGGAGGACCACCGTGGCCGAGATCATCAGAGAAGCCTACATCCGAAAGAACCCCAGGTCGGCGGAGCTGTACCCCAGGTTCCAGGCGGTGTTCCCTTCCGGGACCGGGGGGCACGACGGCCACTACTCCGACCCCTTCCCCCTGACCATATCCAGGGGAGAGGGTCCCCGCAAGTGGGATGTGGACGGCAACGAGTACATCGACTTCGCAATGGGCTCCCTTTCCCTGCTGCTAGGATACGCCCACCCGGCGGTGGTGGAGGCGCTGATCCAGGCGGCGCCTGGAGGGTCCCAGTTCGGCCGCGGCGCCACCGAGCGGGAGCTGGAGTGGGGCGAGATGGTCAACCGGCTCATCCCCTGCGCTGACAAGATCCGTTTCGTGTCGTCGGGCGGCGATGCCACCCACACGGCCATGCGCGTCGCCCGGGGATACACCGGCAAGGACAAGATCATTCGCTGGGAGGGCCACTATCACGGCCGGCAGGATTACGCCATGCCGGGAAACTCTCCTCCCTTCGACGCGCCCGACTCCGCCGGTATTCCCAGGGGCGCCATCGACTCGGTGGTGGTACTGCCCCAGGACCTGAACGCCCTGGAGCGGACCCTGGCCAGTGACAATGACATTGCCGGGGTCATCACCGAGGCCTCAGGAGCAAACTACGGCTTCGTGCCCCTCGATCCCGGCTTCCTGGAAGGGGTGCATCGGCTGACCCGGCAGTACGGTGTGGTGAACATCTTCGACGAGGTCATCACCGGCTTCCGCTGGAGTCCCGGAGGACTGCAGCAGAAGGTGGGCATAACCCCCGACCTGTGCTCCCTGTCCAAGATTCTGACGGGAGGCATGCCCGGCGGCGCCGTCGCCGGCAAGAGCGAGATAATGGAAGTGATGAACCACACCGGCGACCCCCAACGCGACCGGTTCCAGCGGGTCTCGGTGGGCGGCACCTTCAACGGCAACCCCATCTGCGCCGCCACCGGTGTCGCCACCCTGAAGATCGCCGCCACGGGCGAGATGCAGGACCAGGCCGACAGGATGGCCGAGCGGATGCGCCAGGGGCTTCGGCACATCGTGGACCGGTACGAGGTGGAGGCCTGTGTCTACGGAGATTCCTCCACTTTCCACATGTATTTCGGGGCCAGATCCATCGAGGGCATGGACGCCAACACTCTGAACGGCATGTCCAAGAGCATCATCGACAACTTCCGCATGGCCCTGGAGGTACGGGGTGTAGATATCATGAACCGGTGCAGCGGCTGCCTCTCGGGAGTGCACACAGAGGCAGACGTGGACCAGGCGCTGGAGGGTTTCGACGGGGCTATAAAGGCGATGGTAGACGAGGGTCTGGTCAGCCACGGCTGATCTTTCCCGGGGGGTCCAGCAGGGTCATAGACCGGAAGGGACCGATCGACCGAGGCCTCTTTGTGCGACGCCCGACAGGCAACCGGTAGCCAATGCGCCACGCACCAGTAAAGCCACTAAGAAGGAGTCCAAAATGACCAGCCCCGGCGCAATCGCTGAACCCATCCGCGTCCTCGGCATCTCGGGCAGCCTGCGCAAAGCCTCCTTCAACTCCGGCCTTTTACGGGCCGCGCGCGAGGTCGCTCCCCAGGGGATGGACCTGAGAATCTTCGATATCAAAGACCTGCCCTTTTACAACGGTGATGTCGAGGCCGAAGGTGACCCCCAGCCGGTCGCGGCCCTCAAGGCGGCAGTACGCATGGCCGACGCAGTGCTATTCTCCACACCCGAGTATAACTTTGGCACCTCCGGAGCTCTCAAGAACGCGATTGATTGGGCCTCTAGAGATAGGAGGGAGAGATCTCTGATGGGTAAGCCGGTCACCACCATGGGAGCAGGTGGCAGAGCCGGCACTGCCCGGGCCCAGGTACAGCTCCAGCAGACCCTCTCGGAGACTGGAGCGTTGGTGATGGTCAAGCCGGGAGTGCTTGTCCAGGCCTTCGCTCCCGCCCGATTCGACTCCGAGGGCAACCTGATCGACCAGGACACCCGGGACCTTCTACAAAAGTACCTCGAAGAGTTCGCCAGGTGGATAGTTCAGCTCATCAAAGGGCGTGAGTTTGTCCAGTACGCCTGTGAAATGGACATTCAGTTCAGCCGCGTTTAAGGAGGGAGCCATGAGCCTTACCTGGGCGCCCGGTGTAGCCATGAGCAAGGAAGAGATCGACAGTTTCCTCAACGAGAAGCTCATCTCCCGGTTCACCTCAATCAGGCCTGACGGATACCCCCACACGACTCCTCTGTGGTACGTCTGGGACGGCGAGGCCTTCTGGTTCGTCGTAGGCGCGGGGGTGCGTCCACGGCAGCATATCAGGAACCTCAACCAGAATCCGAAGGTCTCCGCGATCGTCGACCGCGACGCCCGCCCAACAGAGGGAGGCTCCTACAACGCCCAGGGGGTGTCCGTCCGGGGGATCGCCGAGCTGAGCACCGACGTCGGGGTCCAGGAGGACGTATCAAAAAAGATCCTGATGAGGTATTTCGGCGGCGTCAGCGACGAGAACGTCAGGGCAGTATTGGAAGACGGCAAGCCGGGCAATAACCGGGTCATAGTGAAGGTCAGGCCGGAGAAGCTCAACGCCTGGGACCTCCTCAAGATGGAGGGCGGGGGCTACCTGGATCAGTAGGCTGCACATCGACCGGTAACACATACCCTTAGACCGAAAAACGCACAGGAGGGAAGGCCATGGCTGGAAAGCAGATTCTCTGCGCATTCGGGATCGACGTGGACGCGGTGGCCGGCAAGCTGGGATCGTATCAGGGCGAGGATTCTCCCTTCGACATCTCCCAGGGTATGTTCGCCGGCGAGATCGGAACGCCCCGCCTGCTCACGCTCTTCAAGAGGGCCGGGATCAAGACCACGTGGTTCGTGCCAGGCCACTCCATCGAGACCTTCCCCGAGCAGACGAAGATGATGGTGGACGGCGGCCACGAGATAGGCCTCCATGGGTACTCCCACGAAAACCCGCTGTCGATGACGCCGGCCCAGGAGGAGGCGATCCTAGTCAAGTGCATCGACCTGATCAAGAAGGTTTCAGGCAAGGCCCCGAGGGGGTATGTGGCCCCCTGGTGGGAGGTCAGCCAGGCTACCATCGGGCTCCTGTCGAAGCACGGTATCACCTACGACCACAGCCTGTCCCACACCGACCACGAGTGTTACTACGTTCGTGTCGGGGATAGCTGGACCAAGATCGACTACGAAAAGGACGCCGAGGAGTGGATGAAGCCGCTGGTGCGTGGCCAGGAGACGGACATGGTGGAGATACCAGGCAGCTGGTATCTGGACGATCTTCCCCCCATGATGTTCATCAAGAAAGCTCCCAACAGCCACGGCTGGGTCAACCCTCGGGACATTGAGCAGCTTTGGCGGGACCAGTTCGATTGGGTGTACCGCGAGTACGACGACGCCATCTTCACGATGACGATACATCCGGACGTCAGCGGGCGCCCTCAGGTACTCCTGATGTTGGAGAGGATAATCGCCTATATCACCAGCCACCCCGGAGCGCGCTTCGTCACCTTCAACGAGATCGCCGAGGACTTCGCCAAGAGGCATCCTCGGAACTAGCGATAAATAAGTTTAATGAGTCGGGAAAGGTGTCTGAATGTCGGTCGAACGTGCCCTAAAGATGTCTCCGGTCTTTCAGGGGGTGTCGGAGAAAGACCTGGAGTTGCTCGTGCCGGTGTGCCGGGAGGAAGTGGCGATAAAGGGGGCGGTTGTCCTGGAGCAGGAGGAGCATGCCCGGTGTCTCTACCTGGTCGTGGAAGGCAGAATAGGCCTCCACATGACCCTGGAGAGGCCCGACGGCAGCAGCACTGGCCGGACGACGGTGGCCAGCATTGGGCCCCAGGAAGCCTTCGGTTGGTCCGCCCTGGTCCCTCCCTTCAGGAGCACCCTTGCGGCCACCGCCGTTGAGATGAGCAGGCTGTACGCACTGGATGGGTCTACGCTGAGCGAGATCCTGAATGAGCATCGAGACATGGGGTACTTGGTGATGGTCAACGTGGCGAGCCTGGTGGCCGAAAGGCTGGCGGAGACCAGGGAGGCCTTCGTCTACGATCGGAGCTACGTGGAGTACCTGCAGCGCCTGTCCAGGGACCTGGGATAGCATTAAAGCGAACCGGCCAAAGGAGCTGGGAATGCCTGCCGCAAGGACCGTCCTGGGGGATATTCCTCCTGAGCAGATGGGCGTCACCTATCCCCACGAGCACGTGGTCCTGGGGTACACCGGCGCCCGGGAGGACCTGGGACCCAGCTTCGACCGGGAAGCGGTCCTCAAGCAGATCTGCGACGACCTTGGGCAGGCGGTGAGCCAGCACGGGATGAAGACGGTGGTCGACGTGACTCCCCCCGAGGTCGGCCGCGACGTCGAGCTGCTGCAGGAGGTTGCCAGGCGCCTGGACATAAACGTCATCGCCGCCACGGGCCACTACACCCAGGCCGGCGGCTTTCCCCTCTTCTGGGGTTTGGTGGACCAGGAGAAGATGGCGGAGCGGATGACCCGGGAGGTAACCGAGGGCGTCGGACCGAACAGAGTCAAGTGCGGAGTGCTCAAGATCGCGATGAACGGCACCAACCTCTCCTCGGGCGAAGAGAAGGCCTTTCGGGCGGCGGCCAGGGTATCCAGGGATCTGGGCGTCTCTATCTGCATCCACACTGCCGGCTGGCTGCTGCCCACCACCGAAGAGCTGCCCGGCCCGTTGATCGCCCTGGACGTGCTCTTGTCCGAGGGGGCCGATCCATCCCGCATTCAGGTGGGCCACCTGGAAGGTACCCGTGGCAACCTGGACCATCTCATGGGCATAGCACGGCGGGGCTGCTACATGGCCTTTGACCTAGTGGGCCGCAACCGGGAAGAGATGGACCCGCTGCGGGTTGCAATGGTCACCGGCCTGGTGGGGGCGGGCTACGGCCACCGTGTCCTGCTGTCGATGGACCACCAGGGTGCCTGGGTGCCGGAGCGGCCTCCCCGCTACGTGAACATGCGCGCCAGCTTCCTGGACCTTTACAACTTCGTTCCCCTGCTGCTGGAAGGCGGCCTCAAGGACGAGCAGCTGGACCGGATTTTGGTGGACAACCCCCGGGATCTGCTGGCCTTCTAGACCCGTTCCCCGGCCATCTCCATCAGTGTTCCTCTGGCAAGGGGAGCGACTTCTAGCTCACCCTATGGATCAAGCCTTCCATTTCACCGTATGCCCGGTTACAGCTATCTTTAAGCCTCGAAGGAGGGCGCCATGAGAGCGTTCTTAGGGTTTATCGGGAAAATCGTGGTCGGCACTATAGTCGGAGTTCTGACTGCCGGGATAAATCGCGGCGATAAGCCTGGCCATCACGGATTCTACCGGAGTTACCGAGGTTCACTCCGTGTTTCAGGGCGAGGTCAAGGTAGAGATACCCTCGGACATGGAGTTCGAGTGCATCGATGTTTCTCCTGGCACGACAACCTGCCGGAGGGTCAATTAAGAGGAAGCCTTTGCATGGCAGGGTCCCTCAGGCGCTTGGGCCGGGGTGGCCGGGCGCTCCGTACATAGAGCATCCCACACAGGACCTGGCCTCGCCGCAGGGAGCGAAACCCTGATCTGCTCCGGTCGAGCGGGGCCCGTCGGGCTCGCGTGCCCGCCTCTGCTCCTGTGATTGCATCTCCTTTCCGAACAGGTCCAACCTTAGCTGTTTCCCAGTGGGCGGGCGGTGTCCCGGTAGGCCGAGAAAAGGCCACGCCCGCTTCCTCACAACACCCATGGCCTGCAGGTCACGCCAGCTATCGATACTGTGGCGGCGCCGGTTCTCCAGGATCCGCTGGGCCGCGACGGGACCGAGCCCCGGCACGCGCAGCAGCTCCTCGTGGCCGGCGGAGTTCACGTCCATGGGAAACCGGCCGGACTGCTCCAGCGCGATGAAGGTCTTGGGGTCGTGGTCCAGGGACAGGAATCCTCTCTCGTCGAAGGCCACCTTTAGCTCGTCGTTGGAGAAGCGATAGATGCGCTTGAGCCAGTCTACCTGGTACAGGCGGTGCTCCCTGGTCATGGGCGTGGGCGGATGCTCCTCCAAAGGCGTATGGCGAGCGGGGCGAAAGGCCGCGTAGTAGACCCGCTTCAGCTTCCACTCGCCGTAGAGCTGGTCCATGCGGTGGAAGATGTCCAGGTCCGACTCGTCGGCCGCGCCAACCACCATCTGGGTTGCCTGGCCCACGGCCCCGTTGCCGTGGCTCTGAGTCAGCTCGTGGATCCACGTCATCGGCGCCAGAATGTCTCGCTCCAGGTCCTTCATGGTGCTGAGCCGGCGCATCATCTCCACCGTAGGCGTCTCTATGTTCACGGACAGGCGGGTGCCCATCTGGTGAGCGGCCTCCACGTACTGGCGCTCGGTCCCGGGCATCACCTTCAGGTGGATGTAGCCCGTGAATCCGTACTTCCGGCGGATTATCTCCACCACCGTCACCAGACGCTCGGTAGTCTTGGAGCCGCTTCCGGCTATCCCGGAGCTGAGGAAGAGGCCGTCCACCGTGTGCCGGCCCTGCAGTTCCATGAATATGCGGGCCAGCTCGTCCACTTTGAAAGCGTGACGCCTCCGGGGCACCCAGTGGCTGTTGGGACAGTAGGCGCAGTCCATCATGCAGAAGTCGGTGAACATCACCCGCATCAGGTTGATGTACTTGCCGTTGGGCATCGCCGCCCTGTATACGCCGGGGCCGGGGTTGTTCCTGGGCTCGGAGTAGGGCATACGGTATTCGCGGCCCGATCGGGTCGCCTGGGACAGTATATCGTCGCTGGACATCCCTCCCAGGATCTGGAGCTTCTCGTAGGCATCCGGGGTACGTTTGATCAGCACGGGGGGACTCCTTTCAGCAGCGTGGAACGCATGTTCGCATAGGGTGCTCTCGGCAGTCAACGATCCGGTGTCATGGCAGAGCGCCAGCTTTGCTCGGGGAGGGCAGGGGGTTTTTCCCCTGATCACGGGTGCACAGGGGATTCCCCACGCAGCGGTGAGTAGGGCAATATAGAAGGGAGTATGCTAGGATACACGGTTCGTCGAGTCTTGTGGATCGTTCCGGTGATGGTGGGCATAGCCACCATCACCTTCGTACTCATGCACTTCGTGCCCGGCGGGCCCTGGGACAAGGAGAAGCAGCTACCACCCCAGGTAGTGGAGAACCTGAACGCCCGCTACGACCTTGACGAGCCCCTGTGGAAGCAGTATTGGAGCTTTCTGTCCGGCGCCGTCAGAGGGGACCTGGGGGTGTCCTACACCTTTCAGGACCGGGAAGTGACGGACATCATACGCCAGGGGTTTCCCACCACGGCCACCCTGGGAGTCCTGGCCTTCATCTTCGCCGTTGGCATAGGCATCCCCCTGGGTATGGCGTCCGCACTTCGCAGGAACTCTCTCGTGGACTACCTGTCCGTGGGCCTGGCCACCATCTTCGCAAGCGTCCCCGGCTTCGTGCTGGGCTTGCTGCTGGTGACCGCCTTCTCGGTGAACTGGACCCTGCTGCCGACCGGCGGATGGGGGTCCCCATCCCATGCCGTGATGCCGATCATCGCCCTCGCGGCGCTGCCCATGGCGCTGATAGCCAGGGTCACCCGTGCTTCGGTCCTGGAAGTGCTGGCGGAGGACTACATCCGGACGGCTAGGGCCAAGGGGCTTCGGCCTTCGGTCATACAATACCGTCACGTGTTAAGGAACGCCATGGTGCCGGTCCTCACCGTAATGGGTCCCGAGCTGGCCTTCCTGATCACCGGTTCCTTCATCGTCGAGACCGTATTCTCCGTCCCCGGCATCGGACGGTTGTTCGTGCTGGGGGTCCTTCAGCGTGACTACGGTCTGATCATGGGCGTAGTGCTGTTCTACACCTTTGCTATAGCGGTCATGAACCTGGTCGTGGATCTCTTATATGCGGCGGTAGACCCTCGAATCCGCTACGATCGCGTGGCCCAGTAAATGAACAGCACCGAGGAAATGGCGAGATCAGTCGGTTGGCGAGCGAACCTCGCCGAGAGCAGCCGTCCATGGGTGCTGGGCCTTCGACGGTTCCTCAGGAACAAGCCTGCGGTGGTCGGCGCCGTGATGATCGTCCTCATGGGCCTGGCGGCAGGTCTCGCCCCGGTCCTAGGACTGGAAGACCCGACGAGACAGGACTACGATGCGATCCTCGCCTCCCCGGGTCTGGACCACCCCCTGGGCACGGACCGGCTGGGGCGGGATACCATGAGCAGGCTCATCCATGGAGCCCGCACCTCCATGGCCGTTGCGGTTCTCACTCCGGTAGTCGTATTGATCATCGGTGTCATCGTCGGAGTCGTCGCCGGCATGGCGACCGCGCGGGTCGACAACCTGATCATGCGGGGGGTGGACATCGTCTACGCCTTCCCCGATCTGTTGCTCATCATACTGCTGCGGGCGGTTTTCGGGGGCAGCTTCTTCATGATGTTCCTGGCCATCGGGCTGGCCTCCTGGCCCACGGTGGCCCGCCTGGTGCGGGGACAGACTTTATCCCTGAGGGAACGGGAGTTCATGCTATCGGCCAGGGCGGCCGGTGCGGCCGGGCCCCACGTCGTGCTGCGGCACGTCCTGCCCAACGCCATGGGGCCGGTGATCGTTGCCGTCACCTTCATGGTGCCCAGGGTCATCTTCGCCGAGGTCGCCCTGAGCTACATCGGCATCGGGATCAGCCCGCCCACGCCTAGCTGGGGTTCGATGATGCTGGAGGGCTACGGGGTCATCTTCGCGGCCTACGAGCAGATCCTCTTCCCGACGGCTGCCATCGCTTTGCTGATGCTCTCCTTCACCTTCCTAGGTGACGGGCTACGGGACCTGATGGACCCGCGGGATGGCCGGGTAGTCTGGAGCCGAGCCACAGTGTTCTCCGCGGCGGGATGACGCTGCCACATTCGGCCACCGTACCGTCTCAGCGGCCGGAGAACCTCCCGATGCGCAGCCTGTAGGCCGCTACGGCCCATAGGAAGAAGAGGAACCACCTGACGTTGACGCCAAATCCGAGCTTGCTCTTCCCCTCTTCCCTGTCGGTGAAGACGATGGGCACCTCGACTACAGGCAGCCTATGTGCCATGGATATGAGCATGCACTCGGGCTGGAACTCGTAGTCCCGGGCCCGGCTGCGGCTTACGATGATCCGGGCACCTTCCCTGCCGTATAGCCTGAAGCTGGTGGTCGATTCGTGAGGAGTGCCCGTGAGCCGGCGGTAGGCCTGGTTGGCGACGATGCTCTTCAGCCGACGCCACCGGGTTAACCCCCGCATGCTCCCTCCCCGGACGTAGCGGCTGGCCTGGGCCATGCCCGCTCCGCCCGTGTCCACCGCCTCCAGGAGCCGGGGAACGTCCTGCGGGTCGTGGGACAGGTCGGCGTCCATGTTCAAGACATAATCGCAGTCCGCCTCCAGGGCCGCCGTCATACCGTCCCGGAAGGCCGACCCCAGGCCCAGCTTGCCCGGCCTGGTGATGACGGAAATGTTGCCGTAGCGGGAGGCAAGCTCGTGGGCTATTTGGGAGGTGCCGTCGGGGCTGTCGTCGTCCACCACGAAAAGGCGAAGCTCCGTGGGCAGGGAGAGGTTTTCGAGGGCGTCTACTAGACGCGGTAGGTTGTCCGCTTCGTTGTAGGTGGGCAGCACTATGCCCAGGGTTGCCAAGGGATTCCCCGCGCCCCCTATACCGGGAAGGTTTTCTTATAGATCCCCGGCGAGCCCGGCTCGTGGGTCATCAGGGACCTCATGCGGGGGTTGTCCGGGTGGGCGTCCCGGGCGGCGGCCCACTCCGGGCTCTGGGAGACGTTCTCGTGCTCGAACTCATACACGACCGAGTACTTGGGTGCCCCGCTCACCGCCCGGTAGCGTCTGCCCCTGATGCATCCCGGCACCTTATCGTAGTTGGGGACGTAGACCGTGTTGTACCACCGGTTGAACTCGTCCTCAACCTCTTCGGAGACCGACATGCGGCCGATCTGGAGGGCGGGTGCCATGCCGCTCTCTTCCTGGGCGGAGGAGACTCCCTCGGGATGGATCTGCTGGTACGTATTGACGATCAGGTTGGTCCCGATGACGGTGGGGGAGACCCTCCTGGACCACTCCGACCGGTTCTCCCTCAGCTTCAGGTATCCCGGGGATGAGGTAACCTCGGGGGTTTCCAACTCGTAGCAGGCCAGGTGCTTTGGCCCGCCGCTCACGGCAACGTAGCGGGCAGCGTCCAAGACTCCGGGGATGGCAAGCAAGTCGCCGATGTGCTCCTTGTTGTACCAGCGGTTGAAGTCCTCTTCTACCTCCGCCGGCACGTCGACCCAGACCATGAGCAGGCCGGCCCCCTTCTTGGCGGGCACTTCAGCTCCTCCTAAGCAGCGTATCCCTTGATTTCGATGTGGCCGTTGGCCGGGTTGAAGGTGCCCTGGGCCCATATCTGCAACCCATTCACCCATGAGCAGGCCGGAGCGGACGATGTCAGGGTGGCGTTCTCGCTAACCTTGAAAAGGCCCGTCGCGGGGTCTGGGGCTGCGACACCGTCAGCGAACAGGGAGACGTTGTTCCCGTCGTTGGTGTTGATTTCGGCATGGATGTGGAGCCCCGCTCGGCCATCGGCACGCATGTTGAGGTAGTCGGCGCCCCTGATTTTCCCCTGGAGCCGGCCTCCTGTCACTGTGCCTTCGAACTGGGCGTCGAAGCGAGCTCCTTCAGGAGGAGGGCCAGCGTGTCCGGAAACCAGGCTCTCCATGCTGAAACCGAATTCGGTGATGCTCGTGATATCGGCGACAACCTCGTAGATCAGGTCCCCGACGGTGATCTTAGACGATGGCATTCAAGCCTCCATGTTAGATCGAGGGTTCAGATTGGCGTACCGCGCTGTGGTCGTGGCTCTACGCCGCGTACCCCTTGAGGTTGACGGGAGGCGAGGTGCCCTGGGTCCATATTTGCAGGCCGTTCACCCAGGTGTAGGAGGGGTGGGCTGAAACCATCTGGACGTTTTCCAAGAGTGTGGGTTGGCCGGCTTCGCGCCCCTGGGCGCCTACCCCGTCGGCCTCCAGGGCGATGGTGGCGCCGTCGTTGGTGGTGATGGCTGCGTGAATGTGGAGCTCCCTCTTCCCGTCGGCCCTGATGTTCATATAGTCTATGCCTGCTATGGTGCCGTAAATTTTGGGGCCGTTCACGGTGCCCTCGAAGAATATGTCCCTGCGGGCGCCCTGTGCGGGAGGGGAGGCCTTCCCGGCCAGTACGTCCTCCATGTTGGGACAGAACTCGATGACTTTCTTGACTTCCACCGTGTAGTCGTAAATCAGTTCGCCTACGGTAATGTCAGCCATGTGGATCCTCCTTTGAGATAGGAGATCGGCGCTGGGTCTAACGCGCCGTTAGTCTAGCCAGAGGCTGTGGTCATGTCAAGTTTGTCTGCAGGTGCCGGTTACAGCGACGTCAGGTGGGCGACCAGCTCGTCGGGCCTGGAGAAGAAGGGGGAGTGGCTGGTGTCCATGGAGATGATCCGCTGACAGGGCGATGCCGTGTACATCCTTTTCTGCAGCGACAGCGGAGCGGCCCGGTCCTGCAGGCACTCGATGTAGACCCTGGGTATGCGACCGAAGCGCTCGTCGGTGACCACCAAAGGCGCCGCCATAGGCTTCATCGCTACGGGCACCAGGAGGGATCCCGCCAGCGCCACATCCTCGTCGGAGCAGTCGTGGTAGAAGACCTCCCTGATGGCCTCCGGCCTGACATAGGAGTAGCTCTCGTCTTCCGAGGTTATCAGGTTGGGGATGACCCAGGAGCTACCGTCATCTTCGTCCCGGGACACCCGCAGCAGGGTCTCGCCGTTGCGAAGGAGGATGGCGGTCAGGTACACCAGGGTCTTCACCTTTTCGGGACGCTTCTCAGCCACCTGGCTGATGATGAGTCCTCCGAGGCTGTGGCCCACCAATATCACCGGGTCCGACTCCGCGTCTAGAACCCGGCAGACGTGATCGGACCAGGTGTCGGGACCGATCGCGGAGATGGGCGTGCGGTCCCTGCCCAGCCCGGGCAGGTCGGGGGTTATTACTCTGTGCCCGGCCTTTTCCAGGCGGGCTACCACCTTGTACCAGCACCAGGCACCATGCCAGGACCCATGGATCAAAACGTAGGTGCTCACGCTCCCTCCTCGTGCTAAGGCATCTTGTTCAACCTACTGACGTACGTTCATACATACATCAAACGGACTCGACCGTCAACTCCGGTCTGTTCTGTAGACGAAATTGTTGGCGGTGGGAGCCAGGATGGTTTAAGCTATATCGTTCCCTATGGAGCCCTTCGGAGAGTGCTGGTGTCGAGACAGTGAGACTGGAAGCGGTGAGTGGCAGTGCGGTCTGCTGAGTCGGAAGGCCGCCTGAGGCCCAGCCGTCTACGTGGCGGGCCCCTGCGGGCGTTCTCCTTCGCCGATTTCCGCCTTCTCTGGGTGTCCTCTCTGGCGTTCATGATCTCCTTCGCCATGGCATCCACCGCGCGGGGGTGGCTCATACTAGAGCTGACCGACTCGGCCTTCATGGTCACCGCGGTCCAGGCCGTATCCTGGCTGCCCATGATGGTCGTTCCTCCCTTCGGGGGGCTGATCGCCGATCGGCTGAACAAGAAGTCGATCCTCATTGTCAGCGACGCGGCCAATCTGGTCATACTGCTCGCCCTGGCCATTCTCCTGTTCGCCGACGTCATCACCGTGTGGCAGGTCTTCCTCCTGGCGGTCCTCAACGGCGTCGTCTTCTCACTGGCCATGCCAACACGAACCTCGTCGGTACCGGAAGTCGTAGAGCAGACTGGGGTTGGTAACGGGGTGGCCCTGTTCACCGCCATTTTTAGCCTGTCGCAGCTATTAGGCCCGACACTGGCCGGGTACATCATGGACCTCACCCCCGATCAGCTGGGGTGGCCCTTCCTGGTCGGGTCGGTCCTGCTGGTCCCGGCGATCTTTCTGCTTTCCAAGACCCGGTTCCAGGGGAGTCCGGGGGCCAGACCCGTCTCCCCCACATCGTCGGTGCTATCGGGCCTGGGAGAGGGCCTGACTCACATCCGGTCTAGCCGGCTGCTGCTGGGGCTGGTTTTGCTGGGATTGACGGTGGCCCTTTTCGGCATGCCCTACTACACCCTGCTGCCGGTGATCGCCCGGGACATCCTGGAGGTGGGGCCCGACGGCCTGGGGCTCCTGGGTGCGGCCGGTGGCGTCGGCGCCATCGCGGGCGCGGGCATCATCGCCGCCTTCAGCAACTCCCGGTGGCTCAGGGCCTTGATGCTCGGGGGAGGAGTGAGTACCGGGATCCTACTTATCTTTTTCGGCATCTCCACCATATTCCCCGCGTCACTGGTAATATCCCTGGGGCTGGGGCTGCTGCTCCAGCTCTTCTACACCGGCGCCTTCACCATGGTGCAGGTGGCCTCGCCGGCGGCCATCCGAGGCCGGGTTTTCGGCATGTTCATGCTGGCGATGGGGGTGAGCCCCCTGGGGATGCTCCTTCTCGGGGTGGAGGCCGAGGTGTTCAGCCCGACCATAGCTCTGGTGATAACCGGGGCGGCCCTGGCTATCCTGCTGGTCGTGGTGGCGGCGGCCGTCCCTGAGATACGCCGGCTCGGACTGGTGCCCTCAGGGGAAACCTCAGCTTCACCATCTGGTTTATAGAATGGGCGGTTGCGAGATGTGCCAAATTACGGCCTAAATATAGATTGATCTATAGTCCTGACTTTAGTATAATTTCTCTGACTGACCAGCTACAATAAGGGGGGTCCGCGGGAATGGCTACCCAGATCGTAACCGTCAGTGACCTGAAGACAAATCTCGCCAGCATAGTGGCCCGGCTGGAGGCTAAGGGTGTTCCCGTCTACGTGACTCAGCACGGGAAGCCCAAGGCCGTCCTGGTGCAGTACCAGGAGTACGAGGCAATGCTGGAGAAGCTCGACGACCTGGAGGATGCCGTAGCGATGCAGCAGGCCCTCTCAAGCCCCCAAGAGGAGGCCGTGAGCCTGGACGAGCATGAGCACCGGCGAGCCCCCCAAGTTCGAAGTTAGGCTTCGCAGCCGCCGAGTCCAGAAGGAGTTGGATGGGCTGCGTGAGCCGGACTATCGTCGTGTGGCCGTGGCGCTAAGAGCGCTGGGTGACGAGCCATGGCCTCCGGGGTGCGAGAAGCTCTACGGAGACGTCTACCGTATCAGGATTGGAAGCTGGCGCATCATATACCTGGTTGACCAGGCGGCCTTCCGGGTGGAGGTTGGAGGAATACGGCGGAGGAGTGAGCGGACCTATCGTGGCATCGAGGACCTGTTCGCCTAGGGCTACAGCCTTAGTCGTCGGTACCAGTCATCGATTTGGCGGCCGGTGGCAGCCCACACTCCCTGTCGGCCCATCATGCGGCCTAACGCGTCGTCCAGGAAGGACAGGCGGAAGGGCTGACCCGAGAGCCAGGGACGCAGGCTGAGCACCAGAAGACGGCCGCTGCCGGCCCCATCGCGGTAGAGAGCGTCGAAGGCATCGGTTAGCATCGTCCGGTACCTGTCGATGCGAACCTTCCGGTCGAAGAGGGCTATGACGTCGTCCAGCTCCATCATGATAGGCAGCGCTGTCAGGTTCCCATCAGGCGTGCTCATGGTGTAGGGCTGCTCGTCGTTGGCCCAATCACACACATAGCGGACGCCCGCTCGGGCCAGCAGCCCTGGAGTCCTGGTGGACTCCCCGTGCTCGGGTCCCATCCACCCGGCGGGGGCCGTCCCGGTGGCACTCACGATGGAGTCCAGCGAGGCCTGGATGTAGGCTGACTCTTCGTCCTCAGACATTTTGCTGGTGATCATGCGGCTTGCCGAGATCCCGTGCCCGATGATCTCGCAGCCACGGGCCTGGCAGTGGCGCACAAGCAAGGGGTAGTTTTCGGTGGTGAGGGCATCCATGGCCACGGTGGGCACGATCCCGTGTCCCTCCAGCAGGTCCAGCAGGGCAAATATCCCGACCCTGTGGCCGTACTCCCGGTGAGACATGCGCGCGTAGTCGGGGAAGGGACGGGCCCCCGAACCGCCGGGCAAGGTGGCGCTGTAGGCCTCGGGAGGCGGGCTCCACTCCATGTGGTCCAGCACCAGGATCACACACAGTGCGACCCGAGCGTCGTCGGGCCACCTCAGGGCCGGTCTCTGGACGACGGGGGACCACTGGTAATGGTCATGGTCCATGCCGGGGCGCGGTTGTGTGGGCATCCGGTCTATCCGTTCAACTGTCGGGCGTGGGCCACCGCCTCGTCGTAGCAGTGGGCCAGGTAGTACTCGGCTATCTCGTCAGCGGTGGTGAGCCACACCCCCTCGTGGGACGTGACGTAGCCCAGTATCTCCTCCAGATACTTTATCCTGTGTGGCTGCCCCATCAGGTACGGGTGAAGCGCAATGCACATCACGCGACCGCTGTCCGCACCCACCCGATAGAGGTGGTCGAACTGGGCCTTGCAGATCATGGCGAAGTAGTCTGCCTCGAAGTGATTGCGGAATAGAGGGGCGTCGTTAAGCTCGATGGAGTATGGCACCGATATCAGCCTGCCCGACCTGACCTTGATGGGCACCGGCTGGTCGTCGTGCATCCAGTCGCAGTGGTAGATCAGGCCGGCCTCGGCCATAAGGTCCGGGGTGCGCTCGGTGCCCGAGCTGGCGGGGCCCAGCATCCCCTTGAGATCCTTCCCGGTGTGTCGCCTGAGTGTTTCGATGCCGTCCCGGTAGAACTGCCGCTCCTCTTCTTCGGAGTAGGCGTAGAGGTAGCGGGTGTTGTAGACGCCGTGGCTCATGAAGTCCCAGTCCCGTTGCACCATGGCTTCGGCGATCTCCGGGAAGTGCTCGAGCACGGCCAGGTTGAGGGAAGCGGTGCACCTGATGCCGTACTTGTCGATGACCTCCAGTAGGCGCCAGAAGCCCACCCGGTTGCCGTAGTCGCGGTGGGAGTAGTTACGCACGTCGTGATAGGGAACGCGGGGCCAGGGGTTGCGGATTCCGTCGTAGTCGGGCAGGTACTCGTAGTGCTCGACGTTGGGTGCGACCCACAAAGCGAGCCGGGCACCGTTGGGCCACCTTATGGCGGGGCGGTCGATGATGGGACTGTAGTCTACCCTGTCCGGGGGCAGCGGCATGGGGCGCTATCCTACCCCCGCCCGTGGCGCAGCAGCCTCCCGGGGACCGCCCCGGTCTCCACGCCGTCCTGGAAGGTGACCTCGCCGTTTACCAGGGTCCAGCGGTACCCCTTCGCTCTCTGCACCCGCCTCCAGTCACCGCCGGGGAGGTCGTGGAGGATCTCCTCTGGCTCCAGCTCCAGCTCCTCCAGATCGTACACCACCAGGTCGGCGGGCGCACCCTCGCGGATGAAGCCCCTGTCCCGGACGCCTCCGAAGAAGGCGGGCAGGTAGCTCAGCTTGTAGTGGGCCTCCTCCAGGCTTATCAGGCCCGTCTCCTTGACCAGCCAGGTGATGGTCTCGGTGGGGAAGTTGCCGGCCACCACGAACTTGACGTGGGCGCCTCCGTCGGAGAACCCAGGGATCACGTAGGGTGAGCGGACCACCTCGGCCGTGTTGCGGGGATCGTCGTGAGCCCGTGGCCCCAGGAACTCGGTCTGAAGGTCATCGGCGACCGCCAGGTCCAGGCAGGCGTCGATGACGTGCTTGCCCTCGCGCTCGGCGATCTGGGCCACGGACATGCCGATGTGCCCCTCAAGCTCCCGCCTGCCCACGCCAGTGACCACCAGCCCCGCCACCGAGCCCACGATCTCCGAGTCGGGCATGATGCCGGCGTCCCAGTCGGCCTTCATCTTCGCCCGGATCTCGGGATCGGACAGCTTCTGCTTTCGCTCTTCCAGAGAGCCCACAGTGGCGTGGCGCCAAATGGGGCTCTCGTCGAAGAGGTTCCAGTCCTCGAAGGTGAACTCGAAGCCTCCCCTCAGCGTCAGGCCCTGGCCGTACATCCGGAGTCCCTTGCGGTTGGACTCCTCCAGCCAGGCTAGGGTCTGGCGGTGCCTGGTGGGGTCCCGGTCGTCGGGCTGTACCGCCTGGAAGAGGATGGGCCGCTTTGAGGCCTCTGCCAGCCTCTCGTACAGCTCCAGCCGCTGTTGCACGTCCACCTTGCCTTCGCCGTCCACCTTGGCGTAAGTCAGCTCGATGGTCCCGGCGTCCCGACGTGCCAACAGCTCTCCGAAGGCGAGGATCTCCTCGTCGGTCATCAGGTCGGTGATCATGGGGGTACCGTCGTAGTCCCGCTGCCCCGAGTTCTCGCCCATCACCTGGGCCGACCAGCCGCAGGCTCCGGCGTCCATCCCTTCCTCGACCAGCCGGTACATTTCCCTCAGCTCGGTCGCGGTTGGACGCCTGCTTTTGGCCCCGTCCCATCCCATTACCCAGGAGTAGACCGGGGTCAGCGGCACGTAGCTGACCATGTTCACGCCCTTGGCGACCCGCCGGTCCAGGTCGTCCAGGAACTCGGGAAAGCTCACCCAGTTCCAGGACATTCCCTGCACCATCGCCTCGTAGGGGATGGCTTCGTTGCGGGTCAGACACAGCATCGTCCGCTCGCGGTCCTCTGGCACCGGCCGGCAGGGCGCGAAGCCGAAACCGCAGTTCCCGATGACCACCGTTGTGACGCCGTGCCAGCCGGATAGTGTCAGGTAGGGGTCCCATTGGATCTGGGCGTCGTAGTGGGTATGGAGATCGATGAAGCCGGGCCCCACGATCAGCCCTGAAGCCTCCAGCTCCCGGGACGCCCGGGCACCGCGCAGTCCCCCGATCTGCGCGATCCTGCCGTCCTTTATCGCCAGGTCGCTGACGTAACGAGGGGTCAGCAGCCCGTCGACGATGGTCCCACCCCGGATGATCAGGTCGTACTGCGTCATGGCGAACCTCCTGCTGGTCTCTAGCGAGATGCTAGCAGACGCTGGAAATCCCTGTCAACGGTGGGCCGTTTTTGAGACGAAAATCGTCGATAAAAGGACGACACACTACCATTAAACGTCAGTGCGATCAGGCGGTGTGCTGCCTGACGAAGTCCCCCATGCGCTCGATGGCCTGCTGGGCCTCGGGGAGCATGTAGGCGAACATGTGCCAGGCGTGGACCATGTCGTCCCACACCTCCAGGGTGGCGTCGACGCCGGCCTCCTTGGCCTTCTGGGCCAGCCGGGTGGAGTCGTCCAGCAGAATCTCGGCGGAACCCACCTGGATAAGCAGCGGCGGCAGCCCTTTCAGGTCGGCGTACAGGGGCGAAGCCAGTGGTGTAAGAGGATCTCTATCGCCGATGTACATCTCCCTGAGGGCGGGGATCATCTCCGGTTTTATCATCGGGTCCACGTCCGCTTTGGTGGTTAGGGACTCACCGGTACCCTCCATGTCCACCCACGCCGATATGCAGATCCCGGCCGCCGGAAGGGGATCCCCAGCGTCCCGGAGGGACAGCAGGACCGCCATCGTCATACCGCCTCCCGCCGACTCTCCTCCAACCACCAGCTTGCGCGGGTCCACTCCGCTGGACAGGAGCCAACGGTACGCGGTGAGGCAGTCCTCCAGCCCGGCTGGAAAGGGGTTCTCCGGCGCCAGACGGTAGTCGATGGCGAAACACCTGGCGCCGGCGGCCCTGGAGGCACGGCCGAGCATCTCCCGGTGGGTGTTAATCGAGCCCATGGAGTAACCACCGCCGTGGAGGTACAGCAGCACCCTCTCCTCTGAAGCTCCGGGAGCCACGATCCACTCTCCGGGGATGCCGCCGGCATCCACCGGCTGGCACACCACGTCGGCCGGCACGGGCACCTCGGCCAGGTCCTTCTCCACAACTGCGCGGACCTCTTCCATGGTGGGCGGCGGCTCCCGGGACGCCCTCTCCCGGATGATCCGTAGCACTTCTTCCAGCTGCCGGGTTACTACCATGGTCGCCCTCCTCTACATGCTGACGGAGACATTAACCTGAGCTATTATACATTCTCCGATGCCTGACCGGACCGATCGTCCTATAATTAGCTCAATATGGTGATAGACTTCCACACCCACATCTTCCCTCCACGCTTTCGCGAGGGCAGGGAGGAGTATGCCCGCCGCGACGCCACCTTTGACGCCCTCTTCTCCGATCCGCGGTCCAGGATGGCCACCGCCGAGGATCTGATCGTCGCCCTGGACGAGGCCCAGGTGGATGCGGCGGTAGCCATGGGCATCGGCTGGACCGACGCGGACATGGGCCGGCAAGCCAACGACTACATTATCGACGCGATGGCCCGCTACCCCGGCCGGTTGATTGGCTTCTGCTCCGTGAACCCATCTTGGGGCGAAAGAGCGGTTGAGGAGCTGGATCGCTGCGCCGCCGAGGGCCTGAAGGGCGTCGGTGAGCTCCATCCGGACACCCAGGGCTTAGACCTCAGCAGCAAGGAGGCCATGGCGGCCGTGATGGAGGTCGCTAGGCGGCTGGGGATGCCGGTGCTGACCCACTCTTCGGAGCCGGTGGGGCACCTCTATCCTGGAAAGGGCAACACCACACCTGGGCTGCTGTACGCCTTCGCCCGTGACTTCCCCGAGAACACCATAGTCTGCGCCCACTGGGGCGGCGGCCTGCCCTTCTACGGCCTGATGCCCGAGGTGCCAGGGGAGTTGGCCAACGTCTACTACGACACCGCGGCGTCCCCCTTCCTCTACCGCCCGGAGATATTCTCCACGGTGGTGGGCATCGCCGGCTCCGAGAGGATCCTCTTCGGCACCGACTTCCCCCTGATCCGGCACCAGAGGCTGCTGAGAGAAGTCGAGGACGCCTCCCTCGGGCCCGAGGACAGGGTTAACATACTGGGACGTAACGCCAGGGCCCTCCTGGGGATTTAGTGGGCACGCAGCACCACATCCGCGCCTTCATAGCAGTGGATATCTCCCCGCAGGCCCGCGCCGCCCTGGAGGCCATCGTCGAAGGCCTGACCCGAGGTGGAGCGTCGGGGGTACGATGGGTGCGGCCCGAGGGGGTCCACCTCACCCTGAAGTTCCTGGGCGACATCGACCCGGCCCTGGTGGACACGGTTCTGGGGAGCATTGAGCGGGCCGTTCAGGGAACGGGACCGATAACCCTGGCCCTCTCCGGCGTCGGTGCCTTTCCTAACATAAACAATCCGAGGGTCGTGTGGGGCGGCCTCAAAGGAGACCTGGAAACCCTGAAGGAGCTTCAGGCGCGCATAGACGAAACCCTGCACTCCGACCCAGGACTACCCAGGGAAACGCGCCCCTTCACCCCACACCTGACCCTGGGCCGGCTGAGGCAGGAAGCGCCCACCGAGGTACGCCGCAGGGTAGCCGACGCCATCCGACAGGCGGCCATCGAGGGAGAGGTCGAGTGGCGGGTGGAGGAGGTGGCCCTTATCCGCAGCACGCTGACCCCTTCGGGTGCCGTGTACGAGGTGCTAGGGACAAGGGGTTGTAGTGGGGAGTAGGAATTCCGGCGGTATTCGTGAAGTATGATCGGAAAGGGTATCAACCATTCGACTCCTAACGTAAACTTAGGGTATCAGCAAGCCACGAACGGAGGTCACATATGGCTAGGAACCACCTTTGGGTCCTTCCGATTGGTCTCACAGCGATTGCTACGATATTGCTGTTGGCGGCATTGGTGAAAGCGGCGCCGACCACCCATCCAGAAACCCTGTCGGCTACCGCCAACACTATCGCTGTCACCAAGACCGAGGACACCGACGACGGCCTTTGCGACGCCGACTGTTCACTGCGTGAGGCGATCGGGGCCGCCGAAGCCGGCGATACCATCGATGTTCCGGCCGGGGTTTACACACTCACACAAGCAGCGAGTTAACCGTTGATAATGAAGTGATCCTGCAAGGTGCGGGGGTCGGGTTGACCATTGTGCAGAGCGTGAAGCCCTCGCAGGTCTTGTTCGTTGGCAAGGGGCCTAACGGAGAGGTTTCGGACTTCGACCTGGACGGTAATTGCGAAAAGGACGCCGACGACAAGATCGTCATCCGGCTGGACCGAAACCTGAGCGCCTTTGACACCGTCATCATTGACCTCAGCTTAGGCCTAGGAGCTCACGATGGTACCTATACCCTGCTCCCAGATCCCCTTGGTGTCCCGATGGCCGATCTCCTGCCTGTCGGCGATCGCAACGGGGACGGTTTGGTAAGTTTAAGTGACTTCGAAATTGGAACGGTTGACATCGGACCTCAGGATGTTGGGGTGTACCGGGTAGCGAACGCGGCTCAAGGAATATTCCTGTTCGAGACTCAGGACTCGATTGAAGAAGGTTCCCGGTTCGCGCTCCATTGGGCCACGGGGTTACGCACGACGGGCTACCGTGTGGTTAGGATTACATCGGGAAGCATCGTCACCATTGCCGATATGACGATCAGGCATGGTGACGAGGACACCGGGGGCGGCGTCCTGAACGAGGGTCAACTGGCTCTCGAACGTGCCGCTGTTGTAGCAAATTTCGGGACAACCGGTGGTGGAATTGTCAACACCGGCATGCTGACTCTTACTGACACCACGGTAGACGGGAACACAGCGATATCGGCAGGCGGTGGAATCTACAACAGCCGGGGAGCCTCCCTTATCGTAACCGACAGCACCGTCAGCGGTAACGATGCCCAGAGTGACGGGGGCGGCATTTTCAACGACGGCGAGGCGACCCTGACCAACACTACCATCAGCGGCAACATGTCTGCGGCGGCCGGTGGAGGGGTCCACACCAGTTCGCTGCTGAGGTTAATCAACGTTACGGTGACCAAGAACGACGCCCAAACCGGCAGTGGGATAAGTAATGAGAATGAGGGACTTGTCGAGCTGGTCAACACCATCCTTGCAGGTAACGTTGGATCTGATTGTGAGGGTAACATTACTTCCCAAGGGCACAACTTGGTTGGAAGCTCTCCGGATTGCGGTCTCTCGGCGGCTGAGGGTGATCTATTGGACAGCGATCCAGAGCTCCGGCTTTTGGAAGACAACGGTGGTCCAGCCGAGACCCATGCAGTCCTATCTGACAGCCCTGCCTTCGACGCCGGCGATGATGGGAGTGCTCCGGCGACCGATCAGCGGGGTGTCGTCCGCCCCTGGGGTGAGGCGAGCGACATAGGCGCTTTCGAGTTTGCCCCTACTCGGATACGCGGTACCGCCAGGCTCCAGGGCAGGTCGGACACCGAAGGAATCGTATTTTCCGTATATCGTGACGTACCACGGGGGATCCACGGTGTCGACGAGACCGGAAGGTTTTCCACCGACTTACTCGCGACCGGTCTCTCGACCGTCCGGGCATGGCACATAGAGGATCAGAGCTTCCTTCCCGCTGAAACTATCATCGACGTAAAAGGCGGCGAGGAGATCGAGCTGCAGGTAGAGTTATTGAGCGGTGATATCAATATCGATGGGGTCATAGATGCCCGTGATTTAGCGATTATAGGTAACAACGTTGATTCCTTCGTAGAAAGGCCTGTTAGAGATGGACCCTGGAGTGCGAGGGTGTCTGGCAGGGAGGCGCCACGGGCTGTCGGCTGCTGACCTCACCGCCCTTGGGGCTGCGCTCAGGACAAGCAGGATCCCGTGCAGTACCCCTTCCGTGGCTCAGGGCGCCCGATGGAAGTTATGGAGCGGGGCCCTCACGCGGCTGCGACCGCAGGTACCGTCCCGGCCTCCGGCTGAGCCGTGTTTTCCATCTCCACCAGGCGTGCATGGACCATCCGCTTGAAGTTGCACGCCAACGCCTTCAGGTAGACGGCAAGCCGCACCCGACGGCCCCCTCGCACCCGCAAGCGCCCAAGCCCGTGGGCGCGCTTCAGCTCGGAGTTTGTCCCCTCTATCCCGGCCCTTATGGCATACCGCTTGCGCCACTCCTCGGTGGCCTCGGCCCGCCGCCGCCCCTCGATGTTCACCTTCACCAGGTCCGCCTTGAGGACGTAGGCCCCCGCACGCCGGTCCAGCTTCACCGGGCAACGGGACCGCAAGGGGCAGAGCTCGCATGTTGCCCTGGCAAAGTGAACCTCTACCCGCTCCGGCGCATCCTCCAGCTCGTACTCCTCGACGGACCGGTGCCCGGCGGGGCACACCGTGGCCTGCTCCCCGGTGACGTCGATCTGGAAGTCCGCCCCAGTGAGCGGCGGCGGTCCGTCTCCCTCTCCTTCGTGGGAGTTCCCCGGCGCCGACCCCGCCACCGGGCTCACCAGTTCCGTCCCCCGGCGCGAGGCCTCGAAGGCGTTGCGGCCCGACCCATACGCCGTGTCCGCGAAGAGCTCGTCCGGTCGGACCTTCCGCTCCGCCAGCCCGTCAACCAGCGGCACAGTCACGTCGGTGTCGCTCCCGCTGGATGGGGTCACCTCTACATGAGTGATCAACTGGGTGGCGTTCTCCGCATGGCAGGTCTCCGCCACCTGTACCTCGTACCCCTTGCCTTTGTGCCCGCTGTAGGTGGCCTCCGGGTCGTGGGGCGATTGCAGGGAATCGGACCGCACCTCCTTCGGGTCCCTGAGGGTGATGGGCACCGCCCCTTCCCCTGCGTCGTCATCGCCCTCTCCGGGGCGCCCGTCCCTCTTGTTGCCCACCACACACTGCTCCCGCAGCAGCCTCTCCAGCAGCCGGTACTCCTCCAGTTGGGCGGCAGCCGTGCCACGGAAGCCGTCCACCAGCCGGTAGAGGTCCCGGGCACACACGCCAAGCCTTCGGCGACCCTCCCCCGAGCGGGCGTCCTCGTAGTCGGTCGCTTCTGCTTCTTCCTTCAAGTAGCGCCTCACAAGGCCCTCTGGGACCACACGGCGAAGCTCTGGGTGCTCTTGGCTCACGGCCCGAAGGAACAACCGCATCGTCTCACAGAACAGGCCGAGGCGGGTGAGGGTGGCGATGTTGCTCATGATGTGGGTGGAGTCCAGCCGCTGCTTTCCGGTGCGTATACCCAGCGCCTGGATGATCCGCTCCGTGGTCTCCTGGAAAGCCAGCCGGCCACCGTCGTGCTGCATCAGGCGAACTCGGAAGTTGTGTAGCGTCTTCTGGGGGAGATGGGTCTCCTCCATATCCAGCCGCAGGGCGTGGTGCCAGAGCAGATTGAACTCCAGCTGTTCTAGGGCTTCATCGTCGGTGAGGTTGAACATCTCTTTGAGAAGGTGGACCCCGAGGACCGTCTGCACCGCTCGGTTGGGACGGCCGTTGTCCGCGCAGTACATCGGAGCAAAGCGCTCCTCGTCAATCAGGGGGAGCGCCTCGTTCCGGAAAACCTCGGCCCAACTCCGCTCCAAGCGCCTGGCCTTCTTCGGCGGAACCAGGAACTCGGACTGCCACAGGCTCACCTGTGGGTCTCGCTCTCGGAACATGCTCACCTCCCCCGCCCAGGTGCAGCACCTCGCCGCTTCCACACATTATCCCTGCCTTGCCCCAGCTTGGCGAGGGGTTTTTACGAACGAATCAACGTTGGTAAACGCGAAAGTGAGTGGCAAATAGATTAAAATCAACCCCTTGGACAACAACTCATGGTTCTGCTAATATAATCCTAAATAATCCAATAGGGCCGATCGGGCCGCCCCGGGAGTCGGGGCAGGCCTTTAAAGACAGTCCCGTGAGGCTGGCAAGGTACGGCTCCTTCGTAAGTCCCTGACGTGTCCAACGTACGTACGGTGACCCAACGGAGACCCTTGCCGCCGACCGGCAAGGGTTTTTTTGTATGCCTGAAAACTGGCTAACCCAGAACGGTACCAAGGACAAGCAGATCCTCAACGAGGACGACATCCGCCGGGCCCTCAGCCGCATCGCCCACGAGATCATCGAGCGTCATCGGGGGGTGGACGGGCTGGTACTGGCGGGGATCCATACCCGGGGCCTGCCCCTGGCCCACCGCATCGCCGGCAGGATACAGGAGTTCGAAGGACCCTGCGTCCCGGTAGCCGCCCTGGACGTCAGACCCTACAGGGACGACCTGCCCGCGGGGTCCCGGACCAGACCCGCGCCCGACGGCTTCCCGGTGGACATAAACGACCGCAAGGTAGTCCTGGTGGACGACGTCCTCTTCGCCGGCCGCACCGCCAGGGCGGCCCTGGACGCCCTCACCGACTTGGGCAGGCCCCGACAGGTACAGCTTGCGGTTCTGGTGGACCGGGGGCACCGGGAGCTGCCCATAAGGGCTGACTACGTGGGAAAGAACGTCCCCACGGCCCACGGCGAGAGGGTCCGGGTCCGCCTCCGGGAGATCGACGGTAGGGACGAGGTTGTGTTGACTTGGACCCCTGAGAATCCGCAGGGGAACGGCCAGCACGGGCAGTAGTATAGGGATTAGAGGAAACGAGATGTACAAAGGGAGCCTGGTCGCCATAGAGGACCTCTCCAACGGCCAGATTGAGGATATCCTCAATCTGGCCCAGGAGATCGAGGCGGACCGCGATGCCTTCCACGGCCTGGCCTCCCGGCGCATAATGGCCAGTCTCTTCCTGGAGCCCAGCACGCGGACCAGGGGCTCCTTCGAGGCAGCCATGAAGAGGCTGGGCGGCGACACCATCACCGTTGCCGACGTCGGCTCTTCGTCCATGTCCAAGGGAGAGTCCCTGGCCGACACCATCCGCATATGGAGCGGCTACTCGGACCTGATCGTGCTCCGGCATCCCTGGGAAGGGTCGGCCCGCCTGGCCGCCGACTACAGCGATGTCCCCGTGATCAATGCGGGCGACGGAAGCCACGAGCACCCTACCCAGACCCTCCTGGATCTTTACACCCTGCGCAAGGAGTTCGGCAGCCTGGACGGGCTCAAGATCGTCCTGTGCGGCGACCTCAAGAACGGACGGACTATCCACTCCCTGATCTACGCCCTCCTCAGGTTCGGCGCGGCGATTATCTTCGCGCCGGGCGAGGGACTGGACCTGCCCGACCACGTTTTCAACAAGATCCTCACCGAGTACGACAGGCCCATCGAGCGTATCCGTCACGCGGGGATAACCGCCCTCTACGGCCAGGACCCCGACGACACCGGGCAGGTGGTGGACGCCATCTACATGACCCCAAGTCAGCCCCACAGCCTGACCTTCCTGGACTCCGCCGAGCTTCGCATAGGAGACGAGTCCCTGGCCTTCTACGTAACCCGAAGGCAGTCCGAGCGGGAGGGGAGCCAGCCTGACGGTCCCGCCAAGAGATACCCCCGCATCGACGCCAGTATCCTGAAAAGGGCGGACTTCTCCAACGCCGTCATACTGCATCCCCTGCCGCGGGTGGACGAGCTGTCACCCTCCATAGACTCCGACCGTAGGAGCAAATACTTCCAGCAGGCCCACAACGGAGTCCCGGTGAGGATGGCCCTGGTATCCTTGCTGCTGGGCCTGGCCCCATGGAAGCATGGACCGGCGCACAGCGGCTTCCAGCCGAAGGTCGGCCCTGTCCTGTCCGATCAGAAAGACATCCGTTGTGAGAATCCGGAATGCGTGACGCGCAAGGAGCCCCAGAATACCACCGCCCGGTTCACGATCTTTCAGAAGCCCAGGGTGCGCTTCGTCTGCGACTACTGCCACCGGGAGACCGTTCCCGCCTACTACGCCTACCCCTGGGGAGAAGTCTACTACCCCGCCACTCATTTCCCCAACTCCGAAGACGCATCCAAGTTCGCCTTCTTCAGAAACGAAGCCGCCGCCAGGGCCAGCGGCCTGAGGTTACCGAAAAGGTCTGAGGTCCGGGTTTAGGTCCATGGTAAGAGCCAGGAAATTCAGCTTGAGAACGCCCCGTGGCTAGGGACGCTCATCTCGTTCTTGAGGACGGTCCCGTATACCAGGGACAGGCCTTCGGCGCCTATGCCACTGCCTATGGGGAAGTCGTCTTCAACACGGCCATGACCGGCTATCAGGAGGTGCTCACCGATCCCTCCTACGCCGGCCAGATCGTGGTGCTCACCTATCCCCTGGCGGGAAACTACGGAATCAACGCCGATGACTTCGAGTCGAGGCGCATCCAGGTGGCAGGCCTGGTGGTAAGGGAACACTGCCCGAGCCCGAGCCACGGCCTCAGTACGGCCACGCTGCACGAGTTCCTGGCCTCCCAGGGCATCCCGGGAATAAGCGGAGTGGATACTCGTGCGGTGACCCGGAGGCTGCGCAGCCGGGGCGTGATGATGGGCTCCATCTACCCCACCAGCGACGCGAACCGAAGCCTTCCTGGAGAGGCGGCGGCAGGCCCGGCGGAGGAAGCCCTGGCCAGGCTGCGGGATGTGCCCAGGTACGACGACGTAGACTTCGTCAGAGCCGTCACCACCGCCGAACCATATATCTGGGACGGTTCCAAGGACGCCGACGGATCCCGTAGAAAGATAGTCGTGGTAGACCTGGGCCTGAAGTACAACATTCTGCGTCTGCTCGCCACCCGGGGCTGCGAAGTCATGGCCATTCCCGCCACGACCTCGGCCGAGGATATACTGGACCTTAATCCTGCGGGCATCGTAATCTCCCCCGGACCCGGCGATCCCGCCCTTCTGGACTACGCGGTGGTCACCGCCCGGAAGCTCATCGGCCGGGTGCCTCTGATGGGTATATGCCTGGGACACCAGATTCTGGCCAGAGCCATGGGCGCAGGCACCTTCAAGCTGAAGTTCGGTCACCGAGGGGCCAACCACCCCGTGCGCGACGAGGAGACCGGCAGGGTATACATAACCGCCCAGAATCACGGATATGCGGTGGATGCCGGCTCCCTACCCCCGGAGGTGGCCGTGACTCACCTTAACCTCAACGACGGCACCGTAGAGGGCCTTCGGCACGCCGGGCTGCCGGTCCTGACCATCCAGTACCACTCCGAGGCCTCCCCCGGTCCAAGGGACAACGAGTACATCTTCGACAGGTTCCTCGAGATGGTCGAGGAGGCCAGGTGAACCAGGCGCAACCGAAAGTACCGGAAAGGCGGAACCCTCCTGCCTTGATGGCGGACCTCCGTTGGGATCAGACTACCCTTATATTCCGCAGTCACCCGGGGCGGCCAACCGTATCCGGACCGCGCCAGGTGCCAGGGTTAGCGCGATCCCAAAGGAGGTTCCCATGTCCCTTGGTCATTCGCTCCTCGAGTCGGGGGTGGAGATGGAGTTGAGGGCCGAAATGCAGGACGTCATAGCCCTGCTGGATAGCGAGATCCCGCACTTTTCCCACGAAGGTTATGGCTACCGCATCACCTCGGTCAAGGGTGTTCTGGACACCCAGTGCACCCTGCTGCTGAAGCCCTGGGACCGGCGGGCCAACACCCAGATAAACCAGGGCATCGGCCTGCTGGAGATGGACCGGCTGGACGGGGAGCGTCTCTGCTGCCGGCTGAGCCGCTGGACCGAAGAGAACGTGGCCCCCCTGGAAGATGAGGAGGCCCTGTTCGCCAGCCTCGTCTTTCAGCTGGTCCACGTCTTTCAGAGCAAGGGCCTTATGGACCTGCAGGCCCGCTAGCGAAGAATCCTGGAAGGGGATAGAGGAAGAGGGGATGGAAGCAGGGACCTTCGAAACCACTCCGGCCGGATCCCTCTGTTCGTCTCGCGACAAGCCGCGAAAGGTCCTGGTCATCGGGTCGGGTCCCATCGTCATCGGCCAGGCCGCCGAGTTCGACTACGCCGGCACCCAGGCCTGCAAGGCGCTGCGGGAAGAGGGCGTAATCACCGTTCTGGTTAACTCCAACCCGGCCACCATCATGACCGACCGGGACGTGGCCGATATGGTGTACATCGAGCCTCTCACGGTCGAAGTGATAGACGGCATCCTCGCCAGGGAGCGACCCGACGGCATCCTGCCCACCCTGGGGGGGCAGACCGGTCTCAACCTGGCGGTGCAGGTCGCCGACGCGGGCCTCCTGGAGAAGTACGACGTCAGGCTCCTCGGCACTCCGCTGGACACCATCCGCAAGGCCGAAGACCGGGAGCTGTTTCGCCGGCTACTGGCCGACATCGGAGAGCCCGAGCTGGCAAGCGAGACGATATCCTCCCTGGAGGACGCACGCCGGGTGGCCGGAGAGCTGGGACTGCCCCTGGTGGTGCGTCCCGCTTACACGCTGGGAGGTACCGGAGGGGGGCTGGCTACCACCCCCGACGAGCTGGATTCCATCGTCAGTGGCGGCCTGGCCGCCAGCCCCATCAGCCAGGTGCTGCTGGAGCGTTCCCTGGTGGGCTGGAAAGAGATCGAGTACGAGGTGATGCGGGACGGGGCCGACAACTGCATCACGGTGTGCAACATGGAGAACATGGACGCCATGGGGGTACACACCGGGGACAGCATCGTGGTGGCCCCCAGCCAGAGCCTCACCGACAAAGAGTACCAGATGCTCCGCTCGGCCAGCCTGAGAATAATCCGTGCCCTGGGAATAGAGGGGGGCTGCAACGTCCAGTTCGCGCTGCCGCCGCATCCCCTGGTCGCTGAGGCGTTGGGCGCCGACCGGGGGCTCGATGCTCCCTACTACGTCATCGAGGTCAACCCGAGGGTGAGCCGCAGCTCGGCCCTGGCCAGCAAGGCTACGGGCTACCCCATCGCCAGGGTGGCAGCCAAGATAGCGGTGGGCAAGCGGCTGGACGAGATACCCAACGCAGTGACGGAAAAAACGGTTGCCGCCTTCGAGCCGGCCCTGGACTACTGCGTGGTGAAGATACCCCGCTGGCCCTTCGACAAATTCCCCGCAGGCGACAGGACCATCACCACCCAGATGAAAGCCACCGGCGAGGTGATGGCCATCGACCGCAGCTTCGAGGCCGCCCTGCAAAAGGCCGTGCGCTCCCTGGAGATGGGAGGGCGTTCCCTTCTGTGGGAAGATCCCGCCTGGCGTCGGGAGGATGGCATCCTAGAGGACGGCTCTCCCGTTCGTCCCAACGATCTGAGGCTCTGGGCCTTGATGTACGCGCTCCGCAGGGGAACGGACCCCGAAGTGCTTGCCGGAAGGTCGCTGATAGAGCCCTGGTTCCTCCATGCCCTGGCCCGGATCGCAGCCATGGAGACCCGCTTGCTGGGGGAGCAGCTGACCCCGGATCTGCTGAAGAACGCCAAACGCATGGGTTTCTCCGACGAGCAGGTAGGTGTCCTGGCCGACATGCTGCCCGACCAGGTGAGGGAGCTGAGGCGGACGTTGGACATCCGTCCCGTCTACAAGATGGTGGACACCTGCGCTGCCGAGTTCGAGGCAGTTACCTCTTACTACTACAGCACTTACGAGCAGGAGAACGAAGCCCCTCCGCTGGAGGGCCCCAAAGCCATCGTCGTTGGCAGCGGCCCCATACGAATCGGCCAGGGCATCGAGTTCGACTACTGCAGCGTCCATGCCGCCTGGGCCCTCCAGGAGGAGGGTGTCAGTAGCATCATGGTCAACTCCAACCCGGAGACGGTCTCCACCGACTTCGACACCAGTCACCGCCTCTACTTCGAACCCCTGGACGAAGAGAGCCTGCGGGACATCATCGACAACGAGACCGGGGAAGAAGGCCCGCCGCCGTCTGTGGTCCAGTTCGGCGGCCAGACGGCCATCGACCTATCCCAGGTGCTGGCCCGGGCTGGGCTTCCCCTGCTAGGCTCGGGTGCGGAAGCCATCGACATCGCCTCCGACAGGCAGAGGTTCGAGGAGTTCCTGGCCCGCCTGGGGATCCCCCAGCCACCAGGGGCCACCGTGACCTCGGTGGAAGAGGCCATCAGGGTCGCACAGGACATTGGCTATCCGGTGATCGTGCGTCCCAGCTACGTCCTGGGCGGCAGGGCCATGGAGATAGTCCAGGACGCCACCGAGCTGATTCATTACCTGACCCTGGCGGCCGAGGTCGGCCAGGGCAGGGGAGTCCTCATCGACAAGTACATGGAGGGCAAAGAGTGCGAGGTGGACGCCGTCTGCGACGGCGATGAAGTGCTCATCCCCGGTGTCATGGAGCACATAGAGCGGGCCGGTGTGCACAGCGGAGACTCCATGGCCATCTACCCCGGCCTGAACCTTACCCCGAAAGAGGTGGACACCCTGGTGGACTACACCACCCGTATAGGACGCGGTCTGGGCATAAAGGGGCTGATGAACATTCAGTTCGTCATCCTGGGAGGGCCGGCCTACAGGAGCCCGCTGCAACCCCGGGATGGCTCCGGGGAAAGCTCGGTGTACGTCCTGGAGGTGAACCCACGGGCCAGCCGCACCATACCCTTCATCTCGAAGGTAACCGGGGTGCCGGTGGTCAACCTGGCCACCAGGGTCATACTGGGCAGGACCCTGAAGGACCTGGGGTACCAGGGCGGGTTGTGGAAAAGGCAAGGGATAGTGGGCATAAAGGCCCCCGTGTTCTCAATGTCCAAGCTCACCGGCGTCGACTGGCACCTGGGGCCGGAGATGAAGTCGACTGGCGAGGTCATGGGCGTGGACTACGACTTCCCATC
This sequence comes from Dehalococcoidia bacterium, assembly GCA_965248975.1. GTDB lineage: Bacteria > Chloroflexota > Dehalococcoidia > Lucifugimonadales > JAGWBF01 > CBDFKU01. The sequence goes on from CBDFKU010000014.1 coordinate 96,846, forward strand.
GGCCCTGGCCAAGGCCCTCACCGCCGCCGACCTCAGCCTGAAGCCGAAGGGCTCCCTCCTGCTGAGCATCGCTGACAGGGACAAGGCAGAGTCGGTTATCCTGATAAGAGAGCTCCTGCAGGCCGGGTTTCGGCTGTACGCCACGGAAGGCACTGCAGCCATGATCCGGGCCATGGACGCCCCGGTGACCCAGATCACCAAGAAGCTGTCAGAGGGTCACCCCAATGTCGTGGACGTGATAACCGAGGGGTTGGTGGACGGGGTCGTGAACACGGTGTCCGAGGTGGCCTCCGTCCTTCGGGACGGCTTCTACATACGGCGGGCCGCCGTGGAACGACGCATCCCTTGCTTCGTATCGCTGGACACCGCCCGTGCCGCCGTGGAGGCGCTGCTGATGGCCTCGGGCAGCTACAGCATCAAGCGTAGCGACGAGTACCTAAACGGGCCATAGACTATTCCAACATCACTTTCGTGATACAATCGAACCAAGACTCTCAAGGAAACCTAGATGGCAGTATCGAAGGTCAAAGTATTTTCCCTCTATCGCTACATTGAGGCATCCTTGGAGCGTGTCGAATACTCCGAGGAGGAAAACGGCATGGTGGTTGCTACTGTGCCCGGAGTGCCGGGCTTCTATGCCCAGGGAGATTCCTCAGAGGAGTCGCTAGCTAACCTGCGTGACGTGATCGAGGGTAACGTACTCTTGGCCCTCCAGTTGGGATGGGAAGTTCCGGCTATCCCTGGCGTCGACATCCAAGAGCAGGATGTCCCGACTTAGTCCTTTAAAGGCTGAAGAGGTGATTCGTAGGCTTCGGAAGCTGGGATTCGAAGGGCCAGTTAGAGGTGGACGCCACCAACGTATGGTCAATCCTGGGACACGCTGTATCGTACCGATACCTACCCATAGAGGCCGCGACGTAGGCGTGGGACTTATCAGAGCCATCCTTCGTGACCTCCAGATCACTTCCGGTCAATGGAACAGCTTGTAACTTCGTCACCCACCCATCTTCCTCTCGATGAACCACGAAAAAGTAGCCTCGGTACCTCTCCTTGAGTTCGGGCCGCATCCAGTCCCTGCCCGTCACGACGCCACGACAACGATCGGAGCCGCAGCTACAGGCCATCTCATAGTCCTCGTCGTCGGTCATGGCGTAGTCGAAGGTCAGCTCCTCATCCCGCTCGATGTCCCTCAGGGCCACGAACACGATCTGGCCCTGTAATCCCAGATTCGGATCGCAGGAGTGGTTCAGATGCATCATACCGCCCACCCTTTCCTGAAGGGTGGTGGGACCGATGAAGAGGTCGTCGGTGACCTGGATCTCGGAGTCCCTCATCCCTTCCGGGAGCTCTGGTCTCTGGGTCCCGGTCATGACGTAGCCGCCCTTGACCACGACGATTTCGCCCCGCTGGATCGGATCTCTGGCAAACAAGCCCCGGCCATGGACGTTGCTTGGTCGCTTCTCCACCTTGGGCGAGAAATAGGTGAGGTCCAAGGGAAAACCCTCCCGGTGGGACACCGGCTCCCCGACTTTGGCCTATCTTACACTCCCCCGGTCAGGTCGGCCACCCGCCGGAAACCTTGACACGGGATCGGGCCCGCCCTTACCATCCCCTTGCGGTTGAATACCGGATGAGAGGTCAGTAGACATGGCAGTTGTGGGGACCGGCCGGTTCACTTACGAGGTCGCGGAGAACTGGGGCACGCTGCCCGAGGGATGGTCCTTCGGCAGGGTGGGCAGCGTGGCCGTCGACTCCCAGGATCGGGTCTACGCCTTCCAGCGTAAGGACCCGCCCATCCTGATCTTCGATCGCGATGGCCGCTTTTTGAACTCGTGGGGCGACGGCCTTATCACCTTCGGCCACGGCATCCACATCGGCCCCGACGACAACGTCTACCTGACGGACGCTAACGACCACGTAACCCTCAAGTTCACCCTGGACGGCAAGCCGCTGATGCTCCTGGGCAACCGGGGCCAGCCTTCCGACACTGGAGCTGAGCGGGCGGGGGACCGCGTCCTCAGGCCGGGAGAGCCGTTCAACATGCCCACCCAGATGGTACCCTCTCCCTCGGGGGAGATCTACGTCTCAGACGGCTACCGGAACTGCAGGGTCCACCGGTTCTCCAAAGACGGGGATCTGCTCTCTTCCTGGGGCCTCCCGGGTGGCTACTATCCCGGCGAGTTCTGGGTAGCCCACTGCTGTTGGGTGGACAGCGAGGGAACGGTCTACGTGTGCGACCGCGACAACAGCCGGGTACAGATCTTTTCGGCCACGGGTGAGTTCATCGCCGAGTGGACCGAGATGTACCGTCCAATGTCCATCTACATGGACGCCAAGGAGACGGTCTACGTCAGCGAAGGCACCTGCCACATCCGAGAGCTGCACTGGGTGGGGGACCCCAACCGCAGGTACGGGCAGATCAGCATCTGGGACAAGCGGGGCAACAACCTGGCCCGCCTGGACGTGCCGGCCACCCACCTGGCCCGCCTGGACGTGCCGGCCACCCACTGGATATACGGCGACTCCCGGGGCGACCTGTACGCGGCGGAGGCGGGCGCCAATGCCATCAAGAAATACGTGAAGGTGGGCTAGGCGTTTTATGGGCGTCGGCGGCCCTCACCCGGCCCTTCGGCAAGCTCAGCGCCACACCTCTCCCTAACGAAAAGGGGGCGGGGTGAAGTGGTTTCGAAGAAGGAGATGGTCCCATGGCAGCAACTGTAGGAACAGGCAAATACACCTACCAGATCGTCGAGAACTGGGGCACCCTGCCCAAAGGCATGACCTTCGGCAACGTGGGCAGCGTGGCCGTTGACTCCCAGGACAGGGTCTATGCCCTCCAGCGCAAGGACCCGCCCATCCTGGTGTTTGACCGCGACGGCAACTTCCTCAACTCCTGGGGCGACGGCGTCATCACCTTCGGCCATGGCATCTACATCGGTCCCGACGACATCATCTACCTAACCGATGTTCAGGACCACGTGACGCTGAAGTTTACCCTGGAGGGCAGGCCCCTGATGGTCCTGGGCAACCGGGGCCAGCCCTCGGACACGGGCGCCGAGCGTGCGGGAGAGCGGGTGAAGAGGCCCGGCGCTCCCTTCAACATGCCCACCCAGATGGTCCCTTCTCCTTCCGGGGACATCTACGTCTCCGACGGCTACCGGAACTGCCGGGTCCATCGGTTCTCTAAAGAGGGCGCGCTGCTCTCCTCCTGGGGGATCCCCGGCAGCTACTACCCTGGCCAGCTGTACGTTCCCCACTGCTGCTGCGTGGACAAAGAGGGGAACGTCTACGTGTGCGATCGGGACAACAGTCGGGTGCAGGTCTTCACTCCTCTGGGGGAGTTCCTGAACGAGTGGACCGAGATGTACCGCCCGATGTCCATCTACATGGACGCCGACGAGACCTTTTACGTCAGCGAGGGCACCGGCTTCATCAGGGAGCTGCACTGGTTAACAGACAAGACCAAAAGGTACGGCCAGATCAGCGTATGGGACAAGCAGGGAAACAACCTGGCCCGTCTGGAAACACCCTCCACTCACTGGATCTACGGCGATTCCAGGGGCAGCCTATACGCTGCCGAGGCCTTCGCCGAAGGCATCAAGAAGTACGTCAGGGTCGGGTAGCCGCCAACATCCCGCGACAGGGTAAGGAGAGATGCCATGGCTGGAGCAGAAGCGATCTTGAGTGCCCTGGGGCGCAATTGGGACATGGTGGACGCCGCGCTGGCCGGCCTTGACGATGCCGCCCTGGGCCGGCGCCCCGACGACCAGTCCAACTCGGCTGCCTGGATCCTGTGGCACATGGACCGGGTGGTTGACACCTTCATCAATGCGCGGCTGCAGTCGAAGCCCCAGGTCTGGATCACGGACCGCTGGTACGAACGGCACGGTATGAGCGACGACCCCGACGAGCGGGGTGTCGGCTGGACCGCCGACCAGGTCGGGGCCTGGGCCGTTCCGTCACGGGAGGCGATGTCGGGCTACTACGAGGCTGTCAAGGCCGACGCTCGGTCCTACATATCGTCCCTGACCGACCGAGACATGGACGTGAGTAAGGTTATCCCTCCCGCAAGCGAGCCACGGACGGTTGCCGCCGCCCTGGGGCAGATGACCTGGGACAACGTGGCCCACGGCGGCCAGATCGCCTATCTGCGGGGGTTGTTCCTGGGGATGGGCTGGTACCGCTAGCCTGCTAGCCCTGCTGGCTTTTCCGCGGTTGTAGGCGGTCGGCGCTGTCGATCATCAGGGTCACCGGGCCGTCGTTCCGGATGTCCACCAGCATGTGCTCCCGGAAGCGCCCCGTCTCCACCTTGAGGCCCGACTCCCGGAACAGTTCCACCGCCCTGTCGTACAGTCGTTCCGCCTCTGCGGGCCCGGCCGCCCGGGTAAAGTCGGGGCGACGGCCCTTGCGGGTGTCGGCGTATAGGGTGAACTGGCTGACAACAAGAAGCTCCGCCCCGGTGTCCAGGGAGGAGCGATCGAAACGATTCTCTTCGTCGTGGAAGACCCTGAGGTTCAGCACCTGCTCCACAAGGCAGCGAGCATCCTCGTCACCATCCTCGGTGCACACACCCAGCAGGACTACAAGTCCCTGGCCAGTCCTGCCCACCTCAACCCCATCCACCGAGACGGACGCCCCCGCCACCCGTTGGATGAGAGCCCGCATGGGCCCTAATCCTCCTTGGCCACGGCCTCCTTCTTTTCAGAGACCTTGGTGTCAGAGCTTTTCTTGTCGGTGCTGGCTTTGTCAGTGCCGGCCTTTGCGGACTCGTTCTTCTCTTTACCCTCTTCTTTTCCGTTGTCGGAGGCACTGCTATAGCCGCTGTTTTTGTAGTCCGTGGTGTAGAAGCCGGAACCCTTGTATATGATTGGGACGGCGTGGAACTTCCGTTTCGACATCCCCGAACAAAGGGGGCAGGTTCCTCTGGGCTCGTCGTCGAAGCTTTGCCTCAGCTCGAACACGTGTCCGCAACTGCCGCACTCGTAGTCGTACCGTGGCAACTTGGTCCTCCTGCTATCAAAGACCGTAAACTAGCAGTCGATACCATGGACTGCTAACTAATTATATCACAGAACTCCAACCTTTCGGTAGATTTATGCTAACGGCCCGCCCACATTTCGGCGACGTCTATCATCCTCATGAAACGCACATTGGGGAAGGACTCTATGTGGTTGATCAGCCGCTCCAGCACCAGAAGCCTTCCCGGACGCCCGACGTACTGGGGATGCATGGTCAGGGTGAAGGCCCGGCCGTATCGGTAGAGCCCCTCGAACTCCTGCGCCCATATCTCGTAGAGCTCCCCTGGAGTCTTGAGGGGGCTGGTGCGTCCCGGCACCGAAGAATACATCACGTGGTTGCCGTCGTCCAGGTTCCAGTTGCCGGGAATCTCCACCAGACTGCCGGCCTTGGTCTCCACTGAATAGGGGGCGTCGTCGTCCAGCATGCTGGTGTCGTAGACAAAGCCCTGGGAGGCCAGCAGCTCGAGGGACCCTTCGCTGAGGTCGAACCGGGGCGCACGGTAGCCCTTGGGCCTCTGACCTGTGAGCCCTTCCAGGATGCCGCTGCCCTTCTCCAGCACCCTGGCCTCCTCTTCGGGACTCAGCGTGGTCGGAGGCTCGTGCATGTAGCCATGGTGGCCCACTTCGTGCCCGCGGCGCACTATCTCCTTGACCAGGTCCGGATGGGTCTCGGCCGTGTACCCAGGGATGTAGAAGCTGGCCTTGATGTCGTGAGCGTCCAGCATATCCAGGATGCGCCAGGCCGCTACGCTGGGCCCGTACTCGGCGTTGGACAGGACACTCGGCGACCTGATCAAGTCGGGATTGTAGTTCAACCACGACGAGACGCCGTCGACGTCGAAGGTGAGGCTGGCCACGCACTGGGTGTCTCCCGGCCAAATGCCCGACATGATGGACCTCCTTTGTCATTTCTGTGGCCTCCTCCACCGATGCGGGCCTACTGCGGGGGAGGATTGAGGCGGGGGATCACCCCATCCTGACTCGTTAAGGGGGAAGGGACTCTTTTCGGACACGCCCTTCACTTCCGGAAGTGGGGTATGATCTCCCGGGCCACCGTCTCCATGTGCCTGGCCCGGTCCTCCACGGGGCAGGCCTAGCTCAGCACGAAGTGTCGCGCTCCGGCCTCCACGTACTCCTCCAACCGACGGATGCACTCTTCCACTGGCCCCAGGACGCAGTAAGCCCCGACGATATCGATGAAGTCGCCGCCGTAACGGTACTGGGTGCCCAGGGACCCGGCGGCCACCCGTGCCGCCTCCTCTTTGGAGTCATAGATCGCCATGAACTGGAAGTTGGCCCACTGGTAGCCGGACAGGTCGCGGTCGTCCTCGGCGGCGAAGGCCTGGACCTTCTCGACGCTGTCCCGGTAGCGCTCCGGGCTATAGAGGTAGGGAAACCATCCCTGGCCGTAGCGGGCCGCGAGGCGCATGGCCGGATCGCGCCGCCCTGCTACCCAGACAGGAGGATGGGGCTGCTGCAATGGGGGAGGCGTCGAGGTGACGTCGTCGAGTTGGTAGTAGCGGCCATGGTAGTCTACATGTTCCACGGTCCACAGCCTGGTCAGCGCTTCCAGGCACTCGTCAGTCCTGCCGCCCCGCTGCCGGGCGGTGATACCGGCGGCCTCGAACTCCACGGGGAACTCGCCCCCCACCCCGATGCCCAACGTAAGCCGGCCGTTGGAGGCGATGTCCAGGGTGGAGGTGATCTTGGCCAGGACGGTGGGATGATAGAAGGGCATCAGGATCACCGAGGACACCAGGCGTATCGTGGTGGTGGCGCCGGCGGCCACCGCCAGCACGGGGAGGGCGGCGGAGGTCAGCCCCGGCGGGTTCCCCCGCATGAAGTGCTCGCCGCAGGCCAGGGACTCGTAGCCCAGCTCCTCCAGCAGCCGGGCCTCGGCCGCCGTCTCCTCGACGCCCAGCCCCAGGACGGCGCCGAAGTGGAGCTGTTGTGGGGACATGGCACGACCTCCGATGCCGATGGATAGCGCGGCACCGGGATTATATCACAGGCTCGGGCCGAGGCCGGGCGGGCCCTAAGCAAGCGGCCTCGTTCGAACAACTTGTGACCTAACACGTCTGGGAATGCTACTATAGTTCTAGAGTTCAGAGTCGACAGGGGAGTTGCTGACCCATGGACGAGCGCGCACTACTGGAGCGGATTACAGTAAACCCGAATATATTCGGGGGTAAGCCTATCATACGCGGCCGGCGCCTGGCGCTTGAGCATGTTTTAGGTATGTTGGCGGCCGGAGATACCCCTGAGACCATCCTGGAGGGCTACCCGTGGCTGGAACTGGAAGACATTCAGGCCTGTCTTGTCTACGCTCGTAGATTGGTAGGCCATGAGCGTATAGACCTCTCCTGATCGAGACCGACTCGTGAAGCTGCTTCTGGATGCGTGCGTGTGGGGCGGTGCAACCAGCGAACTACAGGCCACCGGACACGACGTCATCTGGGCCGGAGGATGGAACGAAGACCCTGGTGACGCGGAGATATTAGCGTTCGCCTTTCATGTAGAGCGTATTTTGGTGACTTTAGACAAAGACTTCGGGGAATTAGCTGTCGTACATGGGCATCCCTATTCTGGTATCCTGCGGCTGGTGAACCTATCGGCCAGGCAGCAGGCCACGACTTGTCTGCGCGTTTTTGCCCTACATAGTCGGGAACTGGAATCGGGTGCGATTATCACTGCGGAGCCTGACAGGCTACGGGATTCGTCCCGGCGACTCCAAGCCGAGATAACCTGCCTACTTCGTCCGGGACCCGGTAGATCGTCACACCCTCATTGCGGTAGGCCTCCTCAAGCCACCCCTGCCCGGCCATCTGATCGAACTTGCGGATGCCGTGGTCCGGGTAGTGGGCCCGCTCCAGCTCTCCCAGCACCACGTACTTAACCTCGTACTGCCTCAGGAGCTCCATCGCCCGGTCGGTGCGCGTCGTTGAGTAGATCTCGGTGACGTCGAAGGCTCTCTGCCTCACGACGTCGTTGTACCGCATACGTTGCTGGATCTGGTGCCAGGGCCAGCCCAGCACCGTGGGGAGGCCTGTGTAGTTTGCGATCCGCGAAGTCCAGTGGTACTGGTCGTGGTGGGCCTCCAGGATCACCGGGGAGCCCTCCACGTTGTCCTGCAGCCATCGGATGGCGTCCAGGTCCCACCGCAGGGATATCAGCCTGCCTTCCTCCGAATGCACCGTCCTGGACATGAAGTCGGCGCCGTCCAGGCTCATGTTCTCCGTGCTGAACCGATCGGCTATTCTGGACCGAGTCCCCAGGACCGGGTAGATGAAGCTGGAGAGAACCAGGATCGCCAGGGCCGCCAGCCAGAGCCCCCGCGGCCACGACAGGCCCCTCCGCCTGAAGGCTCCCCTGGAAGCCAGGAACCACAGCGCGTAGGCCGAAGCCATCCCGAAGAAGACCCACACTTCCAGGTAGTACTTGAAAAGGGTGTTCATCCTGCCGATGTCGTCCTTCACCCGGACGAACTCTACTCCTATGCCGATGAGGAGGGCCATCCCGATCAGCGCTAAGGGGACGATGGCGTATGGGGCGCCCTCTTCCCGGCGCGCGAGGACTTCCCAGGCCGTCCAGGTGGTAAGCCCGAGGATCAGGGTGAGGAAAGCTGCGGTCCAGTATCCCGTGGCCCCCATGTACACTATGGCCACCACCATCACGAAGCCCACCAGCGCCGTCCAGGGCACGGCCAGTATTTCGCCCAGGGTGGAAGCCGGGGCGTCCCAGAAGGCTGTGGGGCGCTGCACCAGGGCGCCCCACCGGTCCCTCAGCCGGTCTCTGGAGAGGTACATGAGGAAGCTGACCATAAGGAAGACGAACAAGCCGTGGATGCCCAGGAAGTGCAGTATGGGGGTCTGCCACTTGTTGACCACGATACCCGTGGGGAAGGGATGATAGTTGGTATGGAAGGGGCCGAAGGCCAGGATGCTCACCGTACCCACTCCTACCGCCAGGGCCAGGAAGGTGCCCAGCTTCCACCGCGGGCTTCCCCGGGCCAGCCAGACCCCTACGCCGATCAGCAGGACGGCCAGCAGAATGTAGGTGGGGTAGTCCCAGCTGTTGATGGCCCACAACGCTCCCACCGCCACTGCCAACGCGGTCCCCGTGGCGGCCAACCACCATCGGCTCGATCCCCTCAGACCAACCAGGAGGCTGACGGCCAACCCCAGGGCCAGCAGGGTGAAAGGAATGACGATCATGTGGGCATGGAGGTCGGCGAACAGGAAGCTGAAGAACGGGAACTCCGTGATGTGGAATCCCATCTCGGGGTTTGAGCCCACCTTATCCGGCAGCCAGAAGGTGAGGGCGGAGGGGGTGACCTCCTCCAGCTGAGGTATCATTCGGCTGGAACGCCAGAAATCGGATATGAAGGTGAGGGAGGGATATGCGGAGCCGTGGAATGCCGTATTCCACCCGCCGCGCACCACCTGGGCTATGCCGTCCAGGTTCCCGATGACGGTCACGAAGAGGGCCGCCACCAGACCGGCGCCCACAGGCCCCCAGGCCACCGCGCCCTCACCCCGGTCCTTCGATGCGCTCAGGACCACCCCTCTCCTAGGGGGAGAGGGGGACCCACCTCCTCCTTCGTTATCGCCTCCCCCACCGGAAGAGGGGCCAGGGGTCAGGGTCCCGGCTGCCGCCGCCGGCCCCGATGCCACCCGGCGCGTCCAGCGCAGCAGCCATCCGAGGCCTTCACCGCGACCTCTACCTCCGCCTTCCTCCTCCTCTCTCCCCCCGGGAGAGGGGCCGGGGGTGAGGGCCGCACCCCGGCGGATGCCTGCGGTGAGGTTGTACACCAGGGAATAGGCCCCGGTCACGGTGAGTGCGAACAGCAGGGGCACCGCCAGGTTGTAGGCCACCGAGGGAAGGATGCCGGTGCCCTTGATCAGGGTGGCCACGATGAACTGTCCCCAGTAGTAGTAGTTCAGGTATCCACCGGCGAACCAGGGATCGTAGGGGGGCATGTAGGTCGAGCGCAGGACGGCGTTGAGGTAGGCGAAGTCCATGGGCTTCTCGCCGCCGCGGCCCCAATGCCACAGGTCGGGGTTGGCCCAGCGGACGGCGACGAAGGCCAGGAATGCCACCAGGAACAGCGCTTCCCCTATGGCGATGAGCCGCCAGTTCTTGACGACGAAATCCCGCACCTCCCGCCATCGCGTCGCCAGGACCAGCCCGGACAGGGCCGCCACCACCAGTATGCCCACCATCACCGAGGTCCGGGAGAAGCCCAGCCAACCCAGGCTGGCCAGGAGCCAGGCGACATAGGAGACGCCCAGGATCCCCAGGAGCTTGGCCAGAATGACCCCTCGGTCCGGCAAGGGGCGGAACAGGAACATTGCCAGCGGCAGCGCGGCCAGGTAGATCACCTCCACCAGCAGCAGCCACGCCAAGACCGGCACCCCATTGGTCCAGCTGTCGCGGCTTATGATCTCGGACCAGGTGCCCCCCCGCCTCTGCTCCTCTTTGAGGTCGTCGCTCATCATCAAACCTAGGGCCGGGGCAGTCGTCGGCCTCGCGGTCCCTCCAACGGTGAGCAGGCCGGATAGCTGCTGCTGGGATAGGCCAGCTTCGTTCCTGAACAGGAGGAGCTTGGGGTGGTCGTAGTTGATGACGTTCTCGTCAGCGTATCCAAGATTGAGGGACACCGCGGCTGGCTTCGAGTCGAACAGGGGCTCGGGCTCCGGAAGGCCGGCCCGGCTGTAGGTGTCGTCAACGAAGGCGACGCCCAGCAGCTTGGGGTAAGAGGTGAAACTTCGTATCAGCGTGTACCCCAACTCCCCGGAGAAGAGCTTCTGGTAGTAACGGGAGCTCATGGGATATCGCTCGGGCAGGCGGGCCACGCTGCCGTAGGTACGGTTGCTGTAGAACACCAGATAGTCGCCCTGGGAGAGGTGCCCCGCGATGGCCTCCATCTTCCTCGAAGTGTCGTGCTCGTAGATGGGGATCTGTCGCACGTTGTAGCCGTAGATGTCGGGAATCCCTTCGTCCCAGTGGTTGTCGGTAACCACCGTGGAGCCCCTGGGCACGTTTTCGTTGATCCAGACGGAGGCCTGGACCGCCGTGTGGGGCCGGGAGTACACAGTTTCGAAGGCCAGGGCGTAGAAGGCGGTGGCGGCCACCACGAACACGACGACCTCCACGACGATGCGAGGCCCATAGCGTCCCACGTATCCCCTGGCCACCTGTACCGCACCGTGTGCCGGCACCGAGGAGGCCGCCAGGGACCGGGCGCGGTCCAGCGTCCAGACGAGCATACCGGAGCCCATGAGCACCAGGAAGGGCAGCACCGGGAAGATGTAGCGCAGGAACTTGACCTCGAAGGCGCTCAGCAGCACCAGGTTGGGCAGCACCCAGGCAAGAAGCAGTATCTCACCCCTGGGCGCCACGTTCTTTCTCAGGACCATGAAGGCGACGAAGCCGATGGTAAACAGCAGCCCTCCCCAGGCGACCACTCCCAGAGGCAGCCCGAATCCCCACAGGGAGGTCTGTCGGAGCTCGTAGAGGAATGGCTCGGTCCCGATGTACTGGACCGTGAATGGAACCAGGCCCGCAGTCCGAGCGACGTTATCCACCTGGTACCTGATCTGGTCGACGAACTCGAACAGGTCCAGGAACGCGTAGGGCATGGTGATGAAGAACACGGCGACGGCGGTCGCGACGCCCAGAATCACCTGGACCAGCAGCCGGAGAGCGTCCACCGGAGCGGGTGCGGTCCATGCCCCCTGGCGGGTTGTGAACAACCGGAAGGCCAGCATCAGCACCAGGGGCAGCACCAGGGGCAGTACGCTGACCTTCATGGACAGGGTCAGCCCGATAAACAGGCCCAGCACCAGCCAGTCCCTCAGCCTCCGTCGCTCCATGACCTGGAGCATGGACCAGAAGGAGCCCAGCAGGAAGAGAACCATGAAGGGCTCGGGCCGGTAAAAGTGGGCCATCTGGATGTGGACCACGGCCAGGGCCACCAGGGCGGCCGCCAGCAGGCCCGCCCTGGCGTTGTAGATGCGCTTGCCCAGCAGATACACCATGAACACCGACCCAACGTCGGCCAGGGCCGTAAGGGTCCTGCCGGCGTAGGCCATGCTCAGCAAGGAGCTCATGTCGGTGAATGGCTCCACCACGAGCCGGATGACGACCATCACGTAGATGAGGAGGCTGCCCAGGGGGAACCAGTGAGGATTGAGGGGGCTACGGTCGGCGTCGAGGGCGGTGCCGATGCTTGGGGCGCCGGGCTCGGTCTCAGGGTGCTCACGGACGCACTGATCGTAGCCGGGGGCCTCGGTGAGTACCCTGTACATGCAGTCCGAGCGCATGTACAGGGACCTCTCGTCGGGGTGGAACCCGTGGCCGTCGTCCCAGCCGATGCCGTAAAGACGCAGTCCCAGGGCGACGCCCAGAATTACGAGCAGCAGCAGCCCGGAGGACGAGAGCCTCAGGCCCCTCAGGCCCCATGACGGAACCTTCGGGCCCGACGCCGGAACCCTTAGGAACGAGAAGGCCCTAGGCCGGTACATTGATACCTCGGAGGGAGTGAACCACCAGGATATTCTAGCAACCTGTTATACGACGGTAAACGGCGAGCGGCTTGGCTTGCGGCGTTTTCTGTTTTCTTAAAAACCTCATGCATAACAATAGAATGACAAATTAGGATTGTGATACAGTTCCAATATTAGCTGTCTCAGAGGCCGTGTCGCTAAAGATTTGTCCTCGTTGGAGGACTCACATGAATACCAAAGGCCAATCCGTCGTCTTTGACGGTGATATTTCTAGCCTTCTCCTCAATCTTGTAGATGACGCGAAAAAAGAGCTAACCCTGGTTTCGCCATACTGGTCCATTGGCAGTTGGAGGCATATGTCCTCAGCTCTCATGCGGTGCGCCCAGCGATCAGTAAAGATAGTCGCTTTCGTTCGAGATGAACCTGAACAGGTAAAAGGAAAGGACGTAGCATTACTTAAAGACCTGGGGGCTCAAATCTATCTGAACGAGCAGGGCGGCTTGATAAGCTCGATGAACCTGACTGAAACATCAACCCGAAATTCCTCCGAGGTTGCGTTATGTCTCAATACCGACCAAGTGAAGTCAATGCGCGAATACATCAGTACACGACTGGTTACCGCCGCGACTCCCCTGAACGGCAGCAGTAAGTTCAAGTCTGCCTCCCATGGAGCTGGAACTCCTTCGCGACGTAGTAAACGCACAAACAAAGACGGCCACTGCATCCGGTGTGGGACGAACCTGCCGTTGGATCCGGACAGGCCACTGTGCGAAAACTGTTACGATATCTGGTCTGAGTGGGCCAACCCTGACTACACTGAAAAAGTCTGTCATCTCTGTGGCTGCGAAGAAAGGGTTACATACGCAAAGCCGTTGTGCCGGCGGTGCTATCAGGCGGTGACTGTATGATATCTTGTCGGAGCCAGTGCCGCTAAGCCAATCTGCTATGCGAATCATTTACGAGCCTGACGGTGATGTTCTGGAGGTTCGGCTGACCGAGGCGGACTGGCTGAAGGCCGTGGACATCGGCCTGGACGCCGTGGCCCATCTGGACTCTGAATCGAGGGCTCGCCGCTCTTGAGATCTTCGGAGCCAGCGAGTCGTACTCGCTAGAGGACCTTGTCCTGCACTCAGCCGAACCACTGAAGCCGTTGTCGGAGATGAGTGGCATGGCAAAGTTGGTGCCCGACGCCCTCAGGCACGCGGCCCAGCAAGAGAAGCTCAAGGCGGTGAAGATCAGGCGCAACTGGGTCACCACCAGGAGCTGGGTGATGGAGTATCTCCGCAGCAGCCGAAAGAGGAGAAAACGGGTCCCGCCGCTTGCCGGATAACGCGTAGAAACCCTGTTACAGTCCCCTGTCCACCATGAAGGCGCATAGGTCCGCGGTGCGGCAGGAGTAGCCCCACTCGTTGTCGTACCAGCCCAGCACCTTCACCATGTCTCCTTCCATGACCATTGTGGAAGGAGCATCCAGGATGCAGCTGTGGGAGTTGCCCTTGAAGTCGGAGCTGACCAGGGGCTCCTCGCAGTACTCCAGGATCCCCTTGAGCTGGCCTTGGGCCGCGGCCTGAAAGGCACCGTTCACCTCCTCCACCGTCACGCTGCGGGAGAGGTTGGCCACGAAGTCGGTCACCGATCCGGTGGGGGTGGGGACGCGGAAGGCCATGCCATGCAGCTTGCCGTTAAGCTCGGGTATTACCAGTCCAACGGCTCGGGCGGCACCGGTGCTGGTGGGGATTATGTTGGCCGCAGCGGCCCGGGCCCGCCTGAGGTCGTCGTGGACCTGGTCCAGGATCTTCTGGTCGTTGGTGTAGGAATGCACCGTGGACATGAGCCCGTGCCGGATACCGAAGGCCTCGTGGAGCACCTTGACCATAGGGGCGAAGCAGTTGGTGGTGCAGGAGGCGTTGGAGACAATCTTGTGCTCGGCGGGATCGTACCGATCGTCGTTGACCCCCAGGACCAGGGTTATGTCCTCGTTCCTGGCCGGCGCGGAGATGATCACCCGCTTGGCGCCGCCGTTCATGTGGGCCGACGCCTTCTTCCCGTCGGTGAAGATTCCGGTGGACTCCACCACCAGCTCCACTCCCATCTCTGCCCAGGGGATGTTGGACGGGTCCCGCTCCTGGAAAACTCGTATCTCCCGGCCGTCGATGACAAGGCTGCCGTTGCTGTCACTCACAGTACCCGGATAAATCCCGTAGTTGGTGTCGTATTTGAAGAGGTGGGCGTTGGTCTTTGCGTCGGCCAGGTCGTTGACCGCGGCCACCTCCAGCTTCTGGGGGTGGATTTCTCCTATGGCGCGGGTAACCTGGCGTCCGATGCGACCGAAGCCGTTGATACCCACTTTCGTTGCCATACTGCGCCTCCTCTTTCAGGTCTATCCCGGTATGCAGCCGATCATCGGGCCAGCCTTATTATATTACGGACCTCAAGGATGAGGTTCTCTCCCTCTGCCACGGCCTCCTTGGCCTGCTCTTCCCCGATGACTTCCTGAGTCTGGCCCGGCAGGGTGCCCAGGTAACGGGCTGTCGGATAGTATCTATCGAGGCTGGCGGCCATGTCCTGGTAGCGGTTGAGCGCCGGGTGTACGTCGGCGACCCTTTTGACGAGGTCCAGGATGGAGTCCTCCCGGACCAGCCGGGTACCCCTGAGGTAAAGCAGGGCCTTGAGGGCCTTTTCCGCCGCATGGTAGACCATCAGACAGGTTTGGGGGTGATAGAAGCCCATCTCGGTGCCCAGCCGGGCGAAACCGAGATCGGCCTCCGCGTGGAGCAGCCATCTCTGGGCCTCTTCCTTGGGGTTAGTAGCCATCCCTCACTTCCCCAGGTGCCCGTAGGCTCCACGTCCGGCGTAAACGGACGAGCTTCCCAGCTCCTCCTCAATGCGCAGCAGCCGGTTGTACTTGGCCAGGCGCTCGGAGCGGCAAGGGGCGCCGGCCTTGATCTGTCCCGTCCGCCAGGCTACCGACAGGTCCGCAATCGTGCTGTCCTCGGTCTCACCCGAGCGGTGGCTCATCACGTTTCCCCAGCCGGCCTCCCGGGTCATGGCCACCGCCGCCAGGGTCTCTGTCAGCGTCCCGATCTGGTTAGGTTTTATAAGCACCGCGTTGCTGGAGCCCAGCCGGATTCCCTCGTCGATGCGTTGGGTATTGGTGGTATACAGGTCGTCGCCCACCAGCTGCACCCGGTCGCCCAGACGGGCTGCCAGCTTCCCCCAGCCATCCCAATCGTCCTCGGACAGCCCGTCCTCGATGCTGAGGATGGGGTATCTCTCGGCCCATTCGGCGTAGTAGTCCACCATCTCGCCGGACGTAAGGGTGGCGCCCTCACGGGGCAGCCGGTACGAGCCGTCCTGGAATAGCTCGGAGGCAGCCACATCCAGGGCGATGAAACAGTCCTCGCCGGGGCGGTAACCCGCCTTCTCGACGGCGGCCAGCACCGTCTCCACGGCTTCCCTGTTCGATGGAAGGGATGGCGCGAACCCGCCCTCGTCGCCCACGTTGGTGCCGAGGCCCTTCCCTTCCAGGAGCACCTTTAGGGCCTGGTAGACCTCCGCTCCCGCTCTGAGGGCGGCAGCAAAAGAGCCCGCGCCTACCGGGGCCACCATGAACTCCTGGAAGTCGGTGGAGTCCCGCGCGTGCTTCCCGCCGTTGAGGATGTTGAACATGGGCACCGGCAGGAGGTACTCCTCACCGGCAGCCAGGTAGCGGTACAGCGGCATACCGCGGGAGACCGCCGCCGCCCGGGAGATCGCCATGGACACTGCCAGAATGGCGTTGGCACCCAGGTCGGACTTGTCGGCTGTGCCATCCAGGTCGATCAGGCGCCGGTCGATCCACGCCTGGTCGAAGGGAGACTGGCCCTTGAGGGCTGAGGCTATCGCGTCCCGTACGTTGGCCACGGCCTTCAGCACCCCCTTGCCTCCGAAACGGGCCCCGTCCCCATCCCGCAGCTCGGCCGCTTCATGGGCGCCGGTGCTGGCACCCGACGGCACAATCGCTAGCCCCGAAGAGCCGTCGGACAGATACACCTCGGCCTCAACGGTGGGGGTGCCTCTGGAATCCAGGACCTCCCGGGAGTGGATCTTCTCGATGGTGGTCATGGGTTGTATCCTTGAAAGTCGTTTGCTGTTGCTAAGAAGCCGGGGTTCCGTCAGTCTCCTCATCCCTTTTGCGGGGCAGGATTAAGGTTGGGGGCGTTCACTCTCATCCTGACCTTCCCTCGTCGAGTGGGAAGGGACCTCACGCATCCCGTCGGAACCTCTGACCGTTACCGGGCGGCAGAAGTCTCATCGCTCACTGGCCGCGTCAAGGGCCTTCTCAACGGCCTCCAGCGGGCTATCGGCCCTGATTATCCGGCCGTCGACGGCGCCGTTCAGAGATAGGTGCCAGGTCTCCAGGCCGATCACCGGTATGTCGCTGCCCAGGGCATGACCTATCTCCGAGAGGGTCCCGTAGGCCCCGTCCACGGCGATGACGGCTCGTCCCGTCAGCACCACAATGGAGTTGCGGGCGTAGCCTACCCCGGTGCAGATGGGTATATCCACCCACTGGTTGGCAGCACCCGGGTCCACGCCCGGCAGTATGCCGATGGTCGTGCCCCCGGCTGACTTGGCGCCGCGGCACACCGCCGCCATCACCCCGCCGAGCCCTCCGCACGCCACCACCGCTCCCCGTCGGGCCAGCTCCCTCCCAACCTCCTCTGCTAGAACCTCGGCTTCGGGGGGAGGGTCGCCGCCGCCGATGACGGAGATGATCGTCGCTTGCTTCATCTGGGATTCGAATCGAACACGGCTGAAGACCCCGCCTGTAGAATGCGCTGAACTGCCCCCGGAGAGAGCACGGGTATTATATCAGATCGGCAGGAAGGTGACTAACGATTGTACTTGGCCAGTCGGGCCCGGCTGGAGCCTCCTCCGTGCCTGATTGTTCCGGAATGCACAATGTTGACAAGAGCGCGCCTGTCACTCTAAACTGACAGCTAATTGGACCGTGCCGGTCGGGAGCCGAACGGTTTGGGCCACGAGGGTTTCTGACGGACCTCTCGGGCCTCGCACTCCTGCCAGAGGGCGAGAAGCGGGTCAGGCAGTAGCCTGCATGGATGACCCGAACTGTGGGGAATATGAGGGACTGGTCAGGAGGCTGCGAATGGCCGTAGTCACCTTCAACGGCCAGATAGGTGCCCTGGGAGCCGAGGTCGGCGCGTTGTCGGCCCGTCTCCTGGACGCAGACTACGTGGATAGGCTGGTTCTGGCCGAGGCGGCTAAACGGATGGGGTCCACCGTAGAGGTGCTGGAGTTGAAGGCCCAGAGAAAGCTCGCCTTAAGGGACCGCCTGGCCTACTTCTTTCAAACGATGTTGGAGCGCTCGGCAATGTCTGGCGCCGGCGGAGAACCCTACTTCAGCCCGGGCATGGAGTACCTCCCTTCCGAAGAATATACGGATCTGGCCCGAGAACCTCTGACCGCCGCCCAACGTCTCGACGACGAGCACTTCATCGAAGCTACCAGCGCGGTCATCAGGGACCTGGCGGGGGCAGGGAACGTGATAATAAACGGTCGAGGCTCCAACTTGATACTGAGAAACATGACCAACGTCCTTCACGTGGGTCTGTCTGCTCCGATGGAGCTCCGGGTGAAGACAATAATGGAGAGGGAGCACCTCAACAGAGAAGAGGCGGAGCGGCACGTGAACGACACGGAGAACGCGCGCCTGACCTACTTCAAGAAGTTCTTCAAGGTGTCTCCTGAAGATGCCAGCCTCTACCACATGGTGCTGAACATGGGCAGTTTGAGCGTGGACAGTGCCGCGGAGATAGTCGCCCACGCAGCGGAAAAGCTCGAGCCCGCAGCGGTTCGGGAGTAGACTTTGACCTTGAAAAGCCGTGAGAGGAAGCCTGACTCGCAGGTTGGAGCCAGGGCTCGGCTGGACGAGCGCACTTCCCAGATCGTTCAGGCGAGGGACGAGGGGCTACTGCTCTGGGAGATAGCGGAACGGGCGGGGGTGACCAAAGAGCGAGTCCGCCAGATCCTCGCAAAAGCCGCGGCCAGCGGAGCCGGGCCAAGGCCACCGAAGCAGGTGGTCACCCGACAGGCTTCCATAATGCTGGGCATGTCCCCGGAAACGCGGCCAGGGTCCTTCCGCAAGCTCATGGCCAAGCTCGGTGTCAGCCCTGTCGCCACGAAAAGGGGCCGTCTGTACTGGGCGGTTGATAGCCTGAAGAACATTGAGGCGCCCAAGTGCGTGGTCTGCCATTCGCCGATAGCCCTGGGTAGATACGCACGATCCGTCACTTGCAGCCGCACCTGCTCCGTCTACCGCCGCTCCCAGTATTCGACTCAGCGGAAGGACCGCGCGTCCGCCGGAGGCGACAAGGGTCGGCGACAGCAGGAATGACCACCCTCGACTAGGGCGCAGACCCCAGGGCTTCACTGACCGCCCTCAGCAGAGTCTCCTCTTCCTCGAGGAACACTGTGCGAGGGTCCAAGACGACCCGATTCCCCTCAATGCGCGCCACCACTGGCGTGCTGTGATCCCTCAAGCTCTTCAGTACGCCCAGGGCGCCCCCGGGTACTCCGTCGCACTCCAATGCCAGGAGCCAGGTGTCCAGCGTTTCGCCGGGGAGGCTGCCTCCGCCGATAGTTGAGAGACTTCTGAGGACGAGGGACTTGTTGCCCACCACCGTCTGCCAGTGGTAGGCTCGGTCCTCCAGCTCGCCGGTGGAGGTGCTTATCATGCGCCAGACTGGCACCTTTGCCTCTACCTCGCCTTTTACGTAGTGCAGAAGGGTGGCGGCAAGGGCCGCAAGGCTGAGCTTATCTATCCTTAGCGCCCGCGCCAGGGGGTGGTGCTCGAGTCTGTCTATGAGGTCCCTCTTGCCCACGACTATGCCGGATTGTGGACCTCCCAATAGCTTATCCCCCGAGAAGAACACCAATCCGGCACCTGACGCGATGGCCTTCTGGGGGGTCGGCTCGTGGGCCAGCCCGTAATCGCGGGTGTTCACCAGGCAGCCGCTCCCCACGTCGTGGAGGACGGGAATCCCGTGGCGGTTCCCCAGCTCCACCAGCTCGGTTATCTCGGCCGAGTGGGTGAAGCCGTCTATGCGGAAGTTGCTGGCATGTACCTTGAGGAGGGCTGCGGTGTTTTCCGTGATGGCGGCGGCGTAGTCGGAAGCGTACGTCCTATTGGTGGTTCCCACCTCCACCAGGGTGGCGCCGCTCTGGCGCAGCACCTCGGGTATGCGGAACCCTCCCCCGATCTCCACCTCCTCGCCGCGGGAGACCACCACTTCCTTCCCGGAAGCCAATGCGGAGAGCCCCAGGAGCATTGCGGAGGCGTTGTTGTTCACCACCAGTGCTGCCTCTGCCGTGGTAAGCTGGCACAACAGGGGCTGGATGTTGGCCTGCCGTGAACCTCGTTTCCCCTCCTCAAGGTCCAGCTCCAGGTTGCTGTAACCCTCCGCCGCCTGGAGCATGGCCTCCATGGATTCCAGGCTCATGGGAGAGCGTCCCAGGTTGGTGTGTATGATGACACCGGTAGCGTTGATCACCGGCCGGGGAGACACCCTGCTCAGCACCTCGACCCGCCGGGCCACCAGGCCCGCAACTTCGTCGGCGGTGGGAGCCCTCTGGCCGTCGCGTATCGAGTCCCTCGCCCCCTCGATCTCGGCTCGGACCAGGTTGGTCACCCAATCTCGGGAGTACTCATCCAGCAACGTGCGGACTCTCCTGCCCGCCAGGACGCTGTCTACGCTGGGCAGGTTCCGGAACTCTGCAGACCCCTCATCCGCCACTGACACTCTCCAACCTCTACGTTGGTATTGATTTTACCATGAACTACCCTTAAGGGGCTTCGTGGCAGCGGAGGGACTCACTCGTCAGCGTACTGCTTGTACCCGCCCATGCCCTCTGCTAGAATCTATGCCAGAAGCTGGCGGTCGGTATTCAAGGTCTCCGATGTTGGGAAAGACCCTATCTAGAGTCCGGGAGGTGACTGATGGCGTCGTTTTGGGAAGCTTTGAGAGTGGAGTCTGGTGGACCCTACCTGGATGACATGCAAACCTACGTGAGCCAGCCCAACGAGCCCGGAAGGCGTCCTGCGGTCATAGTGGTCCAGGAGGCCTTCGGGCTCAACAAGAACATCCAGAACATCACCGACCGGTTTGCCGCGGAGGGGTTTTTCGCGGTGGCCCCGGCCTTTTTCCACCGTGAAGGTACTAACGAGGGCATCCGGGGCACCAATCCCGTCTTCGGCTACAACGAGATCGACAAGGTCATGCCGGTCATGGGCAACCTCAGGGACGACCAGGTGGTCCTGGACATCAACACGATCATAGAGTGGCTCCGGCGGAATCCCAGGGTCCTGGGGGATAGGATCGGCATAACCGGGTTCTGCATGGGCGGCCGGATCACCTATCTAGCCGCCGCCGCCTGCCCTGGTATCGGCGCGGCGTCGGTGTTCTACGGCGGCAACATCATGGGTACGTGGGGCAACCCTCCGACTCCCTTCGACCAAACCGCCAACATCCAGTGTCCGGTCATGGGCAACTTCGGCGACCTGGACAAGAATCCGACCGTCGACGACGTGGGGAAGATCGAGGCCGAGCTGAAGAAGCACGGCAAGGTCACCGACTTCAAGATCTACCCGGGAGCGGACCACGGCTTCATGTGCGACGACCGCGATAGCTACAACGAGGCGGCCGCGAAGGACTCCTGGACGAGGACTATAGCCTGGTTCCAGAAGCACCTTGCCCCCGTGACCGCTACCGCGTAGACGGCGGCCGGGGAGGATGTGCCTTGGCCTCGGACGAGTACGATTTCGTGACCCGGTGGCAGGTGGAGGGCAGTATCCAAGAGGTCTCCGATATCCTGGAGGACGTGGACTCCCTGGTCCGCTGGTGGCCGTTGGTTTACCTGGATGTAACGGTCTTCGATCCTGGAGACGAGAACAACGTGGGTAAGGTAGTTGGCCTGTATACCAAGGGCTGGCTGCCCTACACCCTCCGCTGGCAGTTTCGGGTCACCGAGTCCAACGCTCCCAACGGCTTCGCACTGAAAGCGTCGGGCGATTTCGACTGAGAAGGGGTCTGGACGTTGGAGCAAGCCGGGCCCGTGGCCAACGTCACTTACGATTGGAAGATCCGCGCCGGCAAGCCCCTCCTGCGCGGCCTGCCGTTCCTGCTCAAACCCGTCTTCTCCGCCAACCATCGCTGGGCGATGGCCCGGGGCGAAGACAGTTTGAAGCTAGAGTTGGCACGACGCCGCGCCCGGACCCCCGTGGAATCGGAGGGCATCCTAGGCCCACCGGGACCCACCTTTCCCGACAACCTGCGCCCAAAAGGCCCGATTAGAGGGACGCATCCCACCTCAGGAGGCGGCCATGTCCCAGGTACCCCAGGTCCCCAGCCACGGCAACTACATCGGCGGTAACTGGGTGGAGTCGGGCTCCGGTCGTACCTATGCCGTTTACAATCCCGCCCATAAGGACACCGTCCTGGGCGTCGTCCAGTCCTCCCAGACCGGGGACGCCGTCGCGGCGATAGAAGCGGCCGAGGCCGCCCTTCCTGCCTGGGCGGGGACCCCGGCTCCGCAACGGGCGTCGATCCTCTACAGGGCCCTGGAGATCATGCGGGACCGCCAGGAGGACATCGCCCGCACCATCACCCTGGAGGAGGGCAAGCCCCTGGCCGACGCCCAGGGCGAGGTCAAGCGGGCGATGAACATCACCGAGTACGCGGCGGGTGAGGGACGACGGCTCTTCGGCTACACCACTCCCTCGGAGCTCCCGGACACCGTGGCTTACACTACCCGGAGGCCCATGGGTGTCGTTGGGATCATTACTCCATGGAACTTCCCCATCGCCATACCCGCCTGGAAGATCGCCCCGGCCCTTATATGCGGCAACACCCTGGTTTTCAAGCCGGCCTCCACGACCCCTCTAAGTGCCGTAAAGCTGGTCCAGGTTTTCGAGGAAGCCGGCCTTCCTCCAGGAGTGCTTAATCTGGTCACGGGCCCCGGGGCCGTCGTGGGCAATACCCTGGTGTCCCACCCGGCGGTGAAGGGCATCTCCTTCACTGGCTCCACAGAGATAGGCTCCGGCATCTATACCGAGGGCGCCAGGGGACTGAAGAAGGTGCAGTGCGAGATGGGCGGGAAGAACGCCGTGATCGTGCTGGCCGACGCCGACATGGACAAGACCATGGGCGGCATCATCCAGGGGGCCTTCGGCTCCACCGGCCAGCGGTGCACCGCCACCAGCCGGGTAATCGTGGAAGAGGCCATCTACGAGCCTTTCATGAAGGAGCTGATGGACCGCGCCGGCAAGCTGGTTGTGGGGGACGGCATGGACCTCTCTGTCGACGTGAGCCCCCTTTCCAGTCAGTACCAGCTGGACAAAGTTAGGGAGTACATCGGCGTCGGCGCCGAGGAGGGTGCTAGGCTGGCCCTGGGCGGCAGGTCTCTGAGCGGGCCGGCCTACGACGACGGCTATTATATCGAGCCCACCATCTTCACCGATGTCGAGCCCTCCATGCGCATCGCCCAGGAGGAGATATTCGGGCCAGTGCTGACGGTGTTCAAGGCAAAGGACCTGGACGAAGCCATCGACCTGGCCAACAACGTTCAGTTCGGGCTATCCTCGTCCATCTACACCAAGGACCTGACCAGGGCCTTCCAGTACGTGGACCAGGTGGAGGCGGGCATGGTCCACATCAACGCCCCAACCCTTGGAGGCGAAGTGCACCTGCCCTTCGGCGGCGTGAAGGCTTCAGGGGTGGGCGCCCGAGAGCAGGGTACCGAGGCGGTGAACTTCTTCAGCGAGGTCATCACCGTGTACGTAGACTACGCGGCATCCCGGGACAGGCCGCGATTTATATAGAGCCGCCCATTCATGGAGATTCTACGAAATCCTGTGCTAGAATACCCACACCAAATTCCGTTCAGGACGGCTGAATGAGCATCCTCTACATCACCTCCGACCGACCCGGCGCTGGCAAGACGGCTCTGGCCGGTGCTCTGGCTGCCGAGATGTCCCGGGCCGGGAAGGCGGTAGGCTACTTCAAGCCCTTCTCGACCACGCCGCAGGACGATCCCGACGTGGCCTTCATGCTCCGGCGCCTCTCCGCAGGCGACGGAGATGGGTCCGTCCCCGCACCGCATCCCATGCCAGAGACCCAGGACGCTCTACCGGATGCCGTCGCCGGCGAACTGAAGGCGTCTCTGGAGCGGGCGTCCGAGGGGAAGGACCTGGTCCTGGTGGAAGGACTCGCTTCAGGGGTTCTGGCGGACTTGATGGACGCCGGAGTGGTGCTGCTGGTCGACTACCGCCCCGAAACCACTGCCGAGGCGATCTTGAAGGCGTGCCGCCCCTTCGGCGACCGCCTTCAAGGAGTGCTGATAAACTCGGTGACCCGATACATGGACCGGGATGTCCGGCAGTCCATCGGCGCCGGGATCGAGGCCGGGGGGCTGAAGCTGCTAGGAGCAGTGCCCGAGGATCGGCTGATGGGGGCGGCCACCGTCGGGCAGATAGCCGGGCACTTGAGTGGCCGGTGGGTGCTGGGTGAGGAAAAGGCCGATAATCTGGTCGAGAGCTACCTCATCGGCGGCAACATCATGGACAGCGGCGAGACCTACTTCGGGCGCATGGAGAGCAAGGCCGTCGTCGTGCGGGGGGACCGGCCCGATATACAGCTGGCCGCCCTGTCCACTCCCACTGCTTGTCTTGTCCTGACCGGGGGCCACGAGCCGATCCAGTACGTGTACCACCAGGCGGAGGAACAGGAAGTGCCTTTGCTGGTCGTGCAGAACGACACTATATCCGCCGCCCACGCCATGGAGACCTTGCGGGACGGCGTCACGTCCCACCATTCCAGGAAGCTGGAGCGCTTTCAGGAGCTGCTGCGGAAGCACTCCGACATGGAGGCCTTTCGCGCTGGTTTATAGCCGAGGGAGCCAGTGACAGCAAGAAAGCGAGGAAAGTCGGCGGAGGCAACTCCGGACGTCGATGAGACTCTCCCCGAGGAGACCGGGGCCGTCGGCTTGTCTCCCACCGACAGCGCCGCTGGCGATGGGACGGCTGACGGTGCCCCGCCCCTGGACTCAAAGACCGAGGTCAGGTTCGCTCACCCCAGCGAAGAAGAGTTCGCCCACATCCTGGACTTTTACGGCGTACGCTGGTCCTACGAGCCCCGCTCCTTCCCGCTACGCTGGGACGGCGACCGAATCGTGGAGATGTTCACCCCGGATTTCTACCTCCCAGATCTGGACCTGTACATCGAGCTTACCACCCTACGACAAAAGCTGGTCACCGAGAAGAACCGCAAGCTGCGACAGCTCAGGGAGCTCTTCCCCGACGTCAACATCAAGCTCCTGTACAAGCGGGACTACCGCCGTTTGCTGGCCAGGTTCGGATACGGGCCGCTGGCCCAGGACGACATCCAGGGCATAGACCGGGTCCTGATTCCCGCCGAGGACGTGGAGAGGCGAGTGCAGGAGTTGGGAAGGCAAATATCCCTGGACTACATGGGCACCCAGCCGGTGCTGGTGGGCGTGCTGAATGGGGTCGTCTGCTTCATGTCGGACCTGATGCGCCAGATCTCCCTCCCTGTGTCCACAGAGTTCATGTCTATCTCCAGGTTCGACGGGCACGAAGGCGGAGTTAAGATAACCAAGGACCTGGACCGGGACATTACCCGCCAGCACGTGCTCATGGTGGAAGACATCATCGACACGGGCATTACCCTCAACTACCTGCTGAACTACCTGCGCACCAGGAACCCGGCCAGCATCAAGGTCTGTACCCTGCTGGATAAGCGGGCCCGGAGGCTGGTGGAGGTGCCCGTGGAGTACGTGGGGTTCGAGATACCCGACGAGTTCGTGGTGGGCTATGGGCTGGACTACCTGGAGAAGTACCGCAACCTGCCCTTCATCGGCGTCCTCAAGCCCGAGGACAAGGAGGCGACCCAGCAGCCTCCCAAGGAGACGGACAAAAGAATGCGCCTCCAGTAACCTCGGTCGCCTGCGCTACACCCCGCTGCGAAACCCTTTCGGCTTAGCCTCATCCGTCCCTGAGGCTTCCCTACTCGGCCGCCCTGCGCTCGACCTAAATTTCTGGAGGCGTACCTAATATTATATCAGATCGGTACGGGATAGTCAACTTTGGTGCGTCGTAGTAGGGCCTATTGTGCCGCCCCAGCGACGGTGCTATCCTTAGCGAAACGTCGTAAGGAGGTGCGGGACCATGACCACCGTCGTAGGCACCGGGCGGTATACTTATGAGGCCATCAGAGACTACTGCAAGCCACCCGCCGGCTTGACCCTGGGGTCAGTCTCGGCGGTGGCCACGGACTCCCAGGGGAGAATATACATCGGCCATCAGAGGCCGGGGTGGAAGCGGGATCACTCGCCCGAGATGCGGCGATACGATCCACCCATCATAGTGTTCGACAAGGACGGCAACTACCTCAACTCCTTTGGCGCCGGAGTAATCGCCGCTCCCCACACCTTCTACATCAAGGACGACATCCTCTACGTGGCGGACAGGGGCGACCACGTGGCGGTGAAGATGACCCTGGACGGCAAACCCTTGATCGAGATGGGCACCAGGGGCCAGGCCTCCGACACCGGCTGCACCGAGCCCGAGGGGGAGGTGCTGCGGCCCGGCGGGCCCTTCAACGAGCCCTTAAGAATGGTCCCTGGCCCCTCCGGAGACCTGTACGTCGCCGACGGGTACTGTAACTGCCGCATCCACCGGTTCTCCGCCGCTGGAAAGCTGATCTCTTCGTGGGGCACCTTCGGCCACTCCGAGCCCTTCGAGATCCACTCCCCTCACAGCGCCTTCGTGGACCGGGACGGCCTGATCTACGTGTGCGACCGCCGCAACAACCGTGTCCAGATCTTCTCGCCCACCGGCGATTTCGTCGACCAGTGGAAGGACATGGAGATGCCCACGGACATCTTCATCACCCCCGACGACACGGTGTACATGCTGGAGCGCGAAAGCCACCAGGCTCCGGAGCACTCGGTCAGCGTCCGCGACAAAAAGGGGAACCTGCTGGCCAGATGGATGACGCCGCCGAGCCATCAACTATGGGTCGACGCCGCTGGCGACGTCTTCGTGACGGCCTTCGGCGAGTCGCCCACCAAGTACATCAAGAACAGCTAGCTCTACGCGGCGAAGGGATCCCGCAGAGAACCTTTGTGGAAGGGAGGGTCGGTACCTCGTACCGACCCTCCTCCGTTGTATTTAACTGGGAGCTACTGGCAGAACAAGGCCAGAATTCCTGGGCAACCAAGCCCTGGCTCCTCGAAGAGCCGGATATCCATCTTTCTAGCACAACCTCTTCAATGCCAGAGAATCGCTTACAGCGGCGGCTCTTTCGTATGCCAGTCGGTGTGGACTTCGTAGGCGTGGGCCACTCTGAAGACCGTGGTTTCGTCGAAGGCCCGTCCGGCGATCTGCATGCCGATGGGCAGACCCAGGCTGGAGAACCCACAGGGGACCGAGATGGCGGGCGTCCCGGTCATGCTGAATGGCCAGGTGAACCCTCCCGTAGCGTAGGACCATTCGACCCCTTTGCCGTCGATCATGTTGCGATACTCCAGGGGTCTGGCGATCGCGGCCAGCAGGGTGGGGAGCGCCGGGGTCGTGGGGGTTACTACCACGTCCACTCTGGTGAAGGCCCGGCGCAGGTCCTCTCTCAGCAGCGCTCTCAACCGCTGCGCCTTGAGGTAGTCGGCCGCGGTAATCAGCTTGCCGGCCTGAAGGATGAGGAGGAGCATCGGCCCGTATTTCTCGGGGGTCTCCTTGAGCGTCTTCTCGTGGACAGCGCTCATCTGTGCGATCTGTATGGTTAAACCCATCTCCAGGATGTAAATCGCGTGGGGAATCGACACCTCTTCGACGAGGGCGCCCAGCCCTTCCAGGACCTTGATCCCCTCCTGGACGGCTACCTTTATCTCTGGATCCACGACGTCAAAGAACCACTCTCTGGGTATGCCCAGCCTCAGGCCACTTATTCCACCGGCCAGGCCGGCGGCGTAGTCGGGCACATGGACATCGACGGCCGTGGGATCTTTTGGATCGGGGCCCGCCAGGACTCTTAGCACGTGGGCTGCGTCCTCGACGGTCTTGGTGATGGGACCGACCACGTCACCGTCCCAGTTGTGGGGGAGCACCCCGTGGCGGCTGACTCTGCCATAGGTCTGCCTGAGCCCTACAACCCCGGACCAGGCAGCCGGCAGACGAACAGAGCCGCCGGTGTCGTGGCCCATGGCCGCGGTGGCGAGGGATGCGGCCACCGCCGAGCCGGAGCCCCCGCTGGAGGCGCCCGTCAGATACTCCAGGTTCCAGGGATTCTTCATATCCCCAAAGACCGAAGGTCCGCCGGCGAACTCGCTGAGGTTGGTCTTGCCTATGATCACGGCCCCGGCATCCCTCAAGCGTGCCACGATGGTGGCGTCTTCGTCGGGAACGTAGTCCTGTAGGACCCTGGAACCGGCGGTGGTGGGCGTACCCCTGGTCTTGATGTTGTCCTTGAGCGCGATGGGGATGCCGTGCAGAGGCCCCAAGTAGGTGCCAGACTGGACCAGCTTCCCCAGCCGGCAGGCGGACTGAAGTGCCTCTGTCTCCATCACGGTGAGGTAGGAGTTCAGAGTGTCGTTGAAGCGGCCGATCCGGTTGAGGACCGCGTCCACCACCTCCACCGGGGAGACCTGACGACTCTCGATGAGGGGGCCGAGGCGGCTCGCTGGGAGGTGGGCTAGCTCGTCCCTGACCACGGGATCACTCCTGCTCCACCCGGAAGCCTATCCCGGGCTCCACGTCGCCAACGTCGATCTCGCGGAGCACCTTGATGTGGCAGTAGAGCTCGTAGAAGATTGGGAGAATGGCTTCGATCTGGGCCGGGTCGTTGGGAAGCCCAAAGAGCTCCGCCAGCTGGACCAAGGCGTCTGTATGCTCACGCATCTCCTGCGCCCCTATCTCGCGACTCACGGAAACTGGTACGGTCGAAAGAGCCTAGTCCTCCACCTTGAGCAGCGCCATGAAGGCCTCCTGGGGAATCTCCACCCGGCCAACCCGCTTGAGGCGCTTCTTGCCCTCTTTCTGCTTCTCCAGCAGCTTGCGCTTACGGGTCACGTCCCCACCGTAGCACTTGGCCAGGACGTCCTTCCTCAGGGCCCGGACGGTCTCCCGGGCTATGATCCGGCTCCCCACCGTCGCCTGGATGGGTACCTCGTACATCTGGCGGGGTATGGCCGACTTCAGCCGCTCCACCAGAGCGCGGCCGTACTGGTATGCCTTGTCCCTGTGTACGATCATGGACAGGGCGTCCACGGGCTCCTGGTTGAGCAGTATGTCCAGTTTCACCAGGGGCGCGCTGTGGTAGCCCTCCAGCGAGTAATCCAGCGAGGCGTAACCCTGGGTGCGTGACTTGAGCTGGTTATAGAAGTCGGCCAGCATCTCCGACATGGGCAAGCCGTACTCCATGAGCACGCGGGCGCCCCCGGCACCGTCGTCCTGGCCGCTTTCGGACCCCTGAATATACTCCATCCGCTTGAACTCGCCCCGGCGGGCGGACATGAGCTCCATCACGGCTCCTACGTGGCGGCTTGGGGTCACCACAGTAGCAGCCAGCCACGGCTCTCGTATCTCCTGGAGCTCGTTGGGCGGAGGCAGCCTGGAGGGGGTGTCCAACTCGATGGACGTCCCATCTTTCAAGTCCACCCGGTATGCCACGCTGGGAGCGGTCACCACAATGTTCAGTCCATACTCCCGCTCCAGCCGCTCCTGCACGATATCCATGTGGAGAAGGCCCAGGAAACCGCAACGGAAGCCGAAGCCGAGGGCGGGGCTGCTCTCGGGATCGTAGGCCAGGGCCGCGTCGTTGAGCTGCAGCTTCTCCAGGGCACTCCTCAGGGACTGGTAGTCTTCTCCGTCAGAGGGATACAACCCGGCGAACACCATAGGCTTAAGGGGAACGTAGCCGGGGAGAGGCTCCTTGGCCGGATCGTCCCACAGGGTCAGGGTCTCTCCCACCCCACACTCCCGCACGTCCTTTAGACCCGTGGCTACGTAGCCCACCTGACCCGCCGTCAAAGAGTCGGCGAGGGTGGGATGGGGCGAGAAGACCCCCAACTCCATCGACTCGGTGACCTTGCCGGTAGTCATGAGCAGGATTCGACCGTCTTTGGAGATGGACCCGTCAAAAACCCGGACGTAGGCGACGATGCCCTTGTAGGAGTTGTAGATGGAGTCGAAGACCAGGGCACGGAGGGGCGCCTGAGGGTCTCCCTTGGGAGGAGGCACCCGGTCGACCACCGCCTGTAGCGTTTCCAGGACCCCCGAACCCTCCTTGGCCGAGGTGAACATGACTTCCTCGGGAGAAAACCCGAAGACTTGTTGCAGCTCGGCGGCCACCGTCTCGGGCTCCGACTGGGGGAGGTCGACCTTGTTTACCACCGGGATCAGCACCAGGTTGTTCTCTATGGCGAGGAAGGCGTTGGCGATGGTCTGGGCCTCGATGCCCTGGCTGGCGTCCACCACCAGCAGAGCCCCCTCGCACGCGGCCAGGGCACGGGACACCTCGTAGCTGAAATCCACGTGGCCGGGGGTGTCGATCAGGTTTAGCTGATAGTCCAGACCGTCGGCGCCACGGTATTCCATGGTGACGGCCTTTCCCTTGATAGTGATTCCCCGCTCTCTCTCCAGCTCCATCTGGTCTAGGAACTGCTCGACCATGTCCTGACCGGTCACAGTGCCAGTGACTTCCAGGAAACGGTCCGCCAGGGTGGACTTGCCGTGGTCGATGTGGGCGATTATGCAGAAATTACGTATGCGGTCGGGTTCCATTAGGAGAGCATCAACCCTTCGAAAGTGGGTACCGGTTAGTCAATCGCTTGCCCTCCGAACGTCGAAGGGCAGCACACTGCGACCGAAACGGCAGAGCCCCGAGCGAGGTCTGCAGGTCTGGATGGCGCCTGTCGTAGCGCCGTGCTAGGAGATGCCCCGGGAAACGCTGTACCCCGGAACTTGTATGCAGGCGACCCAGTGGTCGGCCGAGACCTCCTGCAGCCCTGGCATCTCCGCCTGGCATTCGTCCGTGGCCTGGGAGCACCGAGGATGGAACACGCAGCCTCGTGGCGGGTTCATGGGGCTGGGCACCTCGCCGGAGAGCACGATCCTCTCCCTCTCCGCGTCGATGATGGGGTCGGGTATCGGCACGGCCGAGAGGAGAGCCTTGGTGTAAGGATGAAGAGGATTGGCGTAGATCTCGTTACGTTGGGCGATCTCCACGATGTGCCCCAGGTACATCACCGCCACCCGGTCGCTGATGTGTCTCACTACCGAGAGGTCGTGGGCTATGAAAAGGTAGGTGAGATCGAACTGCTCCTGGAGGTCCTCCAGCAGGTTCACTATCTGGGCCTGGATGGACACGTCCAGGGCCGAGACCGGCTCGTCGCACACCACGAACTGGGGGTTCACAGCCAGGGCGCGTGCCACTCCTATGCGCTGGCGCTGGCCGCCGCTGAACTCGTGGGGAAACCGGTTGGCCATGCCCCTGTTCAGACCCACTATCTCCAGCAGCTCGCCGACTCGTTCCCTGTACTCGCGCCTGCTCTTGGCCAAACCATGGATGGTCAGCGGCTCACCGACGATATTGCCGGCGGTCATTCGGGGGTTCAGGGAGCTATAGGGGTCCTGGAATATGACCTGCATCTGGCGGCGCATAGACCGCAGCTCCCGGCCCTTCATGCTGCACAGGTCCCTGCCGTTGAAAATTATCTCGCCGGCTGTCGGCTTGTATAGCTGAAGAATGCATCGGCCCGTCGTGGTCTTTCCGCATCCGCTCTCGCCCACCAGGCCCAGGGTCTCACCCTTCCGCACGAAAAAGCTGATGTCGTCCACCGCCTTGATATGGGCCACGGTACGCTGGATGAGAATCCCCGATGTGACGGGAAAGTACATCCTCAGGTCTTTAACATCGACCAAAATGTCGCCATGCTGCTGGCCGTTGGTCTGGCTCATCGCGCTCATTGGCTGCTCTCCCTTACCGCGGCATCCAGGGTGTCCGCCACGAAACATGCCGAAGAGTGTCCATCACCCACGGACTGGAGGACCGGTGGCTCCTCGGCGCACCTATCGATGGCATATTTGCAGCGGGCCCGGAAGGAGCACCCCGGTGGTAGGTTGGTCAGGTCGGGCGGCTGGCCTTCGATGGGGTCCAGCTTTTCCTTCCTGGGCAAGTCCAGCCTGGGCACCGAGTTCAAAAGGCCCAGGGTGTAAGGATGCTTAGGATTCCTGTAAATCTCCCGTGCCGAGCCCCTCTCGATTATCTTGCCAGCGTACATGATGTTAACCCTGTCGGCATAGCGGGCGACCACTCCCAGGTTATGGGTGATTATGATAAGAGATACGCCGTACTCGCTGCTAAGGTTCTTCATGAGCTCCAGGATCTGGGCCTGGATCGTCACGTCCAGGGCAGTGGTAGGCTCGTCGGCGATGATCAGCTTCGGGTTGCAACTCAGGGCCATGGCGATCATGACTCGCTGGCGCATGCCGCCGCTGAACTGGTGGGGGTACTGCTTGATGCGTCGCTCCGGATCGGGGATACCCACCTGCTCCAGGCGACGGATCGCCTCCTGGCGAGCTTCCGCCATTTTCATGCCCAGGTGAAGCTGCAGGGACTCGGTAAGCTGGCGTTCGACGGTGAGGACGGGGTTCAGGGAGGTCATCGGCTCCTGAAAGACCATGGCTATCTGCCTGCCCCGGACCTTCCTCATCTCGCCGGCCCGCAACTGGAGGAGGTCCTGGCCGTCGAAGATGACTTCCCCTCCCACGGTCCGGCCCGGAGGGTCGGGGATGAGCCGCATGATGGACAGAGCGCTGACGCTCTTGCCGCATCCGCTCTCACCGACCAGACCGAGGGTCTCGCCAGCCTCCAGGTCGTAGGAGACACCGTCCACGGCCTTCACCACACCATCCTGGGTGAAGAAGTGGGTCCTGAGATCCCTAACCTCTAGCAAGGTAGCCATGGAGCACTCCTCAACTTCGGCCGTAAGGCCCCCGATGTGATTTTGATATTAACGGAACGGCGCTCTGGTGGGGAAGGGGAGACTCGAACTCCCACGCTTTTCAGCACATGATCCTAAATCATGCTCGTCTACCGGTTCCGACACTTCCCCGGTCGCTTCTCCTCTGAAGGGGGTGGATGCCCGCATCCTGGTGACCCGCCTCGGGCTCGAACCGAGAACCTACGGATTAAGAGTCCGTTGCTCTACCAATTGAGCTAGCGGGCCCCACGCGAACCGGCTAGACGCCCCACATGAATCGTTGGCGACGACGTTCTATCAAAGCAAAAGGTCTTGCTTTTGTCAACATCCCCCGTCATTCGTTTTATGCCCGAAATGCATACTCCGGCCCTGCCGGGGCGGGCCGTGGCAAAGCCCATTATAGTGGCACCGTTCCCGGCGGGTCAAGCGGTTTTACTCGTCGGCTCACTGGCCTACCTGGTTTCCTGCCTGGTAACGGCCGATCGGGTATCCAGGTTACGCCAGGTCACCTAGCCGCGGTAGGACCCTCTCCATGAATAGTTGGTGGCAGTCGTAGCTCTCCTGGTAAGTCATGCCCACGCGCGCCGCCCACATGATCAGGTGGGTGGGCGGAACCTTACCGTATACCTCTCTGAAATACCGCACCGCGTCGTCGGGTGTCTGGAAGATCTGCTGCCAGTTCGGTATCTCTTCGGGGGTATCCAGGTTGCCGGGAAAGGGAGACCCCTCGCTGCCGTAGTCGTTGTGCTGGTACAGTATTCCTTCCTTGTGCCGGTGCCAGGCACGCTCCGGGTCCTCGGTCACCATGACCGTAGTAAAGGTCGCGGTCTGAAATTGGGCGGGGTCCCTGCCATGGCGTCGAAGGGTTTCCGTCCATCCGGCGTGCCAGTTCTGCCACGACTCGGCGCTGTGGGGGCTGATGGCCCCCAGGGTAGTGGCGGCGTGGAATCCCATCTCCACGGTGCGCTCCATGGGCTTGGTGTTGGGTAACATGGCCGACAGGAACATGGGCGGATGGGGCCTCTGTATGGGTTTGGGGGAGATGCGCACGTTCTTGAGATTGTAGTGCCGTCCGGTGTGGGAGAACTCCTCCTCGGTGAAGCACTTCCGGACGATCTCCATGCCCTCGGCGGTGAGGCTGGCCCGGTGCCTGATGTCTACCCCGAAGCCGTCGAACTCCGTGGGACGGAATCCCTGGCCCACCTGCAGCCACGCTCGCCCATTGGACAGGATGTCCAAGGTGGCGATGTCCTCCGCCAGCCGGACCGGGTGAGAGAAGGGCATCAGCACCACGTACTGGCCTATCATCGCCCGTTTTGTGCGCACCGCCGCCGCGGCGTTCCAGGCGATGGCGCTGGAGCAGTAACCGTCCTCCGAGAAGTGGTGCTCCGTCATGTTGATGGAATCGAACCCCAGTTCGTCCATGGCCTGAATGTGGTCCAGGGTCTCCGAGTAGAGCTCCGGGAAGGGCCGAAACCAGGCCCGAGGATTCCGAAGGTCATAAACAAGGCCTACCTTCATACGCTACCTCCTTTGACGGCGGAACGACCGAACGGATGCTGGTGCTCCCACTGTAATTATCACGCCGGTTTATTTCAAGGTGTGGCTGGTATAGGCCTCAGGTTACTCAGGCTCCCAGGTGGCGGAACAAAACTCTTCCGCGACTCCCTTGGGAATTAACCTGTATAATCCTAAGCGAGCCCCGGGAAACCGGTACCGGAATGGGGGAAGGTCCATGGCCACGGGAAGCCCCGCCGCTTACACCACCACGATCCGCGATCTCCCCATGGGAGAGCGCCCCAGGGAGCGCCTGCGGGAGCATGGTCCCGGCCACCTGAGCAACGCCGAGCTGATCGCCATCCTGCTGAGGACCGGCGTGGCCGGTGAGAACGTGCTCAACATGGCCGTCCGGCTGCTATCCGAGTTCCATGGCTTGTCCGGCATAGCTCGGGCCACCTTCGGCGAGATCTGTTCCCAGAAGGGGATCAGCGAAGCCGAGGCCTGCCAGCTCATGGCGGCCTTCGAGCTGGGGCGCCGGCTGGTCTCACTCCACCCCGAGGACCGGGCGATAATTGGCTGTCCCGAAGACGTGGCGAACTTGCTGGGAGCGGAGATGGGCCTACTGGAGCAGGAGCATCCCCGGGTGGTACACCTGGACACTAAAAACCACGTTACCGGCGTCAGCGAGATCTACGTTGGTAACGTGAACTCCTCCGTTGTCCGGCCTGCGGAGGTCTTCAGGCCCGCCATCCGCGATAACTGCGTGGCCATAATCGCCGTCCACAACCATCCTTCGGGGGACCCGACGCCCAGCCACGAAGACCTGGCCATCACCCGGCAGCTAAGGGACTCGGGCGAGCTGCTGGACCACATCGTCCTGGCGGGCCAGCGCCACGTCAGCCTCAAGGAGAGAGGCCTGGGGTTCTAGGTCCATGGCAACTCTGTACGTCGTAGCTACCCCCATCGGCAACATGGAGGACGTCACCCTTCGCGCCCTCAGGGTCCTGGGAGAAGTAGGGCTCATTGCCGCCGAGGATACCCGCACCACCCGGAAGCTTCTCAGCCGCTACCGGATCAGTACACCGGTTACCAGCTATCACGACCACAACCTGCGAGTGAAGATCCCTTATCTGCTGAAGACCCTGGAGACCACCGAGGTTGCCCTGGTCTCTGAAGCCGGGACGCCGGGAATAAGCGACCCCGGCCGGGAGTTGGTCCGGGAGGCCACTGCGGCCGGGTTTCCGGTGGTCCCCATCCCCGGCCCCTCGGCGGTGACCGCAGCGCTGTCGATCTCCGGACTGCCCACCGATGGTGCCCTGTTTCTGGGGTTCCTTCCCCGTCGCAAGGTAGACAGGAGGCGTCTCCTGGAGTCGCTCAAGACTCAGGGTTGTACGATGGTAGTCCTGGAAGCTCCTCGAAGACTCCTTCCGTGCCTGGAGGACGTCCTTGCGATCCTGGGAGACAGGGATATTGTGGTGTGTCGAGAGCTGACAAAAATGTACGAAGAGGTTTTCCGAGGGACCCTCTCCCAGGCTCTGGCCCACTTCAACGAGCCCAGGGGCGAGTTCTCGCTGGTGCTGGCCGGCGCGCCTCCGGTGGAAGCTATCACCGATCCCGCCTGGGCAACGGAAGAGCTAGGGAAGCTCAAGGCCCAGGGCACTAAGGCCAGGGAAGCGGTGGCTACGGTCACCCGGGCCTCCGGACTATCCAGGAAAGAAGTTTACCGGCTATGGCTAAGCGTAAAGTCCGGGTGAGGCCGACGCCGCGTCGAAGGATTGTGGCATAATACCAGCCATGGGAATCCTGGAAAGTCGGGTCAAGGACTACGCTCGGGAGTTGGGTTTCGACCTGGTGGGGATAGCCTCGCCCGAGGACTTCTCCGACCACCAGGCCGTGACCCTGGAGAGGATCGACGCGGGCCTGATGGACGGCTTGCCCTGGTACACCGAGGCCAGGGTGCGGCGGGGCTGCGACACCGAAGGGCTGCTGAAGGGTGCCAGGTCCATCATCGCCGTTGGCATGAGCTACTACCTGCCCGACCGTGACGCGACCAACCCCAACGGGTCCGCGGGCAAGATCGCCCGCTATAGCTGGGGCGATGACTATCACGGGGTCATGAAGGACCGTCTGCGTGCCCTGGTTGACGGCCTCTCCCACCGGCTAGAGCGGACCATCCGCGCTCGATGGTACGTGGACGACGGCCCCATGCTGGACCGGGCCGTGGCCCAGCGGGCGGGTATCGGCTGGTTCGGGAAGAACACCAACGTCCTGACTCCCTCCCACGGCTCCTGGATATTCCTGGGCCAGGTGATAACCGACCTGGAGCTGGCGCCGGACCCACCGCTGAAGAAGACCTGCGGGAGCTGCGTCAGTTGCATCGACGCATGCCCGACGGGGGCCATCGTGGCCCCTTATGTGATCGACAACGCCCGCTGCATCTCCTACCTGACCATTGAGAACCGTGGGCCGATCCCCCGCGATCTGAGGCCCCTGATGTACGACTGGGTTTTCGGCTGCGACATCTGCCAGGACGTGTGCCCGGTGAACCGGAAAGCCGCCCCGGCAACGGAACCGGCCTTCACCAGCGCCCGTTTCACCAACGTGGAGTTGGCGAAGCTCCTGGAGATGACCGACGAGGATTTCAGGGAGCGTTTTCGGAACAGCCCGATTAAGCGGGCCAAGAGAGTGGGCCTACAGCGGAACGCCTGCGTGGCCCTGGGCAACTCGGGAGACGCCGACTCTGTCCCCGCTCTGGCAAAAGCCCTGAAGGGCGGAGAAGGCCTGGTCAGAGCCCATGCCGCATGGGCCCTGGGCAGGTTGGGAGGCCAGGAAGCCACCGGCGCCCTCCGGGAGGCCCTAGCCCACGAAGATGACCCGGAGATCCTTCAGGAGATTAAAGATGCCCTCTCCGAGACGGCGTCCGGTCCGTAGACCCCGCACACAGGTCCCCAGACCCGAGATTCCACCACGGCCTGCCCCTTAAGCTGGACGGCCTGGTCAGAGCGCCTGGACTTCCGGGACCTAACCTTCCGCATCTCCTCCTCCACCAGGTTGAAGTCCTTTTTCGGGAGGAGGTGCAGGGTAGTCTGGGCGAAGGCCATGTACCAGTCCTCAGGGGGCCACCGGCGCACGTAGTCCAGCCGGGGCGCCAGCTGACAGGCGTCCATGAAGTCGGTCGCGTCGAGGACAACCTCAGCCTTGATGCGCACCCTCAGCGACCAGTCTCCTGACCCTTCCCTCTTCCAGGTTGGGGACCTGTCCTCGAAGTATCTGGACGTGACAGTGGACGTAGCGGAGAACAGCCTGTCCCGCGCGATGTAAAAGAGCATCCGGTCCCCCGGCTCCATCCGCTGTACCTTGCGTTGGTGGTAGGCCAGCATCCCCTGGGCCGTGAAGTCGAGGCTTCGGGTGACCTCGAAGTTCTCCTGGCTGATGACTACCATCCAGTAGTTCCTGGGCATCTATACCTCGTTCTACCAAAGACTCGTTCTACCAAAGAAATGCGATACGGGTCAATTTTAACACATCCCGGATGCTACACCAAAGCCGGACCGTTACGCCGTTACCCTGATGATGCTGTAGGTATAGCGAAACAGCTTGAAGGCTTCCTTGACGAAGGTGATGGCCCCCACCCTTTTCCCGGGGGTGACGTGGGAGAAGAAAGAGAACTCGGTGTGGTGGAGGCCTCCCCTCTTCCGCAGGGCGTCGGCCAGCCGACGTGATTCCTCAGAAGGGACCAGGTTGTCCTCTCTGTCGTGGGCGATCAGTATCCGGGCCTTGAGGTTTGCCACGCTGGCGCTGGGCGAGATCCGTTTCAGGCCTTCCTGGAAGCTCGCCGGTAGGTCGCGCACCAGCAGATCGGCTTCCTCCAGGGTAAGCCTCCCTTCGTCGGGCCCGGCGGTCGAGCTGAGCAGGCGATAGATCATCCTGCCTTCGCCGGACAGCCCTTCCGGCTCTTGAGCGTGGACGTCGTCCTCACCGATGAACATCCTGGTCAGCGTGTCCCGCTCACTGGCATCCGCCAGGCCCCCGATCAGCTGGATTGTCATCACCTCCTCCGTAAGGTGATTGGGGTCCCAGGGGTCTACCGCTCGGCCGTAGAAGCTACGGTTGCTGCATATCTGCCTGATGGTATCTCCCATGTCGTAGTAGCTGCCGAACGAGCTGACGAAGTTGACACCTTCGTTGATCCTGGGGTCGGAGGCGGCTATGGTTACCATAGCGGCTCCGACGCAGAACCCTCCCATCCCAGACCGGTCTTCGGCCACGTACTCCAGACCCGTGAGGTGCTGGAACGCCCTGACCAGGTTATCCGGCTCATCGGGCTGGATGCGTTTCCCCATCATCGAGGGTGACCAGGGGAACATGGCCACGAAGCCGGCGCGGGCGAGCGCCATACCCAGATTCACCACGCGATGATCGTCCCGTGGGGCCGCAATGATCCCGAGGAAGACCATGACGCCGGCTCTCTTCCGTCCGTCGGGGATGCGGTATATGTCCGCCGAGCCCGTCCCCTCGGCCAGGGGGAAGCTGACGGCCTCTCGTGATGGTTCGCCGGCGAACCATCTCTGGGGTTTGAAGGGGAGGGGCAGCACCTGGGTCACGAAAAGGGCGGCCCTGACCATGCCTTTGACCTGAGGCAGAAGCCATAGAGGGTACAGGGGAACCAGGATTAAGCCAATCAATAGGCGGCCGGGCCACGCTGGCATTAATTTTCTCCCTTCGCCGGATGATCGTGTCTGAGCGTCGAACTGTCCGTCAACAATATACTACAGAAGAAAACTCGACTTCGGGAAGCACAACCTCTCTGTCGGAGAAAGTTGCGGCTTCCAGAAGGTACAGCTATAATTTCTTTAGTAGCTTCGTACGTGTCCCGACTCGCACCGCCACCGGCATCACTTCAGCTACCAGTTCACAAGAAAGCCGACTATTGAACGACGATAAGCGCATAGAGACACTCAGATCTCTTCTGGAGCAGCGTATTCTGGTCCTGGACGGCGCAATGGGCACCTCGATCCAGACCAGAAATCTGGGACCGGAGGACTTCGGGGGCCTCGAGTACGAGGGGTGCAACGAGAATCTTGTACTGACCCGGCCCGACGTCATCGCCGACATCCATCAGGGGTTCATCGACGCTGGCGCCGACATTCTGGAGACCGATACCTTCGGCGCAACGTCGGTGGTCCTCGCCGAGTATGACCTGGCCCACGAGGCCCGGCGCCTCAACCGGGAAGCCGCTGCCCTGGCCCGCCGGGTGGCGGACGCCGCCAGCACCCCCGAAAAGCCCCGGTTCGTGGCCGGCTCGATGGGTCCCACCACCAAGACCATATCCGTCACCGGCGGCATCACCTTCGACGAGCTCGTTCCGGCCTATCAGGAGCAGGCGGCCGGGCTGATAGAGGGTGGGGTGGACGTGCTGCTCCTGGAGACCAGCCAGGATACATCGAACATCAAGGCGGGCTTGGAAGGGATCGACCTGGCCATAGCCGAGACGGGCCGCCGGGTGCCGTTAGCCGTCCAGGGCACCGTCGAGGTTATGGGCACCCTCCTGGCAGGCCAGGACGCGGAGGCCTTCTACACCTCGCTGGCCCACCGGGACCTGCTATGGATCGGGTTCAACTGCGCCACCGGACCTGCGTTCATGACCGACCACGTGCGCAGCCTGTCGGCGCTGTCCCGCTTCCCGGTGGCCTGTATCCCCAACGCGGGGTTGCCCGACGAGGACGGGAAGTACAACGAGACCCCGACGATGATGGCCGCCAGCGTCGGACGCTTCGCGGAGTCCGGGTGGGTGAACCTGGTGGGTGGATGTTGCGGCACGACTCCCGAACACATTCGCCTGCTTGTCGAAATGGCCGCCACCGCATCTCCCCGGAAGCCCGTCCACAATCACGAGACCCGTATCTCGGGGATCGAGGCGCTGGTCATCGACGAGGACGTGCGCCCGGTCATCGTGGGGGAGCGGACCAACGTCCTGGGAAGCAGGCGGTTCCGCCGGCTTATCGGCCAGGGGGCCTTCGAGGAGGCCTCGGAGCTGGGCCGAAGCCAGGTCCGAAATGGAGCCCACGTTCTCGACGTATGCCTCCAGGACCCGGACCGGGACGAGCTGGCGGACACAATAGCTTTCCTGGGCTACCTTACCCGCAAGGTCAAGGCTCCCATCATGGTCGACTCCACGGACTCCCACGTGGTCGAGGAGTCCCTCAAACGGCTCCAGGGTAAGGCGATAATCAACTCGGTGAACCTGGAAGACGGGGAGGAACGCTTCCAGGCGGTGGTGCCCCTCGCCCAGCGCTACGGAGCCGCCCTGGTGGTCGGGTGCATCGACGACGACAAGCAGCAGGCCCAGGCCATCACCCGGGAGCGCAAGCTAGAGGTGGCGCTGCGGTCCTACGAACTGCTCACCGAGAAGTACGTTGTCCAGCCAGAGGACATCTTCTTCGATGCCCTGGTCTTTCCCGCAGGCACGGGTGACCGGAACTACGTCGGGTCCGGTGTGGAGACCATCGAGGGAATTCGCCTCATCAAGGGGGCGCTCCCCCAGTGCAAGACCGTCCTGGGCATCTCCAACGTGTCCTTCGGGTTGCCGACCGCCGGACGCGAGGTCCTCAACTCCGTGTTCCTGTACCACTGCGTCCAGGCCGGGCTCGACCTGGCCATAGTCAACTCGGAGGTGATGCAGCGCTACACCTCGATCCCGGAGGAGGAGAGGCGGCTGGCAGAGGACCTCATCTGGAACCGTGGAGACGACCCCGTCGCCGTCTTCACGGCCCACTTCAGAGACAGACCCCCCAAGGCCACCGTCGAGGAGCGGCGCAGCCTCCCGCTGGACGAACGGCTGGCCATGGCCATCATCGAGGGCAGCAAAGAAGGGCTCGCCGAGGACCTGGATGAGGCGCTAGGTGGACGGCCTCCCCTGGAGATCATCAATGGTCCGCTGATGGCCGGAATGGAAGAGGTGGGGCGGCAGTTCAACGCCAACCAGCTCATCGTCGCCGAGGTACTCCAGTC
Organism: Dehalococcoidia bacterium; assembly: GCA_965248975.1. Lineage (GTDB taxonomy): Bacteria > Chloroflexota > Dehalococcoidia > Lucifugimonadales > JAGWBF01 > CBDFKU01. The sequence goes on from CBDFKU010000014.1 coordinate 137,938, forward strand.
CGCAGAGGCGATGAAATTCGCCGTCGCCCACCTGGAGCCCCACATGGGCCGGCTGGAGACGGCCACCAAGGGCAAGGTGGTCCTGGCCACGGTGAAGGGCGACGTCCATGACATAGGCAAGAATCTTGTGGAGATTATCCTGGGAAACAACGGCTATAAGGTGATCAACCTGGGCATCAAGGTACCTCCCCAGGATCTTATCGAAGCGTACCATGAGCACCAGCCGGACATCATCGGCCTATCTGGGCTGCTGGTCAAGTCGGCCCAGATGATGAAGGACACGGCCCGGGACTTTCGCCAGGCGGGCGTGCGGAGCCCGATCCTGGTGGGCGGCGCCGCGCTGTCCAACCGGTTCACACGGCTGCGCATCGCCCCGGAGTACGACGGCCTGGTGGCCTACGCCCCCGACGCCATGGCGGGGCTTGCCCTGGCCAACACCATCCGTGAGGCCGACGAGCGGGAAGCGCTGGCGGCAAGGCTGGCCGCCGAGACCGAGGAGCTGCTGGCGGCCGAGGGACGCAAGCAGGCCGTAGCCGCCGGGGAGGACGCCTCCGTTCCACCGGCCAGGGTGGCCCACGACTTCGACGTCCCCAATCCACCCGACCTCAAGCTCCACATACTGCGTGAATACGACATGGAGAAGATCTTCCCCTACATGAACCCGCAGATGCTCTACGTGCGACACCTGGGGTTCAACGGGCGCTTCGCCGACGCCCTGGCCGCGGAAGATGCCTCGGCAACGGAGCTTCGCGACGCGGTGCGACTGGTAGAGGACGTGATGCTGGCCCGCCGCGACATCACGGCCAGTGCGGTCTACAAATTCTTCCCCTGCCAGTCCGATGGACAGTGGCTGCTCATCTATGGACCCGACGGTGAGACCGTGCTGCAGAGGTTCTACTTCGGTCGCCAAGCCCAGAGGGACGGGCTGTGCCTGTCCGACTACGTCCTCCCGAGGGACTCCGGGCGAACCGATTACGTGGCCATGTTCGTCACCAGTGTCGGACCCGGGGTACGGGATCTGGCAGAGCAGTGGAAAGCCGACGGAGAGTTCCTCAACTCCCACATCGTCCAGGCGCTGGCGCTGGAAGGGGCCGAGGCCTTCGCCGAGCACCTCCACCAGCAGATCCGGCAGATGTGGGGTTTCGGCGATCCTGCCGACATAACCTACCAGGACCTGTTTCGAGCGCAGTATCATGGCAAGCGCTATTCCTTCGGATACCCCGCCTGCCCGCGGCTGGAGGACCAGGAGCAGCTGTTCCGTCTGTTGGCCGTCACCGACAACATCGGGGTCGAGCTCACCGAGGGCTACATGATGGACCCAGAGTCCTCGGTCTCTGCCCTGGTCTTCCACCACCCCGACGCCAAGTACTTCAACCTGGACGAGGCGGACATCCAGCGCCTGGAGCGGGAGGCCGCCCAGCCCTCGTAGCGGGGAGCCCAGGATCGAGTAGGTTCTGCGACCCTCCAATCTCGTTCGCAGGGTTTAACGTCCAAAGGAGGGAGAATGACATGAGGCTTTATAAGCTTCCAGTGGTATTGTACGAGCCCAGCGAGGACACCGAGGACAAGTACATGGCCGAAGTACCTATCCTATCAGGGTGTCGGGCCTGGGGTGATAGCCCTTCACAGGCCCTCGAAAATCTTCATAATGTGGCTAGGGCATTCATCCAGTCTTACAAGGAGCAGAACGACCCGCTACCGCCCGAGGTTGATGCGACCGCGATAGAGACCAAGGAAGTGACAGACCTGGGCTCGGTGCTAGTCGCTGGGTGAAATACCGGGAATTGGCCCGCAGGCTTCGTGCTTTAGGATGCCAGTTCGACCGCCAAGCTAAGGGCGACCACGAAATCTGGCTTCGACCTTCCACCAAGGGTAGGACGACTGTCCCCAACTGGGGAAGTCGCGATCTTAAAGCCGGAACCATCGGCAGTATCCTGCGCGACCTCGGAATAGCCAGAGACGAATTTGAGAGTCAAGATCGTCGCTAAGGAGGACCTTATGCCCAATCCCTCGACACAACAGACGGAAGCGGTGCTGGCACATCACCTGGAAGTAGTGGTCGCCAAGGACGTCGACGCCATTCTATCTGATTTCACGGACGCTTCGGTCCTGTACACCCAGGAACGCCAGTTCCGAGGGCTTGGAGAGCTGCGGGAGTTCTTCACGGGCTTCGTCGGCCTTCTGATCCCCGAGGTGCTGGCCAAGTTCAAGATGATCCGGCAGGACGTGGACGGGGAGATCGCCTACATAGTCTGGACGGTGGGGGACATGATCCCGCTGGGTTCCGATACGTTTGTGGTCCGGGACGGCAAGATAATGGTCCAGACCCTGGCCGTCCACGTGACCGAGGCGAGCCCCTAGCCCGGGGCCGGAACGACCTGCTCTTCGTAGCACAGGATAACCGGCTCGAATCCGGCGGGCGGGCTTTCAAGCTCCACGATCACCGCGAGCCGTCCCTCAGCCCGCCGGGCCTCAGGGTGCTCGCGGCGATGCTCGTTCTGTTCCGTGATCCACTCCCGGTGAATTATCACCCCGCAGAGGCCGCCGTACTTCTCTGCGCCCTCACTGATCCGTACCCGCTGCCCTACCGATAGCGACGTCGAACCAACATGGACGTTTGCATCAAAGAGGCCTGTGGTTAATGGTTCCATCAGATTGCAAGTGATAAGAATCGAGCCGGTGTTGTTGCCAGAACGGCTGCTCTCGTCTGATCACCTTTGGTACGCACACCTCAAGGTCATATGAGTCCACGATGCTCATCCGAACGATCGCTCTTCTTTGACCCGAAAGGTGTGGAAGAATCTCCTTAAGCCTGCTCAGCCAGTCCATACACCTCTATCTCATGCTCGCTGATTTTGCGGTATAGGTAGGGTTCACCATCTAATTCGGCAAAATAGAATCGGCCGGTTTCCATCTCTTCGATTCGAAGATTAACGGAATCCTCATTAGCCTCAACCGCCTGCTCCGCTTCTCGCGCAGCCTTAAAGCGCTTTAGCAGGGAGGATGAGCTAACATGCCAACGGTTGGCCTTGGTGGCCTTGATTTCCGGTTCGGGAAGCAGTGTGACGCCACCCATTTTTCACGTCCTATCTAGGGGTGACTCTCCCCATAGTCTCGGGATCAATTAGCGAAATGAGTAGTAGTAGCTCCCTGTTGACCACATAAATAACATTCATCCACTCTGGTCCCGAGATAACGAATTCGGGGGACTGGTAATACTCTACAGCCTTTTCCTCGCGGTTCGGTTCAATCGAAAGCACTATCCATGATAGGCCTTCAGTTAAGGGTATGATTTCCTCTGAGGATAGGGACACCGTCTCAGCCGGGGCGATTACACCACACTCAGAGTCGAATATGTTTATAGTGCTTGTCACCCTGCCATCTGGACCGTAACGGATGTGCGCATTTCTGATCTTGCCGCCCGGGAACAGCTGTTCCCCGAGATTGGTCACCGAGAAAGTGAGCTCAGCAGGCTCATTTCTTATGACTTCGTTGGGTTTTAATAGACGTGTTAGAGGTGACTTAAGACTAATGTCATAGTCGATAAGCAGTTTGTATGGCATTTCTGAATCGCCCGGATTACACAATATTCAAGCTCAGTTTAGCACGTCGTTGCATTTCTAACAATGACACTTTGTGATCAGTGTGTGCTCGCTTCATCGCCGCCCTCCAGAGCCGCCTGGGCGGCGGCCAGGCGGGCCACCGGCACTCGGAAGGGGGAGCAGCTCACGTAGTCCAGGCCCTCCCGGTGGCAGAAGGCGACGCTGGCAGGGTCGCCGCCGTGCTCGCCGCAGATGCCCACCTCCAGGTCGGGGCGGGTCAGACGGCCCTGCTCCACGCCGATGCGAATGAGGGCGCCCACCCCCTCGGCGTCCAGGGTGGCGAAGGGGTTGGCGGGGAGGACCCCCTCCTCGATGTACCGGTTGAGGAACTTGCCCTCGGCGTCGTCACGGCTGAAGCCGTAGGTGGTCTGAGTCAAGTCGTTGGTGCCGAAGCTGAAAAAGTCGGAGACTTCCGCGATCTGCCCGGCGGTGAGGGCGGCCCGGGGCACCTCGATCATGGTGCCGAAGAGGTAGTCCATCTTGGCTCCCAGCTCGCCCTGGACGCGGTCGGCCACTGTGGTGAGGCAGTCTTTAAGCCTCTTCATCTCGTTGACGTGGGACGTAAGTGGGATCATCACCTCCGGGTGTACCGATATCCCTTCCTGGATAAGGCGGGCGCTGGCGGTGACGATGGCCTCGACCTGCATCTCGTAGATGGCGGGGAAGGTCAGTCCCAGGCGGCAGCCCCTGTGCCCCAGCATGGGGTTGGACTCTCGCAGGGATTCCACAAGCTGGAGGAAATCCTCCCGGACGCGCAGCTCCTTGGCGGGCGCTTCCCTGGCCTCCAATACGGCCAGTTCCCGCACCAGCTCCTCGTAGCGAGGGAGGAACTCGTGAAGTGGAGCGTCCAGCAGGCGGATGATCACCGGCCGCTCCCCCATCGCTTGGAGGATGCCGGTGAAGTCCTCAATCTGGAGTTTCTTCAGGTGGGCCAGGGCGTTGTAGAACTCGGCTACCCCGGGCGGAAGCTCGCCTGATTCGGTGGGGTCGCTACCGGGATTGTCGGTCTGCCAGCGCTCCGCCTCCTGGGCGTTGATCAGCAGTTTCTGGACCACCGGAACCCGCTCTGGCCCCAGGAACATATGCTCCGTGCGGCAGAGGCCGATCCCTTCGGCCCCCATGGAGACGGCTCGTCTTGCATCCATGGGCGTGTCGGCGTTGGCCCAAACCCCTAAGCGCCGCACGTCGTCGGCCCATGAGAGGAGGGTCTGGGCCTCGTGAAGCTCCTCCAGATCCGGTTGGGTCGTCGGTATGGCGCCGGCAAACACTTCGCCGGTGGTGCCGTCGACGCTGATGTCGTCGCCCTCCCGGATGGTGTGGCCGTTGGCGCTGAAAAGCTGGGCCTGGACATCCACCTGCAGCTCCTCAGCGCCCACCACGCAGGGCACACCCAGTCCTCTGGTGATCAGGGCGGCGTGGCTGGTGACTCCCCCCCGGCTGGTGAGGATCCCCTTGGACTCTAGGATGCCGTGTAAGTCGTCGGGCTTGGTCTCGGGCCTGACCAGGATGACAGGGACACCCCTTTTGCCGGCCTCGGTCGCTCTGGTGGCGTCGAAGTAAGCCTTGCCGCTGGCGGCACCGGGGGAGGCCCCGGAGCCTCTGGCTAGCGCCTCCGGGATGACCATATCCGCGCCTTCAGAGTCAAACCTGGGCACGAATAGCTGGGAAAGCTCCTCGGGGTTCACCCGACGGAGGGCGTCTTCTCTGGTTATCAGACCCTCGCCCACCATGTCCACGGCGGTTTTCACGGCCGCTTGCACGGTACGCTGGGCATCGCGAGTCTGCAAAATGTAGAGCCGGGACCTCTCCACGGTGAACTCCATGTCCTGCACGTCCCGGTAGTGCCCCTCGAGCTGCTCCGCCATCCGGGCCAGCTGCCCGTAGACCTGGGGAAGACCGGTGGCCAGGCTGGAGATGGGATCGGGGTTGCGTATCCCCGCCACCACGTCCTCTCCCTGGCCGTTGGCCAGGTACTCCCCGTACGGCTCTTTCTGCCCGTTGCCTGGGTTGCGGGTGAACAGCACGCCGGTTCCGCTGTCCTCCCCCAGGTTACCGAACACCATGGACATGACGTTCACGGCGGTTCCCCAATCGTGGGGGATCTTGTAGTGGTCGCGGTAGCGGTTGGCACGAGGGCTGTTCCAACTCCGGAAGACCGCCTGGATGGCCTCCCGCAGCTGCTGCCAGGGGTCCTGGGGAGCATCTCGGCCGGCGGCTCTGCGAGCGGCTTCCTTGAAGTCCGCTATCACCGCGCTCAGCCGGTCCGCATCGAGCTCGTGGTCCATTGTGACCCCGGCTTCCTGCTTGTGTCGGGCCAGGATATCCTCGAAGGTCGAGGCTTCCACCTCCATCACCACCCCGGCAAATATCTGGAGGAAGCGACGGTAAGCGTCCAGAGCAGGACGCCGGTCCCCCATCAGCCGTGCGAGGCCGGCTACGATCTCGTCGTTGACACCCAGGTTGAGGATAGTGTCCATCATGCCGGGCATGGATACCCTTGCCCCGGAGCGCACCGAAACCAGCAGCGGGTTCGCGACGGATCCGAACTCCCGCCCGATGGCCTGATTCAGCCAGTCTACCTGCTCTACGACATCTTCCCACAGGCCCTCGGGAAGCTGATGGCCCCGGTCATAGTAGTCGAGGCAGGCCTCGGTAGTGATTATGAACCCCGGCGGCACGGGTAGCCCTAGCTGGGCCATCTCGCACAGGTTCGCCCCCTTGCCTCCCAGCAGGTTCCGCATCGAGGCGTTGCCTTCGTCGAAGCGATATGTGAGTTTCTTCGTCTGCTGAATCATGACCCGAAGCCAACTCCTTTCAGCAGCTGTTCGATCTACCTGAAGGGCCTGTAACGCCCGAGGGTCCCGTCCTCCACATCCCGTCCGGGGGAGCCTTCAGCCCGCTCGAGGTTCCCCGCGAAGTCGCCTGCCGGTCCTAGAGCTCAGGACACCTCACTGGAGGCAGGTTCAGCCTCCTCCAGGTAGAAACCGTTCTCCCACAGGTCCTCCACCCTCAGGCTCTCTTCCTGAGTCAGGTCGGGAGTGTCTGGGGCGGACGTGTACTCGGTTAGATCGTCCATACTGGTGATGTTTGGCAGGACCGACGTAATGGTCGGCTGGGCCAGACAGAACTTGATGGCGGCCTGGGCCATGCTCCTGCTCGTGTCCTCGGCCAGAAACCTGACTTGCTCCGCCTTCTTCAGAGCCTGGGTCAGCCACTCGTGCCTGCGATGGGCGCGATGGTCTCCCGGGTCGAACTCGGGCGGCTCGGTGAAGCGACCGGTCAAGACCTCCGAGGCATGGGGGACCCTGGAGATTAGCCCTACCGGCTCCTCCTCGGCGATGGGGAAGAACCGGTAGGCAGGGTCCTGCTCCAGGATGCTGTAGATTATCTGTAGGGAGCTCACGTGACGCTCCTGCATGGAGGCCTCTCCCTCCTCGAACCAGCCGATGTCCGGTCCAAGGGCGGATCCGTAGTAGCGTATCTTGCCCTCCTTGACCAGGTCATCCAGCAGGCCGAAGACATCGTCCTTCTCGATGGCGTCTATGCGAGGGTTGTGAAGCTGATAGAGGTCGATGTAATCGGTCTTGAGCCGCCTGAGGCTCTGCTCGCAGGCGTACCGGATGAACTCGGGCTCGAAGCGCTGGGTGCGCTCTTGGTGGCCGATGCGCTCGATCTTGTCGTAGAAGTCATAGCCGAACTTGGTGGCTATGACGATGTTATTTCGCTCGTGGCCTAGACCCCTGGCCAGGATCTCCTCGCCGTAGCCCTCACCGTAGGTGTCGGCCGTATCGTAAAAAGTGATCCCAAGGTCATGGGCCTTCTCCAGGAGGAGCACTTTGTCCGACTCTTCGATGCGTCCCCACCAGGTCGTCCCCAACGTCCACAGGCCAAAACCTATCTCGGACAGGTCCAGGTCTGTTCTGGGCAACCGGCGATACTTCATTCTTATCGACTCCTCAGGATACGGTCCGCCATCCCCATACCGGTCTCCCTGTGGGAGGGACCAGGATGGGGACTGGGGTCACGTCAGACGGGAACGCCGAGGGCTTCCCTGATCTGGTCGGCTCTTACCTGGAACTGCTCATCGGTAAACACCGGCTCCAGAGCGCCCAGGGGCACTTGCTTGGAGAGCTGTACCCAGGACTTACAGCCGCCGTATTCGGGAAGGTAGGGTACCGACCGGGGCTCGCGCAGCCGGAACACCCTCAGCAGCATGATGGACAGCGGGTGCAGCGGCTTCCAATGTAGCCTCTTTTGGGCGTAGTCCTGTGTCCAGATGTGATAGGGCAGGAGGTTATCCACCTCCTCCTGGGCGGAAAGCTCAATGACCTCCTCGACTTTGGCCCAGTGGGTCAGCGGAATCGGGTCCTGCTTGGGGGCCTGCGCGAGAACCTCTTGAAGGTGGTGCAGGTAGCCGTCCTTCAGTAGATCTTCCTTTTGATGCTCGTAGGTGGGATAAAGAAGGAACTCCGGGTAAATCACCCGGAAGTCCTTGCCATCCTCCCGGACGCCTCCCTTGCGCAGCAGTAGGACCTGCTCGCCTTCGTCAAGGGCCTTGACAGTCACGGCCCATTCCTTGAGAGCTACCTGACAGGCTGCGGACGACATCGAATCGGCTCTCCTAGCAGCGCCATGCTATACTCTGTCAATATTACCATCAAAGTCCGGGGGCCTCAAGGCTGAAAACGGGTGCTGCTCCCTTTGAGATATAAGCTTCCGATGGGTCGAGACCTTCGGTTGCACTCAGAAGGCGGATAAGTTGCAGACGAAGTACGACGTGGTCATCGTGGGGTCCGGTCCGGCGGGCGCTAGCCTCGCTTACCAACTGGCCGGCCGGGGGATCAGCACGGCACTGCTAGACCGTGAGGTCCCTGCCCCGCTACAAGACCTGAGGCGGCGGAATCAACGAGAGGGCCGTGCGGCTCTTGGACTTCCCTATTACTCCGGTAGTGGAGCGGGTGATCAGCCGGGCTATGATCACCTACAAGCTACGGGAAAGCTTTGCGCGCAGCTTTCACCAGCCCTTCACATTTATGACAATGCGAGACAAGTTCGACAACCTGCTGGTGGAACGGGCCGTCTCGGCCGGTGCAACTCTCATGGACGGGTTCAAAGTCGACGCAGTCGATGTAACGGAAACCGAAGCCGTCGTATCTGGAGAGCGAGGCAAGATCACTGGGAAGCTTCTGGTGGGCGCCGATGGGGCAAACAGCGTCGTGGCCCACCACCTGGGGTTGCTCCGAGAGGCCGAGATCGGCGTGGGGCTGGAGAGCGAGGTTTACGTCGATCCCCAGCGCCTGGAGGCCTGGGGGGCCACCGTCAGCCTGGACTTCGGCACCATCAGGGGCGGCTATATGTGGGTGTTTCCTAAACAGGATCACCTGTCCATCGGGGTGGCCGGGTTCTCCCGGGTAAGTCCCAGGTTTCGCCTTCTTCTGGACAGATACCTTAAACAGCTTCGGCTGGGGGATTACAGTCAACGTATGACCAAGGGACACCGGCTGCCCCGACGCAGGAAGGGCATGCCAATCCAGAAGGGTCGCGCCTTGCTGGTGGGGTATGCTGCGGGCCTGATAGACTTCTGGACCGGCGAAGGAATCTATTACGCGATAAAGAGCGCCCAAACTGCGGCGGCGCCTATCCAGCAGTTTCTAGAAGGCAACGCAGCCGACCTCCAGCCCTACGAGCGGTCCATAGATCAGGACCTGATGCCGGACCTACATGTCGCCCGCACCCTGTGCCGCATCGGAGTCTGGTTTCCCCGGCTGACCTACAGCCTGCTGAAGAATTACGAATGGGCATGGAACGCCGGGTGCATGCTACTCAGGAACGAGCGTTCCTACCACGACGTGCGGGGAAAGATGGGGCGCCTGTCGTTCCTCTTCGACCTGGCAGGGGTAGGAATATAACCTTTTAGGACACGATCTCGTCCACCACGATGCTTAGGTCTAGGAAGCTCTGCGGCGCGAGGCGCTGTCCTGGTCCCACACGGCTGATATCTCGGTAGCCTTCGGACGAGGGACTGCGGTACACCTCGATGCTCCCGCCGGCCAGGTCCACCAGCCACGTTTCAGGAATGGCTGACCGAGCGTAGAGAGGGACCTTCATGTCCCGGTCATAGTCCTCCGAGATGTCTGCCACTTCTACTACTAGAAGCACGTCCCCCGACTCTGGGTGGGAGACCGAGTAAAAGTCGTCGCGAGGACGAAGCAGAGTCAGGTCGGGTTGGGGCTCTGATTGCTCGTCCAGCCGTATCGGGTTCTGGACGCTAACGATGGCTTGACCTCCTAGGCGCTCGGAAAGAATACCATTGAGCCGGTTAACGCAGGCTGCGTGGCGACTACCAATGGGCGCCATCTCTACAATTTCTCCCTCCAGCAGCTCGAGCCGGTCATCCTCTTGGAGGATACCTGTCCGGGCCATGAGGTGATATTCGTCTACCGTGAAACGGCGTCTTACACACTGGGCCGACATCTTCTTGCCTCCACCCCCGATTGTGGGATAGGCCACAGGGACTGTCAACACTCCAGCGCTTACACAAAGAGCTCTGAAACGGACAGCGACAGGCCTGTCAGCACCGTGGACTCGACCGTGTCGCCCAGGCCGTAAAGTGATTTTCGTCTCCAGTTACCCTCGTTGAGCACCAGGACCTCCACCGTGCGGGCCTCCGGGGAGACCAACCAGCTCTCACTTACCCTCATGCTAAGGTAGTCGGCCAGCTTCCCTTCCACGTCGGCACGGGAATTGCCGGGAGAGAGCACCTCGACCACCAGATCTGGGCCACCTTCGACGATCTGCCCCAGGATCGATGTCCTTTCCGTGCGCACGAAGAGCAAGTCCGGCTGCCGTGTGCGCAGTGGCTCACGCTGCACCAGAATATCCAGGGGGGCGAAGAACACCTCTCCAAAACCGCTTTCTTCAGCAAACTGATGAAGGGCCAGGAAGATTTTTCGAAGGATCCTCTGGTGCTCGATTGTAGGGCTTGGACACATGACCATCACACCATCCACGATCTCGTATCTGACCTTCGTCTCGGGGAGACTCAGGTACTCCTCGTAGGTCAACCGCCGGGTTTGCAAGGTCATGTCCGCTCCTCTCGAAACCTTGTGAAACCAGGATATAGGATCAGGTATTGGCGGGCAAGGGTCGCTCCGTTTCCAGGAGGTGAAGGAAAGCCTGCTGGGCCGGAGAGAGGCGCCGCTCCTTCAGATAGACCAACGTCAGCGGCCTGGTGCAGCTCCAGTCCTCCACGTCCAGCACCTTGAGCAGCCCCGCCTTGACCTCCGCACCAACGCCGAACCGGGATATCACCCCGACCCCCAAACCCGCTTCGGCCGCCAGCTTCACCGCCTGGTTGCTGCCCAGTTCGATGGCGATCTTAGGCCGGACTCCCCTCTGAGACAGGACTTCCTCCGCCGTCTCCCGGGTGGCCGAGCCCTTCTCGCGGACCACCAGGCCCTCCTCGATGACATCTGATAGTCTCGGTCTCCTGACCTTGGCAAGGGGGTTGGCCGAACCAGTAACCAACACGATCTCATCCATCACGTAGGTGGACAGCTCCAGGCTATCGTCGGGGTCATCGGGACGGCTGCCTATCATACCCAGGTCCAGCTCCCGACCGAGGATCTGGCCGACGATCGACCGGGTGTTGGATATCTTTAGCTCCACCTGGACTCCGGGAAACTGCCGACGAAATCGCCCGATAGCAACTGGCAGGATGTACTCCCCGGGGGTGGTGCTGGCGCCCAGCGTCAGGTGGCCTGTCTTGAGGCCCTGGGTGTCCCTGATTGCTTCTTCCATCTCCCGTGAAAGGGAAAAGATGCGATGGGCATAGCCGTAGACCGTTTCGCCGACATCGGTTAGATGGAGCTGGCGGGCCCTACGGTGGAGAAGTGTCATGCCCAGAGACTTCTCCAGCTCCTGGACCTGAATGGAGACCGCCGGCTGGCTGATCTCCAGGGCATCCGCAGCCCTGGAGAAGCTACCGTGTCGCGCTACCATGTAGAAGATGCGGAGCTGGTGAAAGTTCAGCTGCATGGCGCCGATCCATCCCATTAACCAGATAAATCTCTGGCTCGGACACCATTATATATCTTTAAACATCGTATGGAAAAGCCGATAAGGAGGTTGAGCGAGGCGGTAGTGGTACGCCAGCTAGGTCGGCGTGTCCAGCTTCAACAGCCGGGTAAGGTTGGCGGTCGTGGTACGGGCCACCTCGTCCCGGGTAATGCCCTTCAGTTCAGCCAGCTTCTCCGCCACGTCCATCACGTGCCGGGGCTCGGTCCAGTTGTAGCGGTGCTTCTTGAAGGGCTGGGGCGCAGAGTCGGTTTCCAGGACGAGGCCGTCCATCGGCAGGCCCCTGGCCACCTCCTGCAGCTCGGGCAGCCTAAGGAGGGGCCTGGCCAGGGACACCAGGAAGCCCAGGTCGATGGCCTCCCTGGCGGTGGCCTCGTCGGCCTGGAAGTAGTGCATCACTCCGCCGACCTCGTAGGCCCTCTCCTCTCGCAGGGTACGGAAAACCTCGGCATGGGACTCGCGGGAGTGGAAGATTATCGGCAATTTCAGCTCCCGGGCCAGACGGATCTGCTCCCTGAAGGCCTGGCTCTGGACCTCCCTGTCCGGCGACTCGGGCTGGAAGTCCAGGCCGATCTCGCTGACGCACACCACCTTCGGGCTGCCGGTGGCGAGGTCGCGTAGGGAAGTGTACACCTCCGCATCCACCGGACCTTCGAGGTTCATGGGATGGATGCCCACGCCAGCGTAGAGCATATCGTAGGCCTCCGATAGCTCGATGCACGCCCTGGACGAGTCCACCGTCACACCGGCGCAGACGATAAGGCCCACCTGGGCGTCGACGGCCCGCTCCAGGATCTCGGCCATCTCCGATTCTGGATATTTGTCCAGATGGGTGTGGGAATCCATCAGCTTCACGGTCATCTCCCCTATGCGCGTCCGTTGACGTTACTCTATACTATCCTGTAAATACAGGACAAGGGGGCCGGCAGCGCCAGTGGTCCTTAGTGGGTGGAGGGTGTTAAAGCGCCGTGTCTGGGATACACCGGCGCGGATATTCATAGGCGTCGCTGTTAGCTTGATCCTGGGGTGGTTGGCCATAAGGGGGATCGAATGGAGCCTCGTGGCGGACCAGTTCCAGGACTTCCCGGTGGTGTGGGCCCTGGCGTCCCTGGCCCTTCTGGTGCTGGCCAGCGTGGTTAGGGCCCGGCGCTGGCAGGCGCTCTTCCTCGACGAGAAGATATCGCTCCTGCGGCTGTTCCTGGTACAGAACTCCGGCATCGGCCTGAACAACGTGGTCCCCGTCCGGGTGGTCGGCGAAGGGACCCAGTTCGCCCTGTTGCCCCTGAGGTATGGGGTCAGGTCCTCCACCGCCCTGGCTACCATAGGCATGGAGAAGATACAGGATATGGTGGTCACAGCGGCGCTGCTCATGGCCGGCCTGACCCTGCTGCCCGGCACGGGGAACTTCGTGCCCTACGTGGTGGGAGCCTTTGTGGTAGCAATGGCGTCGGTTGTGTCCATCCCCATCTTCATCTGGATCGGCCGCAGGAGCCCCCTGGGTAGGCTACCGGTTTTGGCCTCTACGGCCTCCTTCCTGTTGAAGATGGCCAGAGCCGAGCGCGTGCTGTCGTACTCCTTCCTCCTGAGCCTTACCTACTGGCTGACGGTGGGGATCTGCGCATGGGTGCTGGCCCACGGAATGGGGCTGGGGATCACGCCCTTCGCGGCGACCCTGGCCGTTCTGGTAACCCTCTACTTCGCCGTAGTGTACGCGCTCAAGCTGTTCGATGTGCCCCAGTCGACGGCCTTCAGCTATGGAGTGGTGCTGCATGCCGTGCTCTTCCTGCCACCGACGGTCATTGCGGCCTTCGTTCTGCCCGGCGCTGTGCTCAAGCCCATGATGCCCAAAGGTAGCTCATCCGCCCCGGAAGCAGGCCGTGGCACACCCATAGAAGGCCTGGCAGGGGGGCACCGATGACGGTCCTCCGTCTGGCACCCCTCTTGGTTGTACTGCTGGCGTCGGCGCTGGTCGCCTGTGCGTCTCCGACACCGACCCCCACTCTGACCCTGATCCCCACCGCCACTCCAACCGCCACTCCGCCGCCGACGGTAACTCCCGTTCCCACCGGCACGCCCACACCGCCTCCCACTGCCACCTCCACGCCAAGGCCTACGCCCACACCGACCCCAACAGCCACCCAGCTTCCGACGCCCACGCCCACCAGCACACCCCTGCCGACGCCGACTCCCGTGCCGACGCCGACGCCGGTAGTGCACCCACCACCCAACGGGAGGCCCGGGGGCAGGCTCAGCACGGTGGCCCAGGCCAACGTGCCCCACCTCGACGTTCACCAGGATTTCGGCGAGACGTTGACCGCCCTGGGGCCTGGCATAGTGTACAGCCGTCTGCTCAGGCTGCGGACGGGGTCTCTCGACGAGATACCCCAACCCAGCCTCCTCTTGGAGTGCGAGCTATGCCAGGGCTGGCAGATGGAGGACCCCTTCACCTACCGCTTTCAGCTTCGAAAGGGCGTTAGATGGCAGGACATCGCACCGGTGCGCGGTCGGGAGCTTACGGCCGACGACGTGGTATTCAGCTACCAACGCCAACGGACGGAAGGTTTCCCCAACGGCGGCCTGCTCCAGAATCTGGAGTCCATCACGGCGGAGGATAGCCACACCCTGCTGATCAAGGTGAACCCGGGATTTCCCGACGCCGACTTCCTGGTTTCCCTGGCTGACGGTCATACCAAGGTGGTGGCCAGGGAGGCCGTGGAGTCCAAGGGAGACCTCCGAGAGGGACCGGTAATCGGCAGCGGCCCGTGGATCTGGAAAAGCAGCAGCCGGGACGTGGGCTCGATCTTTCAAAGGAATCCCGACTACTTCGAGGAGGGGCTGCCCTTCCTGGACGAGCTGACCGTGAGCGTTATCCGGGACGACCGCAGCCGGTTCGCCGCCTTCGTTACCAGCCAGTTGGACGCCTACCGGATTACGGCGGAGTTCTGGGACGAGCTGGTCGACAGCGGTCGGCCCTTCGAGCGGTTCGAGGCCCGCCAGGGGGGCACCGGCCTCTTGCTGGCTATGAACGTGTCCAGGCCGCCCTTCGATGACATCGTGGTGCGCAGGGCCGTCCTCAAGGCAATCGATCCCTGGAACTACGTAGACACCGTGTGGGCCGGCCAGGGATACGTCGGCCTGGGCATGCCCGTCCAGCGGCCGGACTGGCTGCTGACCCGGGACCAGATGCGGGAGGCCTACTTCGCCGATCCCTCGGGGGCCCGAGACGTCCTCTCGGCCACCGGTCTGTCCAGGCCCGTCGCCATCGACCTGATCGTGGCCGATTTCGGCGACCTGTTCCTCGACCAGGGAGAGCGGTTACGGGACGACCTGAGGTCCGTTGGATTCGACCCCACCGTTAGGGTCCTGAATCCCTCCCAGTACGACGACATCGTGTGGCGGGACAAGGACTACCAGATCTCCATAGGGGTGCCCCCTCCGCTCTTCACCACCACCAATCGGTTCCTCTTGGGGGTGCTCCACAGCCAGGTGGCCGGCGGCAACCTGCTGGCCCACGCGGACGCCCGACTCGACGAAATGATAGCCCGGCAGGCCGTGGAGCTGGACCCGTCGGAGAGAGGTCAGCAGGTCAGGGAGATACAGCGATATCTGTTGGACCAGGCCTATCTGGTGAGCCCCGCCACGGGGAACCTGGGCACGGGGACAACCTGGGTGTTCAACACTTCGCTGGAGGGGTTCCATCCCAACACCGCGGCCTCGGAGTACTTCTTCTGGGCGAAGGCTTGGCTGGAGTAAAGTCGACTCAGCCGTCCCATATGCGCGTCTTTAGCCCATGATTCATAGCGAACAGCCATGTAAGGACGCTGTGACTCCTTCGTTTGTGCGGCCGCGCTCTGGAGAACCAGTAGAGATAGTCGAATCGGCCGGCAGAGGGTTTGTACTAGATGTGCAGCACATAGGGAGCACCGCCGTGCCGGGGCTCGCGGCCAAGCCGGTGATCGATATACTGGTAGGCGTACAGAGCTTGAAGCTGTCTGAAGAGTGTATTTCCCCAATGGTGGGCATCGGCTATGAATGCCGCGGCGAGGCGGGAGTGCCTGGAAGGCTCTATTTTCGGAAAGGAGCTCCCCGGAGCCACCAGGTACATCTGGCTCCAGTGGGCAGCGCCTTCTGGGAAGATCACCTGTTATTTCGCGACTTCCTCAGAGCCCACCCAGATGACTCGAAGCTATATGAGGAGCTCAAGCGAAGGCTCTCCGAGAAGTTCAAGAATGATAGGCTCGGCTATACAGAGAGCAAGACCGAATTCATACGTGCCGGCCTCGGAAGAGCAAGAGTCTGGCGCAGGGCGACTGAATAGCTAGGGTAAGTTGCTGCCGGTGCAGGTCCCCTAGCGGACAGTCCCGGCACGGTACTCCTCAAGCCCCTCCTCCAGGGCGGTCCAGGCCAGCAGGGCGCACTTGATGCGCACGGGGAACCGGCGTACTCCCTGGAGAGCCTCCAGGTCCCCCATCCCTCCATTCGGCCGAGTGCCTTGAAGCATCATCCGCCGGACGGCCTCCGCCAGCTCCTCGGCCTCGGCCAGGGTCATCCCGCCCAGTAGATCGGCCATCATGGAGGCCGAGGCCCGGGTGATGGAGCATCCCTCACCCTGAAAGCCGGCCTCGGCTATGCGGTCGCCGTCCATCCTCAGCTGCAGCACTACGCGGTCGCCGCAAATGGGGTTTAACTCGTCGTACTCCACGTCCGCGTTCTCGATGAGGATGGCCCTACGGGGGTTCCTGTAGTGGTCGAGGATGACCCTGCCGTATAGATCTTCGATCTCGTCAAAGGGGAACTCTTGCATAACACTTTGCGTCAGAAGGTGAGACGCGGCAGGGGGTTTGCTGAAATCATACTGGTCGGAGCAGAAAAATGAAGCTGCCACATCCGGCAGCTTCATTGTACCACGCCATTACCCGGGTCCAGCCCGCTTACACCGCTGCGGTCTATTCCGTCGACACCGCCTCATCCTCACCCTCCAGCGCAGAGCGGAGGGTGTGCCATGACAGGGTAGCGCATTTCACTCTGGCGGGGAACTCGGAGACGCCGGAGAGGATCTCAAGGTCTCCCACAACGTCGGCGTCGAAATCCTCGTCGGGCCCGCGGGTGATCATGCGGCGGAAGGCCTCAAAGATCTTCTGGGCCTCGGCTACATCCTTGCCCTTGACGCTCTCGGTCATCATCGACGCCGAGGCCCGTGATATGGCGCAGCCCGACCCCTGGAACCCGACGTCGGCTATCCGGTCGCCGTCCAGGTTGACGTAGAGAGTGATCCTGTCGCCGCAGAGGGGGTTGTACCCGTCCACCTCGCGGTTGGCACCTTCTAGCTTCCGGAAGTTGCGCGGCCGGTTGTTGTGGTCTATGACCATGTCCTGATAGAGTTCCTGAAGGTCCGACACTATCCGAAGACCTCCATCACCTTGTCGATGCCCCGAACCAGGGCGTCTATCTCCTCTTTCGTGTTGTAGAAGGCCAGGGACGCCCTGGCGGTGGCGGCTATCCCGAACCGCTCCAT
Source organism: Dehalococcoidia bacterium (assembly GCA_965248975.1). Taxonomy (GTDB): domain Bacteria; phylum Chloroflexota; class Dehalococcoidia; order Lucifugimonadales; family JAGWBF01; genus CBDFKU01. The sequence continues at coordinate 155,131 of CBDFKU010000014.1, forward strand.
TACCGGCTGGGTGCAGTGGTGGCCGGTGCGGACGGCGATCCCTTCCGAGTCCAGGATGGTGCCTATGTCGTGGGGGTGCACCCCGTCCAGCACGAAGGAGAGGATGCCCGCCTTTTCCCTGGCCGTCCCCACCAGTCGGAGCCCGCTGATGGCCGACAGACGCTCCGTCCCGTACTCCAGGAGGGTGTCCTCGTAGGCCGAGGTGTTGTCCAGGCCTAGCCCAGACACGTAGTCCAAGGCGGCTCCCAGGCCGATAACCCCGGCGATATTGGGGGTGCCGGCCTCGAACTTGTAGGGCAGCGCGTTGTATAGCGTCTTCTCGAAGGTGACCGACTTGATCATGTCGCCGCCGCCCTGGTAAGGAGGCATGGACTCCAACAGATCGGCCCTTCCGTACAGGGCGCCTATTCCGGTCGGCCCGAAGAGCTTGTGGCCGGAGAAGACGAAGAAGTCGCACCCAAGCTGCTGTACGTCGATGGCCATATGGGGCGTCGACTGGGCGCCATCCAGCAGCACTGGAATCCCCCGGCTGTGGGCCATCTCCACCATCTGCCGCACCGGGTTAATGGTCCCCAGGGAGTTGGACATATGGACCACCGACACCATCTTGGTCCGAGGGCCCAGCAAGCGCTCGTACTCGTCCACCAGGAGCTCGCCGTCATCGTTCATAGGGATCACCCGCAGGTGAGCGCCCTTCTCCTGGCACAGGATCTGCCAGGGGACGATGTTGGAGTGGTGCTCCATGGCCGAGATAACTACCTCGTCGCCTTCAGCCACGTTCTGCCTGCCGTAGCTCTGGGCCACCAGGTTGATCCCTTCGGTGGCGCCCCTTACGAAGATGATCTCCCGGTCGTCCGAGGCGTTTAGGAACCGCCTGATCTTAGCCCGGGTATCCTCGTACTCCTGGGTAGCCTGCTGGCTCAGGGTATGGACCCCCCGGTGTATGTTGGAGTTCTCGGTGGTGTAGTACCGGTTCAGGGTATCGATGACTACCTGGGGCTTCTGGCTGGTGGCGGCGTTGTCCAGGTAGACCAGCGGTTTGCCGTTGACCTTCTGTTTGAGGATGGGGAAGTCTTGGCGTATTCTGGCTATATCCAGGGACCCGGCGGTGGCCCCGGGCTTGGCGGCGGTCATGGTGTTCCCCCGAACCGAAAGTTTGGCAACGACTCCAGGGTCAGCCTCTCCAGATAGGCCCGGAGCCCGTCGATCTCGACTGCATCGATGATCTCGGCGGCGAAGCCGTGGATGAGCAGGCGGCTGGCCGTATCCAGGTCCAACCCCCGGCTCCTCATGTAGAACAGAGTGTCCTCATCTATGTTGCCCGCGGTAGCGCCGTGGCTGCACTTCACGTCGTCGGCGTATATGAGCAGGCTGGGCTTGCTGTCAACCTCGGACTCCTCCGAGAGCAGCAAGTTCTTGTCGGTTTGCTGGGAGTTGGCCTTCTGGGAATCCTGCCGCACAAGGACCGTCCCTCCGAACACCGCCTTGGAGCTGCCATCCAGAATACCCTTGTAGTACAGGCGGCTGGTGGTGTGGGGTTGGGCGTGGTCCACGTTGATGTAGTTGTCGATGTGCTGGTCGCCGGAGGTCATGTACAGGCCCTTCAAGTGGCAGGCGGAGCCGGGCGCGTCCAGGGTCACATGGAGGTCGTTCCGGGCCAGCGCCGCGCCCCTGGCGAAGGACAGGGAGGAGTAGACGCTGTCCCGGCCTTGATCGACACGGGTAACGCCAACGTGGAAGCCCCGAGGGCTGTCCACCAGCACCTTGTAGTGCTCCACCTGGGCACCGTCTTCGATGACGATCTCGGTCACGGCGTCGGTGAAGTGGGCGGCGTCGGAAAGGCTGACGTAGCTCTCGATGATCTTCAGCCGGCTGTCCCGCCCCGCGATAATCAGGGACCTGGGATAGGAAGCCGACGGCGCCGTCCGGTTCGTCGTGAGGAACAGCAGGTGCACCGTGCTGGAGGAGGAGTCCTCGTCGGAAACGTGGACGAAGGCCCCGTCCTTGAGGAAGGCGGTGTTCAAGGCAACGAAGGCGTCATCCTCGGCCGGGGCGTGACGGGAGAGGTGCTCCCGGGCCACGGCCCCGTCGTCCCGCACCACCTCCGCCAGGTTGGATACCCGCACGCCGTTCTCACGGTGCGGGTTGGACAGCGCCTCGGAGTAGCGCCCGTCCACGAACACCAGGCTGATCCACTCGGGGTGCCATGGAACGCGTCCGATGAGATCCGTCCGCTTCGGCTCTTCGGCCGTCGGCTTAAAGGGGTACTCGAAGGTGGCGTTGGCCACGGGCACCACGCTGGTGTACTTCCACTTCTCGTTGCCACGACGTGCCGTGGGAAACCCCAACTCCCTGAAGCGCTCGATGGCCCGTCGGCGGATGGGCCGGACCCAATCGCCTAAGCCGGACTCCAGGCCTTCCTCGAAGGCCTGGAAATCCACCAGGTATCTTTCCTCTTTGGCCGGGGCCTGCGCCATACTGGCAGTGCCCTCCTGATTTCTTCTTATTCCTCCCCTACCGACGGGGAGTTGGGATCAGTTTCCGACGGCCTCACGGATCCACTCGTAGCCCTTCTCCTCCAGCTCCAGGGCCAGCTCGCGGCCTCCGGACTGGACGATACGGCCCTCGAGGAGCACGTGTACGTAGTCGGGGGTAATGTAGCTGAGTATTCGCTGGTAGTGGGTGACCAGGACGACCGCCTTGTCAGGGCCTCTGAGCTGGTTCACCCCGTTGGACACAGTCCTCAGGGCGTCGATGTCCAGGCCGGAATCGGTCTCGTCGAGCAGGGCCAGCTTTGGGTCCAGCAGCGCCATCTGGAGGATTTCGTTGCGCTTCTTCTCGCCGCCGGAGAACCCCTCGTTGACGGAGCGGCGGGTCAGGTCGGGGTCGATCTCCACCATCTCCATCTTCTCTTTGAGCAGCCGGTCGAAGGCGCGGATGCTCAGGGCCTCTTCTCCCCGGTGGGCACGCACCGCGTCCACTGCGGCCTTCAGGAACTGCCAGCTACGCACTCCGGCGAGCTCCATGGGATACTGGAAGGCCAGGAATACGCCTTCCCGAGCCCGCTCCTCCGGAAGCATCTTCAGTAGATCCCGGCCCTGGTAGATGACCTCGCCGGCGGTGACGGTGTACTCGGGCCTTCCGGCCAGCACGTTGGCCAGAGTGCTCTTGCCGGAGCCGTTGGGGCCCATGATGGCGTGGACCTCGCCGGCGTTGACCGTGAGGTCTATCCCCTTGAGGATCTCCGTGTCGTTCACGGACGCACGGAGGTTGCGAACTTCTAGCATCGGGTGATCGGGCTCCTCTGTGATTTGGAGCGGCTAGCCCACCGAGCCCTCAAGGCTCACCTTGAGCAGCTGGGACGCCTCGGCGGCGAACTCGAAGGGCAGCTCCCTGAAGACTTCCTTGCAGAAGCCGTTGATGATCATGTAGTGGGCATCATCCAGGGAGATGCCCCGCTGCTGGCAATAGAATAGCTGGTCGTCGCTGACCTTGGAGGTTGTGGCCTCGTGCTCCATCCGGGCCGTGGGGTTGCGCACCTCTATGTAGGGCACCGTGTGAGCGCCGCACTTGTCCCCGACCAGCAGGGAGTCACACTGGGTGAAGTTGCGGGCCCCTTTGGCCGAGGGCATGATCTTCACCAGGCCCCTGTACGTGCTGTTGCCATGGCCCGCGGAGATCCCTTTGGCGGCGATGGTGCTCCTGGTGTTCTTGCCGATGTGCATCATCTTGGTGCCGGTGTCGGCCTGCTGGTAGTTGTTCACCAGGGCCACGGAATAGAACTCCCCCACGGAGTCGTCTCCCTGGAGGATCACGCTGGGGTACTTCCAGGTGATGGCCGAGCCGGTCTCCACCTGGGTCCAGGAAATCTTGGAGCTACGGCCCTGGGCTTTGCCCCGCTTGGTGACGAAGTTGTACACGCCACCCTTGCCCTCTTTGTCGCCGGGGAACCAGTTCTGCAGGGTGGAGTACTTGATCTCGGCGTTGTCCAGGGCGATGAGCTCTACCACAGCGGCATGGAGCTGGTTCGTCTTCCTGCTGGGGGCGGTGCACCCCTCGAGGTAGCTAACGTAGCTGCCTTCGTCGGCGATGATCAGGGTGCGCTCGAACTGCCCCGAGTCGGCCTGGTTGATCCGGAAGTAGGTCATCAGCTCCATGGGACAGCGCACGCCCTTCGGTATGTAGGCAAAGGAGCCGTCGCTGAACACCGCCGAGTTGAGGCTGGCGTAGAAGTTGTCTGTGTAGGGCACCACGGACCCCATGTACTTCTTCACCAGGTCCGGGTGCTTCTGGATCGCCTCGCTGAAGGAACAGAAGATGACGCCATGCTTTTCCAGGGTCTCCTTGTATGTGGTGGCCACGGAGACGCTGTCCAGCACCGCATCCACCGCCACCCCCGACAGCTTCTTCTGCTCTTCGATCGGGATGCCCAGCTTATTGAAGGCTTCCACAAGCTCAGGGTCTACTTCCTCCAGGCTCTTGGGGCCGTCGGCCTTGGAGACGGGCGCTGCATAGTAGACGATGTCCTGGAAGTCGATGGGCGGGTGGCTTACGTTGGCCCACTTGGGCTCCTCCTGGTTCTGCTTCACCCAGTGGCGGTATGCCTTTAGACGCCACTCCAGCATCCAGTCGGGCTCGCCCTTCTTGGCCCATATGAATCGGATGGTGTCCTCGTTGAGACCTCGGGGAGCCACGTCCGACTCGATGTCGATGACGAAACCCCACTTGTAGTCCGAGTCCTCGATCCCTGTATCCCGCGAGATGATCCTCTGGGTGGCCATACACCGTCCTTTTGATGTCGATTGTTGGGCTATCCGTGGCCCGCTCTCGCCTATTTGGGTATACTATGGCGAGATAGGATAAGTCAATTGTTGACCCGTTAGGTCGACATTTAGTATAGCACCGGGATTCTGACCAGTCAACGGAACGCAGGCCAACCTTGACACCTATGTGAGCCGGTTTTACAATCCGCTCATAGGAGCTGCTACCTAGAGTCGGCGGAGCTTGCCTCACCCGGCAGGGTCCCAGCTTTCCCAAGTAGTAAGGAGGAGCCCGATGAGCAGGTGGCCCAAGGTCAACTACAAGGAAGAGGGGATGCGGGAGGGGATGCAGATCGAGGACGTCAACATCTCCGTCGAGGACAAGGTGCGTCTGCTGGACGCCTTGTCGGAGACCGGCCTCAAACAGATCGTGGTGGGCTCCTTCGTCAGTCCCAAGTGGACCCCTCAGATGGCCCGAATCGACGAGATTGTCTCCCAGTTCCACCCCAAACCCGGGGTGACCTACACCGCCCTGGCCCTCAACTCCCAGGGTGTGGAACGGGCCAAGCAGTACTCACCGCCCCTGACCATCGAGCAGGACCGTTTGCCCCGGCTCTACTGCCACATGGACGACGCCTTCTCTCGGCGCAACGCCAACCGCTCCCAGATGCAGGAGATGGAGCGCTGGCCCCAGATCGTGGCCCAGGCCCAGGAACGCAACGTGAGAGAGGCGGGCATCGGCACCAACGCCAGCTGGGGCTCCAACTTCCTGGGCGACTTCCCCGTGGACAGCCTGATGACCATGCTGGAGAAGCAGCACCAGCTCTGGGACGAGGCAGGGATCAAGGTGGTCAGCGTCGGCATGGGCGACCCCATGAGCTGGTGCCGCCCCGACAAGGTGGAGGAGAGCGTCGTCCGGGTCAAGGAGAAGTGGCCGGAGATAAACCACTTCGCCGTACACGTCCACAACGGCCGCAACATGGCTCTGGCATCTGCCTACGCCGCGATGCGGGTCCTGGAGACCGAGGATACCCTGGACCTGGACGGCTCCATCGGCGGCATCGGCGGCTGCCCCTACTGCGGCAACGGCCGGGCCACCGGCATGATCCCCAGCGAGGACATCCTCCACATGATGGAGGACATGGGCCTGGAGACCGGCGTCGACATCGACAAGCTCATCGACTGCGTCTGGATGGCCGAGGAGATTATGGGCAGGCCCCTGTACGGCCATGTCTCCAAAGCCGGCCCGCGTCCCCACAAGGTAGAGGACCTGTACGACATCAACGCCCCCTTCATCGAGACCCTGGAGCAGGCCAAGCACTTCAAGCTGGGCCCCGAAGCCTACGAGGGTGGCCTGTCACCGTACAGCGAACCCATCACCAGCCCCTACAGGGACCGGGTGGAGCAGGGCCTTCCCCCCTTCGACGCGGACGACGGCGACTTCCCTTGGAAGCAGGACTGGTTCCCGGTCAAGGAGTAGCTCCTGGCTCCGCGCGCCCGCGAGGAGATGGACGGTGCCGACACCACAGCCGATAGCGTTCATGAGCTATGTTCGTTTCGACGACGAGCACGACAATGGGGGGCTGACCATCTTTCGCGAGCGTCTTAGCGCGGAAGTCCGTGTCCAAACCGGCGCGGATTTCCCCATATTCCAGGACCGCAATGACATCCTTTGGGGCCAGCGCTGGAAGGAGCGAATCGAGGAGTCCGTCGACGGGGTTACCTTCTTCATTCCCGTCGTTACACCCAGCTTCTTTACGAGCCCTGCCTGCCGGGATGAGCTGGAGCGGTTCCTGGAGCGCGAAAAAAAGCTGATCCGTAACGACCTCGTTCTGCCGGTCTATTACGTTGGATGCCCGGTCCTCGATGACGAAGCGAAGCGAGCTGCCGACCAGCTGGCCCAGGCGATAGGGGCCCACCAGTGGGCCGACTGGCGAGACCTCCGATTCGAGCCGTTCACCGACCCTAACGTCGGCAAGACTTTAGCGGGTCTTGCAGTCCAGATCCGCGATTCACTGGACCGTGCGCCGCTTAAACCCACCGCGAAGCAGGCGAGTCGCTCCAGAGCGCGTAGTGGCAGGCCCGGTGCAACAGCCAAGCCACTTGATGCGTTAATTACAGAGTCTGATAGCGCCGAGCCAGCAGTTGAGAGTGGCGAACACTCGCCGGGGTCCCAAGTAAAAACTGAGCCTCCGACCCATGTAGTCGACGCCATGCACCGAGGCGACTACGTGACCATCACTGAAGCCATCAAAGCAGCCAACCCTGGGGACCGCATATTGGTCCGCCCATGGCTATATCAGGAGGGACTCGTTGTCGACAAGCCTTTGGAGATAATGGGGGAAGGTAACCTGAACGAGATCGTAGTGCAGTCTACTGGCCAGTCCACGTTGATATTCAAAACGGCCATGGGCAGAGTCACGAATCTTACTCTGCGACCGATTGGCGATGGAGCTTTCCATGGTGTGGAAATCATCCAAGGGCGACTTGAACTCGAGGGCTGCGACATCACCGGTCATATCCGACCCTGCGTCGTGATTCACGGTGCCGCCGATCCGCGCCTGCGGCGAAACCGCATCCACGATTCGAAGCAAGGCGGTGTCTGGGTCTATGACAATGCCCGGGGAACCCTGGAGGACAACGAAATATTCGGAAATGCCTTTTCTGGGGTGGAAATCAAGACTGGCAGCAACCCAACCCTACGGCGAAACCGCATCCACGACTGTGAGGCGGGTGTCGTCGTCCATGATAACGGGCAGGGGACGCTTGAGGATAACGACATCTTCGGAAACACCGTAGGTGGAGTGGCGATCCTAACGGGTTCCAACCCCATGTTGCGGCGCAACCGTATCCATGGTGGCAAGGAGAGCGGTGTCCATGTTTACGATAATGGGCAGGGCACATTAGAGGATAACGACATCTTCGGGAACGTCTATAGTGGCGTCTCGATCTCGGAGGGCGGAAATCCCACGCTCCGCCGCAACCGCATCAATAACAACGGCCTCCAAGCGGTGTCGGTTTACAACAAGGGAGCCGGCACATTTGAGGACAACGATCTCCGGCATAATGACCGCGGTGCTTGGGATATATCAGCGGACAGCAAGGCAAACGTAAAACGCGCGCGCAACGTCGAGAAGGATACGCCCTGATTCAGGGCGGACAGCTCCTAGCTGGGAAACCCGCAGGGACCTAGTACGATCGAGAGCTAGCCTCAGTCAAGGGGCTCGGGCATCAGCTCCAGCAGTCGGCCGAATCCCTTGGTGGGTCAGTGAGGCCGGCCCTGCGGAAGGTGCGCCAAGCGGTGGCCTGGACCGCCGTCACCACCGGCTTCCCCAGACTAGTCTCAAGGTCGTGGGCGACCTCCATGGCGCGCCAGGCGGTGCAAGGACAGAACAGGGCATCGGCGTCGCTCCGGCACACCTTCCTGGCGAACTCCAGGATCACCTCGGGGTCCTGGTCGTTGATACCCTGGGCCCCTGCCTGAGCGGCCCAGGGCTCGGCTTCCACGTTGAGCACCTGGAATCCCTGCTCTTCAAAATACTCCTTCAGACGATCGTTGTTCCAGCTGGGGTAAGGCGAGGCAACGGAAATCTTCCTGGCGCCCAAGATTCTGAGCGCCTGCGCGACCGACGGGCTGGTGGCCACGGCGGGCACTCCGGCCGCCCTCGCCATAAGATCCTCCATCCGCGTGCTCCACTGGATGCCCTGATAGAAGCTATTGGTGGTGCCCACCATGGCCACCACTTCGACCTTGCCCTGAGCAAGGGACCTGGCCCCTTCCTCCAGCTGGGCATTCATCTGGTCCATTCCGTCTTTCCCCATGGCGTCGTTGGTGAGCCAGAGCCTCTGACTGTGTATGGTGGTCCTTGTAGGAGCTATACGGTGGAAATCGGGCTCGACGGTGGTGTTGGTCGCGGGGACCATGATGCCGATGCGCTTGCGAATCGCCACCGCAGGCCTCCGATGATGAAGCGATGTGTAGCTGGTGCCGAGGGAGGGATTCGAACCCACACGCCCGCGAAGGCAGCGGATTTTAAGTCTGATTAGAGCACGTCCCAGGTCGTCCGTCAACGTCCACCAGATACGGAGTCCCCCTTTGGTCATTCCACCAATGTCCGCTGAGAGACTCTGTTATCCATCGGCTTGGCTGTCAACTTGGCTGTCAATTCTCATAGCTAAGTTCAGATACAACGGGGTCCCTAGCTCTTCACTCTTCTTGGACAGATTTTCGACAAGCTCATCGGCGAACGACATGGATTAACGTCCCTACTGGTTGTCTAGGCTACATGGAGTATCGCCAGGTGCAAGGGAATCAGGCCGGCCATCTATGTTTATCCGCCTCAAACGCTTTGAAGCCCAAGCCCTCTGAGGAACCTATTCGTCTCCCGATCGGTGGAGTATAAAGCGCACCCTACCATTCCCCTCGTAAGGAGGACCCGATAGACGTGCCTGACCAGATCATCGAAGTTTTCGCTCCTTCTGACTATTTGGTCCTTGCTTTCCGATGGGTCTGACACCCAGCCACCGCCACGCCACACTAGATCCGGACCCAGGATCACACCGCTGTAGTCATATTCGAAGCCCTGGGCTGTGTAGACGCATCCAACTTGGCTGATGCCAGCTGGATCGGATGCCCATAGCGAAGCGGATGGCACCCCTTTGACGGACTTCTCTGGTTTGAGATTCCAGGGCCGCTCCCACTGCCCAACTACTACGTCATCAACCAGAGCGCCATCTTGTGGGTCACTCCACGGCCAACAGAACCCTGCCGCCATCCGTGCTGTATACCCGCCGCTGTTCTTACCCTTAACCCAGGCCTCGAGGTCGAGGGGTGACTCCGCTATCAGGAGCTCAAATCTTTCATCCTCTTCCCAGTGGAGTGGGCCTCCTGGCGTCATTCCGAGGAGACGTTCGACCCAAGTGTAGTATGCTTCGGAGCCTCCAGACCGGAACTGCCCGTCTCGGTCGATCTCGATGATGTCCGCTCCGTTCCTGCGGGCGGAATCCCTGATGGAGTTTACGGTCCCGATTTCTCCTGGCCGAACTACTTGGCGTTCGTCGAGCAGGAACATCGGGACCCGGGCGGCCCTGGTCAGCTCATCCACCTGGGGAAGATCAGACCGTCGGTCTCTCTTGGTGAAGCGGCTGTACGAATGCTGTCTTATACGGTGGGCCTCATCGGCGACTATTACATCGAGTTCGTTAGACTCTGCGTCCGTAAAGTTGTTGAAGTACCTGAACAGGTTTCCGGCCCTCTTCCCTACCCGCTTCTTCAACGTCGTGGTGAATGACCGGCTTCCTGTCGCGTGTGCAATATTGTACCCACGACTCGCCAAATCCCCTACGATGGCGGTCGCGATCACGCTTTTACCGGTCCCAGGGCCACCCTTCACTAGGACGACCTTCTTGTTGTTCGAACGGCGGCTTTCGTCTACGGCGCGGCGTACGACCTCATAGGCGACCATCTGCTCGTCCAGAAGAGTGAAGGAATCGTGGCCGGCGATCTGTTCCTGGACGTGATTGAGCAGCTGTTTTGATGGCCTCGTGCGCGCATTGAGGAAGGCGTCAGCGGCGGCGCCAGCATCCCTACTGGATATTCGTTGGGAAAGGAATCTTTGAAGCGCCCCGACCTCGTCTCCGCTAAACATTGGGTACTAGGCGAGATCAGCAAAGGCTGCTGAGCGTAGGGACGCGAGCTCAGTCGAAGTGGCGTTATGAAGGTAGGCCAGGCCGCTGATCACCAAATCATTGGAGTGGGCCAAGTGGTTGAAGTCGGACAGGTACTCGACGTACTGGGGAACCTGCTGCTGAGGATGTAGCAGTCGTCGACCTCCAACAGAGACTATCAGCTCTTCTACGCTCTCGATATCTCCAGAGGTCCATTGCTTGTTCTCCCAGACAACGGCCGACGCCACCCCGGTTTCCGGATGGGTACCAAGTAGAAGCACATCGACTCGCTTTGAACAGAGAGGAAGGAGGTACTCCACCAGGACCTCGACCCTCCTAGGCCGGCCGAATCCAGAGCTCTGGCTACAAAGGGCAGGCTCCTCGTCCAGCTCTTAACCTCAGAATCTCCCGGACGGTAAAGCATACGCTCGGTGAACGCCTGCTGAACCCTCGGCACTAGGACATTGGCCGAAATATCGTTGGAAAGGGTGTTGGCGGTCCCGCGATAGAGATGCATGGGATCCTCCTAATGTCTCCGCTGGATCGTCCCTCCGATGTTCATGGGATAACTCGGCGCGAAGGGAGCTTACGGTAAAAGGTTACCACAGAGGAGGGTTAGTTCCGATGGCCCTTAAGAAAGGCAGCTCCAGTTCCTACAGAGCCCACGCTGCTGCGAGCCGTCGCGATCGGTCGTTACCGGGCCACAGCGGCGGGCGATGCTAAGTAGGGCAGCGCTACCGTATGGTCAAGCTGTCCTGTTATGGGAGTCGTATCCGAGTCGTAGCTAATTTTGACGCCAATTCTGACGCCAACCCTGGCAAACATCGGGGTACACCTGGGAACAAAACAGATAGGCGGCCTGGGGGAATCAGGACTGCGACGGGGCCTATGGCCAGGCTCCTATGAGGTCACTGCTCACCCGGTCGGTGGGGGGTTGGGCCGCCTCGAGGTCTTGACGAGGCGCGAAAGAATTACTTAAAGGTCCCATATTTTTCGATGTAACGACGATAAGGATCACGTATCTGAAGCCAGTACACTGTCCAAAATAAGTTCATCATCACCGACACACCCATGAGAAGCCACGCCCATTTCCTCAAGTCAGGTTCCGTCGACGCACGATCGAATTCGATCGACAAGTAGATGGCCGGCCCAATGCCACTCGCTAGTGCTGGGGCTAGGAAGATACAAGTCATGGGGTTCCAGGTTCCTCAAGTACCGAGTCCTGAGTGATTTCGGTGCGCTCTGAGCGGTCTGCGTTTGCTTACTGATCTCGATCACTTGCTCCCGTACGCGGCTTTTCTTCAGCCTTTCCCGGTGGGACCTTAACGGCCGAGCCCAATGTGCCAGGTCGCCATAGGGCCGACTGGGGCTTGTCCACAACTCCGAATCTTATGCCGCGGCGGCAGACAGGGCAACTGTACTGATAGAGACCCTCCTGGACAGGGATCCTGCCGAGGTCAAGGAAGATAGGGGCTCCGCAGTCATCAAAGGGGCAGGACATCTTCTGGAGTTCCACGCCGACTCCTTTCGCGATGGTGGTATATCTGGAGTCTAGAGTCGGCGCTTCAGGAGGGTCAACGGGCGGGTGACAGTCCCCGGCGAGTCATGCGCACTTATGGTTCTGATAGCTTGATGGGATGTTGACGGCCTTATTGAGTAAGACTACTATGGCCTTGCGAAAGAAGACGATGTGCTCGGGTCTAACCTACTTGATGTAGGGATCCCGGGTAAGGAGAATCGGTCTGCGGGGTAGCCCTAATATCGAGGGCGACGAACGGCCCGAGGAAGAAATGCCTAAGTGTTAGCAACCAGCAAAAGTGGGACACATTGGGACCCGAGAGATCAGGTGCTGGATGGGGGTCTGGTGAGCTCTCTGAGGGCCCTGTTATAGCGTCTGCGGTTTTGGATGGTTTTGGCCTTCACCTCCTTGTATCTTGGTTTGGGTGTGTAACAATCACTTCACTTAGGTGGATCGGGGTGCGGCAGACCGGTTTCTCCTTGGTTATGGAAGACCGCCAGAAAGCGAGGGTCGCCGCACCCCTTCCGAATAGAGCCCGAACAGTTGCCTGGGCCAACCAAGCCCGCATCTTGCAAGGACGGGCCAATAATTCGCAGGAGGTGCTCGTGGAGCAAGAATCGATCTACGTAGGCATTGATGTAGCCAAGGCCCAGGTGGACGTCGCAGTCCGTCCTACGGACGACAGATGGGAGGTTTCCCATGACGAGACAGGAGTCCGGCAGCTGGTCTCCCAGCTGAAGGCCCTTGAACCGGTCATGGTGTTGCTGGAGGCTTCGGGCGGCTTGGAAGTGCCGCTGGTGGCTGCCTTGGCAGCCGACGCGGTGCCTGTGGTCGTCGTCAACCCCCGCCAGGTGCGGGACTTCGCCAGGGCCACCGGGAAGCTGGCCAAGACCGACGCTCTGGACGCGGCGGTTCTGGCTCACTTCGCCGAAGCGGTTCGTCCACCCGTGCGCCCTCTGCGAGACGCCGAGACCCAGGCCCTTAACTCCCTGGCTGCCCGCAGGCACCAGGTGATGACCATGCTGGTCTCGGAGAAGAACCGCTTGAGCGCCGCCGCCATCGCCGTCCGTCCCCGCATCGAGGCCCACATTGCATGGCTGGAGCGAGAGCTGGACGACCTGGATGAGGGACTGCGGCAGACTCTCCGCCAGAGTCCCGTATGGCGAGAGAAGGATGACCTCCTGCGCACCGTTCCCGGCGTGGGAGAACAAGTCTCCATCTCTCTCCTGGCCTATCTGCCGGAGCTGGGCACGCTGGACCGCCGGCAGATCGCCGCCCTGGTAGGGGTGGCTCCCTTCAACCGGGACAGCGGCACCCTGCGGGGCAAACGCACCGTCTGGGGTGGACGCGCCCGCATCCGCGCCGCCCTGTACATGGGAGCGCTGGTTGCCAGTCGCTTCAACCCTGTTATCAGGGACTTCTACCAGCGGCTGCTGGCCGCTGGTAAGCCCAAGAAGCTGGCCCTCACAGCCTGCATGCGCAAGCTGCTCGTTATCCTCAACTCCATGCTCAAGCATCGCTCACCCTGGCGCGACCTGACTCCGGCAGTCGCCGGTCATTCCTCTTGACTTTCAAGACAGTTGCTTTCTGCGTTGTAGGATCTCTTGCCGTCTTCCCTTGAGCACGTCAGATGGTGTCACGTTGGCCAGGGCCTTGTGATAGCGCCGGTAGTTGTAGTAGCTGACGAACGCCGCGATAGCCGCATCGAGGTCAGAGGGCAACTCATAGGGCACCTGGTTTACGTCCCGTTTGATGCTCTGGTGGTAGCGCTCCAGCTTCCCGTTGGTCTGAGGGTGGAAAGGGGTTTCCAGGATGTGCTTGATGCCAACCATACCCAGGTAGTCCCTGAATGCCCTCGAGACATAGCCCGGGCCGTTGTCACTCAGCAGCCTAGTGCGGTCTGTGACTGGAACTTGATCCATGCCGGTCCTGTCCACAGCATCCTGGACCACCTCGATGAAGGAGTCGGCCGTCATGTCTTCCTGGAGCCTGTGAGCCAGGATGAAGCGGGAGTAGTCGTCCATCACGGTCACCAGGTAGTAGTAGCCCCAACCTACTACCCTGAAGTAGGAGGCGTCGGTGGCCCACATCTGGTGAGGGCCTGTGGTCTTGCGGTGGTACTCCTTACCCGCGGCCAGCTTCATCTCAGGCCTCTTCACCAGACCCTCCCTGCTCAGGATACGGTAGACACTCGACTCTGAGACACTGAAGCCCTGGTTGTCGGTGATCCACGCGGCCAGCTGACGGCAGCTCAGCTCCGGCATCTCTCTGGCTGCTGCGAGAACTGAGCGTTCTTCCCGAATGCTGAGACGGTTCCACGGGGGCTTGCCGCCTCCTGCATGGTCCTCAAGTCCTTGTTGGTCCTGGCGTCTGAGCCACCGGTAGTAGGTGCTCTTAGGGATACCCAACTCGCTGAGGGCCTTTCGTTTAGGGAGGGGAGACGAGGCTACTTCGGTAAGTACTTCTGCCTTCTCCACGGCGCTCATCCGCTGGTACCGGTAGCTTCCTGGGGCATGGGGATGGCCGTTTTTTTGAGACGGTACGCCTCCAGCGACAGATCGGCCACTAGCTCCTTGAGCTCCCCGTTCTCTCTCTTGAGCTGCCCTACCTCATGCTGAGTGGCGTCCCGCATCGTGTCGCGGGTCAACCTCTCCTTGCCCGCCTCCATGAACTCTTTGGTCCACGAGTAGTAGGAGTGGGGCTTGATCCCCTCCCGCCGGCACAGGTCGTTGACTGTGACCTCGCGGCGGAAGCCCTCCAGAACAATTCGGATCTTCTCTTCGGGGGTGTACTTACGTCGGGTAGCCGCCTTCACCGTGCGAACGAAGGACCTCGTCTCCGCGCTCCGTTCCTCGGCGGCCTCTGCTTTGTCTACGTCTGACTGGGACACATCTGCTCCTTGTATCTTGGTTTGGGTGTGTAACAATCACTTCACTTAGGTGGATCGGGGTGCGGCAGACCGGTTTCTCCTTGGTTATGGAAGACCGCCAGAAAGCGAGGGTCGCCGCACCCCTTCCGAATAGAGCCCGAACAGTTGCCTGGGCCAACCAAGCCCGCATCTTGCAAGGACGGGCCAATAATTCGCAGGAGGTGCTCGTGGAGCAAGAATCGATCTACGTAGGCATTGATGTAGCCAAGGCCCAGGTGGACGTCGCAGTCCGTCCTACGGACGACAGATGGGAGGTTTCCCATGACGAGACAGGAGTCCGGCAGCTGGTCTCCCAGCTGAAGGCCCTTGAACCGGTCATGGTGTTGCTGGAGGCTTCGGGCGGCTTGGAAGTGCCGCTGGTGGCTGCCTTGGCAGCCGACGCGGTGCCTGTGGTCGTCGTCAACCCCCGCCAGGTGCGGGACTTCGCCAGGGCCACCGGGAAGCTGGCCAAGACCGACGCTCTGGACGCGGCGGTTCTGGCTCACTTCGCCGAAGCGGTTCGTCCACCCGTGCGCCCTCTGCGAGACGCCGAGACCCAGGCCCTTAACTCCCTGGCTGCCCGCAGGCACCAGGTGATGACCATGCTGGTCTCGGAGAAGAACCGCTTGAGCGCCGCCGCCATCGCCGTCCGCCCCCGCATCGAGGCCCACATTGCATGGCTGGAGCGAGAGCTGGACGACCTGGATGAGGGACTGCGGCAGACTCTCCGCCAGAGTCCCGTATGGCGAGAGAAGGATGACCTCCTGCGCACCGTTCCCGGCGTGGGAGAACAAGTCTCCATCTCTCTCCTGGCCTATCTGCCGGAGCTGGGCACGCTGGACCGCCGGCAGATCGCCGCCCTGGTAGGGGTGGCTCCCTTCAACCGGGACAGCGGCACCCTGCGGGGCAAACGCACCGTCTGGGGTGGACGCGCCCGCATCCGCGCCGCCCTGTACATGGGAGCGCTGGTTGCCAGTCGCTTCAACCCTGTTATCAGGGACTTCTACCAGCGGCTGCTGGCCGCTGGTAAGCCCAAGAAGCTGGCCCTCACAGCCTGCATGCGCAAGCTGCTCGTTATCCTCAACTCCATGCTCAAGCATCGCTCACCCTGGCGCGACCTGACTCCGGCAGTCGCCGGTCATTCCTCTTGACTTTCAAGACAGTTGCTTTCTGTGGGTAACTCTACCCTCACTTCAGGAGCTCTCGCCACCCTCCAAACTCTCGGGTTTTCTTACCCTCCGATGTGTCCCATTATCGCTGACGGCCTACACTCGCGGCGGAAGCCCTCCAGAACAATTCGGATCTTCTCTTCGGGGGTGTACTTACGTCGGGTAGCCGCCTTCACCGTGCGAACGAAGGACCTCGTCTCCGCGCTCCGTTCCTCGGCGGCCTCTGCTTTGTCTACGTCTGACTGGGACACATCTGCTCCTTTCTGTGGGTAACTCTTCGATGAAAAGCCACCCGCCTTGCTTCAACGAATCAGTCAATTTCTTCAATACGACTTCCCATTCTTTTAGATGTAGCAAGACATATCGGGCATGAATCAAGTCGTAACAATTTATCTCTAGATCTTCATTCACGATGTCGTGACGGCGGACCACGATATTTGGTAAAACGATAGCTTCTAATAACCGCGTATCCAAGTCGGTAGCTACCACATGCCCGGCGGTTCCTACTCGTTGGCACAGCCATTCTGCTATAGTTCCTCCACCGCCCCCTACCTCAAGGCATCGCCACCCGCCGGATACGCCGATTTCTTCCAGGTAACGGATGGTGTAGGCGTCTCGTTCGCGTTCGAACGCACCAGGCTTCTCGTCGATCAGAGTGTTTCCGACGGTTCCCATCTTTCTGACTCCTTCTACCTTGTTTTTTGGACCGAGCTTGCTTAGTGATTGCTCTTCACTGTGATGTTACGCCCAAAGGTCGCAGGGCGTCATCAGCCGATCTGCCGATTCCAAGCGGGGATAAAAGTAGGATGCTGGGCTCGTCCATTCTACCGATGCCACCATATGTAGGGCGTCAGCGATAATGGGACTGCGATAATCTTTCCCGGGACACCTCGGCTCGGGTCTGAACCGTAATGGGACCGGCGCAGTGCCTTTGATTTGATCTGTCGACGTTCGGATCGTGAGTTCAGCGTTGCATAGGTACTTAGCCACCGTTAACGCCGGAAGTCTATACACCGTCGTATACGTACCGGTTGTGGTGGGATCCTTTCCAGGCGCCAACAGGGCACCCCAAAAGCCTGGCGGCTGCTCAGCCGACACCGTGGCGCGGCAGTTTGCTCCAGACTAACCATCCCATCGTCCCGCACCAGCCATGCCAGCAGGTCCGTGGTATATTTACTTACCTATACTCTACCCACGGGGAGGCGGCGAAAATGGCGGTCCAGCAGGGGGTGGCCATTGTGAGCACGGATGTCCAAGAGTATACCCGGCAAGTACGGATGCTAGACGAAGCTGGGGTGGCCATGATCGGGTGTGGGGACTCCCAGGCCCTCTACCACGAGCAGTTCATCCGCTGCGCCCTGGCAGCGGAGCACAGCCACCGTGCCAGGGTAGGTACCTGGATCACCAATCCCATCACCCGGCACCCCGCCGTCACGGCGGCGGCCATCGCCACCGTGGACGACATCGCTCCCGGCCGGGCCTTTCTGGGTGTGGGCACAGGGGATTCCACCGTGTACAATGCCAGCCTGCGCCCTACCTCACTGGCCACGCTGGAGCGGTTCATCCACACCGTCCGCCAGCTACACCAGGATGGGGCCTCCCAATGGCAGGGTGGTGCTTGCTATCTCGCCTGGGCCCAGCGCCGTATCCCCATCGGCATGGCCGTATCCGGCCCTCGGGCGATGCGGATGGCGGGAAGGCTGGCGGACATCGTCTGGGTATGCTTCGGGCTCCAGGAGGAGGAGATCGCCCTGGCCAAGCGGTACCTGGAGGAGGGAGCGCGGGAGGCGGGCCGGGCTCTATCGGACATAGACCTGTGGTGGATGGTGCAGTTCAACATGGCCGAGAGCAGGGAAGCGGCGCTGGAGCCCATCAAGGCCAACCTGGCCAGCTCCGGCCACATCATCTTCAGATACGGGTTGGAGGGGAAAGCGGTGCCTCCCCGGTACCAGGAGCAGGCCCGGGAGCTGGCAAAGAGGTATCAACCCATCCAGCACTTCTCCAACGTTGGCTTGACCGACGAGCTGGGGCTGACCGAGTACCTGGCCGAAAGGCTGTCCATTTTGGGGACTCCCCAGGAGTGCATCCAGCGCATCAAGGCCCTGGAGGCCCAGGGAGTGGACCGTCTCTTCTTCTATACGGCCCTACCCGACAAAGACCGTCTTTTCCACCAGCTGGCCAACGAGGTGATTCCCGCAGTGGGGGGATGACGACGGCTAAAGCCCGCGTTGGGGCATGACATAGTGCTAGAGCTGAGCCTTAATGTCGATTGGTGGCTGTGTCTTTGCCTGTTGGCAGATAGCCGCGCCACCTAACCGAGGCGGCCGTTGTCTCGGCTTATTTACACACTGTTGACGAAAGGGGTAATACGATAGCGACTCAGACTCCCGCAATTGACTCACAGGTACATGCCTACGAAAGGAATCGTCCCGAGCGTCCTTGGAGTGGAACCTTGGTGGGTCCGGATGAGGTTACCGGGGACGACATGGTGGCAGCGATGGACGCGGTCGCCGTCGACGGGGCTTTGCTGGTTTCGCCTTTCAGGATGTATCGCTACGATGCCAGCTATGCACTCGAGGTATACTCGAAATATCCAGGCCGGTTCGCCCTGATCAAGCCGGAGGCGGAAGACCTTCTATGCGAAGACACGTAGGGAAGTCAAGGAGCAATTGACCAGGGCCCTCAGTGACCATCAGAAGGCTCTACCCGTTACGTCCGACAGGTTGACCACCGGGCAGTTCCTTAATAGCTGGTTGGTGGACTCGGTTAAGGCCGCTGTCCGGCCGCGGACGTTCCAATCGTACACAGAGCTGGTACGGGTCCACCTGGGCCCGGGTCTTGGCCACATTCCCTTGGCCAAGTTGACTCCCGAGGACGTTGAAAAGATTATCAACAGGAAACTGGCTAGTGGCCTGTCTCCAAGGCGGGTCCAGTACATCCACGCTGTCCTACGCCGGGCACTGGTCCTAGCCGAGAAGCGAGGCAAAGTGGCTCGGAACGTAGCCAAGCTCGTTTCCGCCCCAAGAGTAGAACAAGTTGAGATCGAGCCATTCACCCCAGAAGAGGCCAGGGCTTTCATCCAGGCCATCCACGGCGAGAGGCTTGAAGCTCTCTACATGCTGGCCATCGCCACCGGCTTACGGCAGGCCGAAGTCCTGGGCCTGTCGTGGAGTGACATTGACCTGGAAGAGGGACAACTCACGGTCCGGACGACTCTTCAACGTATCAACGGAGAATTCCATTTCCTAGAGCCCAAGACGGCGAGGAGCCGCCGGACACTTGCTTTCCCCGAGATGGTAGTGGATGCACTGCGAGCTCACTGGGGTCGCCAGATAGAGGAGATGCTGGAGGCCGGCACAGAGTGGGAGGAGTCGGGGCTGGTATTCACCACCCCGACCGGTGGGCCACTGAGCGATTGGGTAGTGCGGGATAGGTTCTACCGCATCCTTGAAGGCGCTGGCCTGCGCCGTCAGAGGTTCCATGATTTGAGGCACGCCTGCGCTAGCTTGATGATCGCTCAGGGGACGCAGTCGCGGGAGGTGATGGAGACATTAGGTCACAGCACCATCGTTATGACTCTCAACCGATACGCGCATATCTTCCAAGAAGCCCAGAGAGAGACCGCTAAGAAAATGGGGCAAATCCTCACGGGCTAAGGTTGTTTCAAACCCCGTGGCTGTCAACTTGGCTGTCAAAACGCGAACATCGCCAGCAACGCAGGCCCCTGAAATCCCTCAGGGGCCTGTTTTCGTAGCTAAAACGGTTGGTGCCGAGGGAGGGATTCGAACCCACACGCCCGCAAAGGCAGCGGATTTTAAGTCCGCCGCGTCTACCATTCCGCCACCCCGGCCACCTGTACTGTCACGACAGAAAGTTGGGCGCAGGAAGGAGGTACATCTTTCGTTCTCCTTCCTGCGCCCATAAGGTCAGTTTGGAGGCGACGGGCGGATTCGAACCGCCGAATAGAGGTTTTGCAGACCTCCGCCTTAACCACTTGGCTACGTCGCCGTGTCCGGGTTCCATGGTGCCGAGGGCGGGATTTGAACCCACACAGGCTTACGCCCACCACCCCCTCAAGATGGCGTGTCTACCAGTTCCACCACCTCGGCACTAAGCACTAATATTTTACCACATCCCGAGGGCCGATTCTAAGGGGTGTACTCGTCCGGAGCCTTACCGGGGCTTCGATGGGCGCTCCTATTTCGGCGGAAGGGTGGAGACGAACTTCAGCCCACGGTCCACCCACTCCCGAAGGCGCGGGTCGGAGTCGAGGCCCTGCGGCTCGACGTACACGAACCCCTTCATCGGCCTGCCGGTAAAGTCCATGGGTCTTGCGTGAGGCTGAGAGAGGGAGTCCTCGTACTGGTCGGGCCCGACCCGGACCATTAGATTCCCGCCCTCGACGCCACAGCACATGTGGCCGTGGACCATGAACGCCAGGCCGCCGAACATCTTCTTCTCCGTCACGCCAGGCTGATCCTGCAAAGCCTCTCGTAGTCGTTGGGACAGACCTTCGTCGTAAGCCATATCTCTGCTCCGGGTTCAGGGCCTAGATGGGGTAGCGCCACACCGGGCCCTGGGGAGGCTCCTCGGAGAGTCGGAACTGGGGTAGGGTAAGCCCGTTGTCCAGGTCTAGGAAGGCCACCTCCACTCGTTTGCCGATGGCCACGTTCTCCTCTGCCTCAGGCTCCATGTCCTTGTCCAGGAGGTTGGCGGTGATGCGCAGCCCGTCTTCCGGCCCTGGCTGACCCCTCTGCTCGTCCAACTCCACCAGCACGATGGCAAAGGGGACCCATTCTCGGAAGCCGGGGAGAACGGTATGGGCGACGATCTGGTAGCTGTAGATGGTCCCCTTGCCGCTGACCGTGTACCACTCCCAGTTCAGCGAGGAGCACCAGGGGCATCCCGGTCCGGGCTCACCACGGAGTAGGCCGCAGTCCAGGCACCGCCTGACCGCCAGGCGATGCTCCCGGGCTGCCTCGAAGTAGCCTGTATGCTCGCTGTCGTTTTCCGGGATGTTCAGGCTTAGCCCACGGTACTCGTACACCGGCATTGGTCCTACCTCCTGAGGATGAGCGCACTCCCGTAGGCCGGGGTGCCCCATCCCAGATTCATGGTGATCTCGGCGTCCTTCACCTGGCGACACCTTCCCTCGGAGTAATCGTAGCTATGTAGGCCCTCTTGCCAGCGCGGGCAGTAGTCGTCCACAGTACCCCGAAGCTGCCGTACGTTCTCGATGACCATGTTCATCCCGTGGGTGTAAGCCTCGCACAGGTGTCCGCCGCTGGTGTTGTTGGGCCGCTTGCCGCCGAGATTGATGGTGCCGCTGGAGACGTAGTCCTTGCCCTCCCCCTTCTTGCAGAAGCCGTAGTCCTCGAACTGCATAAGCACGGTGTAGGTGAAGGCGTCGTAGCAGCCGGTGACGTCGATGTCCTCGGGGGTGAGGTCGGCCATTCCGAACAGCCTGGGGGCGATGTACCCGCCGGCGGCTTCGGTGATGGGGCCGTGCTGGTAGTGGAAGTCGCCTCCGGGCCTGCCGACACGGCCCTGGCCGGCCACCACGTATACGGGTCGGTGTTTCAGGTCCCGGGCTCGTTCGGCGGAGGTGACGATAATGCAGGTGGCGTTGTCCGTCTCCAGGCAGCAGTCCAGCAGGTGGGCGCAGGGCTTGACGATCCACCGTGAGTTCAAGACATCTTCCACGGTGACCCTCTGCTTCATGACCGCCTTCGGGTTATTGCTGGCGTGGTTGCTGTGGGCCGCCTTGATGCCCGCCAAGTGCTCGTTGGTGACGCCATACTCCATCATGTGCCGAGTGAAGGCGAAGGCGAAGCGCTGGACGGGGCTCATGATGCCGTAGGGACGCTGCCCCAGCTCGATGCCTTCGGCGGCGCCCCAAAAAGCGCCACCCTGTCCCATTCGTGTCTGAGAGAAGCCGTTCATGGAGCGGTAGATAGCCACCGTCTGGCACATCCCGCCCTCGATGGCGCCCATGGCCAGACACACTAGGGCCTCGGTGCTGGACCCCCCTCCGCGCACGTCCATGAAGAAGTTGGGGCGAATGCCCAGGTCCCCGACTACCGTCGTGGACGGCGTGGAGTCCCCGGTCTGGTAGCTCATCACGCCGTCCACGTCTTGGGCGCTGAGCCCGGCGTCGTCCATCCCTTTGTGCAGCGCCTCGACCGCCATGGCCCGGGTGCTGCGACCCGATCCCCGGGTGTACTCCGTCTCACCCACTCCCACGATGCAGTACTTGTCCCGAAACGGGTTGCTCAGGGCCATCGGGCGCTCATCTCCCTAAGACTTCCCAGGATGTGCCTGTAGATGTTATCACGAGAGGATGGCCGGCGCCATATTAGGCGCCCGATATCTCTTGCCACACCATGGCGGCGGCTCCCAGCAGGCCTACCTCGTCGCCCAGGGGGCTGACCTCCAGACGGAAGCCCAGCCTGCGTATGTGGTCCATGGCGTGGGTCTGGATGTACGATTCTACCTGTGGCTTGAGGTAGTCCCAGTTGTTGGAGACGCCGCCCCCAAGGACGATGACATCCGGGTTGAAGATGTGCAAGACGTTCACCAGGCCGGTGCCCAGCGCGGCGGCCACGTCCTCCAGGATCTCCCGGGCCAGGGCGTCACCCCCGCGGGCGGCCTCGAACACCGTCGCGGAGGAGACCTTGTCCAGATCTCCGGAGACCATCCCCGCCATCACAGAGTCCCTCTTCTCCCGCAGAAGGCCACGAGCCGTGTCGCCGATGGCCGTGCCCGAGGCGATGGACTCCAGGCACCCGACCTGTCCGCACTTGCACCTGGGTCCGTTCCGGTCGACGGACATGTGGCCGAGTTCGCCGGCCATGCCGTTGGCTCCCATCATTGGGCGGCCCTGTATGACGACTCCCCCTCCTATACCGGTGCTGATGGTCATGTACACCAGCATCCGGGCTCCCAGGCCGGCACCGTAGGTGTACTCGCCAAGAGCCGCCAGGGTCGCGTCGTTGCCGGAAAGCACCGGGCCGCTGACCTTCCGCTGCATAAGGGACTTCAGGGAGACGCCGTCCAGCGCCGACAGGTTGGGAGGGCTGTACATTATTCCGGTTTCCGGGTCTATCGGGCCGGCCAGGCCCATGCCTATCCCGGCGATCCTCCCCTGGTCCACGCGGGAGATGGCATCGTCGATGGCCGCCTCCACCCGTGCGATCAGCGCGTCCTTCCCTTCGCCGGCGCCGCTGGGCCTCCGGTCCCTCCAGAGAAGCTGGCCGCCCGGCGTGGCCAGGGCGGCCCTCACCTGGGTGCCGCCAAGGTCGATCACAACCGCGACGGGCTCTCCCGGAGACTGGGATCCCTCTGCCATACGGCCACCGTCCCTTTCCGCGCTAGGTCTAACCGTCCGCCTGGTCGAGGGTTTGGGTAGCGAGGAGGCTATCCAGGGCCTCCCTCAGCGCGTCCGGCTCCATCGGACCCACGAACTTGCGCACCACGTTCCCCTGGCTGTCTATGAAGAACTTCTCGGGGATTCCGGCGACTCCGTAATCTATCCCTATGCGGCCCCTGTCGTCCACCAGGTTGGGGAAATCCAGGCCGAAGCTCTCTACGTACTGGCGCACCTCGCCGGGGCTGTCCCATATGGCCACGCCGACGAACTCCACGTTCCTGTCCCGGTACTCCCGGTAAACCTGGGCCAAGGACGGCGCTTCGCGGCGGCATGGTGGGCACCAGGAGGACCAGAAGTCCAGCATGACAACTTTCCCCCGCAGCGCGGAGAGGTCCACCGGGTTTCCATCGAGGCCCATGACGGCGAACTGGGGGGCAGCCCGCTGCTGGATGTCTATCTCGCCGAAGTCGCTGTTGATACCCAGGCCCCCGGGATGCCCGACCGACTGGGCCATCGCCCAACCCATGAGGGCGAAGAGAGCGCCGACGGCCACCACCGAAACGGCTATGAGCAGGTTGCGTTTTCTGGTGCCGCCCCCTACTTCTGCCGGACCGGTCTGACCCACGTCGTGGCTTTCCGCCAACGGGTCTACCTCTCCTCCAACGGCGTTGCGGGTCCCGGGAGCTGGCCCTCTCGCTGTCGCTGTTCGTATTCCGCCTGAGGGATTCCCTCCTGTAGGTCGCCTGGACGAACCAGGCCGTCGTGGAGGTCACTCTCCCCCCCTTCGGCAGGCGCAGGGCCCGCCGCCCCGGCAATGGAGGCGATGGGAGCCATCGGAGCCTGACGGGCAAACAGCCCGTATAGCAGCAAGGATGCCAGCACCAGCCCCACGGCCGCCGGGATACCGATCCTGAAATAAGGGCCGTCGGTCACGGCGTCGCCCAGCCGGCTCAGAGCGCCCGGCTCGGACAGGCCATCGACGTGCAGAGTCAGCCTGCTCCCTTGATCCATATCGGTGGCTCCCCAGACGCGGTAGGACTTGCCCTCGGACTCTGCCGGCTCCAACGGGGTCAGCGGAGATGGCTGGCGGAGCGTTCCCAGGCCCTCCTCCAGCAGCAGCCGGAAGGACTCGACTCCCATGGGAAAGGAACGATTCAGCTCCAGGCTGCCGTTCTCGTATGGGACCAGGTACCTGTAGGTCACCTGGTGGGCTCCTGGGGTCACCGGCGCCGTCAGGGCGAAGCCAGATCCCACGTCGATGATCTCGCCCCCAGGGAGGTCGGAGGATACCTCCGGCTGGCTCGTGCCGGCGCCCAGGGAAAACCGCAGAAAGTTCATG
This sequence comes from Dehalococcoidia bacterium, assembly GCA_965248975.1. GTDB lineage: Bacteria > Chloroflexota > Dehalococcoidia > Lucifugimonadales > JAGWBF01 > CBDFKU01. The sequence continues at coordinate 179,862 of CBDFKU010000014.1, forward strand.
TTCGCCGGTTGGGCCAGGTCGGGCACGAAGGTCCGGTCTCCTCTGTTGGTCAGGGTGACCACAGCGAAGGCGGCCAGGTTGCCGCTGTCGCCCTCGATCTTCCTGAGCAGAAGAAAGTCTGCCCCCACATGGATGTCTTCCAGACTTCTGATGGTCTCGTAGACCGTCAGCTCCACGGGCGCCTCGAGGGCCGCCGGTTCCAGCTGGATGCTGTAGGGGACATCCAGATAGCTGGCGGTAAGGGCGTACGTGGAGTCTTCCTCCACGGCGACGTCCTGGAACCTGAAACTGCCGTCCGCGTCGGTGGCGCCGCTGGTCAGGTCAAGGTCCCCGTTTTCCCTTATGACGTGCAAGATCACCTCAAGGCCACCCGGCGCAGGCTCACCCTGGGTCCCATTGACGATCCGTCCGGTGACGGCCGATTCCTCGGCGTGGGCGTCGCCAGACGTCGACAGGAGCAGCACGAGGGTCAGTCCGGCGAGCGCGATGGGCAGCGACGGGTGCCGGATCCTCAAGGCCCTTCCTCCGAGGCCTTCTCCTGCTCCTCCCTGTCCCGCAACGCGGCAGCGGCACGGAGGCGGTAAACGTGCAGGCGCTTGCGATACTCCTCCTCCTCCACGGCTCCCAGCTCGTACTCCAGTTGCAGGGTCTTGATCTCCTCGTATATCGGCTCAGGCCTTCCATCCCCTAGATGGTCCCGGGAGTCTGCAGCGGGCTTCATGCGTAACCGCACCAGAAAGGGATATAGCACCACTGCGATGATGAGGATGGCCAGGAGGACGCCTATCAGGACGGCCATGGGTCGGAAGACTCCCTTTTCTCGACGCGGTGCCGACCCGCGTTGAATGCGAAGCCGAACTCGCAGATATTATACGATATCTGCGTAGGAACGGAGCCCCGGATCTATCGTTGCCTGAGGGTCAGGCGTTCTGACCGGCCAGTTTGTTTAGCTCACTCTGGGTGATGATCCACACTATAGGGCTGAAGATCAGCCAGAGGATGAACGTAAGCAGCGCGTTAAATCTTCCGTCGGTCACGGCTTCCACAGCCCGGCTATACTTCCATATGGCGTAGTAGTTGGCTATGGGTATAAACAGCAGAAAGGTCCAGAGGCCGGCACTGCCGTCCAACTTTTTGTATTCGATCATCTCCTTGGAGGTAACGTAGAACCAGTATATCCCGTAGATAGTGAAGGTGACGATGTACAGCAGGACCTGCATCACCATGTTGCGGCGCTTGATCATATCCTAGCTCCTTTCTTCCGGCTGGTTAGGCTAATGCCCTGAACGGGTTCGGCCGCCTAGTCGTCGTTGCCGGCCTCTTCCACCGTCCCGCGAGCGGGATAGGCCCTCACCGGAGGGCGCTCCTGGACCTTGACCGTAGACAGCCCGGGCTTGCGCTGGGGCCACAGGGCGATCACGGTGCCCAGCAGCAGCACCGGCCCGGCGACCCACATCCACCACACCAGGGGGTTCACGTATACTCGGAAGCCCACCCTGCCGTCGTCCAGGATGTCGCTGGGGATCACGTAAAGGTCCTCGATGGGCGTGGACCGGATGCCGGCCCGGGTAGCCGACATACTGAAGCTGGGGTAGAAGGTACGCTGGGGGTGCAGCGTCGTCAGGAGGCTTCCGTCCTTGTATGCGTTGACCGTTGTGTTGAACTCCCTCCGATCGGCCTTGTCCACCGTCCGAGTGTCCACGTACTCCAGCTCGTAATCTCCCACTACTGCCCTTTCACCCGGCGCCAGGATCACGTCCCGCTGGATGTCGTAGAAGGAGGAGCCCACCACTCCCAGGGCCAGGAGCACCACCGCCAGATGCACCACGTATCCCCCGTAGCGAGGCCGGTTGGCTACGATAAGCTTGGCAAACCCCCAGGCGTAGTTGTCGCCCTGGCGGTGCCTCGAGCGCGTGCCCCGGGCCCACTCCAGCAGGATGCCTGTGGCCACCAGGGCGCACAACCCCAGCGCGGCCACGGCGTAGGGCTCCCTGACCCCAAGAGCGATGAGCAGCACCGTCACGATTACGGCCACGGAGCCTGGTACCAGCAGGGTCCTTCCCATCGTTCTCATGGAGGCCTGGCGCCAGGGAAGCAATGGCCCCACTCCCATGAGAAAGATCAGGGCCAGAAAGAGGGGACCGTTGACCTGGTTGTAGAATGGCGCCCCGACGGTGACGGTGGCACCCCGGAAGAGCTCCGAGATCAGGGGGTACACCACCCCCCACAGGGTCACGAAGGCGATGGCCAGGAGCAGCAGGTTGTTGACCAGGAAGGCTGCCTCTCGCGATAGGGTGGACTCCAGGCTTCGGGCACTCTTCAAGGCCCCGTAGCGGAAGAAGAAGAGGGCAAAGGGCACGACCACGCCGATGACGGTGAACATCAGGAACACCCACCCCAGGTTCGACGCGCCGAAGGAGTGGACGGAGGGGACCGGTCCTCCCCGGTTCATGAACATGCCGTAGAGGGCCAGCCCGAAGGCCAGGTTGATCAGGACGATGTTCCACATTCGGAACATCCCCCGCCGCTTCTGCACCATGATGGAGTGGATGAACGCGGTGAGTCCGATGAACGGCATGAAGCCGGCGTTCTCCACCGGGTCCCAGGCCCAGTAGCCGCCCCACCCCAGGATGGTGTAGGCCCACCAGCTGCCCAGCAGCAGCCCCGAGCCGAGAAGCACCCACGATATGATCCCCCAGGTGCGTCCCGCGTCCACCCACTCGTCCCCGGTCTTGCCCGCCAGGAGGGCGCCCATGGCGAAAGCGAAGGGCAGCGTGACCCCGATGAGCCCCGCCATCATGATCGGCGGGTGGATGAACATGCCCGGGTGTGTGAGGAGCGGGTTAATGCCCTCACCATCGACCGGAATGAAGGAGAGGCGGGCGAAGGGGTCGGCCATGAACATCATCACCGCGATGAAGAAGGTTAGCACCAGCATCATCACGGCGTTGGCGTAGGGTAGGCCCTCCCGCATGCGCTGCGGCGAGAAGAACATTGCCGCGGCGGACAGCACCGAGAGGGCGAAGGCGATAAACAGCAGCGAGCCCTCGTTGCCCGCATAGAAGGCAACCCACGTATATATACGGGGCATGGACAGGCTGCTGTGGGCATGCACGTACTGCAGCTCGAAATCGTTGGAGAGGAACGCCCCCACCAGGCTGGCCACGGCGACGGCCAGGACAAGCACCAAGAGGTAGACGGCGTAGCGCGCGCTCTCCACCAGGGAAGGGACGTTCCTGACCTTGCCCAGGATCGACCCAATAGTGGAGTAGCCCGCCAGGGCCAGCGCGATGGAGAGGCTTATGGATCCCAGGTCGCCCATGGTCTAACCCCGTCGCTCTGTCTCTTCAGGATCCTCGTGATGGAACCCCAGCTCCCGGTCCACTGCGGAGAGGTAGGGCTGCAGCTCTCCCTCCGGAGGGAGGTCGCTCTCTTCGCGACCCCGGTCGCTCCTCCACATGGACCTCAGGACCAGCAGGAGCACGATCGCGCCGCCCGCCACCCCCACCGGCGGCACGATCCAGGCCACCAGGTTCGCCCCGGACTTAGGTGGCGACGCCAGCACATCTTCGCCGTAGCGGTCGGCGAAGAACCGGAGGACGCGCTGGCGGTCCCAACCTTCCCCTAGCTTCTCCCTGACCAGGGCCCTCATCTGATAGGCCAACTCGACCTGGGCCTGGTCGATGGTCTCCCCGGGGCACACGGGACACATCAGGCTCCGGTCGATGGACTGGGCCCTCTCCTCCAGGGAGGCGGGCTCGCCATCGCCGCAGGCTCCGGCGATGAGAGCCAGCAAGGCGACACCAGAGACCAAGGTCAGCGGAAGGTATTTTCGGGGCATTTTTCCGGTAAGCTCCCGGGACAATCCTGCGTTAACACGATGTGCAAGTTTTCTCCCATGTGGCCCCTTCGGACAGCTCCGGGCAAGCTCCGAGCGGAGCGAAGGGTCTGGATGGTTGGGCAAACGAGCACTCCCAGTCTATCACAGAGGGTCTGATGCAAGTTAGGCAGAAGAAGTTCTATAAGGTTGGGGAGGCTATAAGTCGTCGGATTCAGATGGAGAGTCAGGGAGCTATCCTGGCGGTCGAACCTGGGCCCGCGCTACTTCTGTTCCAGCAGAAACTGCACCAGCTCCTCTATCTGGGCCTCGGTCAGACTCTCCGTGATGCTGTTGGTCATCAGGCCCGCCGTTGCCCTGTCCACGCCCTCTGCGACGAAGGCTTCGGGGTCCTTGACGGCCTCGCGGATGTAGTCTTCCGCCGACACTCCGGGCTTCCTGTTCGCTGCATCGGTCCCGATGTGGGTGAGATCGGGGCCGATGAGCCCGTTGGCCGTCCCCTCGATGGCGTGGCACTGGCTGCACCACAAGGCCTGTGGGGGCACGTTTTCCGGGACCCCACAGAAGATTCCCTTGCCGCCGGGGGCGTCGGGCGGGCAATCGGCGACGCCGCCATCGCCGTCACCGTCGGTGGGCCCCTGTAGGGTGCGGATGTAGTTTACCAGCAGCCAGCGTTCCTCCACGGACAGGAGCTTGTCGAAGGAGGGCATCACCGTAACGCCGTTGGTTATCCAGCCGAACAGGCCCACGTCCTCCTGGTTCACCACGAAGTCGTCGGTGAGGTCCGGTGTAATCGCGTAGGGCCGTTCGTCGGTGCCGTAGTTGTACTTCCGCTTCATGGTGCGGAGTACGGCGCCGTCGCCCTTACCCTCAACTCCGTGGCAGAAGACGCAGTTGGCGGCGAATAGCCGCCCGCCCTCCTCCACCCGCTGGCCGGCGATGGGGTTCTCCGCCGAAGCCAGTTCCCTGCCAGTGATGGGTACCGCGCTCTCAGGTGGCGACAGGCGGGGCGGCTCGTAGGCTCCGTAGGATTGCTGATAGTGCATCTCGTAGAAGAAGTCCAGGGGATAGGTGCCGTTGGCGCAGCTCGCCCCCAGCAGGCCGGCGACGGCAACGACCGCCAGCAGCCCGAGCCTGCCCGGCCCGGACGCAAAGCGGCTGCGCAGCCCCCGCAGGACCTCGCCCGTTCTATCCGCCCTCGAGCTCAATCGGCCTCTCCGCGCTTGATGTCCACCGCACCTGCCTGGGTGAGGGCCTGCTCCACCTGGCCCACTTGGCCCTCCTCGCAGGTCACGATCACTCCGATGTAGCCTTGGGTGATTCGGTCGTCGTAGAGCCCCAGCTTGGGCTTGGGCAGACGAGACTCGAAGATGATCCCCAGGACGGTGAACAGGATGGCCCCCAGCATGGTCCCCTCGTAGGTCACGATGGCCATAGGCGGCAGCGACAGGATGGGCTTACCGCCTGTGACCAGGGGGTAAGCCATCTGGGTCATGGAGGTGAGCAGGATGCCCGCCGTCAGTCCGCAGAGCGCCCCCACGAAGGGAAAGACGTAGAGGCGGTGGGAGCTGTGGCGCTCCCCGAAGGCGCCTTCGGGATAGGGTGCCCCGGTGAGGAAGTCGTAGTCCTCGTTGGTCAGGCCGACGCCTTGCAGGGCGTCCCCCGCTTCGGCGGCGTAGTTGGCGTCGCCATACAATCCCAGGACAGATACTTTTGCCATCGTGTCAACCTCCTCCCTCTCCCGAACTTGTCGGGGTGAGGGACAGCTATTCCTCCCTTATTACCGCCGGGACCGTTCTCCGGCCAATCTGGATCTCTTCCCTCAGTATCTCGCCCTCCTTGATGTCGTACAGAGGGATCAAGGGGAACACCTTGGCGAAGAGAAGCATCAGCATCGAAACCATGGCGAAGGTGCCGATCACTATTACCACCTCGACAGCACTGGGCGCGTAGGTGTACCAGGCGAAGTTCAGGGTCTGCTTCTGCGCCAACCCCGGCACGATTATGAGGAACCGTTCCAGCCACATCCCGATGTTGACCGAGACGCAGGCCACTATCATCAGCGCGGGATTGCGTCTGACGCTCTTGAACAGCCACATGGTCACCGGAATGAAGTACGTGGTGCCGACAAAGGTCAGGAACCACCAGTTCCAGGGTGCCTGGTCCGTAAGGAAGTTCTTGACGCTTATCTCGTCCGCCTCCAGGCCGTAAAGGCCGAACAGGAACTCCATGACGAAGAAGAAGAACCAGCCGGTAGCCACCACGATGAGCAGCCTTCCCAGGGCGTCGAAGTGCTCGGGGCGGATGTAGTCCTTCCAGCCGAACATCCACCGCATGATGGCCATGACGATTACCACGGCGGCCACACCGGAGTGTACGGCGCCGATGACGAAGTAAGGCGGGAATATGGTGGAGTGCCAGCTCTTCACCGAGACGACCATGGAAAAGTCGAAGGAAACGATGCTGTGCACCGAGACGAACACCGGCAGGATCAGGGCCGAGAGCAATATTCCGGCGATGATCTGCAGCTTCCACTGCCGAGGGTTGCCCTTCCAGCCCAGGCACAGGACCGAGTAGATCTTCCGACGCGTGCCTGTGGAGGTGTCTCGGATCACCGCCAGGTCGGGCAGCAGCGCGATGTAAACGAACAGGATGCTGGAGGTGAGGTAGGTGAACACGGCGCTGGGGTCCCAGATCAGGGCCGAGCGGACGTTGGGGTATACACCCCGGGCCCAGTCGTAAGGGAAAACCCAGTAGAACAGCCTCCATGGCCGGCCGGCGTGGATCAGGGGCATCATCATGGCCGTCATCAGGGAGAACACCGTGAGGACCTCGGCAGCCCTGGTGGCGGGCCTGCGCCACTCCGCCTTGGACAGCCGCAGAATGGCCGACAGCATCACCCCGGCGTGGCTGATCCCGATCCAGAAGACGAAGTTGGTGATGAAGAAGCCCCACATCACCGGACGGTTCAGTCCCGTTACCCCTATGCCCTGGTTGAACATATAGCCCGCGGCGGCCATCGCTCCGAGCACGATCAGGCCCAGCGCGGCTACCAGCCCCCAGTACCACAGCTGATTCTCGAACAGCGGGCGCAGCAGGTTCCGGTTTATTTCCCTGTCGCTAAGGGGTCTACCTTCCTGCATCTCTCTCCACTCCCTCACCCCGTCTCAGCGGGTCGGGCGAGGGATTTGATTACTCGGGCTTACCCAGGACCATGTACTTTCCCTTCATGAAGGGCTTGACCAGCACGTAGAGCAGGCCCTCTTTGACCTCCCACATGGACATCGCCGGCACGATCTTGGTCCCCAGAAGGAAGATAAAGGCGATGGCGCCAAGGCCGCCCAGGATCAGGAACACGTCCCATACGTCGGGGGTCACCGGCAGTAGCTGGGCGGGAATATTGCCGGCTTCGGCCTCGAAGTCGGCGATGGTGTGGGCGCCGATGTCCTTTATGTTGAAGGCTGGCACGTAGAGCCGGACCATCATGAAGAAGGTTCCGATTAAAACCGAGGCTCCGGCGATGGTGGGGCCGACGATGCTCCTCCGCACCCCGTTCCAGATCAGCAGGAAGAAGGGGATGAGGAAGCTGAAGAACATGTTCAGCCAGAAGGCCGTGCGGTATGACTCGGACATTATCAGCCGTATGACGCTCTGCTCGGTGGGCTCGCGACCGTACCAGAAGGTCATGAACTCGGAGAACCAGAAGTAGCCCCACAGCAGGGTGAGGCCCAGCAGCACCTTGGCGAAGGACCAGAAGGGATCCAGGCCGATGTAGTCCCGGTACCCTCCCCAGGTGCGCATAATGAACATGGTCACTATGACCATTCCGCCCGCGGCCTGCAGCCCGGTAAGGGCATGGTGGGGTGCGAAGATGGAGTCCTTCCAGCCCGGGACCAGGCTGAGGGCATAGTCCAGGCTGATGAGCACGTGTACCAGCACCAGCAGCATGAAGTAGAAGGCCCCCAACACCGCCAGGGAAGCCTTCTGCATAGTCCAGTCACGCTTGGAGCCCTGCCATCCTCTGGCCAACCACAGCATCAGGCCGGCTCGCCAGCCCGATCCCCGCTGGCCCACGGCGACCAGGTCCGGGCGGGCCGAGACCCACAGGATGGCCAGGCCGCAGACGAACAGGCCCACAACGGCCAGGGTGTCCCACCACAGAGGCGCCCCTATGGGCACCTCGAACCAGACGGTGCGGCGGTCCACCCCCACTTCCAGGATCCCATCGCCGTTCAGGTCGATCCCGGGCATCAGGAAGATGAGGGGAATGAACCAGAGCACGTTGAGGACGCCCACCAGGGCGAACATCTCCGACGCCCTTGACATGGGCCTACGCCAGTGGTTCTTGGTCCAGCGGAAGGCCACTGCTACCACCGGCGCCGTTCCCACTGTGGCCACCAGGAAGGCGAACATGGCGGCGTAGTATCCCCACTCGCCACGGGCGTCGTCGGAGAAGCCGTCGCCCACAGCCCGCACCACGAAGCCGACGATGCCCAGCACCACTAGCAAACCTAGCCCGGCCATCGCGATGACCAGCTTACGGTCGAAGGCGAGCGTCTTATGGCTCACGTGGTCGGCGACCGACGAGGGCGTCAACAGCTCCGCAGGAATGGCAGTGTGCCCGTTCCCGTTAGTCATGACCCCCTTCTTCCACGTGATGGGGGTCGATCTTCTTCAGATAGATCACGTTGGGCTCGGTACCTATCTCCGTCAGGAGCCGGTAGGCCCTGGGGTCCTTGAGGATCCTGTTGCTGGTGCCTTCCTCGATCTCCACGAACTGGCTGACCTTGCTGTTGGGGTCCTTCATGTCGCCGAAGACAAGGGTGTTGGTGGGACAGGCTTGGACGCAGGCCGGCAGGAAGTTGCCCTCCGCCAGATCGACGTCGGACAGGGGGCGGTCCTCCTGACCTTCGACCTTACGCTCGGCCCGGCGGATCCTCTGGACGCAGAAGGTGCACTTCTCCATGATGCCCCGGCTGCGTACGGTGACGTCGGGGTTGAGCTGGTGCCTCATCCTCTCCGGCCACACCGGCTCCCAGAAGTTGAAGAAGCGCACCTGGTACGGGCAGTTGTTGGCGCAGTAGCGGGTGCCCACACAGCGATTGTATACCTGTACGTTGAGGCCCTCTTCGTTGTGGTAGGTGGCGAACACCGGGCATACCGGCTCGCAGGGAGCGTTCTCGCAGTGCTGGCACATTATTGGTATGAAACGAGCCTTTACCTCATGGAAGGGCGCATCCTCCGGGTTATTCCGGTACTTGTCAGGCACCTCCCAGTATCGTTCGATCCGAATCCACTCGGCGGCCCGCCGCTCGTGGAAGCGGTCCTCGGTGTTTAGCGGGACGTTGTTCTCCGCCTGGCAGGCAACAACACAAGCCTGGCAACCGATGCACTTGTCGAGGTCCACCACCATCGCCCACTTGTGCTCACGCCTCTGGGCCATTCTCTAACCAGCCTTTCTCTAAGCCTGTCGGGATCGGTCCTACTCGTGGGTCTCCGGGATGCCAGTCACCTGGACTATGTCCACTTCCCTGGTACCTATGGGGAAGGCGGGTACGATGCCCTCGAATTTGGATATGGGGCCGCTCTTGCCAGTGGGCCGCACCAGGACGCGGTTGGCGGCCCAGGCCAGGGCTCCGGTGGCTTCGTCCACCACGGGGGCCAGTATTGCCATCGGGTTGTCGCCCCTTCGTTCGTCTTCTCTTGTAGCATACTTGAGGCCAGGAGCGTGGCCCTGTCCCAGAGGCACACCCACTACGTTACGGGGCATGGCCGGGTGCAGATACACCACTGCCCTTATAGAGTCCTCCGAAGTCACCACCCTTACCTCGTCGCCCTCCTTGAGGCCCATCTCCCTTGCCTGGCCGGCGTTGATCTCGATCCAGGTCTCCCACGTAACCGTGGTCAACGGATCGGGCGCGGCCTGGAGCCACGGCAGGTGGGCGCCGCGGCCGTCGTACAGGGAGTTGGAGAGGAAGGGCACCAGGTGGAACACGTTGGTCGCGCCCGCGCTTCCGATGGGGTCCCTGTAGGAGGGCGCCGACTTCCGGCCTACCAGGTCCAGCAGGCTCGGTGCTACCGGAGCGGACGCCCGGGACACCCTCAGGCTGTCCCACCAGCCACCCTGCTGCAACACCTTGTTCCAGAAAGCGGTCTTGGTGGGAGCTTCTGCGGACCCGCCTGTGGGCGATCCCCTTCCCAACTCGAATAGCTCGTCCGACGCCTGACGCAACAGCTCTTGGAAGGTGTTGGGCAGTCCGTCGTCCATCCCCAGGTCGTCGGAGACGCTCAGTAGCAGGTCGGGGAAGCTCCGGGGGTCCAGCTCGGGTAGAGGGTTCACCACCGGCTGCTGTATCCCCACGATCTCGTAGCCGGGACCCGGCTCGGGGATATCGTCTCCCCATTCCTCCAGGTAAACCCGGTCCGGCAGGATCAGGTCGGCCATCTGGGTTGTGTCGTCCATGAAGCTGGAGACGCTCACAATGAATGGGTTGCCGGACGCCACGGCCTCGTGGAATCCGGCTTTGAGGGGAAGCCCGTGGGCAGGATTGGCCCCGTGCACCATCAGCACCCTGAACCGACCGCTCTCGATGTCCCGGGCCGCCACCGACCAGTCGCTGAAGGAAGCCACGTTGTTGCTGGTTGGAAGGCCCCGGATGGGAGGGGGCGGGTTGAAGACGATGCCGCCCTCGCCGGGCAGGCGTCCCACGCTCCCCACCAGGAAGTTCAGCGCGAAGATGGCCGACAGGTTGAACATGCCGTTGGTGTGAGCGCCCGCCTCACCCCCGCCTATGGCCAGGCTGGGACGTCTGGAGGCGAACTCCCGGGCTATCCTTCTGATCGTATCCGCGGCGTTCTCATCGCGGAAGGTCTCCGGCAGCCCGGCGGTTCCCACGACCCGGTCCGGGCTGAACTCGCCCAGAGCCGTCAACAGGGCACTCTTCCCCGCGCCCCCGCTCATAGCCTGGACCGCGGCTGGGTCCCCCAGGTCCTCGGAAACGATCACGTGAGCTATGCTCAGGGCCAGGGTTCCTTCCATCCCGGGAGAGATGGGTATCCACTCGTCGGCGTTGGCCGCCGTCATGGAGTACCGGGGGTCCACGTGCACGTGGGTACCCCGACCCTGGCCGTGTCTATCGCCCCGGAACTCCCCGTAGCCCCGGGCGTAGCGCACCGGTGACACCCAGGTGGAGAGGAAGTCGGCGCCGAAGGACAGCAGGTATCGGGAGCTCTCGATGTCGAAATCGGGCAGGCTATCCTGGCCAAAGGTCTGCTTGACGGCGGCCCGCAGTACCGTATGGTCCATGGCCTCTAGAGCCATGTGCCGGCCGCCGTAGGCCTCTGCGAACCGGTTGACCACGGTGCCCAGGTGGCCCCGCTGAGGCTCTGTGACGGCCAGCAGGGCACCGGAGCCGGAGCCGGCGCTGGCTCGCAGCTCGCCCAGAAGGATGTTCATGGCCTCGTCCCATCGCGCCGCGCGGAACCCGCCCTCCTGCGTACGTATCATCGGTGTCGAGATCCGGTCTGGGTGGTACAGGGCCTGGAGCCCACCCTCACAACGGACGCTCTGCTTGCCCTGATTGGTGGGATACCAGGGGTTCCCCCGGACCATCTTGGCCCGTCCCTCCATCACCCGCACCAGTATGCCTTCTCTCTCGGGGCATAGCTGGCACAGGGTGGCGTACCAGTTGTCCTGGCCGGTCACCAGGTCTTCCGGCAGGTCGACCGGGCTCTGGATATTCATCTCCCCTTCGCGGAAGATGTCACAAGCCACGGCTCCCACCCCGGCCAGGCTGGCCCATTTCAGGAAGTCGCGCCGGTTTAGGTTCATTTCACACCTAGTAGTGGCACGTCACGCAATCCGTGGGAGCGTCGTTATCCCGGTGACAGTCTACGCAGTCGCCCATCTTGAGCCTGCGTTCCTGCTTAACTTTGTCCATCTCTCTTACCTTGCCGTGGCAGATGGTGCACGTGGACTCCACAAGCTCCGAGTGGGTCGGAGGATCGGATATGGGTATCCCTTCGCTAAGAGCCCTCTGGACAGCCTCCTGTTTACCGCTATCGGTCTGGGTGAAGTAACGGATGTGGGGCTCGTGGGCGAACTGGACGTGGTCGGGGACCCGGTGCACCCGCTCCCAGTCGATCGGGCTGGGCTCGATGGAGGAGTCGGCCTCGCCGGTGGGACCCAGCCCCGCATGCTTCAGCAGCTTGGTTATCTCGGCGTTGCCTGGGTCGGCTATAGTCTTGTGACAGAACACACACTGCTCCACAGCAGGCACGGTGGCGGCGTTGCCCTTGCTTACGTTGCGGTGGCAAAACTCGCATTGTATCCCATTGTCCTGCACGTGCACCGAGTGGGGGAAGGCGATGGGCTGGTCCGGTCCGCCGGCGCCGAAGCCGAATATGGGGGTGGACCACCAGGCTACGAGAATATACAGCACGACCAGGACCACGACAACGGTGGTGACCAGCCCTCCCAGGGCCAGAAGCATCAGTTTGGGGGTCATGCGTATCGGCATCAGGCCGCACCTAAGTCGGTCTGGGTTTGCTGGGAGGACCTAACGTAGTACAGGACCACCTCGGACCCATAGTCGGCCCGTCCGGAGTCGAGTAAGACGCACCTGTTTCCAGAGGGCAGCGTGCTCATATCCAGAACCTGCCCCAGAACCTGTCCAGGGTGAAGTGGGCCTGGTCCGACGTGAAGACCATGAATACTATGGCCCCGGCCACAAGGAGCAGGCAGGTGGCGTACATCGGTCTCCGCAGCTTGCGGGCGCTGCGGGGCAGCTGTCCGCTGGCGACGAGGGACGGGATGATGGCGTGAGCGTTAAGGAAAGTGAACGATAGTGCGACGATGAAAAAGAAATATACCCAAAGCCTAGTTAGCCATTTACCGATTTGTAGCCAGTCGAAGGCGGTAACCGATCCAGGATCGGGCATGGCCGGTGGTCTCCCCCCACACTCATTTCGCGCAGCCGACAGCTTCGGAAGGGTCCCGTGGAACAGGTGAAAATTATCACAGGAAGGTATTGGTGTCAAGTAGGATACGGGCTCCCTTGACCCCAGTGAGCCGTTGAAAGTAGAATACTCCGGGCGCAAGGAGCCCATTCCAGGCTACGATAAGACCGAAAGTCGGGGGGATGAAATGCCAGCGGAAGGTGAGCGGCATGAAGGGTACTCGCGGCGTGGCTTCCTGGGAAAGCTCTCCTTAGGGCTGGGCGCCGTAGCCGGTGCGGGGTTTCTAATGAAGGGCTTCCTGTTCTCCGGTGGGGATCAGGAGGCCGAGCCCGCTGACGAGTTCCCCGGTCCCGACTCTATTTTCCATCCCAGGAAGGATCCCCGTCAGCAAGCCCAGGAGCGACGAAGCAAGACGTAAGGTGGTAATGACCTGTGCAGGTCGCTACCACCTTACGTCACTTGACCGGGCCCTGGGGCGCGCCTCGTCCTCAGGGTTTGCGGGCGCGTAGGGTCGCACCAACTGTCTCGAAGTTACGGGCGCGCTCCTCGCCGCCGGCTCCCTTGAACACGTCCACCTTGGACACCATCTCGACCTCGGCGAATCCCACCGACTTCAGCAACTCGACGTACTCTCCATCCAGGAGAGCGCCTCCTATTCAATCGGTCCATAAATCGATGTTCTCCTTGGCATCCTTGGGCACGGGCTTATGCACCACGATGTCTGCCAGGTAGAGGCGTCCCCCGGGGGTCAGCACTCGAAACATCTCTTCAAGCGCAGACTCCTTGTTGGGGACCAGGTTGATCACCCCGTTGCTGATCACCACATCGGTCGAGCCATCTGGGACAGGCAGCTTCTCCGCCAGGCCGTTCTCGAAGGTGACATTTGAGGCGCCCATGGTCCGGGCGTTGTCCTGGGCCTTGGCCAGCATCTCGTCGGTCATGTCCACGCCGGTGACCCTGCCCGTGGGCCCCACCATTATCGAAGCCACCAAGCTATCGAAGCCGGCGCCTGAGCCCACGTCAACTACCGTCTCGCCGGGACGGATCTCGCCCAGGGAGAAGGGATTGCCCACCCCGGCAAAGGACTCCACGCAGCTATCGGGCAGGGTGTCGACGATATCGCTGGGATAACCCAGCATCTCAGCCAGGGGACGGCCGGTATGAAAGTGCTGCCGACTTCCGGGCGATCGCGCCACCTCGGCGTACTTGAGCCGGACTTCCTCACGCAGGGCCTGGACGTTGATGGGAATCTCGGTGGTCATTGCCACGCCTCCTCAACGAGGGCCAGGGGCCCATCTTTTCTTGCTGAAAAAATGTACAGGAGGTATAGTATAAAGTCAATTGGGCAAAGAATATCATAGGTATAAATCTAATTAATATAACGCCCGAGGATGAGACAGCGACGGATCGGTGGGGCTACTTCCGGCCGAACTCACGCTCCAGGTGGTGGGAGCTGAGGTGGATCATAGTGGGGCGGCCGTGGGGGCAGGTGTGGGGGCTGTCGCAGGACTGGAGCTGCCGCACCAGGTCTTCCATCTCCCGTTGGCCCAGGCTCATGCCCGCCATGACGGCGCCGTGGCAGGCCACGGAGGCAGCCATGGCCTCCTCGCGCTCCTTCAGCAGCCCTTCGTAGGCCATAAGGTCCAGCACCTCCAGAAGCGCCTTCGCCGGGTCGCGGTCCTCCATTGTGGTGGGGACGGCGCGTAGTAGGTAGGTCCTTTCTCCGAAGGGCTCAAGAATGAACCCGTAGCGGTCCATCAGATCCCCGCTGGCCTGGACCAGCTCCTCTTGGCCGGGGGACAGCTCGACGGATACCGGGTCCAGCAATGCCTGGGCCTGGGGGACGTTTCCTGCGACCTCCCGCAGCACCTTCTCGAACAGCACCCGCTCGTGAGCGGCGTGCTGGTCGATGAGATAGAGACCGTCGGGGCCCTCGGCCACCAGGTACATGCTGCGGGCTTGGCCCAGGATGCGCAGGGACGACATGGCTTCCATCGGTGGGGTGGAGGGCCTGTAGGTCCCAGGCTCCATAGGGATGTCCCTCTGATAGCGGGAGCCGGAAGATGCGGAAGCCATTGGGCCGTTGAAGAAGGGCCGCTCGCTGGACTGGGGTCCCGCCAGCCGCATCTCGGGCACCGGAGAGGACCCAACCAGGGTGGCGCGAACGGCGCGCTGCAGGGTCGAAAAGGCCCGGTCCTCATAGCGGAAGCGCACCTCCCGCTTGGCCGGGTGGACGTTCACGTCCACCTCGTCGGCAGGCAGGGTCAGGTTGAGCACGGCCATGGGGTGACGCCTCTCCGGCAGGAACCCCTGGTAAGACTGGGACAGCGCGAAGGACATGAGGGGACTCTGGACCCAGCGGCGGTTAACCAGGAAGGTTGTGTAGCTCCTGTTGGCCCTGTGCAGCGAGGGAGCGCTTATGAAACCCCTGATGGAGTAGCCTCCCTGAGACCCTTCGTCCGGCACCTCCAGCATGGAAGAGGCGGTCTGGCCGCCGTAAACCGAGACCAGGGCGTCAGCCGGCATGCCGGTGCCGGGAGAGGTGAGGGAGCTCCGGCCGTCCACCAGCAGCCGGAAACCTATCTCAGGAAAGGCCATGGCGTAGCGGGATACCAGGTCGCTGATGCGGGACGTCTCTCCGGAAGGAGTTTTGAGGAACTTACGCCGGGCCGGCACATTCTCGAAGAGGCCTTCGATGGCGATGGAGGTGCCCGGAGGGGAGCCCGCAGAGCCCGCCTTGACCGGTTCGCCCCAGACCAGATGGACCTCACGGCCCGCCGCGGCGTCGGGGGGCCGCGTCACCAGCGAAATCCGGGACACGGCGGCGATGCTGGGCAGGGCCTCTCCGCGGAATCCCATGGTGGAGATCGAGTCCAGGTCCGCCTCGCCTGAAATCTTGCTGGTGGCGTGGCGCTGGAAGGCCACTTCTACTTCGTCGGCGGGAATACCGCACCCGTCGTCGGTGACCCTGATCAGGTCGATGCCGCCGCCCGCGACCTCCACGGTGATGTGGGAGGCCCGGGCGTCCAGGGAGTTTTCCACCAACTCTTTGACCACCGACGCGGGGCGCTCCACCACCTCGCCGGCGGCTATCTTGGCAGCGACTTCGGGAGACAGGACGCGTATGCCCATGGCAACTCCCTGGGGCAGTTAGACCTTATGGGAAGGGACTATCGTGCAGTCAGGTCCCGTCAGCGGGAGCGCTGAGGAGGTGGAAAACTTTCGGGGGCGTGTGCTAGAACAGTGGGACCACGGAGCCCTTCGCCCGGAACTGCCGGTCGCTGGAGTGGCCCTTTTTCTCGAATTCCTTGATTATCTTGTAGATCCGTTCCATCTGATCGTCCCCGCTCCTCTTGAAGAAGTAAGGGGGCACCCACACGCCGCCGAAGGCGGCCACCACCTCGGGGTAGTCGTCGATCACGAAATCGGGAACCAGGGGGACCTCCAACTCCACCAGCCGCTCCATGAAGCGCTCTGTGGGTTTCTCGTACACCCCGCTGGCGAACTTCTCCAGCTTGTGCTTCCTCACCACCTCCCATCGAGGACCCAGTCCCGACCAGATGTATACCAGGTGTCCGTCATCGAGTAACTTCTGGAAGGTTTCCTTGGTCCCCGGACGCAGGCTGTCATCCATGCCCAAGATGGTGTAGTCCACGTCGAAGAAAATGTTCAATAGGCAGCCCTCCCCTCGCCGGTCTAACATCTGCCCGGCCCATTATACTGGGCGGACGGAGCTTTTCTCAACCGGCCCCGGCGCCTCGGTTGGCCCATTTTGTGGCAGCGGGTTCACCGGCCCCTACCCTAGCACCTTCTCCATAGCCTTCTTGTCCGCGCCCACGACCAGATCATCACCCAGCTGGAACATGGGGCGCCGGATGAGGCGAGGCTCCTGGAGCATCAGGCGCACCAGGTCGTCGTCGCCCAGGCTGGCGGGGTCCAGGCCCAAGGCCTTGAAGCTGGGGCTCTTCCAGGAGAAGACCTCCGAGGGTGCGCGGCTACCTATCAGGGTCCGCAGCTCTGCCTCGGTGAAAGGGTCCCTGAAGAAGTCCCGCTCCTCCATCGCGATCCCCCGCTGCGAGAGCAACTCCCTCGCCTTGCGGCAGGAGGATCACTTGCTCCACCAGTAGAAGTTGAGTTTGTCGGCCATCGTCTCCTCCTTCTTCTTTCGACTAATATCTCACGTGGCTAGCCCTCCCGGGCCTTTCGCTGGAGTTCGTAGAGGGCGTTGATCGCCTCCAAGGGCGTCATGTTGGACACGTCCAGCCGGGATAGCTCCTCCAGCACCGGGGAGGGCTCTGCGAAGAGGGGCGACTGAAGTGCCGGCTCGGACTTACGGGGGCGTCCGGTCCGCCCCCCTTTCCCATCCCGTCCGTCCCTCTCCAGGTCCTCCAGGACCTCCCGGGCCCGCACGATAACCGATTTGGGCAGGCCCGCCAGCTCGGCGACGTGAATGCCGTAGCTCTTGTCGGCCCCACCGGGCACGATGCGGTGGAGGAAGATCACCCTCCCGTCCTCTTCCGAGGCCGCCACGGTGAAGTTACGCACCCTGGGCAGGGTACGGGCCAGCTGGGTCAGCTCGTGGTAGTGGGTGGCGAATAGGGTCTTGCAGCCCAGGCGGGGGCTGTTGTGTATGTACTCCACCACCGACCTGGCGATGGACATGCCGTCGTAGGTGCTGGTGCCGCGGCCGATCTCGTCCAGGATCACCAGCGAGCGGGAGGTGGCCTGGTTGAGGATCGACGCCGTCTCCACCATCTCCACCATGAAAGTCGATTGACCGGTGGCCAGGTCGTCCTGGAGGCCCACCCGGGTGAAGATGCGGTCCACCAGCCCCATTGTGCTAACCCTGGCGGGCACGAAGCTGCCGATCTGTGCCATGAGGACGATGAGGGCCACCTGGCGAATGTAGGTGCTCTTGCCGGCCATGTTGGGACCCGTGAGGACGATCAGCTGGGCGTCGCCGGAGGACAGGTTCACATCGTTGGGCACGAAGGTGCCTGAGGGCATGACCCTCTCGACCACTGGATGACGCCCATCGGCGATGTCGACGCCGTCTCCATCGGTTAGGGTGGGCCGGACGTATCCGTATCTCGAGGCCGCCTCGGCCAGGGCGGCGAAGACGTCTATGTGGGCCACCCCCTCGGCCAGTGTGAGGATGCTTTGGGCACCCTCGCCGATCTGGGCGCAGACCTGCCGGTAGAGGGACCGCTCCAGCTCCTCGATGCGCTCCCGGGCGTTGAGGATCAGGGACTCGTACTCCTTCAGCTCGGGGGTGATGAAGCGCTCGCCGCCGACCAGGGTCTGGCGCCTTATGTAGTCGGTCGGGACCTGTGAGAGGTTGGAGTTGCTGATCTCGATGTAGTAGCCGAACACCTTGTTGTACCCCACCTTGAGGTTCTTGATTCCCGTGCTTTCCTTCTCCTTCCGCTCCAGGGTGGCGATGAACTCCCGGGCGTCGCGGGAGGCCAGCCTCAGCTCGTCCAGGTCCGGGGAGAACCCCTCTCGGATGACGTTGCCTTCCCCCGGCTCGCCGGCCGGGTCAGGGGCCAGCGCAGCGTCTATCAGCAAGACCGCCTCGTCCTGGGGACGCATATCCCGGATCAGCCAGGAAATGGCGCCGGCGGCCTGGTCTTCCCGGAGATGGCCCAGGAGCTCGGCAGAAGCCTCCAGGCCGGCTTTGAGGGCCGCCAGCTCTCTGGGGGCGGCCAGACCCTGACGCACCCGGTTCGTGGCCCGTTCCAGGTCGGCGATCCTTGAAAGCAGGGAGACGGTCCGCTCCCGTATCAGCAGGCCGTCGTGGAAGTAGGCCACGGCCTCTTGCCGCCGCTGCAGCTCCTCCAGGTCCAGCAGCGGCCGGCCCAGCCACCGCCGGAGGAGGCGCCCGCCCATGGGGGTCCTGGTTAGGTCCAGGGTGGAGTAAAGGGTCGGGCCGGAGCCGTCCCATTTCCCCCCCTGGAACAGCTCCAGGTTATGGCGGGTCTGCCTGTCCAGGGTCATGTAGGAGCCGGTTGAGTAGGTGGTCAGGGTGTGCAGCTCGCTCAGGGCTGTCCGCTGAGTCTGCCCCAGGTATTCGACGATGGCGCCGGCGGCGCCCAGGGCCAGGGGTAATCCGTCGCAACCGTAAGCCTCCAGCGTGGCCACGCCGAAGTGGTCCAGCAGGGCACGACGGGCAGTCTCCGGTTCGAAGGCCACGGAAGAGAGGGGCGTCACCGGGCACTCTTCGGTCCCGTCAGGTGGTTCCTGGTCTTCGGGCGTTATCAGCTCCGCCGGGGCCAGGCGGTCCAGCTCCGGGCCTACCTCTCCGCTGGAGAGCTGGGCGGTGAAGAACTCGCCGGTGGACACGTCAACGTAGGAGAGGCCCGCACCGTCACCGTCCGTTATCAGCGAGACGAGGTAGTTGTTCGCCTTCTGGTCCAGCAGCGAGGGCTCAATCACCGTGCCGGGCGTGACCACCCGGACTACGTCCCGCTCCACCAATCCCTTGGAGGTGGCGGGGTCGCTGAGCTGCTCACAGACGGCCACCTTGAACCCCTTCTTTATCAGCTTGGCCAGGTAGGACTCCAGGGAGTGGGCCGGGATCCCCGCCAGGGGTACCTTCAAGCCCTTGCCCATGGGCTTGGACGTGAGGACGATGTCCAGCTCTTTCGATGCGACCCGGGCGTCCTCGTCGAAGGTCTCGTAGAAATCGCCCAGTCGAAAGAACACGATGGCATCCTGGTAGCGCTGCTTGATCCGAAGGTATTGGTGGCGGATGGGGGTCAAGGCACCCTCTCGGCCGAGGTGGTTATGGCCATTTTACAGCAGGATGCCCTGCCAGGGAATGGGGCGCTGCTGGTCCTCCGTCCGGGCGCTTCGTGAGAGGCCGGATGATTTCGTGTTCAGCAATTTTATGCCAAATGTAATGCCGCAGCCGGTTGACTTCGGGGCGTCCACTTCTATAAGGTAACATCGGCGACAGGATAGTAGCGGTAAGCGGTCAGGTCGGCCACCTCGATCATCGAAGCGCCGATCAGACTCCGGGAACATAACGCGAAGGCAGGGGGTGACTCTGACATGGACCTGGCCTTTTTGCTAGTACTGCCGGGGGTCCTATGGATTCAGGCCTGGTACCTGCTGGGATTTTACGGGAACCCCAAGACCCTGGGCCTGATCGCAGGCGCGGTGGCGGTACTCCTTTTGGGCATCGTTCTGTTCCAAGACCAGCTTCCTACGGCCATCAAAGCGCCGTCCGACCTGGGAGCCTTCCTGGCGCCGGCGACCGCCCTCTCCGTTTTCATCCTGGTATGGGCCGTATACTCCCTGCTGGTGGCCGGAGTGCACCTCTGGGGGTTCGACCCAAGGGCCCTGGGCTTCTACGTCCTGTTCCTGGCGGTTATATCCGCAGTCTTCGCGGTCTATTTCTTCATAGGTGACCGACTGCTGGACAACGGAGAGATCATCCAGTACACGTGGCTGATGGGGGTTGTGGCTATCCTGCTGACGGTGCTGTCGGGCCTGCTGTTCTTCTACCTGGGCCTGCGTCCCGCCGGTCAGCCGGAGCCCCGGGCCTCGGCCATGAGGATGGTAACGGGTTGGTTCTACCTGGTCTTCTCGATCGCGGTGGCCGTCCTGGGCGCACTCCTGCTGCTGGGCCTCAACCCGGAGCTTTAGGAAGCCCTCAACCCCAACCCCTCTCCCACGGGGAGAGGGGACTCGCAGGCCTGACGGAGGCCTACTGCTTCCAGTAGCGCTCCTCTTTGATCTTGAATCCAGCGGGGTCCAGCCGGTCCTTCACGTCCTCGATCATGCCGGGGTGCCCGCAGGCATAAATCAGGGTGTCTTCCGGGGATAGTCCGTGCCGGGCGACGTACTCGTCCACCAGGCTGTTGACCCGGCCGGTGGTGCCCTGCCATCCCCGGTTCTTCTCGTCCACCGGGCGGCTCACGGTGGGAAGGTACTCTATGGTTTCGGGATGGCTGCGGACCAGCTCTCGGAGCTCGTCGTCGTAGGTGAACTCGTCCTGATAGCTGGCTCCCTGCAGTACGTGGAATTTATGGCCCTGCTCGCCGTCGTTGAGATAGCTGCGTATGGTGCTGATGAAGGGAGCCACGCCGGTGACGGTGGCCACCATGAGGTGATGCGGATATTTCCGGTCCATGGTGAAGATGCCCTTGGCGCGAGGCCTGATGCTCATGGTGTCCCCGACCTTCAGGTCCCACATCAGGGGAGTGAGCACTCCGTCGGGGAGGGGCACCAGCTCCACGAAAATTTCCAGGACCGGCTCGTAAGGCGCCGATGCGATGGAGTAGGCCCTCTCGATCGAGCCTATGCCCAGGGTGCAATACTGGCCCGGCTTGAAGCCGAACTCGACCCCCGGCCGGAGCTGGATCACCATCAGGTCCTCTGAAACGTCCCGCCGTGCGACCAACTCCGCCCTGGGCAGCTTGGCGATGACCTCCCTTATTCGCCGGTCCGCCTCCATCAACCGAACATCGCTCCGCTCCACCTGCCCTCCTTCGTCTCTTTAAAGTCGGTCCATGGGCTCAGGCCTTCGCGACCTGGGCCGGGGCTATAACCAGGCCGGGCGCCCCGGACATGGGGTCGGGTTCGTCGCCTCCCGTCAGCTCCTCGGCCAGCTGGCCGAACAGGCGGGTTGAAGAGACCAGACCACTGGCGGCTCCCTCCTTCAGCGAGGCCGTTCCTACGAAGCAGCCGTGAGGGGTCCTTACCTCCACCCGGTCTCCATCTCCGATGTTCAAGCTGGCAGCGTCCTGCGGGCTGATCTCCACCAGCTCGTCCCTCTCGATTCGGTTGGCGCGGCCCTTGACGACCTGGATTTCCCGGTGTGACTGGAGCAATACCCGTCCCGGCACGAATAGAAGGGGGTAACCGTCACGGCTGCCGGATGTCACACGGAATTTGGGAGCCACAAAGCGGGGCCTTCCCTCCGGGAACCCTTCAGCGTACAGCACCGCGGTGCCGCCGTGCCCTTCGTCCGGACAGGGCCACTGCATGCCCCGATGCTCCTTCTCCGAGTAGAGCAACTGAATGGGCAGCGGATTTGATGTATCGGGGCGAGCGACCAGGATCGCCTCGCCTTCCAGCCTATTGTGGGACACTCCGGCGTATATAGGCACCAGCGAGGCGATCTCCTCCATCACCTGGGTCGAGCTATCGAAATCGAAGCCGGCGGCGTTCATCCTGCGGGCGATCTGACAGATGGACCACCACTCCGGCCTGGCCTCGCTTTTCTTAGGTGCGATTATGGGCCTGAGGAGCTGGATCCGTCGCTCCAGGTTGGTGTAGGTGCCGTCCTTTTCGGCGAAGGAAGAGCGGGGCAGCACCACGTGGGCCTTGCGGGCTAAGGGGCTGAGGAAATGGTCCTGGACTACCAGGATGTCCAGGATGTCCAGGATGTCCAGCGGGTCGTGATCGCCGTCTGCGGACCAGTCGGAGAGACGGTCTCCGGACATGCCGGCCCCGTCTCCCACGACCACCATCGCCTTGATCTCCCCCTGTTTCACCGAATCCAGGATACCCCGCAGGTCCAGACCGGGTTCGATTGGAACCAGGCTTTCCCAGGCCGTTTCCATGTCCATGCGGGCCTGGGAGTCCTCCATGGATCGATATCCGGGGAGCAGGTGGGGCACGCACCCCATGTCCCAGGCGCCCTGCTCATTGGCTCCCTGCCGCAGCGGGTAGAGGCCGGCGGAGGGCCTGCCCAGGTTGCCGGTGAGAAGGGCCAGGTCGGCCAGCGCCAAGACGCAGTCTCTCTGCTGGCCGACGGGCACGTTGTCCAGGGCGTACAATACGGCCGAGGCTCCCGAGCCGGCGTAAGTCTGCGCCGCCTCTTCGATCTGGCTCCTCGGCACGCCCGTCTCGCTGGCCACCGTGTCCAGGTCAAGGCCGTTCAGGGCCTGCCGAAGCTGGGAGGTGTCCTGCTGTAGCTCCTCCAGCCACTCATGATTTTCCAGGCGCCCCTCGACCACGGCCTTGAGCAGCCCGCCCAGCAGCAGGAGCTCGGTGCCGGGCCGAGGCCTGAGCCACAGGTGAGCGTAGCGAGTAAGTTCCACCTCTCTCGGATCGATGACGATGAGTTGAGCCCCCGCCTTTACCGCCCGTTTGACGGGCACTGCGGCCACGTTATGCTCTTCGGTGGCGTTGGCGGCAAAGGCGATGATGCAACGGGCATCCTCCAGGTCCCATATGGGGTTGGTGCCGGCACAGTACCCCAGCGTCTCCGCCAGACCCATCACCAGCTCCGGCCTGGTGTCAGACGCCTGGTCCACGTTGTTGGTCACCATGACGGCGCGGGCGAACTTCTGGGCGAGGTAGTGCTCTTCGTTGGTACTGTTGGGCGAGGTGAGGATCGCGAACCTGCTGCCCTTGTACGCCGGCAGCTTCAGGGCGATGTAATCCAGGGCCTCGTCCCAGGTGGCCTCCTCCAGGTCTCCCCCCGCCTCACGGCGTATGAGGGGCGTCTTTAGGCGGTCCTTCCGGTTCACAAAGTCCAGGCCAAACTTGCCCTTGAAACAGGCCTGGCCCCTGTTGGCGGGGGAGTTGAGCTCGGGAACGGAGCGAATCACCTTTTCGAAACGGTTCACTTCCAGGTTGAGCTGGCAACCCACCGGGCAATGAGGGCAGATGGTCTTCTCCACCCGGCTGGCCTTCTCCCACTTGTGGTCGCTCTCCACCAGCGCTCCCACAGGGCAAACGTCGAGGCAAGCGCCGCAGAACTCGCACCCCGACTCCAGCAGGGATGTGCCGTGGGAGGTACCCACCAGGGCCTGGCCCGCACGCTCGGTGAAGGTGATGGCGTTGTCGCCCCTGACCTCCTCGCACACCCTGACGCACCTGCCGCATACGATGCACAGGTTGTAGTCCCGGTCGTAGAAGGGGTCTCCGGTCTCGATGGGAATGTCGCGGTACTTGTAGCTCAGCGGGGATTCCAGCTCCATGTTGAGGAATCGAACGGTGTCCTTGAGCTCACACCGCTCGTTCTTGGGGCAGGTCACGCAGCGGTCGTTCACCGAAACGTGGCGCAGGCAGACATCCTCGGGCCCGCACAAGTCCACCCGGTGGCAGGTGAGGCAGCCGTGAGGATGCTCGGAGATGAGCATCTCCATGATGGACCGCCTCAGCTGGTACACGCCATGGCTGTTGTTGTTTACTACCATTCCCTCTTGCACCGGCAAGGTGCACGAGGCGGGGTAGCCCCGACCTCCTTCGACCTCCACCACGCACATCCTGCACGCGGCAAAGGGCTTCATCCCGGGGTGATAGCACAGATAGGGGACGTACACACCGGCCTCGATGGCTGCTTCCAGCACCATCTTCCCGGGCCTGGTCTTAACCGCGACCCCGTCTATGGTTATGGTAATCTCGTCGGTGTTTTCGACCATCTTACCTTCCCGCCCTTTGAGAGTTACGCGGGTAACATCTTAGTTCAGGTGTTCCCCGGAAGTCCAAACACTTTGCCTGAGAAAGTCATCGTGCCGCGTCTAGATGATCTATCTCCGGGTGCGACTGGGAGAATGAGTAGCACCCGGACAGTGCCCCGTCGGGCAGCGCTTCTCCACCATGTGGGCCTGGAACTCGTCGCCGAAGTATCTCAGCGAGGAAGACACCGGGTTGAACCCCAGCTGACCGTGTCCGCATAGCGACCCCGCCTGCATGCTCTGGCCCACCTGACGCATCAGCTCCAGGTCGCCGGGTTCGCTCTGGAAGCTGCAGATGCGCTCCAGCATCTCCAGCAGGTGCGTCATCCCCAACCGGCAGGGGAAGCACTTGCCGCAGGACTCGAACTGGCAGAAGGCGATGAGGGCCCGGGTCAGGTCCACGGCGCAGGTGTCTTCGTCCGCGGCGATTATCCCTCCCGACCCCAGGATGGCCCCAGCCTGGGACATCTCCTCGAAGTCCAGGGGTATCTCCAGCAGGTCGGCGCTGAGCACTCCGCCCAGGGGTCCTCCCGTCTGCAGCAGCTTCAGGGCCTTGCCGTCGGGGACCCCTCCCGCCATCTCGTGAACCACGTGGTGAAGGGTCATTCCCAGAGGGACCTCCACCATCCCGGTGTACCTCAGGTCGCCGGAGAGGCAGAGGATGGCTGTACCCTTGCTGCGGTTCTGGCCGATCCCGGAGAACCACTCTCCCCCCTTGTCGATGATCTGGGGGACGTAGGCCAGGGTCTTGACGTTGTTGATGTTGCTGGGCTTGCCGAACAATCCCACCTGGGCCGGGAAGGGAGGCCGGAATCGCGGCATGGCCCGGGAGCCTTCGATGGACTCCATCAGGGCGGTCTCCTCACCGGACACGTAGGAGTCTCCGGTGAGGGAGACTTCGATGTCGAAGCTGAAGTCGGAGCCGAGGATACCCTCGCCCAGAAGGCCAAGCTCACGGGCCTGCAGGATCGCTTGCTGAGTCCGGTAGATGGGACCCTCATGGCCGTGACGGATGAACACATAGCCATAGCTGGCCCCGGTGGCGTAGCCCGCCAGCACCATTCCTTCCAGCAGGGTATGGGGATCGCTCTCCAGGATGCCCTTGTCGTTGAAGGCCCCGGGATCGCCCTCCTCGCAGTTGCAGAGGATGTACTTTACCGGCCCCGGCGACCTGGCGAGGAAGCTCCACTTGGTCCCGGTGAGGAAGGCGGCGCCGCCACGACCCCGCAGGCCCGACGTGGTCACCTCCTCCAGGATCTGCTCGGGGGTCATTTGCGTGATCGCCTTGTGCAGGGCGGTGTAGCCACCGTTGGCGATATACTGGAAGATATCGCAGGGGTCCACGGTCCCGGCGTTGCGCAGGGCGATGCGCACCTGGTCCTTCATCATAGGGTGCTGAGTCAGGTCCTGGGCGCCGTCGAGACCCTCTTCGCCCAGGTAGCCAATGGACAAGTCGGCGACGGGCCCCCGCCTCACCAGGTGGGAGTAGACGATGGCGGGCACCTCGCTAGTGTTCACGTTGGCGTAGAACAGCCGGGAGCCGTTGGCCAGGGTAATGTCCACGAGCGGCTCGGCGAAGCACAGGCCCAGGCAGCCCACCTCGCTCACCACTGCCTCGATGTTGTGGACCTTGAGCTCGTTTTTCAGGGCTTCGATGATCTGGTCGGCGCCGGCCGCCTTGCCGCAAAGGGCGGTGCCCACCCGTATCCAGGGCACCTTCCCGGACGCGAGGGACTCCCACCGGCGCCCGGCTTCCTCACGTATCTCCTCGAAGCTCTGGGCCATCACCGTATCCAGCCCCCGTCTCTCATTCTATTTCCCGTTTGCCTTGGCTGGAGCGGAAGGAATCGACCGTATGCCTGGCCTTCTCGGGAGAGATCCTGCCGACAAGCTGGTGGTCCACGCTGATCACAGGTCCCTGGGCGCAGGCACCCAGGCAGGTGTTGAACCGCACCGTTACCGTGCCGTCGGGGCTGTCCCCCTCGCCTTCCAGGCCCAGGCCGTCCAGCACGGCCTGAATCACTCCCATAGCCCCGAGCACGTGGCAGGACGGTCCCCAGCAGACCTCCACGGTGTGGGCTCCGGGTGGAGTGAAGCGGAAGTTGGTGTAGAAGGAGGCCACTCCCCATACATCGTTGATGGTGGAGCCTGTGAAATTGGCCGCCTCTTCGATGGCCTCCTCCGGCAGATATCCCAACTCGTCCTGGATCGCCAGGAGTGAAGAGAGGAGGGTAACGGTGCTCTGCTCTTGCGAGGTGAGCGCCTTGGTGGCTCTTGCCCTGAGACCCTCAACGTCGGAGGACAATTTCGCTCCCGCACCGGTTTGTGGGTCCGTCCGTGACCCACCCGGGCCGCCTGCCACTCGCAGCTACCCGGCTCGGGTCGTGAATTCTGTAACGAAGTGCAGAGCTAATGGTAACACAGCCCCCATGGGGCTTTCAACACGCGGCAGACATTGGGGCGGCTCACGGTGAGCGGGTATATCCGCTCACAGACGGTACTCCTCCGCATGGGCGTCACAGAGCCAGAGGTAGTGGCCCTCGGGGGTAAGCACCCTTCCGAGGCCGCCCCACGCCTTCAGCGGGTCCGTCTCTTCCAGCAGCTGTCGCAGCGCACGCAGGGCTGACCCGGTGGCCCGTTCGTCGCCCGCCTCTCCGGACATCTCCCGCGAGAAGCGGTGCTCCTCGATTCCCTCCAGATCAGGCAGCACCTTCACCAGCTGGTCCATCAGCTTCAGGTGGTTTGCGATTAGCTGGCCGGTCCCCGGAGCGGCCACGTTAACCGCGGCGGTCGCGACCGGTGCCGCGTACTTCAGGACCGACACCAACCGCCCCAGGTAGGGAGCCATTGTGACGACCCACTCGGGCGGCTGGGGGAGGTCGTAGGTCCCACCCTCGGTGGTGGGGTGCCACTCCCCGGGCTGCTCACAGTAAAGGTGTAGCATCTTCTTCTGGCCCGTTAGATTTCGCAGCCACCGGGTTCCCTTCGCCGGCACCAGGGTGAACACCCGGGGGCAGTGGGATTCTATCTTGGACTGCTCGATGATGAACTGGCGTTGCACCAGGGCGCGTAGTCCCGTCAGCTCATCTAGGACGGCGTCCCGGCTCCCGGCGACGGCCTCCTTCACATTGATCTCCAACTGGTCCAAGCGGCCCATCACCTCTCCCTGGGTCTCCCAGTGGAGCCCGTACATGAGCCCCGGCACCGAAACCAACTCCAGGCTTTCCTGACACTGGATCTCCTCCGCCGGGGGGTCCCTCTCCAGGGCGCGCTCCAGGTGGCGGTAGTCGAAGCGGAAGGGACAATCCTCGCCGTCGTGGCCGGGACAGGGGACGGTGCGCTGGATCGCGTCCCTCAGGCCCTCGAACCTGGCCAGGGTTAGCTCCAGTCCATCCCGCAGGAGTGCGAAGAAATTGTGGGGGTAGGGGCCTCGGACCGCAAGCTCCAGGTAGCGCTCGTGGGGATAGGACCGGACCAATGCGAGGTGCTTGGGCTGTTCCGGTTCGTCGCCAAAGAGGGCCCCATAAAACCAGTGCTTACCCGTGGTAAACCGGTGCTGCCGGGCGATGAACCAGGTGGGCACCCCGGCGGGGATGGTGGTGTTGAGGTCGAACCTCATCGAGATTTCGTTGGTAGTGCCGGGTTCAGGCATGATTCCCTGCCAGGTGCTTTCCAGGTCCACCGGTGGGTCCTGGGAGAGGCGCTCCACCACTATGCTTATGTCCGGCTGCCGCAGGGTCCGGTAGGACAGGTCGAACCTCTCCATCAGGCGGAGGAAGTGGTCCTGGAGGCCCCGGTCCAGGTCGCCCCAAACCTTCTCCATGAGGCTGCGTCGGAAGATGCCCAGGGGCTCCTCCAGATCTTCACTGTCCAGGACCCGGTATATGTACTCCGTCACCCACTGGGGGTCCAGCACCACCGTGTCCTTGAGCTCCTCGTCGTCCTGGTAGCAGAGGAGCTCCCCAAGGTTGTGCAGCCATCCGGCCAGGTATCCGGCATCGTCCCCGTTGACGCCCTCGCCGGCCATGGCCTCCCGCAGACGCAGGGCGGTTGTGTGCTGCTCTGGCATCGCCCGGACTGCGCCGGCGGCCTTCAGCCAGGCGGCGGGCCAGCGCTCCCCCATGAAGGGCAGCTTGGCCGCTTCACCCCGTATAGCCTCCTTTAGGGTATCGATGCCTTCTCCGCTCTTGCTGCTCACCTCCCAGTGGCCCACCACCTGGGGGTACCTGCGCTGCAGGTCCTGAAGGGGGACCTGGGCGGGGCGCTCATCGACGTGGGTAGCCACAATAAGCACGGGGCAGTCGGGGGCCATCGCCTGGATAGTGTCCAGCCAGTAGTACAGCTTGCCCTGCTCCCAGCCGTAGCGGGCGTTCCAGGCCAGCAGATATAAGGACTGCTGGGTCAGGAAAAACTGGTGCGTAGCGTGGTAGACTTCCTGGCCGCCGAAGTCCCAGGAGTTGAGGCGCATTGCGACCCCAACCTCCGTGGGATGCTCCAGCTCCAGGGGGCCTACTTGGGTGACGTCAGTTGTGCGATCGCCCTGTGAGGTAACGTCGGATATCTCGATTCCCCTGGTGCTGGCAGCGTTTTCCACGAACTCCTCGCCCCGCAGCACCCGCAGCAGCTGGGTCTTGCCCACGCCCCCCTCGCCCACGAAAAGCAGCTTGGACACCCACTGGCGCTCCTCACCCCCGGCCCTCCCCCGCAGGTAGGCCAGGATGGCCTTGGTGCCCTGGGCCACTACACCGGCAGGGGGTTCATGGAGCGGGTTTTCGTCAAGGTCTAGAGTTCGGAGTCCGGTGAGCTGGCCAATCTCCGGGGGAAGGGATGTGAACTGATTACCGTTTAGGACTAGGGATAGTAGCTCGGTGAGCTGGCCTATCTCTGGGGGAACGGATGCGAGCTGATTGCCATCTAGGTATAGGTATCGGAGTTCGGTGAGCTGACCTATCTCCGGGGGAAGGGATGTGAGCTGATTGCGATTTAGGGATAGGGATGCGAGGTGGGTGAGAAGGCCAATCTCCGGGGGAAGGGATGTGAGCAGATTCCGCCCGAGGGATAAACTTTGGAGGTTGGTAAGCCGGAACATCTCTGGGGGGAGAGAGGTGAGCTGATTCTCTCCGAGGGATAAGATTCGGAGCTGGGTAAGCTGGCATATCTCCCGAGGGAGGGACGTGAGCTGATACTGGCTAAGGTATAGGGTCGTGAGGTTGGTAAGCCGGAATATCTCCGGGGGACAGAGGTGCGCTGATTCCCGTAAAGGTATAGGGTCTTGAGGTTGGTGGACTGGAATATCTCGGGGGAGGAAGAGGTAAATGGGTTCTCGCTATAAAATAAGGTCTGGAGGTTGGTAAGCCGGCCAATTTCCGGGGGGAGGGAGGTGAGTTGATTCTCCCTTAGGGATAGGGTCTGGAGGTTGGTGAGCCGGCCAATCTCCGGGGGAAGGGAGGTGAGTTGATTCTCGTAAAGGTATAGGGTTTGGAGGTTGGTGAGCCGGCCAATCTCTGGGGGAAGGGAGGCGAACTGATTCGTGGCAAGGTCTAGGGATTGGAGGTTGCTGAGCCGGTCAATCTCCTGAGGCAGGGAGGCGAACCGATTCTTGGCAAGGTCTAGGGACTGGAGGTTGGTGAGCCGGCCAATCTCCTGAGGCAGAGAGGCGAGGTGATTCGCGGCAAGGTTTAAGGATTGGAGGTTGGTGAGCCGGCCAATCTCCTGAGGCAGAGAGGCGAGGTGATTCGCGGCAAGGTTTAAGGATTGGAGGTTGGTGAGCTGGCCAATCTCCGGGGGGAGGGAGGTGAGCTGATTGTCCCTGACGTTTAGAGTCTCGAGGTTGGTGAGCAAGCCTATCTCTTGGGGGAGAGAGGTGAGCCCGCTGCCCGACAGGTCCAGTTCCGTAACTTGCTCCAGGGCGGCTTTCTCGATGGCCCGGAGCAGCGCCTCGTCGGATATGGGCCTGCGGTTGCCCGGTAACTCATCACCTATTCCCGGCAGCGTCATGGCTTTCGTCCTCGAAATTATGTTCGGTGGCTATGTCGCTCCCGCCTCACCCCTTCATTCTAGTACCCATGTCGCATATGTCAAAGACTGCGCTATCCCCGGCCGAAATCCTGCAGCACGGCCTCCACCACCTCTTTACCCAGGCGGACGCTGTAGTTGGTGCCCCGGTCCTCCGGGTATATCTGTGTGGTGTTGGCCAGGTAGAGGCCCTTGATGGGCGTGCGCAGCTCCGGGATGCGCTGGGTGTAGTTCACCCCGATAATGGGCTGGGCCGCGTCCACTTTGTGGTGGTAGTATTCCTCGATCCACGAAGGGTCGAAGTCGGGGTTGATCCTTTTCAGGTGGGGCATGAAGTCTTCCAGGAGCTCCTCGGCGCTCATCTGGTAGAGGGGGTTCTGGGTGCTGGGATAGTTGGAGAAGTACACGACGTGCTTGCCGCCGTAGAGGGACGGGTCCACGAAGTTGGTCTGCTCGATGACGCCCACGAAGGGCATCGTGCGGTCGCCGACGTTGAGCCAGTACATCGGGGACAGTTGCCGTTTCAGCACCAGGACCATGAGCACCGCCGACAGGTAGGTCACGTCGTTCAGCTTGCTGGCGTAGGGCTCGGGCAACGGCGGCACCAGCCGGGTGAAAATGTGGGAAGGGGTGGTGGCGATGACCGCGTCGTAGGGCCTGATCTCCGGGTCACGGCCGGGCATCTCTATCTCTAGCCCCGTGGCCCTGGCGTCGTCCACCGCCACCTGGCGGACCCCCGTTGACAGGTGCACCTCGCCGCCCATCTCCCCGATCCTGTCTCCCAGGGCCTCGAACACCTCGGCGAAGCTCCCAAGGGGATAGCCCAGCTTCTCCTTCTCCCATGGCTTCCCCCGGGAGGCCACCCGCAGGTATATCTTGCCCCAGAGCCAGGTCATGCTGATCTCGGCGTAGTGCTCGCCGAACTTGCCCCGGAGCAGCGGCTCCCAGACCGCCTCGTAGGCCCGTTTGCCCACCCGCTTCTCCAGCCACTCCGTGGCGGTGACCCCCTCGAACTTGAGGCCGTTTTTGACCTTCTGTAAATAAAGGGTCACCAATCCCAGCCGCAGGCGGTCCGGCAGGCTCAGGGGCTTGAACTTGAGCAGGTCCGATGGCGAGGCGAACTTCCAGATCCTGCCGGCGTAGTAGAACCCGACCTTGGACTCTATCCAGGCCAGCTTGTGGCCCAGCCCCAGCTCGTGGATAAGGTCCACCATGTGCCGGTCGCTCATGAACAGGTGGTGATAGCCCTTCTCCAGCCGGCCTCCGCCGACGTCGAAGGTGGAGGCCTGGCCGCCGAGGAAGGGGGCCCGTTCGTACACGTGGGCGACGTGCCCTCTTTTCGCCAGGTCGAAGGCTGCCGCCAGACCGGTGGCGCCGCCGCCGATTATGCCGACTTTCATCTCAGGTTCTCGGCCTCCTGCCTTCATCGGCCGGCCCGGGAGGATCGCCATATTCCGGATAGGCTCCTGCCCGGGCCTGGGGAACGGGAGCCATGTCAATCTCCCTGCCTCTGGCCAGCTGCGCGAGGGAGATGTTCTCCTTCCACAGGAAGGCCGCCCCCAGAATGTTAACCGGCAACCACAGGGCGATGATGTGCACAAAGAAGGAGTAGGCCGCGGCTGTGTCGCCGGCGACCCCGAAGGCCACCAAGGAGCTCTTGGCCACCACCTCGAAGGGCCCTATTCCACCGATGCTGGAAGGCACGGCCGTGGCCAGGTTGGACGTAGCCGTGACCAGCAGAATGACCTGGAAGGGTTGATCGAGGTCGAAGGAGATGGCGATCAGGTAGTAGGTAGTGGCCTCCAGCAGCCATACGGGGGCCGACAGCACGAAGATAACCACCAGCTTCCGGGGGCTCCTCAAGACTCCCAGGCCCTCGATGAGCAAGTGAATGATGGCTTCCAGTTTAGGACGAAACGTCTTGGGAGCGATCGATGTCACGAGATGGGTCAGGCGGTGGCCCAGCCGTGGTGAGGTGGCCAGCAGGAAGAGCACCAGGAACCCGACCACGAAGGCGGCGATCACCAGGGCGCTCACCACCACCCACCACGTCTTGAGGTCCCCGTCGTCCGTCCTTAGCACCGAGGTCCATGGCAGGAAAGGCCAGATGATGGCGATGAAAAGCAGCAGGGTCAGGCCGTCCAGGATTCGCTCGACCCCGATGGTCGCCAGGGACGAGGCCTTGCTAATGGCCTCCTTCTCCCCCAGGAAGTGGGCCCTCACCAGCTCGCCGAGACGGACCGGTAGGATGTTGTTGGCCAGGTAACCGATGGCCACCACAGGGAACAGCCGCGCTGGTGAAACCGGCTTGATATGCAGCAAAAGAAAGCGCCAGCGCAGAGAGCGGACCGCCAGCGCCGCGAAGTATATCAGGACGGCGGGGACGTAGTAGGCGTAGTTGGCGTCCCGCAGCTCCCTGCCGGTCTCTCCGAAATCGACTTTCCAGAGGAAGAGGACTAGGAGCCCCACCGTTACCAAGAGTCCTAGCCAGAAGCGGCCGCTAAGAAGCAAGTATCCAGGCTCCCTCCCGCCTTCGCGGGGCCGTTAATCACACTTAAGGGCGAGACAGCCCTCGCCAGCGCCCTACAGTATACGGCTCATATAACCTAATGTACAATGGACGCGGTGCCCGCGGATTCACCACAACGGACGCTTGGTCGGCGCCCCGCCGAGCCGTCCCCGGCTTGAGGGCCCATTCCCCTTCTGCTACACTGGCGCCACCACGACAGGAGGCCGTTCGCCATGTCCCTGACCATGGAAGACGTACAGCATATAGCCACCCTGTGCCGCATCGGAGCGACCGGCGAAGAGCTGGATCTGATGCGGGAGCAGCTTTCCCACATACTGGAACTGTTCCAGGTCCTACAGGAATTGGACACGGAAGCGATACCTGCCACTGGACACTCCGCTTCCTTGGAAACCGTGCTCCGGGACGACGAGCCTCGGGATTCATCTCCACGGGAAGAGGTGCTATCCAACGCGCCGCAGCGGCAGGGCTATTTATTCCGAGTCAAGGTAGTGTTGGAAGAGTAGGGCCCCAATTAGCTTGCGGCTGAGGGGATGCCCATTTGCAGGATATGTATCGAATAACCGCCCGCGAAGCTAGCGATCTGCTGCGCCGTCGGGAAGCCAGTTCCATGGAGCTTACTCGGTCTTCTCTCCGACGCATCGAGGCGGTTGAAGAACGAGTCAAGGCCTTTGTCACGGTCACCCAGGAGACCGCGCTGGAGCATGCTCAGAGGGCCGACCTCGGGTTGACCGCCGACTCCCCGACCCTGGCCGGTGTGCCCATGCAGATCAAGGACCTGATGTCCACACGGGGGATCCGGACAACCTGCTCCTCCCGCATGCTCGAGGAGTTCGTCCCGACCTACGACGCCACCGCGGTTGAAAGGCTGTACTCCCGGGATGCTGTGCTGCTGGGCAAGGGCAACATGGACGAGTTCGCCATGGGCTCCTCCACCGAGAACTCCGCCTTCTTCCCCACTCGGAATCCCTGGGACCTGGACCGGGTGCCGGGCGGCAGCAGCGGCGGAGGGGCGGCGGCCGTGGCGGCAGGCGAAGCCTTCTACGCCCTGGGCTCGGACACTGGTGGCAGCGTACGCCAACCTGCCTCCTTCTGTGGGGTGGTGGGCCTGAAGCCCACCTACGGCCTGGTAAGCCGTTACGGGCTCATCGCCTTCGCCTCATCCCTGGACCAGATAGGTCCCATCACCAGGGATGTGACCGACTGCGCAATCGTGTTGAACGCCATATCTGGCCACGATCCCCGAGACTCTACCTCCCTTCCGTATCAGGTGCCCGATTACGCTGCCGCCCTCACCGGGGACATCAAGGGTCTCCGCTTAGGTGTACCTAGGGAGTACTTCGTCGAAGGCATGGAAGAGGGCGTCAGGACCTCTCTGGAGGCCGCCATATCGGTGCTGGAAGGCCTGGGGGCTACCCTGGAGGAAGTCTCCCTGCCCACCACTCCCTATGCCCTGGCCTGCTACTACATCATCGCTCCCTCGGAGGCCTCGACCAACCTGGCCAGGTACGACGGCGTAAAGTACGGCCTCTCATACCGGGACACGGACAGCAGGTGGGAGGCCATGGAGAAGACCCGCCAGCATGGGTTCGGTGCGGAGGTAAAGCGCCGGATCATGATCGGCACCTACGCCCTGTCGGCTGGCTACTACGAAGCCTATTACCTCAAAGCCCAGAAGGTGCGGACCCTGATCCGCCGGGAGTTCGAGGAGGCCTTCGAGCGCTTCGATGCCCTGGTCACCCCGACGTCGCCCACGGTAGCCTTCAGTCTGGGAGAGAAGACCGAGGACCCGGTGCAGATGTACCTGGCCGACATATACACTGTGCCCGTCAACGTGGCGGGCCTGCCGGCCATATCGGTGCCCTGCGGTTTCTCAGAGGGCCTGCCGGTGGGGATGCAGCTGATCGGCCAGACGCTGTCGGAGGAGACCCTGCTGCGGGTCGCCCACGCCTACGAGCAAGCCACCGACTGGCACAAGGCGCGGCCGGAGCTTTGACTCTACGATGATTTTGAAGTCCCCAAACCGTACCTTGGATTTCACAACCGAGGAGAGAAGATATGGCCCGAGAATTCACCGTTCTGATAGAGCGGGATGAGGATGGCTACATGGTAGGAAGCGTGCCTGCCCTGAAAGGGTGCCATACCCAGGCTACGTCCATGGATGAACTGTTGGAGCGTATGAAAGAAGCCATACAGCTTTGCCTTGAGGTGGAAGGCGAAGACGAAGCGGAGGCCCTGGAGCTGGTGGGCATCCAGCGCCTAGCCGTATGAGTCGCCTGCCGAGAGTAGCCGGTGAACAGGAAGTCAGAGCGTTGTCGAGAGGAGGTTCGAGGTTATAAGGCATGCAGCCATGTCTTTATGAGGCACATGGACGGTCGGACGACCGTGGTGCCGGTGCACAGAGGTGAGGTGTTGGGCCCGGGAACAATGGCAAAGATACTTCGGGACGCAGAGATCACGAGGACGGACTTCCGAGCTTTACTTGATTGATCGACTAACCGATCCCACTGGCCGGTCAACACTACACGAAAAAGGGGGGCGCCACAGCGCCCCCCCTTTTAGCCTTTAGGTCGCTAGCCCGGTTAGCTTGACTTCACCAGCCGGGCCGCCTCGATCTGCTCCTTCAGGGCGGGCACAGGATCCGGGTCCTGGAACACGTGGGGATCGGCGTGGTCGGGATCGTGCCCTGTGGGGTTGGTGATCCACACCGAGGCCTCCAGGGCGATGCCGTTGGGGTCGGTGAAGTATATGGAGTGGATGAACCTGTGGTCGACGACCTCAGTCACCTCCACCCCCGCCTGATTCAGACTGTCTTGCAGCGCTAGGAGGGCTTCCTCGCTCTCCACGTCGAAGGATACGTGGTCGAACTGGATCCGTCCCCTGAAGGGCTGCCCCGCCGGCTTGTGGTGCTCCTCGACCATCCCCGGCCACTCGAAGAAGGCGATGGTAGTGTTGGGACCGACCTCGAAGAAGTAGTGCCGGTAGGGGTAGCTCCCTGGCTTGTTGCCTGTGGCGGCGACCAGGGGCATGCCCAGCACGTCCAGATAGAAGCGCACCGTCTTCTCCATGTCGCCCGTCACCATGGCCAGATGGTTGAATCCTCTAACCTTCATGGTATCTCCTCCGTAGCCAGCTAGCTGGCGTTCATTTCTAATTGCTTTGATTATAGCAAGGCGTAATAAGGTTCATCTACCCTCACCCAACTCGTGGGAGAGGAGTGACCGCAGGTTGGGTGAGGGATATACTGTATTTGCAGGTATGGCTTCCTTCGAGATCATCGAGCACACCGCGGATGTCGGCATCGAAGCTCGGGGCGAGACCGTGGCCCAGGCCTTCGCGCAGGTCGCCATGGGCATGTCCTCCCTGATGGTAGATCTGGACAAGGTGGAGGGGCTGGAAACGCGCGAGGTGGAGGCCAGGGCAGCCGATCTGGAAGCGCTGTTGGTGGCCTGGCTGAACGAGCTGATCTACCTGTTCGACGTCGAGGAGATGGTATTCAGCGAGTTCCACATTCTGGAGATGGACGACGTGCACCTGAAAGCCCGATGCCAGGGAGAAGCGCTGGACCCTGAGAAGCACCAGTTCGGCATCGGACCCAAGGCGGCCACCTACCACATGCTGGAGGTTCGGCGAGAGGAACCGGGGTCCGGCTGGCGCGCCAGGGTCATCGTGGATATATAGAGGGCGCATAGCAGGAGAGGCGACGATGGCATCAAAATGGGACAAGGTGCTCCGGAGGCTGGACGACTACCGCTGGGAGATTCCCGCCGACTACAAGGACGGCATGCGTGTCCCGGGCATCGTCTACGCCGACGAGGGGATGTTGGCCAAGATCGGGGAGGACCAATCCCTGGAGCAGGTAGCCAACGTGGCCTTCCTGCTGGGCATCGTCTACGCCTCGTTAGGCATGCCCGACATCCACTGGGGGTACGGCTTTCCGGTGGGCGGCGTGGCCGCCACTCGGGTGGACGACGGGGTGATCTCCCCTGGCGGTGGGGGGTTCGACATCAACTGCGGCGTAAGGTTCCTTCGCACTGATCTCACCGAAGCCGACCTGAAGCCCCGACTGGAGCAGCCGGTGGAAGCGCTGTACCGCAACTTCCCCACCGGCGTCGGCTCCAAGGGCAAGACGCCCCTTGGAAGACAGGGCGACCTGGATGAAATCATGAGCCGGGGGGCGCTGTGGGCCGTGGAGAACGGCTACGGAGTTCCCGAGGACGCTGCAGACAACGAGGAGGGGGGCGCCATCGAGGGCGCCGACTCGAAGGGCGTGAGCCAGCGGGCCCGAGAGCGGGGGTCTCCCCAGCTGGGCACTCTGGGCTCCGGCAACCACTTCCTGGAGGTGGAGGTGGTGGACGAGATCTACGACTCCGAGGTCGCCGCTGTGCTGGGCATAGACCAACCCGGCCAGGTTACCGTGATGATCCACTGCGGCTCCCGGGGGTTCGGGCACCAGATATGCACCGACCACTTGAAGGCTATCGAGACGGCTCCCGGGAGTACGAGATAGTGCTGCCTGACAGGCAGCTGGCCGCCGTTCCCATCGACTCACCCGAAGGGAGGAGCTACCTCTTGGCGATGCGATGCGCCGCCAACTTCGCCTGGGCCAACCGCCAGTGCATAGCCCACTGGACCCGGGAGTCGTTCCACCAGGTGTTCGAGCGGAGCTGGGAGAATATGGGCATCCGGCAAGTGTACGACGTGGCCCACAACATCGCCAAGATGGAGCGCCACCTCGTGGAGGGCCGTGCAACCGACCTCTGCGTCCACCGCAAGGGGGCCACCCGAGCCTTTCCCCCCGGCAGCGTCGATATCCCCGAGAGGTACCGCGAGGGTTGGACAGCCGGTTCTGGTCCCGGGGGACATGGGGCGCTACTCCTTCCTGGCAGTCGGCTCCGAGATGGCGATGGAGGGCTCTCTGGGCTCCGCCTGCCACGGCGCGGGGCGGGCCGAGAGCCGCGGCGGCGCCAAGCGGCTGCTGAAGGGGCGGGACATCCGGCAGGAGCTATGGGACCAGGGGATCGTGGTGAAGGCCACCGGAGGCTGGGCCTCCCTGGCGGAAGAGGCTCCCCTGGCTTACAAGGATGTGGCCGACGTGATGAATGTGTGCCACAACGCCGGGCTGTGCAAGATGGTGGCCAGGATGAGGCCCCTGGGGGTGATCAAGGGGTAGGAGGAGCTCCTACCTGGAGCGTGTCACCTCCACCGACTGGTGGACTACTCGATGCGGACCTGCTGGGCCAGCAGGGATCCGTCCTGCTGCTTCACGTAGCCGGCCTGCACGGCCAGGCCTATCTGGTCCGATCCGAGCTGGACGACGGTGTCCTCGTTCACGATGAGGGTCTCGCCGGTTCCCGACACATTCCACTCCTGTGTCACCGCTTCTACAGCACCGACTACGCTCTCGCTCTCGTCATCGGGCCGTTGCAGGGATACCTTGAGGGCCAGCGGTGCACCGCCCCTCGTGCGGCCCAGCGAGACCACTACGTCGGCTCCCAGTTGGTCGGCCCCTTCCTCGATCTGGGTTTCGCTGTCGATGGTGATCTGGGTAGCGCCCACCGTCCAGACGGAGTCCTCCTGCAACGTCAGGTTGCCACGGAGGCCTTCGGTCACCCTGGTCGCGACCAGTTGGCCGTCCCTGCGTTCGACGTCCACGTGTACTATGCCAACCAGCCGTGGGTCGGCCGGGATATGGACCTGAACATCGGTGTTTCCGTCCACCAGGACGACCCGCTGATCCACCACCAGCCGTACGATGTTAATCCCCTCTAGACGCCCGGCTATTCCACTGAGCACCTCGGAGGCCAGGATGCTGTCATCTTCCTGGAGGACTCCCTCCGTATAAACGCCGACACCTACGTCCAGTGGGCCGCTTACGTTTATTATAGTGGCGCCGCTGACTTGCACCTCCCGGCCTCCAACGGTCCACAGGTTGCCCCTCAGGCTGTCGACGGAGCCGACCAGGGATATTCGCTCGGCAACGGGTACCTGAGCGGTGTCTTCCAGCACCTGGAACAGATCGGATTCGGATGAAAGGACCACGGTGGTGTTGGAAGTGAGGAAGGTCTTGTAGGCCTGCAGGCTCCTCTGGAAGACGAAGAACTCTGGGTCCTGCTCCAGGGCCCTGGCGAAGATCTCGATGGCCTGGGCCTCGCCCTGACCCCTGGTGATGTTGCTCTGCTTCTGGGCGTCGGCCAGGATGATGGCCCTGTCCCTCTCCGCCGCCGCCTCTATTCTGTCCCTCTCTTCCTGGCCCTGGGCTCGGAACTCCCTGGAGATGCGCTCACGCTCTGCCCGCATCCTGGCGAAAATGTTCTGTTGGGAGGCCTCGGGGAAGTCCGCCCGCTTGATTCTCACGTCCAGGATCGCTACACCGAAGTCGTTCTCGGGAGCCTTGACGGCCTGGTCCGAAGCCGCAAGCACCCTGTCCAGGATCTCCTGCCGGGACTCGGTGGCGATGATCACCCTCTCCCCATCGAGGGTCTCTTCGATGCGGGCGCCGATGATCTCTTCCTTGGTCCTCTGGGCGATCTCCTCGCGGAGGCCCGAGATGACGATCCTGCCTATCCTGTCCTCGGCGCGGTCCAGGTTGCCCAGCTTCTCGAAGAACTTCCGCACGTCGGTTATGCGATAGCGAGCGTAGGCGTCGATGTCCAGAAACTCCTTCTCTCTGTCGGGCAGTGTGGAGGGCGGAACGTCCACCCGGAGGACCCGCTTGTCGAACCTGTTCACCGAGTCCACGAAGGGCGCCTTGATCTTCAACCCGGCGGAGGTGTTGATCCCTCGAATCTCTCCGAACCGGGTTACCACCGCCAGGTGGGTCTCGTCCACGGTGTACAGGGTGGCCGGGCCGAATATGGCCAAGAGGATGACTACCAACCAGACTATTATCGCAGTTCGCATGGCCCTACTGCCCGCCGCCGGTTGTCGGTGGGATCAACTGACTGGGTGAAGAGGGCACCGGCACCACACCACCGCCGCCGGCGTTGATGATGATGGCTTCCCCGGCGTCGGGTGAGACCACGAACTTGGTGATGCCGGGAAGTATCTCCTCCATGGCCTCCAGATAGAGCCGCTGGCGGGTCACCTCCTCGGACTTCTGGAACTCTCGAAGCACGGAGAGGAAACGCGCGCTTTCACCCTCCGCCGCTGCGATGCGCTCCCGCTTGAAGGCCTCTGCTGCCTGGATGACCCTCTGGGCTTCACCGCGGGCCCTGGGGATGATGTCCCGCGAGAAGGCCTGTGCCTGGTTGATGGAGGTCTCCCGGTCCTGCCGGGCGCGGTTCACCTCTTGGAAAGCGTCCAGCACCTCCTGGGGCGGGGCCACCTCCTGGAGCCGCACCGACAGTATCTGTATGCCCGTTTCGTACGTATCCAGGATCTGCTGGAGCAGATCCTGGGTCTCGGCCTGGACCTCTTCCTTGCGGTCGGTGAGGACGTCGTCGATAGAACGCTGACCCACCACCAGCCGCAACGCCGCCTCGGTGGCATCCTTAAGGGTCCGGCCCTCGGGCCTCCCCGCGGCTATATCACCCCCGGTCCGGCCCGCCTCCCCGGGGTCGGAGACTTTGAACAGGAAGCTTTCCAGATCGGGTATCCGGTATTGGACCACCAGAGGGACATCCACGATGTTCAGGTCCCCGGCGATCATCTGGGCTTCGCCCTTGAGGACCTGGGAGGTTACGGTGCCCTCGGACCGGAAGCCCAGTTCCATGGACCGTGTCTGCTCGATGGACTCGATATTCTTGGTGCCGATGGGCGCCGGCCACCACCAATGGAGGCCCGACTCGGTCACCCGGCAGCACTTTCCGAAGGTGCGGTGCACCGCCAGCTCACCCGGGCTGACCTGGTATATCCCGCTGACCATCCATATGATGAAGGCGATGCCGAGGATGGCGAAGGTCAGGAGGGTGATGACACCGCCGCTTCCGCCGCTTCCGCCGAATCTCCTGGTAAAGTTGCTGAAAGCAGTTCCTATCCTGTTGAGGATCTGCTCCAGGTCGATCTCTGGCTCACCTCTGTGAGGTGGTTGCTGCACTAATGGTTCCCTTCGAGAAGGTGGCCCGACCACCAGTTGCGTGGTGCGGGCTCCCGGGCCGACTCAAATCTGTTCCTGATTGTACCATGGATCACAAGCACCGAGATACTAGCATAGCCCCGGATTTGGACCGAATATGCGGCGGGACCTCCGACCCTCCCCGTGGCCGGCAGGAGTATAATAGGGTATGCCAATCCGATTCGGAGAGCGGAGATGACTCAGCCCAGGCCCAGGCTCAAGTTCACCTACCAGGACTACAGGACCGCCCCCGAAGACCGGCGATGCGAGCTTCTTGACGGAGATTTGCTCTTGGTACCTTCGCCCGTGACTTACCATCAACAGATTTTGTTTAGGCTGGCAACGATCCTTAGTCGCCTTGTCCAGTC
Organism: Dehalococcoidia bacterium; assembly: GCA_965248975.1. Classification (GTDB taxonomy): domain Bacteria; phylum Chloroflexota; class Dehalococcoidia; order Lucifugimonadales; family JAGWBF01; genus CBDFKU01. The sequence goes on from CBDFKU010000014.1 coordinate 221,041, forward strand.
TCAAGGGATCGGGGAGGTGTTCATCGCCCCCTACGACGTGGTCCTATCCGACTACGACGTAGTCCAGCCGGACATCCTGTTCGTCTCCAATGAGAGGGCTCATATAGTAACCTCCGACAACATTCGTGGAGGGCCCGACCTGGTCGTGGAGGTCCTTTCACCGTCCACCGTCGAAAGGGACCTGGGTTACAAACGTATCCTCTACGCCCGGCATGGTGTCGGAGAGTACTGGATCGTGGACCCCGAGGCGAAGACGGTTGAGGTCCTTAAGCTAGAGGCGGAGGAGTACGTCCGGCACCGTCTGTACGGGCAGGAGGAAGACCTCCAGTCTCCGGCGATACCGGGTCGGCCGATACAGCTGAGAGAGGTATTTTAATGGCTGAGAATGGTCTCGTAGTAACGCCCGGACAAGGCATGACCCGTGTCCAGATCAGCTGCATACATCAGAGCGGTATGTTGTACGTGGTGCCCTCGGAGAAAAGCTGGGTCTGTACCCAGGAGCATATGCCGTCCCACTCCCTCGCCGGTTTCCTGGGAGAGCTGGCGGACCTCAAGGACCCGAGGGTGCAGGAGATGATGCAGAGGTGGGGCATCTACTTCCGGAGACTCCCCTTGGAGCAAGCAGACGAGGATTCGCAGTAAGCCCAGGCTTCGTCCTGGGGATGCTGGGTGGTCCGGGCTAGACCGGTTCTGGTCGGGGTTCTAGGAGCGGAGGACGGGGTCGAAGCTCTGCTTCCACGCCCTTTTTCTATCGGTGTGAGGTGGCGCCGTCGTCGGAACCACTAGTTTCGTGGTGGATGGGCATGGTAGGGGACGGCTGAGGGAACGGCATGGCGGCTGTAGGGGCAGACGGTGTGGGAGAAGGCTCGGGCTCCGGAATGACCGCCTCCTGGGGCGCCTGGCCGTCGAAGAGGCGCTTTAGGGCGTCCCCTTCCACGGACTCGTGTTGCATCAGGTAGTGGGCAACCTCGGACAGCTTCTCCGAGTGCTCGGTGAGGATCTCCTGGGCCCTGGTGTAGGCTGTCCTGATGAGGGCCTGAACCTCCTGGTCGATCTGCTCGGCGACCTTATCGCTATAGTCCCGCTCTTCGTGGATCTCTCTGCCCAGGAACACCATCTCTTCGCGCCGGCCGAAGGTCCTGGGCCCCAGGCTCTCGCTCATGCCGTACTGCTTCACCATCCGGAGCGCTATCTTGGTGGCGTTCTCCAGGTCGTTGCTTGCGCCGGTGGTGACTTCGGTGAACACCAACTCCTCGGCTACGCGCCCGCCCAGGGCGGTACCCAGCATGTCCTCGAACTGATTCTTAGTCCAGAGGTAGCGGTCCTCGTTTGGCAGGAGCCGCGTATACCCTCCAATGTTGCCCCGGGACACGATGGATATCTTGTGCACCGGGTCGGCGTGGGGCAGTTTCCAGGCTACCAGGGCGTGGCCGGCCTCGTGGTAGGCGGTCATCTCCTTCTGGCGGGGGCTGATGATGTGCCCTTTGCGCTCCGGCCCGGCGATCACCCGGTCGATGGACTCCTCGAACTCGGACATGCCGATGAGCTTGCGGTTGCGTCGCGCCGAGAGGAGAGCCGACTCGTTCACCAGATTGGCCAGATCGGCTCCGCTGAATCCGGGGGTCTGCTTGGCGATGATTTCCAGGCTTACGCCCTGGGCCAGGGGCTTGCCGCTGGCGTGGACCTTCAGGATGGCCGAGCGTCCGTTGAGATCAGGGAGGTCCATGCGCACCTGGCGGTCGAACCGGCCAGGTCTCAGCAAAGCTGGGTCCAGGATGTCCGGGCGGTTGGTGGCGGCGATGATGATGATGTTGGTGTTGGTGTCGAAACCGTCCATCTCCACCAGTATCTGGTTCAGGGTCTGCTCCCGCTCGTCGTGGCCGCCGCCCAGACCGGCTCCGCGGTGCCGGCCAACGGCGTCGATCTCATCCACGAAGACGATGCAGGGGGAGTTGCGCTTGGCCTGGTCGAAGAGGTCCCGCACCCTGGCCGCGCCCACGCCGACGAACATCTCGACGAACTCACTGCCGCTGATGGAAAAGAAGGGCACCCCTGCTTCCCCGGCCACGGCCCGCGCCATTAGGGTCTTTCCCGTGCCCGGCGGCCCCACCAGCAGGACTCCCTTGGGGATGCGGGCCCCCAGGGATAGGAACCGCTCCGGATATTTGAGGAACTCCACGACTTCTTGAAGCTCGGTCTTGGCCTCCTCTACACCCGCCACGTCGGCGAAGGTGACCGTGGGCCTGTTGGCCATGAAAAGGCGTGCTTTGCTCCTGCCGAAGCTGAAGGTCTGGCTGTTGCTACCCTGGGCCTGGCGCATCATGAACAGGATTAGGCCGCCGAAGAAGATCAAGGGCAGGAAGGTAATCAGGATGCGCAGGAAGCTGTCGAAGCCACTGCCGCCTTCGAAGGTGATGTCGACTCCGCTGGGACCCGTTACTACGTTTTCTTCTCTGAAGGTCTTGAGGATGTCGACGTCCTTCTGGACGCGGCTCTTGAACTTCTCGCTGCCTCTGAAGACGGTGAGTGTGTCCCCCTTGACTTCGATCTGCTGGACCTGCCCCTCCCGGGCCCAATCCAGGACCACCCCGAAAGAAACCTCTTCGGAGCCGCCGAAGCCGCCCTTCACCATCGGGTAGAAGATGGCGATCACTGCGACGATAATCAGGAGGTATATGAAGCTATTCCGCATTAGCTGCTACTTCAGGTTGGACGACTATGCACATGTAGTGCCGATCCCGGCAACCAAGTTCCCTTATATTTTACGTGACAGGGCATAAGAAAGTAAAGCCTAATCTCTCGGTTATACGACCGGCGGCGTTATCAAGATTTAATACATATTTAACAGGCCTGAAAAGGATACGTAACACTTTTATGGGGAAATGTATTAGGCACACATAGTCTAGTTATCTAGGAGGTCCCGATGAGGCCAGAAGAAGTGGTGCGGTTCTGCCATGAGAAAGGCATCGAGATCATAGACCTCAAGTTCACCGACGTTCCGGGCACGCTGCAGCACCTTTCTTTGCCCCGAGTCGAGCTCACCGAAGAGAACATGCACGACGGCTACGGCTTCGACGGCTCCAGCATCAGGGGGTTCAAGGCCATTGAAGAGAGCGACATGATCCTGATCCCGGACCCCAATACGGCCTATGTCGACCCCTTCTGCCAGATACCGACCCTGACCATGTTATGCAACGTCTTGGACCCCCTTACCCGGGACTACTACTCCCGGGACCCACGATGGATAGCCCAGAAGGCGGAGGTCCACCTTAAAGAGAGCGGTCTGGCCGACACCAGCTTCTGGGGACCGGAGGTCGAGCACTTTGTCTTCGACTCCGCCCGCTTCGACCAGGACCAGAGGAGCGGCTACTACTTCATAGACTCCGACGAGGGCGTGTGGAACTCGGGCCAGCCCACCAGCCTGGACGGAGGACGGAATCTGGCCAACAGGCCCCGTTACAAAGAGGGCTATTTCCCGACCCCACCGGTCGACACCTTCCAGGACTTTCGCTCCGAGATAACCATGAAGATGGCCGGCTTCGGCATCCACGTCGAGAAGCATCACCACGAGGTTGCCACGGCGGGCCAGGCCGAGATCGACGTGCGCTATGACACCCTGACCCGTACCGCCGACACGGTGATGATTCAGAAGTACATCGTGAAGAACGTTGCCCGGGCCCACGGCAAGGTGGCCACATTCATGCCCAAGCCCATCTTCCAGGACAATGGCTCTGGGATGCATACGCACCAGAGCTTGTGGAAGGACGGCCAGAACCTGTTCTATGACTCCGAGGGGTACGCCCTGCTCAGCGAGACCTGCCTCCACTACATCGGCGGCCTGCTGAAGCACACCCCGGCCCTGCTGGCCTTCATCGCGCCCACCACCAACTCCTACCGGCGCCTGGTGCCCGGCTACGAAGCGCCGGTGAACCTGGTGTACTCGGTGCGCAACAGGAGCGCCTGCATCCGCATCCCCACCTACTTCGACAGCCCGGCGTCCCGGCGCATCGAGTACCGGGTGCCCGACCCCTCCTGCAACCCCTATCTGGCCTTCGCCGCCATGCTTATGGCCGGTCTGGACGGCGTCGCCAACAAGATAGAGCCCGGCGATCCCATGGACGTGGACCTCTACTCGCTGCCACCGGAGGAGTCGGCCAAGGTGAAACAGGTGCCGGGCAGCCTGGAGGCGGTTTTGGATGCCCTGGAGGGCGACCACGAGTTCCTGCTGAAGGGCGACGTGTTCACCCGCGACCTGATCGAGACCTGGCTGGATTACAAGCGCACTCGTGAGGTAGAGCCTATGAGGCTTAGGCCCCACCCCTACGAGTTCTTCATGTACTTCGACACCTAGGCGGCGGCGTCTTTCGGGGAATGCCGGGGGACGCGAAGCGCGTCCCCATCGGCGTCGGGATCGGGCAACAACTCGGAGACCGGCCCGCAGTCCTGGAGGCATCAATGATGATCGAGGCGCAGATAGAAGCTCAAGAGTTCGTGTTGAGGACCGCCAAGGAGAACGACGTCCGGTTCATCCGGCTGTGGTTCTCCGACATTTTGGGCAACCTTAAGGGTTTCGCCATTGCCATGGAGGACCTGGAGGACGCCCTTGAGCACGGTGTCGCCTTCGACGGCTCGGCTATCGCCGGCTTCGCCCGCATCGAAGAGAGCGACATGATCGCCAGGCCAGACCCCACCACCTTCCGCATCCTGCCCTGGCGTCCTCGAGAGAACGCCGTCGCCAGAATGTTCTGCGATATCTACAACCCCGCCGGCGAGCCATTCGAGGGCGACCCGAGATACGTCTTGAGGCGAAACGTCCAGCGGGCGGCCGACCTCGGGTTCACATACTACGTCGGGCCGGAGCTGGAGTTCTTCTACTTGGCCGGCTCCGACGATCCCCGTCCAATGGACCAGGGTGGCTATTTCGATCAACTGGCCACGGAGCATGGCAGCGACCTGAGAAGGGAGACGGTCCTGACTCTGGCAGAGATGGGCATACCGGTGAAGTACTCCCACCACGAGGACGCCCCCAGCCAGCAAGAGATAGACCTCCAGTACACCGATGCCCTCACCATGGCCGACAGCGTGATGACCGCCAAGCTGGTGATAAAGGAGATAGCGGCCAAACACGACGTGTACGCCACCTTCATGCCCAAGCCCGTCTATGGGATCAACGGATCGGGTATGCACGTCCACCAGTCCCTCTTTCAGGGCGACCGCAACGCCTTCTTCGATCCCGCCGATCCCCACCAACTCTCTGATGCCGGAAAGCTCTACACCGCCGGCCTCATACGCCACGCAGCTGAGATCACCCTGGTCACCAACCAGTGGGTCAACTCCTATAAACGCCTTGTCCCCGGCTACGAGGCGCCGATGTACATATCCTGGGCCAGGATCAACCGGTCGGACCTGATCCGGGTGCCGGCCTACCGTCCCGGCCGCGAGGAATCGATGCGCGTGGAGTACCGGGCTCCGGATCCGGCCTGCAACCCCTATCTGGCCTTCAGCGTCATGCTGGCCGCAGGGCTCCGGGGCATCGAGGGGGGGTATCCGGTGCCCGCTCCCGTGGAAGAGAACGTCTTCGAGATGGGTGAGGAGGAGCGAGAGCGCCGGGGCATTGCACTCCTGCCCAGGAGCCTGTGGGAGGCCGTCTCCCTGGCGGAGAAGAGCGAGTTGCTGCGAGATTGCCTGGGGGACCACGTGTACAGGGTCTTCATACAGAACAAGAACATAGAGTGGGAGCGGTACAGGTCCCAGGTAACCGACTACGAGATCAAGCAATACCTCCCCATTCTGTAGGGGCTTCCCCTGATGAGCGGACCCGGTGGGCAGCCAAACCTTGACGGCTCACTCAGCGTCCGTTAAATTACTATCTACGAGAGTGTTCCACAGAAATAATCCAGAAGGCCATGGCATCCTCCGAGGGTGCGTGGCCCTCTGTGGGAGGTTTTTGCCGATGCTGATACGAGGCGGAGCGATGAGAAAGGTCCATCCGAGATGTTCCTGAAGAGCCTCAACCACCGGTAGCTGGCGGGGCGCCCGGGCTGCGAAGGTACCGAAGGGATAATCCGAGGGTTTCCTTCCAGCCTCGATCCTGATCTTCACCAGGTCTATTCATTGATAGTTTGCAGGGTTATAATATCGCTTTACTCGTGACGTGGTTCACGAACCGCGGAAGAAAATAAGGCTGAAAAGGAGCGATCCCAAGGCAAGAAAGGACCTCCAGTCGAGAGATTCCATGGTTGAGACCGACGTGAAAAGGTTGCCGAAGCTGGTGAAGCAGGGCCTCTACGACCCGCAGTACGAGCACGACTCCTGCGGGGTAGGCGTCGTCGCCAACATCAAGGGCAAAAAGTCCCACGACATCATCGAGAAGGGCCTTCAGGTGCTCATCAACCTGGGCCACCGGGGAGCCTCCGGTGCGGACCCCAAGACCGGCGACGGGGCCGGCATCCTCGTCCAGATGCCCGACCGGTTCTTCCGCAGAGAATGCCCCAAGCTGGGCATCGAGTTACCATCCCTGGGGGACTACGGCGTCGGCGTGGTGTTCCTTCCCCGGGACCCTGTCCAGCGGCAGACCTGCGAGCGGATCTTCGAGGAGATCGTGCGCGAGGAAGGGCAGGTATTCCTGGGCTGGCGGGACGTCCCGGTGGATGACGACAGCATCGGCAGCCACTCCCGGGACGTAAGGCCCGAGATCAGGCAGATTTTCGTGGGGAGGGGACCAGACATCTCCGACGAGGACCACCTTGGACGGAAGCTCTTCGTCATCCGGCGGAGGGTGGAGAAGGCCGTCCCGGAGTCGGGTATCGAAGATGCGGAGAGCTTTTACATCCCCTGCCTGTTCACTAACCGCATCGTGTTCAAGGGCCTGCTCATGGCCGACCAGATCTCGGACTTTTACAGCGACCTGCAAGACCCCGACATGGTCACCTATTTCGCCATGGTCCACTCCAGGTTCAGCACCAACACGTTGGGCTCATGGAAGCTCGCCCATCCCTACCGGTTCCTCCTCCACAATGGTGAGATCAACACCCTGCAGGGCAACCTGAACTGGATGGTGGCCCGCGAGGCACTGTTCTCCTCGCCTCTGTTCGGCGAGGAGATGCAGAAGCTGTTCCCCATCATCGGCCCCGGGCAGAGCGACACGGCCTGCATCGACAACGCGTTGGAGCTACTCCTGGCCACCGGCAGGTCCCTGCCCCACTGCATGATGATGCTGGTACCCGAGGCCTGGGGTGACCACATCGAGATGGACTCCGAGAAGAGGGCCTTCTACGAGTACCACTCCGCCATGATGGAGCCCTGGGACGGGCCGGCCCTGCTGTCCTTTACCGACGGCGTCAGAGTGGGCGCTATCTTGGACCGGAACGGTTTACGTCCCTTTCGTTACCTGGTGACGAAGAACGACGTGCTGGTGATGGCCTCCGAGGCGGGGGTGCTGGACGTGCCCCCCGAGGATGTCCTGTTCAAAGCCAGGCTGCAGCCCGGGAGGATGTTCCTGGTGGACCCATCCCATGGCAGGATCGTGGGCGATGAGGAGATCAAGAGGGACCTGTCCCAAAGACACCCCTACGGCGACTGGCTAACGGAAAACGCGGTGCACCTGGAAGACCTTCCGGAGCCTGCCCAGGTTCACGCCACCGATTTCGACTCCCTCCAGGAGCGGCAGAGGGTATTCGGCTACACCCTGGAGGACCTGCGGATGATCCTGGAGCCCATGGGCGCCAACGGCTCGGAGCCTATCGGCTCCATGGGCAACGACGCCGCCCTGGCGGTCCTCTCGGACCGGCCCCAGCCGGTGTTCAACTACTTCAAACAGCTCTTTGCCCAGGTGACCAACCCTCCCCTGGACGCTATCCGTGAGGAGCTGGTCACCTCAACGGAGAGCTTCATCGGCTCGGAGCGCAACCTGTTCGAGGAGACGCCAGAGCATTGTCGCCAGCTCAAGCTGAAGGAGCCGATCCTGACCAACCGGGAACTGGAGAAGGTCCGCAACATAGACACCAGGGGCATCAAGGCCGTCACCCTGCCGATCCTGTTCGCCGTCGACCAGGTGCCCGATGCGCTGCAGACGGCGTTGGACGAGCTATGCCTGGCAGCCTCCCGGGCCGTGAACGACGGCTACAGCATCATCGTGCTATCCGATCGGGGCGCCGACTCCAGGCAGGCCCCGATCCCCAGCCTCCTTGCCGTCTCGGCCGTGCACCACCACCTGATCCGGGAGGGATCACGCATGAAGGTGGGACTGGTGCTGGAGTCGGCTGAGCCACGCGAGGTGGCCCACTTCGCCCTGCTGGTGGGCTACGGAGCTGGGGCGGTCAATCCGTACCTGGCCTTCGAGACCCTGGACGAGATGGTCCGTGAAGGGTTCCTCGCAGACTACAAGTCGGCAGAAAAGAACTTCATCAAGGCGGTGCACAAGGGCGTTGTCAAGGTGATGTCCAAGATGGGCATCTCCACCGTCCAGAGCTACCGGGGCGCCCAGATCTTCGAGGCCGTTGGCCTGGGCCAGGGTCTGGTGGACCGTTACTTCACCTGGACGCCGACCCGGGTGGGCGGCATCGACCTGGAGACCATCGAGGAAGAGGCAAGAAGGCGCCACGCCCAGGGCTACCCCGAAAGGGACGCCGCTGCCAACCTGGAGCTGGACCCAGGTGGGATCTACTACTGGCGGCGGGATGGCGAGTACCACATGTATAACCCCGACTCCATCGCCAAGCTCCAGCACGCCGTGCGCTCAGAAAGCTACGCGACCTACAAGGAGTTCGCCGACCTGATAGACGGGGAAGGCACGAGGCTTTCCACCCTTCGGGGGCTGCTGGACTTCAAAACCCTGGACGAGCCCATTCCCATTGATGAGGTGGAGCCGGCGAATGAGATCGTCAAACGGTTCGCCACGGGAGCTATCTCCCTAGGCTCCATTAGCAGGGAAGCCCACGAGACCATCGCCATCGCCATGAACCGCATAGGCGCCAGGAGCAACACGGGAGAGGGCGGAGAGGACTTCAACCGCTTTACCCCCGACGCCAACGGTGACTCCCGCAACAGCGCCATGAAGCAGGTGGCCTCGGGTCGCTTCGGCGTCACCAGCAACTATTTGATACACGCCACCGACCTTCAGATAAAGATGGCCCAGGGCTCCAAGCCCGGCGAGGGCGGCCAGCTGCCTGGGCACAAGGTGGACGATTACATCGGCTGGATACGCAACTCCACCCCGGGTGTCGAGCTGATCTCTCCGCCGCCGCACCACGACATCTACTCCATCGAGGACCTGGCCCAGCTGATCCACGACCTGAAGTACACCAACCCCAAGGCCCGCGTCCACGTCAAGCTGGTGGCCGAGGTGGGGGTGGGAACCATCGCCGCCGGCGTCTCCAAGGGCCACGGGGACGTTGTGCTCATCAGCGGGGACAGTGGCGGCACGGGGGCCTCCCCCGAGTCGTCTATCAAACACGCCGGCCTTCCCTGGGAGTTGGGTGTCGCCGAGACCCAGCAGGTCCTGGTGATGAACGACCTGCGGGGACGCATCGTCGTCCAGACCGACGGGCAGCTCAAGACCGGGCGGGACGTGGCCATAGCCTGCATGCTGGGTGCCGAGGAGTTCGGCTTTTCCACGGCACCCCTCATCAGCCTTGGCTGCATCATGCTGCGGAAGTGCCACCTCAACACCTGCTCCGTGGGCATCGCAACCCAGGACCCCGAGCTGCGCAAGAAGTTCGCCGGTCAGCCGGAACACGTGATAAACTACTTCTTCTTCGTCGCCGAGCACCTGCGGGAAATCATGGCGCAGCTTGGATTCCGCACTATAAACGAGATGGTGGGCCGCGTGGACAGGCTGGAGACCAGGAAGGCAATCGACCACTGGAAGGGCTGTGGCGTGGACCTCTCAAGCCTGCTGCACCGGCCACAGGTCCCCGACTGGGTGGCCACCTACCACTGCCAGGACCAGGACCATGGCCTGGACGACACCCTTGACCACGTCCTCATCGACCGGTCCAGGAAAGCTCTAGAAACGAAGTCTCCGGTCAGCTTCAGTCTCCCCATAAAGAACCCCTCTCGCACCGTTGGGGCCATGCTGAGTGGAGAGCTATCGAAACAGTACGGCGAAGAGGGGCTGCCCGATGACACGATCAAAGTGCATTTCAAGGGCTCCGCCGGGCAGAGCTTCGGTGCGTTCCTGGCCAGGGGTGTCTCCTTTACCCTGGAGGGGGATTCCAACGACTACTTCGGGAAGGGTCTATCGGGCGGCAGCATAGTGGTCTACCCTCCCGAGGGCTCCACATTCCAGCCCGAGGAGAACATCATAGTGGGCAACGTCGCCCTCTACGGCGCCACCGGTGGTAAGGCCTTCATCAAGGGCGTAGCCGGCGAGCGGTTCGCGGTGCGAAACAGCGGCGCTCACACGGTTGTGGAGGGAGTCGGCGACCACGGGTGCGAGTACATGACCGGCGGTGTGGTGGTGCTGTTGGGGCCCACGGGACGCAACTTCGCAGCCGGCATGAGCGGAGGGTTCGCCTATATCCTGGACGAAGACGGCAGCTTCCACAAGCGTTGCAACCAGGAGATGGTGGACCTGGAGCCGGTTGTAGACCCGGAGGATGTTGCCACGCTGCGTGACCTGATCACCGACCACCTCCAGGCCACGGGCAGCGCCAACGCCAGGAGGGTTCTCGACGCCTGGGACGAGACGCTGCCCAGGTTCGTGAAGATATTCCCACGGGACTACCGTCGCGTCCTCGAGGAACGCAAGAGAAGGCGTGAGCTGGAACCGGTGGCAGATGGGTAAGCCTACGGGGTTCAAGGAGTTCGGCCGCCAGCCTCCTGGGAGACGCTCCGTCAACGAGCGGGTGAAGGACTACCGGGAGTTCTACCTGGACTGGTCAGAGGAGAGCAGCAGGGAGCAGGGCGCCAGATGCATGAACTGCGCCGTCCCCTTTTGTCACACCGGCTGCCCGCTGGGCAACCTGATTCCCGACTGGAACGAGCTGGTGTACAGAGGGCGCTGGAAGGAAGCGCTGGAGGCCTTGCACGCTACCAACAATTTCCCCGAGTTCACCGGACGGATCTGTCCGGCGCCGTGCGAAGCGTCCTGCGTCCTGTCCATCAACGACGACCCGGTGACCATTGAGTACATCGAGAAGGCCATTGCCGACCGGGGGTTCCAGGAGGGTTGGATCGTGTCCGAGCCCCCCAAGGAGCGTAGTGGCAAGAGGGTGGCCGTCGTCGGATCGGGCCCGGCGGGACTGGCGGCAGCCCAGCAGCTAAACCGGGCCGGGCACCGCGTGACCGTGTTCGAGAGGGACGACTACATCGGCGGTCTCCTGACCCTTGGGATCCCCGACTTCAAGCTGGACAAAGGGGTTGTAGGGAGACGCGTGGACCTGATGGCGGAAGAGGGGGTGGAGTTCAGAACGGGCGCCAACGTGGGCGGAAACGTCTCCGTCCAGGAGCTCCGTGAGGGCTTCGACGCCATCTGCATAGCCATCGGCTCGACGAAAGCCCGGGAGCTGGATATCCCCGGCCGGGAGCTGGACGGCGTTCACCTGGCCATGGAATACCTGCCTCAGCAGAACAAGCTGCTCGCCGGGGAGCAGGTCGACCCCGCCCGACGGATCACCGCCGAGGGCAAAAGGGTAGTCATCCTGGGAGGGGGCGACACCGGCGCCGACTGCCTGGGTACGGCCCACCGCCAGGGGGCCGAGGTGGTGTACCAGTACGAGCTGCTTCCCGAGCCTCCCGAGACCAGGGCGCCCAACAACCCCTGGCCCCAGTGGCCTACCATCCTACGCAGTTCCGGGGCCCACGAAGAGGGGGGCATTCGGGACTACAACATCCTGACCAAGGCCTTCACCGGTAGCAACGGGAACGTGGAGAAGCTCCACGGGGTACGCCTGGAGTGGGGTCCCCCCGACGCAAACGGCCGCCCGACAATGAACGAGATAGCCGGCAGCGAGTTCGAAGTAGAGACCGACCTGGTGCTGCTGGCCATGGGGTTCCTACACCCGGAGCACGAAGGCATGCTCGCCGACCTGGGCGTAGAGCTGGACGGCCGGGGCAACGTCAAGCTGGACCAGAACCGCATGTCCAGCGTGCCGGGCGTTTTCGCCGCCGGCGACGCGGCTCGGGGTCAGTCCCTGGTTGTCTGGGCCATCGCCGAGGGAAGGGAAGCGGCCCATCACATCGACAAATACCTCACCGGCTCTACGGCCCTCCCCAGATCACTGCGGTAACCCCCTCATCACCAGGGTTCCCTCACGCAAGCGCCACCCTGCTCCTCCGCCAATGTGTATTCACCCCGTAACCGTCGTTCGCCCATGTTCCTTAAGCCGTTTCCGTGTGGGGATGTTGCTTTCGAGCCGGGGTGAGCGTCGGCTAGCGGGAAGGTGTGGCGTATTGTATGATGGTAGTAGGAGAGTAATCCAGGCAAGCGCGACCGGCTCACGGCCCAGTGGCCTCTTGGGTGGCGGGGAGTCCTCTCGATCGAGTTGCTCCGGTTCGCGTCGCCCGTGGCGATGGAGTTAACCCGAGGGTCCCGATTCAGGAGGTATGGGTGAGAGGGACGTTCCAGACAATTCTTCTGGTCTTCGCGGTACTGGCGCTGGTCGGGTCGTCTCTGGGATACATCCGGGCCAGCGTGGGGGATAGCGCCCAGGAAGAGACAAGGCAAGCTCGTGATTGCTGGGGAGTCGACCGGCCGCTAGCCAAGGGCGAGCCGTTCATAGTCACTCCTTCGGGTGCATGGGTCCAACCGAGTACCAACGTCACCTGTCAAAACCTACCAGAAGAATTTTCGGAGCAGGACTGAGGCAAAAGAGCCTGCCCCGATCTACTGCTAGGCGACGGCTCATCCTACTCTCCCCGGCCGAAGACTATCCAAACCGCTCAGGAGGCACCTATGTCCAAGATGACTTCTGAGGAGATCCAGGACTTCCTGGATGAGATCCACATAGCTTGCCTGGCAACCACCAACCGGGACGGTTCCCCCCACGTGATCCCCATCTGGTACCAATACAAGGATGGGAAACTGTACATGATCAGCTTCACCCTGGGTCGCAAGCTGTACAACATCCGCCGCGACCCCCGGGTGTCGGTGTGCGTGACCCACAGCGACCAACCCTACACGTACGTCATCGTCCAGGGCAGCGCCAGCGTAACCACCGACGGCATGGAGGACCCCACCACTTCGATGTGCGTGCGGTACATGGGACAGGAGAGGGGCAGGGAGTACGCCCGCCAGCTCATGGACGGAGGCAACCGCGTCGTGATCGTGGTCGAGCCGACGAACATCATCGCCTACCGTTTCGGCCGCACGTATTAGGCCCTTTGAATTCGGGGAGATGATCCACTTGCCACGGTCTCAGCCTTCGACAAGCTCAGGCTGAGCGGTCTTGTCAATTCCACTCATGGTGAGCCTGTCGAACCATGGGCGCAATCGGAGGTGAGGGATGACCCGAGGTGCAGATACGCGCTTCCGCACCGTGGGTGACGGCGGCCTGGCGCCGGGGGATACCTTCTACAAAGAGGAGGTCCAGCTGGCGCTGCGTAACCGGGGCATGCCCCTTGAGGCCCTCCGCTACCCGATAACTCCCACAGGGATGCACTACCTCCTGGTCCACTTCGACATCCCCTACGTGGACGCCGCAGGCTGGCGTCTGAACGTGGGCGGCCTGGTGTCCAACCCCGTCAGCCTGAGCCTGGAGGAGATCACGAAACGCCCGGCGACCACCGTCGCCGTGACAATGGAGTGCGCCGGCAACGGGCGGGCTCTGCTGACCCCCCGGGCCATCAGCCAGCCCTGGCTTCTGGAGGCCATCGGCACCGCCGAGTGGACCGGAACGCCGCTGCGGGGCCTGCTGGAGGAGGTCGGCATCGGCGCCGGTGCCGTCGAGGTGCTGTTCACCGGCCTGGATCAGGGGGTCCAGGGCGACGAGGTGCACTACTATCAGCGCAGCCTCAGCCTCGCCGACGCCCTTCGCGACGAAGTGCTGCTGGCCTACCGCATGAACGGGGAGGCCCTCCAGCCCCAGCACGGCTATCCCCTGCGTCTGATCGTCCCGGGCTGGTACGGCATGACCAGCGTGAAGTGGCTGGACCGCATAGAGGTCATCGACTATGCTTTCCAGGGCTACCAGCAGGACCGCACCTATCGGGTCACCCAGACCGCCGACGATCCAGGAGAGCCTGTCAGCCTAATCCAGGTGCGGGCGCTCATGGTGCCGCCGGGAATACCGGACTTCGTGACCCGAACCCGGCTGCTTAAGGCCGGCCCGGTGAGCCTGACCGGTCGTGCCTGGGCCGGACGGGTAGAGGTTACCAGGGTCGAGGTCAGCTCCGACGGCGGCTCGACCTGGTCCGAAGCGGCCCTTGGCAAGGCGGTCTCGCCCTACGCCTGGAGGGAGTGGTCCTTCCAGTGGGACGCTGTGCCCGGCGAGCACGTCCTGTGCGTTCGGGCCACCGATGCGCGGGGCAAGGTGCAGCCGGTGGACCAACCCTGGAACTACCAGGGGATGGCCAACAACATGGTCCAGCGGGTCGACGTCGTCGTGGAGTAGTGCGTTACGGGCCTTCGAGCCCGGGAATTCCCTCCGAGGTCTGGTCGATGTCCACCTTCCCTGAAACCAGCACGTAGACTCCATCCTGCGCTACCTGGGTCCCCAGCCATAGAGGGTCCGGGGGATCACCGGTCACCAATGTCCAACTGGCTTCTATGGCGGGAAGAGCTTCAAGAGCCGCTTCAGGGGCCGGGAAGCCGAACACGAAGGTAGTGAGCAGGGCGCCGTCGTCGATTTCCAAATTCGAGCTGAAGGCCACTCCGACACAGCCCTGGATCTCTGGGGTCTCTGAGAAACCCGTGCATGGGCGGGAAAGGGTCATGTTGAAGCCGCGAGGGAGCCTTTCCGCCAGGCCCCTCATGGCGGAGTCCAGATAGCCGGGCCTCTCTCCCGTCACCACGTCCAGGGCGGCCCGGGCCAGGTCGCCGCTGGTCATTGCCGGGGACAATCCCACCGCCAGCACGGCGGTGGTGTCGTCCAGGAGGCTCACTGCCACGGTGGCGGACAGGGGCCCCACGGAGACCTTTACGTTCCATATCTCGAAGTCTCCGTATGAGTCGATCCGGACCTCGGCGCCCAGGGCATCCAGCACGGTCTGTGGGTCCAGACGGCCCCGGATCACCACCATGATGCCCGGACCGGCTTGGGCCAGGAGAGCGGCGTCCACCTGCTCCGTGACCAGGTCCGCGACCGGCCCCAGGATGGAAAGCTGCTGCTCCAGGGCATCGCCGAGGCTCTCGAAGGGCACGTCGACGGTCAGGTCGATGAAGCTCACCCTTTCGTAGAGGTCCGGCACCGCCGCCGCCAGCTCGGTCAGCGGTCCTGGTCCCCCGGCCACCAGCTTCAATGGCTCCAGAGCGGTGGGCTGCTGTGGTTCTGGTCCGGGGGCAGCCGCACTGGGCGGGGGAGTAGCGGTGGGCGGAAGCGGCGGGGTCGGGGTCGGTGTCGGTGTAGGGAGTGGGACGGGTGAAGGGGTGCTGGTCGGCGCGGGGGTGGCCGTGGGCGTCGGAGACGGGGGGGCAGTGGCGCCGGTACCGCAAGCGATGGCGACGGCCAGGATAGCGATGACGGCCGTCAAGGTCCAGATAATGGTGGAGCGCCGAAGCGATTTCATGTTTACCATTCGGGCATTGTAGCAACCGTCACGCGAGGGCCGCAATCTACCCGAGAGCCGGGCCTCGTTGACATCGGGCCGCTTTCACCGGAAAATGGCGCTATTGTTCGAGACAGGAGATGTAAGATGGACAAGGCCGACATTCCCTTCCTTTCCGCAACCGAGCTGTCCGGGCTGATCGAGGCCAAGGAGGTCTCCCCCGTCGAGGCCGTGGAGGCCTACCTGGACCGCATCGATCGTGTAGACGGCAAGCTGAACTCCTACGTCACCGTGTGCCGCGACGAGGCCCTCCAGGCGGCCAGAGACGCGGAGGCGGAGATCGCCCGAGGCGGATATCGGGGGCCCATGCACGGCATTCCCACCGCCGTCAAGGACCAGTTCTACACCAAAGGCATCCGCACCACGGCGGGCTCCACCATCCTGTGGGACCACGTGCCCGACGAGGATGCCACGGTGGTGGCCAACCTGAAAGCGGCCGGGGCCATCATCCTGGGCAAGCTGAACATGAGTGAGTTCGCGCTGGGGGACAGCTTCTACCACCCGGCGGGGATGCCCCACAACCCCTGGGACCTGACCCGAAACGCCGGCATCTCCAGCAGCGGATCGGGAGCGGCGCCGGCAGCCCACCTGTGCGCCTCGGCCCTGGGTGAGGACACCGGCGGCTCCACCCGAATACCCGCCGCCTGGTGCGGCATGGTCGGCCTCAGGCCAACCTGGGGCAGGGTCAGCCGCTACGGCGTGGTGCCGGTGTCCTGGTCCATGGACACCGTCGGCCCCATCACCCGGACGGTGGAGGACTGCGCCATCACCTTCCAGGCCATCGCCGGCTACGATCCCAAGGACGGCTACATGTGGGACGTGCCCGTGCCCGACTGCCGGGCGGCCCTCACCGGCGACATCCGGGGCATGCGCGTCGGGGTGATCGTGGAGAAGGCCTATGCGGACGACATGGACCCCGAGGTCAAGGACGCTATCGCCGCGGCCGTCGGCGTGCTGGGCGAGCTGGGGGCGTCGGTGCAGGACCTGTCCCTGCCCCTCATCGAGAAGGTCGGGGCCTTCTCCAAGTGCATGACCGACTTCGAGGGGGCGGCGGTCCACTACGACTGGATCAAGACCAGGCCCCAGGACTACGACCACAACACCAGGGTGCGGCTGCTCACCGGCATCCTGACCCCGGCCCAGCACTACTTCAAGTCCCAGAAGCTGCGTGGCCTGCTGCGCAACCAGATCATGGAGCTGCTGGAGAGCGTGGACGTGCTGGTGCTGGCCACCTCGCCGACCCCGGCGCCGGTGCTGCCCGACGCCGCCGGCACCAGGAGCAAAGAGGAGGCCGCCGGACGTATCTTCGGGGTGCGCAACTACACCGGGCCCTTCAACCTGGCCAACCTGCCGGCGCTGGCGGTGCCCTGCGGCTTCACCTCCAACAATCTGCCCATCTCCCTGCAGATAGCGGGCCGCGCCTTCGAGGACGACACCATCATGAAGGTGGCCCACGCCTACGAGCAGGCCACCGACTGGCACACCAGGAGAGCGCCGGTGTAGTGGCGGCGCTCAGGGGGTCTCCGATGACGGACTTCTTCATCAGCTACAACAAAGCGGACCGGTCCTGGGCCGAATGGATAACCTGGCAGCTGGAAGAAGAGGGTTACACAACGTTTCTCCAGGCCTGGGACTTCCGACCGGGCTCCAACTTCGTCCTGGAGATGCAAAGAGCCGAACCGAAGGGCAGCGTACCATCGCGGTCCTCTCGCCGGACTATCTCAGTGCCAGGTTCACGCAGCCCGAGTGGGCCGCCGCTTTTGCCCAGGACCCCAGGGGCGAAAAAGGCACGCTGGTACCGGTTCGCGTTAAGAAGTGCGACCTGGAAGGGCTTCTGCCTCAGATCGTTTACATCGACCTTGTCGGGCTGAACGGGGCGGCGGCAAGGGATGCACTCCTGACGGGGGTGAAGCGCGGGCGATCCAGGCCGGGCACTGCGCCGCCCTTTCCTGGGGCCTCCCTTCGATCGGTGCCCGATAGGCCTCGTTTTCCAGGAACGTTACCTCCCATCTGGAACGTTCCCCATCTGCGTAACCCCAACTTTACCGGGCGTGACAGCTTGCTGGACGCCCTGACCTCAGGCCGGCGCGCCGCTGTGACCCAGGCCATCAGCGGCCTCGGGGGCGTGGGCAAGACCCATCTGGCTGTGGAGTACGCATACCGGCACGCCGGCGACTACGACCTCGTGTGGTGGGTACGCTCAGAGGAGCCGGTGACTCTGGCAGCCGACTACGCAGGCCTGTCCCGAGAGCTGGATCTGCCCCAGAACGACAACTCCGACCAGCGGATTGTCATCGAGGCAGTGCGTCAGTGGCTAAGACAGAACGCGGGCTGGCTGCTGGTGTTCGACAACGCCCCAGGGCCGGAGGACGTCTTTGAATACATTCCGCCGGGGTCCGTCGGGCACGTGCTGATCACCTCACGCAACCCCGGATGGGGTGGGGTGGCGGGGGCCCTGCCGGTGCGGGAGTTCGAGGAGGATGTTGCTGTCCAGTTTCTGCTAAAGCGCACAAACCAGGCCGATGATGAGGCAACAGCTGCGCTGGCGGAAGAGCTGGGGTACCTGCCCCTGGCCCTGGAGCAGGCCGGCGCATACATCGAGGCCACGGGGACCTCCCTGCCCTATTACCTGGAGGCCTTCCGCACCCGGCAGCAGGAGCTCTTGGGGCGCGGCAGGCCGACAGACTACCCGGACACCGTGGCCACCACCTGGGACATCTCCATGCAGCGTGCGAAGGAAGCCTCGGCGGCCTCGGTAGATCTGCTGAGCCTGTGCGCCTTCCTGGCACCAGACGACATCCCACGGGACCTGCTGACCCGGGGGACGGACCATCTGCCGCAGTGCCTGGCGAGGGCGGTGGCAAACCGCATTGCCTTCGACGACGCGGTGGCCGCCCTCCTGCGCTACTCTCTGATGGGGGCGGCCGGCGACGCCCTTTCTGTGCACCGGCTGGTGCAAGCAGTGGTGCGGGACCGACTAGCCAAGCGAGACCGGAGGAAATGGGCCGGAGCCGCCGTGGCGCTGCTGGACGCCGGATTCCCCTTTCTTCTGGACGATCCGGGCACCTGGGTTCCATCCGCACGGCCGCTTCCCCATGCCCTGACGGCGGCAGGGCATGCCGGGACTCTTGCCGCGGCGCCCGTCGCCGCGGGGAGGCTTTTGAACCAGGTGGGACTGTACTTGCAGGAGAGGGCCCAGTTCGCTCAAGCTCACCAGGCCCTCGAGACGGCCCTGGACATAGGCGAGGCTACTTATGGTCGCGACCATCCCGTTGTGGCCATCCGGGTCAACAACCTGGGGGGCGTGCTCCGAGACCTGGGGGACCTGGAGGGTGCCCGGGCCTGCTACGAGCGGGCGCTGAGGATAGACGAGGCGGACTACGGCCCCGACCATCCTGGGGTAGTCAAAGACGTCAACAACCTGGGCCTTGTGCTCCGAGAGCTGGGGGACATAGCGGCGGCGCGGGCCCACTACGAGCGTGCACTGAGGATAGCCGAGGCGGCCTATGGCCCCGACAACCCAGCTGTAGCTATCGTTGCCAACAACCTGGGCAGCGTGCTCAACGATCTTGGGGACCTGGCGGGGGGCCTGGCCCACCTCGAGAGAGCGCTGAGAATAGACGAGGCGACCTACGGCCTCGACCACCCCAACGTGGCAGTCAGGATCAACAACTTGGCGGGTGTGCTCCGGCAGTTGGGGGACCCGGCGGGGGCGCGGGCCCACCTCGAGAGAGCGCTGAGGATAGACGAGGGGGCCTACGGTCCCGACCACCCCAACGTGGCCATCCGGGTCAACAACCTTGGCAGCGTCTTTCGTGACCAGGGCGACCGTGAGGGTGCGAAGCAGCACTTCCAGCGTGCTTTAGACACATTTCGTAAGTTCTTCGACGAGGAACATCCTTATGTGAGGCAAGCGCTGGCGGAGCTGACCTCCTTGGACACCTAGCCGGCTACGCTCGGCCCAGCCCCTCACCCAACTCCCGTACCGCCTCCACGATGCGGACCACTTCCTCCTCGGTGTTGAAGAAGTGCAGGGAGATGCGGATGCTGGGCGGGTAGGCCACCCAGCGGGCCATGATGCGGTGGCGCTCCCAGAGTTGGGTCGCGGCCTGCTCGGGGTCGGCGCCCTCCACGGCGAAGGAGACCAGCCCCGAGGACATACACCTGTCCGTGGGGGACATGACCGTCACTCCGGGGACCTCCCTCAGGGCGTTCTTGAGTGAGGTGGCCAGGTCCAGGTCGCGCTGCTCGATCTCCTCCACCCCGATCTCCCGGATGAAGCGGATGGCCTCAACCATCCCCACCCTCAGGGCCGCGCTGGTGGAGGTGAGCAGGAACTTGTCCATGGAGCCGGTGTCGGGCTCGAAGCGGTAGGGGTCGTGGTGGGTGAGGGACGCCCGGCCCGCCACGTGGGTGGGCTCTATGCGGGGGATCAGGTCCCGGCGGATGTACAGGGCCCCGGCGCCCTCGGAGCCCAGGAGCCACTTCTGAGCGGGGATGGAGTAGAAGTCGCAGCCCATGTCCTGCATGTCCAGGGGGATGTGGCCCGCCGTCTGGGCGCCGTCCAGCAGCATCAGCACGCCCCGATCCCGGGTCAGCTCGCGAATGGCCTTCACCGGCATGCGCAGGCCGCAGGAGTACTGGATGTGGCTCAGGAAGATGAGGCGGGTGCGGTCCGTCAGGGCGTCTTCGACCTTGCCCAGGATGGATTCCGCACCCTCGTCGGGGGCGATGGGCAGCACCTTGACCACCGCGCCGTGCCGCCGCTGCTGGTAGTAGGCGGGCACCAGCACCGAGCTGTGCTCCAGGTCGCAGGAGATGATCTCGTCGCCTTCCTGCCAGGGGAGGCCGCTGATGGCGATGTTGAGGCCCTGGGTGGTGTTGTCGGTGAGGCAAATCTCCTCGGGCGAGGCGTTGAGGAGTCCGGCCACCGCCTCCCGGGCCTGGGTCTGGATCGTACGGCCGCTGTCGATGACCCCGGGAGTGGTGGGACCCTCGTCCATCTCGTATTGCAGGCGGGCGACCATGGCCTCGGTGACCGAGACCGGGGAGGGCCCGGACCAGCCGGTGTTGACGTAGACCATCTTCCGGCAGGCGGGGATCTGCTGCCTCAGCCTGGCGACGTCCATGGGTTATTTACGCACGAACTTGACCACGCGGCGAAGCCGCATTGCCTCGTCGGGAGCCCACGGCTCCACCACGTAGACGTCTCCCTGGGAGTCGCCCCAGATACCGTGGGCCGAGATGTGGCGGTCCGATCCCCATCGGGCCAGTTGCTGGCCGTCCATGGTTAGTACGCTTGTGAACCCGCTGTTGTGCTCAGGGACGTAGGCCACGTCGTCCCGGTCCACCCAGAACGCCGACGGGCCGATTATCTTGGCCGGCCAGGTCGATAAGTGCTGACCCTCCTGGGTAAAGACCTGGACGCGGTTGTTCTCCCGGTCGGCAACCAGCACCCGGTCCTGCCGGTCGATCCAGATGCCGTGGGGCAGGTTGAGCTGCCCGGGACCGTCGCCGGGCGAGCCCCAGGAGTAGAGGTGCTTGCCTTCGGGGGTGAACCGGTGCACTGCAGCGTTGGCGTATCCGTCGGCGATGAAGATGTCGCCCTCGGTGTTGGTTGTCACTCCCGCCGGCATGTTGAAGGGCCCAGCCGAGCGGATCACCTTCTTGTAGGCGTCCGAGCTGAAGTCGGCGGGGTCGACGCCGGTGTCGGAGCGGAAGCCCTTGGTGCCGATGGTCAGCAGGAGCTGGCCGTCGGGTGTGAACTTGAAGACCTGCCCATCGTCCCGGTCCACCACCCAGACGTTGTCGTGCCTGTCCACGCTGACCGCGTGGGGAAAGTGGAACAAGTCGGCGCCCCAGGAGGTGATGAAGCTGCCGTCGCGGCGAAAGACGGCGATGGGGTGGTCCAGCTCCCGGTTGTACACGTATACCCTGTCCTGGGAGTCGATGGCCACGGCGCACGCGGGTACCGTCCAGCCCGCAGGCAGCTGGGCCCAGTCCGGCTGCACCTCGAAGGTGTAATCACCAGTCCCGACTGTCTCCGCCATCTTCCGCTCCTCCTTCGTTCGAGGGATGTTGCCCGCAGTATACCACAGGGATGGGGCTGGTCTACCTCCTCAACCCTGTGGGCCCAGCTCCAGCTCGGCGAGGATGTCGGTGTCCGAAACGCTCTGCCAGGATAGTAGGAAGGCATCCATGCCCATCTTCTCCCGCAGCCCGGACAGGTGGGTCCTGGCCCGGTCCAGCAGCGGCAGGCCGTGGGCCGACGCGATCTCGTAGACGTGGGCCACGTACCAGACTGCCCGAGGGTAGTCGCCGATCTGCTCCGAGAGCAGGCCGAGCTGGCCCCAGGTGCCCGCCGATACCTCCTCCTCGCCCAGCTCCACGAAGGCGTCCAGGGCCTTCTGGTACCATTCGACCGCTTCCCGGGCCCGGCGTCGTGAGTGGGCTGTTAGACCCAGCTGGTGGTAGCTGTCGGCCATCGCTCTCCGGTCCTCTCGCTGACGATATCCTTCCAGCGCCAGACGGAACCACTCCCCGGCGTCCTCGTGCTGCTGGGTAAGCAGGGCGAGGACACCCATCTGGTACTGGTCGTCGGCCCCGCCGGCGTCGTCCCCGACCTCCTCGTAGGCCAGCAGGGCTCTCTGGTACCAGCCAGCGGCATCCTCGTAGTCCAGTCGAGACTGGGATATCAGTCCCAGCCGGTGGTAGATAGCGGCGGCCCCCGCCGTGTCCCCGGCCTGCTCGTAGCCTGCCCGCGCCCGGTGGTACCACTCCAGGGCGCCCTCCGCCTCACCCAGGGCCTCCGAGGCCAGCGCGATCCGATGGCACTCGCCGGCCGACTCGGCCTCGTCCCCCAGGCGCTGCCTGACGGCCAGCGACTTACGGTGCCAGCCCTTTGCGTCGTCGAAGCGGTGTCGGGCCTGGGCGATCCTGCCAAGCTGGTGATAGCTGTCAGCGCAGTCGGCCTCGTTGCCCCGGGGCTCGTTGATCTCCAGGGAGCGGCGGTGCCAGCCCTCGGCTTCGTCGTACCGGTCCCTCCTCTGGGCGATCAGGCCAAGCTGATGGTAGATGGAGGCCTTCCGTAGCCGGCTCTCTTGGTCGCCGGACGATTCCAGGTGGGCCAGGACCTGGTGGCAGATGCCCTCGGCATCGTCCAGCTCGCCGCGGGCGAGGCAGTCGGATACTTCGGTCCCCCTGAGGTACATCCATAGCTCTCCGGCTCCATTCGACTCCGCCTCGCCGGGCTCGACACCGATGCGGGCCAGGAGACCTTCGCGGAGGCGCCTCAGCTCGTGGACTCGCTCCTGCATCTTATAGACCTGGGCCAGGGGTTGAAGGACCATCTGGGCGTCGTCCCAAGCGGAGCTTGCCTCGGCCAGGGCCAGGGCCCGAAGAAGGTTGCCCTCCTCGGCCAGGACGCCGGTTACAGTCGAGTCGGCGGTCCCCGATGAGAGGTTCTCTAGGAAGTAGTCGCCGAGGCCGGCGTAAAGCCGGGTGAACTCCCGGTCCATGGTGGCCATGTCCTCTGGAGCCAGCCGGTCCTCCAGCCGGCGCTTCAAGAGCGAGGCAACCTGGGAAGGGATCAGGTAAACGCTGGGGGATGCCGAGTCCAGGATGCCATGGTCCCGGGCCTCCTTTAGAAAGGTGCGGCACGCTCCCCAGCCCATCTGCTCGCCCATCATCGAGGCGTATACCTCGCCCTGGGTCATGAAGGTCAGGACGTCCAGCAGCACCCGCTGTCGGAACAGGGCCAGTGTAGGCAGGTGGGTCCTCGTTCGGTCGGAGAGCATGGAGAAGGAGGTTTCCAGGGCGGCGTCCAGGATGTTCGAACCCGGGCCGCTGTAGTGTGTCAGGGCATCCACCAGACCCAACGGAGTATGGCCATTTATATGGGGGAGGATGGCACCCATGGACATGGGGTTCCCCTGGAGGGAGCGCAGCAGATCCGGGTACTCGGCGTTCAGACCCCCGGGGTCCTCGCCTGCCGCCTGGAGGATCGACCCAGCCAGAGCCAGGGAGTCGACCTCGTTCAGGCCGCCTAGCTCCTGGCTTGTATAGGCGAACGTCGCCTTCTTCGCCCAGTTATCGTCCTGTCCGGTGACTAGGAACCTTGAGGCTCCGGCGGAGCCTTCCCGCAGGAAGTCCACCAGGTCCTCGGCATCGGCCGGGTCGAGGAAGTCGAGGGCCGCCCCGAAATCGTCCCAGATAAGCAGGGCGGGGTTCTGTTGCAGATAGTCGACGGCCCACCGGCGCTGGTCGGCCAGGGAACGCCGGGCGAAGGATATCCCTTGCAACGTCGTGCCGATCTCGTGGAGGACCCTAGGCAGCCCGCTCTCGTGCTCGCGATAATGGAAGGAGGTGAAGAGCACCCCGCCCCCGTGTTTGCCCCTCTCACCCGCGCGGCGGCCCAGCTCACAGACCATCTCCGTCTTGCCGACGCCCGCCGATCCGGTCAACAGGACGATAGAGGCCTGGCCGAGGACGGTCTCCAGCGCCTCTAGCTCGGTCTCCCGCCCCACGAAGCCGTACCGCCCTGGCTGCGGAAGGTCGACGGCTGGCCTGGAGGTGTCGGGATTCCCTGAGAGCATGGTGTCTCCTGGGCCTTTGGGCCGCCGACTCGTGGCCAGGAGGGCGCTAGCCCTCCAACCACTTGAAGTGCTTGGAGATGAGCCTGTAGAACCCCCAACTGAGGTTGCTGCAGATAGGAGCTCCGTAGCTCTCCCACCGCTGGAGCTCGGCTCGGGCGTCGGGGTGCATATCGTCCGCCAAGCGGAGGGAAGATATGGCCTCCTCGCTCGCGCACTCGTAAAGGGCCAGGTACCTGGGCCCGGTGTTGAACTCTAGAGCAAAGGGGTGGTCGATGGCCCTGAACCGCCCGGCCATGACGTACCCAGGCACCTCCAGCAGATTGGGTACGTGGGACTCGTCGTACCACCGGTTCCACTCTTCTTCCTGGGCCTGGTCCACGTCCACGCTAACCACGCTTAAAGGCCGGTCGGATAGGAGGAGGGGCTCCCGCAGAGGGGTCCCGCTGATCTGCTCGTAGACGTTGCTGACGTAATTGGACTTGCCCTGCAGCCGCTCCCAGCGCGAGTACTCGTCCCGGGAGATGGGGTTGAGGGCCGGAGAGTCCCAGTGCAGCATGGAAGGCAGGTCTTCGACGCTACGGATGCCGTACAGTGCGGTAAAACGGCGCTCTTCCTCCAGGAGGGCGTACCTCTGGGCCCACAGGAAGGGCGGAGTCCGCAGAAGGTTGGGCAGGTGGCTGTTGTACCACAGGTTGAAGGGCTCCAGGTGCTCCGGAGCGCAGGTCACCTGCACCATGAGGAGAAGAGGCTTATCCGGCATCTCGGGCCGCCTCGAACACCCCGCCGGTGAATCGCCGGTCTTCCAGGCCTCTCTGGATACCTCTCACGTAGCCTATCTGGCCGCCATGCTGGTTCAGCTCCCAGAGGGCCTGCTGAAATACCCCTGCCACGGTGAGGCTCCCTCCCATGGGACCCGTCGCCGTACGAGCGCGCAGGGAATCGTCGTCCAGGCTGTCCAGGTATTCCAGGGCGTTGGATCGGGTGGCCTCGAAATATTCCAGGAGCAGCGAACCGTCCGGGACCTGGAACGCCTCAAGCTGCTCCGCCTTGAAGCCGAAGCCGAGGTCCTGGGGGTTGGCGGGAGATCGGCCGAACCTGTCGGCCCAGCCCTGCTCCCATAGCTGGGCCGACCCCTTGGCCACGGTCTGGACCAGGAAGTCCTGGGCCCGTGCGGAATGCCATGCCATGAACCCGATGGACATGCACTGGGGGTCCGGCCGCCAGGACAGCTCCTCCGGGGTCAGGCCGTCCAGGGATTTCACCAGGGAGTTATAGTTCTGGTCCAGACAGTCCCGGAGGAACTCCTTCAGGGCCACGTCCGCCTCCCTTCGGTCTCAATCAGCCAGGTCCGCCGTCGGAGACGCCATCGGCTCCCGCGGACGGCCCAGTATAGCATAGGACACCACCAGGCAGACCACCAGGCTCACCACCGCCGCCGGCTGGCCCAGGCCCAGTGTGGAGGAGATGAAGGCCCACATGAAGGGTCCGACTACCCGGGCCAACTTGCCCACCATGCCGTGTAGGCCGAAGAACTCCCCGGTGTACTCTGGTGGTGTGAATGTCAGCATGTAGGGCCGGTCGGCCGTCCATATCCCTGACATGGCGACCCCGGTGAGGCACCCCACCAGCCAATAGAGATGCGTGGTCCATGACAGCCATGGAATCCCGATGGCGATCAGAAGCAGCACGGTCCACAGTATCAGGGCGTAGTTCAGCACCTTGCCCGGCCCCAGCCGGTCCACCATACGGCCCCAGAAGATCCCGCCGGGGATGGCAACGGATATCCCGGCCAGCAAGACCATCTGAATCATCCGGTCGCTCAGTCCCACCGTCTCCGAAGCGTAGACCACGGCGAAGGCGACCGTCGTGTTGATGCCCATGCCGTAAAAGAAGCGGCCCATGAGGAACTGGCGCAAGCCAGGGTAGCGGTGAAGGTTCCTTACATTACTATTCAACTGGGTGAAGGCCTGCCCGATTTGGGCCACGAGCGCTCCAGGGCGGACGGCTTTCCGCCTTTCCTTGAGCAGCAGAAAGATCGGGAGGGAGAACACCAAGAACAGGATGGCGACGACGTGAAAGACGAAAACGTGGCCCCTGGAGTCTGTGAGGGCCAATGCCACAGCCACCGCTATGAAGGACCCAACGTATCCGATGCCGGTGCCCAGGCCCGATACCATGCCACGGTTGGCCTCGGTGCTGACGTCGGGAAGAAGGGAGTTGTAGAAAATGGTACCCAACTCCATGGTGCTTAGAGCTATGGCGAAGAGTACCAGTGACACCAACAGCCCCCCGTTGCCCAAGGCGAGGGTGGCGGCTATGCAGGACAGCGTGGCCGCCAGCAGCAGGGGCATCCGGCGGCCCATCTGGTCGGAGATGGCGCCTAGAATAGGCGACGCCACCAGCACCACGACCATGATAGCCGCCAGGCTGTAGCCCAGAGTGGCGTCGTTTCCCCCCAGGTCATCGATGAGCCACAGGGGAAAGGCGAGGCCCACGACCCCGGTCCAGAAAACTGTGTTGGCCACGTCGTAGGATACCCACGCGCCCACTGCGGCACGCGTCGGCTTCGGTTGGTTCAAGCCAGGTCCCCCAAGTCGTGGTGGCTCCTCGCCCGTTCGCCTTCTATTCTACGCGGATAACCCCGTTTCATGCACCAGGCCGAAGGTCAAAAGAGGGTCTTCCCGCTCCGTGGCGAACTCAACATAGGTGAGATCACCCTCCTGTCGAAGGCTCAAGGACTCAGCGCCCCCACCCTTCACCTCCAACCCGGGAGGTCCGTAGAGGGCAACGGTGTACCTGTGCTTTCCGATACCCCCCGTGGGTGAGGATGGCAAACGGAAGCTTACCGTAACGTCGCGGGCGCTTTCCTGAAGGCCGGTCACCTGCCGGCCCGAAACGGTTATGTATTTGTCCGGGAACCCCAGGAAGTGAAACTGTCCCAGCTTAGGCGCGATGACGTAGTAGTGTCCCTGGGCCGGCTCCAGGCTCCCTCCAAGGGTGGTCCCCTGCACGACCCTGCCGGCAAGGTAGTCATATACCAGCGACTCCCAGACGTATCCTGAGAGCTCGTCCAGGTTCAGGCTGTAGCCGGCGGCGTCCTGGCCCACGTTGAATGCCGCCAGGTAGATCCATTTCCTTCCACCGACCGTGGTGGTGGTGTAGAAAGCCAGCACGTCGGACTGAAGTGTAGAGACCACCGGGACGGGCGGGTGATCGGGCTTGGCCGTTCGCCCGTCTGGAAAACACAACCGGTCAAGGATGCTCTTGTCGATGAAGCCGGCCTTGTCCCCCACGGCCACCACGCCCGCGCTCATGGCCCGCAGCAGGGCTTCGTACTCTGCGTTGGGCTCCGCCCCTCCGGGTGTTGGCGGTTGGTGAGGAACACATCGTAGGAGGGAGCCAGACCCAACGAGCCTGCCAGGAGGGACAGCAGGACGTTGTGCCTGATGCTGTCCTGGAAGGGCATGAAGTTTCTGACCTGGCCGGTGACCCGCAACGCCTCGACCTGTTGGCTCTGGTGGTTCAGGTAGTCGGTATGGGTGCGAACGGCCATGACGTTACGGTGTCGAGTGGACGCCAGGTAATGGCCGATGGTTGGCATGCACATCATCACCGCCATGCCACGGTCCCCGAAGGCGCCTGCAAGGTCGTCGAACCAGCGATCAGCGCTGCCTATCCTGCTTCGAAGGGAAGGCGAGTTCTGTAGCTGGGTCCGCAGGAAGTCGGGCCATATGCCAAGGGCGCCCCAGCTCTCGAACTCCCCGGCGAGGCCCTCGTAGAACGTCCGCTCCACCGGGTAGGAGGACGCGGGGCCGACGGTGAACTCGTGCTTTCCCATGTAGTCGTTGGGGGTGTCGAAAGCCGACATATGAAGCAGGTATGGTATTCCGGTTTCCCGGTGCACCGTCTCCAGTCCCCTGGGATACTTAACCGGATCCGGCTTGTAGCTCCGTGCGAAGCCCACCTGGCCGTACCTGTACCACAGGTCCAGGCCGAAGTAGCCGATGGGTACCTCCGCATCCCTGAAACAGGCGGACAGCTCCTGGAGGACCTCCTCGTCCGCCTTCCGGAACAGCTCGGTGTAGTAGCCGCCGAAGCAGTTCCAGTAGCCGGCGGTGCCCAGAAGCGGGTGGTCCGAATGGTCGCGTCTATCCTTTCCGCCGGCCTCGAGGAGCCAGTCTCCCAGCCGATAGAGGGTTTCTGCGACCCCTCGACCGAACACCAGCGCCGTTCGTGTGGTGGTGTTTCGGGGGATCCCGTCAACCGAGCCGTGGAGTCCCCTGGCCACCGCCGTCTCCGAAGGCGTATCTATGACCCGCAGAGGGCTTATCAGGAAATGGTTGAAGGGGGCGGCCGCCAGGGTCCTCTCCTGATCGTCGTAGAGGACCAGGGGGCAGAAGGGCTTCTTGGAGATGGTGCTCAGGTCTTCTTTAGGGGAGTAACCAGCCTTGCTCAGCTTGGATGGCAGGTTGGCCAGGCCCCTGCCGGTAACGGCCTCTGGGAAATGTCCGCCGTCCCTGGAGCTCTCGAGTGAAATCAGTCCCCAGGTGTAGGCCAGGTAGTTGAGGTCCTCCGCCAGGAGCATTATCGGAGAGTTGAATGTGGTGTCGTGGAAGCTGTCCTCCACGTAGGTCCCAGCGATATCCTCCAGCGCGGTGGTCTCCACGGTCAGCCTGGAGCCGCCGTAGTTCCGCAGCTCCTGCCTTATCGCGGGAACGTCCCCACCGTACACGCCTGGAACCGTGTATATCAGGGCATGGTAGTCGTACCGTCCCAGACGATCTCGTCCCGTTCCCTGCAACGCCTCCAGCACCCTGATCGACCCATCGGAGGTCCAGCGCCAGACGCCGTCTACCGGCAGCCCGATCCCCAGATCCTCTATGAACTCGTGGCCGTCGTAAGCCAGGCTGAACCCTTCCCCCCGGCGCTGGACGGAGATGTCTCCGGTACTCATGTCGATGCTCTCGATATCGTTCCCAGACGATAGCAGTCGGGGTGGGTGCGCCTTGACCAGGGAGGCCCAATCCCATGCCCAGTCCCATGCAGTGTAGCATCGCCCCACTACTTGGGCCGCCGGCGAGGTCACTATAAGAGGTTGCCGTTGGCGTCGTCAAGGGGAAAACTGCTCGGCCCAACGTTCGCTACATGGCCCTTTCAGGTCCGGTGCCGATTATTTTCGCTAAAGAAGTCATTCAACCCCTGACGCCCAGGGTGCCAGCACTTTGATAACCTGTGTGCAGGCACCATACGCTCCCATGTGCTGGCACCCTGGGGGATCGTGAGGTGTCCTGCCACGATAAGTTGCGGGTATGTTTCGCATCCCGATTTCGGATATGAGGGGGGTTAGGCTATGTGGCGAATGAAATCCATGATGGTCCTGGGAGTGGTAGCCGCCGTGTTCGTTCTGGGCGCCGTTGTCGCCTACGGGCATTGGTGGTGGAACTCGCAGATCGATGTGGAAGGTGCGGACGTCAGGACAGTCTGGACCGTGACGGACGATACCGAAGACGATTACACCACGGTTATTACGGTGGCCCTACCCCCCGATGCGGTGGCGGAGATCATAGAGGTGGCCTCCAACGAGGTCGTTACGTTAATCACCGACGACGATCTCCACTGCCGGGCGAGCACCATAGATGCACAGGTCACCTACGTGGTCACCGCCGGCCCCACCGCGACGGGCACGGAGGCGGAGGTTTGGGTTACCGCGGATGGCGTTGAGCTTGGCCGGAAGACGGGCGGACTAGGCGTGGCGATACATCTGGACGTCGATATCCCAGGTACCTGCTCGGGTTAGAGAAAGTGTAATTTCCCCGTCCTCCCATCGCCCTCGCCCCTTCATGCCCGGGGGCGGGGGCGATGGAAGCGACTTATGCCAACTGTCCGTAGATTTAACAGTGCCGGTAGAAACCGTCGGTCGCCATCGGGCATCGTGATATAATTGGTGGCGGATTCCCTGCGATGGGGTCCCAAAGGGTTAACAAGCAAGCGGGACTCGACAGTTGATTAGGGTAAGCCAGCCACCGCCCCTTGGTCTTTTTAGGCCCCTGTGGATATATGTGGCCCTCGTGGGCAGCGGAGGGACGGCTTGTCTTGTCTTTTGGATTCATCGGGCGGAGTGGGACGCCGCCACGCTTGGCGAGGTTGGCCTCTTCTCGGCCCTGATCGCGGTCGTGGGCTCCTTTCCATTGACCATCGCGCCCAGGGTCAAAGCCGACGTAACCACGGCTTTGCTTTTCGCCGCGGCGCTGCTCCTGGAGCCCGGGCCAGCAGCACTAACCGCCGTCCTTGGAATACTGACCTACACGATCTCCATGCGATTCTTCGGGGATGGATTGCGCCTGGAGTGGTACAAGTACATCTTCAACGGCGCCGAGACGGCCCTGTCGACCTGCCTGACGTCGTTGCTTTTCCACGAGCTAGCCTCAAGCGGACCGACGAGTCCGGCCGTGGTAGTCGCTGCAGGGTCGATGTACATGGCTAACTCAGCCATGATCAGCTGCGCAGCCTCTATTCAGCTTGGTATGAGTCCCCTCCGCTTCTGGTGGGCCGGCACGAAACGGAACGGGCTTGCCCAGCTCAGCCTTCTTGCATTCGGGTTCCTGGGCGCCGTGGTATACCAAGAGACTCCCTGGGCAGTGGCGGCTCTAGTCGTACCCGTGATCATCATATACATCGCCTTCTCTCATTTGGCTCGAAACATCATCGAGCTGGAGCGAGCGCGGGAGGCGCTCCAGAAGTCCAACGAAGAGCTGGAGCTGAAGGTGTTGGAACGGACCGCGTTGCTGGAGACCAGGGTACTGGAGCGAACTGCGGAGTTGACCCAGACGACCGAGCAGCTAAGGCAATCTCGCCGCCGTGTCGTGCATGCCCAGGAAGACCTGCGGAAAGAGGTCGCTCGCCTGCTTCATGGCCCCGTCCAGAACCGTCTGCTTGTGGCCACCAGTTGGCTGCGTACGGCCAGGGACGCCCTGGGCATAAACCCGAAGAGCAGCTCGGAGAACATAGATAACGCCACCCGCTTGATAGACGAGATCAACAGCGCCGATCTGCGGTCGGCCGTGCGGCGCCTCCACCCTGCGTTAATTATGGTGAGCCTTCAGGCCTCCGTGAAGTCCCTCGCCGACGAGTTTCAGGGGAGCTTCCAGGTCGAGCTCCATTTTGAGCACGGCCACAAAGCGACCGAAGATCTGTGGCAGACCGGTCTGAAGGAGGAGTTGCGTCTGGCCATCTTCCGAGTGGCGGAAGAAACCTTGACCAACGTTCTCAAGCACTCTGCCGCGTCCCGGGTCGATCTCAGTCTGGAACATCCCAGGGGAGACCTGGTCACTCTGACTATCCGGGACAACGGCCGTGGATTCGACGTCAACAAAACGGTCCGTGGGTTCGGCGTCCTGTCCATGGAGGACTATTGCGGCGCCGTCGGTGGGTCCCTGGAGGTGGAGAGCAAGGTGAACGACGGCACCATGATAGCCGCCTCGTTCCCTATATCCATGAGCCTTGCAGACAGGCCTTCGGCTGCCGAACGCGTCCTCGACGGCGTCCCCCCGGCGCCGTCCAATGGCAACGGGCATAGTGAGCTGTCGGCCAATGGAGAGGTCACCACGCTGGTGGTAGTGGACGACCAGCCCGACTTCTGTGCCCTGGTCAGGGAGCTGTTAGCCCCATACAGACAGTTTCAGGTCCTGGCGGAGGCCCATGATGGTCTGAGCCCTTTGCGACAGGTGGAGCAGCTCCGCCCGGATGTCGTCATGTTGGATGTCGAGATGCCCGGGCTCCATGGTCTAGAGACGGCCAACGAGATACAGAATCGTTTCCCCGAGGTTAAAATAGTAATGATGAGCGCCTACCACCAACTAGAGTACATAGAAAATACCCAGCTCAGTGGGCATTGGGAGTTTATCCCCAAGGTGGAGCTCTCCGTGAGGCGGCTCCAGCAAGCCTGTCGGGAGCTGGAGCGGCTCGCCTAGCCGAGACGATTCATCTGATGACTATCCTCCGAGCTCTCTCCTGGAACGTCAACGGCCTCCGCGCAGTCCAGAAAAAGGGGTATTCCGACTGGCTCGCCAGGGAAAGCCCGGACATCTTGTGCCTCCAGGAAACCAAGGCCGCCGTCGACCAGCTTCCGGCCGACCTCACCGACGTGGAAGGATACAGGACTTACTTCTCTTCCGCAGAGAAGAAGGGATACAGCGGGGTGGCTCTGTACACCAAGAGGGCTCCCCAGCGGGTGTCCTACGGGTTCGGCAACGATGAGTTCGATCGTGAGGGGCGGATCATCATGGCCGACTATACCGACTTCGTTCTGTTCAACATCTATTTCCCCAACGGCAAGTCCTCCAGCGAGCGTCTGAACTACAAGATGAGGTTCTACTACACGTTCCTGGATATCGTCGACCGCCTGAGGACAGAAGGAAGGCATATCGTAGTCTGTGGAGACGTGAACACGGCCCACAAAGAGATCGACCTGGCCAGACCCAAGGCCAACCGCAACATCTCCGGCTTTTTGCCTGAAGAGCGGGCATGGATCGACAAGTTCCTGAGCCACGGTTACATCGACATATTCAGGACCTTTAACGAGGAGCCGGGGCAATACACCTTTTGGGACACGATGACCAGGGCGCGGGACCGAAACATCGGCTGGCGGATCGACTATTTCTTCGTCGACCAGGAACTCGCTCACCGGGTGAAGGCGGCCTACATCATGTCGGAAGTTATGGGCTCCGACCACTGCCCCGTTGGCATAGACATCGAGGTGGGCTCCTAAGGATGGGGCAAAGCCTCCGGTGGCGGCGAAATTCGCCTTGTGAAGCGGGCCCAAGCTTGCTAGAATTAGGCCGTGGGCATCGATCACTTGTTTTCTAAACGTAGGACCGGAGGCGACCGTCCCAGGGGGTCGTCGACCTTTGCAGACCCCCGGGTCGGCGCCGGTGTCTACGTCGACATGGAGAACCTCCGCGACGACGTGCTGAGAGACGGCACGAAGCGCACCGCCACGAGTCAGGAGACAATCCGGCGCAAGGAGATCGTCAGGGGCCAGCAGGTTATCAGGACCCTCCTGGATACATGGCCCCAGGGGGCTCCCAAACCCCAGAGGCTATCCCTGTATGTTCGGGCCGACCTGGTGGAGGTTTGGCGTCTGTCGTCCGTAGACCAGTTCCCCGGCCTGGAAGTGGATGTAAAGGGGGTCCAGCACTTCAGTTCCTCGGCGAAGAACACCGCGGATATCGCCTTGGTTGCCGATGCCATCGCCGACCTGGTTCTGGGCCGGGTAGGGTACGTCGCGGTCGTCAGCGACGATAGCGATTTCATATCGCTGTATGCCAAGGTGCGGGAGGAGATGGAGCGAGCCAACTCCGATCTACGAGTCGTGCCCTTTCTCTGGGTGGTAACCGACCGCCCCAGGACGGTGTCCGCCTCGGTCCGCGATTACTTCCCCGACAGACATCTACACGTCATCCACTGGGAAGAGAATGGCCGCCAGAGTCCCGGTATTGACCCGGTTGCCAACGTCCCTCGGACGGCGGCCTCTCCCCCCCGGCCGGCCGCTGCTCCTCGGCCGGTAGCCCCCGCCCCACGGCCGGTAGCCACCGCCCCCCGGCCGGCCGCTACTCCTCGGCCGATAGCCCCCGCCCCCCGGACCCTGGCCCCCGCTCCCACTCCGGTACCTCCGGCCTCGCCGGTGGTGGCCTCCGCGCCCCCAGCGGCCGCGGAGGTAGCCCGGGATGGGTCGGTGACCTGGGAAGAGATGGCCCGGACTATCGCAAGGGAGATGCCGGTGGGCAGCTTCAAAAGCGCCGATTGTCAGGGGATCATACGGAAACACTGGCCCGGCCATCCCCTTGCGACCGCCAGCGGCCCCCGTCTGGGCAACGAGTTCAAGAGGACGGTGTGGCCCCTGCTGGAGAAATGGGGCGCCAGGGAGGCTCCTGGCCAGAAGCCCCGCCGTTACTACATGACCGAAGAGGCCAAGGCGGGCGCTCTAGGTGCCGAGGTCGTCGGATCGCCCGGCCAGGCCGAGGTCGTCGGATCGCCCGGCCAGGCCGAGGTCGTCGGATCGCCCGGCCAGACTGAGGTAGGTGGATCGCCCAGCCAGGCCGAGGTAGGTGGATCGCCCAGCCAGGCCGAGGTAGGTGGATCGCCCAGCCAGGCTGAGGTAGATGGATCGCCCAGCCAGGCCGAGGTAGGTGGATCGCCCAGCCAGGCCGAGGTAGGCGGATCGCCCGACCAGGCCGAGGTAGGCGGATCGCCCGACCAGGCCGAGGTAGGCGGATCGCCCGACCAGGCCGAGGTAGGCGGATCGCCCGACCAGGCCGAGGTAGGCGGATCGCCCGACCAGGCCGAGGTAGGCGGATCGCCCGACCAGGCCGAGGTAGGCGGATCGCCCAGCCAGGCCGAGGTAGGTCTACGGAGCTGGCCGTAGCTCGGTCCGCTTTTCTGTAGTGTGCCCCGGCGTTTTCTGGAACCGTTCATCGTGTAAGCAGCGGTCCGTCCACTCTCCCCCATCCTGTTCCTCGGGTTGCTGTTGGTCGTGGATGCGGTACTAGGGGTCGTGAGCCCGGGGGCTCGCTGGACTTGAAACCGGCCGTGGCGGTATCTATAATGAAGAGCGTCGGATCAAGAAGGGGCGGTTAGCTCAGCGGTTAGAGCGCCTCGTTCACACCGAGGAGGTCAGAGGTTCAAATCCTCTATCGCCCACCATACCTAAGCCTACCAGTGGACCGGACCCTGACACGTTGAGGCGCCGCAGCGTCCTCGACAGGTGGTTCACCGGTAGCCCCTCGGGCCGAGGTGGCGGAACGGCAGACGCGCTACGTTCAGGGCGTAGTGCCCTTACGGGCGTGTGGGTTCAAATCCCACTCTCGGCACCAGACCAAACCCTACGGATCGCACAAAGGCGCTTGTAGCTCAGCTTGGATAGAGCGCATCCCTGCGGAGGATGAGGCCGTGGGTTCGAGTCCCGCCAAGCGCACCACACTCCTTCCAAGCATCATCGATGGCATACTCGGGCGGTTAGCT
>CBDFKU010000015.1:0-226341 GCA_965248975.1 Dehalococcoidia bacterium
CGTCCCTGTTCGAGTGGGCGCTGGAAATGGAGCAGGAAAGAGAGGAGGAGCCGGTCGGCGCGGGGCGCTAGGCCGCAAGACACGGGGGCAGCCATCGTTGGGATACGGTGGCTGCCCCTGCTCATCCATGTATGCGGTCCTTTTTTTGTTGCCCCGAGTGAAACGTCGGCCCGGCCTCGGCGATGGCGGCCCGGCTCCTGCCAGTGGTTCGATGCGCAATGTTTCAAGATGGGTAGGATCGCTGTAAAATGTAGGACATGTCCATGACACGTTGTCGCATCTTCCGTTGCCTGATGCTAGGAACAGCCCTGGCTGTTGCAGCGTTAGCTGTCGCTTGCGACGACCCGGGGACTGACCTTTCGCCAAGCCCTGTACCGACTCCTACAACTGCGCCAAGCGCTGCACACACACCTACTGGCGTTCCCGTAGCCGTCGAACCTTCGCGGGCGACGACTCCCACTTCATCTAATTCTGGTCCAATGCCAACTGCGACATCCGCTCATAGTCCAACTCCATTTCCTACTGCCATAGACCCGGCTCCCACCGCTACAACCCCACCTTCGCCTGAGCCAACTCCATTTCCTACTGCCATAGACCCGGCTCCCACCGCTACAACCCCACCTTCGCCTGAGCCAACTCCATTTCCTACTGCCATAGACCCGGCTCCCACCGCTACAACCCCACCTTCGCCTGAGCCAACTCCATTTCCTACTGCCATAGACCCGGCTCCCACCGCTACAGCCCCACCTTCGCCTGAGCCAACTCTGCAAGAGAGAATAGAGGGGCTGTTTTCGGACTATCGAGACAACGCCCCGTTTGACGACCATCTAAGGGAGTTGTCGGACTATCAGAGTCCCACTCCGGCAGACCTTTCCTCCCTCGAAACCCTGGCTGCGCACGCAAGACAGGACTTTGAGCTAACCAAGAGGGCTGTCATTGCAGCAGGTTTTTTGGGACTGGATTCTTCAGAAGCCAACCTGTCAATTGACGCTTACTTAAAGCACCAGCAAAAATATGATTTACAAGATCCAACAGGCTTTGCATCCGTAACGGATTTGATATTGTTCCAGAACCAGCTAAACACCCCTGGAACAATAAAACTGCCTGATGGCTCCGAAGAAGACAGGAGAAGCCATATCTTATCCAGCGAGGAAAGAATAGAAACATTAATTGCAGGAGCGGATATCTGGTCGTGGCTGGCATTGCCGGAAAGAGACCTCATGACAATTCCGGAGTGGTTCGCCAAAGCTTATCCGAACGATACTGAGAATGAAGCTCATAGAAAGAGAGTATTCTTGGGTCCATTTTCTTCAAATGTTCCCGCTGGGACACCGGTAAATCAACCTCGAGAGTCATGGGCTGAACTGCACAGAAACCTGGATACTTTTGACTTTCAGCCAAATTCAACCTGGAAGCATTAGCAAACGGAACTTCAAATTTAGATTACCATTTCGATTCCGAATATATGGATTTGGCTGTTCGAAAATTAGATTTCATAGTTGCAAATAAATCTGGCTTCATGGAAGAGTTGATTCCTTCGTAGAAAGGCCTGTTAGAGATGGACCCTGGAGTGCGAGGGTGTCTGGCAGGGAGGCGCCACGGGCTGTCGGCTGCTGACCTCACCGCCCTTGGGGCTGCGCTCAGGACAAGCAGGATCCCGTGCAGTACCCCTTCCGTGGCTCAGGGCGCCCGATGGAAGTTATGGAGCGGGGCCCTCACGCGGCTGCGACCGCAGGTACCGTCCCGGCCTCCGGCTGAGCCGTGTTTTCCATCTCCACCAGGCGTGCATGGACCATCCGCTTGAAGTTGCACGCCAACGCCTTCAGGTAGACGGCAAGCCGCACCCGACGGCCCCCTCGCACCCGCAAGCGCCCAAGCCCGTGGGCGCGCTTCAGCTCGGAGTTTGTCCCCTCTATCCCGGCCCTTATGGCATACCGCTTGCGCCACTCCTCGGTGGCCTCGGCCCGCCGCCGCCCCTCGATGTTCACCTTCACCAGGTCCGCCTTGAGGACGTAGGCCCCCGCACGCCGGTCCAGCTTCACCGGGCAACGGGACCGCAAGGGGCAGAGCTCGCATGTTGCCCTGGCAAAGTGAACCTCTACCCGCTCCGGCGCATCCTCCAGCTCGTACTCCTCGACGGACCGGTGCCCGGCGGGGCACACCGTGGCCTGCTCCCCGGTGACGTCGATCTGGAAGTCCGCCCCAGTGAGCGGCGGCGGTCCGTCTCCCTCTCCTTCGTGGGAGTTCCCCGGCGCCGACCCCGCCACCGGGCTCACCAGTTCCGTCCCCCGGCGCGAGGCCTCGAAGGCGTTGCGGCCCGACCCATACGCCGTGTCCGCGAAGAGCTCGTCCGGTCGGACCTTCCGCTCCGCCAGCCCGTCAACCAGCGGCACAGTCACGTCGGTGTCGCTCCCGCTGGATGGGGTCACCTCTACATGAGTGATCAACTGGGTGGCGTTCTCCGCATGGCAGGTCTCCGCCACCTGTACCTCGTACCCCTTGCCTTTGTGCCCGCTGTAGGTGGCCTCCGGGTCGTGGGGCGATTGCAGGGAATCGGACCGCACCTCCTTCGGGTCCCTGAGGGTGATGGGCACCGCCCCTTCCCCTGCGTCGTCATCGCCCTCTCCGGGGCGCCCGTCCCTCTTGTTGCCCACCACACACTGCTCCCGCAGCAGCCTCTCCAGCAGCCGGTACTCCTCCAGTTGGGCGGCAGCCGTGCCACGGAAGCCGTCCACCAGCCGGTAGAGGTCCCGGGCACACACGCCAAGCCTTCGGCGACCCTCCCCCGAGCGGGCGTCCTCGTAGTCGGTCGCTTCTGCTTCTTCCTTCAAGTAGCGCCTCACAAGGCCCTCTGGGACCACACGGCGAAGCTCTGGGTGCTCTTGGCTCACGGCCCGAAGGAACAACCGCATCGTCTCACAGAACAGGCCGAGGCGGGTGAGGGTGGCGATGTTGCTCATGATGTGGGTGGAGTCCAGCCGCTGCTTTCCGGTGCGTATACCCAGCGCCTGGATGATCCGCTCCGTGGTCTCCTGGAAAGCCAGCCGGCCACCGTCGTGCTGCATCAGGCGAACTCGGAAGTTGTGTAGCGTCTTCTGGGGGAGGTGGGTCTCCTCCATATCCAGCCGCAGGGCGTGGTGCCAGAGCAGATTGAACTCCAGCTGTTCTAGGGCTTCATCGTCGGTGAGGTTGAACATCTCTTTGAGAAGGTGGACCCCGAGGACCGTCTGCACCGCTCGGTTGGGACGGCCGTTGTCCGCGCAGTACATCGGAGCAAAGCGCTCCTCGTCAATCAGGGGGAGCGCCTCGTTCCGGAAAACCTCGGCCCAACTCCGCTCCAAGCGCCTGGCCTTCTTCGGCGGAACCAGGAACTCGGACTGCCACAGGCTCACCTGTGGGTCTCGCTCTCGGAACATGCTCACCTCCCCCGCCCAGGTGCAGCACCTCGCCGCTTCCACACATTATCCCTGCCTTGCCCCAGCTTGGCGAGGGGTTTTTACGAACGAATCAAGAGTTGGATGTAAGATCAAGGGCATTCATAGATGACATAGGGGGATTTACTATAATTGCAGGAACAAGAAAATATGACAAAGATTTGTTTAAGCGAGTATTAGATCTTAAAGAGATTAGCGCATTTAGACATCTGGGCATCGAAGATCCAAGGTATGACAACAAAGTGGTTCCATATCCTTCTAATGAGGATATTATATTGTTTGTCACAGGTTTTACTTTTAGTGTAAATATTCTTCAAGCAAATGCGCCACCAGGAGAGGAGGGATTAAGAACCTATCATCCAGAGCTATTTGGATTCATGTACACGACAGAGAATGGAAGAGACCCTTTTGGAGATTTTGTGGCAAAGTATGATTACACCGTTTCAAAAGGCGGAAGACAAATAGCAATGGGGGAACCAAAACTGGGACCAACAGATCCGTTGAGATACCCCTTTGTTGATCCAGTGGAATCTGAAAGAATATGGATAGTGGAAAACAGCACCTTGACTATCTATAAAACTTACGGTGTTAACTTTATGTTCAACCTGGCCGCTTTTGACGAAGGTTTTAATAAAGACCCCCTATATGCAAATGATCCTGCCGCACAGAACAGAGGTCCCTGGATTAAGGTTTTTGACAACAGGGCGGATGCACCATAAGCATTAGCCCGCAAGACCGTACAGAGTTTTTACTGCTCTATCCTCCATCGGCGGCTTCCAAAACGCACCCACGCCAGGGACGCGAGGGAGTTACCTGGTGGACGGCGGGTGGAGGCTGATTGAGGTCAGGCCGAGCGTCGAGCTCGCCTGTGGGACGGCCGCGTCACCGCCAACGGGAACGGCCACCACCACGAGGCCCCGGAGCCGCAGCAGACGCTGTTCTCCTGGGCGGAGTTCATGGCCGAGGAGCCGGTGAAGCCCAAGGGCCGGGGCCGCAATGGAGGGGTCTCTGCTCGAACCCCATGTCACTGTGGCCGCTGCGAGCCTCTGGCCCGCCAGGGTTGGAGGCTCGTGGGCCAAGCCGGGTGTTCCCGACCTGCTCCTTATATAAGGACCTCCCAGCGAAAAATTCGCAGTTCAGTACACGTAGGCCCACCATTTGAAACAACAGGAAGAACTGAGTCCTCAACCACCCACACCATCGAAAACTTGCCCTGTACCGCCACTGTATCGCAAACGCGGACATCCGGGTTTCCGACTGTTCAGTCATGCCGTGCTACTCTTGGATATTTGCTACCGGGACGTAGGACCTCCCAAGGGATTTGTTCGCTCGCCTAAAGACATACTCTGGATCGAGATTCCCCAAGGAACACCAGTACCGGCCATCGATCGTCAGAGGATATTCCAAGTCTTCGTCCAATCCCGACCGAATCACGGCAGCGACCAGTCCCAGGTATCCAATTTTCACTTCCATGCAACCATGTTCCTCACAACCCTAACCCTCGATTAGCCGCCAGTCTTGGCGAAGCCCACTTTTGCAGGTGGTAGGGTCCCTGGGGTCTCAAACCTTGCTCCCCTCGGTTGACGTCAGCCGCTAACCCGAATGCCCTTCGGACAACCAACTTTGGACAGAGGCCGGCCACTGATGCCGCTTGTTCCCAATGGGATAGCCATCTACCAAAGTCGGAGAAACTGCTGCTCACTAAAGGGAGAGACTTTGCCCTTTCCCAGAGCAGCAATTTCATGGTCCACCGTCCTTAACGATTCTTCAGGCTGGACAGAGAAGGGATGTCAGCCATCGGTGCCAAACTCCACCGACCTAGCTCCTAGGATATACAGCAGATCCCCTATGGCTACATCCTTTAACACCGGTCCAGGTAGGCGGAGTTCGTGGTCCACCATATATGTATTGGTCCTACCCTGTCGGGTCCTCGTTATGTAACCCGCATCGTCCAGGTCGGCGACAATCCTTAGCACGGCCCCTTTTCGGTAATGCCGAGATGCTATGAAATCTCCCTGGCGGTGATCTTCGGCTGCCGGAATACGGTGATCAGCACTGCCCCGTGGTTGGTAACGAAGTTCCAAGGCGGCAAGTCAGCTAATCCCATAAACGGGTTGTCATACAATCACACATATGATATATTTATGATGCTTTGTATTTCGGGTTTCCGCTTGTCAGTATATCACAAAGTCCCATCTCTACGGGAAATCGTTTCCACCCAAAGGTGCTTGGGGTCGGCTTGAGACTTAATTGACCGTTGCGTCCTTAAGTCGAGAGGTCCGCCACCATCCCGGGGCCTGGGTGATCGCGGCTACCATAGCTCCTGCCCTGCTGGGCACACTTTTGATCGGGTTCATAATCGGGGAATGGTGGCATCTGGCTGGTTACTTCTGGTATTTCCTACCCGGCACCTTTCTGCCTCAAGAGCCTGCGGTAATTCATGCCGGCACTATTTACCATCCCGGCTTGGTAGTGGTCCTATTTAGCCTCGCAACCATTACGGCGTCTCTCATCGACTACTTCACCGTCAGAAAGCTTTTGGCATTTCCAAGGCTTGCGCCATTGAAACGGACACCCTTATATCAGACCGCGGTTCGCTGCTTCTACTGGCGCCCGTGGTGGACCATCGTGGTCTTCGCGTTTGCGCTACGCCCTTTCTTCCCAATTCGAGTGCTGGCCCTCAGCTCTAACTACCCGCTGCTCCGATACGTATCTGCCAACGTCGTGGGCCGAGTGCCACGTTATTATCTGTTAGCCATAGGGGGCGCCCGGCTAGCCATTCCCTTGATGCACTTACTCTTTGGGGGGCTTTTCGTAGGGCTAATCCCGGACCTGGGAGTGTTTCGGTCTCGTCGAAGGAATGCCCAGGCGTTGGGTGCTGCAGCCTGACGAAACTCATGATACTAGCGCAGACGGGTGGCCCCAGCATTTTCATTGACAGGATGTACCCCGCGGCTGAAGGACCTTTTGTGAATCCTTGCGGCTATATGGGTACCAGGGCGGTTTGCCTAGCCCGTAGAGCTTAGCGTGTCTTATCAGTGCAACCCATAGCGCAATTGTCCCGCGCCGGGAAACTCACAAAGCGGGACCACAGGAGGAATTCTTGAGGATATACGTGGGAAATCTCCAGCTCGAATTCAGCGAAGGGGACGTAAGAGAGATGTTTGGTACCCATGGCCAAGTGGATTCAGTGGCCATTATTCGTGACCGTAATACCGGCCGACCCAAGGGCATCGCCTTTGTCGAGATGCCATCAAGTACCCAGGCAGAAGCAGCCATCAAAGCCCTTAACGGACAGATATTTCATCAACCAACACGTACCCTCACCGTTCATGAGGCCCGTCCGCGACAAAGCCGCCCAGCAGGAAACGTGGGACAGCGGCCGAGCGCACTGGCTGATAGGCTAAAGCTGGTCAAGCGCGGGAGAGGATACTTCGGTAGATGAGACGAGTGCTGGTCGAGTGTCGAACATACCAACCACCGGATCAGATGGCATTCCGGTTCTATCACCTGGGCCTCTCACTTTAGGCGGGGATCGAGCCGGTTAAAGGGCCCTAGTTTTCACCAATCGGATTCAGGCACTTAACGCAAGAAGGGGAGACAGCATCATACTTAACACAGTTAATTCCAAACCCGAGATATCTCAGGCGGTTCCGACACTAACAAGAGGGAAGGGTAACGCCGGCAACCGCCCCCGCGATGTCCACGCCGCAGTCTGTGCGACGTGTGGCGCCGGTACCGCCGTCCCGTTCGTGCCACGGCCGGACCGGGCCATCTACTGCACGGACTGTTTTAGGTCCCGCAAGCAGCAGGGCCGGCCCGCCGAGTCGATCAGCCGGCAGGACCAAGGGCGTCATGGCGACGTCTTTCCCAATCTGACGTTGACGCCGGCGACACGGGCGGCGATCGCCGAGATGGGAATCACCACCCCGACGCCGATCCAAGAAGCGACGATCCCAGCCCTTCAGGCAGGACGCGACGTGATCGGGCAGGCGCGGACCGGCTCCGGAAAGACGCTGGCCTTCGCCATCCCAATGATCGAGCGATGCGAGCCATCACGCCGCACCGTCCAAGCACTCGTCCTGGTCCCAACCCGTGAGCTGGCGATCCAGGTGGCGGGCGTTGTTCAGGGGCTGGCCAAGCGACGGCCACTGACGGTGACGCTCCTCTACGGCGGACGCTCTTTGGAACCGGAGGTCAGGGCGCTGCGATCCGGTGCCCAGGTCGTGATTGGGACGCCGGGCCGGTCACTGGACCACATTCGGCGCGGGAGCCTGGTGCTGAAGAACCTCAGGGTGTTCGTGCTGGATGAGGCCGACGAGATGCTGGACCGCGGGTTCGCACACGACGTGGAGTTGATCCTGGCGGCAACACCCAGGGAACGACAGACGGCGCTCTTCTCAGCGACGATGCCGGACTGGGTAGCGAAGACCGCGCATAAGCACCTACGAGATCCGCAGATTGTCGCCGTAGACGCGGATGTCCAGGCGCCGCCGGAGATCGAGCACGTCGTCTACGAGATGGACCAGGCTCGAAAGTTGGATGCCCTGCGGACGCTGTTGGACCGCAACCGAGGGCCGATCCTCGTCTTCGGGCGCACGAAGCACGGTGTAAAGAAGCTGGCAAAGAAACTCGCCGACCTCGGCTATCCTGTAGACGCTCTCCAAGGCAACCTCGCTCAGAACGCGCGGGAACGGGTAATGGAGCGATTCCGCTCCGGCAAGGTCCCGATCCTCGTGGCGACCAACGTCGCAGCGCGTGGGTTGGATATCGAGGGGATCGACCAGGTTATCAACTTCGACTTGCCGGACTCCGAGCTACTCTTTACCCACCGCACCGGGCGCACGGGGCGCATGGGGCGACCCGGAGAGGCGATCACCTTCATCACCGCGGAAGATTCGAAGAAGTGGCGAGAGATCGAGCGGGCGCTGGGGCGCAGGTTCCCGCGTAAAGTGTGGCCCTAAAGCACGACCCGCCAAACCCAATCGATCCGAGTTACCGGCGCAG
The DNA here is from genome assembly GCA_965248975.1 of Dehalococcoidia bacterium. Lineage (GTDB taxonomy): Bacteria > Chloroflexota > Dehalococcoidia > Lucifugimonadales > JAGWBF01 > CBDFKU01. The sequence continues at coordinate 8,442 of CBDFKU010000015.1, forward strand.
AGCCCCCGATCTCTGGGGAACGTTTGGGTCGTCGCCCTCATCGAGGCTGTCTCAGAAGTCAGGGACCTGGTGAATGAACCCGTGTTAGGTGTACCTTAGAGGCGACATCAACGAAGGAGAGATGGAGATGCCGCTTCGAGATATGGACCGCGATCAGATGTGGCTGCTGCCGCCTTCTCTTGACGAACTGTTGCCGTTAGACCATCCAGCCCGATTCGTGGCCGAGTTTCTGGACGCACTGGATAGGGAAGGCTGGGCTGAGCTCGGCGTGGAGATAGACGGCGACCCGATGGGAGCGCCGGCCTACCATCCTCGTGCGTTGCTAAGCGTGTGGTTGTACGGCTTCATGACCGGGATGCGCTCCTGTCGCAAGTTGGAGGCGGCCTGCCGCGACCAGATACCGTACCTGTGGCTGACTGGGTGGCAGCATCCCGACCACAACACCCTGTGGCGGTTCTACAGGGATCATCGCCGAGCCATGAGGAAGCTGTTCGAGCGCACAGTGCGCACGGCGGTAACTATGAAACTGGTGGACCTGGCGGTTCAGGCGGTTGACGGAACTAAGGTGGGTGCCAATGCGGCCAGAGATAGGACCTACAATGCCGAGGAGTTGGGCCGGTTATTGAACAGGGTGGGGAAGGCGATAGCCGACCTTGAAGATCAGAACGAAGGAGGTGAGGATACCCCTGCCTTACATCTGCCGGAGGAGTTAGCCAACAAGAGAGTGCTGAGGGAGCAGATTCGTCATGCGATGGACGAGTTGGCTTCTGAGCAGAATCGCAAGCGCATCAACCTGACCGATTGGGACGCAAGACTTATGAAGACCCGTCAGGGATTCGTGCCCAGCTACAACGCCCAGGCTATGGTTTCACCGCTGGCATCAGGCGGAAAGACGACCGGCATGCTGCTGACCGCCGTGGACGTTGTGGATCAAACCAATGACGCCTTCCAGTTGACTCCGATGATGGAACAGGCAGAGGGTGTTACAGGAGCCAGGTCCCCGTTGACGTTGGCTGACGCCGGCTATTGTGGAGGCGGGCACCTGGAGGCGAGTCACCGTAAAGGTCAGCAAGTGGCAATGCCGGATATGGCCCGACCTCTGGACAACCCCTATCATAAGGACCGATTCACCTATGACGAGGATAACGACAGCTACATCTGTCCTCAGGGAAAGAGATTGCGCTTCTCCAGTTCGTCGACAAACAAAGGAATGCCGGTCCGGGTATACCGACCAGTCTCTGTCTCCGCCTGCCGCAACTGCCCCGCTTTTGGAGTCTGCACCAGGGACTACCAACGGGGACGCAAACTAGAAATCGGACCATACGACCGTGCACTGCGGGATCACAGAGAATGGATGTCTACCGAGGCAGCCAGGACGGCTTACAATCTGAGAAAGCAGTTGATCGAACCCGTCTTCGGAATCTTTAAGGAGCAACTGAGGGCACGGAGGTTCCTGTTGCGTGGCCTTGCCAACGTGAAGGCCGAATGGACGGTGCTTGCTATCGCCTTCAACCTCCGCACCCTCTGGAAGGCGTGGAGACCCCGAGCCTCCCTCTCCACTCAAGTATCCACGGCCTAGAGCCTCTCCCCACTCTCTGACAGCAACTGCTGTCACTACAGCAACCCTCACCCTTCAATCCAGCATTCCCCTAGCACTTCCCAGCCAGGGTCGTAAAGCAAACCCTGGTCAAAGCGACATCTCCATCTCTTCGTTGATGTCACCTCGGAAACACACCTAACGACCTAACGCGGTTCTATTCACCACTTCCCACTTGTGGGACAGGCTCTCATCACACGGTGACCGGCCTCAACAACCCGTGAAGCAATCCCGGTTGGACCGAGGGTTCCCGGGAACCGGAGGCTGAGGGCGTTCTGGACGAACCGGAGACAGTCGCCCAAGACCTGAGCACTCTTTCCCGGTACCGTATCCGGCCGCTAATATTCTCAAGGTCTAGGCTCGCGGTGCAATTATCTACTTGCTGGAAACGCTTCTGGGAGTCTTACATACGGGTGACCGCCTTCTGAAAGAAGCTCCGCGAGAAGGGCTTTCGCTGTCGCTTAGCGGCGTCCGCTACAGGGGCTCTCGACGGATTCTGTGAGACCAGGACTCCATGCATCCACTACAACGCCCGAGCGCAGCCGATCCTTGGCACCTGCGATGTCACCTGTCCGCCCGGTCCAGCTCTGATCCCAACTGAAGCTGGGCGGGGCGCACCAATCGTGATGTACCGGCCCATGCTCCACGGGTCGACCCAGTTTGCTCGGGTTGCTCTCCACCAGCTCATAAGAGCTCATTTCTTTATCTAGCGGGTCTCTGGCGAGGAACCTCCTTTGTCGGGTGTCGAGGTACCGTGCCCTGTGGTACAGGCCGTTGTCCATGCCCAGCCGCCGACCAGCCGGGATACCCCACCACCGGTCCGTAGGCCTTTTTGCCTACCAGCAATAGGCCCTGAGGCTCATTTCAGACGACCGGTCCTGTGAGAGAGTTTATGCACTAACTCTTCGGGCTCGATTCGAGAATCGGAGAGATGCATCTCCCAGCCGTAGTTAGTTCTGGAAGGAGCACCATGAAAAAGCTCGTCATCGCGGTTGCGATCCTTGTTTCCATCATGGTGCTTGGTTCATGTGGCGGGGGAGCGCCTTCCTCACCGACTCCCACTGCTACGGAGACGCCACCCGCACTTCCCACGTTTACCCCAACCGCACCTCCAACACCCACCTCGCCCCCCACGCTGCCCCCGACTCCAGGCCCTCGAGCCGTGACGGATGCCTATGTCGAGGCGTTCAACGCTGGCGACATCGAGGGGCTTAGGAGCATCTATGCCGACGGTGCCGTCTTTACCATTGAGAACTTGCCCTTTGGACCAGAGGGCGCACCATTCACCCACACCTATACTGGCAAATCGGCGGCTGTCGAAGAGAACCTTCGAAGCGTCGCCGCCAATGCCAGGATCACCCTATCTGGCACAAGCGTGGTGGGCGACGCACTGCGAGGCGGGTTTTCCTATACGGATGACGACGAGCTAGGCGGTCTCGGTCCCCTCACAGGCACCTTGGAGACGTTGGTCGTGGGCGGTGTGGTAACTAGGGTGACTATGACCTTCGACGATGAAACTTATCGGAAGTGGAAGGCTGTGGTCGCGCCTGCGCCGCTGGTGCCCATCGCCTTCAGCGAAGGGGCGACGGGCCGGGATGTCATGGACCAGCTCCCTACCGAGGATGGGGAATGCATACGCCAGAGCCTCGGTGAGGAGGCCTACGGCCAACTTCTACGAAGCGACTTCTCCCAGGACTCTTCCCTGATCAAAGATGAGGTGCTGTCCCGCTGTCTCAGCAACGAGTCTATCTCCCGGTTCCTGGGCGGTTTCGTAGCTAGCGAGCTGGGCGGGCTCAGCGATGGCACCATCGGTTGCATGGGCAGCGCTTTGAGCAGCCAGGACCTGAAGGCCATCTTCTCTAGTGAAACGGCGTGGGGAGAAGCGTTTCAGGCAATGGACGGCTGCCTCAGTGACGATGAGAGGGCACGGGCCGACGCCTCCGGGTTTTTCGGTGGCGGGGATGAGGAAGACCCTATTGGAAGTCCCGGCTTGGTGGATGTGGACGGGCGGCAGATCTACCTCGCCTGCGAAGGTGAAGGCGGCCCCACGGTTGTGTTGGAGGCGGGGGGTAGAGGCAACTCCGGAAGCTGGCATCTTGTGCAGCCCTTCGTAGCTGACTTCACCCGAGTATGTGCCTACGACCGTGCCGGCGCCGGCTACAGCGAGTCCGTCTCTGTGAATGAGCATGCCGAGGAGATTGCTGACGAGCTCCATGGCCTGTTGGCAACGGCCGGAGTCGATGGTCCCTACGTCCTTGTCGGTCACTCCCTTGGCGGCATCCTGGTACGGGTCTTCGCCAACCGATACCTGAACGAGGTCGCGGGGATGGTGCTGGTCGATACCGGCCACGGCGACCCGGTGGCCCGGTTCCAGGAAGTATTGACTGAGGAAGAGTGGCAACAGGTACGCGACGTCGTTGTCCACCAGGACGACGGGTTTACCTTTCCCGGCGGACTGGGCCTATTGGGACCTGACTTGGGCGACATCCCATTGGTGGTCCTGACCGCTGCCAGGAGGGGTGCCAGTCCTTTGCCGGCAGACATAGCGGAGCGCATGATTCAGGTCATAGAGGATACGCAAGAAGAGCTACTAAGCCTCTCGTCGAACAGTACCCACATAATCGCGGAAGAGAGTGGGCACGGGATTCAGCAAGATCAGCCCGACCTGGTGATCTACGCCATCCGGAGGGTGGTCGAAGACGTGAGCGGCCGGAAGACCACGGCACAACCTGCTCCGAGGCGCGCACCGCCGCCTCAACTGAAGATTGTGGGAAACCAGATCAAGAACATCCATGGAGAGCAGGCGGTCCTGCGGGGCGTCGCCGTAGCCGATCCTTTTATGCTGGCCACTCGCGACAACCACTTCGTTCGCGAAGACTACCGGGTCCTGGCAGAGGAGTGGGGCGCCGACATCATAAGGGTCCCGATACTCCCGCGCACGTGGCAGAGCGACCAACGGTACATGGAGAAGTACCTCGACCCGCTGGTCCAGTGGGGTGGAGAGCTGGGGTTGTATATCTTCCTGGGGTGGCACGCTCACGGGAACCCGATAACCGGATTCAATCCGTACCCGAGGCTGGACAACCCGGACCCTGAGCTGGCTAAAGCCGCCCTCGGGGCCATAGCCTTGAGATACCGGGACAAGCCCTGGGTCCTCTACGGGACCTTCAACGAGCCTACCCGGATCGCCTGGTCGGAGTGGCGCCCCGTGGCCGAAGAGCTGGTCGACGCGGTGCACGCCGTCCATCCGGAGGCCCTGGTTTTCGTCTCCGGCGTCGACTGGGGGTACGACCTGCGAGGGGCGATCGAGGACCCGGTACGGCGCAACAACATCATCTACGAAACCCATCCCTACCCAGGTACAGGGGCCGGCTGGAAGGCCGTGCTGGATGAGCTGGGAAAGACGGCCCCTGTTTTTATCGGAGAATGGGGATTCGACCGGGAAAGCCCCAACAGTAACCTCAGGGGAACGGCCGCGAACTATGGACTCCCGTTGATCCGGCATGCCGAAGCCCGGGATATCGGATGGACCGCCTGGGTCTGGCATCCCCAGTGGGAGCCTACCATGTTGACCTCCTGGAACGAGTACCCAATGACCGAGTTCGGGCTGGTGGTCAAGATAGCCCTAGGGACTAAAACTCTCACCCGGGATTGAACAGATACCTATTTCTCGACACTAGGCATTGACCCTCCGGGAACCCCAGGGGTCGTAAAAGGAGAGATCATGATCGGAACGGAAGCGATTCGCTGCGAGAACCTGTCGAAACGGTTCGGAAAGTTCATAGCCCTGGACGGCCTGAGCCTGGCCGTCGAGAGAGGCAGTGCCTTCGGATTCCTCGGGCCCAACGGGGCCGGTAAGACCACAACCCTGCGGCTGTTTACCGGCTTAACTAACCCCACGGCAGGCGGTATGTGGGTCGACGGGGAGGATGTGTCGGGCAGGTCCTTACGGTTGCGCTCCAAGGTCGGATACCTGCCCGAGTCTCCGGCCTTCTACGGTTGGATGACGGGCCGGGAGTTTCTGGACTTCACCGGTGGTCTATATGGCCTGGGGGCCTCGGAGTCGAAAACCAGGGCCGGAGAGCTCCTGGAGCAAGTAAAGCTCACCGATGCGGCGGACCGGAAGGTGAAGGGATACTCCAGGGGGATGCAGCAGCGCCTGGGACTGGCCCAGGCTTTGATGCACCGCCCGGAAATCCTCTTCCTGGACGAGCCGGCCTCTGCGCTGGACCCCATGGGGCGCCGCGACATGCTGGAGACCATAGCTTCCTTGAAGGGCCACACCACCGTTTTCGTCTCCACCCACATCCTGGCCGACGTGGAGCGGATGTGTGACCACGTGGCTATTATCGTTCGGGGGAAGCTGGCGACCATTGGTTCCATCGACGATCTGCGCTCTCAAAGACGACAGCCGGGTTTTGAGCTGGAGGTGGAGGACGGCGCTGGCGTCGTGGCCGGTAGGCTGGCCGGTGTACCGTGGGTCACCTCCGTGGATGGGATCAAGCGCAACGGCAGGGAGGTCCTCCGGGTAGACGTATCGGATCTCGAAGTGGCCAAGAGAGAGCTACCGGGAATGGTTTACGAGGCAGGAGTGACCCTCCTGAGGTTGGAGCTGGCCGAGGCCAGCCTGGAGGACGTATTCATGGAGCTGATGGATGAGCAGGAGGTCACGGCATGAGCGGATTCTGGGTGCTGGCGCGTAAGGAGATCCTGGAGCAGCGGCGGACGTGGAAGTTCCTGGCCATGGCGGGCTTCTTCGTCGTCCTGGCGCTTCTCATAAGCATAATTCCCTTCATCGTGAGCGAAGTCAGAAGTGAACCTCGGGGGCCGGAGGAGGCCCGTGAGGTCCTCTCGGGTTTCGGCTTCTCGATCTTTGGTCTGGGAACCCTGCTGGCCATCATCGTAGCCATGGGCTCTCTGGCCGGCGAAAGAGCCAGTGGTACGGCGGCCATGACCCTCAGCAAGCCCGTGACGCGAGCAGCCTTCGTGGCCGCCAAGTTACTTGGGCTCGTGTTTACCATATTCTCCGCGCTGGCCGTCGCCTCCGTGGCCATGTACGTTCTTACGCTGTTCCTGTTCGACAATGGAGGCCTGGCCCGGTTCGCCGGCTTCATGGCAATCATCGGAGTGTAGGCCGTCAGCGATAATGGGACACATCGGAGGGTAAGAAAACCCGAGAGTTTGGAGGGTGGCGAGAGCTCCTGAAGTGAGGGTAGAGTTACCCACAGAAAGGAGCAGATGTGTCCCAGTCAGACGTAGACAAAGCAGAGGCCGCCGAGGAACGGAGCGCGGAGACGAGGTCCTTCGTTCGCACGGTGAAGGCGGCTACCCGACGTAAGTACACCCCCGAAGAGAAGATCCGAATTGTTCTGGAGGGCTTCCGCCGCGAGGTCACAGTCAACGACCTGTGCCGGCGGGAGGGGATCAAGCCCCACTCCTACTACTCGTGGACCAAAGAGTTCATGGAGGCGGGCAAGGAGAGGTTGACCCGCGACACGATGCGGGACGCCACTCAGCATGAGGTAGGGCAGCTCAAGAGAGAGAACGGGGAGCTCAAGGAGCTAGTGGCCGATCTGTCGCTGGAGGCGTACCGTCTCAAAAAAACGGCCATCCCCATGCCCCAGGAAGCTACCGGTACCAGCGGATGAGCGCCGTGGAGAAGGCAGAAGTACTTACCGAAGTAGCCTCGTCTCCCCTCCCTAAACGAAAGGCCCTCAGCGAGTTGGGTATCCCTAAGAGCACCTACTACCGGTGGCTCAGACGCCAGGACCAACAAGGACTTGAGGACCATGCAGGAGGCGGCAAGCCCCCGTGGAACCGTCTCAGCATTCGGGAAGAACGCTCAGTTCTCGCAGCAGCCAGAGAGATGCCGGAGCTGAGCTGCCGTCAGCTGGCCGCGTGGATCACCGACAACCAGGGCTTCAGTGTCTCAGAGTCGAGTGTCTACCGTATCCTGAGCAGGGAGGGTCTGGTGAAGAGGCCTGAGATGAAGCTGGCCGCGGGTAAGGAGTACCACCGCAAGACCACAGGCCCTCACCAGATGTGGGCCACCGACGCCTCCTACTTCAGGGTAGTAGGTTGGGGCTACTACTACCTGGTGACCGTGATGGACGACTACTCCCGCTTCATCCTGGCTCACAGGCTCCAGGAAGACATGACGGCCGACTCCTTCATCGAGGTGGTCCAGGATGCTGTGGACAGGACCGGCATGGATCAAGTTCCAGTCACAGACCGCACTAGGCTGCTGAGTGACAACGGCCCGGGCTATGTCTCGAGGGCATTCAGGGACTACCTGGGTATGGTTGGCATCAAGCACATCCTGGCAACCCCTTTCCACCCTCAGACCAACGGGAAGCTGGAGCGCTACCACCAGAGCATCAAACGGGACGTAAACCAGGTGCCCTATGAGTTGCCCTCTGACCTCGATGCGGCTATCGCGGCGTTCGTCAGCTACTACAACTACCGGCGCTATCACAAGGCCCTGGCCAACGTGACACCATCTGACGTGCTCAAGGGAAGACGGCAAGAGATCCTACAACGCAGAAAGGAGGTGAAGGCCAAAACCATCCAAAACCGCAGACGCTATAACAGGGCCCTCAGAGAGCTCACCAGACCCCCATCCAGCACCTGATCTCTCGGGTCCCAATGTGTCCCACTTTTGCTGGTTGCTAACAATCCTGGTCACCATGTTCGATGACCCGGAAACGGTGTTCTCCGGCATGCGGGCAGGGGCCAGGGGCTACGTACTTAAAGAGGCGGAGCCCGAAGAGCTGAAAAGGGCGATCGAGGCAGCCTCTCATGGAGAAGTACTGCTGGGCCCGGTCATCGCCGGAAAGGTCCTAGAGCAGTTCGGGAGCGGTCCCGCACACCGGCAACCGGACCTTCCCCACGAGGAGCTTACCCAGAGAGAGCTGGAGGTGCTTCAACTTGCCACAGACGGGTTCGCCAACAAGGAGATCGCGGCGAAGCTGGTCGTCAGCGAAAAAACTGTCAAGAATCATGTAGCCAACATCTTCTCCAAGCTCCGGGTGAACGACAGGACCCAGGCCGTGCTGTATGCCCTGCGCAAAGGGCTGGTCAGCATGCGACCGGAGGAACCGGGCTAGCCTCTCCGTATGAGCTACAGCATGTCCATTCAGCTAAATGGGGAAAGCTCATATTCCTTTGGCGGGACTATGAGCCCCGGTCACCTATACTTAAACCGAGGTGAAACCAGCAAAGTCACAATAGGCATCGCGGAACTCGTCATTCCGGCGGAAGCCGGAATCCATGGCCAGGACTGGACACCGGCTTTCGCCGGTGTGACGGGAATCCTAATCCAACGCTAGGGTGGATCCTGTAAAGTCACCATAGCCATCCATGTAGATTCCGCTTTGGCTTTAGTTTAGGCCCTTTTGCCCAGGCACGATGGGACCGGAACTCATTTCCTCAAGGCGAGCGTGTATTAGACTTCTCTCAGCAGCACTGTGGAAGGAAGGGAATCATGAAGTCAGCCGTGGCACCGCATGGTGATGTCTTATGAAACGGGTACATCTCTTCGAACTGGAAGACCAGACCTGGTTACCTGCATCTATTCGCGATGCGGGCACGGATGTCCTCCGTTCAATGACCGAAGTCGGGAACATATACCGGTCCATCGTTCCCAAACTGAAGGATGCCCTGGTAAAAACGGGGAGCCAGGAGGTCCTCGACCTTTGCTCAGGCGGCGGAGGGCCCGCTCTCCGAGTACGTGAAGCGCTGGTCAAAGCAGGCTGCCCCGTGACGATGACCCTTAGCGACAAGTTCCCGAACCGGGCGGCCTTCGAGTACTTGCGGAAGCGTTCGGGCGGAGGCGTGGATTTCGTCGATCAGCCGGTGGACGCGGCGCAGGTGCCCTCACACCTGTCCGGGTTCAGGACTCTCTTTTCTTCTTTCCATCACTTCCCACCGGAGGCGGCCCGGAGCGTCCTGCTGGACGCGGTGCGCCAACGACGCCCCATCGGGATTTTCGACCTGACCGCAAGAAGGCCTCCTCCGGTCGGAATGATGCTGTTGGCGAATCCTGTGGCCCATCTGCTGACAACGCCCTTCATCCGGCCCTTCCGCTGGAGTCGCCTCTTCTGGACTTACGTCGTCCCCCTTGTTCCTCTCTACGTCGCGTGGGACGGGTTCGCATCGGGGTTGCGGCTGTACTCCACTCAAGAGCTACAGGAACTGGTGGACGGGCTACATCCCCATGGCAGTGACTACGTATGGGAGATCGGGCGGGAAGCTTTTCCGCACTCGATCACCTATCTCATAGGCTATCCGAAAGCGTAGATCAAAGATCATTGGCGAGTGCCACGGCGGTGATCAGGTGATACACACGTTTAGGTATCAAGAGCCGAACAGAGGCGGGCATCGCACACGCCAGCGGAGCCGCTGCCCAAAAGCCAATTCACCGCTCGCAGTCGGGGACGTACTACCCGCTATTTGTTGAGACCTCGCTGCAGGCCCCTGAGGTAACGGATATGGCCCACGTGCTGCCCGATCTCCGATAGCAGGTGGCTGAACATGCGGCCGACGGGCGCTCCTTCGAAGGAAGACTGCTCGATGACCAGGGGCCGGTCCAGGGCCTCAGCGGTTAGACTATCCAGGTAGTCCATGGTGTTCCTGCGAACGGCGCGGTAGTACTGCATCAGCTCTTCAACCGGCGGCGTCGGGAACTGGGCCAGTCTCGCCTCGTCGTAGACGTGGCCGGTTTCGTCGGTCGGGATTCCCCACTTGGTGGGCCAGCCGTCTCGTTCAAAGAGCTCCTCGACTCCCTGGGCGCGGCCCTGAACCCATACATCTTCGGCGCGGGTCACGTGCCAGAGGGTGAAGCCTATGGAGTTGGCCCAATCCGCCGGCCTCCAGGAAAGCTCCTCGGCTGTCAGTCCTTCCAGGGCGCTCTCCTGGTCCCTTTCCATCTCCTCCAGGGTGTCCACTATCAGTCTCTTCGCGTCCATTACGTCTCCTGACCTAAAATAGAGTTTCCTACGATTCTACCAGGTCTAGTCTGGTGCGTGCCGCCTTTCGCGCCAGCGAGGCACTCCGTCGTGCGTCTTCGTTGACAATAAAGACCAACCCTCATAGAATCGACCCCGGCCAAAGGGATTCAGAGAGGATGATAGTCTATGCTGACTCGTATGCTTGCCGGCCTCGAAGTCAATGCCGTCGGTTTGGGCACAGCCGGATCCTTCGAGATCGCCTCTTCGTGGGAGATCCCGCTCAGGCAGCAGGTCATCGACAACAGTCTGGCCTGCGACGCCAACTTCATCGATACCTCGCCCATGTATGGGGAGAGTGAAAGGGTGGTGGGCTTGGCCATCCATGGCAAGCGAGACAAGTTCCATCTGGCGACGAAGGTATGGTGCCGCGGCGCAGACACCGGAAGGGCGCAGATCGCCAACTCCTTCCGGCTGCTGCAGACCGATTACATCGAGGTACTCCAGATCCACAACCTGGTGGACTGGCAGACCCATCTCCCTGAGCTGGAGCGTCTCAAGGCCGATGGTAAGATCTGCCTTGTCGGAATCACCCACTACTCCCCCTCCACCTTTCCAGAGTTGATGGCCATAATGAAGACCGGACGTATAGACGCGGTCCAGGTGCCCTACAACGTCCTGGAGAGGCGCTGTGAGGAATCTCTCCTGCCGTTGGCGGCTGAGATGGGGATCGGTGTGATCGTCATGGAGCCCCTGGGGTCCGGAAGCCTGGTGAAGCGCTTGCGGGGAGAACCCGACCTTTCTCCTTTGCGAGAACACGGTATAGACACCTGGGCCCAGGCATTGCTGGCCTGGGTCCTGGCCGACCCACGGGTCAGTGTGGTGATTCCCGCGACATCCAGGCCCGAGCGGGCGTTCGAGAACGCCCATGTGGGTTCCCTTTCGCCTTTGCCTGCTGATGTGAGAGATCACGTTTCTTCAGAAGCCAAGCGCTGCTGCTAGCGCCAAGATAGTCTTCCCTCAGCATCGAGTCCTCATAGCCTCACCGTGGCCTTCCCCGACGGCGTCTAGCCCCGCGACCTACCCCAAAACAGGGCAATCACACCGTGCTTTGGAGGGTGACAGCACTCTGCCCTGCCTCAGACATAACGCGAGATAATCGTTGATATGGCGCCCGGAGGATGTTTGATCTGAGCGCGGCAAGGAGGTGACGGGAATGGGAAAGGTATCCATCGAAACAGCATGCCGCCCCGAACCGATGTCGATTTCAAGGCTTGAGCAACTGGAGAACTTGATGTCCCTTCGAGACAGTGGTGACATCACCCCGACCGAATTCGAGGCCGAGAAACGTTGCATATTCGTGGGTTCCATGACACCATCTCGTGTCCGCCGGCTGGGCTTGCTGCCCGATAAGTTCTAACGAGGCCTTCGCCCGGTGGAGCAGGCCGCTTCGTTGACCTCCCAATAGGCCCTGGGGTACACTCCCATCGCCACATGTGCGACGGGAGGTAAAGCCATGGCCTTCTCCAACGAGGCCCTCAAAGAGATAATCCGCGAGCTCCAGGGGCTTGAGCTTTCCGACGAAGAGCTGGACCTGATACGACCTGCGCTGGACGCATACATCGGTGAGATCGAGCGGCTGCAGGAGCTCGACCTCACCGATGTGATGTCAGCCCGCCTGTTGAGAGCACAGGAAGGGGGACAGGGCTGATGGCGGACATAGAGCTGTCAAGGCTGAGCATCTCGGAACTGGCGCCCCGGATCAAGGCCAGGGAGGTCTCGCCGGTGGAGGTGATGGAGGCGACCCTGGCCCTGGTGGACCGGCTTCAGCCGGTACTGAACTCCTTCATCACGGTCATGAGTGACCGGGCGATGGTGGCGGCCAAGGAGCAGGAGACCGCTCTCGCCAGAGGAGAGTACCTGGGACCACTGCAGGGCATCCCCGTGGGCATAAAGGACAACATCAAAGTGGCTGGGGTCCTCGCCACCCTGGGCTCGAAAGTGTTCGCCGACTACGTCGCCGACGAGGACGCTCAGGCGGTTACCCTGTGCAAGAAGGCTGGGGCCATAATCCTGGGCAAGGAGAACCTGGAGGAGTTCGCCGCGGGGGCCACCTCCAACAATCCCCACTACGGGGCGGTGCACAATCCCTGGAGCCTGGACCACGTGCCCGGAGGCTCCAGCGGGGGCGGCGGGGCCAACGTGGCCAGCTACGTTACCTTCGCCTCGCTGGGCACCGACATTGGCGGATCCGTGCGGCTCCCCGGTAGCTTCTGCGGAGTGGTCGGCCTGAAGCAGACCTTCGGCAGGGTGAGCCAGAGGGGGCTTCTGGGGACGAGCTTCAACGGGGACAACATCGGACCCCTGACCCGTTCTGTGCGGGACAGCGCTCTGGTCCTCCAGGCCATCGCCGGCTACGACCCCTTGGATCCCAGCACGGTGCCCGTCCCGGTGCCCGACTACACCGCATCCCTGGACAAGGGCCTGGCCGGTCTCAGGATGGGAATACCGGTCGACTACTACTTCGACGCCATCGAGCCGGAGGTGGAGGAAGCGGTCCGCCGGGCTATCGCCGCTCTGGAGGAGCTGGGTGCCAAGCCGAAGGAGGTGAGGCTCCCGATGATGAAGTATCTGGGCGCCGCCCGCATCGCCTCCATGGTGGACACCGTTGTGACCAACGAGCCCTACATCAGAGACCGGCGCCAGGACTACAGCCCGGAGCTACTCTACCGCACCCTGGCTGCCCAGTTCGTCCTCGGGAGGGACTACTCCAAGGGGCTGAAGGTGCAGAGGCTGATCAAGGAAGAGTACGCCGAGGTTCTTCAGGAGGTGGACTTCCTGGTGACGCCCACGTCGCCCATAGCAGGCCTACGCATAGATGCCAAATCATTCACCGTTTCCGGCCAGGAGTATCCCGGAGGAATCCCCGGGTCGGGCCTCATCTCCAGGACCAGCGCTCCCTTCAACATAACCGGCCTCCCCACCATTTCCATCCCATGCGGCTTCAACCAGGCGGGGCTGCCCGTCGGCCTCCAGATCACCACCCGTCCCTTTGAGGAAGAGATGATGTTTCAGATAGCCCACGCTTACGAGGCCGTCTCGCCCAGCAAGGGCCGCCGGCCGCCGGTCGGAGGTTTCGGAACATGAGCCGGACACTCTGGCTCAAGGACCCCCTACACTATTTCCTCCGTGTCACCGATGGAGCAAACAAAACGGTGGGTATACCGGATGCCCACTTTCCGGGCTCCACCTGGACCTGCAAGTAGGAGGACGGAATGACGGACTCAACCGGGCGGTCCGAGCTTATACCCCTGTCCGAGGAACCCCTCTGCCGTGAGTCGTCCCTGACGTCTCTCCGCACTCGGATTACCCCGACAGAAAGTTTCTACGTTCGCAACCACTTCCCCGAGACACCTGACCTGAAGGTCCCGGACTGGCACCTGGAGGTCAACGGAGAAGTCCACAGTCCGGTAAGCCTCAGCTTCGACGATATCCTAGCTCTACCCAGCACAGAGATCGCCATGACGATGGAGTGCGCCGGCAACAGTCGGGCCTACGTAACCCCCCCAGCCGAGGGCTTGCGCTTTACTCATGGGGCCATAAGCACCGCTCGATGGAAGGGAGTGCCTCTCGCCCATCTGCTCTTGGACGTGGCCGGGCTGAAAAGCAGCGCCCGAGAAATCGTGTTCAAGGGGGCAGACCATGGGGAGGAAGAGGAAGAGGGAGTCTCCTTCGAGCTGGACTACAGACGGAGCCTGCCCCTGGACAAAGCCCTTTACCCCGACACGATTCTAGCCTATGAAATGAACGGCGAAAACCTGTTGCCGGTCCACGGATACCCATTACGGTTGATCGTCCCGGGGTGGTATGGGATGGCGTCGGTGAAGTGGCTGGTAAACATCGAGGCTTCGGAGGGGGCCTTCGAGGGCTTCTTTCAGAAGCGCCGTTACGTGGTCATCAACGAGGGTCTGGAAAACTCCCTAGACCGGGAGCCTGTGACTGTTTTGAAAGTCAAGTCCCTCATCACGGCGCCCAGGCATGGCGAGGTCATCCCCCGAGGCCCCTTCACCATCAGGGGCCTAGCCTGGTCCGGTACCGGAGAGGTTACAAAGGTGGAGGTGAGCACCGAAGGGGGGCGTAGCTGGCAGGAAGCCAGGTTGCTGGAGGAGCCCATTTCTCATGCTTGGCGCCTGTGGGAAGCCGACTGGGACGCTGCCGAGACCGGCCACTATATCTTCATGGCGCGGGCGTTCGATTCTTCGGGTGACAGCCAGCCGACCAGCGTCGCATGGAACTTTCGGGGCTACGCCAACAACTCCATACACACGATAGCCGTCGAAGTCCCCCACCAACGGGCGGCCTCCGCCGGCCCGTAGCAGCCTCAAACCTCTTTCAAGCCCTTCACACCCTACATTCTCACGATCCAGACAGTCTAATATAGCTAGAAAAGCGCCCAGAAACACGGCCGCCGCCGTGCGACGGGCGTTGACGCCTGCTGAATACTCTTCGGTCCGGACTGATTGATTAGGGCCGCACTGCAGCTCGCCAGGGGGAAGCTTGAATAGTCGGACTGCCGAACTGAAGGACCTGGACAAGACCCACGAGGAACTTATGGACGAGCTCTTCCAGATGCGGCAACGGGTGGCGCAACTGGAGGCCGCCGCCGCTCGGCGAGCCCAAGACGAGGAGGCCCTTAGGGAAAGCCTGGAGAGGTACAAAAGGATATTCGAGTCGGCTCCACTCCCCATGTTTGAAGAGGACTACTCCAAACTTATGTCGGTTTTGACCGGCTTGAGGGCTCAGGGGGTCACCGATATCCGGGGATATTTCGACGAGCATCCCGAGTTTCTCCGCCAAACCATCGAGCTAATAATGGTCCGAGACGCCAACGCCGCCATGGTAAATACCTTCGGCGTCGAGAGTAAAGAGGCGCTGCTGGGACCCCTGCGGATAATCTTCGAAACTGAGACGTTGGATGACGTCTTCAAGGATCTTGTGGTCGCCCTGATCGAAGGAAAGACGTATTTCGAATGTGAAACCGTCGGTCGTACTCTGGATGGACGCCGATATAACTCGCTGCTGAGCCTGGCGGTGCTTTCAAAGAGCGCTTGCCTCGACAGTGTCCTGGTCACCACGATGGACATCACCAAGCTAAAGCAGACCGAAGAGGCCTTGAAACAATACAGCGATGACCTGGCCCGGTCGAATACAGAGCTGGAGCAGTTCGCCTACGTGGCTTCCCACGATCTGCAGGAGCCGCTGCGCAAGATCCAAGCTTTCGGCGATCGCCTGGAGGCGACCAACGGCGATGCCCTCAGTGAACGTGGCCTGGACTACCTGAGGAGGATGAAGGACTCCGCCTCTCGCATGCAAAACTTGATTTCCGACATGTTGACACTGTCGCGTGTCACCACCAAGGGGCAGCCCTTCGTGGTGGTGGAACTGGGCAACGTAGTCCGGGAAGTACAATCCGATCTTGAGGTGCGAATCGAGAAGGAAGGCGCTACACTGGATATCGGGGACCTGCCGGCCATCGAGGCCGATCCGACCCAAATGCACCAGCTGTTCCTGAACCTCATCGGTAACGCCGTCAAATTTCGGCGCGAGGACGTGGCTCCGGTGGTCAAGGTGAGAAGCGAGCTCTTGACCGAGGAACCAAGCCTTCAGGCCGGAGGCCGGTGGTCCCAGCGGATCTGCCGGATCACCATACAGGACAACGGCATCGGGTTCGACCAGAAGCATGCCGAACGCATCTTCACGATTTTCCAGCGCCTCCACGGACGCGAAGAATACGAGGGGACCGGCATCGGTTTGGCCATCTGCGACAAGATCGTCCAGCGACACAGTGGGACGATCACGGCGGAGGGTACGTCCGGGCAGGGAGCTTCGTTTACCATTACCCTTCCGACGAAACAAGCTGATGGAGAAGGTTCTGATGAGTAATCGCTCTGAAGCCGTCACCGTCCTTATAGCCGAGGACGACCCGGAGGACCGCATGCTGGTGAGAGAAGCCTGGGAAGAGAGCCAGATGGTCAATGAGCTCCGTTTCGTCCAAGATGGCGAGGAGCTGTTGGAATACCTGAACCGATCTGGTCCTTACGCAAGCCCGGCGGAGGCGCCGCGCCCAGGCCTTATCCTCCTCGATCTGAATATGCCCAAGAAGGACGGCCGCGACGCCCTTAACGAGATCAAGTCGGACCCCCGCCTCCGGCAGATTCCCATCATCGTGCTGACCTCCTCCAAAGCCGAGGAAGATATAGTCCGAACCTACGACCTTGGGGTCAACTCGTACATCACCAAGCCGGTGACCTTCGACCAACTGGTGGAGACATTGAAGACCCTAGGGAAGTATTGGATCGAAATCGTAGAGCTGCCGGCATAAGACCCAAGAGTGGTCTATCCAGGGAACAGGTGCCCTAGCAGCAACCAGTCTGACCCCAATGCTGAGCTAGAAGGGGTAAGAGATGGCCGACACGGCCCCGGCGCTGAAGGTACTCCTGATCGAGGACGATCCCGACGACGCCTTCCTAGTACGGGAGACGCTGTCGGAAACCAGAGGTGTGAGGATCGACCTGGAGGTCGTCGACCGTCTCTCCCCGGGACTGGCCCGTCTGTCAACAGGTGACATCGACGTGGCCCTGCTGGACCTTTCCCTACCCGATAGTCACGGCCTGGACGGACTCGCGGAGGCCCATTCAAAGGCGCCCAATGTACCGATCATCATCCTTACCGGCCTCAACGACGAGTCACTGGCTATCGAAGCGGTGCGCAAGGGTGCCCAAGACTACCTGGTAAAGGGCCAGTTCGGCGCCCTGCTGCTGGAGAGGTCTTTGCTATACGCTAGGGAGCGCAACCGGCTGTTAAGAAACCTGGAAGCACGAATGAAGGATCTGCGCGCCAGCGAAGACCGTCTGCGCAAAGTCATTCGAAACAACGCCGACGGGATCGTAATTCTCGATACGTCTGGAACGGTCCGGCTTGCCAACCCGGCAGCGGCCGCGATCCTTCAGCGTGACCCCAATGTTTTGTCCATGGTCTCCTCCAGTTTTCCCGTGGCAGCTCAGGAAACCAGGGAGCTTACCGTCGGCGACCCCGAAGACGCCCAGACGATCGTAGAGATGCGGGTGGTGGAAACGGACTGGGAAGACGAACCCGCTTACCTTGCTACGCTGCGCGACGTGACGGAGCGAAAGAGGATTCTGGAGGAGAACGCCCGGCTGGAGATGCTGGTCCAGACCGCCAGGGCCCTTACGCATCATATTCGGAACGCGTTGAGCCCGATCATAGGTCGCGCCGAGGCATTCGACGAGAGTACGCCAGGAGCGGCCACCAACCTGAAGACCAGCGCCCTTGCCGGAGCCCGGAGGATCGAGGCCGTGCTGGACGCCGTCACCGAGATGGCGAAAAGTGGGAACGTCGGCCTGACCGAATATCCGGGAGCGCAAAACATGCTAGACATAGAGCCTTCGATCCGGCGTCACATGAAGGATGGCTTGGGGGAGTAATCGGCCTCAGAGCCGGATTCCGCTGGCCCGTTCCTCCTAGCACGATCTCTACCCAACTTCACACCCAATCTACACTACATTTTAATCTGGTTTGTCATTTAATAAAGTCATAGTTACCCCGGGATCGATAGAGACCTGTAAACCACAAGCTACACATACACAGGTGACTATCCGTCCACATATCCGCCAGCCCCCACCTGGCCTTTCCAGCAGGCCAGCACCCCAAGGGAGGACTGTTCGCCTTGATCAAGGTCACTGTACCCAGGGACGCCATTGTAGACGTGCACCAGGTCGAGGACAACGAGAAGGTAATTATAAAAAGGAGCCGCACCCTAGAGTGCAGTTCGGATGGGATGGAAATAGAAGCCGCTTACAAGGTGCGCGCGCGAGGCAGAGTCTCTGACGACGCTGAAGTGACCATCTTCCTCGCCGAGGCCGACGGGACGACTCCCCTCAGTAACGTCGAGATCGGCGAGCTGAACGATTGGATCAGGGTGAGCGGCGTCGTACCTGGAGCTAGCTGCAATGGACCGACAAAAACGGTAGTTCAGACCGATGGCGATGACGACGGTGATGACGATGACAATGACTAGTAGTCAGACGCAACGGGGTACTACACCGCCTGGCTAGCCCAGGCCCAGTGCGTCTCGAAGCGCGGCGAGCTGTGCGAGGTGCTCTTTCCAATGACGCAGAAACAGCCCTTCCAGCAGCTCTTGGGCCGCCATCTCCCTGGTGCGGGAGTAGGTGATGGAGTTTAGGGTCAACCTCCTGCTGGAGAGGTCGGCGTCCGTAGCGGAGGCCAGGGCCCTATCCACCCCAGAGAGCACCGCCTCGATGTCTTCCTGGGCCCCCGCTATGTCCTTCGCCTGACGCTCGGGATCAAGGTTGCTGAGGCTCGCCGTTACCGGCAGCTCTTGTATACGGCCCTGCAAGATGCCATCAATCGCAGCGTCGATGCCTCCATCAGGTGTGTCTACCAGATGGTAGACCAGGTCCCGGGCCGACCACTCCCCATCGGACGGCTTCCAGTCGAAGCAGTAGTCCATCCCATCCAGCAGGCGGCCCAGCTCGTCCCGCAGACCTCTCACTTCCTCCAGAAAAGAGTCCCTTTGAGACGTCATCGGGCGTCCTCCTTCCCGATTGGACACAGCTTCGAGGACGAATGCTCACTAGGTATCCGGACATCGGCCCCGTACAAAGCGACCAGGCTAGGAGCCATTCGTGACCGCCTTCACCATCTGCCGGACAGCCTCGGACGTATCCTGGCGCTTGAGTCCGATCTCCAGCGACGCCCTCAGGAGGCCCAAGGGAGTCCCGCCGTCGTATCGCGTCCCCCGAAGCTGGTAGGCATACATCAACTGCTCTTCCAGCAACAGCGCCATGGCGTCTGTGATCTGGATCTCGCCTTTGGCCCCGGGGGTCGTGCGCTCCAGGCAGTGGAATATCTCCGGTGTGAGCACATATCTCCCCACGATGGCCAGGTTTGAGGGCGCCTCCTCCGGCTCCGGCTTCTCAACAAGGCCTTTTACCTGGTGAACGCCCTCACCGATGGCCCGGGAGTCCACCACTCCATAGCTTCTGACCATCTCGCGAGGCACTTCCTCGACGGCGACAACGCTGGCCCCAAAGGCGTCGAAAACGCCGAGCATCTGGCTGGTGGCCCCCTCGGCGTGCCATATCACGTCGTCGGGAAGGATGACCACCAGGGGTTCGTTGCCGACCAGCTCTTTAGCCGTTAGCACAGCGTGCCCCAGGCCCCGGGGCTGCTCCTGGGTGACGAAAGATACCTTCGCCAGGGAAGAAACTCGGCGAACCTCTTCCAGCATTCCTACCGAGCCGCTTCGCTCCAGGTGGCGCTCCAACTCGGGATCTTCCCTGAAAAAATGCTCCAGGGCGTCCTTGCCGGGAGAGGTCACCACTATGACCTCTTCGATTCCAGCCGCCGCCGCTTCCTCGACGCCGTACTGGATCAGGGGTTTATCCAGGATAGGGAGCAGCTCTTTGGGGACGGCCTTGGATGTAGGCAGAAAGCGGGTGCCCAACCCGGCGGCGGGTATGACGGCCTTGCGAACCTTCGTCTGGCCTCTCACGGGCGCTATTCTACCACCTCCCGTTCCTGGTGGACAAGAAATTGCCCTTCCGAGAGGTCGGCGACACATTGCCTCAACAGGGAAGGCGTTAGACGCGAGCTGGCTGGGGAGCCCCTCTTCACCTCGCGACAAAACCGCCCTAGTTGGTATTGACTGGGAAATCGCGCCTGTGTTAAGCTCGGGAAACATAACAGGCACCAAAGCGGTGAGAATCCGCTTTATGAAAGGAGCCCCAACATGCTCGAGGTCACGTCTCCCGCCCTGGAGAAGCTGAAGGAAGTGATGGAGGAGCAGAGCGAGAGCGACGCCGCGCTGCGTGTGATAGCCGTTCCCGGTGAGAACGGCGGCGTTCAGTACATGATGACCATGGAAAAGGAGACTCAGAAGGACGACACCATCATGGATCTGAACGGCATCCGGTTCGTGATGGACTCGGACAGCGAGCCCTTCCTGGAAGAGGCCACGATAGACTACGTGGAGGACCTGACCAGGGTCGGCTTCGTCATCAACAACCCGATGTTCTCCGGCGGCGGGTGCGGGAGCGGCTGCGGTTGTGGTGCTGGTGGCGGCGGCTGTGGCTGCGGCAGCGGGGGCTGCGGCAGCCACTAATCGGCAAGTACGCTACCCTTAGTTAGCGAAACAAAAGGGCTTCCCCTAGTGGGGAAGCCCTTTTGTTTGTTCAGGGTTGGTTCGTCACATATAGTCTGACGCCGTCAAAATCTGCGGCAAGTGCTCCTTGCCACCGGTGGATCGCGCGCCTAGAATACTAGTTGCATCCGAGGATACCCAGAGGACGCTCTCGACGCATGGCCCATCATCACGGCCCCATCGGCTCTGAAGACCAGGCCGGGACCTCTACAGGGCGGGGATTGTTCCGCCTCCAGACCTTCTCCGCCCTGAAACACGCCAACTATCGCTACCTCTGGATCGGCGACAGCTTCAGCAGTATGGCGGGCTGGATCCAGCAGGTCACCCTCGCGCTGCTGGTGGCGGATATGACCGATTCCGCCTTCTGGGTGCTGACCGTGCTGGGAATACGGGCTCTACCCATCCTGCTGATAGGCCCCATGGCCGGGGTGCTAGTAGACCGGCTGGACCGGAAGATGATCTTCATGGTCACCCAGCTGTTCCTGTTCGCCATAGCCTTCCTCTTCGCTGTCGGAGTGGCGGAAGACAAGGTAAACGAGTACCATGCCCTCCTCTTCAGCTTCCTCCTGGGCCTGGACATGTCCGTCAACCGGCCGGTGCGCCTGTCCCTGATCGCCAACG
Organism: Dehalococcoidia bacterium; assembly: GCA_965248975.1. Lineage (GTDB taxonomy): Bacteria > Chloroflexota > Dehalococcoidia > Lucifugimonadales > JAGWBF01 > CBDFKU01. Next base: position 29,848 of record CBDFKU010000015.1, read on the forward strand.
TGGTCCCCAGGGAGGACCTGACCAACGCCCTCGCGCTGGAGAACTCGGCGGGGAACGTGATCCGCATGGTGGCTCCGGCTATAGGCGTGGCTCTGATCACTCCCTTCGGCATGGAGGGCAACTTCTTCATCCAGTCGGCGGCCTACCTGGCCGTGCTCTTCATCGTCCTGCCGATGCGGACCCCGTTCCGGGAGCGGGTCGACAACGAGACATCGATGACTGGAAGCTTCATCGAGGGCCTGAAATACATCAAGACCGATACAACCTTGCTGCTGCTGATCGTAATGATTATCCTGCCGTCGGTGGTGGTCCACTCCACCCAGTTCCTTCTGGTGATATTCGCCAGGGAAATCATTGCCGGAGGAGAGAAGGTCGGGCTGGCGGTGCTGCTGACATCCATGGGGGCCGGCTCCCTGATCGCCACCCTCGGCATAGCGTCGCTAGGGGATTTTCAGAAGAAGGGGCTGGTGAACATGGCGGCCCTGGTCATGACGATGGCGCTGCTCATCGCCTTTGGTCTTGCCACCAAGCTGTCATCGAACCTGGAGCTGGCGGCGGTGCTCATCGGGCTGCTGGGCCTGTTCAACATGCTTTTCCACGTCGCCAACAACGCGATAATCCAGACTCGGACTCCGGATGTCCTCCGGGGACGGGTAAGCAGCATCTACGTGTTGGACCACGGCGTGCAACCTCTGGGCATCCCCATCATAGGCCTGCTGGCGCTGGATGGAGTGCTGGGCCCGGAAAACGCGGTGGTCGTGGCGGGGCTGTTCGCCCTGGCTGTGACGGCCTTCATCGGACTGAGGTGGCGCGGCCTGTGGCGGCTGGCCTAGCCTTCAGCCGTCGTAGTAGTCGCGCCACCACTCGGGGTACTCCCGAAGTCTCAGGAAGCGGAACAGCTCGGGATGGGTCTGTACTGCTAGCTTCATGGCCTCTTCCACCGGGCCCCTTATGGAGAAATGGGCTTGAGGCTGAGTACGCAGCTTGAACAGGTGATAGCACTCCCGCAGGTTCATCTTGGCCAGCAGCCGCCTCTTGTGCGCGTGGGTGACGACGTACTGCGCGAACACAGGTGAGACATGGTGAATGCTCCAGAAAGCGTTTTGCACCCGCTCCATCGTCTCGACGAACACGCCTCCTAGGCCCGCTTTTTCCAGCAGGGGCGGCGTAACGTATCCGTTGGCGACGGTCAGGGGCTGGGGCAGGTAGGTCTGCATCCGGTGGCGCTTGAACTCCCGATAGGCGCCGTAGTCCATCGTGAGCTCGAAGGTGTAGTCAACCACCTCCAACTCCCTGGCCGGTGAGTCGTGGGGACCCAGGCCTTCCAGGCACTCGAAGATCGCCTGGAGACGCTGGTCCTGGTCCATGTCATCCACCTGCCGCAGCACCTGGGAGTAGGGCACTCCGGCGAAGCGGTATAGCAGGGCGGCAGCCAGCTTTAGCTCAGCCTGCTGGTCGTAGTAGACCAGGCTCACCTCAGCCCCAACGTCGCCGTCCATGTCGGTAAAAGGCTCGGAACCCTTGCGCTGGGCCTCTCCGGCGGCTACCAGGTACTCGCTCCTCTCGGCATACTTGATCAGGGTGGGCGTAATATCACGCCCCCGATCCTTCAGATGGCCCCCCAGCTCTCTCTCCTCGGTCAGCTCCGAGGAAAGGAGCTTGCTGATGGCGTGCTCCATGAGACGGGCATTCATCGTCACGCCCACGTTGGTAAGGGTGGCCGCCGGCAGGAGGAAGCGGCAGCTGTCGGTAGCCTCGCGCCTGAGCCGGAGGGCATAGGTCGAGTCCCTCTCCCCATCCTGTTGTTGGTATGCTCCCCGAAGATACTCGATGACGCCTTCAATCATCCGTTCGTAAGCGGCGAAGAGATAGTCACAGGTAGTTATGTAAAGTTCTTTCAGGGTAGTGGTCTGCTCGTCAAGCTCCAACGGGACATGATAGTACCCTTGGGGAAGCACCTGGTAGCGGGAGGACTTCTCGGTGTAAGAGGCCAGACGGTTGTCTTCCAGCGAGTCGCAGGCCAGGCGAGAGATGTTCTCCACAGCCATGTGGAGAACCGCGTGCTCGGCTACCGAGGCGTGCCCGTAGCCCAGAACCCACCGCTCGTGGAAGTCGGCTGCCTTCTCCTGGCTTACCTGCTGGGCTATCTCGTCGAAGGGCTCGGGCCGGCGGGAGGTCATGGCAAAGACCACCGCGAGCTGCTCTTCGGTGAGGTCCCTGGGGCTCAGGGGATATACACGGCGGGGATAGGCCGGTGTTGAGTCAGCGGGCATGGATCCCCCACCTGTACGGGTAAAGTTTCCGGTCAGTGAACCGGTCCTGTCGGCGGCCCTCGCAGAGGCTAGAGCAGAAGAAGAACCGGGTGTTCCAGATTCCGCTTCACTTCCACCAGGAACTGGGCGCCCTCAGCCCCGTCGGCCACACGGTGGTCCACTGAGATGGTGGCGGTCATTATCTGGGCGACGACCACCTGCCCGTCGCGTACCACCGGCTGTTCCTTCACCGTTGCCACCGCCAGCACCGCGGCGTTGGGAGGGAATATGATGGCGGCGAAGCTATCCACGTCGAACATGCCCAGGTTGCTTATGGCGAAGGTGCCTCCGGTGTACTCCTCGGCCCGCAGGGAGCCGCTCTGCGCCCGCTGTATGAGGTCGCTGCTGGACTGGGCGATCTCCACCAGGGATTTGTCCTGGCAGCCGCTTATGGCCGGCACGATGAGACCCTGCTCCAGGGCTATGGCGATTCCTATGTTGAACTCGGGGTTGAGCTGAAGATAGTCCTCTTGGAAAGATGCGTTGAAGTTGGGAAACTTGTCCAGCGTCTTGGCCGCCGCCTTCACAACCATGTCGTTTACGCTGACGCGGACACCGTCCGACAAAGAGTCGTTGAGCTGCTTCCGCAGGGCCATAGCCTCGGTCATGTCTACCTGAGAGGAGACGTAGAAGTGGGGTGACTCATGCTTGCTCTGGACGGTGACCTTGGCGATGGCACGGCGCATCCGGCTGAGCTCGATCCGCCCGCCTGGTGCCGCGCTTACCGCCTGGGCGGCAGCGGCAGGGGCGGGGGCCGCCTTTTCGTGGGCAAGCAAATCGGCTTCGGTGATGCGCCCGCCAGGCCCGGTGCCGGTGACGTTGGCCAGTTCGATGCCCTTCTCGCGGGCGAGCCGCCGGGCGATGGGTGTCGCCCTGACCTCGCCTGCGGGCGCCGAGGCCGTCGCCGCGGGGGCAGGACTCGGAGGCGGTGGGGCCGCCTGAGGTGCGGCGGCGGGAGCCTCGGCCGGAGCAGCAGTGGCGGTTGCCCCCAGTTCCTCCAGGGACGGGGCCGCCTCGCCGGATTCGGTGATCACGGCGATCAGGTCACCCACCGGTACCGCTCTCCCCTCTTCCACCACGATCCTGCCCAGAACGCCGGCTGAGTAGGCCTCCATTTCCACGGTGGCCTTGTCGGTTTCGATCTCGGCGATGACCTCGCCCCGGGACACCTCGTCCCCTTCCTTCTTTCGCCAGCGTACGACGGTACCTTCTCGCATGTCGTAGCCCATTTGAGGCATAACGATTCTGGTTGCCAAGCTCCACCTCCTTCGTTACCGTGAGAGGTCGTGTGTGTGCGATCGAGGCCGGTCTAAACCCGGCCTCCGGGATCAGATCAACGATCGGGCGGCTTCCGCGATGGCCCTGCGATTGGGGATGGCCGCCTCCTCCAGGGGAGGGGAGTAGGGCATCGGTACCTCGGCCCCGGCCAGCCTCGAAACAGGTGCATCCAGGTAGTCGAAGGCCTGCTCGTTTATCTGTGCAGCCACTTCCGCCCCGAAACCACCGGTCTTCCAGACCTCTTCCACCACCAGGGCACGGTGGGTCTTACGCACCGAGTCCAGTACGGTGGGCATGTCCAGGGGCCTGAGGCTGCGCAGGTCGACGACCTCCGCCTCGATTCCTTCCTTTGAAAGCTCCTCGGCCCCAGCCAAGGCCTCTATCACCATCCTGGAGTAGGAGACGATGGTGAGGTCCTTGCCAGAGCGTTTCACGTCTGCCGAGCCCAGGGGCACCTTGTAATGGCCCTCGGGGACATCGCCCCGGCTACTGTACAGCCTGATATGCTCGACGAACAGCACCGGGTCGACCTCATCGCGGCAGGACCTGAAAAGGCCCAGAGCGTCGTAGGGAGTGGCCGGCGTCACGACCTTCATCCCCGGTACCGAAGCGAACCAGCCCTCGAAGTTCTGGGAGTGAGTAGCCGCCACCTGGGCGCCGCCACCGGTAACCGTACGCACGATCAGGGGAACCGATATCTGTCCCCCGGACATGTATCGCAGCTTTGCGGCATGGTTGATAATCTGGTCCATCGCCAGCAGGCTGAAGTTGATCGTCATCAGCTCCACGATGGGGCGAAGCCCGCCCATGGCCGCTCCTACCCCAGCTCCGACGATGCCCGACTCGGACAGCGGAGAATCCTTGATGCGCTCCGGCCCGAACTCGTCCGTGAAGCCCTTGGTCACGGCATAGGCGCCGCCGTAGGGCCCGATATCCTCCCCTACCAGGAAGACCCGCGAGTCCTCGATAAGGGCTTCCCTCAAGGCGCTGCCGACGGCTTCACGATAAGCTACCTCTGTCATGGCTGGCTCCCTGCCGTCCCGTAAACGTCTTCGTAAAGCGCCGTCAACTCCGGGAAGGGGCTCTCGGCGGCAAAGCGCGCCGCCTCCTCGACCTCCACCATCACCGCGGCGTCGATGTCCAGCAACTCCTGCTTCGAGGCCAGGCCATCGTCCAGCAGCTTGGCCTTGTAAGTGGCTATGGGGTCTTTCTGCATCCACCCCGATACCTCGATGCGGCGGCGGTACTCGGCGGGGTCGGCCATGGAGTGGCCACGGAACCTGTAAGTCTGGGCCTCCAGGAACACGGGTCCGTGCCCTTCTTTGACGTACTTGACCGAGTCTTGGGTGACCCGGCTGACTTCCAGGACGTCCATTCCGTCCAGTCGCTTGCCCGGCATGTTGTAGGCGTCGGCCAGCTTGTATATGTTCTGGGACAGGGCCAGGGTGTCCTCGACGGGAGCGCCCATGCCGTAGAGGTTGTTCTCGCAGAGGAAAATCACCGGCAGCTTCCAGATGGACGCCAGGTTCATGGCCTCGTGGAACTCCCCTTCGTTGATAGCTCCGTCTCCCAGGTAGCACATGACCAGACGATCTTCGCTTTTGTATTTGGCGGCCAGGGCCAGGCCCGTGGCCACCGGCATCTGGCCACCGACGATGGCGTACCCGCCCATGAAGTTCCTGGAGACGTCGAAGAGGTGCATCGAGCCGCCCTTGCCCTGGCTGCTGCCGGTGGCCTTGCCGAACAGCTCGGCCATGACCACCCTGCTCTCCATACCCCTGGCCAGGGCATGGCCGTGGTCCCGGTAGTGGGTTAGCAAATAGTCTTGAGGCCTCAGGGCTGAGATAGAGCCGACCGCGATGGCCTCCTCGCCTATGTAGAGATGGAGAAAGCCGCGGATGTTGCCCTGCATGTACTGCCGGCTGCACTCTTCCTCGAAAATCCGCACCAGCATTAGCTGGCGGTAAAACTCAAGGAGCTCTGTCTTGTCCAGCTCATTCTTCACTTTAACAGCCAATGTAGTCGCACTCCCTCAGATATGGATTGCCTGCCCGTCGGCGGCCAGGGCAGCCTCTTTCACGACTTCCGACAGAGTAGGATGGGAGTGGACCATCCAGCCCAGCTCGGTTGTGGTGCCTTCCAAGAGCCGGGCCATGGAAAGCTCAGCCAGCATCTCGGTTACCTCGGGGCCGATCATGTGGGCCCCCAGGATCTCGCCATATTTGTCGTCCACCACTAGCTTGACCATGCCCACAGTCTCGCCGATGGCAACCGCTTTACCGCTGGCCTGGAACGGGAACTTCCCGATCCTGACGTTGTGTCCCTGATCCCGGGCCTGCTGCTCGGTCAGACCGAAGCTGGCCACCTGGGGCAGGCAGTAGGTCGCCCGGGGCATGTTGACGTAGTCGAGGGCTTGTGACTCAACGCCCGCCATGGTCTCCGCCGCCATCACTCCCTGGGCGGAGGCCACGTGGGCCAGGAGAAGCTTCCCGGTGACGTCGCCTATGGCGTAGATCCCAGGCACGTTGGTGGACATATGGTCGTCTATACCGACGTAGCCCCGCTCCGTGGCTACCCCGATCCCATCCAGATTCAGCTCCTCGGTGTTAGCCTGCACGCCTATGGCCACCAACACCTTCTCGCACTCGATCTCCTGCACTCCGTTGGATGACTCCACCTTCAACCTGGCTCCGCCGTCCAGCGGGGCCATCTCCGTGACCCCTGAGCCGGTCATGCACTTGATCCCTTCCTTGATGAAGGCTTCTTCCAACTGCTTGCTGATCTCTTCGTCTTCGTTGGGCACCACGCGTGGAAGGAGCTCCACGAGAGTCACGTCGACGCCATAGGTGTTGAGTATGTAGGCGAACTCCGCACCGGTGGCCCCGGCGCCCACTATGACCATAGAGGTGGGGAGCTGGCGCATATCCAGAGCATGGCGGCTGGTGAGCACGCGCTCGCCGTCGATGGGCAGGGCGGGGATGCTCCTGGGGCGGGCGCCGGTTGCGATGATGATGTTCTTGGCGCCTATGACCTTCCCGTCGGGGGACACCTCCAGGGTATGGCCATCCCGGAACCTGGCCTCGCCCGCGATGTGGTCGACCTTGTTCTTCCGCAGGAGGAAGCCCACACCCTTGGTGTTGCGCTCGACTACCTTGCGGCTGCGCTCGACGGCCTTGGCATAGTCGACGTGCAGCTTGTCGAAAGAAAACCCGAACTCATCGCCTCTATGAAGGAGGGACACGATCTCGGCGTTCTTGAGGAGAGCTTTGCTGGGTATGCATCCCCAGTTGAGGCATACGCCACCCAGCTCTTCCCGTTCGATTACCGCGACATTAAGCCCCAGTTGGGCCGCCCGGATCGCCGCGACATATCCTCCGGGCCCCGCTCCCACGACGACTACGTCGTACTCTGCATCCACCGCCACCTTTTAAACCCCCACATTCTGATCATTTGGGCTGATCATTGCCCAGATCCGCATGGCCTTCGTGTATGAAGCCCATATTATATTCCCGTTCTGAGTCGCTATTCAAGAACCGGACCACCCTTCTACCGGGGTGTTTTTGCTCCCTTTTAGGTCTATATACGTGCAGACTACCTTGCCCGGCCTCAACTGTCCCTGATATTATAATAGGCACCGGCAGGCTGGAATACAAGGAGGTCACCATGGAGCTACCGCTGCTCCTTTTACGAGGCATCGGGCCCGCTGAAATCGCGATAATCGTGGTAGTACTGGTGATGGTCTTCGGGGCAACCCGACTGCCGAAGCTTGGGTCGTCCCTGGGCCAGAGCCTGAGGGCGTTCAAGAACGCGATAAGTGGACAAGACGAGGAAGGCGGCGACGACGAGACCAAGGCCGTCAAGTCCGCTTCAAAAGACCAGAAGGACTAGACCCCTCGGATCATCGCCACTATACGTGCCGCTAACCGCCTCGCGGCGCGACCTCCGGTTGGGTCTCCCTGCCACGGGCCGCAAACCTGGCCAGCAGTATACCCACTTCGTACAGCAGAATCAGGGGCGCGGCCACCAGGGACTGGTTTATAGGATCGAAGGTGGGGGTTATCAGGGCCCCAAGTACGAAGGCCACCACGACCCAGTAGCGCCTCCACCGGGCGAATCCCCTGCCCGTGACAATCCCCAGCTTGGCCAACAGGAACATCACTATGGGCGTCTCGAAGACGATCCCCATCCAGAACAGCAGCATCACCATCACGTTCACGTAGTTCCCTATGCGTATCAGAGGGGTGGCCAGGTCGCTTCCCCAGCTCAGCAGGAAGTCGATGGCCGGCGGAATCAGCACGAAGTAGCCGAAGGACACGCCCGCCGCAAAAGCCACCACCACTCCCGGCATGAAGCCGAAGAGGTAGCGCCTTTCCTTCGGGGTGAGTCCGGGAGCCACGAACATGATGACTTGGTAGAGGATCACCGGGAACGCCAGCACCAGCCCGGCCACTAGGGAGACCTTGAAGGTAACGGCCACCATCTCGGTGACCTCCACGAATACGAGCCCTGGCCCTCCGCCTGTCGCGGCGGTCAGGTCATCGGCAGGGCGCAGCAGCAGCCTTATGATGTCCTTGTAGAAGACGAAGGCCACGGCGATGCCTACCACCGTGGCCAGGCCGGAGATCGTCAGCCTGCGTCGGAGCTCGGCCAGGTGCTGGGTCACCGGCCTCTCCCGGTCCTTCAACTGTGCCCCCCGGGAGGCCTTCTTCCGTCGCCGTCGGGGGGTTCGATGTTTTCCATCTCCCGACGCAGATCCCGCTCCTCGGCCTCGACGGCTTTGGACAGATCGCCCATGGCGCGACGCACTTCACCCAGGGCTTTGCCGGCGCCCCGGGCCATATTGATGGCTTTGGCCGGGCCCAACACGACCAAGGCGATGGCTATTATCATCATCAGCTCAAGACCACCGATACCCATGAAGCTCAATTCGGATGCACTCCTTCCCCAGGACCCGACGCTTTGAGGGGACACCGCGAGCAGCCGTCGGTCGCCGGTGCGTGGTGCGTCCACTCCTCCCCGAGGCCCGCGTCGGCCAGTAAATCTGTCAGGGTGCACAGCGGGAGCCCAACCACGTTGGTGTAGCACCCGTCCACGTGGGCCGCGGGCCGAAACGCCGGGTCCTGGACCGCGTATGCCCCGGCTTTGTCCATGGGCTCGCCGGAAGCGACGTAGGCCGCCACTTCACCATCCGAGTAATTCCGCATGGTCACGTGACTGACCAGGCTTGCCACTCGCTCGCTCCCGCCTCCGGCGCCCACAACCGCCACGCCGGTTACGACCTGGTGTTCTCGGTTCCTGAGACGGGAGAGCATTTCCGCGGCCTCGTCCTCGTCCCTGGGCTTGCCAAGTGCTTCCCCGTCCAGTACTACGGTGCTATCGGCTCCCACCACCAGGCCCGACGTACGAGACGAAGCAACCTTCCTGGCCTTGGATAGGGCCAGCCGCTCTACCATGTCCCCGGGCGACTCACCATCCTGAGTGTCTTCGGCCACGTCCGGCGCGACGACGCTGAACTCCAGGCCCAGCTGGGCCAGCAGCTCCCTCCTCCTGGGCGAGGTGGATGCCAGGACGACGTCGGACTGCGGGGAGGAGTGCTGCGCGGCCGGCGCACCGGGTTCGGCGGCATGCCCGTCCCACACCAGAGTCGCCACGCACTCGATGTGATGGGTCTGGGGGAACATGTCCACCGGCTGCACGCTCTCCAGTCTGTAAGGGCCACAAAGCACCTTCAGATCACGAGCCAGGGCTTCTGGGTCACAGGAAACATATACCACCCTCTCTGGAGCCAGCCGGATGACGGCTTCGAGGGCGTTGGGGCGGCAGCCCACTCTGGGCGGATCGAGTATCAGCCCGTCGGGTGGCTCCTCCATCAGGGCCAGCACCTCTTCGGTCTTCCCATGAATGAATCGTAGATTGTCGATGCCTTCGGCGTTGGCCTCGGCGTCCTGTACAGCAGAGGCCGAATCTTCGATGGCCACTACCTGCCCGGTATGGGGCGCCAACATGACTGCAAACACGCCGACGCCAGCATAGGCATCTACGACCGACTCCCTCCCAGACAACCTCAGGCCGTCCTTCACCAGCTCGAGGATCCGTTCCGCCTGCCTGGTGTTGACCTGGAAGAAGGAGGAGCTGGCGACACGAAACTCCCGGCCATCCAGGCGCTCGCTATAGTGGGTTTGGCCGGACACCAGGCACACCTCTTCCGTCTTCAACACAGGCTGGACCAGAAAATCGCCGGTGTTCACCCCGTATCTGAGGGACAGCTGGCTGGTCTCGGCGCACTTGCGCTGGAGCAGGCCCAAGGCGTCGTTGATCCAGGGGTGCATCAGCAGGCACCTGTCCACCACGACGAACCTGCGGCTCTCGCGGTTGACGAAGCCCAGCTCTCCATAGCGTCTGCCGACGGTAAACCGGGCGTGGTTCCGGTATCCGTACTCCTCGGGCGAGGGTAGTGTGGGATGGACCAGGCTTACGTCAAAGCCGCCGGCACGCTCGAGGGCCTCCACCACCATGCTTCTCTTGGTCCGAAGCTGGTGCTGATAGTCAACGTGCTGCCACTGGCAGCCGGTGCATGACCCGAAGTACGAGCACGGCGCCTCGATCCGATGTGGTGAGGGCTCGATGACCCGGGTCACCCGCGCGGCGATATAGTCCCGCCGACCCGTTATCACCTCGGCTTCTACCTCTTCTCCTGGGATGCCTCCGAATACACGAACCTCCTGCCCATTATGGCTAGCCAGGGTCTCCCCCTGACGTCCCCAACATTCGAGGCGCACCGTTATGTGCTCTACGGGCAGATCTTGTCGCACTTTCGACGCCATTGCAGACACTATAACCCAACCCTCTTTCAGTGCCAAGGGACGATGGATAGCGACGTTAGGCATAGATGACTGGGTTCTGTTTCTCACGGTCTCCGTCGGGCAGCTAGCAAGGGTCTTTTCACCTTCCTGTCATGCTGAGGAGCCCTTCGGCGTTTCTCAGGGTAAACTACGCGACGAAGCATCTGGTGGGGGGCGGTCACCGCCTCAGGCTCAGGGTGACAATGAAAAGACCAGGGGAGGCCAACCGACCCAGGTTGACCTTATCTCTACGGTCGGTATAAACTGTCACCCAGAGCAAAGCTCCAGATGAACCTGTGGAGCGTCTTAACAATCTAATACATGTAAAGCGAGTTAGGAAAGGAGCCAAATGGCAGAACCCTTCGCAGTAACCGATAACGACTTCGACGAGAAGGTCTTGAAGTCCGACCGCCCAGTGCTGGTGGACTTTTGGGCCGACTGGTGCATGCCCTGCAAGATGATTGCCCCGATAGTCGAGGAGCTCTCCGCAGAGTACGATGGAAAGTTGGACTTCGCCAAGCTGGACGTCGACTCCAACGACAAGACCGCTATGACCTACGGCGTACGCAGCATTCCCACCCTCCTCATCTTCAAGGAGGGTCAACCAATAGACCAGATCGTTGGGGCAGTGCCCAAAGGCGTGCTGAAGAAAAAGATCGACTCGGCCCTGGGTTAAGGCCCGTCGACGGTCGATCCCTCCCCACCTCGGGAGTGGATGGGGCCCGGTGGCTCTTGCGGACTTCAAATCCGTTGTGCCTCGTTAGCACGGGGTAGGTGGGTTCGACTCCCTCTCACTCCCGCCAGTGTGAGCTGAATATAGTAGGCTCCGCCAAACGATTAGGTGGCACCAAAAAGTATGGCTCCGGCTGTGTCGCCGGAGCCATACTTCTCGTCCTCGATGTGAAATGTAGGGATGTTTCTAGCCGTAGTCATCGGCGGCGCGCCGACAGCAGCCTTCTCCTTCTCTGTGCTTGTACCGTCCTCGGATCCCCTTAACGCGTTAAACCTCTACCCGATACACTCGTGCCGCGGTGTCATGGAACATGGACGCGCGCTCGGCGGCCGAGTAGCCCGTGGACAGCCGCTTGAAGGCGTTGTACATCACGTGGTAGGAGAAGGACACCTTGTCGGCGGGAAAGTTGCTCTCGAACATACACCGGTCGTGGCCGAACTGCTCGATGCAATAGTGGATGTATGGGGCCATGGATTCTGCCAGCTCTTCCGAGCCAATGGGCGCCTCACGGGTATGCCAGCCATAGCCGGTGTGGGGCATTCCAAGGCCACCCAGCTTCATGTAGACGTTAGGGCACTGGGCCACGGCCGCGATGCCCCTCCGCCACACCGCCATCACCTCGTCGTCCCGATTGGCGTAAGGGCCGACGCGCAAGAGTCCCCCGATGTGGTTAAGGATTATGGTCAGGTCCGGTACCGCCCTGGCGAAATCAGCAAGCTCGGGCATCTGGGGGAAGAACAGCCAACCCTCCAGAGACATCCCCATGCGCGCCAGCACCCTGGCGCCCGCCCGGAAGCTGTCCATGCCCAGCTGGCCTTCCAATTTATGGGCGGGGGTGTTATCTACTTCGGGATGAGGGTCCCAGGTAACGGAGTGGCGGATGCCGCGAAACCGGTTGGGGCTGGCCGCCTGTGACGCCTCCAGGACCGGCTTAACCCCGTCGCCCAGGAGGAGGTTGGCGTGGCCGACTATTGCCGCCGGGGCCCGGGCCGGGCCGTACAGACCGCTGGCACTGGCCGCAGCCAGGCCCTGAACGAACTCGACTTCACCGACGGGACGCATCTCCTCCGGCTCGTCCGCGCGATACATAGATCTAGCCTCGACGTACACCGTGGACCGGACGTTGTGGCCGCTGTTGATGTCGTCGGCCAGCTCGTGGAGGAGATATCGCGCGTAAGGACCGCGCTCGGTCCGGAAGTCCCAGAAATGGTGGTGAGGGTCGCAGATGGGGATCTCCGGCTCCAGTGTGGGTTCCGAGGTCAGGGCCAGCCAGTCGTTGCCTGTGAGCGCCATGATGGGGCCTCCACTGCAGAATTCGGCGGCCCCATCATATCACCTCGTTCATTTCCTGGACATATCACCCCGGTTTCGTATACCTTGTCTTGGAACCGAATCCAACTGGAACGTGAGCAATGCCATGGGCAAGAAACGATCGAAGGTCCCCCACGTGTATGCCGGGAATCCGCTGGACAGGGGTGACCGCCAGCGTCGCGATGAAAACTGGATCCGTGACACGGCCATGGACTCCACCAGCAGGTTCCTGCCGCTGCGGGAGCTCGACGTCCTCATAGCCGAGGGATCACAACCGAGTCTGGGCTGGCTGGCAGTCGGGGATCTGGAAAGGCTCGGGGTCGATGCCAACCCGATCTTTCTTGGACTGCTTGAAGAGACGGCCTATTTCGCCGTAGATGTGTCCAGCTACGACAGCGCCGCCCGAGAGCTAGTCGAAGACGTGGACCGGAGGTTCGAGGATGCCCGCTCGGCTACGGAAGTGCTCAGCGCGTCTGATTCCGGGATCGTCGCGCAAGCGAGGGCACAGCTCAACTGGCATAACACCCACGGCTTTTGCTCGACGTGCGGGCACCAGACTGTGGTAGGACGCGGCGGACAGGTCCGGGTCTGCTCCAAATGCGGCAGGGAACATTTCCCGCGCACCGATCCCGTGATTATCACGGTAGTCTCCGATGGCGACCGTTGCCTGCTGGGCCAATCCCACGGCCGCCTCTCTCGCACCAACATGTACTCCGCCCTGGCTGGTTTCATGGACCAGGGTGAGTCCATCGAGGAGGCTGTTGCCCGGGAGGTCATGGAGGAAGCGGGGATCAGGGTAGAGAACGTGAGGTACCACTCGTCCCAGCCCTGGCCCTTTCCGTCGTCCCTCATGATCGGGTGCCACGCGGACGCCGCGACCACGGATATCTCCATCGACCCCGAGGAGATGGCGGACGTCCGCTGGTTCCATCGGGAAGAGGTCCTTCTGGCGCTGGAAGAAAAGAGCGCCAATCTCAAGGTCCCTGGGCGAATCGCCATCGCCCACCACCTGATAAAGGCCTGGGCGACCGAAAGCACCTGACGACGAAGGCTTGAGAACCAAATGTAGTTCGACAACGGGAGGAGTCATGGGCATCTACCACCTGTACTCGGGTAACGACGGCCAATCGCACATCAAAGAGCTGGACCTGGCAGAGCATCCAGAGCTGACGTCGCCCCACGCCGTAACCACGGCGACCTTCAGAGAGTGGCCGCCGGGCCACTTCATCGACTGGCATCCGGCACCCCGCCGCCAGTACATTGTATCCCTGAGCGGCCTGCTGGAGATCGACCTGGGCGACGGCACTAAATGGCGGTTTGGGCCGGGCGACGCCCGTCTCATCGAAGACACGACTGGACAGGGCCACACCACCAGTGTCCCGGGTGATGAGCCCAACGTTCATATGATCATTCCGCTGGCGGACGGGTCTCCCTAGCGCAGGCTGAGGCGGCTACCCAGACGTCCAGACCCATGTCTCGACAGTAGCCGCTGTTGACATAGGTCCTGCAGCGCCCGTAGGATACTTGTGTCCACTCGACCAAGATTTGATAGTTGCCTCCACCCCATCTTAGCCTTCACCCTTGACGATAGAGAGTCAGAGTGAGGGTGATACGACGCACCAATTTAAGGTTGGCCGGATACTAGCCATCAGGCCCGGAGAAAAAAGGAACCTTTAATTGTCCCTACAGTCTACCCCAACCAGTAGGGGAGCCAGCACAGGTTTCCTCACAAACGGTCCCCTGAGGCCCTTTTCTTATCCGCAATTTCGCTTCCTCTGGGCAGCCTCCCTGGCCTCCATGATGCCGTTCCTCATAGGGATGGCCGCCCGGGGATGGCTTGTCCTGGATATGACCGACTCCCCCTTCCTGGTGACCGGCGTCCAGGGCATACTGATGCTGCCGATGGCGTTGCTAACCCCCTTCGGAGGGGTTATCGCCGACCGTCTCAACCGGAAGACAATATTGATTACAAGCGACGTGGCCACCCTGTTGATCTTCGTGGTGCTTGCGCTGCTCCTATTCTTGGACGTCGTCCAGGTATGGCACGTCTACGTGCTCGCCTTCCTAAACGGCAGCACGTTCGCAATGTCGATGCCGACCAGGGCCACCGTGGTCCACGACGTGCTAGGCCCGGTAGACGTAGCCAAGGGCGTGGGCATATACACCACCGTTTTTGCTATCGCCCAGCTCGCCGGTCCGGCCCTGGCTGGATACGTCATGGACCGAAACCCGGACCAGTTAGGCTGGCCTTTCCTGGTTGGGGCCGCGTTTCTGGTGCCGGCCATCGCCTTCCTTCTGCTGCTTCAAATTCCGGAAAGGCCAAATGCCCCGAAAGGAGCGCGCCGGCCATCTGTCGCTGCGAGCATCGTCGAGGGTCTGGCCTACGTCAAGGGCAGATCGCTTCTTGTGGGCCTGGTCCTCATGAGCGTGGTGCTGGCGGTTTTCGGGCTCCCATATCAGACCCTCTTGCCCGTGTTCGCCCGCGACATCCTCGATACGGGTCCCGCCGGATTGGGATTTCTGCTGGCGGCGACCGGAGCCGGGTCCATACTGGGGTCCCTTGCCATTGCGTTTTTCAGTAGCTCTAGGCAACTGCAGACCCTTATCCTGAGCTCGGGCTTCCTCTTCGCCCCGACGGTGATTCTCTTCGCCTTCTCCCAGTATTTCCCGGCCTCTCTGGCGTTGGCCTTGTTCATGGGATGGCTACTACAGGTCTTCGGAGTCGGCTCTTTCGCCGTAGTCCAAGTGGGCACTGATTCCCGGATCCGTGGCCGGATCATCGGGATCATGATGCTGGCCTGGGGATTCGGTCCGGCGGGGATGTTCCTGCTGGGATTCGGTGCGGAACTCCTGGACCCCAAGGTTGCCCTGCTGGTGATGGGTAGCGCGTCCTTCGTTTTGATGTCCGCTGTCGTATTGGCCGTCCCGGCATTGAGGCGGATGGCCGTGGAGCTGGGAGACCGCGGACCCAATCTGCTGGAAGAGGCCTTCTCGCCGGAACCGGCGGTCGGCGCCGAGGACAACTGACGCCGGCGGACGTGATGCCCGTCCACCTCACTTAAACTAAAGCCAAAGTAGAATCTACATGGATGGCTGTGGCGAACTTTGCAGGATTTACCTTGGTGTTGGATTAGGATTCCCGTCACACCGGCTTTCGATGGTGTCCATCCCTAGCCGTGGATTCCGGCTTACGCCGGAATGACGAGTTCCGAGATGCCCAGGCAACTCTGCGGGTTCACCTTGGCTAAAGTTTAGAAGCGCTTGACGCCCCGGGCGGCCCCCACTACAATCGCGCTCATCAGACAAGGGATTCGTCCGCCTAATGAAGGCTGGCGCGAAGGCTAGCGCCGAAGAGGAGGGTCGCCGATGATGCCGGGCTTACTGGACGGTATCAAGGTGCTGGACTTCACCACCGCCTTTGTGGGACCCTTCTGCAGCCGGATCATGGCCGACATGGGGGCCGATGTCATAAAAGTGGAGCGTCCCATCACGGACCAGTCCAGCCGGCTGGACCGTCCCGACCAGTTCGCCCCGGAAGTAGTCAAGATCAGCGACGGCGTCTCCTACCTTCACCTCAACGGAGGGAAGAAGAGCTTGTGCGTCGACCTGAAGCACCCCCGTGGCCTGGAGATCGTCCGGTCCCTGGTCAAGCAGGTGGACGTTTTCGTGGAGAACTTCACTCCACACGTGGTCCGCAGCTACGGCCTGGACTACCCCAACCTACGCACCCTGAATCCCGGTATAATCATGTGCTCGATGACCGGCTACGGGCCCGAAGGCTTCAACGGCAACCCCGAGCACGTCTGCACCGACCCAATCGCCCAGGCCATGAGCGGGCTCAACTGGATCACGGGAGAGCGAGGCGGTGATCCCTACACCATCGGCGGCGGCATTGGGGATACCATCACCGGTATGAACGGGGCGATGGCAGTGGGTTACGCGCTGTTCTACCGTGAGCGGACGGGGTTGGGTCAGCACATAGACCTCTCCATGATCGAGAGCCTCCTCTTCATGGATTCCACCGCCATGCCCTACGTGGGGGCCAACAACGGCGCCGCAATCCAGCACAGGAACGGGAAGCAGAACACCTACACGTTCCCCATGGGCATCCTGAAGGCCAAGGAGGGCTACATCGCCATCCAGGCCCCGGGACAGGGCCCCGGTAGCCCCTGGGTCAGGCTGTGCTCCCTCATCGGCCGTCCCGACCTGATCGAGGACCCGGGCTACCTGACCGACGCCGACCGGCTCACCAGATCCGAAGAGGTGGTCGCCCTCATCGAGGGATGGCTTCAGACCACCTCAGACGACGAATCCGCACTGGCGGCCCTGGCCGATGCGCGGATCTCCTCCGGTCCCGTCCTTTCCCAACTCCAGATATTCCAGCATCCCCACTTCAGGAGCCGAGGCGCCTTCCAAGTAATCGACTATCCGGAGCTGGGGCCCATCGAGGTCGTGGCTCCTCCCTACAAATGCACCGAGACCCAGGCAAAGATCCGGGGGCCGGCTCCCCAGCCCGGCGAGCACAACCACGAGGTCCTGACCTCCTACCTCGGCTTCACCCCCGCTGAAATAGAAACCATGACCGACCAGGGAATCCTATACGAGTCCGAGGCGGCCCGGAAGCGCCGCCTGACCCATCGATGAACGTGGACGAGGCTGACTAGACATGTTGGACCTGCTGATAGCCAACGGGATGGTCATCGACGGCAGCGGAAGCCCGGGCTTCCGGGCGGCGGTGCTGGTCGATGGCGAGACGATTACCATCCATCGCGGGGATGCTTCTGATTTGGAGGCGGCCCGGGTGATAGACGCCACGGGACACGTGGTCTGTCCCGGCTTCGTCGATCTCCACTCCCACGCGGGCTTGACCATACTAGGTGCCCCGCATCACGATCCCAAGGTACGCCAGGGCGTCACCACGGAGCTTGTGGGCATCGACGGAATATCCCACGCTCCTTTCAAGAGCCGGGAAGAGTTAAATCGGTACATCTGGCTGGACTCCGGCCTCAACGGGTATCCTCCGATGCCGGCCGACTGGCTAACCGTCGCCGATCTGCTGAGCAAGTACGACAACAATGTGGCCGTCAACATGGCATATATCCTGGGTAACTCCCCTGTGCGCATCTGGGCCGTGGGCTGGAACGACCGGCCGGCCACGGGAGCCGAGCTGGAGGAGATGAAGTCGGTGATCCGGGAGGCGATGGAGGAAGGAGCGTGGGGGCTGTCCACCGGCCTGGACTATCCGCCGGGGAGCTACGCCGACACCGACGAGCTCGTGGCCCTTGCGGAGGAGTCGGCTCGAATTGGAGGTTTCTACCACACCCACACCCGGGCCGCACTCAAGTCACGAGGTCTGCTGGCTCCCTGGGAGGAGGCCGTGGAGATCGGCAGGCGAAGCGGCAGTCCCGTCCACCTCACCCATTACCGCCAGGGCGCCCAGGGCGTGGGCAGCCACCTGGACTACCTGGGGCTGGTGGAGGGGGCCAGAGAGGAAGGTCTGGACGTCACCTTCGACTGCTATACCTATCCCTACTCGGGCACGACCATCACTATCGGGTTCCCCGGATGGTCCAAGGACGGCGGCCCGGAGCGACTGATGGCCGCCCTCAGGGACCCATCGGACCGGGCGCGGCTCAAGGTGGACATGGCAAGGGAGTGGGTGGAGAACCAGTGGTTGACCAACTTCACACGACCGCAGAACGGCAACTACGACGGCAGGCTGCTGACTGACATCGCCGAGATGCGGGGCCAGGACCCGGAGGACGCCCTCTTCGACTTGCTGATCGAGGAGAACCTGGGCATCTCCACGGTATCCCTGGGCACCAACCCCCATACTCTTCCGGCCTTCGTCTCCCACTCCTACGGGATGATCGCCAGCGACGCCATACTTTTCGGGGAGTACCCCAACCCGCGGTCCTACGGCTGCTTCCCCATCGTGCTGGCGGAGTTCGTCCGGGCGGAGAAGCATCTGAGACTGCCAGAGGCGATCCGCAAGATGACCTCCTTCCCCGCTCAGCGCCTGGGTCTGCCCGACCGGGGCCTGCTGAGGGACGGGTTCAAGGCGGACATCGTGGTGTTTAACCCGGACACGGTGAAAACCCACGCGACGAAGAACGACCCGAAGCACTATCCGGTGGGGATCGAATACGTGATCGTGAACGGCCGGGTGGTCATCGACCGGAAAGAGAATACGGGCGCTTTACCCGGCCGCGCACTGCGGCGCGGCCGGGTAGCTACCTAGCTGAACCCGGGAGCGGCTCCGGGTCTACATGGTGGGCTTGATGTTCTGGTTGAGCCGGAACAGGTTTGTAGGGTCGTACTTGTTCTTCAGCGCGACCAGCCTATCGTAACCGGCGCCGTAAGCCTCTTTCACCCGATCGTCGCCTTCCTCTTCCAGGGCATTGACATAGACGCCGCCCATAGAAAAGGGCTTCATGGCATCCCCGAACTCTCGGGCCCAACGGACGTTCTCTTCGTCCTTTGCCGGGTCGGTCCACATCGATATGGCCTCGAAGTCGTAGGTCGCCTCCCTGTGGGCAAAGGCTGTCTGATCTTTGGGGACCCGGATTGCCTCGCCGCCCATGTGGAAAATAAGCACCGGGGAAAGAGGCGAAGGAACATCGGCGAACCTGCTGATCATGATGTCCATCGCCTCGTCTGGCAGGTCCGTCATGAAGTGCGACCTCAGGTAGTATCGCTGACCGGGGGCGGCCGCTTCGTCCAGGAGTGTCTGCATCACGGTATACGGCATGGGACTCAGGTGGTCTTCGATGGGCGGCCCGAACTCCCGCAGCGGCTTCACCACTTTCTCACCCTCTTCCATGGATCCACAATAGCACGCCAGGATGGCCACGCCCGGGTGACCCTCGGGAGAAGTCATCAGTACCGCAGCCGTCGTTAGCTCGTCAGGCGCCTTTGACGAAAACTCGCGGAAGAACTGCAAGACTTCTTTGGCTCGGTCGATGGGATGTATCACCATCCCGCCCAGCACTGGCCCGAGGGGGAATACCCGATATTCGAAGGAAGTGACAACACCGAAGTTCCCGCTGCCGCCGCGAAGTCCCCAGAAGAGGTCCGGGTTCTCGGTGGCGCTGGCAATCACCAGCCGTCCATCGGCCGTGACCACGTCGGCGGACACGAGGTTGTCGACGGTGAGGCCGTGCTTCCCCATGAGCCAGCCGAACCCACCGCCGAGGGTGAGGCCGGCGATGCCGGTGTCGGAGACTGTCCCTGCCACGGTGGCCAGACCGAAGGCCTGGGTCTCCCGGTCCAGGTCTCCCAGCCGGCAACCGCCCTCGGCTCGGGCCGTCATACGTACAGGATCCACCCGGACGCTCTTCATCAGCGACAGGTCGATAACGATGCCCCCATCGCAGGAGGACTTGCCGGGGAAGCTGTGGCCGCCGCCCCTCACCGCAACCAGCATTTTGCTTTCCCGGGCGAAGTTGACACAGGCAACGACATCACCTGCCCCGGCGCATCGGGCGATGATGGCGGGCCGTTTGTCGATCATGCCGTTCCACAGCGGACGGGCTTCCTCGTAGCCCTCGTCTTCTACCATCAGCAACTGACCCCGCATGCCGGCCCTTAGCTTCTCGATGGCCCCATCTTCCACCACACCCTCGGTGCCTGATATGGTGGTAACCTGAACGTCGACCATGACTAACCCTCCCTACGTTATTTTGTTTAATCCGCTTCAATTGGTTCGCATATTGGAGTATAGAACTCCGTAAGAGGTTCATCAAGGGGACATGGGATAGAGCCGCTAAGGGTGAACAATCCCGTCGCTGGACGCGTCGCACGAGCTTGTACAGATACCGATCTGGGAATAGAATACGAATGTTGGGGCCGTCAGATTCCTTTCGGTCCAGAGTGATTTCCGTGGACATCGGCCGCACCAGGACAGGCTAGTACGGCGAAGCCCACCCGAAATCGGGTGGTGAATTTTTGTTTACGGCCTGAAGGATCTTCGGGCCACCATCGAGCCACATTTATGGAACGCCGCATATTATTGTCGGGGTTACTCCAGGCGACCAGCGTGGGACGCCGCGTCAACGGCGTCTACTACGGCT
This sequence comes from Dehalococcoidia bacterium, assembly GCA_965248975.1. GTDB lineage: Bacteria > Chloroflexota > Dehalococcoidia > Lucifugimonadales > JAGWBF01 > CBDFKU01. Next base: position 50,396 of record CBDFKU010000015.1, read on the forward strand.
GGTGGCTGGTCGGCGTCTCCGGCGCGATCATGTCACTATCGGTCGTGCCCCTCTTCTACGGCATGACGGCCTGGCTACCCGTGTTCGAAAGGACTTTTGGTTGGAGCAGGGGCCAGCTATCCCTGGGATTCGCCTTCGCCCGGGTAAATGGCTCTGTGGTGGGGCCGCTGACCGGCTACCTCACCGACCGGCTGGGCCCCAAACGGATGGTGCTGGTAGGGATGCTCATCCTGGGGTCCGGCCTGGTAATGCTGAGCCAGATACAGAACCTGTGGCAGTTTTACCTGGCGTTCATCGTGGCCAGTGCAGGGGCCAGCCTGGGCTCCTGGCTGCCCATGATGACAGTGCTCAACAACTGGTTCCTGAAGAAGCGCGCCATGGCCATGTCAGGGGCCCTGGCAATATCGTCCTTGGCGGCCATCCTGCTTGTGCCGGTGCTGGCCTGGGCCATATCGCCCGACAACTTCGGCCCCGACCGTTGGAGAACCGTGGCCATGGGGATCGGAATAGCCGTCATTGTCCTGGCCTTCCCCCTGTCGAGGCTGGTGCGCCGCCGCCCAGAGGACTACGGCTTCCGTCCCGACGGCGACCCTCGCGGTCCCGAGCTCATCTCCGCTCCCGCGGAGGTCGGCTCGTCTGCGCCCGACGAAGTGGGACTGACCCTGCGCCAGATCTTCAGGACCCGAGCCTTCTGGATGATCAGCGTGGGGGACGCCTGCACTACCTCGGTCATGGTGTCGGTCACCGTCCATCTGGGTCCTTTGCTCAACGTAGACCGGGGACTATCCCTGGAAACCGTGGGGCTGGTGGTGTCCGCGTATATGATCGTCGCTACCATATTTCAGCTGGTCGGGGGGTACATGGGTGATCGGATGTCCATGCCGGTGCTCCTGTTCGCCTTTTCCAGCATACAGTCGGCCGCCGTGGTGGTCCTGCTGCGAACCGAAGACCTGGCCATGGCCTTCGTCTTCGCCGTGCTTATGGGTGTGGGTTTCGGCGCCCGCGCTCCTTTATCCATGGCCATCAGAGGGGCCTACTTCGGGCGCCGAAACTTCGGCCGGTTGATCGGCATGTCCCAGATACCGATGAACGTCCTCAACCTCGCCATGCCCCTCTTCGCCGGCTACATGTTCGACGCCCGGCAAAGCTACAACATTCCCTTTGGGGTGCTAGCCGGAGTGGGCATGGTAGGAGCCTTCCTGTTCCTCATGCTGGGCAAGACCAGGCCCGCGACATCCGGCAGGCCTGATCCGGCCCCTTCATGGACCGGGCCGGATAGGTACTCACGTTGAGTAAGCCACGTTGAGTAAGAAAGAAGGATTCTCCTCACTAGAGGGCAGGGAGTTGGGCAGCCCCATTAGGCGGCTCAACCGAGTTTTCTACGGCTGGTGGCTGGTGGGCGTGTCGGGGTTCATCATGCTCTTGGTAACGGTACCCATTTTCTACGGCATGTCCGCCTGGTTCCCGGTGCTGGAGAAAAGCTTCGGCTGGAGCCGGGGCCAGCTATCTCTCGCCTTTTCCCTGACCCGGGTCGAGGGCTCCGTCACAGGCCCCCTGGGGGGTTACCTGGTCGACAAGCTAGGCTCCCGACGCATGGTGCTCATAGGTTTCCTGATCATGGGATGCGGGTTCATACTCTTCGGACTGGTCCAGGATCTGTGGCAGTTCTACCTGGCTTTCATAGTGGTGAGCATGGGTGCGGGTTTGGGCAGCTGGATGCCCATGATGGCCGTCCTGAACAACTGGTTCTTGAAAAAGCGAGCCACGGCCATGTCCAGGGCGATGGCGGGGTCGGCGGTGGGAGGGCTGCTGCTAGTACCGGTGCTGGCCTGGTCCATCGACCCGGACCGCTTCGGCCTCGACCGGTGGAGGGACGTAGCCACGGTGCTAGGGATTGGCTCGCTGATCCTGGCCTTCCCTCTATCCCTGCTGGTACGCAACCGTCCCGAAGACTACGGGCAGCATCCCTACGGCTTCCCCTCAACGGAGGACGCCGCGCCGGTGGACCAGACGCCAGCTCCCTCGGAGGACTCCGGCTTCACCTGGCAGGAAGCGATACGCACCAGGGCCTTCTGGTTGATTAGCATAGGCCACGCCTCGTCGGCGGCCGTGATGACCACCTTGACGGTGCATCTGGGCTCGATACTCTTCCTGGACAGGGGGATCCCCCTGGGCAACGTGGGCTTCGTGATCTCCACGTATCTGGCAGTGGGCGCAACCTTCAACCTGGTGGGCGGCTACATCGGCGACCGGGTCCCTATACGGATGGCTGTCTTTGGGTTTTCCGTGGTTCAGTCCATTGCCATCGTCGTGCTGTTGCTGGCTGGCACGTCCTATCTGATCTACGTCTTCGCGGTCCTTCTGGGTATTGGCTTCGGCGGAAGGGCTCCGCTGACTACCGCCATCCGTGGCGTCTACTTCGGTCGCCGGGCCTACGGCCGCATCATGGGGATATCGATGCTGCCCATGAACGCGTTCCTGTTTGCCATGCCCGTCTACGCCGGTTTCATGTTCGATGCCACAGAGAGCTACACCATTCCCTTCATTACCCTGGCCGTCCTGAACTTCGTGGGTTCTTGTTTCTTCCTGATGATAGGACCGCCCACCGCCATGCCCGTCAGACAGCCGACCGTCACCGAGGGACCCACAACGGCATAGCCCGTGAGGGAGCCAAGGCTGGCAGCCGCCAGGCCTGTGCCATAATCCGGGTGCCACGCGAACTTCCCCGTAAACTTCCCCAAGGAGGGAAAGATACCCCAGTACGCAGTCCTCGGGTCACATCCGCCGGACAACTGCCCCCTAACAAACAAGGCGGTGAGGGAGTTCCTCATGGGAATCGCTCCCAAGTGGCCGGAGCTGGAAAAGGAATTCATCCGGCGAGTCGACGAATTTACACCAACGATATACTAGGGCAAGTGCCCGGCAGAGGAGCTCTGGAGGATCAGCCATAGACGTACGACCCTTCATGGTAGAGGTACCGGAAGCTGTACTGGCAGACCTGCAGGAACGCCTGGCCCGCACCCGCTGGCCCGACGAAATCGCGGGCTCCGGCTGGGACTACGGCGCTAACCTGAGCTACGTTAAGGAGCTTACCGACTACTGGCGCACCGGCTTCGATTGGCGGGCCCAGGAGCGGGCCATCAACGAGTTCCCTCAGTTCAGGGCGAACGTTGACGGGACGGGCATCCATTTCGTCCACCGGCGTGGTGTGGGGCCGGACCCCTTCCCCCTGGTCGTCACCCACGGCTGGCCCGGCTCCTTCGTGGAGCTGCTGAAGATCGTCCCGCTCCTCACCGACCCGGCCGCCCACGGAGGCGACCCCGCCGACGCCTTCGACGTCGTGGTCCCCTCCATGCCGGGATACGGCTTCTCCGATATTCCGACCCAGCGGGGCATGAGCCCCCGACGGATCGCCGGGCTCTGGGCCAAGCTGATGACCGAGGACCTGGGGTACACACGCTTCGGAGCCCAGGGCGGCGATTGGGGAGCGGTGGTGTCCACGGCGTTGAGCCACGACCACTCAGACAAGGTGGCAGGCATTCACTTGAACATGGTCGGCGGCCCGCCGCGGACTCCGGGGCCGGATGAGCCGCCGCTGTCCAGAGCAGAGGTGTCTTATCTGGAGGAGAGGGAGCGATGGTGGCAGGAGGAGCAAGGGTACATCCACATGCAGAGGACCAAGCCCCAGACTCTGGCCTACGGGCTCAACGACTCTCCCACGGGCCTGGCGGCATGGATCGTCGAGAAGTTCCGTACCTGGAGCGACTGCGACGGCGACGTGGAGACCAAGTTCACCAAGGACGAGATCCTCACCAACATCACCATCTACTGGGTGACCCGAACCATCAACGCCGCCAACCGCCTTTACTACGAGGCCGGACGGGACCCCCTGAGCCTGGAACGTGGTCAGCGGCTGAAGGCTCCCACGGCTGTGGCGATGTTCCCCAGGGAGATCAGCCGCCCTCCAAGGGAGTGGGTGGAACGCACCATGAACGTGCAGCGGTGGACCGACATCCCCAGGGGCGGCCACTTCGCCGCCATGGAAGAGCCGGAGTTGCTGGCCGAAGATATCCGAGCCTTCTTCCGAACGGTGCGATAGTCGGCGGTGAACTCCCGGGCCGTTGTCAGCCGCGGGCTTCTCTGGTAGGCTGAGTCTGGCGTTTCTAGCTGTTTCCCGATGATCGAGGTAGGTCCGTGTCGACAGTCCCCGGGATAAAGGCGTCCCTGTTCGTCACTTGCATCGTCGACCAGCTCTTTCCGGAGGTCGGCGTGGCGGCTGTGCGGCTGCTGCGGCGACTGGGAGTCGAGTTGGACTTTCCCCGGGACCAGACCTGCTGCGGCCAGGCGGTGTTCAACTCGGGCTTCACCAGGGAGGCCGGGCTGCTGGCCCGGCGCGTTCTGAGGAGTTTCCCCCCATCCGGGGGCGATGGGAACGCCGATTACGTCGTGGTGCCCTCGGGCTCCTGCGCCAGCATGATGCGGATCTTCTACCCCCGGCTGTTCGACGACGATCCCGGGCGTCGAGTCCAGGCCGAGGAGCTTGCGCCGCGAGTCTACGAGCTCTCTGAGTTCATCGTCAAGGTCCTGGGGGTTACCGACGTTGGGGCCAGCTACCAGGGCAAGGTAACCTATCACCCTTCCTGTCACCTGCTCAGGGAGTTGGGAGTGTCCGAGGAACCCCGGGCGCTGATCGGGAAGGTTCGGGGCGCGGACCTGATCGAGATGGACCAGGCCGAAACCTGCTGCGGCTTCGGCGGCACCTTCTCGGTGAAGTATCCCCACATCTCAGGGGGCATGCTGAAGGACAAACTGGACAACGTGGCGATGACCGGGGCGGATGCGCTAGTGGCCTGCGACATGAGCTGCCTGATGCACATGTCGGGAGGGCTGAGCCGTACGGGGGCCAAGGTGCAGCCGATGCACCTGGCTCAGCTGCTGGAGCCTGCCACAGAGCCTCGAAGATAGATAAGATGTCGCCTCACTTTCCGATACAAGGTGGACCAGTATGACCCACGACTCTCGCGAATTCTGGAACGAAATGTGGGCCAAACACGACGACGTCACCCCCGACCCGGATGACCTGCTGGTAACCGAGGTGGAAGGTCTAATCCCGGGGCGTGCGCTGGAGTTAGGCTGCGGCGCCGGTGGCAACCCGATTTGGCTGGCCGAGCATGGCTGGCAGGTGACGGCAATAGACTTCTCCGAAGCCGCAATCGAGAAAGGCAAGCGGCTGGCGGCCGAACGAGGTGTACAGGTGGGATTTGTCGTCGCAGACGCCACAACCTTCCAACCCGACGGCCGGTACGACTTGATCACTTCCTTCTACATACAGGTGTCCCCTGACCAGCGGGCGAAGATGCTGTCCATGGCCGCCGCCGCTCTAGCGCCCGGAGGCACACTGCTGTTCGTTAGCCACGACAAGTCCAGTCCGCCTCCAGGGTGGACGGACGAGGACATGTTAAGCTTGACAACTCCCGAAGAAGTCGCGCCTGAACTCTCTGGTCTGGAAATCGAGCGGGCTCTTGTTGTGGAACACAGTGGTGGAGAACATGCTGCCCACGCCCAGGATTCTGAAGCCGATCATGACCCAGATGAGCGGATTAGAGATGAACGTCACGACTCGCATGTTACCGGCAGCACCGTTGTCAGGGCCGTTCGTCTGCGCGGGATTACTTGTGACTGTGACTCTGTGAGGAAAGGGCAGTAGAGAAGTTCCGTGGCTGACGTCAAGACCCGCGAATTCAAGAAGGCCTCGACCATCGCCATGGCCGACGCCAAGCTCCAGGCCGCGCTGCGGCGTGCTGGCGGGGGCTTCGACGACGCCCGTCTCGACGCCATCGAAGAGCTTGGAGCCGAGCGTTGGGAGGAGCTGAGGGAGCGGGCCAGGGAGATCAAGAACCACACCATCGACCACCTGGACCACTATCTGGAGCTGCTAACTGAGAGATTTACCAGGAACGGTGGTCAGGTCCACTTCGCGCGGGACGCTGCCGAAGCCAACGCCATAGTCGCAGGACTGGCCAGGTCCAGCGGGACCAAGCTGGTCACCAAGAGCAAGTCCATGGTCTCCGAAGAAATGGGCCTCAACGAGGCCCTGGAGGATACGGGCGTCGAAGTGGTGGAAACGGACCTGGGCGAGTACATCATCCAGCTTGCCGACGAAACTCCCTTTCACATCATCGCGCCAGCCATGCATAAGAGCCGGCAGGACGTCTCGGAGCTCTTCGGCCGGAAAATCGGGGTGCCTAATCTCGTGGAGATCGAGGAGATGGCCCGGACGGCGCGCGAGACCCTCCGGGAGAAGCTTCTGCATGCCGACATGGGGATTACCGGGGCCAACTTCCTGGTGGCCGAGACCGGCACCCTGACTATCGTCACCAACGAGGGCAACGGTCGCTTCTGCACGTCGGTGCCCCGCATCCATGTGGCCCTGGCCGGCATGGAGAAGCTGATCCCTTGCCTGGAGGACCTGTCCGTATTCCTTCGCCTACTCCCCAGGGCGGCCACCGGGCAGCGCATGACCAGCTATGTCAGCCTTATCTCTGGACCCAAGCGCCCACAGGACGAAGACGGCCCCGAGGAGGTCCACCTGGTAATCGTGGACAACGGCCGTTCGCGGCTCCTGGAAGACCCTGAGCTGAGGGAGTCCCTCAACTGCATACGCTGCGGGGCGTGCCTCAACATCTGCCCCGTGTATCGCAAGGTCGGGGGCCACTCCTACGGATGGGTCTATCCCGGACCCATCGGCGCAGTGATCTCTCCCGTGCTAGTGGGCCTCAAGGAGGCCGGGGACCTGCCCTACGCATCCAGCCTGTGCGGGGCCTGCCGGGAGGTGTGTCCGGTCAAGATAAACATCCCCCACATGCTCTTGCACCTGCGCACCCGCCTCACCGAGGGCCAGAGCAGCGAGCGCAAGTCGGCGTTGTGGGAGAGGCTCCTGGCCCGGGGCTACTATCGCATCATGAGCGGCCCCGCCATGCTGTCATGGGTCCACCGCATCGGCCGGCTGGCCCAGGTCCCCTTTGCGCGAAACGGCAGGATACGAAGTATCCCCGTACCACCCTTCTCCCGCTGGACCCGGGACAGGGACCTGCCGTCCCTACCGCCAAAGACCTTCCGCCGGATCTGGGACGAAGACCTGTCGAAGAAAGAATAGCGCCACTCAAGGAGGGGTAGCTGGACAAGGGAGAGTTCATCAGATCCGTACGGCGAAGCCTCGGTAAGACGGCCGAGCCATCCGCCTTCGACGACCGCCTCGGCGAGACCCTGCCCGAGCTGGAGGAGAGGGTCCGCACCATGACGGCCGAGGCAGAGTCCCCGGATCCCGGGCGGCTGGACAAGCTAGCGGAGGTCGCGGCGCTGCGGGGCTGGAAGGTTTGCAGGGCACCCGATCCGGAAGCGGCCGTAGGCTATATATGCGACCTCGCGTCGGATCGGGGCGTCACCCATGTCGTTCGTTCCGACGAGGAGGTCTTTCGGTTGGTCCCCATCGACGACCCCTTTGCCCACCAGGGAGTAGAGGTGACGCTGATGGCTCGGGCGGCCTCGGGGCTTTCGCCGGAGTCGATGCGTCAGAGTGCGGCGCAGGCCGGGATGGGCATAACCGGCGTCGACTACGCCATCGCCGAAACGGGATCGGCGGTGGTCCTGCCACGGCCGGGCTTGAGCCGGCTGGTCTCTCTTCTGCCTCCGATCCACGTGGCCATAGTTCGCCCCGAGGACGTGGTGGACAGCCTGGAGGATATCTTCGCACTTAGGCGCCTCGCTTACCACCGGGGAGACGGAGACATGGGCAGCTACATGAACTTCATCACGGGTCCCAGCCGGACCGCCGACATCGAGCAGACCCTGGTGATCGGCGTCCACGGGCCTGCCGAGGCGCACATGGTTATCCTGGGCTAAGGCACTAGGGAGGATCGGGTTTGCCGGTAAGGATCGGGTTCGCAACATACAGGCAGGGAGCGCTGGAAGCCGAGCTGAACCGTGTCGTCGAGATGATACCCCAGCTCGGCGTCCAGCGGGCCGTTCTCGTCGGCGACCTGGCCGCCGACCGTGTGGGGCCGGAGAGCATCCTGGAGCTGGTCATGGTTATGGAGATTCAGGGCAATTTTACCCGGCGCATGGACTTCTTCACTAGCCACTTGGGCCCCATGATCGCCACCAACTACTTCGTGTACACGCCGGAAGAGTTCGACGATCTGCAATACACCAACACCTTCCTGCGAAACGCCCTGAAGGGCGGGAGGACCGTTTATGAAGCCTGACCCCCAGGTCGAAGGAGCTCGATGGATGAAGCAGGCGGAGCGGGACCTGGAGGATGCCGGATACCTTCGCGAAGGTGGCCGGCACAACCTGGCCTGCTTCCTGGGCCAGCAGGCTGGCGAGAAGGCCTTGAAGGCCTACCTCTACTATCACGGCGCCGAGGACGTCTGGAGCCGGTCACTGGCGGACCTGTGCGAGGACGCCAAGATTCTCAACCGCATGTTCGACGTCATCAAGTCCACCGCCATATTGCTGGACAAGTACCACGACCTGACCCGTTACCCCCATATGCTGCCCAGCGGCATACCCGCCGACGCCTACGACGAGGTGGACTCTGAGCGGGCCATCTACGTCGCGGGCGAGGTCATCTCCTTCATCAAAGTGCAGATGGTGGAAGAGTAGTCGGATCTTCTGGAATGATCTCGCCGTGGTCCTTCATACTTTCCACGGTCATCTGTAGCACTTCTTGAATGTTCTTTAAGGCCTCTTCTTGAGTCTGTCCCCAAGTAGCGCCGCCTCGGTCTTTCAGGGCAAGAGCGTACGCCACCCAGCGCTCTTCATCAGGCTCAACTACAACTCGGAATACATAGCTTTTCATGGCTAAGCTCCTGGCAGGACCTGGAACGCGTGGTTATGAGATGAGACATGAGTGTAACAGCACTGTATGCGTATCCACGACTTGGGACGCAGTGTCCATTCTCAGGTAGTCTCGAGACCCCGCGGCACGAATTGCTCGCCCATCTCCAGCAGGCGCATGGTCCTTTCGGCAGCCTTCCGGAGGAGCTCGTAGGTCCGTGAGATGCTGTCTTGGAAGCTCATAGCCCTGTCGGGAATAGGCACCACCGCGTCGATCCCGTGATGGTAAACCTCTTCGTAGCCGACCCCCAGGCTGCCCGCTAACGCTATCACCGGTATCTTCAGGGCCTTCGCCCTCCGGGCCACCCCAACGGGCGCCTTATCGTAGACAGTGGAAGAGTCGATACGTCCCTCTCCGGTGATTACCAGGTCTGCTCCCTGGAGGTGCTCGTCCAGTCCCAGGACTCTGCATATCAAGTCGATCCCCGACTCGATCCGGGCGTCGGCGAAGGCCAGCAGCCCCGCACCCAGTCCACCGGCCGCACCGGCGCCGGGCCTGTCGCGGACGTCGACGCCCAGATTGCGCTGTATCACGCGCCCCAGGTGGTCCAGAGCGGCGTCAAGCTCCTTGACCACCTGGGGCGAGGCCCCCTTCTGAGGGCCGTAGACAGCCGACGCCCCACTGGGGCCACACAGCGGATTGGTGACGTCCGTGGCCGCCGTGATCTTCGCTTCCATCACGCCGAGGCGCATAGCGGACATGTCGATTCTAGCCAACCGGGGCAGTGCGGCGGCACCCCGAGGCAGCTCCCTGCCGTTGGAGTCCAGGAACTGGACGCCCAGGGCCTGGGCCATTCCCGCTCCACCGTCGTTAGTGGCACTCCCACCAAGGCCCACGATGATTTCCCTGTACCCCCGGTCCAGGGCCTCGCCTATGAGCTGCCCAGCGCCGTAGCTCGTGGTCAACCGGGGGTTGCGACGGCGGGGGGGCACCAGGGCCAGTCCCGATGACCTGGCCACCTCGATTACCGCAGTTTCCCCGTCACCCATGACACCCCAGAGAGCGCCCACCGGCTCCTCCAGCGGGCCGACTACCCAGGTCGTGAACAGCTCGCCGCCGGTGCTCTCCACGAGGGCGTCCAACGTGCCGTCGCCCCCGTCGGCCACCGGCACCCTTACGGTTTCCGCCTCGGGACAGACTGCCAGGACCCCCTCTTCAATCGCCCGGGCCACCTCTCCTGCCGGCAGGCCACCCTTGAACGTCTGGGGCGCTATCACCACCTTCACAAGGCCATTATATACTCTGGACCGGCCCCTATCCTCCCTTGATCGATACTCCCTTACCGCTGATGTTCAATTCCAGCGGTCTCTGCTACAATCGTTCTCTGTAACTTGGGCACTGTCAGCACTCCAGGAGGTGGGCCTATGCCCTCTAACGCAGACCTGAAGGCTAGGGTAAACTCAGAGATCGATTCCCGGGCCGAAGAGATCGTCCGCATCAGCAAGACCATCCTGGATAACCCGGAGCCGGGATTCCGGGAGGAGAAAACCTCCAGACTGGTCTCGTCGAAGCTTCGGGAGATGGGGGTCTCCTTCAAAGATGGCATCGGCCTCACAGGGATCAAGGGAGAGCTGAAGGGCGGCGGTCCCGGCCCTTCGGTGGCCGTTATCGGAGAGCTGGACTCCCTCATAGTCCGAGACCACCCCCTTGCCGACGCCAACACCGGCGCCGCCCATGCCTGCGGACACCACGCGCAGATCGGTATGATGCTGGGCGCTGCCACAGGCCTAATGGCCGAAGGCGTCCTGGGCTCGCTGGCCGGCCGGGTTGTGCTCATCGCGGTCCCCGCGGAAGAGTACATCGAGGTGGAGTACCGCGACGGCCTGCGACGCCAGGGCAAGATCGAGTTCCTGGGCGGAAAGCCCGAGTTCGTCAGGCTGGGAGAGCTGGACGATGTAGACCTGGCCATGATGTGCCACACCACCAGCATCCCTGAGGAAAAGAAGATCTCCATGAGCAGCACCAATAACGGCATCGTGGCCAAGGTGATACAGTTTATAGGCCGGGGTGCTCACGCCGGCGGCGCTCCCCACCTGGGCATCAACGCCCTCAATGCCGCCTCCCTCGCCCTGATGGCCATCCACGCCAATCGGGAGACCTTCCGGGACGACGACACCATCCGAGTGCATCCCATCATCACCAAGGGCGGCGAGGCGGTCAGCGCCATTCCCGCCGACGTGCGGATGGAGACCTTCGTGCGTGGCAAGACCCTGGAAGCGGTTATGGACGCCAACCGCAAGGTGGATAGGGCGCTGAAAGCCGGGGCCATGGCCGTGGGTGCCAAGGTCAACATCCAGACCATGCCCGGATATCTGCCCTTGCGGCAATCTGGTGCGCTTGCGGATGTCTTCCGCGCCAACGCCGTCAATCTGGTGGGCGAGGAGAACGTGGGCCAAACGGGCCATCGCACCGGCTCCACGGACATGGGGGACGTCAGCCAGCTGATGCCGGCGATACATCCCTATGTCGGCGGTGCAACGGGCCTGGGCCACGGCTCCGACTACGTGGTCCAGGACTACGAGCTGGCGGTGGTTACTGCGGCCAAGACACTAGCGGGGACCGTCATCGACCTCCTGGCCGACGGCGCCGGCGAGGCGGGGCGTATCGTCTCGGCCCACAAGCCGGCCATGACCAAGACCGACTACCTGAGCTTCATGCGGGGCCTGGCTACGGAAGACCTGTACGAGTTCGAGGATTAACGAGGGCCGGGATGCCCGATAAGGAAGACCTGAAGCGCTGGGCCTGCGACGCCATCGACAGGCGGAAGTCCCAGGTCATCGATGTCTCCAGGGATATCCTGAACCACCCCGAGACGGGTTTCAACGAGCACCTGACGGCCCAGGTGGTGGCTGACGCCTTCAGCGACCTCGAGATTCCCCACCGCACAGGGTTGGCCATCACGGGGGTTAAGGGAGCCCTTCAGGGTGCCGCCGGTCCCGGGCCACGGGTAGCCGTCATTGGGGAGCTGGATTCCCTGGTGGTAAACCAGCATCCCCAGGCCGACGCCTGCACCGGGGCTGCCCACGCTTGCGGCCACAATGCTCAGATAGGCATGATGCTGGGAGCGATCATAGGCCTGAGCGACCAGCGTGTCCTCTCTCACCTCTCGGGCTGGGTCATCCCCTTCGCGGTTCCCGCCGAGGAGTTCGTGGAGGTGGAAGACCGGCTGGCCCTCCGAGAGGCAGGTAAGCTGGAGTTTCTGGGAGGAAAGCAGGAGCTAATACGCCTGGGGGAGTTCGACGACGTGGACATGGCAATGTTGTGCCACACCGCCAGCGAGATGGGTGACCGGATGTTCTCGGTCGGTGGAAGCAGCAACGGGCACATGGTGAAGTTCGTCGAGTATACCGGCCGTGGTGCCCACGCCGGCTCGTCGCCACACCTGGGAATAAACGCCCTCAACGCCGCCAACCTCGCCATGGCGGGGATCCATGCCAACCGGGAGGTTTTCAGGGAAAAGGAGACCGTCAGGGTCCACGGCATCGTCAACCGTGGCGGGGAAGTGGTCAACGCAGTGCCCTCCGACGTCCGGCTGGAGTGGAGGGTCCGATCGTCTGCGCCGGAAGACCTGGAGAAGAACAACAAGCTGGCGGACCGGTCCTTCAAGGCGGGGGCCCTGGCCGTTGGCGCAACGGTAAAGATCACCAGCATTCCCGGCTATTTTCCCCTCCGCCACGACGCCATCCTGCAGGAGCTGTTCCTGACCAACGCTTCGCGCCTCCTGGGTGGGGAGCGCGTGCTGGTGGTCTCCGGAGACAGAAACCGGGGCGGCTCGACTGACATGGGGGATCTGAGCCAGATCATGCCGGTGTGTCATCCCTACACCAGCGGATCCACCGGGGCGGGCCACAGCAAGGAATATTTCATCAAGGACTACGAGCAGGCCGTCGTGAATCCCGCCAAGATCATGGCGATGGTGGTGATCGACCTGCTGGCCGACGGCGGCGCCAAGGCCAGGGAGGTCTTGGCCGGCACATTACCTCTGATGACAAGGGACGAGTACGTGGCCCTTCAGCGTCGGCGGGCCAAGGTCGAGGTGTTCGACGGTTCTAAGCTGTGAGAGCATCTTAGCCGCGGTCAAACACCCGTCGCAGTCATGGCAGCTCCCGCAACCAAGGGAATAGCCAGGTTGTCGTCCAGGACGAATGGGACCAGCTCCACCAGCGCTGCCACAGCCGCGCCTACCACAATCCCCCAGTGATACGAAACCGCTCCCGTGCCCGACAGAACACCGGCTACCGCCATGGACACCCCGAAAAAGGCCAGGGAGCCCCAGGGCGACTTGCCAGCCAGTCTGACCCCGCCCATCCTGCTGCCAACCAGCGCCGCCGCAGGGTCCCCCAGGGACAGAAAAAAGAGGGCGACGATGGCTACTTCCTTGTCGAAGACCAGGAAGGCAACCAGTGCTGAGATGGCGATGTAGGTCGCTCCGGTGAGCCTGCGGTCCTCCACATCTTTCAGGAGGGGCCGGAGTCTCTTGACCAGGACGCTATTGAGCCGGGGAAGCCGCAGCCTGACCGCCTCGACGGTCAGGGCAAGACCGCACAGGACGGCCATTAGGGCCACCATCACTGGTGAGTTTATGAAAATGGCCAGGAGGGGAATGGAGCTGCCGGCCGCCAGGTGGAAGAGCCTTCGCCAGACGGGAGGTGCCGCCGGTACCGAGGCAGGCAGTCCCAGAGGAATCCGGGACTCAGACAAGCGACGGCCATACCTTTAGAGAGCTACGAGGCAGTGAACTATAGCGTGGGATCCCGCCACCGCCTTCAGTTGCTGCTTATGTAAACCGAGTCTCCGGCTTCCCATCGCAACGCCCGGTGCTCCGTGCCCTTGGGCACCTCGAACACCACCCAGCCCTGCACCGAGTGATCCTGGAGAAGACCCGAACGCGTTTCACCCGTCGCCGTGGGTGTGTGGATCGGACCCCAGAGAAAGGGCACCAGGGTGTTTTCCGTGGGATGGGTCCCCTGGACGACCTTTACGTTCGCCTCATTCTCGGGCCGCAGGCTTATTGGTTTGTAAACATCGTTGGTTCCGAAGACGATCAGCTCGGCGGCTTCCTCGTCGATTGTCATTATTGCGGAGGTTGATTCGGCATTGTGTACCAGGATGTTCATCGCGATCAACTCGCTTCCGCTATTGGAGGGGGCGATCAGGTAGTGGTTCTGGTCGATATCGACGGTGAGATCGTCGCCCGCCTTCCAGTCCAGCGCCCTGGGACCAAGCTCTTTGGGCACCTCGAACACCACCGATCCTGCCAATGAGCTGGTAGGAGGCAAAAGAATCGGGCCGCCTGTAAAAGCGGACACAGTCAGAACATTAGGGTCCTCTTGGTCCTGGGATTCAGGTACCATACTTATGTTGTCGACATTTCCAGGGCTAAGATCCAGAGCGCTAATCAATTGGTTGTCACCGATTCCCTTTAGCACCGGACTGTCCTCGCCTACTGCAACCGAGACGTCCCCTGTGCTTAGATTGCTCAAGTTAACACTTATCACAACCAATTCATTTTCCACATTTGACGGCACCGCAGAGAATTTACTCAGGTCGGGTAATCGATACCGCACCTCTGGCACCCTCTGTATATCCACAAGATCTACTCGGAGTATCTCCCCGGAGGCGCTGTTGAGCCCGGTCGCCTGGTATCTTATCTCCTGCAACGTCTGGATGTCGTCTATCCGGACGATCAGGGTCTGCCCCTTACGGGCCACGCCGATAGGGACCTGTTCACCGCCATCGGAGCAGGCCAGCGGTACCAGGGGGAACAAAATGAGCATCGACAATAGGAGGGCTTTCCTGTATCGACGCAGGCCATATAGTGTTTTGATGCGAAGTAGGTTTACCATACAGTCCTCTACGGATTTGTTGGAGTAAGGGAAGGCATCTCTCTCAGCCGCCCGACCATCTCTACCACGACAGAGAGGAGGTAGTCGACCTCCTCCTCTGTGTTGTCCCTGCCCAGAGTCAGACGCAGACTGCCTCTGGCCAGGTCTGCCGATTGACCCAGGGCCAGCAGAACGTGGGAGGGCTCCAGGGACCCCGAGCTGCACGCGCTGCCGCTGGAGGCGGCTATGCCAGCCATGTCCAGGCCCAGAAGAATGGACTCCCCCTCCACGTCCTCGAAGGAGAAGTTCACGTTGTTGGGCAGGCGTAACACGGTGTGCCCGTTCAGATGGGCGCGGGGTACCTTTTGCCCTATCCCCTGGATGAGCCTGTCCCTGAGGCGGAGGCAGTGCTCGCTGACGCTCTCTCGCGACGAATCCGCCATCTCCATGGCCATCGCCGCGCCAACTATGCCTGGCACGTTCTCGGTACCAGACCGGCGCTCCCGCTCCTGGCCACCGCCCAGCTGCTGGGTCAGGTATGGTGTCCCACGGCGCACGTAAAGCACGCCTACACCCTTGGGGCCATGAAACTTGTGCGCCGAAAGGCTGAGCATGTCGACATCCAGCTGCCGGACATTCAGGTCCAGGAAACCGGCGGCCTGGACCGCGTCGGTGTGCACAACGATGGTCCGGTCCATGGCCGCGGCCCGCTCCTTGACCCGTCGTGCTATTTCGGCAACGGGCTCGATGGTCCCGACCTCGTTGTTGGCGTACATTATGCTCACGATGATTGTCCGGTCGGTGACGGCACGGGCGACATCGTCGGGGTCCAGGGTTCCGTAGCTATCCACCGGCAGGTAGGTCACATCGAAACCCAGGCTTTCCAGGTACTGGCATGTATGGAGGACCGCATGGTGCTCTACGCTGGAGGTGATTATGTGGTTACCGGTCTCCCTGAGTGCCGCGGCCGCTCCCTTGATCGCGGCGTTGTCGGATTCGGTGCCGCCGCTGGTGAAGACGACCTCGCTGGTTCGGCAGCCCAGAACCTGGGCCACAGTCTCTCTGGCGTCGTCAAGGGCCCGCCTGGCTTCCTGACCGATGGAGTGGATGCTGGAAGGATTCCCAAAGTCCTTGGAGAAGTAGGGCATCATCGCCGCCAGCACCCGAGAGTCCAGCGGCGTAGTGCCGGCATGATCCATATAGATGAACCCGTTGGCCGAGTCCATGGGCAAGGCTTCGCTCCTGTCGCTGTCCTCTGCGATCGATGTCCCCCCGGTTGAGGTATGAACGTATTTTAGCATAAGGGAAATTGTGGGTGGAACAGCATGGCATTGTTCATCGAAACTGTTAGGCGCCTGCCGCCGAGTGGGCTTTAGCGAAACGCCGCATGTTGTC
Source organism: Dehalococcoidia bacterium (assembly GCA_965248975.1). Taxonomy (GTDB): domain Bacteria; phylum Chloroflexota; class Dehalococcoidia; order Lucifugimonadales; family JAGWBF01; genus CBDFKU01. The sequence goes on from CBDFKU010000015.1 coordinate 66,515, forward strand.
CCGGACGATGAAGCCCTGCAGGAACGCGCCATCACTGACCGCAACGGCCTCGACGCCATCGCCATCCAGCAGATCCATAACGTTGTTGGCCGCTTCCTCGGGACCTACTGAAGCCAGCTTGGTCAGCGGCTCCATGACTGATCCCGTGGTTGTCTCCGCCCATCGAGCCTTGGGTATCCGGTCGATAGCCTGGCGGGTGACCACTCCCAGCGGACTCCCGGCCCAGGTAACCACCGCGAAATCTCTCCCTGACGGACCGATGTGGTCATCCACCAGCCGATCCAGGGTGGCGTCGGCGAACACGACCGGCCAGCCGGTGGTCATCAGGTCCCGAGCGGTGTAGTCTCGCAGCCCCTCCCTCTGGCGCAGCTGTCGGAAGGCGGCCGATGCGGCAAGATAGAGGAATATGCCCACGGCTACCAGCCAGACCCAACGAAGCCCTGGACCGCTTCCCAGAACCGCCAGGGCGATTCCGCCGGCGATCATCGACGTAGCGATGATCTGTCCACCGATGGCGGCTATCCGTGTCGCCGACCAGTAATTTCCGGTCACGCCCCATGTCACGGCCCGCACCATACGACCACCGTCCATTGGAAAGCAGGGCAGGAGGTTAAAGGCCCCTACCATCACTATATTGGCGACCCCCAGTATCCAGGCACTGGCTGAAAGGTGCTGGCTGACGCCCTCCAGTGCCACACCCAGGCCGACGAAAATGAGGCCCAGGAGGATGCTGGAAAGGGGCCCCACCAGCGCTACGATGAAATCCGTGGAGGGCCGGGGTGACTCCCTCGCCAGGTGGGAAACTCCGCCCAGGATGAAGAGGGTGATCCCGTGCACCTTTACACCACTCCGCATGGCCACCAGGCTGTGGGACAGCTCGTGGACCAGCACTGTCACGAAAAGCATTAGGCTGGTGCCCAGGGCCAGGACCCATCTCTCCTCGGCCGACCACGAGCTGAAGCTCCTGTCCCGGCCGAAGTAGCCCTCGAGGATGAAAGCGAACAGGAGGAATACTATGAACCAGCTAAAGTGCAGGCTCACCGGTACGCCCAGTATTTTCCCCAGTTTCAGGGACGTTCCCATGGTCTCCTAAACATTACTACACCGGCCACTGACCGCCCTCAGGCGCCGCCAATGGGCTCACCCGCCCGTCCGAGCGTTCACCCGTGCCAGGAGTCGGCAGGAGAGTCGAGTAAGCCACCAGCTTGTAAACTAGCTTCGCCGCCGTATAAGCGCAGGCAACGGGACCCTGGGACGGGCTCAGCTCGGTCACGTCGAAACCCACTATCCGCCTCTCTTCGGCCACCGCCCGCAGAAGCGAGGTCACCTGATACCAGTCCATTCCACCAGGCTCGGGCGTGCCGACGGCAGCCATGATGGCGGGGTCAAGGACGTCCAGGTCGATACTCACGTAGACATTCTTCGATAGCAGGCCAATTACATCACTTGTACGAAGGGGGCCAAACGCCGGATTTACCCCGTCCCCGGCCGGCGGCGGCCAAAAGAAGGTGCTGACCTTCCCAGCCCGGATGTATTCACTCTCGTCCTGGCTCAGGCAGCGCACGCCGACCTGAACCACGGGGCAGATCTCGGAGACCCTCCGAGCCGCCGAAGCGTGTCCCCAAGGTGTGCCCATGTACTCGTCCCTGAGGTCGGCGTGGGCGTCCAGGTACAGGACGGACAGGTCGGGGTAGCGCTCCACCAGCGCCCTCACGTGGCCGACGCTCACCGAGTGTTCGCCACCCAGCAAGGCCACCAGCTTGCCTGCTGCAATGAAGGTCTGGACCGCCTCGTAGACCCGGTCGATCATCCGGCTGGGACCGGCCATATGGGCCTCCAGCCAGGGGGTGGTATGGATCCCCACCTCAGCCACGTCGGCGTCCAGCTCCGGGTCGTAGTCCTCCAGGTTGGCGGAGGCGTCGATGATGGCCCGAGGCCCCTCTCGGGCACCACTCTTGTAAGAGGTGGTGCTGTCGTACGGTACCGGTAGGACCACAACCCTGGCGCTGTCCAGCCGGCTCTGCTCATCGGGTAAAGCCAGGAAGTTAAAGGGGACCCAGGGAGAGCCTTCTCCCATCTGGCTACCGCGTCCACATTTTCGTGGAGGTCACTCGGCAGGCTTCTACCGGTCTCGGTACCCTCACCCTGAGGGCCCCGCCGACCCTTGAAGCGTGGGTACCTGCCGGTTCTCCAGATGGTCCAGTCCACGGTCCAGCAGCCAGATCCTGACCTCTTTCAGGGAGAAGAGCTTCTTCACGTCCTCCAGAGCGCGCTGGTTGTCGAAGTTCTTGCAGGAGAACACGTCTACGTTCAGGTAGTCGCGGTGGGGAAAGGTATGAATGCTGATATGGCTCTCGGCGATGACCACAAACCCGGATACCCCCGAGTCCTCATCTTTGGGTCCGTTGTATGTAAAGGCCTGAGCCTCGGAGATCCTGTTCATTCCCAATGTGGACGGATATTCCTCTAAAAAACCGCGTACCAACTCCACGTCCCACATCTTGGCCAGGTCTCCTCCGTATCCATCTATGAGCAGATGCATCCCGGTCTCTCTCCCTCCTGGGGTAGACTTTAATGCCCGAACTGGGGCCCCGAGTCCCTTGGCAAACAGTAGTATATAGAATATCATCCTTGGAGATATTACAATGGTTAAGTATAAAGCTTGCGAGCCCATAAGGCTACGCCCTTGGACGGAAGGGAAGGAAACTCCATGGCGGGCATGATAGAAGCAAAGGAGCTTACAAAGTTCTACGGCGACTATTCGGCCATCGAAAACGTGTCCTTCGAAGTAAGGAAGGGCGAGATCCTGGGCTTTCTCGGGCCCAACGCCGCCGGAAAGACAACCACCATGCGAATCCTCACCGGCTTCATGCCCCCAAGCGCCGGCACCGCCACCGTTGCGGGCTACGACGTTATGGACAAGTCGCGGGAAGCCCGGAAGCAGATAGGGTACCTTCCCGAAACAGTGCCCCTCTATACCGACATGACCGTGGAGGGCTATCTCGGCTTCATGGGCACCCTGCGGAGCATGAATCCGAAGCGGATCAAGGTCCGTACGAGAGAAGTGATTGACATATGCCGTCTTGGGGACTATCGCAAGACCATCATAGGCAAACTGTCGAAGGGGTTTCGTCAGAGGGTGGGGATAGCGCAGGCAATCATCCATGAACCAACGGTGCTGGTGCTGGACGAGCCTACCATAGGCATCGACCCGATCCAGGTGGTGGGCACCAGAAACCTCATCAAGGATCTGGGCAAAGAGCACACCATCATCCTGAGCACTCACATTCTGCCCGAGGTCAGCATGGTCTGCCAGCGGGTCCTCATCATCAACGAGGGCCAGATCATGGCGGAGGACAGCCCACGAAACCTGGCCGAAAGGCTTCAAGGAGTCGAGAAAGTCCAGCTGGAAGTCCGCGGGCCGGACCCGGAAGTCACCAAGGCCCTCAAGAGCGTCAGGGGCGTGCTAAACGTGACCTCGTCCCCCGAAGGAGATAGAACCGTCTACACCGTGGAAGCCAAGCGAGGCCTCGACCTCAGGAGCACGATATCCCGGGTGGTGATCAGTAACGGCTGGAACCTCCTGACCATCCAGTTGGTGGGCATGAGCCTCGAAGAGATATTCCTGAAGCTGACCACGGACGAGGAGCTGCCGGAGTGAAGGTTGCTCTGGCCATAGCCTGGAGAAATATCCAGGGATATTTCACAATGAGGGTTGCTCTGGCCATAGCCTGGAGGGAGATACAGGGATATTTCACCAGCCCCATGGGATACATAGTGGCCCTGGTCTTCCTGGCCCTAACGGGTATCTTCTTCGGCTTCAGCATCAGCGGGTCCTTCCAAGAGGCCAAAGTGGACGGTTTCATCGAGCCGGCAGCCTTCATCCTGGTGCTGCTAGCTCCTGCGATGACCATGCGGCTCATGGCAGAGGAGCAGAAGCTAGGCACGGTGGAGCTACTGCTGACGGCCCCCATCAGAGACTGGGAGGTTGTGCTGGGCAAGTTCATTGCCAGCCTGGTCTTCTTCATCGGTACGCTATCCCTCACCCTCTACTTCGTGTTGCTCCTTTACGTTTTCGGCGAGCCCGACTCCGGTCCGGTCTGGAGCGGGTACCTGGGCCTAATCCTGTACGGCGGAACGGCCCTTGCGGTCGGGCTGCTGGCATCTTCGTTGACCAGCAACCAGATCGTGGCCCTCGTGGTAGGGTTCGGGATACTCCTGGCACTTTCGGTGCTGGATCAGGCCTCCACTCTGGTGGACGGGGTCAGCTCTGACGTACTAAGCCATGCGAGCACTACCAGCCACCTGGGCGACTTCTATCGAGGAATAGTCGATACCAAGCACATTATCTATTACGTCACGGTGACCGCCGTTTTCCTCTTCTTGACGGTAAGGTCCCTGGAGTCACGACGCTGGAGGTAGAGCCTGCCGGGATGCAGGCGAAGGAATGAGCCAGGAACCACAAGACCCCGTCGAGGATAAACTCTCCGGAACACTTCTGGGCGGCTTTCAAGGCGTATCCAGGGCCCTGGGACCTTTGAGCACCACCTTTAGCCTGGCGGGCGCAGTCGCGCTACTGCTGGCTATAATCCTGCTCATCGTCGCCTACGACCTGAAGGTATACAGCTTCATACTTCTTGGTGTCGCCGCAGTCCTACTGTTGGCGTCGGCCATCATCTCCTTCCAGACAGTGAAGGAAGCGGTGACCAGCCGCCGCGGCAAATACGGAACCAACACCGCGATAATGGTGACCGCCTTCATCGGTCTGGTGGCCGTGGCGAATTTCCTGGCGGTCGAAAACTTCAGCCGTATGGACGTGACGGCTACCAGCCAGTTCAGCATGGCGCCCCAGACCAAGGAGATCCTGAAAAACCTGGACCGGCCCATCAGGGCGACCGCCTTCTTCCTACCCGGCCGCACCGCAGAGGAAGATGTTTTCCTTGAGGTGCTTCGAGGCCAGGCGGACGACTTCCTCCGGGAGTTCGAGGCCCGCGCCGGCGATTTCTCCTACGAGTTCGTCGATCCCGTTATCGAGCGGTTGGTGGCCGAGGAGTTGGATGCAACTATCTACCCTACTATAGTGTTCGTATCCAACCCCGACGATGCCGACCAGAGAAAAAGACACGAGGTGAACCTCAACAGCTTTCTCACTTCAGGACGCCTGCCTTCCCTCGAGCAGGACTTTGTTACGGCACTGCTGATAGTCACCGGACAAGAGCAAAAAGAGATCTACTTCTTAGCTGGCCATGAAGAGAAAGACGTTTTCAATGCGCAGCGTGGCACGGATGGACTCGGTATTGCCCGGGAGGCGATCCGCAGCGAGAACTACGCCGTCAATATCGTCTCCCTGTTCCAGGAGAACGAGCTGGTAAAGCTGTTCCCCGAACCGGATCCCGAAGGTAAACGAACGGTTAACATGCTGGTTGTGGCGGCGCCTCTGAGAGATCTCCTCGCGGGGGAGGCGGAGCTGATGGACCGGTACCTTAAGGAAGGCGGCCGAATTCTGTTCCTGGTCGATTCGGGGTTCCCTCCCAGTTTCCTCGAGTTCCTCGAACGGTGGGGCGTCACCGTGGGTAATGGCCACATCGTCGACGAGAGGAGTCTCAGGGATAACCCCGAGATTGTGTCACTAACCAGAGGTTCCTCCTTTCTACCCGTCCCGGGCCTGGAACAAGTCACCGGTCTCTTGAGCAGCACATACCACCCTGGGGTCACCTCCCTCATGCCAACCGAGGGCGTGGACTTTATACCGGATCTGACCGCCAACGGAGAAGCGCCGTCCGAAGAGAACCCGGAAGAGGAGCCGGAAACTCCCTCCTTCGTCCGCGGCGGCGCACTGGCCATCACCTCGGATAATAGCTGGCTGATAGAAGATATCGCGAGAAACGAGCCTAGCCCTGACGAGGACACCCAAGGACCCTTCTTCCCCGCCGTGGCGATCATCGCTTTCAAGCCCCTCTTCCAGTTCAGCGTCGGACTGAGGTTCGAGGCAGAGCTGAGGAACGGACTGATATCCGAGGCCCTCGTCGGGGTGTTCGAGGAAAACGACCTGCCGCTCACCACCCTGGATACAGTGGCCACCGACGAGGAAGGGGCCAGGTGGCTCATAACCCACGGCTCGACCCGCTATGCGGTCCAGAAGCGGGGAGGGAAGCTAACGGTAGACCCCACTCCGGACGAAGACTTTGTCCCCATCTCCGCCCCCGGCTCGATAGTAGTTTTCGGCGATTCGGATTTCGCGAGCAACAATTATTTCGACGCCGTTAACAACGGCGACTTCTTCCTCAATTCCATCAACTGGCTCGTGGGCGACATACCCCTGGCCAGCATCAGACCGAAACAATTTGTGCTGCGCCAACTGAATTTGACGCCTAACGAGTTCAACTTCATGCGATACTCGGGCTGGCTCCTCCTCCCCGTCCTGATGGCGGTCCTCGGGGGCTTCGTCTGGTGGCGCAGACGCTAGATAGCGTCTCTGGATCCAACCAAAGTTTGGTGACAGGAACATGAACGTACGCTTGTCCTTTCTGTTGGTGGCGGTTCTGCTGGTCGTCGGTGGCGCGGTCGTCATCACCCAGGTGGTGCTGGACGAAAAGGAGAGCAGACCCCAGGTCGACTGGATCTACAAGATGGACGTAGACGACATCTACGGCATATCCGTCGTTCATGAAGACGCCCTGCAGGGTTACGAGCGGCAGGAAGATGGTCAGTGGGTCATCGTGGACGGCGACGATACTCCGGTTTTCCAGCCGAAGTGGTCAGGCACCACCCTGCTCCTCAGCGGGCCCCGGGGCAGCCGCCAGGTGTCCGATACCATCGACGACCCGGCCAAATACGGGCTGGTGGACCCGCAGACCACCGTACAGGTAATCGACAGGAGCGGAGTCCCCCTAGTCTTCCACCTGGGCGCCCCGACGGCCAGCGGCAAAGACTGGTACGCCAGGGTAGTGGGCTCCGAAAAGCTCTTCACGGTGAACGCCGAGTGGGCCAAGGTAGTCACGGATCTGGCGATAGTTCCCCCTTACGAGCCCACCCCTCTTACGCTGAACATAGATCATCTGTCGCGCCTCTCTGTCACTCATGAGGAGACGAAGATAGAGTTTTTCGTTCTGGGCGACGAGTGGGTGGTCCGGGAAGAAGGCAGTCCCAGGGTGGACACGGACAAGTGGGCCGACACCATGGAGCTTCTGAGGGATCCCAGATTGAGCCGTGTGGTGTCGGAGACGATCGACGATCCAGCGGAGTATGGGTTGGAAGAGCCCCAGACCACCGTCAGCGCGGACATCACGGAGCCTTCAGGTCAGAAAGTGTTTCACCTGGGAGGCCCGACCCCCGACGGGACCGAGTGGTACGTGAGCATAGACGGCTCCGAGGAGCTGTTCGCCGTGGTCGCCGCCATCAGAGAAGGGCTCTTGAAGCTGCTGTTGGAGCCCCCCTACAAAGCCGAAGCCGCCTGAGCCTCTTAAAGCGTCTGGTTCCTCGACCGGCCGTCTCGGCGGTGGTGTCCACCCAGGCTTACCTACCGCCAAAGGAGTCTCCATGAACGCCGAGGTCATCTCCATCGGGACCGAGCTGTTGATGGGCGAGATCACCGATACCAACGCCTCTTTCATCGCCTCGCAGCTGCCTCCGTTGGGCATCCGTTTACAACGGGTTTCCCAGCTGGGAGACGACCTGGACGTACTGAGCGAGGCCTTCAGCCGCGGATTGGACCGTTCCGACATCGTATTTACCACCGGCGGGCTGGGTCCCACCAAAGACGACCTCACCCGCGAGGCGATAGCCAGGGCCCTGGGCCAAGAGATGGTCGTACAGGACGACCTTCTGCAGCACTTGAAGGGATATTTCCACAACCGCGGCTGGGAGATGCCCGCCACCAACATAAAGCAGGCCACGCTGATTCCTTCAGCCCAATCCATCCCAAATCGACTAGGCACGGCGCCCGGATGGTGGGTGGAGCAGGACGGTAAGATCATCGTTTCAATGCCCGGTCCACCTTCGGAGCTGCACGGTATCTGGGACGAAGAGGTGGTGCCCAGGCTGCGGCAGAAGGTCCGAGGCGAGGTCATCATCACCCGAACCATAAAGACGACCGGCCTCTCCGAAGGCGGCCTGGACGAGATGGTTTCCCAGTACCTGGGCGGTGAGAACCCCTATCTCGGCATCTACGCTAAATCCGACGGTATCCACCTTCGGATCATAGCCCGGGCCCCGGACGAAGAGGCGGCCAGACGTCTCGTCGAGCCGGTGGAGCTAGGCCTGGTTTCCTTGGTCGGCCCCTACGTCTGGGGTTACGACGACGTTACGCCCCAGCAGGAGGTGGCCGGCCTGCTGGCCACCAAAGGCCTTACCCTGGCTACCATGGAGTCGGGCACCGGGGGATTGCTGGCCAACACTATCAGCGATGTTCCGGGGAACGGCTACTGTTTTCGCGGTGGCATCGTGATCCACGATACGGAGTCGGCCATCTCAGGGGGCGTCCCGGTTGCGGTGGTGGGTGCCCACGGCCTCGTGAGCGAAGAAGCAGCGGTAGCCATGAGCCGCACCGCCATGGAACGGCTGGAAGCAGACATCGGCATAGGGTTATCCGGTGTCGTCGGGCCCGAGGAGGTAGAGGGGAAGCCGGTGGGGAGGGTCCACACGGCCATCGTTATGGCAGACTGGGCCCTGCATTTTTCCTCGGAGCTGCCACCCCGCAGGCCGATCGTAAAGAGCCGCGCGGTGGCAAACGCCTTGATCGAGCTGAGACGGCTGCTCAATTCACTGTAGCCGGCTCCCTTTCCGGGTGCCTGATACAGCGCTCGCACATAGCAAGGGGAGGCTGACGGTGGACCCACAGCGGCCACCGAGGAAACCCACCGATCGCAGGTTCCTTACCCGACTTGTGTCCGAAATTCAGGCCTGGCAGGACCAGGGCATCATAACCCCGGAACAGGGCCGGGCATTGATCTCCAGCTACGGGATCTCTCCGGAGTTGGCCGCCTCCCACAGAGCCTACGGTCGCCTGGTCACCATCCTCGCAATCATGGGAGCGATCCTCATAGGGCTGGGGATCGTCCTGTTTTTCGCTTCTAACCGTCAGGACATCCTCCCCAGTGGGGCGAAGCTGGCCCTGGTCATGATAGGAATGCTGGCCGCCTACGGGCTTGGCTACTGGCTGAGGTATACCCGCGATTATCTACGGGTGGGGACTGCCGTGATCCTGCCTGGCAACGTTGGTATACGGCGCAGGGATACACCTGGTGGCCCAGGTCTACAACTTCCCGGTCAATGACCCCAGGCTTTTCTCCTTCTGGTTTCTCGGCGTCCTGCCTCTGGCCTACCTTACCCGGTCCGCGGCCATCCTCGCCCTGGCCATCGGCCTTTTCTTGGCAGCAACCGGCTTCCACATCCCCAATTGGCTGGACGGCATCGGCTATGGCGATCGCGGGGAGGTGATCGCGGCTACCGCACTGTTCCTGAACCTGGGAATCATGCTGTTCGCCCTGGGCCGGTTCCAGGCCTTCCATAGCCTCACCCGGGCCTACGCCCAGATGTACGAGACCCTTGGGCTGCTCACCGTCCTTGCCGCCGTTTACCTACTCTCCTTCCGTTTCTGGTTCGAGGATCTCGGCCGTGGGTTCCACCGCCTGGACGTGGACATCGCCACGGGGTTCTGGGTGCTGTTTTACGTGTCCGCGGTAGCGGGGGTGACCCTTTTCGCGGCCAGCATAGCCATTCAACTCCGGCGACAGCGGACGTTGATGACCCTGCCTTACGAGGCCGCGGCCGGGCTCTTGATGTTGATCGGGGCCTTCCTTCTGTCGTACCTGGAGGTCGGCAGCGACGTGTTTTACCCCATCGTGTTCAACGCACTGCTGCTCCTAAGCATCGTCGGACTGGTTTTCGGGGGCTATTTCCGGGAGCGGGGCCAGTGGGTCAACGTCGCCCTGGTTTTCTTCGGACTGGGCGTGATAAGCAGGTACTTCGAGTTCGGCTGGAGCCTGTTAGACCGGTCCCTGGTCTTTATCGTGGCCGGGATTATTCTCCTGGTGGGCGGATTCTTCCTGGAGCAGGGCCGGAGGAAGATGTTCCGGAGGATGGGCGCCCAAGGTGGATACCATGTGCCCTAAGTTCAGATTGGCCTTCGGAGTCGTGCTGGCCGCCCAGGTGATCCTGCTGCTAGGACTGATCGGGGACAAGGAGTACATCCTTCGTACCGGCACTGACGTGGTGCTACAGACCATCCCGGTAGACCCCAGGTCCCTGCTGCAGGGTGACATCGCCATCCTCGACTACGAAGTAGCCCGCCTTCGCTCGGGCACCAGCTATCCTGAAGGTGTCACATGGTACGTCACGCTGGTGGAGGGAGAGGAAGTATGGGTCGCGGAGGATTACTCAACCAAGCGCCCCTCCGCCGACAACGTTTTCATCAAGGGAACCGTCGAACGCAACGGGATACTGGACTTCGGCATCGGAACCTACTTCGTGCCTGAGGGCACTGGACATATCATAGAGGGGGCCGTGGACATCAAGGTCGTAGTCTCGGTCAGCGGATCGGGCAGGTCCGTTATCCAAGAGGTGCTGGTTGATGGCGAATCCTTCGACCCCAGCCTTCGGTCCGATTAGCACCCCATCAGTGGTTCCCGCTCGCCCTGAACTGAGGGTCGGTGCTCACACACCGGCTGCGCCGCCGCTGCAAAGTGGACCCCACGCTGCCTCCTCCCGAACGTTGCGGCCCGATTTTCTGGCTAAAGAGCCAACAATACTACCAAGTCATACTAATGGTGGGTGAGGGAATCATTAGAATAGCCGATGCCGCCTGGAACAAGCCATACGTATTATAGTAGCTGTAGAGCGGTTAATGGCGAGGGTGCTTACCTGAGGGCGTTTCAATGATTCTCAACTAAGATAGGAGGCACTGCATGGCAGATCTTAAGATCAGGATATTCAAAGGTGGCGCGATAGACCCGGAAACCACTGTCACCGTCCCTGGCGGAGTCCTGAAGGTGGCGTCGAAGTTCATCCCCGAGCAGGCAGCTTCTGCTCTTCAGGAGAAGGGGATCGACCTAAATGAGCTGGTTCGACTCTCACAGAGGCCCGACGTGCAGGGGACTCCTGTCGAGGTCGAGGAGCACAAGAAGGGCAAGAGGGTCGTCATAACCGATGAGTAAGCCTCACGTAGAAGCTGACCATTCGACTCGTGCCCTCGAGATAAACGAAGTCACGAAAGTATACGGTCGCCGTACGGTGGTCGACAAGGTTTCCCTCATGGTGGAGCGCGGCGAGATTTTGGCTTGGTTGGCCCCAATGGCTCTGGCAAGACGACTACAATTCGCATGGCATTAGACATCATCCGTCCGGACGCAGGTCGAGTGAGCCTCTTGGGAGGAATGCCCACGCGGGATGCACTGATGCGCATCGGGTACCTGCCGGAGGAGCGGGGGCTGTACCGGAAGGAACGGGTGCTGGACATCCTGCGCTATTTCGGACGGCTCAAGGGGCTGGCCGCCAACATAGCCGAAGCGAGGGCGGAGCAGATGCTCAGGCGCGTCGGTCTCCACGAATATCGTTTCTCGAAGGTGGGATCCCTCTCCCGTGGTATGAGCCAGCTAGTGCAGTTCGCCGGGGCGCTAATCCACGAGCCCGACTTGATCATCCTGGACGAGCCCTTCTCCGGCCTCGATCTGCTCAACATGCGGCTAATCAAGGAGATCATCAGGGAGCAACAGGAGCGCGGCGCGGCGATCATATTCAGTACCCACATAATGCCGGATGTCGAGGAGCTGTGCGAACGGGTACTCCTGATCAGCGATGGTGAAGTCCTCCTGTACGGGCGACTGGACGAGCTAAAGAGGTCCAGGGGCTCCCGTTGCGTCCGCGTGGTAGCGGAGCGGCAACCCGACGGGATAATGACAGAAGTGTTACAAGCCGAGCGCCGCAACGGCCACTTTCAATATCTGCTGAGCAAGGGGGTGGAGCCCGACGCAGTGCTTCGGTCGTTCCTGAACGCCGGCATTTCGATAGAGCGGTTCGAGGTGGCCTTGCCGACTTTGAGCGAAATCTTCGTCGAGGAGGTGAGCCATGCTCGGAACTCTAACAGAAATTAGGACGATCTTCGCGGAGGAGTTCCGGCGGGCAATCCAGCGCAAGAGCTACCGCATACTGACCCTGGCTGTCCCGGTCGTCCTGCTGATCCTGCTTGTTGCGGTCTCGGTCATCAGGATCGGGGACGATGACGAAGACCGCGATAAAGACCAAGATCAGATCGGCATTCTGGAACTCTCTGGCGAGCTAGCGGTAGATGCAGACACGGTGTCAGGGTTTCAGATATATCAGGATCGAGAGTCAGGGATAGCTGCACTGCTGGCTGACGAGATCAAAGGGTTCTTCGTTATTCCGGAGGACTATTTGGCCACTGGGACGGTCGAATGGCTTGATCCTGACGCCGGCATCATTCCCAGCGGGTCCATGAGGGGCAGAGTTCGGGAGTTTCTGAGGGCTGCACTGGTTGCTGACGCTCTGGCGCCGGAGCTGGTTAAGCGAATGCTCGATCCGGCCGACTTCGACCGCATCAAGGTCAATGAAGACGGTTCGATCGATAAGGACCCGGACGGGGCTGGCCGCATCCTGATCCCACTCCTATTTGGTGGGCTACTGATGTTCGGGATCATGATCGGCGGCAACATCCTGCTCAATAGCGTCTCCGAAGAGAAGGAGACCCGCATGATCGAGGTACTCCTGACTTCTGTCTCGCCGCTTGCGGTGATGGTTGGCAAGGTCCTTGCCCTGGGTGCGACTGGCCTCATCCAGATCGCCGTGTGGGTGGCCTCGGTGGCGATCATCGGTCCCCACATCTTCGATCAAATCCCGGATGCTGGCCAGTTGGCCATTGAGCCAAGAATCCTGGCCATCGTGATCGGGTTTTTCCTGACTGGGTACTTGGTGTTTGCCGCGACGATGGCCGGTATCGGCGCGGCGACTACCTCTAAGGAAGAAGGTTCACAGATCTCCCTGATAGTCACCTTGCCCAGCTTTATCCCGGTGTGGTTCCTTGAGACGATCCTCGATAACCCAGACGGTGGGCTTTCCCGGCTTTTCTCATTCATTCCGTTCACAGCACCGGTGACGATGATGATCCGGCTGGCTGGGTCAGATGTCCCGCTCTGGGAGGTCTTGGCGAGCCTTGCCGTGTTACTACTGACCGGTGTGGCTCTGCTCTGGGTATCAGCGCGGGTGTTCCGAGCTGGGCTGCTGATGTACGGCCAACGGATGAGCCTCCCTGGCGTGTTCGCTGCTCTGCGCCGGGCGGGCTAGAATCGCATATCCGGGCCAAGATGACGAAGCTCCTAGTACCGGAAAGAACACTTGGTATATTCTGGACATCTTGGGAAAACTTTTTGCTGATATGCTGCTGCCCTTACTGGACAATTCAGCAAATTGAACTGGGTTGAGAAACAGATGGAGCTAGAAGAAGTCTTCTGTCTCTTGAGTGACCGGTTCCTCGTTGCTGGATAATTGGCCTAGGTAGTAAGCATTCGGTAGAGCATCGGCAGGCGCTGTGGTAGGGACCAGATGTTGTCCAGCACTTCGTAGCTCATGTCGCCGCACATCGCCTTGAGGTAGTCGTGGCCCGCCTTGTCCACGGTGAGACAGAAGGGGACGATGGACTTTCGCTTGGCCTCCACCAGCGCCATGTGGGTGTCGTGTACGGCGTATTCCTTCTCCACGCCCTCCCGGCTGTAGCCCCGGTCTTGAGGCCTCCCGTCGCTAATGAGGAACAGGATCTTGGTCTTGGAGTCCTGGGTATCGAGCTTGGAGGTGGCGTGGCGAATGGCCGGACCCATGCGGGTGGCGTGCATAGGTGTAATCTTGTCTATGCGCCGCTTCACCTTGTCATGGAAGGGCTCGTTTATGTCCTTGATTACATAGAACTCTACGTTCTCCCTGCCGTAGCCAGAAAAGCCGTAGATGCCATAGGCATCACCGATGGTCTCAAGGGCCTGTATAAGGAGGGCGCTGCTCTCCTTTTCCAGGTCTATGATCCGTTTATAGTGGCGCCGCACCAGGCCCTCTCTGCGGGTCCGAAGCCACATCATGTACTCCACCGGGTCGTCGGGGGCGTCCCGGTCGTCGATGGCCGGGCGACCCTCCTCGATGGCCTCGGCGGTCGACGCGCTCATGTCCAGGAGGAACACGACGCCGACGTCCCGCTCGATCTTGTTCCTCCGCCACCAGATCTTCTCTGAGGGGGTGATGCCGATCTCCCAGTCTACTTTGGCTTCGATGACAGCGTCAATGTCCAGGTCCTCTCCATCGATTACCTTCCGCACTTTGCGGAAGCTCTCAGGAACAACCAACTCGAACTGACGCCTGACGTCGGCCGAAAGAGCAGCGTAGTTGCGCAGGGTATCGTTGAAGAAGTTGATGTCTCCTTCTTCTACGTTCTTCTCCCGGACGATGCACCACTTGGGCTTGTAGTCCGCGGCACGGAAGTCCCACTCGTCGTAGACCTGGGTCTTGGGGTCTCGCGCCTCCAGTGCTCCCCCCGGCTCGTCCACGTGGGTCAAAGGACCGTGGCCCTGGCCGGGTTGCGAGGTCGGAGGCGGCACCCCCGCCTCTTTCATCAGGTTCTGGGCAAACATGCCCATGGCGTTTTGCAGCTTCGCGGCTTCCGCATCGAGGTCCAGCTCGGGGCTTTCCCGAAGCAGCTCCTCCAGCATCTCCTTGGTGATAGGCCCGGACTCTCCTTCCCCCTGCTGCGAGGGGTTCATGCGCAGCCGGTTGAGGAGCTGCACCAGTTCCGGCTTGAAGTCGCCGCGATACTGCACTTCCTGGGGCGACTCGTAGGACTCGTCTTCCTCTTCGCCTTCTTGCCCCTGCTGATTTTCGGAAAGCTCGGCCAGCAGATCCTGCAGATCCTCCTCGGAGAACTCCTCCTGGCCATCGAAGTCCTGGGGCTCCATGTCCTCGGGGCGCTGGTCTTCGTTAGGCAGCCGGGACAAGACCTGGTAGGCCCGTATGGTGGCTTCGGCGGTGTCCTCCACGGTGGCCTCGACGTTAAGCAGCTGCTTGAATATTTTCCCCAGCATTCGGAGGGCCTTTGCGTGCTCTTTGGGCACCGGCAACCCCTTGACCTGCTCCAGGCTGAGCCGTACCAGCATCTCGACCATCGCCTCGCGCAGGGGCATCTCCTCCATGGGCGGACGCTCGGCCAGCGATCCCGCTTGGACTCGCCTGTAGTGGGATACTATGCCCCGGTACTCCGCCTTTATTCGGAAGTCGAGGCGCCCATCCTCCATGATGGTGAATACGTCCAACGCCAGCCGCCGGTCGTCGAAGAGGTGGAAAAAGCGGCCCATGTCGGTCAGATAGCCCCGCTCGGCGCTGCCCGCCTCAGCACGAAGCTCGTCGTCCAGCGCGTCTGTCGGAGGCTCTTGGCCATCGGGACGCTTCTGAAGGTTGGCTACCGCCGCTTCGACGGTCTCGGCCTCCAGGGAGGCCCTGAGGTCGTCGAACAGAGCAGAGGGCCTGTCGAAAGAGAGGAGGAAGCTGCCGAACTCCAGGTGGCCCACCTGGTGGGTAGAGACCACCTTGAACCAGCCGAAGTTCTCCTCTTTACTCATGTAGCGGTCCACCAGGGGCGGCAGGAACACCTTCGTCCCCTCGGTGGAGGCCTGGGACTCGGAGACCCAGCCGATCCCTTTGTGCACCAGCTCCTTACTGCTGAGTATCTCCACCGGGAACCCGGTAAGGGCCCGGCAGTAGAGGCGCATGACCCCCTTCACCCTATCCAGCTCCAGGCTGGAAGAGAGGGTCTCCAGAAGCTGCTCCGAGGTGTTGGACTCCACCTTGAAGTAGGCCAGGCCGCCGTCGGGGTTCTCTTTCAGGAGGTCGAGCCCCTTCTGGAACCACACCTCCATCTGGTTCAGCGTGACCCGCTGTAGCACCGTATCGAGGCTCTTCAGGAAGGCCGGGACCGCCTCGGGACTGGTGGCGTGCAGTGTCTCCCAAAGGTCCAGTACGTACCTTTGGGAGGTGGTGTTCACCTTGCCCAGCGATTGAGATCCACCGAGGAGGAAGCCGGTGATTTCCCGCTGGCCGGACTTGGCCAAACGCTCGGACAGCCTGACAAACCTGGTACGCTGGTTCTCTTCGATGGCCGGCGCTACCCTGCCGTAGACCTCCAGGCAGCCCTTGACCTCGCGCCAGCCGCTCTCGGCCAGGACACGGCACAGGGAAAGAAAGGCCTCTCGCTCCTTGCCCATCTGGGGAAGGATGTTCTGGCCCAGGATCAAACACTCGGCGGCCACGTCGTAGGACTTGTAGGACAGCCCCTCTATGAGGGCGGTGAACACCTCTACGTCCCAGAAGGGCAAAGTGCGAACAAGCTTGGGGCTGGCCTCGAAGAACCTGGCCGCCAGGGTGCTGGACTTCCAGGTGCCCTTGTAGAGGCTGCGGCCCAGGCCGGCCCAGCGGGGTATGTACTGCACCCTGAGGTTGGCGACAACTTCGGGGCTGGACCTGAAGTAGGCCACCGCCAGAGTCGGCGAGTCTTGCGAGAGATAGGTGCCGCAGCGGGCCCACTGCATGAAGGCGGCGAAGGGGACGAATCTGGCCACTTCCGAGCCGACCCGGAAGTATTCGACTCCCGCCTCCCAGGACCGCGCGGTCTGGTTGGCGATGCTGATCCCTTCCCGCGCCCACAGGGTCAACTCCTCTTCGTTGAAAGCCTGAGACATTCCTTCGGTGGCGCGGTGAAACTCGTCCAGAACCGCCGGTGGAAGCTTCCTCAACTCGTCTTCCAACTCGGCCAGCCCCGACCGCTCCGGCTGTCCAGGCACCTTACTCACCTCTTCATCTTTCCATCGACGACCGGCCTGCCGCCAACAGATCTAGAAACTGGGTGATTATGCGGGCCGTTGCTCCGAAAACCAGGTGCCCGCCGTAGGCGTAACAGTATGTCTTGGAGACCTCCCCATCCGACCATCGCGCCTCTTCCCGCAGATTGGCCGGCTCTGAGAGCTCCCTGATGGGGACTTCCAGAACTTCGGCGATCTCCCGGGAGCTGGGGCTGAAGGGGTAGGGGTAAGGTATCGTCCCGACGAAGACCCGAACGGCGAACCCCGTCCGGGTTACCACGTCGTCCAGCTCACCCAGGACCGTGACGTCCTCCGGGCTAATGCCCATCTCCTCCTGGGCCTCACGCAGGGCCGTCTCTTTGAAATCCCTGTCCTCGGGATCTCTAACGCCTCCAGGGAAGGATATCTCCCCTTTGTGATTCTCGACCTCTTCCGACCTCTTGTTCAGGAGGATACAGTACTCTCCGTCCTTGGGATACAGGAGAAGAAGAACGGCGGCCGGAGACAGAGACGGGTCGTCGGAGGAGCTCTTCTGACGGCTGGAAAGGACTCTCCTTAGCGTGTCCGCAGGGTCATCCGGCATGGACGACTCGCTGCCCCACGGGAGAACGGGGGGCTGTATCGCGCCTATTCGAAGATCGATGAGACAACCTCTTCCACGCTCCGGTGGATCTCCTGATCGTCTGTAAGGGCCCACACCACCGCCACCTGGCAGGCTCTCCTCGGAGCAACCCCTTGGGCCATCAGCTTTCCGGCATAGATCAGCAGCCTGGTGCTGGCGCCTTCCCGCAACCCGTGCTCCCTGAGGTTTCGCACCTTCTCACCCAGCTTTGCCAGGGAGACCGCGTTCTCCCTCGAGCATCCGCTCTCCCGCTGCACGATATCCGCTTCCAGTTCCTTGGGGGGATAGTCGAACTCAAGGGCGATGAACCGCTGCCTTGTGCTATGCTTCAGGTCCTTGAGGGCGCTCTGGTATCCCGGGTTATAGGATATGACCAGGAGGAACTGTTCGTTGGCCTCCACGATCTGGCCCTTCTTATCAATGGGGAGGATGCGCCTGTGGTCCGTGAGAGGGTGGATCAGCACGGTGGTGTCCTTTCGTGCCTCCACGATCTCGTCCAGATAGCAGATGCCTCCAGCCTTCACCGCCTTGGTCAGCGGGCCGTCCATCCACTTGGTGCCGTCGGCCTCCAGCAGGTACCTCCCCACCAGGTCACTGGCCGTCAGGTCTTCGTGGCAGGCGATAGTGACTAGAGGGATGCGGTTGCCGTTCTGCTCGGCTTTGGAGCGCTTCTTGATCACGGTAACGGGCCTGCTCAACCGCCAGGCCATGTACTCGATGAAGCGAGTCTTGCCGCAGCCGGTGGGGCCCTTCAGAAGAATGGGTAGCTGCTGCCGATAGGCCGCCTCGAAGAGCTCTATCTCGTCGCCCACCGGGCGGTAATGGGGCTCGTCGGTGACGACGTAGTCCTCTATTGCGTATTCGTTATATACAGTGCGGGATCCGCTGGCCATTCTAACCGACCTTTCCTTCTACCCTACCATTCCACAAGGCTTCCATCTCCTGACGTAGCTCTGCCACGTCTCCGGAGTTGTCTATTACCACATCGGCGCGCTGAGCCCGGTCCTCAAAGGGGGGCTGCGCCCGAATCCGGCTCATTATCTCATCTTCGGAGAGGTTGTTCCGCTGACGGAGCCGCTGTGCCATCGCCTCTTCCGACGAGTAGGTAATCCAAACCTCGTCCACCAGGTAATCCCACCGAGCCTCCAGCAGCAACGCCGCCTCCACCACTACGACCTTCGTATCTTCCTGGCGGAGACGTTCGATATCCTCGCCGATCATCTGGGCCATCTTGGGGTGCATGATGGAGTTGAGCTTTTGCCTCGCGTCAGGGTCGTTGAATACGATGGCTCCCAGCCGCTTGCGGTCTATCTCGCCATTCGGCAGAAGCACCTCTTCTCCAAAGGTTCCCACGACCTCTTGCCACGCTGGAGAATCGGGTAGGTAAGCCTGGTGTCCCACCCGGTCGGCCTCGATCACTACGGCTCCAAACTCCCGTAAAATACGGGAGACCTCGCTCTTCCCTGTGGCGATGCCTCCCGTAAGACCTACAACTAACATCATTCAACGAAAGGGGTGCCGTTCAACGAACAGGGTGCCGCACAACGAACAGGGCGCCACGTCCACCCATTCTATCAACCCTTTAGAGTGGGGTCAACCGAGAAATGCCCGTGGAGGAACCACACTCCTCAAGACAGCGCTATGCGGACCTCGCCATAACGGCTCCGGAATGCCTCCGTGAGGACCCGAAACTCTTCCTTGTAGGAAGGAGTGTTGATGGGCTCCGTGGTCATGATCACCGCATCTTCACGGTCGTCTGTGTAGTAGGCCTTGCGTATGCCGACCTTGCGGAAGCCGTACTTTGTATACAAGGATTGGGCCACGTGGTTCGAGACCCGGGCCTCGAGACTCATCTCGGTAGCGCCTCTTTGCATCGCCAGCTCGATGGCCCCTACCAGCAACAGCTCCCCGATTCCCTTGCCGCGAGAAACCTCTTCGACGGCAATGGCGGTGATGTGGGCGTCGCCAGCCATGAACCACACTCCCACGAAGCCGCGGATTTGCTGGACTTTCGCGGCGGCAGGGACACGTTCCCCCTTCAGGCCGGCGAGAAAAGCTCGCAGGAAGGAGGGATTCTTAGGGCCATCGTGTGCCACCGAACCCTGGCCGTCCCAGGCCTGTTCCAGGTCCGGATCCGGCTCCAAGGCGACCAGGTACGTGGCCATCCGGTTGTCCATCTCTCGCTTGAAGGGGGTCGGAGGCCAGAGGGTAGGGAAGGCCTGCCTCTCGATGACCTCAACGTACTTGATATCGCCCGGCGTCATGGGTCGAATCTGCATATCCATCGGCATTCGTACCTGTAGGAAGCACTCATTCTACCACAGGGGCCGCCAATTCTGACCATAATTCGCGGTTTTCCTCCTATTGAAAATGGCCGGGCCGGGCTATACTGTTCCCATCGGCTTCAGGTTTTTACAGCCCCGTCATTCCCGCCGGTAGCCGTGGGGAAGTGGGGCCGGTTCTCGGGGAGGCAGGCGGATGAGACCCAGCAAATGGAAGATAAATGGCGCAAGAATAAGGCGGCGAATCCCCTTCGCCTGGACATCGTGGGCCGACGTGGGTAGCCGATCCCGCTCTCCCTTCCCCGGCCTTCGCGGACGTATCCGGTTCGGCGGATCGCCAGCTCTTCGACTGTGGCTTGGGATGGCCTGCCTCTCCCTGGTGGTGGTGCTTGCCTGTACAGGTTCCAGCCCAACGGAGACGCCAACGCCCACAACCACCCCGACTCCGACTCCCGATGTCACCGCCACCCCCTCTCCGACGGCCACCGCCACGCGGCCCCCGGTTCCCACCCCGACTCGGACGCCGGCTCCCACAGCGACCAGCACCCCCCTGCCCACTGCCACTCCTGCTCCGACCGCAACCCCGACGCCGACTCCCACGGCCACACCTGCTCCGACGAGCACGCCGCCCTCTACTCAGACGCCTACGCCGCCTCCGGCTCCACAACCCAGAGAGCTCCTCCTGGACGTTACCTTCCCAGCCGAGGACACCGTAACCACTTCTCCCCAGGTGAACGTGACCGGCAGGACTTCGCCGGACGCCACTGTAAGCGTGAACGGCCTACCGGTGTCGATGGACTCTTCCGGGGAGTTCTCCTCCCCACCCATCGATCTGACGACCGGCCCCAACCTGATCGAGATCGTGGCCAGCGACCTGTCCGGAGAAACGAGGGATATGGTCCTGACGGTGACCCTGGCGCCGGGGGGCCAGCCGTCGTTTTTCGGTCGGGTCACTATCGTTCGCTCTACCGCGCCCGGCGTCAGGGCGATCACCGTGACCGGGCCCGGCGGCGTGGCGACCATAGATGCCACCAACGAGGCCACGATCGTTCGGATACCTGGCAGGGACAGGGCTCTACCCTCGGATATATCCGTTGGGGACGTTATTGCCGTACTGGCCCGTGAATCAGGTGATCGCATGGCCGCCGAGCAGATTCTGGTAAAACCCGGGCGAGCGGTCGTGCATACCCAGATAAATGGGGTCAAGGTCGCAGCGCCAGAAAGCCAGGTCAGCCTCATGGACGTGGCTGGCAATCTGGTCACAGTAGACCTCACCCCGGGTACCGACCCGGCGAAGGTGGAAGCTGGAAGAGTGGTCACGGCCATCCTGGTCCAGGATCTGGACACAGGCCGCCTGACCCTTGTCGATACCGAGAGGGCGGTTGACAAAATCGAGCGCCTGACGACGGCCTTAGACCAGGCGGTCGCCGCCGGCGCCGACGAGAACCGCCGGAATCTGCAGGGTCGTTTGGAAGCAAGCGTCACCGGCCAACTCAGCACTTTGAGGGAGGTGGCCAACCGGGTGGACCCCAGCGTCAAATTCGTATTCGACCAGTCCTTCGACACGGCTTTGCGCAGCTTCGAATCGCTCCTGTCCGAAGCGGAAGCGGGCCCTCCGCTGGTCAGGCTGTCGGGCCAAGTGGCCGACATCGATCCGGTAGACGAAACCGTGCTGGTCTCTCCGCGAGAAGGTCCCCAGGTTCAGTTGCAGCTTACCGCCTCCACCGTCATCCATATCTTCGGTACCCTGGGCCGGCCAGACAACCTGGAGGCGGGCCAGCACATAGGACAGCGGCTAGAGTCCCTCTACGACCCTCGCACCAACGAGGCCTCCACCCTCAGCCTGCTGAGGCCAACTCTAGAGAGGAACCTTGTGGGAGCTCTCCTGGACCAGGCCAAGGCGGGTGAACTCGAAGGCGTAGTCCTCGAGGTCAACGCTGTGGCCGTGAGTCCTACTCTGGTTGTAAGACTACCCACCGACGAAACGGTAACGCTGAAGGTCCCACCCGGAACTGTTGTGCGGGTTCGGGACGAGTCCGCGGAGCTGGGAGACCTGGGGCCAGGCGCACTGGTAAAGGTGCGATACGACCCGGCAACCATGAACGCGCTGAACGTCGATACCTTCGACCGGCTTCCCGGCATAGCTTTCATCTCCGGGGTTGTGGTGACCAGGATAAAGGAAGCCAGCGTCTCCATCGTTACCCTCGATGGCGAGTCTGTTACCCTGGCATTCAAGGCGGGCAGCGTCGTAGAGCGGGATGGCGGTGGGGTACCTCCGGGCGCAGTTCGCCCCGGGGACGTGGTGAGGCCTATCTCCCGTTACGACACCCGTACGGATGAGGTTGTACGCCTGGTGTTGATGGCGGAAGGCCCCAGGATCACGGGCACGGTAAGGGGCTCTGGCGTCACGCCGTCACAGACCCGCTTCGTTACCGTTTCCACGGATGACACGGACATGGTCACGGTGACCGTCTCCAACGAAACCGGAATAACGAAATCGGGAGAGGACACGGTTTTCAACGAAGTGAACGTAGGTGACCGAGTCGAGGCGGAGTTCAACATCCGCACGTCGGCGGCTTTCCAACTGGACCTGGCAAACCCAACGACCGTCGGCACCTCGGGCCGGATAATCGCCCTGGACCCCGTGGCCAACATCGTCACAGTGGCTCCGGACGCCGGTACACCCCTGCAACTTCTGGTGCCCAACAAACCAGGAAAGATCGTGCTGGACGGAAACCCTTCGGCAGATTTCGGTCAGCTGGAAGTTGGTGACGAGGTCCTGGCGGCATTCTTCAAGCCCGACAGTAAAGAAGTCGTAAGAATCATCGTCGTTTCACAATAGCGTGGCCAGCCGCTATCCCGACCATTCCTATAGCCGCCGGCCGAGGGCTATAATCAGAGGGATATGAGTGTACTGCGGCGGTTAGCCGGATACACGCTCCGGCACAGGTGGCGGCTGGCCCTGGTCTACGGCTGCCTGGCTGGATCCACCGTCCTCTCCCTGGCTATCCCCCGTCTGCTGGGCGTTACCATCGACACCGCCCTGGAGGACGGAAGCACCAGCAAGCTGACGTTGCTGGCCGGGTTGGTGCTGGGGATCAGTGTGATCAGGGGCGGTCTCTCCTATGGAGAGAGCTACCTTGCCGAGTTCATATCCCAACACGTAGCCTTCGACCTGAGGCACGATTTCCTGGCTCGTCTCCGGTCTCTGAGCTTCGGTTTCCACGACCACCAGAAAACCGGGGACCTGATGTCCCGGGCCACCGCCGACGTCGAGAGCGTCCGGTTTTTCGTGAGCTTCGGGTTGATCTACTCCCTGCACATCCTGGTGTTGGTGGTCGGAGTGGCCATACTGCTGCTGACCATCGACTGGCAGCTGGCCCTGGTGGCCCTGGCAGCGGTCCCGGTGGCTACTGCTATCGCCATAAGAATGAGCAGGAAGTTCCGGCACCTTTGGCGGGACGTTCAGACCGAGACCGGGCGAATGACGACGGTCCTCCAGGAGAACCTGTCGGGAATGCGGGTGGTCAAGACCTTCGGAGCTGAGGAGCACGAGAAGGAGAAATTCAGGGAGACGGCTACCAAGGTCTCCGAGAAGACCTTTACCGTCAACCGACTCCACGCAGCCAACTCGTCCCTGCTCAACCTGGTGTTCACCCTGGTGACGGCCCTGGTGGTCTGGTACGGAGGGTGGAGGATCATAAACTCCGGCGGGCTCACCGCCGGCGACCTGACCCAGTTCGTCCTGTATCTGGGGCTGGCTGGTATTCCCCGTCCGCATGGCAGGGTGGGTGGTCAACGTCTTCTCCCGTGCCACCGCTGCCGGCGAGCGCATCTTCGAGGTGCTGGATTCCACCTCGCCGGTCGTTGAGGCAAGGGAGCCGACCACCCTAGGACGAGTCGGTGGGGCAGTCGGATTCCAGGCAGTGTCCTTCAAGTACTGCAAGTACGCCAGCTCCGGCAACTCCGGGTCCTACGGTGACTCCGTCCAGGAGACCCTGCGCAACATAGATCTGGAGGCGCTTCCCGGACAGAAGATCGCGGTGTTGGGCGCACCGGGAAGCGGCAAAAGCACCCTGGTAAACCTGATCCCCCGGTTCTACGACGTCGGCGGAGGTCGGGTCACCATCGACGGCGTCGACGTGCGGGAGGCGACCCTGGAGTCCCTGCGGCGCAACGTGGGGATCGTCTTCCAGGACGTGTTCCTCTTCGGGGCCACGGTGCGGGAGAACATCGCCTACGCCGCCCCCGATGCACCCCTGGACCAGGTGGAGGCCGTGGCCCGGTCCGCCCAGATCCACGACTTCGTCACCGGGCTGCCGCAGCAGTACGACACTCTGGTGGGAGAGCGCGGCGTGACCCTGTCGGGCGGCCAACGGCAGCGGGTTGCCATCGCCCGTACCTTGCTCCAGGACCCACCCATATTGATACTGGACGACTCTACTTCCAGCGTCGACGCTGAGACCGAGTCACTTATCCAGAGGGCACTGGAAGAGGTGATCAGGGGCAGAACCACTTTCGTCATCGCCCACCGGGTAAGCAGCGTCAAGACGGCCGACCTCATCGTAGTGCTGGAGGACGGGGAGATCGTGGAACGGGGCACCCACCGTCAGCTCATTTCCAGGGACGGACCGTACCGAGAGATATACAGGCTCCAGCTCCATGCTGAGGACGATCTCTTCGCAGAGACCCGAGCCGGCGACGACGGCGGATAGGGGTCGAAGGCAACACACATGCGCATGGGTAGGATGGCAAGGAGCATGTCGTCCCCCGAGGACCGCCCACCCGGCGCCTCAGGGTTCAAGGTCGTCGTACGCCTCATGGTATACGTCCGACCCCATCGGTTCCTCGCCCTGGTAAGCGTCCTGGCCATGCTGGTGCACACGGCCACCATAGTGGCCACCCCATGGATCATACACCGCATCGTGGACAGCGTGGTCACCTCGCCCAGCTCATCCGACCTGGCCCTGTACGCGCTCCTGCTGGGAGTCAACGCCCTCGTAGGCTACGGCACGAACTATCTGCATCTCCTTACCCTGTCCAGGATCGGACAGAACCTGCTGCTGGGACTGCGCACCTCCACCTTCGACCACCTTCAGACCCTATCCCTCTCCTACTTCGACCGGACCGAGGTGGGGAGCAACATGTCCCGCGTCCAGAACGACGTCCAGCAGCTACAGGAGTTCCTGGCAATCTTCGTCCTGGCGCTGGGTGACCTCCTGGTTTTGGGTGGCACGATCGTGGCGATGCTTCTGTTGAAATGGGATCTGGCCCTGATAACCATAGCGGTAATACCGGCGTTGGTAGCGGTGTTGGTATTCTGGCAACGGTACGCCTGGCGCTCTTTCATGGGGGTGCGGAGGGCCATGGCCACGGTGAACTCAGGGCTCCAGGAGAACATATCCGGGGTGCGGGTCATCCAGGGCCTCAACCGCCAGGGCGAGAACCTTCGCACCTTCGACGACACCAGCCGGAAGTATCTGGACGCTAGCCTCCGGGCCAACCGCCTGTCCTCTGCCCTGAATCCCTCGGTTGAGATGCTCACCGCCGCCGCCACCAGCCTGGTGATCATCTTCGGTGGCATGATGGTGCTGAGGGACTCCCTGGCCGTGGGAGTACTGGTGGCCTTCGCGCTGTACGTCCAGCGGATGTTCGACCCGGTGCGCAGTCTGACCATGCACTACGGCCAGCTACAGAGGGCGATGACTTCGGGCCAGCACATCTTCGAGATCCTGGACATGGAGCCCAAGGTCAAGGACAAACCCAACGCGGCACCGATGCCCAGGGTAAGGGGAGAGATTTCCTTCCAGAAGGTCAGCTTCGCCTACAGCCCGGACACCCCCGTCCTGGCCGACGTCGACCTGCTCGTGCGCCCCGGGGAAAGGATTGCCCTGGTAGGCCCTACCGGCGCGGGAAAGACCACCCTGGCGTCCCTAGTGCCCAGGCTCTACGACGTGACGGGTGGTAGGATCATGGTGGACGGCTACGACATCCGGGACGTCACCAGGAGCTCCCTGAGCCGGCAGATCGGCGTCGTCCCCCAGGAACCCTTCCTCTTCTCGGGGACCGTCGGGGACAACATCCGGTACCGCAACATCGAGGCCACCGACCGGGAAGTCATGGAGGCCGCCAGGACCGTCGGGGCCCACGATTTCATCATGCGAACGGAGCTCGGTTACGACGCCCAGGTGGAAGAAAGGGGGCTGAACTTCAGCCCCGGACAGAGACAGCTCATATCCCTGGCCAGGGCCCTGGTCTCGGACCCCCGCATAGTCATCCTCGATGAGGCCACCGCGACGGTGGACAGCCCCACCGAGATGCTGATCCAGCGGGCGCTAAACGAAGTGCTGCGGGGCCGGACCGCCCTGATCATCGCCCACCGGCTGTCCACCGTCCGCGACGCCGACCGCATCGTGGTGATGGACGGGGGCCGTATCGTGGAGCAAGGAACCCATCGCCAGCTCCAGGCCAGCGGCGGCCTGTACGCAAGACTGTCCTCGATCAACCGGGCGGAATGAGATTTGCCAACTGCAAACGACCGGCTAAGGACGCCTAGTACTCAGTCAACCTGTGATTTGAAGGATATAGCCGATGGAGTTTCGCCCTAGCATCTTGGGTGTTGAAGCGCCAATGGATAGAGGCTCGGGCGGCGTTTTGCTCCCCCTCCAGGGCCTGAATTTCTCGGCGGAGGGCAGCCTCATCGGGGACACGCCTCCTCAGGCAAGATCGGGCCAGGACGCTGAACTCGATCTCCGCCATGTTGAGCCAACTGCCGTGTTTGGGGGTGTGGTGGAACTCCAGCCGCTTTACGATACGCCGGGCCTCAGGGGCAGGAAAGGCCTCGTACAGGGAAGCCGGGCGATGAGTGTTCAGGTTATCCAGAACAACTCGCACCACCGGGGCCTCCGGGTAGGCCTCATCCACCAACCAACGCATCTGACGGGCGAAGTCCTGCTGGGTCCGCCGCTGGGTGATGGCCACGTGTCTCCAGCCCTGCAGCGGCTCGCAGGTCAGGAACAGGTTCCGGGTGCCCTCCCTTCGGTACAAAGTAGTCCTGTCGCCGCGGCTGTCCCGGCTTCGCTGGGAGGGGCGGCCGTGGCTCGCTCAACAGCTGAGTCGAGGTCTCGTCAAAGCAGACCACCGGCCGCCGGGGGTCATAGGGCTCGGCATACAGGTCCAGCACATCCTCCATGGCTGCCACAAAGTCGGCGCTCACCTTAGGAATACACCATTCCTTCTTCTGCCACGGCTTAAGAACGTTTTTTTGAGCCGCTTGCGGATGCCTCCATGGGACATGGAGGGCACCAACCCTAGCTCTACCACTTTCCCGGCCAACAGCCGCAGGGTCCAGTGGTCGTGGCCCTCCGGCGCGGCGCTGCAGGCCAGGGCGATGAGGTGGGCCTCTCCCTTGTCGTCCAGCTTCCTCCGTGGCCTGGGCCTGGGCCTTTCCAGCAAAGCCCCCTTCATGCCCTCTTCAGCGAAACGCCGCTTGATGCGGAACACTGTGCCTACGGAGACGTCCAAGGCCTCAGACACCTTGGGAGCCTTCCAACCCTCATCGCTCTTTAGTAGAATCCTCGCCCGGGTCATCACACGAGCCCGGCTCTTCCCACTTCGAATCAATTGCTGGAGTTGTTCCCGGTCTTCCTGGTCCAAGCGCACCCTATACTTTTCCCGTCGTCCCATCACTGCCACCCCTTGGGTAGATTCTGTCTTCCCAAAGGGTAGCAACTTTGAGTGATTTCTTAAATAATTACCAACACCGAGTTGACTGAGTACTAGTCTGGCCGAGTCGTCCTTCGCGGTGGACCGGATAGAGTATACTTATCTAGCCCATCCTGGTCACGTCCGGGCGCACCATGCTCACGAAAGGAGTAAGAGAGATCTGATATGTTACCCGCCGATATTCTGGAATTCGTTTCAAAGAATCATCTGTCCACATTTTCCACTGTCCGTCGCAATGGTGCGGTCCAGCTCAGTCTCGTGCTAGCCGGTCCATATTGCGACGGGGTTGCATTTTCCACACCAGGGGATCGGGCAAAATATAAGAACCTACTCCGGGATCCGAGGTGCTCGATCTTGATCTCTACACAAGACTGGTTCAGTGGTTACGTAGTTATAGAGGGCAAGGCTCAGATAATGGATGGGAGTAATACCGGCCGTCCTGAGCTCTTGACTGCTCTACGCGATGTCTATCGCGTCACCGCCGACGCTGAGCATCCGAACTGGGAGGACTACGACCAAGCCATGGTGGACGAGCAACGCGCCGTCGTGATCGTCGTTCCAGATCGCATCTACGGAACGGCGCTTTGAGGTGCCGTCCGCCGGGAGTATCCCCCCACGACGATGAGCTCCTCAATGAAATCAATCAGCCAAGTTCTGGCTCGATCCGGTGGCTCTGGCTCGAAATCTTGGCTTCAATCCGAGAGAGTTACGAGGATTGAGCGAGTACTGACCGAGAACGAGCTGCATCTTCTGGAGGCTGGGATGGTTTCTTCGGATCCTAAACCTGGTGAACGGGTAAAAGATGTCCTATTCAGCGAAGACACCATGGGCGTAGACCTCGTAGATGGTCGAACGATCTCCGTTCCCCTGGCCTGGTATCCACGGCTGCTGCACGCAACACCAGCCCAGCGAAAGAAGTGGCAGATATCGGGAGGGGGATATGGCATCCACTGGCCTGAAATTGACGAAGATCTAAGCACAGAAGGATTGCTCCGGGGAGCTCCCGCTCCCAGGGCATCAGGCTCGCCCATAGCTCGAACTTAGTCGAGCCCACAGAGACCTTAATTGGAGGTCCGAACCGTGCCGTTTCTATCGCTGTTTTTCATGTTGTTCTCCCTGGTTAAGACCATCGCGTTTTTACCGGTCAAAATCGTGCTCCGCGTGCTCAAGGTCTTCACGCCATAGGCATTCCCCTTGCCATCGGAGTCGCCGCGGGCTATAGTCACCACGACAACCCAGCCAGACTTCGGCCAGGAGGGGTGCCAGCGTGAACTGGGACGAGACCATGGTCCACTGCCTCAAGGAGGCGGAGATCCCCTTCATCTCCTACGTGCCCGACGTCAACATCGGACAGGTCACTCGCATCATGGAGGATGACCCCTACTTCCACGTTGTGGCAGCCGCCAGGGAGGAGGAGGCCATAGCCATCGCGGTGGGGGCATACGCCGTGGGGACTAGGTCCGCGGTGTTCATGCAGTCCAGCGGTTTCGGCAACTGTATCAACTCCATCGGCAGTCTGTGTTTGCCCGCCCGGACCCCCATCCCTTTCTTCATCAACATGCGGGGAGATCTGGGGGAGTTCAACATGGCCCAGGTGGCCATGGGCCGGGCAACAGGACCGATCCTGGACCTGTTCGGCCTGCCTCGATACACCCTCACCGAGCAGAGCAACATGGAGCGCGTCGTCAAGGGGGCCATCCAGCTTTGCTACGCCAGCAGGCAGCCGGTGGCCGTCTGCCTCACCCCCCTGCTCCACGGAGGCAAAATTGCATAGATTCGACGGCATCAAGCTGGTACTAAAGCATGCCGGCGACTCGGCGATCGTGGGCAACCTGGGCCCCACCTCCGACGAGCTGTGGCACGCCGGGCAGCGGGCCCGCAACTTCTACACCCACGGCTCCATGGGCATGTGCTCGTCCATCGCGCTGGGGATGGCCCTCTGCAGCCAGGTAAAGGTGATCTCCATGGACGGCGACGGCTCCCTGCTGATGAACCTGGGCACCGTCGCTACCATCGGCCGGGAGAAGCCGCGGAACCTGATCGTTCTCGTGTGGGACAACGAGGAGTGGGGTCAGACGGGCCACCAGCCCAGCCACACCGCGATGGGCACCGACCTGGAGCAGGTCGCCAGGGCGTGCAGTATAACCCACACGGCTACCGCGTCTACCGAAGGGGAGCTGGAACGCGCCCTGCAGGAGGCTCTCGGCACCGACGGGCCCTGGTTCATCGTCGCCAAGATCCAGGAGGCAGGATACCTCCCCGTCGCTCCCATCGAGCCGGAGATGACCCTCTACCGATTCCGCGAGACCTTTGTCGGCCCGGCCAAAGCAGCCGAGCGATAGGGGTCTCGGCCCTCAGCCGCCCTCGGGGATCACCGCCATTGCCTGGATCTCGACGACCAGGCCAGGCCGAAGCAGGGCGTGCACCACAACCGTCGTGCTGGCCGGCGGGTCCACAGGGAAAACCCTCTTCCTGGCGTCGTTGAAGGCCTTGTAATCGGCATCCGGGGTCAGGTAGGTGTTGGTGGAGACCACGTCGTCCATGGTAGCCCCCGCCGCCTCGACTATCGCCTTGATCCTACCCAGGGTGTACTCCGCCTGACGCCCTGTGTCACCCGGGCCCACCACCTGCCCGTCCTCATCTATGGCAGCCTGTCCCGAGACGAACAGCAGCCTGCCCGAGACGATGCCCGGCGAGAAGAAGGGGCTCACCTGGATCCCTTGGGGCTTGATCGGTACACGAGTAGACATGGTCACACCTCCCAACATGTTGTCCCTGATTGGCCGACCGGCCAAAATCATAGCAACGCCCGGCAGCACCGGTCAAGAAAGCGCCGGGTTGGCCGTGAACGGTCGAATTGCTGGGTGCCGGCAAAGTAACCGTCAATCTCTCCCGACGAATTCCTGAACCTGGCTAGCTGGATGACTTTCGAACCTTGACACGGAGGAGTATAATAACCGCTGGTCTTTGACTCCCATGTCGGGCGAGGGTGGTGGACCTAAACTAAGAGGTGTTACCTTGCAAACGGTGGAAGCCCTACCTGACTACTACGCCGTCCTTGGAGTCCCCCGGCACACCAGCAGTGAAGGAATACGCCAGGCCTATCTACAAAGAGCCTGGCAGTACCACCCAGACCTTCACCCAGACGACGCTGAGACCGACGAGCAGATGTCCGCTGTAAACGTCGCCTACGCCACCCTTTCCGACCCCACGCGCCGCGCCGCCTACGACGTCGGCCGCATCCATATCCGCCTCGAACCGCCTCGGTCCTCGACTGGGACGTTCAGACCGTCGGTGACCCGATATCGGGGGCGGGTTCGCCACGAGCCGAGCGTGGTAGGCACCGCCTGGGAGATCCTGGTACGCCTGGCCCGCTGCGTTACAGCGACCCTGCCCAGTTAGAACCCCTTCACACAACTGCGTCCCGCAGCACCTCAACCAGATGGCGTGCCCGTCTTCCCGTGCCGTGCTCTATCTGCTGCCGGCAGGATATGCCCATGACGGCCACCTCCCAGTCATTCCCTTTGGCCTCCACCGCCGGAAAGAGGGTCTGCCGACCGATGTCCATCGAGACATCGTAATGCTCCTTCTCGTATCCGAAGGAGCCGGCCATGCCGCAGCACCCCGAGTTGACCTCCTCCACCCGGTAGTTGGACGGAAGCCTCAGAGCCGCCATGGAGTGGACGGTGCCCACCAGGGCTTTCTGATGGCAGTGGCCGTGGAAGAGCACGTTCCTGGCAGCGTCGGTGAACCGCAGCCCGAGCTTGCCCTCGCCCTGGAGTTTCATGAGGTACTCGTCGATCAGGTAGCTGTTTTCCGCCACCAATCTGGCCCGGTCATCCCGGAGCAGGTCGGGGTACTCGTCCCGCAGAGTGAGGAGGCAGCTGGGCTCACATCCCACGATCGGCGTGCCTCTTTCGGCATGAGGGTAGAGAAGGTCGACGTTGTACCGAGCGTTGGCCTTCGCTTCGTCCAACAATCCTTTGGAGATCATCGGGCGACCGCAGCACCTTAATCCGTCTGCCAGCACCACGTTGAAGCCGGCACTCTCCAACAGCTCGGTCGCCGCGATGCCCACCTGCGGGTAGTTGTAGTTCATGAAGGTGTCGTTGAACAGAACGACGGTACCGCCCTCACCCCCGACCCCTCTCCCTCTGGGAGAGGGGTGACTGCGCGACTGGAACCAGTTGGGAAAAGTGGTCCGGACGAAGGAAGGCAGCCTGCGGCGGCCATGGATACCCAGCAGCAGGTGAAGCCCGAGCCGGCTCAGCGGATTGCCTGAGGCCCAGTTGGATAGGGGCGCGAAGCGAGACCCCAGGCGGCTCAGGCGGTTAATGCTGGCGAATAGACGCGCCCGTGCCGCAAGGCCATTGGCCTCGTTGTACTTGTCCAGGAACTCGTACTTCAGCTTGGCCATGTCCACGCCGGTCTGACACTCGGCCTTGCATCCCTTGCACTCCAGGCACAGGTCCAGGGCTTCGTAAAGCCTGTGGTTGGCCAGGGCATCTTCCTTGAGGGTACCGGACAGCACGGCCCTCAGCAGGTTGGCCCGGCCCCGTGTCGAGTGCTCCTCCTCCCGGGTGACCATGTAGGAAGGGCACATGGTACCACCGACCTTGCGGCAGGCGCCCATGCCGTTGCACATCTCGACGGCGCCGGAATATCCGAAGTCCGCAGAGAAGTCCAGCTTGGTGGCCATGGTCTCAGCCGAGACGTTCTGGCTGAAGCGCAGGTTCTCGGTCATGGGCGGGCAGTCGACTATCTTGCCGGGATTCATAATGCCGTGGGGGTCGAAGGCCCGCTTGACCTCCCGGAAGGCCTCGTAGATCTTCGGGCCGAACATCTTCTCGGTCCACACCCCCCGTACGATGCCGTCGCCGTGCTCCCCGCTAAGGGACCCGCCGAACTCCAGCACCAGGTCACTGACCTGGGAGGCTATAGACACCATTTTGTCGATGCCCTCGCCGGACTTGAGGCTGACCAGGGGCCGGATGTGCAGACATCCCACGCTGGCGTGGCCGTAGTAGCCCGCCGTCGTGCCGTGGTCCTTGACGATCCGATCGAAGCGGCGTACATAGTCCCCGAGCCTCTGAGGGTCAACGGCCGTGTCTTCCACGTAGGGCAGAGGCTTGGAGTCTCCCCGGATGCTCATCAGGAGACCCAGACCGGCGCTCCTCAGGGCCCAGACGTTGGCCTGGGCTGACGACTCTGTCAGGTTCACGCAAGCGTAGCCCAGGCCCTTCCGGTCCACGTCCCGGCCCAGGGCTTCCAGCTTGGAGGCCACCTCAGCGTCGGTGTCGCCGTTGAGCTCCACAACCAGCAGGGCATCGGGCTCCCCGTCCACGAACTCCATGAGCCGGGCGAAGCCCAGAGACTCCCGGCAGCGGTCCAGGATCATCCTACCGATCAGCTCCACGGCCGCAGGGCCATGCCGGAGCACCTCCCATGTAGCGTCGCAGGCGCGGGCCATCTCGTCGAAGTGGAGCACCGCCAGGGCCTTCTTCTTGGGCACCGGGACCAAATTCAGCTTGGCCTCGGTGGCGATGCACAGGGTGCCCTCGGAGCCCACCACCATCCGCGCCAGGTTCGTCTGGCCTTCGTCAAGGTAGTCGTCCAGGTTATAGCCGCTGACCCGCCGCATGATCTTGGGGTAACGAGCTACGATCTCGTCGCGGTTTTCCGAGGCGATGCGCCGGACTTCCCTGAATATCCCCGCCTCGAGGCCACTGCGGCCCAGCTTGATCTCCAGCTCACCTTCGGCCAGGGGACGGAAATGGGCCTGGCTCCCGTCGGAAAGGACGGTCCTGAGCTCCAGGACGTGGTCCACGGTCTTGCCGTAGATCACCGAATGGGAGCCGCAGGTATTGTTGCCAATCCCTCCACCGACGCAGGCCCGGTTGGATGTGGTGGGGTCCGGGGCATATTGCAGACCGGAAGAGGCCAGGTGCCGGTTGAGCTGGTCGAGCACGATCCCGGGCTCTACTCTAGCCCAGCGCTCCTCGGTGTTCACTCCCAGGACCCGGTGCATGTACTTGCTGAAGTCCAGTACGATGGCATGGTTGACGGCCTGGCCGGCGAGGCTGGTGCCGCCGCCCCTGGGCAGCACGGGAATACGCTCCTGGGCCGCCAGCTCCATCACTCCGATCACGTCATCGAGGTTCCGGGGGATCACCACGCCCACCGGCTCCATCTGGTAGATGCTGGCGTCCGTGCTGTAGAGGGTGCGTGATACCGCGTCGAAGCGCACCTCTCCCTTCACCCGCCTCCGCAGCTCTCGCTCCAGCTCCTTACGCTCCCGGTCCTGGATCCTGGTCTCCGCAGCCGTCGCCATCCGGCAGACCCTCCAAAGCCACAGACTTCGCTGTTACTTTATACGAAAGGGGCTACAGCTTCAACACGAGCGTCACCACGTATGGCCAACCTACCGACACGGCCATGATATGATACCGGCATGACCCAGCCCACCGTAGTAGTCATGGGCGGAATCAACATGGACCTTGTGGCCGTCGCGCCCCGCTTCCCCGAGGACGGGGAGACGGTGGTGGGCACCCGCTTTCTCACCTACACCGGCGGCAAGGGGGCCAACCAGGCCGTCGCCGCCGCGAGAATGGGAGCCCGGGTCATGATGATCGGCCGGGTGGGGGACGAACCCTTCGGACAGCAGCTTCTGGACTCGCTGCAAAAAGCCGGCGTGGATGTTTCCGGCATATCGGTGCAACCAGAGTGTAGCTCGGGGGTCGCCACGATCACCATCGACGCATCGGCCCAGAACAGGATAGTACAGGTGCTGGGCGCCAACAGCGCCTGCGACCAGAGCGAGGTCGCGCGGACCGTCCAAGCACTGAAGGAGGCCAAAGAGGCCTCGGTGCTGATGCTGCAGCTTGAGATACCGGTAGAGGTGTCCATGTCCGCGGCGAGGGCGGCGGCGGACATGGACCGCACGGTAATCCTCGACCCCGGCCCGGCGCGACCGCTGCCCGAGGAGCTGTACCGGTGCTGCGACTACCTGACCCCCAACGAAACGGAGGCCCAGGCCCTGGTAGGGTTCCCGGTTGTGGACCCCGCTTCCGCCGAACAGGCCGCCCGGGTGCTGCTGGAGCGGGGAGCGAGATGCGCCGTAATCAAGATGGGGGCCCTGGGCGCCTACTATTCCACCAACGAGGGAGGCAAGTATCTTCCGGCCTTTCCCGTGGATGCGGTGGATACCGTCGCTGCCGGGGACGCCTTCAACGGCGCGCTGGCCGGCGCGCTGGCCGAGGGACGGGACCTCGAGAGTTCGATACTCCGGGCTATGGCTGGCGGCGCTCTTGCGGTGACCCGCCATGGGGCCCAGGATTCCATGCCCTCTAGGGAAGAGGCGGAGGACTTCCTGTCCCGTCAGCGTCTGTAGTAGCCCTGCCGCTGCCGCGTCGTCGAAAACACCCGCTTGTTGCGCACAGACGAGGGCTGGTATCCTTATACTTGCCATGCTTGGTGACCTCAAGTTCTGTCCCATCTGCGCTTCCCCGCTGGAAATGCGCGATGTCGAAGGCACAGCCAGGCCTGTCTGCTCGAGATGCGGCAGGATAATCTATCACGACCCCAAGGTCACCGCGGCGGCGGTGGTGGAGCGGGACGGCAAGGTGCTCATGGTCAGGAGGGCCCTGGATCCGGGGATGGGCCTTTGGAGCCTGCCCGGAGGGTACGTCGACCGGGGCGAAGTGGTGGAGCGAGCCGCGGAGCGAGAGGTGCTGGAGGAGACGGGCCTTTGGGTCAAGGTTACCGGAGTGGTAGGGGTCTATTCGGAGACGGGCAACCCGGTGATATTGGTGATCTACGACTCTGAGATCGTCGAGGGGGACCTTGTGCCCGGTCCGGAGGTCCAGCAGGTGGACTTCTTTCTCCCAGAAGAGTTGCCTCCGCTGGCCTTCCCTCGGGACCGCCAGATACTGGAAGCCTGGAGCAACCTGAGGAACGGACGCGAATCCCAGCTCTGAACCCCGCCCAGACTAGGAACCGGTGCCTGCCATCCCAACCGATCCTTGCTGCCTGTCGCCTACCGCGTGTCTTGACAGAGGCTCACCACCCACAACATAATCAATGGCCGACTTTGGCCACCCTTGGAGGCTGTCCAGGGCAATGAGCAACCCTCCCATAGGTTTCATCGGACTGGGCATCATGGGCAAACCCATGGCCCGTAACCTGCTAAAGGCCGGGTACTCCCTGACGGTCCACAACCGCAGCTCGGCCGCGGCCGAAGAGCTGGCGGCAGACGGAGCCAAGGTGGCGTCATCCGGCAGGAAGGTGGCCGAGATATCCGAGGTCGTCGTCACCATGCTGCCGGACTCGGCGGACTCGGAGGCGGTGATCGCCGGTCCAGGAGGTGTGCTGGAGGGAGCCTCACCCGGCTCCGTGATAATCGACATGAGCTCCATAGCTCCCCTGGTCTCCCAAAGGCTGGGAGCAGAGGCGGCTACCAAAGGAGTGGACATGCTGGACGCCCCCGTCAGCGGGGGAGAGCCGGGCGCCGTCGCCGGCACCCTGGCCATCATGGCTGGCGGGAAGCAGGGTACCTTCGACCGCTGTCTTCCTATACTGAACGTGATGGGCCGGAGCGTGGTCAGGGTGGGCGACATCGGAGCCGGCAACTTCGTCAAGCTGGCCAACCAGATTGTCGTGGCGGCCAACATCGAGGCCATCGGTGAGGCCTTGGTGCTGGCCCAGAAGGCCGGCTTGGACCCGGAGCTGGTGTTTCAGGCGATCCGGGGAGGGCTGGCCGGCAGCAACGCCCTGGAAGCCAAGGCCCCCATGATTATGGAGCGGAACTTCAACCCGGGATTCCGCATACGGCTGCACCAGAAGGATCTGCACAACGCCCTGCTTACCGGCAAAGACCTTGGGGTGCCCCTCCCCGTCACGTCCCTGATCCAGCAGATGCTGTCCTCGCTCATCGTCAAGGGCAAGGGGGACAGGGACCACTCCGCCATCGTCAACTTCGTCGAAGACATCGCGGAGGTCGAGATCAGGGAGGGTGGTACGCCGGTTGGCTAGATCTGGAGATATATGAAGGTACACGAGTACCAGGCCAAGTCCATATTCGAGAGCCACGGGGTGCCCGTCCCACGGGGCGGTGTCGCTTCGACACCTCAGGAGGCCGCCGAGATTGCCCGGGGCCTAGGGGGCCGCTCCGTCGTCAAGGCCCAGGTGCATGCCGGAGGCCGTGGTAAGGGTGGAGGCATTGTCGTGGCCGCGACGCCCGAGGAAGCGGAAAGGGCAGCGGCGTCCCTGCTGGGCTCCCGGCTGGTGACCCCCCAGACGGGGCCAGAGGGAGTGCCGGTGGCCAAGGTGCTGGTGGAAGAGGTGGCTGAGGTGGCCAGGGAGCTATACCTGGGGCTTACCGTGGACAGGTCCTTCGGCGGCCCGGTGATGATCGCCAGCGAGGCCGGGGGTATGGAGATCGAGGAGGTGGCGGCCACCGATCCCGACAAGATATTCAAGGAGGGAATCGACCCGCTGGTGGGGTTCCAGCCCTTCCAGGGACGGCGGCTGGCCCACTCCCTGAATCTGGCGCCCGAGCTGGTCAGGCCCGCCTCTCAGATCATGTCGGCCGTCTACACCATCTTCGTCGAGAGCGACTGCTCGCTGGTGGAGATAAATCCGCTGACCGTCACCGGCGACGGCAGGGTCATCGCGCTGGACGCCAAGCTCAGCATCGACGACGACGCCCTCTTCCGCCATCCAGAACTGCGCGACCTGAGGGACCCCCAGCAGGAAGACCCATTCGAGGCCCAGGCGCGAGAGTACGACATCGCGTACGTGAAGCTGGACGGAGACGTGGGGTGCCTGGTCAATGGCGCCGGTCTGGCCATGGCCACCATGGATGTCATCAGGAGCACCGGCTCCGGTCCGGCCAACTTCCTGGACGTAGGCGGCGGCGCCAGCACCGAGAAGGTGGCCCGGGCCTTCGGGATCATCCTCTCGGACCCACAGGTCAAGAGGGTGCTGGTGAACATCTTCGGAGGCATCCTGCGCTGCGACATCGCGGCCGCGGGCATCGTAAAGGCGTGTGAAGAGAATGGCTGCCAGCTCCCGATCCTGGTCCGTATGCTGGGCACCAATGTGGACGAAGGCAAGGCCATCCTGAGCGGATCAGGGCTTAACGTGACCTTCGCCGAATCATTGGCGGAGGTCACCGAAAAAATGGAGAGCCTGGCTGCGTAGCAAATCATACCTATGTATCGAGGGGGACCGGATTGAGCATCCTGGTGAACGAGCACACGCGGGTAGTAGTGCAGGGGATTACAGGCAGCGAAGGAAGCTTCCACGCCGGGCAGTGCATCGCCTACGGCACGAACGTGGTGGCCGGCGTCACGCCCGGGCGAGGGGGACAGCTCTTCCAGGACACGGTACCCATATTCAACTCCATGGAGCAGGCAGTACGTGAGACGGGCGCCGACACCTCCCTGATCTTCGTTCCGGCCGCCTTCGCCACCGACGCGATCCTGGAGGCGGCGGACTCCGGAGTTGGGCTAATCGCCTGCATCACCGAGGGCGTGCCTGTCATGGACATGGTACGCGCCATTCCTTACATCAACAGGCTGGGCATCCGCCTTATAGGCCCCAACTGCCCCGGCCTTATATCTCCGGCGGGTCGCTGCAAGATCGGAATAATGCCCGGGCGCATCCACACCCCCGGCAGGACGGGTGTGGTCTCCCGCAGCGGCACCCTGACCTACGAGGCGGTGTCCCAGCTCACCGGGCTGGGAATCGGTCAGTCAACCTGCGTAGGCATTGGTGGCGACCCACTGGTGGGCACCAGCTTTATTGATGTCCTACGGCTCTTCAACGATGACCCGGAGACGGACATGGTGGTGCTCATCGGCGAGATCGGCGGCACAATGGAGCAAGAGGCGGCGGAGTTCATCGCCAGCGAGTTCAAGAAGCCGGTGGCATCGCTGATCGCCGGCGCCACGGCTCCCCCAGGTAAAAGGATGGGCCACGCCGGGGCCATAATCACGGGAGCCTCCGCCACTGCCGAAGCCAAGACCCGGGCGCTGGCCGACGCCGGCGCCCATATAATCCCCTCTCCGGCAGAAATCGGAGCGACCGCCAAGGCTGCGACAATGGCGCGAGCCTAGTGCCCCTCGGAGACTGTGGCTAGCCAGGTCGTCTCCTTGACCGCCGTATATGGGGTTCCTATAATGGATGATCTGAGCAAGGGCCCCACGGCCCCGCCTTCTCCCCTCGACTCTGGACAGGAGCGTCGATGGAAACCGGGATAACCTCTGCAGACGTTCAGGAGCTACTGGCCGAAGCCCTGAAAGAGCTGGACAGCCTGGATACCCTGGAGTCCCTGGACGCCTGGCGGGTTTCGTATCTGGGACGTCGGGGCCGTCTGACCACCATCCTGCGAGGGCTGGGGGGCCTGCCACCGGACGAACGGCGCACCCTAGGCTCCCTGAGCAACCGGACCAAGTCCCTGCTGGAGGAGGGCCTGGAGCAGCGGGTACAGGCGGTCAAGAGCGCCGGCCTGGACAGGATGGCCGACGAGGACCGTATCGACGTGACCCTGCCTGGCCGTCCCGTGAGGGCCGGCCGGCTGCACCCCACTACGCAGATCATCCGGGAGATCTGCAGCGCGTTCGTCTCCATGGGCTTCCAGGTAGTAGAAGGGCCTGAGGTAGAGTGGGACAAATACAACTTCGAGATGCTGAACATCCCCAAGCACCATCCCGCCAGGGACATGTTCAACAGCATCTGGGTGGACCAGCTCAACGAAGATGAGGAGCACAACATTCTTCTGCGTACCCACACCTCGCCGATGCAGGCCCGCACGATGGAGCGCATGCGGCCGCCGGTGCGGGTCATCGTGCCGGGCAAGGTCTTCCGCTATGAGACCACCGACGCCACCCACGAGTGGCACTTCCACCAGGTAGAGGGGCTTGCGGTGGACGAGGGCATCACCTTCGCCGATCTTAAGGGTACCCTATACGAGTTCGCCCGAAGGGTGTTCGGAGCCGAGCGCCGCGTGCGCTTCCGTTGCGACTACTTTCCCTTCGTCGAGCCCGGCGTGGACATGTCGATAGACTGTTTCGCCTGCCAGGGCAATGGCAGCGGCTGCCGGATATGCAAGGAGTCCGGCTGGATCGAGATAATGGGCGCGGGCATGGTGCATCCCAAGGTACTGGAAGGCGTGGGTTACGACCCGGCCATATACACCGGCTTCGCCTTCGGTCTGGGACCAGAGCGCATCGCCATGCTCAAGTACGGCATCGATGACATCCGGCTGTTCTATGCCAACGATCTGAGGTTTCTCCGCCAGTTCTAGGCAGGATATTTATCAGGAGGTTACCCGTGAGCCAGGACTTTCTCGCCCGGTTGCACCAGCGCGTTTCCGCCCTCAGCCTGCTCTCTCATCCCTTCTACCAGGATTGGAGGGAGGGCAAGCTCACCCTTGAGGACCTGGAACTGTATGCGGGCCAATACTACCGTTTCGAGGCCGGCTTCCCCAGGTTCCTCAGCGCCGTCCACTCCAACTGCCCGGACCCCGAGGTCCGGCAGGACATCCTCAGCAACCTCTGGGACGAAGAGCACGGCCGGCAGAACCACCGGGCAGCCTGGCTGGACTTCTGCACCGGCCTGGGGATGGCGCCCGAGGAGGCTCAGGACGCGCCGGTCCATCCACGCACCTATGCGCTCCTGGAGACCTACGGAGAGATATGCTCCGACCGCTCCTTCCAGGAGGGGCTGGCCGCGATCTACGCCTACGAGGTCCAGGTGCCCGAGGTGATGGCGGAGAAGCTGAAGGGCCTGCGGGACCTCTACGGCATCACCGACGAGAGCGCCCTCTCCTTCTTCAGCATCCACTCCGAGCTGGACGTTGAGCACTCCCGGGTCGAGGCCGAAGCTATCTCGGACCACACCGGGCCGGAAGAAGAGGACCGGGTGGAGGCCGCCCTACAGTGCGGGCTGGAGGCCTGGTGGGACTTCCTGGACGGCGTACAGGAGCTGCGGGCAGGGGCTTAAGGTTCCACGGCGCTAGGCGTGATCTTAGACGTTCTGAACGGCCCCATATCCACAGGGATACCGCCCGAAGTTTCGTGTCAGGACCTGAGAGCCGATATGCTTGTGAAAGTCGAATCTACCACGAGAGCGAATTCTGATGCGCCCGAGGAGTTGGAGAAGATTTGCATATACTAGCGCTCTCGGAAGTGAAGATGCCGGGTGTCACTGAGGCTTCCTCGGCCTAGCAGACTTCCTGCTCGTTCGCCTCTTAAGTTCTTAGGATATGCAGTGGTCAGACCAAGAAGCAGCCATATCAGGATGCGCAAAACAAGCCCGATTGGCAAACACAATATCACCGTGCCGGCCCATCGTACCCTAGCCTTAGGAACGATGAACCCCATCTTGGACAAAGTTAGCCTGTGGTACAACTTGCCGAAAGAAAGCTGGTAGAACGGTTGCGGGGAGCTCTAGGTTCATGAAAGTCCCACTGTCCTGGCTGAAGGAGTACGTGGACATCGTGGTGCCGCCGGAGGAGCTGGCCCGGCGGCTCACTATGGCCGGCACCGAGGTGGCCGAGGTGGACTCCATCGGCTGGACGGGCTGCATCGTGGGCCTCGTGACCAAGGTAGAGCCCCATCCCAACGCCGACCGCCTGACCCTGTGCACCGTCGACACCGGCAGCGGGAGCATGACGGTCGTCTGCGGCGCCCCCAACGTCGCCGAGGGCCAGAAGATCGTCTTCGCCGGCGTCGGGGCCGAGCTATTCAATACCCACACCGGGAAGGTAGAGCCACTGACGGCGGCCAAGATCCGCGGCGTCGTCTCCGAGGGGATGATCTGCTCGGAGAAGGAGCTAGGCCTTGGGGAGGACCACTCCGGAATCATCGTCCTGCCCGAGGACGTCCCGTTGGGCGAGTCCCTAACCGACTACCTGGGTGACCACATCCTGGACCTGGAGGTGACCCCCAACCGCCCCGACTGCCAGTCGGTGCTGGGGGTAGCCCGCGAGGTGGCCGCCACCACCGGCACGTCGGTGCGGGAGCCCGACCTGTCCTACCCCGAGGATGGCGACTCCATCGACTCTCAGGTCTCGGTGGAGATCTCCGACCCGGACCTCTGCCGGAGGTACACTGCCAGCTTGGTCACCGGTGTCTTCGTCGGACCGTCGCCTCGCTGGATGCAAGACCGGCTTCTGAAGGCGGGCATGCGTCCCATAAACAACGTGGTGGACGTCACCAACTACGTAATGCTGGAGTACAACCAACCCCTGCACGCCTTCGACTTCAACACGGTGAAGGGCGGCAAGATCATCGTGCGCCGCGCCAGGGCCGGCGAGGTGCTGGTATCCCTGGACGGAGTGGAGCGCAAGCTGTCCACCGACATGCTGGTCATCGCCGACGTCAAGGACCCAGTGGGCCTGGCGGGGGTCATGGGCGGCGCCCGCTCGGAGATGACGGAGCGCAGCACCACAGTCCTCTTGGAGTCCGCCACCTTCGACGCCGTAAATAACAGGCGCACGGCTCAGGCCCTTCAACTCTCGACCGAAGCCTCTAACAGGTTCGAGAAGAGCCTCCGGCCGGAGCTGGCTCCCCTGGCCCTGCGGCGAGCCACCCAGCTTCTCTGCCAGGTGGCCGGAGGGACTGCCGCAAAGGGAACCGTGGATGTCTTCCCGTCCCGGCAGGAATACGATACTCCGACGTTGACCTTCACCCTGGCACGGCTGCGCAAGGTCCTGGGGTTAGACTTCCCGCTGGAACGGGTCGAGGGGGTGTTCGGCTCCTTAGGCCTTTCCTCGGAGAGGCTGGACGAAGGCCGGCTCAGAGTCGCCATCCCCTACTGGCGCAGCGACATCACCATCGAGGACGACCTGGTCGAGGAGGTGGCCCGCATCGTGGGCTACGACGAGGTCCCCACGACCATGCTGTCGACGCCGATACCACACCACGAGCCTCAACCCCTTCCTGTCCTCAAGGACCGGGTCAAGGACATCCTGGCGGCCTCGGGATTGCAG
Organism: Dehalococcoidia bacterium; assembly: GCA_965248975.1. Lineage (GTDB taxonomy): Bacteria > Chloroflexota > Dehalococcoidia > Lucifugimonadales > JAGWBF01 > CBDFKU01. Next base: position 108,980 of record CBDFKU010000015.1, read on the forward strand.
GAGGTCATTACTTACCCGGCCACGACTCTGGAGGACCTGAGCAGGGTTGCTTCCAGCGACGACGGCAGGGAGCCCGTGAAGCTGGCCAACCCGATGAGCTCCCGGCAAGGCTACCTCCGCACTTCCCTCCGCGGCAGCCTGCTGTCGACGCTGGCGGCCAACCGGCCCCATGAGGAAGGGCCCGTGGCGATCTTCGAGTCCGGGCGAACGTATTTGCCACGCAACGGGGATTTGCCGGAAGAGAGAGAGATGGTTGCCGGAGTTCTGTCCGGACCCCGTTGGGGACCACACTGGCTGTCCCGGGACGGCCACGTGGATTTTTACGACGCCAAAGGCGTCGTGGAAAGGCTTCTGGGGGAGCTGGGTCTGACGATCGTCCTCGAGCCCATCGAGGACGCCGCCCTGCACCCGGGCAGGTGCGCCTCCATACGGGCCGGCGAGGCGTCCCTGGGTCTCCTGGGGGAAGTCCACCCCAGCGTTGTGGAGAGCTTCGCGATAAACGGAGGCCCGGTGGCGCTTTTCGAGCTAGACCTGGAGGCCGTACAAGCAGCGTTAAGCGCCGGGGGCCGCAGCTACAAGTCTATCGGACGCTATCCCAGCGCCCTCCGGGACCTGTCCATCCTCGTGCGCCAGGACATACCCGCCGCCACCGTTCAGTCCATCATCGAACGGCATAGCCTGGTTGCCGGAGCCTCCCTCTTCGACGTATACTCGGGCGACGGTGTCCCCGCTGGCAAACGCTCCCTCGCGTATAACATCTACTTCCAGTCCCACGATAGGACCCTGACCGCCGACGAGGTGAATCGGTCGTTCGAAGCGGTGGTCAAGTCTCTGGAAAGGGAGCTCGGCGTGGAGCTCAGAGGGTAGACCCCTGCAGCTTGTCAGGAGCAGATCCGATGGGTAAAGTTAGGTTTGGAGGCTCGGCTGAGTGACGTCCCACATTAGAGGTCACGGCCACAGACATGCCGACATGCTCAGCGTGGAGGAGGCCTACGCCCGGATCATGGCCTACTTCAGACCCACTGGAGGCCGAGGAGGTCCCCATCCTCCAGAGCCCTGGGCCAGGTGCTGGCTGCCGACGTCGTTTCTCCCCTGAGCCTGCCTCCCCTGGACAACTCGGCGATGGACGGCTACGCCCTCCGCCACGCCGACATCGCCGGGGCCGGCCCGGACTCTCCCAGGCAGCTTGAGGTGGTCGGCCTAGTCGCCGCGGGCCGTATGCCGGACCGAGAGGTGTCCGAAGGGAAGCGCCATAAGGATCATGACCGGCGCCCCGGTCCCCGCAGGGGCCGACACCGTCGTACCCTTCGAGGATACCGACGAGGTGGAGAGGAAGGGAAGGGGGGAGTCTCTGGACCAGATAGCCATTCGCCAGGAGTTGCCCCAGAGGCTCCCACGTTCGTCCGGCCGGCGAGGACGTCAAGGAAGGGGGAGGTGGTTCTTCAGCGGGGCTCGACCGTCCGGTCCGCCGAGATAGGAGTGCTGGCATCCCTGGGCCAGGAGACGGTCTCGGTGATCTCGCCGCCCGGTGGTGGCCATTCTCGCCACGGGCGACGAGCTCCTGGAGGCCGGGGAGCCGGCTCAGGCGGGCAAGATATACGACAGCAACAGCCCCGGCCTGGCCGGGTCCGTGCTCCGATATGGCGGCATCCCCAAGCTCCTGGGCATCGCCAGGGACAACCTGGAAGACATGAACCGGAAGCTGTCCGACGGCACCGATGCCGACCTCCTCATCACATCCGCTGGCGTTTCCAGGGGGGACTACGATATAGTGAAGGACGTGCTGATGGAGCGAGGGGAGATCAGCTTCTGGTCCGTGCGGATGCGGCCGGCGAAGCCCCTGGCCTTCGGGGCCATCCGCGGGCCCAGGGGTCCGGTGCCTCATCTGGGCCTTCCGGGCAACCCGGTCAGCGCCGTGGTGGCCTTCGAGGAGTTCGCCAGGCCGGCCATCCTGAGGATGCTGGGCAAGGAGCGCTTGGCCAAACCGACCATCGAGGCGGTCCTCATGGGACCCATCCACAATTTCGACGAACGCCGGGTCTTCGCCAGGGTGGAGGTGACCAAGCGTGATGGCGCTTACTACGCCAACCCGACCGGGCCCCAGGGCTCTAACATCCTTACGTCCATGTCCAGGGCCAACGGACTGGCTATTTGCCCCGAAACGTCCCCATGATGGAAGAAGGGACAGGTCGTGAGAGTAAAAATGCTGGATTGGAACGAAGAGGTGGAAATTTGACGATTCCCGAAGAGCTGGAAACGGCGGAAGCCGAGGCTGCCCCCGTTCAGGAAAACCCGTACTACGTCATCGATCCCGAGAGGACGATCGAGCTCAACCGCTCCCTGGATTTGCTGCTCCTCAGCCGCCGATGCCCCTCGTGTAAGGCCCGCCTTGGAGGCCAGCCCCAAAAGGCCCCCGTCGCAGAACAGATAAAGGAGATCGCCAAGTGCTGCGCCGACCAGGAGGGGTTCATCAGGCCGGAGATGCCCATGCAGGAGATCGTGTTCAGGACGCTCCTGGCGACGGGTAACGAGCCGGTCAGCCTGGAGCATCTACATCACCTTATAACCGATGAGTTGTACACGCCCATCAACCCAAGGAGCATTCCTCTGAAGGGTTTGAAGCGGGTGCTAGATACCGATACATACTACGGCTTCAGGCGGATCGCCGATCCCACACCGGAGCCCGGTGCCAGTTAACCGAACTTGAACAGCTTGATGGCCGCCACCGAGGAGGCCACGAGCCACCCGGCTATCATTGCCATCTCCTCCCACACATCCCAGATGTGGAGACCGTCTATGGAGACCTGCCGCATCGCGTCAAGCACCGGTTTCAGGGGCAGCACGCTCACCAGCTCCGGCAGGAAGGCCGGTAACGACGACGTGGGAAAGAAAGTCCCTGAAAAGAAAAGCATGGGAATCGCTATGGCGTTGCCCATGCCGGAGGCCGACCGAGGGCTGGTGGCCCAGCCGGAGATGATGAACCCTATATTAAGGAACACCGTGTTGGCGAAGGCCACTATCACGAAAAGCCAGTAAACGTTGCCGTGGATGTTGGCGCCAAAAACCAGCACACCGATGGCTATTACTACTCCGGCCTGCACCAGAGACAGCGCCAGGTGGGCCACTATCTCGGAGAGGAAGTAGTTCCTCACTCGTAGTGGGGTGGCCAAGATACGCTTCAGGACCGACTGGTTCCGGTACAAGCTTATTTTCACGGCGATGAAGATGATGGAATTGGTCATCATCCCCATGCCCACCAGGCCGATGAGCAGGATGTCGAAGTAGTCAATCTCCCGTGATTCCACGCCCTGGGGCGCAACCTCAAGAAGCCGTGGCCCTTCAACCAGCTTCAGGTTCTCCTCATCCAGGAGATGCTCCAACGCGGGAATGATCAGCTGGTTGCCCACATTGTTGTTGAGATCGTAGTACAGGGGAAGGGAGACCGGGTCTCCTCGGGACCCATCCGAGGAAAACTTTTCTCCAAATCCCTTCGGAATGACCAGAAAATACTCAAGGGCTCCGTCCCGCAGGTCCACTCCCGCCGTCGCCTCGCTGCCGTATTCCAGGTCCAGGTTTAGGTAGTCTATGTCCGCGAGCCGGGCCTGAAGCTCTCTGGAGCGGCCAGTGCGGTCGTGGTCGATGATGGCCATGTCGGCGACGCCAGCCCCGTCGAGGTCGAATATGCCGAACACCAGCACCAGGACCAGTGGAAAGAACAGTGCCCAGAACAGGGCCTGGCGGTCCCTCAGCATGATCTTCAGGTTGGCAACCAGCAGGGGCAGCATGGACTATTCCCGGAGCTCCCTTCCGGTCAGATCCAGAAACACGTCCTCCAGGGTAGCCTGGGTCACCTGCAGGTGCTCTAGGGTAATGTCGCGAGCGGAGGCCCACTGCAAGACGTGGGACAGGGTCCTGGGCGCGTCTCCAACCCGCAGTTCATAGGAATGGCCGTTGGCCACCAGCACGTCCTCGGGCGACCCCCTCAGCCCTTCGGCCTCCTGGGGCTCCATAGGCCTGGACACCTCTATTTTCACGACGAAGGGCAGGTGCAGGCTGCGAAGCAGATTCGTGGGAGTGTCCAGGGCAACGATGCGTCCCTCGTCCATGATCGCGACCCGATGGCAGAGATACTGGGCCTCTTCCATATAGTGGGTCGTCAGGACCACCGTCTTGCCCCGGGAGTGGATGTCCTGGATCATCTGCCACATATTGCGCCGAGCCTGGGGGTCGAGGCCGGTGGTGGGCTCGTCCAGGATCACTACCTCCGGGTCGTTCACCAGGCTGGCGGCCACGGTGAACCGCTGCTTCTGCCCGCCCGACAGCTTCTTGAGGGTCGTTCCGGCCCGGTCCGCCAGGCCGACGGTGGTGAGCAGATCGTCGGCCGGTATCCTCCGCTTGTAGAAGCTACCGAAAAGAGTGAGGATCTCTTTGAGAGTGAGGTAGTCGAAGTAGGCGGACGCCTGAATCTGGACCCCTATGCGCTCCTTGACCGCCGAGGGATCCTGCTGGGTGTCCACTCCCAGAACTTCCGTATGGCCGGTTGTTGGGCGCAGCAGGCCCTCTATGATCTCCAGGATGGTCGTCTTACCGGCGCCGTTGGGTCCCAGAATGCCGAAGATTTCGCCGGGATGTACGCTGAAGGATACGTCATCGACCGCCGTGAGCGAGCCATACCGCTTGACCAGGCTCCGGACCTCGATCACCGCTTCCATTCGCAGGGCGATTATAGCACAGCGCTTGCGGCCCGGTCCGGCCGATGGTAGGGTGTATCCGCCTCTAGGGCACGTATCGCTAAAGGTGGAGACAAAGGGCCATGCCTACCCTGTGGGCCAGGACAGTGAGCTATGACTCCGTACAAGTGGGCGACGAGCTCCCGATCTTGGTGAAATACGAGTCCCGAGAGACCATTGGCCTTTACGCCACGCATGCCTCACCAGGTTCCGACGCGGAGGCAGACATGCAAGGCGGCTCAGGGGCCACGACCGCCGCCCCTGCGGCGACGGTGGCCTACGTGGCCGAGCTCCTGGAGAAGTCCTTTCCCCTGACCTGCTTGCTGAGCCCCGGCAGCGACCTGGAGGTGGAGATCACTAGGCCCATCGGCTTGGACGAAACCGTCTCCTTTACCGGCCACGTGACCGGCAAGCAGGAGGAAGCGGGAACAGGGCTGGTGGAATGCGAGATGGCCGGAACAAACCACCTGGGGCAGACCGTGGCGAGGGCCAGGGCTACTATTGCCTTCCCTGTATCGGGTCTGGCCAGGGGAGAGGACCCTTAGCTCCCTCACGGAGAGCAGACCACCCCTCAGATGGACAGCAGGGCGTCGTAGTGGTCCTCGTCGGTCAGGGACTCGGCGTCGGACACCAGCAGGAGCCAGGGGTTGGATTCCAGCTGCTGGCCGCCGCATCGCGGGCACCTCGTTTGGGCGCTATCGGCGCTGAACCAGGGAAACTGGTGTCCACACGTGCGACAGATATACTCGGACGTCGCCATCGGAGGTCGGCTAACGGCTAGTTTCTGGCCAGCAGAGCATGGAACTCCAGGGAACCCAGCTCCCTTTTCTCCCGGATGGAGACGACGGCATACTCGATGGCCATGCGCGCGAATCCGGGAAACTTCAGTGCGTTGGAGCCCACAGTGACCTGGGGCGGGGTAGAGCTCAGCTCCACCTTGACCTGATTCTCGTCGAAGGAATCGACCTCCAGCCGAATCTCCACACCTGTCAGCCGCTCTATTTTTGCCTTCACGCTATCCAGAAACTTCTCGTCGTCCACGATAAATCCTGCTAGCCCCGGCCCAAGGAGACCACGGGGAAGCTATCCTCCGTAAAACCAGCCTGTGCCCCACATCTCCAGAGGCTTGTCGTCATTGCGGGACTCAGCAGCTACCACCTCTCCTACGAAGACGGAGTGATCCCCTTGCTCGATGCTGCCCGTCACTTTACACTCGAAGTAGCTATAGACCTCGTCCAGGACGGGGGATCCGGTCACGCCCGGCTTGAAGGGATGGCCGTTCACCTGACCGTTTTCGACCGTTGAAGGACGGAAAAAGTCTTCGGCAAACTGCTTCTGGTCCGCCGAGAGCACGTTAACCGCGAAGGAGTTGGACTTCTTCACGGCGCCGTAGAGCCCGCTGTCGGTCTTGACCCCCACCATTATCAGAGGAGGAGCTAAGGAAGCCTGGGACAGCCAGTTCACCGTGCCGGCCGAAACCTCGTCACCGGCCGCCGATCTGACAACGTACATGCCGTAAGAAATCTGCCGCAGCACCTTTTTCTTGACATCGGGGTCCATGCTTCACCTCCGACTGAATGTTCTGATATAAGGGAATTTTAGCACGTTTCCACGTACCGTTGAATCAGGCGCTGTCCCGGCCTCGGTTCAGGAGTACTTCAGCAGGACTTCCGCCACATCCCTGGGAGCCTCGATCATCACCTCGTGGCAGGAGTCCAGCTCCTTGGCAACCTCAGTGCCGTTCAGCTTCTCCGCCATCCGTCGCTGAACCGATGGCGGCACAAGCCTGTCCCTCCATAAGGGAACGTAGGTGACCGGGAAGTTTCGGGCGACGTCGTTGAGGTAGATTCGGGTGCGCAGCAGCTGGAGAGACAACGGAGTGAACCGCCCCACGATCTGTATCACGTCGAAGGGGTCCATGCCGTTGCAGTACACGTTGGTTATCACGGCCTTGGGAAGCCTCAAGTCTCTCCGCACTAGCCCATTCAGTCCTGCAAGCATTCTGAGGCCGAGCTTGCTGGTGCGAGGAAGCACATCCAGCACGGTCTTCCCTTCGTCGGGGACGACTCCGGCGAAGAGCACGACTCGCCTCGGCGGCTCGTCGAGCATGGACGCCGCCTTCAGCACCGCCGGGCTTACCACACCGTGGCCCACCATTACCAGGTCTTTCATTCCCTGGGAACGCACCTGGTTGGCCACGGCGGTAGCCAGATCGTCCATGGAGAGACTCGCCCCCCGGCCATCGGCGCCGAGCTCCGAGAGGTCCAGGGACACGACCTTGCCGGCCTTCTGGCCAACGTAGAGCCTGGGAGGGTGCTCTACCGGAGCGGTAAGATGCCCCCAAACCCGCCCCCAGCACCAGGAGCCGTGTCCCACGTCATGGACAAGCAGGATATCAGCCATCCTTCACCATCTCCACTATCTGTCGCCGTCTAACATGTTAACATTCCGGCCCAGCCTTGTGTACGCCTGGGTCTTTAAAGTGCCTCGTCACCGGTTCCACGATGGCCCGCCGCACCCTTCTGTGGCCCGGTAGGCGAAACGCCAGGTGCTGAGCGATCCCCTTAACGCCCATCGAGCCGTTGGTCCAATGGATCGTCCAGGTGGTGCCGCCGCGACGAGGCTGGAAGGTATCCGTCCGGCTGGACCAGCTAGAATCCAGCGCCTCCATCGACCTGAGTTCTGGATACTGGAAGGTACATCGCCACCTTACTTCGTCGTCTCCCTCGACCTCCCGGGTCAGGAAAGTGCTCCCTTCCCGGCTCAGCACATTCCCATGCTTGGCGCGGAAGGCCTCGTCACTCAAGGGTCCCTCTTCTCCGAAGGCGGTCACGTGGCGGAACACATCCTCGGGAGCCGCTGCGATGTAGGTGGACAGGCTCAAGCGAACCATCTCGGGCCTCTGGAATCGGGGCTGCCTCGGTGGGTAGTATACATGCTCCCTCCCGTGTACAAAAGGGCCCGGTTGAGCGCCATATGGTCGCCGGAGCTGTCAAGTGTGCCCAAGGTCACGGCAGACCCACGGGAAAGATCACGGCGGGGAGACGGCCGGTGAGGGTACAGTAAATACATGCAGACTCATCGCTGGCCTACGGCGCCAGGCGCCGTGAACAGAGAAGGGATCGACGATATGGATTGGCCGTTGGAACCCCACAAGCCACTTATTTTGGCCCATGAAAGGGCCCGGTTGGACGCCGTCAACCTCCTGCGGTCCCAGTTGAAGGCCCAGCTGGTAGTTTCCCAGTGCCTCCTGACGGACTGCCAGGAGCTACTCCTCCAGGGCATGACCCGAGAAGCGCTGGAACGCCTGCAAAGCGCCAGCGATGTCGTCGGCAGGTGCATCGAGCAGCTGGGGTCCATGGCTAGCCACCCATGCCCTTACGCGGTCCACTCCAGTCTGCCTAGCGCGCTGAGGTGCCTGGCGAAGCTGTACAGATCCCTGTTCGACACCGACCTGGAGATCGACGGTTCCCTGGCCGTCGCCGAGATGTCCACTTCGCCGGTGCTGAGGAACGATGTCCGCCTCGCGCTCTACAGGATAGCCGCCGAAGCTCTGTTAAACGTAGCCCGCCATGCCAACGCCAGCAGCGTCAACGTGCACCTCGGCTTCTTCTCCGGCGGCGATATCTATCTGATCGTCGCGGACAACGGACGGGGCTTCGATCCCGACGATTTCCCCCAGAGTAGCGGCTTACGGTCCATGGAGCGAGACGCCGAGTCCCTGGGCGGTAAGCTCGAAGTCGACAGCACCCCGGGCTGGGGGGCCATGGTGACGGTTTGCCTCCCTTGCCTCCACACACAACCGTCCTCCAGCTCGGTGGCGCTTCCACCGGCCGCCTGAACCCGCGCCGCTATTCGCCCTGTACGGAAATCAGGACGACCCCGGCGGTTATAGCTATGATGCCAGCCACCTGAGGGCGCAGCGTGCTCCTGGCAATCCAGCTGCCAAAGCTGGCAGGGCTGAGGGACGCTAGGCCCAGGGAGTAGAGGAAAACCAGGCTGGGTTGTATCGCGCTTATCGCCGCCACCAGGGACACCGGACCCAGGTTAACGGCGGCGAAGCTTACCAGCACTGCCGCCGTCACGACCACTTCCACCAGCGCCACCATCTTCATCAGCCCCCGGTTCCGCACCATTCCCAACGCCCGCCGCCGCACGTCTGGCAGCGCTATGACTGAAAAAAGGGTGATGGCAAACCCCAGTCGGGTGGAGCCGTAGAAGCGCCAGAAGGAGTCATCGGATATGAAGTGCTTGGTCAGTACGATGGACACTGCGAAGGTCGCCGCGCCTCCCAGGGCCAGCGCAAGGACGGTCAGGCTGCCGAAGCTCCCCTCGGCCGTACTCCCTTGCCATGAGACGAGGACGGCGCCCACCACGGCCAGCACCACGGCTACCCAGGCCAGCCCCGAAAGATCCTCGTCCAGGAAACTCGCCGCCAGGACGGCTACCATCAGGGGATAGAGGTACCAGACTGGGACCACCCTGGTGATTTGGCCCCGTTTCAGAGCGGAGAGGATCAGCAGGAGGCCGACGGCCCTGATAGACCCGGTAAGCACGCCGCCCAGGAAGTCCCGCGTCTCGAAGCCATAGGCGCTGGTAACGCTCACGATCACCAGACCTATGACGATCTCGTAGACGCCGATCCAGAAGGCGTAGAAGTATACCGCGGGCGCGAACCGGTCCACGATAAGCTTGTCCAGGATGTTCACCACCCCCAACAGGACGGGGAAGGCGAGGGACAGCAGGATCCAGGTGGGCACGGCCTTATCGCTTCTCCAGCGCCGTTTTTCAGCCGCCCGATATCCCCAGGGGGACGGCGAGCGGAGCACAGTATACCATGCTGGCCGTTAAGGACTACGGGCTCACTTCCCGCCCGGGCGGTGATAGCCTACAGGTGGTGATAGCCTACGGGTGGTGATAGAATGTACCGATCCCGAACAGGGCAGAGGGGGCAGCTTTGATCCGTAGCTTTAACGGCAAAACCCCAAAGATCCACCCCACCGCCTTCATCAGCGAGGCCTGCTATATCGTCGGGGACGTGGAGATAGGGGAGAACACCAGCATATGGCCCGGCGCGGTTATCCGTGGCGATTTCGGAAGGATAACCATAGGGAAAAACACCTCCATCCAGGACACCTGTGTCATACACGCCGACGACTACCTGGACATCGGCGACAACGTGCTGATGACCCACGGCGCTGTCATCCACGGCCACAGGGTCGGAAACAACGTCCTGATCGGGATCAACGCGGCCATCCTGGAGGCAGCGGAGATCGGCAACTACTGCCTCATCGGGGCTGGTGCGGTGGTCCGGGACAACGCCGTGATCCCCGACGAGTCCCTGGTTATCGGCGTCCCCGGTCAGGTCAGGCCCCTTAGCGAGGCCAACCGCAAGCGCCTCGAGGATCCCACCGCAGGCTACGTCCGCAACGGCCGGGCCCACAAGCAGGCCGGCCTGGGCCTGGATATCCCCACGGCCTGAGGCCGTACCGCCGGAAATGACGGCGGGTCTCTGACCCCGGCTCAGCCATACTCCCTGCAAAGGTAGGAACCCGCCGCCCGATGCCGCCGCTGCTCACACAAGAAGAGATCGACGAGAGGCTCCAGCCCCTCGCCGGATGGCGTCAGGAAGACCGCCGAATCACGAAGGACTTCTCCTTCTCGTCTTTCAAGGAGGCGATGTCCTTCGTCAACCGGGTGGCCGATGTCGCCGAAGAGATCGACCACCACCCCGACTTCGCCATCAGCTACACCCGCGTCTTCCTCTCCATCACCACCCACAGCGAGGGCGGCCTGACCCGGCGGGACTTCCGACTGGCTGGCAGGATCGACGCGCTGTAGCTAGCCGGGACCCTTTCCGAGACTAAGCCCGCCCGTGGAAGGGTGGGTATTCGTCTCTCAGCAGCGACAGGTAAACGTTCACCCGAAGCTGCCATCGATAAAATCCTGTGACAAAGTCGAAGAAGAACCTGGGGAAAGTGCCGAAGATCAGTATGGACCACCAGCTCAAGAATAGCACGGCTATCATCAGGATGCCGTACAGGATAAGGACGATCCCGTGGGGCAGGCCGACGTAGAGCCAGCCCAGCAACAGCTTCAGTAGCGCCAGCCTCCGCGACAGCTTCGGGGGATACTGAACGTTCAGAGATACAGAATGGCTGCCGCCGGGGTAGAAGGGTGGATAGTCGTCCACCAGATAGGCTGTCTGGTAGCCTGCCACCCGGACGGTCCAGCGGTAGTACCCCACCACGAAGTGGAAGAGCGGCGCAGGATATCTGCCGGTTATCAGAATGCCGATGAAGGCGACCAATGTCGAGACGGCCGCCAGTGCGCCGTAGACTTGCAGGATGATCCCGTGGGGGATGCCGATGTAAAGCCACCCCAAGAGGGTCTTCGCCAGCAACGTAGCCCTGGAGTGCCTGTCGGGGTACCGGACGGTGAAGGTCACGGCTGTGTTGGCTCGGGCCATCGCTTACCTCGGTTGATCCTCAGTCTGGCATCATCGCCGGCTGTTGGTCAGGGCGCCCCAGGTGGCCACCAAGAAGGGCACGCAGTAGGTCAGCGGGGTCTTCCAATAGAGGTCCGTCTTCCAGGACCCGTCCAGTATGATGTTCCCCTGGTTAAGCAGCGTGAGGATCGTCCCCACGACGAGAGCCGTCAGGAAGGACCGCCTGATCATGGGCCAGTGCATCAACGAGCAGGGAAGACACTTTAGGACCTGCCCTCCCGGAATTTTGAAGCTGAATGTCCGGCCCGGCCGCAGGTCGCAGCTACAGCCGGCGCACACCCCGGCCCTCATTGAGTTCGCTCCTGAACGCATCCGAACTTGCTATCAAACAGAATTGTACAATATCCTTTGATTTTGCAAGCCCGGTTTCGGTGCACCCACTGCCAATCTAAGAAAAGGGCACTACCCTCGGCCGGCCCTGCCAACGGCTTCGGCCAGGGCCCTGCGGGTGAAGACGCGGGTAAGGTGGGCCCGGTACTCGCCCGAGCCGTGGATGTCGCCCAAGAAGTCCATCCCCTGGCCGGCCTGCTCGGCCGCTCTGGCAATGTTCGTCTCGCTGGGTTCCTGGCCTTCCAGGGTCCCCTCAGCTTCTCTGGCCCTGGTGGCCCTTGAGCCCGCCCCGGTGATCCCGATCCTCACACGCTGGCATCGGCCGCCGCTGACCGTCACAACGGCGGCGACCCCCACTACGGCGAAATGGGACGCCTTGTTGGCGAACTTCTTGTAGGACCCGCCGGTGTTGGCCTGCTGGCCCGGAACACGTACCTCGATAAGGATCTCGTCGTCTTCCAGAGCGGTGGTGAAGGTGTCGACGAAGAACCCGTCGGCGTCGATGCTCCGCTGCCCGCCGGACCCTTCCGCGATGATCTGTACTTCCAGGGCAAGCATCAGCGCAGGGAGGTCCGCAGCGGGGTCGGCGTGGGCCAGCGAGCCGCCGATAGTGCCCTTGTTGCGTACCTGCATATCGGCTACCAGGGACGCCGCCTCGGCCAGCGCAGGGTATCCCGCCCTCACCGTGGCGGAGCTCTCAATCTGGTGGTAGGTGGTCATGGCCCCGATGGCCAGGCCGCCGTCATGCTCGCGAATGTAGGAGAGGTCGGATATCTTGCCGAGATCGATGAGGTATTGAGGCTCGGCCAACCTTAGCTTCATCAAAGGCACCAGGCTGTGGCCCCCGGCGACCAGCTTCGCCCTGCCCCGATGGCTGCTCAAGAGGGACCTCGCTTCGGCAATGGTCGCTGGGGAGAAATACTCGAAGGGGCTGGCAACCATCTCGGGACCTCCTCTGCAGGACTTGTGTCAAAACTTGCCGGGATCTACCGTGTCTAATGTGACCAAACGGGCAGGAAGACTAGTGTTTCCGGGCGGCGTGCTGGACAGCTTTGACGATGTTATGGTAACCGGTGCAGCGGCACAAGTTCCCGCTCAGGCCGTTGCGTATCTCTTCTTCCGAAGGGTTGGGGCTGCGTTCCAAGAGTTGGTGGGCGGCCATGATCATGCCGGGAGTGCAAAAGCCGCACTGCAGCCCGTGCTCCTCCCAGAAGCCCTCCTGAAGGGGATGTAGCTCGCCATCCTTGGCGAGGCCCTCGATGGTGAGGATGTCGGCCCCGTCGGCCTGCACCGTGAACAGAGTGCAGGCCTTGACGGCCAGACCGTTCACGTGGATAGTGCAGGCGCCGCACTGGCTAGTGTCGCAGCCCACGTGGGTGCCGGTGAGGCCCAGCCCCCCTCGCAGGTAGTCCACCAGCAGCAGCCTGGGCTCGACTTCACTGGTATGCGCAGTACCGTTGACGGTGACGCTGATGGTGGCCATGGCTCCCACCCCCAAGAGGATTCGGGTATAAGAGCCCCCGTGATGGGGCCCGGAACGGGACAGTGGGATTGTACTTCAGCCCCCAGAGGGTGTCAATCGCAGCGAAATAGAGCCTAATCGCAGGTTGCCGACAAGAGGCGTACGATCTCGTCCCCCACCTGGGCCGTGCTGGCGTCGCCGCCCAGGTCAGGGGTCCTTATCCGCTCCTCCCGCAGGTTCTGCTCGACGGTCCTGTTCACCCTGCCGGCGGCGCCGGCCTCTCCCAGATGCTCCAGCATCATGGCCGAGGCCAGGATGGCGCCAAGGGGGTTAGCTATGCCCTTGCCGGTAATATCGAAGGCGGCGCCGTGCACCGGCTCGAACATGGACGGATAGCGCCCCTCGGGATCTATGTTGGCCGAGGGGGCCAGGCCCATGCTGCCGGTGATGATGGCGCCTATGTCGGTGAGGATGTCACCGAAGAGGTTGGAGGCCACAACCACGTCGAAGCCCTGGGGACGCCGGATGAAGTCCATGCAGGCCCGGTCCACCAGCAACGAATCGATGGCGATGTCCGAGTACTCCCCAGCCACCTCCTGGAAGACCCGGTCCCAGAAGACCATGCCGTAGGCCATGGCGTTGGACTTGGTCACCGAGGTTACCTTCCTACCCTTGTCCCGCTTGCGGGCGTGCTCAAAGGCCGCCCGGACTATCCTCTCGGTGCCCCTGCGGGTGTGGACGGAGGTCTGGAGGGCTACCTCGTCGGGGGTGCCCTCGTATAGGGTCCCGCCCATGTTGGCGTACTCGCCCTCGGTGTTCTCCCGGAAGACCACCATGTCGATGTCGCCGGGCTTCATGCCGGCAAGGGGGGAGCGGACTCCCTCGTACAGGTAGGATGGCCGGAGGCACACCCCCTGGTCGAACCGGCGGCGGATGGGTAGGATCAGCCCGTTCAGGGTGACGTGGTCGGGGATCTCCGGGTCGCCGACTGCGCCGAACAGGATGGCATCATAAGGTCTGAGCTTGTCTATGCCGTCCTCGGACATCATCAGGCCGGTCTCCCGGTAATGGTTCGAGCCCCAGGGGAAATTGGTGTAGTCGAAGGTCAGGCCCCGATGGGCAGACAGGGCGTCAAGAACCTTTCTGGCCTCGTCGATCACTTCGGGGCCGACGCCATCACCTGGGACCAGGGCTATACGATAGCTGGACATTCTCCTCGGTCCTCCCGGGATTTCCTAGGGAGACAGCAACTCCATGGTCATTCCGTTGGGGTCCTTGACATACAACGACCCACCGACATCGTCGTACTCCACACCGTGGTCCTTCAGGCGCCCCTCGATCTCGTCCCGCCGCTCGGGTGACACGGGGATGGCCACGTGCATCATTCCCCCGACCCCTTCCGGCGCCGGCACCTTGAGCCGCTCCACGTGGGGAAAGTCGAAGAAGGAGATGCTCACACCATTTCCGATGTCCACGTTCATATGGGTGGACCGTGGCTCGTCCCGGTTGTCGGTCACCCCGGTCACCGGCATGCCCATGACGTCGATGTAGAAAAGGGCGGTGGCCTCCAGGTCCAGGGCGAATACGGCCAGGTGGTTTATTCCCCGGCCCGAGCTCTCACGAGTCTCCCTCGTCAGAAGCTGCTGCAGACGTTGGCGCTTCTCGTCTATCTGCCGGTCCGGCTCGGTCGCCATTTCCGTTACCTCGAAGCTCATACCTGGGGAAGATCTGAACTCACTGTACCGGCCTGGGATACCTCTGTCAACGAAGGTGCAGTCCAGAGCGTCATGGTTCGACAAGCTCACCATGAGCGGGAGCGCCCATCGATCCCTGAACGGGGAAAGGCACCCCGCCGCTCGCTCTGAGCCCGTCGAAGGGCTCACTGTAAGTCGATCCCGCCGGACTGGGACGAGACCTCCTGTTCTTACCATCTGGACTATACTGTGTTTATGAACATATAATCGATAATCGAAACCAGCAGCTTGGTACGGAGGGGTGACGACATGGCCGACGGGGTTATCAGAGTGGGTATCGTCGGCGCCGGGGACAACACCCGCGTCCGGCACATCCCGGGACTGCGGGCAATAGACGGCGTGGAAATTGTCAGCGTCTGCAACCGCAGCCGGGAGTCCAGCCAGCGCGTGGCAAGCCAGTTCGAGATTCCCAGGGTCCACGACAGCTGGCTGGACCTGGTCCAGTCCGACGACATCGACGCCGTCTGCATCGGCACCTGGCCCTACCTGCATTGCCCCGTTACCCTGGCTGCCCTGGAAAACGAAAAGCACGTGTTATGTGAAGCCCGCATGGCGATGAGCGCCCGGGAAGCCCGGACGATGCTGGACGCCTCCCGCCGCAAGCCCCACCTGGTGGCTCAGATAGTGCCGTCTCCCCTGACCTTCAAGGTCGACGCCACCATTGAGGATCTGGTGGCCGGCGGCTACCTCGGCGACCTGCTGTCCATCGACATAAGAGTCGAGCAGAGCGCCTTTGTTGACCGTGAGAAGGCCATGCACTGGCGGGAGAATAGGGACCTGAGCGGCTACAACATCCTGATGATGGGCGTGTGGTACGAGGCCCTGATCCGCTGGGTCGGCCCCGCGACGAAGGTCTCCGCCATGACCAAGGTCTGCGTGCAAGAGCGCCGAGACGATGATGGGAACCGCCACGTGGTCACGGTGCCCGACCACGCGGACGTCCTCTGCCAGATGGCCTGCGGTGCCCAGGCCCACCTGCGTTTCAGCACCGTCACTGGCCTGGCCCGGAACAGCGAGGTGTGGCTGTACGGCACCGAGGGCACTCTTCGCCTGGAGGGGCCTCCTTCTCTCGCCCTCTACGGAGGCAGACGGGGCGACGCCTCTCTCGCCGAGCTACCCGTCCCGCCGGAGAAGCAGGGCGGCTGGCGGGTGGAAGAGGAGTTTATCAACGCCATACGAGGGGTCGAAAAGGTGACCCGCACCCCCTTCGAGGTCGGAGTCCACTACATGGAGTTCACCGAGGCCGTCACCCGCAGCGCTCAGACCGGAAGGGCCGTCCCGCTGCCCCTATGATATAATCTCCATGTCCCGGAAGGGCAGGTACACTTTCTTGAGACTCACGATCCGGTCCAGGTACGCGCTATCTCTCCTGATACCCTTCATGGTTGTGGCGGCTCTAGCTGCCTGCGGAGGAAGGCAACAGACCGATCCCCAGGCCGACCCCCAGGTCAACCACGATGAAGAGAACACACCCGTCCTGGAAACTCCCACCCTCGCACCGACAGTGGTCCCTACGGCCACCCCCGAGTATCCTCGACCAGAGACTGGGAGCACCGTGAACAGAATCGCCTACACCGGCTCAGACGGCAATATTTTCACCATCAACCCCGACGGCACCGACTCCCGCCGTCTGACCATCACCGACCTGAGAGTGGGTCCCGGCGGCCACATCTTGGGCCAGGGATTGGACCACCAGGTCTTCTACACCTGGCCCACCTGGTCTCCCGACGGTAGCTCTCTGGCCGCCTCGCGGGTCGTCGTTGCAGCCGACTTCGTGTCCTTCGCGCTGGAAGTGGTCGACGCCGTCACCGGGAGGGCAACAGAAGTCTACGAAAACGAGTCGGATACGGTGTCCATCGCCCAGGGCACCCCGCACTACATGTACTGGTCGCCCGATAGCAGTCGCCTGGCCTTTATCGCCGCCACACGGAACGAGCTGGTTATGTTTGCCGGCTCGCCCGCCGGGGACAGAACCCCGGATCGGGTCGTGGGCCGCGGACCCATCTACCCCTTGTGGACCCCGGACAGCGCGGCCATCCTGATCCACAGGGGAGGGGAGCTACTACGGTCCTTTCCAGGGATCGGCGGTCCCACCCCCGAGATCCTGGCGACCGTAAGCCTGGGATTCAGGACACCTGCGTTATCGCCGGATGGGGCCCGTGTCGCCTACACCATGGATGACGAGGCCGGGAGCGCCGTCTTCGTAGGTGAGGTAGGACCGAGTTCTGCCGCCGGTGGCTCATCGCTAGAGCGCGCCAGGGCGATCCTGAGCGTGGGTCCCGCCTCTGCCCTGACCTGGTCGCCTACCCGGGAGGAGCTGGCCGTCGCCGATACCATCGCCAGCGCCGGCCCGACCTACGAGCGCCTGACCCTGGTGGGCAGCGACGGGACCTCCAAGGTGGCCTTGGTGGACGAGTCGTTCCTGGCATTTTTCTGGGCCCCCGACGGAGACAAGATAGCCTACATTTCCATCGACGCGGACCAACAGGACTTCACCTGGAAGGTCGTCAATCGGTCGGGTGGGGACCCGGTGAGCCTGGCCAGATTCATCCCCTCGGTTGAGTTCCTGACGATGGTCAGCTTCTTCGACCAGTACACCCACTCCCACTCTATATGGTCTCCCGACAGCTCCCAGATCGTCTTCAGCGGTACGACAAGCCCCGGCGATCTAGGGCGAAACGGCGGCTCACCAGCCGGCGACAAAGTGTACGTTCTGGACGCCAGGCCGGGCGCCGCTCCACGGGAGATCGCCAGCAGCCGGTTCGCCGTCTGGTCCTGGAACTAGACGGCAGTGGGCCCTAGGGGCAAGGGACTATTCGGACGCCGGGTAACCCGTGTCCGGATGCCATGGCCGAAAGGTCTCAGGGCGACCTGCTACGGTCTTCTCGCCACCGTCCTCCTGCTAGTCCTGGCCTGCGGTTCTTCTGCTACCTCCACCCCAGACGTGGCCCCAACGGCGACGCCTACACCGCGGGAAGTGCTGAACAGGTCGGCAGCCAGGATGGTCGCCCTTAACACCGCCCACTTCACCCTGGATGTCGAGGGAGATACCTCCGCCCTGTTCTTCGGTTCCGAGCTGAAGCTCCTGGAAGGCATCGTGGACATGCCCGACAGCTTCGAGCTGCGGGTGGAGGCGGTTTTCCCACTCCTGCGGTCCTTCGTCGAGATAAACCTGGTGGGGGTGAGAGACCGCGTACTCATCGCCGACCTGATCAACGAAGACAAGTGGGTCCCGATTCCGGCGGAGAATCTGCCCTTCGACTTCGCCCACCTGGGACGGAACCTGAGCGACATCATGTTCGCCGTGGAGAACCCCAGCTTCGCCGCTGCAGGCGTCGTGGACGGCGCGCCGTCGTGGCGCTTACTTGGCTCGGTTCCTTCGGAGGCTCTGGACAGCCTTCTGCCGGGGGCGGCCCAGGGCTTCCAGGTTGAACTGGAGGGATGGATCGGACAAACCGACCTGCTGTTACGGAGACTGAAAATCGAGGGCACCGTGTATGCCGGGGATAGCCCGGACATAGTGCGCGTCCTGAGCATTGACAGGTTCGACGAGCCGGTGGACATAGCTTTGCCCTAGGTCCCTATTTGGAGCGATTCAACCTCCGAAAAAAGCCCGCCGTGCCCGTAACGTGAAGCGGAGGGAGCCACGGTTAGGACCAGCCTCAAATCACGTACGATGCCCGCCCCCCTGATCCTGGCGGTGATCGGTCTGGGCGCCTTCGTGACCGCCCTGGACCAGACCGTGGTGGTCACCGCGCTGCCCGAGGTGATGCTGGATCTGAAGATCCCGGTCACCCGGCTGGACCGGGCATCCTGGATCATCACCGCCTACCTCCTGGGCTACACCGCCGCGATGCCCCTGATCGGGCGGCTGGCCGACATCTACGGCTACTCCCGGATCTACCAGGCTGCACTCGTGGTGTTCGCCGTCGGGACCTCCCTTGTGGCCCTCTCCACCACACTGGAATGGATGGTCGGAGCCCGGGTGGTCCAGGCCATCGGTGGCGGAGCTACCGTGGCCATCGGTTTGGCAATCGCCAGCACGGTGCTATCGCCCAAGCAGCGCGGCATGGCCATCGCCATCGTGGTCGCCTCGGCGGAGGCTGGCTCCATGCTGGGCCCCGCCTACGGCGGAGCCATCGTGGAGCTGCTAGACTGGCGCTGGATCTTCTGGCTCAACGTGCCACAGGCCGCCATCTTACTCCTGGCCCTTATGTGGCTGCCCAACCAGCGCCAGAAGGGTGTGACCATGGATTACAAAGGGGGGCTGCTGCTGGCAGCCGGCCTGGTCGCCCTGTCGCTGGCCCTGTCACGGCAGAGCCTTTTCACCCTCTCTTCCGCCACCCCCTTCATCATCGGGGCCGCGGGGCTGACCCTGGTGGCGTCTCTGGTGCTGGTGGAGAGACGGGCCATCTGGCCGATGCTCTCACCCCTATTGTTTCGATCGCGAGCCTTCGTCACGGCAAACCTGACCCAGCTGATGGAGGGAGTCGCGCTGATCATCGCCATGGTAACCGTGCCCCTGATGGCCGACACCGTGATGGGGAGGGAGCCTATCGAGGGGGCAATGTGGCTGCTGCGGATGACGGTGGCGATCCCGGTGGGCGCGGTGCTGGGAGGGCTCCTGCAACCCTACATCGGCATACGGACCGTCTGCATCGCGGGCCTGGGCCTTACCGCCCTGGGCCTTTTCCTGGTTGGGACCTGGGAGCTGGACATCGCGGAGCCCTGGCTGACGGTACACCTGGTGATGGCAGGGCTGGGCTTCGGCCTGAACAACGCGCCCATCATGACCCGGGCCCTCAGCTCCGCGGGCGAAGACTATCGGGGCACCGCTGCTTCCCTGGTCATCGTATCGCGGATGACCGGCATGGCGCTGGGGCTGGCGGCCTTGTCTGCCTGGGGGGTGGAGGAGTTCCGTGGGCTGACAGCCGGGCTGGACCTCCCCATACCCCAGCCCGGCGAGGCCGCCGAAGCGCTCCGGGCCCGTCAGGAGGAGTACACGTCAGGGCTCAACGAAGCCGGACTGACGCTGTTCCACAGGTTCTTCCGTATTGCCGGGGCGGCGGCGCTGCTTGCAATCATCCCTGCGCTCATCATGCGGCCCGACAGGAGGGAGCGTGAAGAGACGGCCGCTGCCTCCCGGTCAGAAGGCTGAGCCAAGGACGATCGCCCTATCCCAGCCTTCCCCCGTTCAATGGAGGAGGGGGCCTTGCTAGAGGAGATTTATCAGTTTCGGGCGCAGGACCACCCTCATAGCCGACAGGATCAGAACGCTGCCAACCACGAAAACAATCGCTGATCCGCTCCATCCGGGGATGATCAGGCCCAGGGCCGTACCCGCGGCGGGTGGGGGCTCAGTGTCGGTGGTCACCATCACCAGTATGCTCAGCCCCACCGACAGGGCTGCTATCAGGTCCACAAAGTACTTGGAGTCGTCCGCCAGCGTCTCTACCGCAGGTATTTCCAGTATGCCGAAGAACAGCGAGCCTACGGCGATGGCCACCAGATGGCCCCCGACGACCCGCCTTGGGGTGGCGGCCACGCTGTCGGGGATGACGAATATGATGAAGGCCGTAGACGCCACGGCCACCACTATGGCGGCCTCGAAGACGGCATCCTCTATCAGCAGAATAATGATCAGAGAAACCGTGGCCAGACCGCACTGAAACAGGTAGTTGGGCCAACGCTGCTTGAATTTGAGGTCCAGCAGTCTCATCGGCGTGACCTATCTCCACTCGAGAGCCCATGACGTTGCCGCGAACCTGATCGTAGCCCGTGAGGTGGCCAGATTCAAGTAGGATGGACAGACGGCTGAGGACACTTGTAACCGGCAGGGTCGTACTGGGCTAAAACCCGGAGGGAGTACAGAGCTCCACTCGGTTGCCGTCGGGGTCCCGGATAAAGAGGTATCGCTGCCCGTCGTGGCGTACGCCCGAGTTCTCCACGGCGATGTCCCTGTGCTCCAGCGCCCTTTCGGCTCTATCCAGGTCTTCCACCTCGAAGGCGTGGTGGAGGTTCTGGGGCGCAGCAGGGGCCTCTTCCGTCTCGATCAGGTGGAGCATCACCCCGCTGGGCAGCTGGAGCCAGGTTATGTTGGGATTGTCCACCTGGCTTTTGATCTGCCGGATACCCAGGAAATCGCGGTAGAATTCCAGGCTCCGCTGGGTATCGGCCACCACCGTGACCACGTGATTCACACCGTTAAGCCCCAGTCCTTCCGTCGCCATCGAATCCTCCGGTCCGTTGATGGGAACATTATAGTCTTCTCGCACAGGAAGGTAAATTTTTGGACAGTTGGGTGCCCGTTTCCGTTGACACGCTACTATGGCGGAAGTAAACTGTGGGAACCGTCAGGAAGGTACGCAGTATCGTGGCTAAAAAGCAACGATAAATCGCGTCGCGAGGGGGAGGTTTGGTCGTCCGGAGGTCGCTGCTGCTGAAGGCGGCATGGGCTGTCGAGAGACGGTTCCAGGTTAACAACTCGGTCATAGGCGCCTTTGCCAACGGCCGTGCCCGACAGAGGGTAGAGACCGCGTTGCGTCACGGTAGCTGGAAGAAGCTTTTCAACCTCCTGCGGGTCGAGGTACAGCTTCGGCTCGGCCGTTCCAGGGTTTGGGGCTCCCCCTTCGAGTGGGAGATCGACACCACCAACATTTGTCAGCTCAAGTGCCCCCTCTGCCACACCGGCACCGACACCGTCAACCGCCAGAAGGGGGTGATGCACTTCGACCTCTTCAAGAAGACGGTGGACCAGATAAAGGACCATTGCATCTGGCTGAGCCTCTACAGCTGGGGCGAGCCCTTCCTCAACAAAGAGATCGACAGCTACGTGGCCTACGCCCACGAGGCCAACATAGCTACGATGATGAGCTCCAACCTCAACAAACCCCTGACCCCCGACATGGCCGAGCGAATCATTCGCTCCGGGCTGGACGTGCTGATCGTCTCCCTGGACGGCACCACCCAGGAGGTATATGAGGTCTACCGCGTGGCCGGCCATCTGGACCGGGTGCTGGACAACATCCGCCTCATAGCCGAGAAGAAGCGGGAGCTGGGTTCCAGGACGCCCTACCTCGAGTGGCAGTTCATCGTCATGCGCCAGAACGAGGACCAGATCCCCGAGGCCCGGCGTCTGGCCGGTGAGCTTGGGGTCGACGGCATCGTGTTCAAGAAGGTGGATTTCCCCCATGGGGAAAGTGACCGCGAGTGGGCCGAGGGTTGGCTTCCATCGCGGGAGGGCGGCTACAGCAAAGAGGAGCCCTTCGCCAAGCCCTACGAAGAGAACGGCAATCGTTGCTGGCGGCTGTGGCGCAGCGCAGTGGTCAACTGGGACGGGGGCTACGCCCCCTGCTGTTACCTCACCGACGCTTCCGACGATTTCGGCGACGTCAAAACTCACTCGATCAAGGATATCTGGAACAACGAACGATACATCACGGCCCGGGGTCTATTCAAGGATGGCTTCGTGCCCAAGACCCAGGTTGGCTGCTTAAACTGCAACGTTTATCTGGAAAGCAAAGCTGCCAAAAAGCGTGGCCCCGTGGTACCATTATATCTGAACGGGCTGCATCTTAACCGGCACAAATCCGAAGACGGGACACCCGTCTCTGCTTCATCTAAACGGCAGGCAAAGGTAGATGACTAGGGCAGCACTCAATATAAGGGACCGCCTCGTGATCTGGGGAAGCCTAAAGCACCTGAAGCAGGTTGCCATTATAATGGGCGCCTACTTCGTCTACATGTTTGTCCGCAAGATCATCATCTCCGACGTTGAACCCGTGGCCCTAGCCAACGCGTTTCGGGTGGTCTCCTTCGAATCCTGGGGCGGTTTCCTCTGGGAGCAAGGCTGGCAGGCCTGGGCCCTGGAGCACTCCAAGGCGCTGGTCATCGCGTTCAACTGGATCTACATCGTCACCTTCTGGCCGATCATAGTCACTACGGCCGTTTTCGTGTACATACTGGACCGGAAGCAATTCTTCTATTTTCGTAACGTGATCCTTTTGAGCTTCGTCCTTGCGCTGATCCTCTTCGCCGCCTTCCCCCTGGCCCCACCGCGGGTCCTTCCCGAGTACGGTTTCGTGGACTCGATCATCGAGTTTGGGCCCTCCTGGTACGGAAGTCGGGAAATGGCCAGCTATTACAACGCCTACGCCGCGATGCCCAGCCTGCACTTCAGTTGGACCGTCTTGTTCGGTATCCTTTTCCTCAAAATGAGGCACTTCTGGCTGAAGCCCTTCGGGATCATCTACCCCGCTATCACCTTCTTCGCCATCACCATAACGGGCAACCACTACATTATCGACGCGGTGGGGGGAATGGCGGTCATCGTTGCCTCCTTCCTGCTCTACGAAGCCTACCGGCGGGGGAAGCTGCGGGTCCCTTCGCTACGGGTGAAGGGACCCGCACGGCTTGGCGGAGCAGTCGCACCGCGGGCCCAGTGGGCGATGTCCGGTTGTAAGGCAAGAGCCGCCGTCGCCGTTGCCGCCGCCAGGACTCACCTGGGCTCAGACCAGCTATGGCACAGGATGAAACGGAAGGGTCCCTTCCGTCGACTACCTTCTCTGAAACCCAACCGCACCTAGCCAATGGCAGGGTAACCAGCCTCCATATATTCACGGCCTGGCCCTATCTAGCCGTCTTCTCAGATTTGGTTAAGCCCGGAGTGGACTACAGTCCGACTCGGAAGGCACCCATGATCGACGCCCGCGTTCGTAGATACAGGGACCGCAGCATCCGGCATCGCACCAGCGCCTTCCACGAGATCAGGGAAGGCCGATGGGAGCGGGTGGAAGACCTGCTGTGGGGCAGTCTCGTGGGAGCGCTCAAAGCCGTTGCCCTCGACCGCGGCGATGAGATCAGCACCACCGACGAGCTTCGAAGCTACATGGCCCTGCTGGCAGGCGAGGCCGCGGACAGACGGCTGGGGGACGGCTTCCAACAGCTGGCGGCCTTTGGGGCGGTCCACCAGGAGCTTCCCGACTCCCGGTGGGGTCCCGAGAGGATGTACCGCCTGGCCGAGCAGGTGAGCTACTCGATCGAACGATTGTGGGATATGCTGCCGTCCCAGGAGCTTGAAGCTTCCCATGCCCCTACCCGACGTTCATCGCGACGCCGGAGCCGACGATGACTGCCCCGATCGAGCGTTCCGGGGCCACGGTCGCCCCCACGGTCTCTATTCAGACCCACGGCTGCAAGCTGAACCAGGCCGACAGCGAAGAGCTGGCCCGTAGCTTCATTCAAGCCGGATACAGGATGGCCGGGCCGTCAGAGCCCGCCGATATCTACATCCTCAACACCTGCACCGTCACCCACGTGGCCGATGCGAAGGCCCGCCAGGCAATACGGGCGGCCAAACGTCGCAATCCTAACGCCCTGGTGGTGGCGACGGGATGCTACGCACAGCGGTCTCCCGGCGAAGTGTCTGCAGTGACGGGCGTCGACCTGGTGGCAGGCAACACAGAAAAGGAACGCCTGGTGGAGATGGTCATGGCAGCCCGGTGCGGCAGCGCTCTGGCTCCCGCTCCGGCCGGTCTGGACGCGCCCGTACCACCCAACCTTCGCGGAATCGGCCGCACCAGGGCGATGGTAAAGATCCAAGAAGGATGCAACCAAGTATGCGCTTATTGCATCGTACCTAAAGTGAGGGGTAGGGAGCGGAGTATTCCTCCCGAGAAGTTGGTGCGGCAGGTCGCCAAGCGCGTCGGGGAGGGATACAAAGAGGTGGTGCTGACGGGCACCCAGCTTGGCTCCTATGGATTCGATCTGGAGGGAGCGAGCCTGACATCGCTGCTGCGGCGTCTGCTCGAAGAAACCGGGATCGCGAGGCTCCGCGTATCCTCCCTACAGCCCCAGGAGATTACGCCAGGCCTCCTGGGGCTGTGGCAGGACGCTAGACTATGCCCCCACTTCCATATGCCCCTCCAGAGCGGTAGTGACGCCGTGCTGGAGCGGATGCGCCGCCGCTATACTTCCGGCCAGTACGCCGACGCCGCCGACCGGGTGAGATCGAAGCTGCCGGCGGCGAGCATCACCGCCGACGTGATCGTGGGATTCCCCGGGGAGTCGGAGGCCCAGTTCCGGCAGAGCCTGCGATTCGTAGAAGGTTTAGACTTCGCCGGACTCCACGTGTTTCCCTACTCGACCAGGCCCGGCACCAGCGCCGCCTACATGGGCCCCTCGGTCGATGAGCCGGCGAAACGGAGTCGCATGGAAGCTATGCTGGAGCTGGCCGAGGTCCAGGCCGCGGCGTTCCGGAGCAGGTCCATCGGGGACACCAGGCCCGTCCTCTGGGAGAGGACCCAGGTCCTTGACGGGAGACTAGTTTGCCTCGGGTTGACGGACAACTACCTCAGGGTCCAGGCCGAAGGGGACCATTCCCTGCTCAACAGGATTACCCCAGTCCTCCTGACCGGAGAGCTGGGAGAGGATATGGTTGCCCAGGTCCCGGTATCTACATGAACGGAGACGGCTCATGAAAATTGGCATCGGACTCCCGGCGACAATCCCCGGTGTGGGCGGAGATACGATCCTGGAGTGGGCTAAGAAGGCGGACGCCGGGTCCTTCTCCAGTCTCGGTATCATCGACCGTCTGGTATATCCCAACTACGAAGCCATGATAACTCTTGCCGCCGCGGCCGGAGCCACCAGCCGGGTCAGGCTGATGACGACAATTCTGGTGGCGCCGCTGAGGAACCCAGGAGTGCTGGCGAAGGAAGCAGCCACCCTTGACGCCCTCTCCGCGGCCGTCTCACTCTGGGGCTCGCCGTGGGCCCTCGGGAGGATGACTTTTTGGCCGCCCCCGCTCCCTTCAAGGACCGGGGCAAGCGGTTCGACCTGCAGCTGGCCCTGATGAAGCGCGTCTGGTCCGGGGGAGCCGTCGATGACAACGTTGGACCGATGGGGCCGCCGCCGGCTCAGCCGGGAGGTCCTGAGCTTCTCATCGGGGCGCTCTCCCCAGCCGCCATACGCAGAGTCGGCCGGTGGGCCGATGGGCTGATCACCCCAGGCACCCCCGAGTCTATACAGCAGGCATATAGCATCGCGGAGGAATCCTGGAAGGCCGAGGGAAGGACTGGGAGGCCCCGACTGGTTAGCGCTGCGTACTACGCCCTCGGCCCCAACGCCGATCGCGGAGTAGACTACATCAAGGACTACTACGCGTTCATGGGACCAGGAGCGGATTACATGGCCCAGGGCATCCTTACCACGGCCGATGCGATCAAGGGCGCAGTCGCAGGATTCGCCGGCATCGGAGTGGACGAAACGATTTTCTGGCCCACCGTGGCTGATCTTGACCAGATAGACCGTTTGGCGGAAGCAGTGACATAGAGCAGAGACGCTCCAAGGAGCCACTGCCTAAAATGAAATCCGACGGCGGCACCAGTGAGTGTGGCGGTTCTCACTGACGCCGCCGTCGGTGTGTCGATAAACTGGGTGCCTAGCCCACCGGGCACAGGCTGGTATTAAAGCTCCACGGGCCTTAGGTAAGAGTCTCCGTTACGCCGCTCCAGATAGCCCGCCTTGTGGTCGTAGCCGTGGTAGAAGATAAGCAGCCAGCCGTGCCTCTCCGCCTGGGTAAGGAACTCCCGTTTCATGTACAGGGTGTCTTCCGGGTACTGGTCGAAGGCGGATATGGCACCCAGGTTGAGGTGGTGCGGGGTAGGCACCAGGTCCCCCAGAAAAGCCAGCCTCTCCCCGCCGTGGTTCACCAGGACGGCCTGATGGCCCCGGGCATGGCCGTCGGTAACCTTAACATGGAGGCCCGGTAATATCTCCGAGTCACCGTCCAGGAGCTCCAACTGGCCGCTGTCCTCGATGGGACGAAAGTCCTCGCTGCGGTGCACTTCCTTGCACCTTTCGTTGGGGTTACAGGCGTCTTCCCAGCAGACCCTCTGGACATAGTACCGAGCCTTTGGGAAGGTCGGCACCAGGGTCCCCGTACGGTCCAACCGGGTGCATCCGCCGCTGTGGTCGAAGTGGAGGTGGGTCAGCACGACGGCGTCCACCTCTTTGGGTGAGATACCTATGCCTTTGAGACCCTTGGTCAGCCTGCTGGGAACCAGGCCGTAGGTCTCCTTCTCCTGGTCCAGCTCCTTCGAGCCGACACCGGCATCTATGAGAATCGTCTTCCCCCCCAGCTGCAACAGGAGACAGTTGAGGCCAAGTGTGATTCGGTTCCGCCTGTCATTGGCTACCTTGTTCTCCCAGGATACCTTGGGCTCCTGCCCAAACATTGCGCCACCATCAAATTTGATAATTCCATCACTTAATATCTTGGCAGATGTAGTCATCATCGCCCATCACCACCTCTCAGGTATATGATCATTATCCGTTCGAGGTCTTACTGACTCCCTTTCTCGCACTGTAAATAAGTCAACCTCCTTTCTTGATCCCCGCAGGCAGAACTCGTTCAAAGATAGGTCGGATTTTGATGAAAATAAGGCGGAGGAACCGCTATCCTTGTTTTAAGGTACCCCCGCCCCAACTGAAGCCAGCGGGTCCGCCGGGGAAGGCTTCTTCGACCGTCCGGTGGGCGGAATATGGACCTCCACAAGGATAAGGGGCCCCAAAGGTGGCTTGTCAAGTATTTTTCGCAGATATATTCCGTGACTTTTCTTAAACTAATAAAATTTACGCTGCTATTTGTTCGTAGCTCACCTCTCAACGGCTTTAATCGCAACAAACTTGGTCAAATTCATGACACTCGTTTGGGCCTCTTTTAAAGTCTTACTTTAAGTTAAAGTTAGACTTTTTCCGAGGTTTCATACATCGCGGCAGTGGTATGGGGTTGACCCGAAGGGGGCTCAGGCGACGGCAGTCAAGGTCAGCCGGCCAGTGGCAGGACCAGGCGAGAGGGCCGCGCGGCGCTGTGGTGAACTGTGTTATTGGCGACTCGTGTCTGAGTATTCCCGCCGATGGGCTCTCCGGTGTTCGGGTTGACGTCGAAGCGGGGGAAGTTTGAACTGGATACGTCCAGACGTATGCGGTGTCCCCTGGCGAAGAGATTGGCTGTCGGATAGAGGGTGATGGTCACCTCGTACGCCTCTCCTGGAGCCATCGGCTCAGGGGCCTCCCAGGAGTTGCGGTAGCGCATGCGCATGATGCTATCTGAGATGTTCAGCGCGAAGCCGGTGGGATAGTCCGCGCTGGGTGGGTAGGCATCGATCAGCTTGGCGGTGAAGTCGGTGTCGGGGGCATCGGACCCGGCCCACAGTTTCACCTCCAGGGGGCCGATGACCTCCACGTCCCGGTCGAGGGGCTCGGTCTGGAACACCAGCACGTCTCTCCGGGAGCTCAGGGGCATGGTGTAGGGAGGCCTGGCGCCGAAGATATCCGGCCGTTCCCTCTGGTCCCAGCCGCCACCCACGACAACGGACTCTCCCCTGATGTCCTGGGGCAGCGTCTCGGGGTTGGCAACGTCTTTAGGTATGTCTCGAAGGGCCGTCAGGGCGGAGATGTTTCCTCCGATGGTCGGCACCGGATCCCTGGGATCGAAGGTGTAGGTGGTGGAGCCTCCTTCCGGCGAGGACGCCTCCGGGCTCAGGGATCCGTCGCCGTGGAGGTAGTAGTCGACGTACCGGGTTCCCGCCGGGGGCCACTGCGATCCCGTCCGCCAGTGCCCGCCATGGTTCAGCCGCCCCTCCCGGTTCTTGCTACCGTCCCCTCCCCCCATAACGAAGTACCTGATCGGCGGATCGTTCTCGACCCCCGTGTCCTGGCCCTTGAGCCAGTGGTCGAACCAGCGCAGCCGTTCGACATTGTAATCGATGGGCGACTCCGGCCCCTGGTCGATCCCGCCCGCCGAGGTCTCCTGCATGGTGTACTCGCCGTGGACCCAGCCACCCATGAGTAGCCGGTAAGGACCCCGGTTCTTCTTGGAGATGCCCAGATAGTTCTCTATGGTGGCCCTGGTGTACGAGTCGTACCAGGCACTGCAAAAAACCGTGGGCACGTCGGCGAACCGGTCCCGGTGCAGCTCGTAGTTCACGCTGGGGTCCTTCCACAGGTCGTCGAAGTCTCCCCGGGTGAGCATGTTGAGGGCGGAGCGCTCGTAGCCAGGCGCGGCCGCGAGGGGGGTCTCTCCTCTCTTGATGGGCAGGTCCCTCAGGATGGCCCGAACGTCGGCGCTGTCCAGCGCCTTCTGCACCGCCGGGTCCGCCTTTAGACGGGCATTGCTATTGACCACAGCGTGGACGTACAACCAGGAGAAGATCCGCAGCTCCAGGGCTCCACCGTGGCGTAGGGAGCTGGTATAGGCATTGGATGGGCCCTGGTTGACCCACATGCAGGTCAGATGGGGCGGGTTCTGCACAGCCAGGGAGTTCTGGGTCCAGGCCATGTAGGATGTGCCAGTGGTGCCTATGCGGCCGTTGCACCATGGCTGCTTCGCAAGCCACTCCACAGTGTCGTAGCCATCGGGTCCCTCCTGCCAGAAGGGGTCGAACACACCTTCGGACTTGTAGCAGCCGCGACAGTCCTGGGCGACGAATATATAGCCCCGGCGAGTGAAATAGCGCCAGTTGCGCTCGATACGCTGTAGATTCCGCTTGTTGTAGGGAGTGCGCTCCAGGATGACCGGCAGCGGCTCTCGAACGAAGTCGCCGTCCCTGCCCGGACGGTAGACGTCGGCGGCGAGGCCCACGCCATCCCTGGCAGGAGCCATCACGTCCTCCATGACAATGACGTCGTACTCCGGCTGGGAGAGGGACATGGAACACCTCCGGGGATGGGGTGGCGCCATTGTAGCACCCGGTGCGGAGGCGGTAAAGGCAGGGGACGCCTACACGACCTCCCCATCAGGAGGGACGCTCAAATGCGTCGAAGAAGCGAGACCTTCAGGTTCTCATCTCACCTTAGATGATCGAACGCCCTGTCGAGGCTGGATCTGGGTGCTTCACGAATAGCGCTTAATGACGTTCCTGGCTACCCAGGTCTATGGTCCAGCTCCCATCAGGTGAATCCACTACGATACTCACGGGTTCTTTATACCCATAGGCCCAGAAGCCGCTCTTGCCGCAACCATGATCCTCCACTATCCTCTCCAGCGGAGTGATAGTTATTTCTCCGACGACAATGGGTTGGCCGGGACGGACCCTCTTCATCTCTGACGTGCTCCTAATGCTGCCCTCACCACCCGGACCGTTGTCAGGGAGAAGGCAAAAAGAACTATAGCCAACACCAACCGAATCGGGAAAACCCTGATCGAACCCTTACAGTAGCCCCGCATTGTCTGCTCATGGAAAACAGGCTCTACGTTTATGTCTGCCGAAGAGATGGAGCTAACACTCGCCAGCACCGGGCCTACGAACCCAAAGAGAAACCCGGTTTCTGCCGGGTCTCCCAGCCCAATCTGAAGGTCCAGCTTCAGCTCCCTCACTCTGACGGCTCGCAGCAATCGCCTGGCAAGTTTTAAGGAGTTCCCAGGAAAGCCCCTCGTTCTAAGAATGGCGAGGAACATCCGGGAACCCCTTTTCTTCCCCTGCTTCTTCGGTTCCTCAAGTTTCTCACGTTCCTCAGATTTCTCAGGTTCCTCCAGTTTCTCACGTTTCTGCCGCTTCTCTTTGGCACCCAGGTTTTTCCCGACCAGCCCGAAGAGCCACCCTATCCGTGCCCTTGACTGAAACCCTTTGTCCTTCTCCAGGGAAAAGGTCAAATCAACAGGCACGGATAGGGCTAGGACAAGGAGACCCGCCAGGCCCGCCAGTGATATTAGGACCCAGACCACGTGCTATTCTTTCTCGGTTCCTTCGCCGTGTTTTTGCAACGCAGCACCTATGGCGGAGCCGAGTTTTTCCAGGGCGGAGGGAGGGCCGGCTATAGGCTCCACCTTCACACCATCTTTGTTAATGACTAGGACGGCGATGGGCTTGACGCCGCCACCTCCACCGGTCCCGCCACCGCTTCCTTCCCCATCATGTCCGTTCTTCCCTTTGCCGGTCCCGCCACCAGCGCCGAAACCGAATCCAATGCTCAGGAGTGGAACGACGGTGTTTCCGTCGATGGTTATCGGTTCCCCGATCACGGTCTTCGCGCTGAGGAGTTTGTCCATCTCCTCCACAGAGTTTTTGAACAGCTTTTCTACATCTTCCATGGCTTCAGCTTCCTCCTCATTTATGTTCCCTTATAAAAGGGTTGCAGTGCCGCGTGAGTCTGTTGTGAAATTTCTCATTGGCGGTGTGATAAAACCGTGAGAATCCCGGCAGGGCTTACAACCTCCCCTCGCTCGATCGGGGACCAGGGTCAAATCGCGGCATGTGTAACAATCCCCACATCGGCGGTTTTGATTCGTTTCATATCCAATGATAGCCAGCGCGCTAACATATGTAATGGGGAGGGTGACCGATTTCTCTATCGGCCATTAGTATGAGCCAGCGACGGCCATATCACCGAGTGGGCATCGTCAAGCTGATTGCCATGGAACCCATCCCTGTGTACCATGGGGATACCAAAGTCTCGGAGGTGGGCCATGGCCGAAATGACCGCCGCGCGCTGCATCGTGGAATGCCTCAAGGCCCACGGGGTGGACACCATATTCGGACTGATCGCCAGCCACACGCTGCACCTTTACGACGCCCTCTACGATTACCAGGACTCCATCCGCTTCATCGGTGGGCGACACGAGCACGCGGTGGGATTCATGGCCGACGGCTACTCGAGGGCCACCGGCCGGCCCGGGGTGTTCATCACCAGCGGTGGCCCGGGAGCGGCCAACAGCATGGGGTCCATGGGTGAGGCCTACGCCGCCTCATCCCGGATACTCCAACTGACGACCTACTCGCCCCCGGCCGACATCCACGAATCCAAGGACCAGTTGGGGATGTTCCGTTCGGTAACCGGATGGAACGCGCTGATCGAGGACGTGGACACCATCCCCGACTACATCGTGGAAGCTTTTCAGCGGTTCCAGACCGGAAGGCCGCGACCGCTGGAACTGGAGATCAACAAAGACCAACTGTCCCACAAGGTCGACGTGGAGATCATTCCGCCGCGGGAGGTGCCCCGACTCCATCCCGACCGGGCCCAGGTAAGGCAGGCCGCCGAGGCTATCGGGAAGGCTCGGAGACCCCTGATCTGGGTCGGAGGGGGCGTCGTTTCGGCGGATGCCACAGAGGAGCTAAGGCAGCTAGCCGAGGCTATCGGCGCCCCGGTGATCACCCCGGCCACGGGAAAGGGCAGCATTCCCGAGGACCATCCCCTGGCACTGGGGGAGGGAGGCGGGAACGACACCCAAGGGGAGAGCATCGTGAACGCCTTCATGCAGGGATGTGACATGGTGCTCCTCATCGGATGCTCCATGGGGCACCTGACCCGCCTGGGGGCGGGCCAGAGGTTCCCGAAGAACCTCATACAGATCGACGTGGACCCGACGGAGATCGGCAAGAGACACCCCGTGGCGATGGGCCTCGTCGGTGACGCCAAGGTGACCCTCCAGGAGATCCTATCCTTCCTGGAGGGACGTGAGGACGGCGTTTCCCAGAGCTCTCCCGAATACCTTCAAGAGGTGGCCGACCTCAAGGCAAGGGTACGGGAGAGTCTGGACCGCAACCAACCCAACGAGCTTAAAACGCTGGAGGCCATCCGGGGCGTGTTGGACCGCGACGCCGTGGTAGTGGGCGATGCATCGGTG
Source organism: Dehalococcoidia bacterium (assembly GCA_965248975.1). GTDB lineage: Bacteria > Chloroflexota > Dehalococcoidia > Lucifugimonadales > JAGWBF01 > CBDFKU01. The sequence continues at coordinate 141,393 of CBDFKU010000015.1, forward strand.
CCGGCGTTGGACGCTATACGGCTACTGCCGGTGTACCAGCCCCACAGCTTCTGGGGGCCCTTCAGCTGGGGCGGCCTGGGCATCGGCCTGCCGTCCGGGCTGGGAGCCAAGGTAGGTTGTCCGGAGCGGCAGGTCGTAGTTCTTACCGGCGACGGCGGGTTCCAGTACAACATCCAGGAGCTGGGCACCGCCGTCCAGTACAGCATCAACCCGGTGGTCATCGTGTTCAACGACGACGCCTGGGGGGCCATACGCAACAACCAGCGCAGGAACTTCGGCGGCAGGGTGATGGCAACGGAGCTGAAGAACCCCGACTTCGTCAAGCTGGCGGAGGCCTACGGTGCGGAAGCCACCAGAGTACACACCCGCGAGGAACTGATTCAGGCCCTTGGACAGGGTCTAAAATCCGACGTGATCAGCCTGGTGGTCGTCGAGATGCCCGAGGGGTTCTCCAGGTTCTCCTGAGGCTTAATCCTGTCCCGGGCTCTTGCCCCAGCTGAAGGGGTACTGCCAGGCCGTCCCCTCGGACAGATGAAAGAACAGGCCCCCGGAGCCCGGCGACGAAGTGTCGATGTTGCAGGCCTTATAGCCCACTGGGCTGGGTAGGGGCAGGGGCGGATCCACTCCCATGGCGCTGGTGAGGACGTTCCCTTTGGCCGTGAGCTCCGCGATCCACTCTTCGATGTTCTCCACAGCGTAGCCCACGTGGAGCAAGCCGGGGCCTTTGTCTTCCAGCATCTTGGCGAGTTGAGTGCCCTCCTTGAGGGGGGCCAGGAAGTCGACGACGGCATCACCCACCTGGTAGACCAGGATGGCCGCCTCGCCAGGCACATACTCGGTTATCCTACCCTCTTCCTTCTTCAGCCCGAAGTTCTTCTCCAGATAGGCGGCAACCTCGTCGAAATCCCTCACCAGATAGGTCACGTGGTGGACACCCAGGATCCTTCGATCGGCCATCTCATCCTCCAAAGTCATTAGCGATCCAGGTCAATCGGGACGTTTCGGAGCGTAGCAGATCGCATTGGAGGTGTCAATCGAAAACGTGCTTGGCCGTATTGACAATTCCTCTTGTCTCCTAATATACTTAAACTCGACGTCAGTGCCCTTCAACGTGGCCCCGATCCGTCGGGGCCATGTGTTGATTCCGGCCCAAACGCCCCAGTGGCGCAACGGTAGCGCAACCGATTTGTAATCGGTAGGTTGGTGGGTTCGAGTCCCCTCTGGGGCTTCTCTATCCCCACGCGCAAGGGCGCATGTTGGCTCGGAATTGGGGGGTGTGCTAAACTGATATCACACCTGGAGGGGTGGGTGAGTGGCTTAAACCACCAGACTGTAAATCTGGCGCCCGGAAGGGCTTCGTAGGTTCGAATCCTACCCCCTCCACCGCGACCGTAAACGAATTCCAGTGATGATAAAGAGCCCACATAGCTCAGCGGTAGAGCACGTTCTTGGTAAGAACGGGGTCGGCGGTTCAATCCCGCCTGTGGGCTCCAGTGAAAGCTAAAGGGAGGAACTTAGATGGCAAAGCAGCAGTTCGACCGGAGCAAGCCCCACGTAAACGTCGGGACTATAGGGCACGTTGACCACGGGAAGACAACTCTCACCTCGGCCATAACCACCGTCCTGCACGCTGCTGGCACGTCCACCACCGTCCGCCCGTTCGACTCCATAGACAACGCGCCGGAGGAGAAGGCCAGGGGCCTGACCATAGCCATTTCCCATATCGAGTACGAGACCGAAAAGCGTCACTACGCTCACGTGGACTGTCCGGGTCATGCCGACTACGTAAAAAACATGATCACGGGGGCCGCCCAGATGGACGGCGGCATCCTCGTCGTCAGCGCCCCGGACGGCCCGATGCCCCAAACCCGAGAGCACATCCTGCTGGCCCGCCAGGTGGAGGTGCCCAAGATCCTCGTGGCCCTGAACAAGGTGGACGCCATGGAGGACCCGGAGTTGCTCGAGCTGGTGGAGCTAGAGGTGCGCGACCTCCTGAACCAATACGAGTTCCCCGGCGACGACACTCCCATCGTCAGGGTCAGCGCTCTGAAGGCCCTGGAGTGCGCCTGCGGCAAGAGGGAGTGCGAGTGGTGCGGCAAGATCCTGGAGCTCATGGACACCGTCGACGACTACATACCGCTTCCAGAGCGCATCACCGACCGGCCCTTCCTCATGCCCGTCGAAGACGTGTTCGGCATCAAGGGCCGCGGAACGGTGGTCACTGGCCGGGTAGAGCGTGGCGTGCTGAGCACCGGTGAAGACGTCGAGATCGTCGGGTTCGGTGAGGTAAGGAAGACCGTGGCAACCGGCCTGGAGATGTTCCACAAGAACCTGGGGACCACCGAGGCCGGCGATGCCGTGGGAATCCTCCTCAGGGGTGTGGAGCGAGAAGACGTAGAGCGAGGCCAGGTGCTGGCCAAGCCCGCCAGTATCCAGCCATACGCCAAGGCCGAAGCCGAGGTCTATGTCCTGAGCAGGGAGGAAGGCGGCCGCCATACCCCCTTCTTCAACGGCTACAAGCCTCAGTTCTACATCAGAACCTCGGACATCACCGGCCAGATTAAGCTCCCCGATGGCATGGAGATGGTTGTGCCCGGCGACAACATTACAATGCAGATAGACCTGATCTACCCCATAGCTCTGGAAGAAGGGTTGAGGTTCGCCATCCGCGAAGGCGGACGAACCGTCGGCGCCGGGGTAATCACTAAGGTCTTGGAGTAAGATATGGCCAGAAAGAGCACGGAGGCACGGATAATCATAACGCTGGCATGCCCCGATTGCCGGGAGCGGAACTACACCAGCACCAAGAACAGGCGCAACGATACCCAGAGGATGGAGTTCCGCAAGTACTGCCCACGTTGCCATGGACACAAGGTCCATAGAGAAGTGAGATAGAGAGTTGGCAAGGTCTTCGGCAAGAGGTGGTGGGTCCGGGATCATCAACCGAGACTCCTTCAAGCGAGGAGGCCCGGTACAGTTCTTCAAGGAGACTATATCCGAGCTCCGGAAGGCCGTTTGGCCCAGCCGCGAGGACACTGTCCGGCTCACCTACATCGTGATCATCCTCGCGGGCATCGCGGCGACCGCACTGAGCCTCGTCGACTACATTCTGGGGGAGACCTTCCGCCAGTATGTCGTCCTCCCTTGACCCCTATAGACGCCGTAGCCCAGCCACGGGCCCAGAGAAGGGACTATGACCGCTAGCGTAAGCGAAAAAGAAGTCCGCTGGTACATCATCCACACCTACTCCGGCCAGGAGGAGCGGGTCGAGAAGAACCTGGTGCAGCGGATCCAGAGCCTGGACATGCAGGACAAGATTTTCCGTGTCGTCGTGCCCACCGAGGAGGAGATCGTCCTCAAGGATGGAAAGCGGAGGCCGGAGAAGAAGAAGATTTTTCCCGGGTATATCCTGGTGCAGATGTCCCTGGACGACGAGAGCTGGTACGTGGTGCGCAATACTCCAGGGGTAACCGGCTTCGTTTCCTCCGAGGACGAAGCCGAACGACGGCCTAAACCCGTTCCCCTGGAGGACAAGGAAGTGGAGGGCATCCTCCACCAGATCGAGTCAGGCCCCCCCAAGGTGACGGTTGGCTTTCAGAAGGGCCAGATGGTTCGCATCTCGGCAGGCCCCTTCGCCGATTTCATCGGGTCCGTCAGCGATATTGACGCCAGCAAGGGCAAGGTCCGCGTCCTGGTCTCTTTCTTCGGCAGGGAGACCCCGGTGGAGCTGGACTTTCTTCAGGTAGATAAAATCTAGGAGAGCACCTTGGGCAAGAAAGTCCGGTCCATCATCAAGCTACAGCTACAGGCAGGAAAGGCCACACCGGCCCCTCCGGTGGGACCAGCTCTGGGCCAGCATGGCGTGAACATCATGGCCTTCGTCAAAGAGTACAACGAGCGCACCGCTACCCAGGCGGGCACCATAATACCCGCCCAGATAACGGTCTTCGAGGACCGGTCCTTTACCTTCGTCACCAAGACACCGCCGGCATCCGAGCTTCTGCGCAAGGCAGGCGGTGTGGAGAAGGGCGAGGCTCAGGCCGGACACGGCACCGTGGCATCCGTAAAACGGGCCTCCATCCGGGAGATAGCCGAGCTGAAGATGAAGGACCTGAACGCAGCGTCGGTGGAGAAGGCCATCAACATCATCGAGGGAACCGCCCGGAGCATGGGCATAGAAGTGGTCGAGGATTAACGATGCCTACTAGAAGCAAGCGCTACAGCGAGTTGGAAGCCAAGATCGACCGGGACAAGGAGTACGGCCCAGAGGAAGCCGTTTCCCTCCTCCAGGAGGCCTCCAGGGCCAAGTTCGACGAGACTGTAGAGCTCCACCTGCGCACCGGCGCAGATACCCGCCACGCCGACCAGCTGGTGCGAGGCGTCACCGTGCTGCCCCATGGTCTGGGCAAGGAGACACGGGTCCTGGTGTTCGCCAACGGTGAGGCCGCCATGATCGCCAAAGACGCCGGCGCCGATTACGTTGGAGAAGACGACCTGATCAAGCAAATCGAGGGCGGATGGATCGAATTCGACGTCGGCCTCGCCGTCCCCGACGTCATGGCCAAGATTGGTCGCCTCGGGCGTATCCTGGGGCGGCGCGGGCTCATGCCGAATCCGAGGACAGGTACCATGGTCCAGCCGAGGGACCTACCCCGAATCATCGACGAGGCCAAGAAGGGGCGTCTGGAGTACCGCATGGACCGGACCGCCATCATCCACTCTCCATTAGGGAAGGTCAGTTTCACGCCGGAGCGGCTGCTGGCTAACCTCGCCTCGCTAGTGGACTCGGTGGTCAGGGCAAGACCTGCCGCCGTGAAGGGGACCTTCATCAGGTCCGCATACCTGACCTCCACCATGGGCCCTAGTATCAAGCTGAACCTGGCCGACCTCGTCGCCCTAAAACCAGACGCGTAGGGAGACCATCGGCGGAAACTTTCGAGTCCACGGAGGCAACACTACAAATACCGGAATGGATGCCTGAGATAGCGGGTCCTCAAAGATTGAGGTTAAAGTCCACGCCCGCCGAGGTGACCAGGGAAGTTGAATTCCGAGTGATGTTCACTCGGAAATAGCAACACCGATGCCGCGATGGTTGTCAGAGCGGTGGCGGCCTTCCCTGCGCCTGGGCGCAGGGATTTTTATTAGAGGTAGCGCGTATGCCCACGAAGAAAAAGGTAGAGTTCGTTGAGGAGCTCAGGGAAAAGTTCGCCCGGTGCACGATTGCCGTGGCCACCGACTATACCGGTATCGGCGTGAACACCATGACCGAGCTAAGGCGGGCCATGCGGGACAAGCAGGTCGAGTACAGGGTAGTGAAGAACACCCTGACCTACCTGGCCGCCGACTCCGCCGATAGGCCCCAGATAAAGGACATCGTCCAGGGCCCAACCGCCCTGGCCTTCGGCTACGAGGACCCGGTAACGGTCGCCAAGGCCCTGGAGGAATACATCAGGGTGAACCGCTCTGTCCTGACCATCAGAGGGGCTGTCTTGGACGGCCGGACCCTTTCGTCGGCAGATGTGAACATGCTGGCCAACCTGCCACCCAAGCCCCAGCTGGTGGCCCAGCTCCTGAGCCAGACCCAGGCCCCCTTGAGCGGCCTCCTGAGTCACCTACAGGCCCCGCTATACGGCCTGCTGGGAGCCCTGAACGGAACAATGACATCCCTTGGCTCCGTGCTACAGCAACGAGTGGAGCAGCTCCAGGCTCAAGGGGAGGCTGGTTAAACAAGCAACGTCCAGCCATTGCACTAACCGGAGCACCCCCGCAGCCCTCTTTCGCTCCGGGCAACACAAAATTGGTATCGTTAAAGGAGGAACCATGACCAAGGACGAGATTCTTCAAGGGATCAAGGAGATGTCGGTGCTGGACCTGGCCCAGCTGGTGAAGGACCTAGAGACCGAGTTCGGCATCACTGCCGCCCCGATGGCCGTAGCGGCCGCTCCCGCTGCGGGCGGTGCCGCTCCCGCTGCGGCCGAGGCTGCGCCCGCCGAAGAGGAACAGTACGAGTTCGCGGTGGTGCTTCAGGATGTGGGCGCCAACAAGATAAACGTCATCAAAGCGGTACGCGAGGTCACGACGCTGGGACTCCGTGAGGCCAAGGAGCTGGTGGAGAGCGCACCGACAAAGGTCAAGGAGGGCGTCGCGCGCGAGGAAGCCGACAAGACGAAAGAGGCCCTCACAGCTGCAGGCGCCACGGTAAACGTCGAGTAAACGGGCTCCGGGAGGGCTGGACAGCCTCCTGGATGAGGCGGACCAAGCCTTTCCTGTCCATGGATACGGACGTAGAGGCGGATGAACTTCGTATCGACGTCCCAGCGGTGGCCGAGTGAACCCTATCCGGCCGCAAGGGAGGCTCACATTGAGTCGGCGTAAAGACAGGGAGCGATTCCTGGAGAGCAAACGGCTAAACCCCGAGTACAGAGGGTTCCGCGGCCATGGTGTAGATTCCTCCGGCGCGGACGATTCCCCCCTGGAAATGGTGACCTGTTCCGTGTGTGGTAGAAGACGCAACATCGCCCCGGGCGTCGCCAAGGAAGCCGGAGACTCCTACGTCTGCCTGAGCTGCCAAGAGGAGGCGGAGCGCCAGGCGGCAGCTGAAGGCGCCGCAGGCTAGCTGGCAGGACGCACCGGAAAGAGGGGGTACCTGCGAGCTATGCCCGCATCCTAACGGAACTCCGGCAGCTGGTCGTCCAGGTGGCTATAGGCGGTAGTAAGCTGTGAGTCGACTCCAGCCGCCCTGTCCTCAATGGTCAGATCTACCATGATGTCCGGCTCAACGCCGTTCCCCTGTATGAGCTTCCCCGACGGGGTGTACCAGAGGGACACGGGCAGGTATATGGCGGACCCATCGCTCAGCAGCTGGTACACCCTCGTTGAGCCGTCGCCGAGTGTGGTCGTGCCCAGGATGGTCGTTCGGCCAGCCTCCTTCAAGGCGGCGGCCACGGCTTCCGCCATGTTGCCAGTCCCGCCGTTGACGATGACCACGATGGGAAGCTCTCCTACAGCCAGGCCACCTTCCGCTATGAGCTGATCCCTTCGCTCACCATTCTTGCCCACTTCGTAGCTGAAGAGACCCTCGAGTAGGAACTCGCTGGCTACCCGGCGGGCCGCCTCCACCGAGAGGCCCTGATTGCTCCGAAGGTCCACGATCAAAGCGAGAGTATCGAGTTGGTTAAACTCCTCCAGGACATCCAGTAGCTCATCATGGGTATGCTCCAGGAAGTCCGAAATATAGATATACCCTATAGAACCCGGCAAGAAGGAGCGGGCCACGGAGTCCTCGCGGATTTCGTCCCTGATAACGTCCACCTCGATTGGCTCTTCTTCACCGGTTCGCTCAACCAGCAGGGTTACCTTCGTGGCTGCCGGTCCGCGGACCTGACCGACGATCTCCCCTCGGTCCCGCCCCTCCACAGGCTCTCCATCGACCTGAAGAACCACGTCGCCCTCTTCCAATCCCGCCTTCGCCGCAGGGCTGTCTTCCATCGGGACCATCACCAGCTTGCCGTCCACGGTGTCGACGAAGGCGCCTATGCCCTGGTAGCTGGTTTCCAGCTCCTCCAAAGCCCTGGCGTAGGCCTCAGGGGTCAGGCGCACTATCGAATCGTCGCCCAGCATTTGCAGCAGCCCATTGATGGCTGTGTCCACCAGCTGAACGGCCGCGACGTCGGGCCACTTCTCCCGGAAGAGGGCAGACGCCTTCCAGACGTCAACCAGCTCCTCCGGGACCCCGATGGGTGGCTGGGTTGTGACGCTGCCCAGCTCAGTCAAAAACGGATAGGGGGACCTCCCGTTGCGCTCCAGCATGCTCAAGATCATGCTTCCCGTCACCTGCTGGGAATCCAGATCACCGGCTGCCACGTAAGAATTTTTGATGAGATCCCACGCCTCCCATGCCAGGCTCATCTCGTCAGGAACCGGCTCCGGGGGAGGAACCTCCTCGGTGGGGTCGGCGTCGGTGCGGCTGCAAGCCAACAGGAGAAGGGCCACCGTCAGCAACGGAACGAGCCAAAGGGTGGGTAGAGCGGGCTTATTTGACCTCGAGGATGGCATCGTCATCGCCTCTGGTACCAGGCTGATTGCGTCGCGTCACGCTCAGGATAGTGCTGGTCCAACGGGAGTGTCAAGGCGGGCAGCTACTCGGTAGCTGCTTTCGGCAGCGACAGTATGCAATCTATACGGAGAGCCTACCGTTGAAAAGCCGCAGACAAAGTCTCTAAAATGTAAAGGAGATATCGATCGACAGGTAACGCCGGTCGGACCGCGATACTATGACACATCAGAGAGTGAGAATCATGAGCTGGAAAGCCTTACTTCTAGTCGTTGGAACGCTGGTTCTCCTGGCTGCATGTAGCAGCCGGTCCGGCGCGCCTGCGACCCAAGAGCCGACATCACAGCCCGGGCCAACCGAGTCCGCCACCTCGACGCCTGTGCCGACCCAGGCCACCGAGCAACAACAGCAGCCGACGGAAAGCTCCCCTTCGGCCGGGGCCGGGCAGAGGATTCAGGGGGGGACCCTGGTAAGGCTGGGCGACGACCCGCCTACCCTGGACCCTCATCTGACCACCGACGCCACATCGGCCGCCATAATCATCGAGGTGTTCGGGGGCCTGGTCACCATTGATACAGACCTCAGGATCGTGGGAGATATAGCAGAGCGCTGGGACGTTGGCCCTGACGGTACCATCTACACCTTCCACCTACGGGAGGACGCCGTCTTTCACGACGGAACGCCGGTAACCGCCCAGGACTTCAAGTGGTCTATGGAACGGGCCGCGAACCCCCTGACCGCCGCGCTTGTGGTCGAGGAGTACCTTGGCGACATATTAGGGGTAAAAGAAAAGCTCAGAGGCGACGCCACGGAGGTCCGTGGTGTGCGGGTCATCGACGAACAAACCCTCGAGATCACCATCGATGCATCCAAGTCCTACTTCCTGGCAAAGCTTACCTATCCTACCGCGTTCGTGCTGGACCAGGCGAACGTGGAGAGCAGCAGCCGGTGGTTCAACACGCCCAACGGGACCGGGCCCTTCAAGTTGGAGGGGTACACGGCCGGCGAGAGCCTCACCCTGGCCCGCAACGAGAACTACCACCTTGGCCCCCCCTTCCTGGACCAGGTGCGGTTCATCCTCAGCGGTGGGACCGCCATGCTGATGTACGAGAACGACGAGATCCACGTCACCGGCGTTGGATTGGCAGACCTGGATCGGATACTGGACCCGTCCAATCCCCTTAACGCGCAGCTCGCCCAGGCGCCCCCGTCCTTCAGCACCAGCTACATCGGCATGAACGTCGACGAACCGCCCTTCGACGACGTCAAGTTCAGGCAGGCGATGAACTATGCCGTCGACAAGCAAGCCATAGCCCGGGACGTCCTGGCGGGGCTGGTGGTGCCCGCCGAGGGTATCCTGCCGCCCGGCTTCCCTGGCTACAACCCCCGAGTGCAGGGCTACGAGTACGATCCAGAAAAGGCTCGGCAGCTCCTGGCGGAATCCAAGTACGGGGACAAGCTGGACGAGCTCCCGCCGATAATTCTCACCACGCCCGGCAGCTTCGGAGCCAGTGTTGGCCTTGACCTCGAGGTGGTGCTGGAGATGTGGCGCCAGAACCTGGGTATCGAGGTGGAGATCCTCCGAACGGAGTTCGCCACCTACCTGCAGGACCTGATCAAACGCCGGTTCCAGATGTTCGAGATCGGCTGGATCGCCGACTACCCCGATCCCGAGAACTTCCTGGACCTGCTCTTCCACAGCGACAGCAACAACAATCACACCGCCTACAACAACCAGGAAGTGGACCGCCTCCTGGAGACAGCCAGGACCGAGACGGACGAGGCGAAACGCTACCAGCTATATCACCAGGCAGAGGACATGATCGTCGGAGAGGCTCCCTGGATCGCGCTGTGGCACAGTGGAGAGCAGTACGTGCTGGTACAACCCCACGTCAAGGACTACCGGCTGACCCCGCTGATTATCCCCAGGCTACGGCACGTTTATCTGGTCGAAGAATAAGCTAAGACGAGTTGCATGTTCGGGCCAGGACTGCCCCAGAGAGTCTGAGACCTCTGGGGCACCCTTACGCTCACCCTGAGTCTGTCGAAGGGCTCCCCCACAGATGGTTCGACAGGCTCACCATGAGCGAAGCGAAGGCCTCAGAAAAAGCGAAGCACGGGACCGGAGGAACGGCGAACCGACATGTGGGTCTACGTAGTAAGGCGGCTGGTCTGGACCCCCTTCCTGCTCCTGGCCGTGGCTTTCATCGTGTTCTCCCTGGGGCGAATCGCGCCCGGCGACCCGGTCCAGATCCTGATGGGGCAGATCAGCAACCCCGAAACGGTTGAACGCATCCGGCACCAACAGGGGCTGGACAAACCCTTCCCGGTGCAGTTCGGCAATTACGTGAAGAACGCCCTCCAGGGAGACCTGGGGGAGAGCTACAGGTTCAGGGGCAGGGGTGTGGCCGAGCTTCTCGGGGGCCGCATGTGGGTCTCGGCCCAGCTGGGCATCGCGGCCTCGATCATCGCCCTGGGGATAGGAATCCCTCTGGGGTTCTTCACCGCCCTCAAGCAGGGAACCTGGATTGACACGGCCACTGTGAGCATCACTCTCTTTTTTATGTCAATCCCCGTGTTCCTCACCGCCCCAGGGCTGCTCATCGTCTTCTCTTTATGGCTGGACGTGTTGCCAAGCCACGGTTGGGGGGGCCTGTTCGATACTCATACAATCATGCCCGCCTTGGTCTTGGGCGTCCCGGGAATCGCCGCCATGACCCGCCTCACCCGGGCCAGTACACTGGAGGTCCTTGCGCAAGACTACGTCCGCACCGCCAGGTCCAAGGGTTTGCGGGAGTTCGCGATACACCACCGTCACGTCCTGAGAAACGCGCTGATACCCCTTGTTACAGTGGTCGGGCTTTCGCTGGCGACCCTGGTAGAGGGAGCGTTGATAACGGAGTACATCTTCGGGATTCCCGGGGTCGGGCGGATGGGGATCGAGTCCTTCTTCGCCCGGGACTACCCCGTAATAATGGCGCTGGTACTGATCCTGGCAGTGGCGTTCACGATGGCCAACCTGCTGGTGGACATCGCCTACAGATTTATCGACCCCAGGATCCGATACTAGAACCATGGCAGCCGAGCAAGAGAGAGCGGTATTCGCGACCAGCCCGGGGGGATCCAGCCTCTGGTCCCAGTCCCTGCGCCGCCTGGCCCGCAAGAAAGTCGGCATGGTCTGCCTGGTGATAATCATGGTGCTGTACCTCGGAGGTCTGTTCGCCAGCTGGACCGCGCCCCACGGCTACCGGGAGCAGGACCTGTCGATAGCGAAGCAGGGCCCGTCCCTCAGCCATCCCTTCGGCACCGACAGGCTTGGCAGGGACATGCTCAGCAGGGTCATCTATGGCCTTCGTACCACAGTTATCATCACCCTCATCTCCATCGGCACCGGGGGCCTCCTGCTGGGGATAGGCCTGGGCCTGGTATCGGGCTACTTCGGCAAGCTGGCGGACGCGATCATCATGAGAGTGGGTGACGTGCTGCTGGCCTTTCCGGGGATATTGCTGGTCATCCTCATTGCAGCCACGGTCAGGCCCAGGGTAGTAGACTGGATACGCAGCTTCGAGGATTTCTCGGGGATAGAGGGGATCGTGACCCTGGGCGTCGCCGACTACCTGGTAGTCTTCGGGGCGCTGCTGCCCTTCGGCTGGGTTAGCATGGCCAGGCTGGTGCGGGGACAGGTGCTCCAGGTCAAGCAGAACCAGTACATCGAGGCTGCCCAGGCGGCCGGAGCGCCGGTCCGGCGCATCCTGGCGATCCACGTGCTGCCCAACATCATGAGCCCCGTGATCGTGCTGGTGTCCATGGGCATGGGGAGCGTGGTGGGCGCCGAGATCATCCTGAGCTGGCTGGGCATCGGGATACAGCCGCCCACCCCCAGCCTTGGCACGATGATCTGGGACAACGGCAATATAAGCGTCCTGCGCACGGACCCCCACCTACTGCTGTTCCCGGTGAGCATAGTGACGATCCTGATCTTTACCTTCAACCTGCTGGGAGACGCCCTCAACGACGCCTTCAACCCGAGGACGCGCTAGCCAGTCCCACGCCCGAATCCGGCTCTGGACGGTAGCCAACCGTGAGCCGCCGTGGTATTCTGCTGGAAACTCTTCCTGAGGCGGCCTACATGGAACGCCCGGTGTTTCAGCCCCTCGGCTCAGCAGCGAACCAGCTTGATACCCCGACGCTTGTGGTGGACCTGGCAGCCATGGAGTCCAACATCGAGATCGTCCACTCGATGTTTTGCCAGGGCCCCATCAAACTGCGTCCAGACGTCACCCGGCACAAGTGCCCGGCCATCGCCCACAGGCAGCTGGCGGCTGGCGGAACCGTGGGAGGCATCGCCGTAGCCAGGGTGGGCCAGGCCGAGGTCTTCTCCCAGGCCGGGTTCACCGATATCCTGGTGGCCGATCCCGTGGTGACCGGGCCCAAGATCGCCCGTCTGTGCGCCCTGGCCCGCTATGGCCATATCTCCTTGGCCATCGAAAGCCCGGGAAACGTGGCCGACCTGTCTCGGGCCGCCGATGCCGGAGGAGTTATCCTTCACGGGCTGGTGGCGGTCGGCTCCGATCTCGACAGCGGTGGTGTGGAGCCGGGTAAGCCGGCCCTGGACCTTGCCTGGGAGATGGCTGGCGCGCCGGGGATCAGCTTCTCCGGGCTCATGGGCGGTCCCTGCACGAACGAAGTGGAGCTCCAGCAGATCGTTGATACCCGGGCACTGATAGAGAAAAGCGGGCTCGGGGTCAAGAACGTGAGCCTCGGAGCGGGCATCTATCGTGCGGACGGGATCACCGAGGTCCGCATGCGCTCCTACCCTTTAATGGACACGGACCCCAACCCATACGGAATCGGTCTAAAGACAGCTGTCAGGGTCCTGACCACCGTCGTCAGCCATCCCACCCCTGGCGCCGCCGTAATCGACGCCGGACACAAAGCGATCGGGCCCGACCTTGGGTATCCTGAGGTCGACGGACACGCTGATGCCAGGGTGGCCAGGCTAAGTGCTGAGCACGGTAGACTGGAGCTGGAAGGGGACGCCGATGCCGCCCTGGACGTGGGCGCGAAGGTCTGGCTGATACCGTCGGACATCTCCCTCTGCATGAACCAGTACGACTACATCCACGCGGTCCGGGAGGGGAGACTGGAAGCAGTGTGGGAAGTGGCCGCCCGGGGAAGGTGGGACTAGACGATGGAAGGACGCTACAGGCCCGTTCCGGGAACCTTCGTCGATGAGCTGGACACCCCCTGCCTGGTCCTGGATATGGACGCTATCGAGCACAACATGTCGGTGATGGCCGACTACTATCGGGACAGGTCCTGTAAGCTACGCCCCCACGTCAAGAACCATAAAACTCCCATCCTGGCCCACATGCAGATCCGCGCAGGCGGCACAGTGGGCGGAGTCTGCGCCGCCAAGGTTTCCGAAGCCGAGGTGATGGTCCAGGGCGGCATCGACGACGTGTTCATCACCAACCAGGTGGTAACTAAAGAGAAGATCGCCCGGCTTTGCACTCTAGCTCGCCAGGCGGAGCTCATCGTAGCCTGTGACGACCCTCGCAACGCCCGTGACCTCGCGGAGGGCGCTCGATCGGCCGGTACAATGCTGGGCGTGATCATAAAAACGGATACGGGGATGGACCGCTGCGGCGTCAGATCGCCGGAGCAGGCAGTCGAACTGGCACGGCTGATCCAGACCCTCCCCGGGCTCCGCTTCCGGGGGGTGATGAGCCACCAGGTCATCGCCGGCCTGCCCGATCGCGAGACAAGGCTGATCGAAGGGCGCCAAGCCATTCAAAGGTGCCTGGAAACTCGGGACGCCATACAAGCCGCCGACGTTCCGGTGGAGATCGTCTCCTCTGGGGAGTCCTGGACCTACGATGTGGCCGGAGACATCCCCGGGGTCACCGAGGTGCAGGGCGGGACCTACCTACTGATGGACACCGCATACCGCTACATGGCCAACTTTCGCTACGCCGCGAAGGTGCTCAGCACCATCATCAGCACTCCACGGCCAGGGACCGCCGTTGCGGACGCCGGCCTGGAGGCCCTGGGTAACATCAAAGGACTGCCGACGGTGGAGGGCGTTGCGGGAGTTAGCGTAAGGTCCCTCGACGGACAGCATGCGGTCCTGGAGTTATCCGATGGCGTGGGCTTGGAGGTCGGCGACAGGATAGCTCTGCTCCCGGGACAGCAGGACGCCATGGTCAGCCGCTGGGACCGGTACATTGCCGTAAGAAGGGGCGTTGTTGAGGCTGTCTGGGACATACCGGGCCGGGGCTGCTACAGCTAGCACGAAGCCCACGCCCTCACCCTGGCCCTTCGACAAGCTCAGGGCCACCCCTCTCCCAGAAGAAGTGGGGCCGGGGGTGAGGGTCTCCGCAGAATCTGAACAGCATCTTGGAGGCAAACATGATCGGTGTTCTGACCCACCACTGGGCCAAACCGGACAAGGTGGACGCGGCCAGGCGGCTCCTGGACGGCAACGGCCTGGCTCAGAGCAAGGCGCCCGGCTTTGGCAGCCGCCAAACCCTGTACTCCATAGGGGATCCCTCCAAGATAACGACGCTGGTTACCTGGGAGAGCAACGAAATCTACGACGCCTGGCGGGCCAGCCCCGAGCGGGCGGCAGCCATGGCCGGTGCCGAGGAGCTGTGGGCCCGCCCACCGGAGTCGGAGCGCTTCGAGGTGGCCGGCTGAGCCTTCGGCAGCTCCTAAGACCCTACACCGAGCTGGCGCATCATACTGGCCGAGTCGAAGGCCTCCCAATGCTCCACGCATTTGCCGCCGGCGAACCGCAGGATGCTCGTTCCGGTGATGTCGATGCGATTGCCCGTCGGCGGGATGCCCATGGCGTCGCCCAGGTGGGTCGCCTGGGCGGTCCATCGGCAGGCCACACTGTCCCCTTCGGCGATGAGGTCCTCGATGGTTAGCTGGGCGTCGGGAAAGGTGGCGATGAACCGGCCCATGAGCTGTTTCGTCCCCTCGACTCCAGGAGGGAACCCCGGCGGATGGGTGTGGTCCACCATATCGGGTGCGCAGATATCATCCAGCGCGGCGGTGTTCTTGTTATTGATCACCTCGTTGTAGAACCGGCGGACAAGCTCCTTGTTCTCTTCTGACACAGCAGGTACTCCTTTGACCTAAGATAACCGATTCGGGCCCGCAATAAAAAAGGGCCCCGGGTTCCGGGGCCCTTTTCAGCCAACTCTAGGATAAGCTACCGGCTTACCATGTCGTAGCTTCGGAGCAGCTTCCCCGGAGTGGCGTCGGTGCACACAGTTCCCTCCAGGAAGGTCACCACAGCGTTCACGATAGTGTAGCGTATGCCCTTGGCCTTCTGAATGATCCGCCGCTCACCGCCGGGGAAGTCGGCGGCGTACACCGGGCTGTCGTATTGCAGCCCCAGATCCCTCTGGTTGTATACGATTATGTCGGCGGCGAATCCTTCCTTCAGAATTCCCCGGTCGGTGAAGCCGGCGATATATGCCGGCAGGCCGCTGATCTTGTAGTGGGCCTTCTCCAAGCTCATGATCCCCTCGTCCCTCACCTTCTTGCTCAGGAAGGTGACAGGCCAGGTGCCTACAGTCTGGTAGCGGGTGTGGGCACCGCCGTCCGAGACGCAGGGATGGGTATGGGGATGGCTGAGGATCTCGGCCACGGCCTTGGGGTCGGTACCGGTGGTTGGCGAGAAGGAGAACTCCGTCCTCAGGCCCTCGTCGATAGCCAGGTCCAGCATGGCGTCCATGGGGTGCTTGCCCGTCATTTCGGCCAGTTCGGCGATAGTCTTGCCCTCGTACTGGAAGTTCCTCTCGTGGCGCACCTCGACCACGCGCATCTTGGCCCAGTCCGACGTAATGTCCGCACCACCGCCCGCGCCTGCGTAGGCGCCGACGTCCTGCATCATCTTCTCCCGAACTCCCGGCGTGTTCAGCTTGGCTATGCGCTCTTCAGGGGTGCCGACGAAGGGGTCGATCCAGTTGGGCATGGAATCGAACCCGTTGTACTCGGCCAGCTCGAACACCGGAGTGGTGGGCACGGCGCTGGTCTGGGCGTACATCGGCGCCCCTTCCGCACGGGCCCGTTCCAGGAAGGCGAGCTGCTCCCGGTAGCGGGTCGGAGCGTGCTCGTTGTAGCTGACAGCGCCCCATTGGAGGGGCCGGCCCGCCGCCAGGCACATCTCGATCAGGAAGTCCTCCCGACCCTTGCCCGGAGCATCCCCCTCTACCGCGTCCATCAGAAGGGCGGACGCCCCTGTAATCGCAGCCACCGACGGACCCGGATCGCCTCCTCCGATTAGATCCGGCTCCCCGTGCGGCAATGGTCGCTCGGCCGGGCCTCGGGTCCAACCGATGCTGCCCACACCAAACTCCGAGAGCACGTTCGCCAGGGCCAGAAACTCCTCGTTGGATGCAACCTGGCTGGGGATAAAACGACCGTCGTCGGGACGGTTCGCCAGGGTCTTCATTGACGACCAGCCGAACGCCCCGGCTTTCATCGCCTCGCGCTGGATGTCCTGCATCTGCTTTATCTCGTCTTCCGTCGCGTGGACTCTCTCCCTGGAATCATTGACGCCCATCACGTACAGCCTGAGGGCGTTGAAGGGCACCAGCGCGCCCACGTTCACGCCCAGCGGATGGCTGTCCAGGCTGTCCAGCCACTGGGGGAAGGTCTCCCAGTCCCAGCGGAGACCCAACTCCATGGTGCGCATAGGGATGGCCTCGATCCTTGTCATGAGGCGCATCGCGGCCTCCCTGTCCTCGGGCTTGCAGGGGGCGAAGCCGAAGCCGCACTGGCCGATGGTAACCGATGTCACCCCGTGCCAGCCCGACATCGTCGCGTAGGGCTCCCAGTTGAGCTGGAGGTCGTAGTGGGTGTGGAGGTCGACGGCGCCGGGCGCCACTATGCACCCCGTTGCGTCCAGCTCCTCGCCGGCGGAGGCCTTGATATTACCGCTGATCATGGCTATCTTGCCGTTCTTGATAGCCACGTCCGCCCTGTAGGCCGGGAGACCACCCGTCCCGTCCACGATGGTGCCGTTGCGGATAATCATGTCGTAATCAGGCATCCTACACCCTCCTTCGTCTCGATCGGCCTATTCTTGTTGTCATTCTAGCAGCCACGGTAGCGATGTCAAGGTCAAAGGGGAACCTCCGCCATAGATTTGTACGGGATCATCTGTCCAGGGGCCGTTCCTGGGGCGATCCGTAGCCGCTCAGCCCCTCCTCCGATGCGAATCCCACGGTTGTCCCTTCCGCACTCGAGTTCACCGTCTCCGCGTGATGGGTGGGGAATATGAACAGCAACCGGGCGGGCTGATCGTAACGATTTACGAAACCGTGCACCGATCCCGCGGGGGCCAGCACCGTCTGGCCCGGGCCGATGGTCATGCGCTCCGATCCCACCAGGGCGTCCAGCTTCCCCTCCAGGATGATCATCGCCTCTTCGGTATTGGGATGAATGTGCCTGGGGAGCCGGGTGTTGGGCTGGACCGTGACCTCGCCGATCCTCAAGGCGTGGCTGCCCTGGGGGACGTCCACCATGTCCAGCACTTCCAAGCCCGGTGAGGGTCCCTCACGCGCGGTAAGGTCCTGTCGTTTGATGATAGGCACCTCTCCACCTCCTTCTCAGAGCTGGCTCAGAGCCGGTCTGGAAACCTTCCGTTATGCGGCAGGCGGGTTGTTCCGATAGTGGTCCACTATCTGCGAGCCCGTGGCGGCCCACACACCCTGGCGACTCATCATATGCCCCAGGACGTCATCGAGAGCGCCGATGCGGAAGGGCTGTCCGATGAGCCATGGGTGCAGGTTCAGCACCAGGAGCCGGCCGCTTTGGGATCCCTCGCCATACATGACATCGAAGGCCTCCTGCACCATTTGGCCGTACCTGTCGTAGGCCATGTGGCGGCCGACCATCGCGTCCACGTCATCCAGCTCTACCAGGATGGGCAGGGCATGCAGCTCGCCCTGGCCAGTCTTCATCGCATACGGCTGCTCGTCGTTCATCCAGTCGCATACGTACCGTATCCCGGCCTGGGCCAGAAGCTGGGGCGTCCTGGGGGACTCGCCGCCCTGGGGGCCCAGCCAGCCCATGGGAGCCGAGCCGACGACGGCCTTGAGGCGGTCGACGGACGATTTGATGTAGTCGCGCTCTTCCTGCTCCGACATGGCTCCGGTGATCATTCGGCCACCGGAGATGCCGTGGCACAAGAACTCGCCGCCGCTTTTGCGGCACCGCTCAACCAGGTACGGGTAGTTCTCGGCGGTTACGGCATCCATGGCGATGGTGGGCGTGATGCCGTGCTTCTCCAGCACGTCCAGGACTCGGAAGATTCCCACGCGGTGGCCGTACTGCCGGTGAGAGAAGCGCATGTAGTCGGGGAAGGGGCGGGAGCCCAGCCCGCCGGGCAGGGTGTTGGCTTGCGGGCCCTCGCTGGGGTTCCACTCCATTTGCTCCAGGTTCACGATGACGCAAACGGCGACCCTGGCGCTGCCAGGCCATCGAAGAACTCCCCGCTTGACCCAAGCAGACCAATCGTAGTGTTCGTGGTCCATGCCGAATCCGCGCTGCCCGGGCATAGGCTGCCTCCTTCGATATACTGCGCCTGCTACGAGTTGCTACGCGTTGAACTGCTTGGCGTGGGCCACAGCCTGATCGTAGTAGTTGGCGATGTAGTGATCGGCGATCTCGTCGGCAGTGGCTACCCATACTCCATCATGAGACACGATGTGGCCCAGGAGGTCGTCCAGGTACTTGATGCGATGGGGTTGGCCGATCAGGTATGGATGGAGGGCGATGCACATAGAACGCCCGCTCTCCGCGCCTTCCTGGTACAGACGGTCGAACTGGGCCTTACAGATCTTGGAGAAGTAGTCCCCCTCAAAATTCCTGAAAATGGGCACGTCGTTAAGCTCGATGGAGTAGGGTACGGAGACCATCTTCCCGGAGCGCACCTTAATGGGAACGGGCTGGTCGTCGTGCATCCAGTCGGCGTGGTATATAAGCCCCGCCTCGGCCATCAGGTCCGGCGTGCGCTCGGTCCCTGAGATGGCGGGCCCGAGCATTCCCTTGAGCTGCTTGCCCGTGTGTCGTTTGATGGTATCTATGGTGTCCCTGTAGAACTCCCTCTCCTGCTCCTCGGAGTACTCGTAAAGGTACTGGGTGTTGTAGATGCCGTGGCTCATGAAGTCCCAGTCCCGCTGCACCATGGCCTCGGCGACCTCGGGGAAGTGCTCCAGCACCGCGACGTTCAGGGACACGCCGCACTTGATGTTGTACTTGTCCATGACTTCCGTCATGCGCCAGAAGCCGACTCGGTTGCCGTAGTCCCTGTAGGAATACTGCTGGATGTCGGGGAAGGGGTACGGGGTGCGGGGCCAGGGGTTTCGGGCCCCGTCGGGATCCGGCATATACTCGTAGTGCTCAACGTTGGGTGCCACCCACACGGCAATACGAGCTCCGCCGGGCCACTTGATGGGGGGACGCTCGATGATGGGGCTGTAGTCCACTCGGTCCGGGGCCAGAGGCATGGAGACACCTCCTGGGGAATGGTCTGCGGTGCGACCCGGCAGCGGGAAGGGGTGTCGTCGTGGGGACCGCCGCCAACAGAGGTAGAATACATTCGGCCCCGATGCGTGTCAACCCTAAGGACTCCACGCCCGGCCGTCGTTGACCGGGGCGCGCCTCTCTCCTATAATCGCGAAAATACCAGCAATTCCGCTGATAACGCCCTTTTTCGTAAGGTTATGCTTAGGAGGTAACTCATGAAGGCAGCGGTGCTCAGAGAGATCGGAAGTCCCCTGGAGATCGAAGAGGTCCAGGTCGACCGGCCCGGGCCCAGAGAAGTGCTGATCCGCACCGGGGCCACCGGTGTATGCCATAGTGACCTTCACTTCATCGAAGGCAAGTACCGCACCCAGTTTCCCATTATCCTGGGCCACGAAGCCGCCGGTACGGTGGAAGCGGTCGCAGACCAGGGGAGGCTGTCTCAGAAGTCAGGGACCTGGTGAATGAACCCGTGTTAGGTGTACCTTAGAGGCGACATCAACGAAGGAGAGATGGAGATGCCGCTTCGAGATATGGACCGCGATCAGATGTGGCTGCTGCCGCCTTCTCTTGACGAACTGTTGCCGTTAGACCATCCAGCCCGATTCGTGGCCGAGTTTCTGGACGCACTGGATAGGGAAGGCTGGGCTGAGCTCGGCGTGGAGATAGACGGCGACCCGATGGGAGCGCCGGCCTACCATCCTCGTGCGTTGCTAAGCGTGTGGTTGTACGGCTTCATGACCGGGATGCGCTCCTGTCGCAAGTTGGAGGCGGCCTGCCGCGACCAGATACCGTACCTGTGGCTGACTGGGTGGCAGCATCCCGACCACAACACCCTGTGGCGGTTCTACAGGGATCATCGCCGAGCCATGAGGAAGCTGTTCGAGCGCACAGTGCGCACGGCGGTAACTATGAAACTGGTGGACCTGGCGGTTCAGGCGGTTGACGGAACTAAGGTGGGTGCCAATGCGGCCAGAGATAGGACCTACAATGCCGAGGAGTTGGGCCGGTTATTGAACAGGGTGGGGAAGGCGATAGCCGACCTTGAAGATCAGAACGAAGGAGGTGAGGATACCCCTGCCTTACATCTGCCGGAGGAGTTAGCCAACAAGAGAGTGCTGAGGGAGCAGATTCGTCATGCGATGGACGAGTTGGCTTCTGAGCAGAATCGCAAGCGCATCAACCTGACCGATTGGGACGCAAGACTTATGAAGACCCGTCAGGGATTCGTGCCCAGCTACAACGCCCAGGCTATGGTTTCACCGCTGGCATCAGGCGGAAAGACGACCGGCATGCTGCTGACCGCCGTGGACGTTGTGGATCAAACCAATGACGCCTTCCAGTTGACTCCGATGATGGAACAGGCAGAGGGTGTTACAGGAGCCAGGTCCCCGTTGACGTTGGCTGACGCCGGCTATTGTGGAGGCGGGCACCTGGAGGCGAGTCACCGTAAAGGTCAGCAAGTGGCAATGCCGGATATGGCCCGACCTCTGGACAACCCCTATCATAAGGACCGATTCACCTATGACGAGGATAACGACAGCTACATCTGTCCTCAGGGAAAGAGATTGCGCTTCTCCAGTTCGTCGACAAACAAAGGAATGCCGGTCCGGGTATACCGACCAGTCTCTGTCTCCGCCTGCCGCAACTGCCCCGCTTTTGGAGTCTGCACCAGGGACTACCAACGGGGACGCAAACTAGAAATCGGACCATACGACCGTGCACTGCGGGATCACAGAGAATGGATGTCTACCGAGGCAGCCAGGACGGCTTACAATCTGAGAAAGCAGTTGATCGAACCCGTCTTCGGAATCTTTAAGGAGCAACTGAGGGCACGGAGGTTCCTGTTGCGTGGCCTTGCCAACGTGAAGGCCGAATGGACGGTGCTTGCTATCGCCTTCAACCTCCGCACCCTCTGGAAGGCGTGGAGACCCCGAGCCTCCCTCTCCACTCAAGTATCCACGGCCTAGAGCCTCTCCCCACTCTCTGACAGCAACTGCTGTCACTACAGCAACCCTCACCCTTCAATCCAGCATTCCCCTAGCACTTCCCAGCCAGGGTCGTAAAGCAAACCCTGGTCAAAGCGACATCTCCATCTCTTCGTTGATGTCACCTCGGAAACACACCTAACGACCTAACGCGGTTCTATTCACCACTTCCCACTTGTGGGACAGGCTCGGGTGTCCTACGTGAAGCCGGGAGATAGGGTCATCACCTGCCTCTCGGTGTTCTGCGGGCACTGTGAAGCCTGCCTGACCGGACGGCCAGTGCTCTGCACCCAGACCGACGTAGTCCGCGCCCAGGGAGAGACGCCCCGGCTGAGCCAGGGAGGAGAGTCCATCAATCAGTTCGCCCACGTCTCCTCCTTCGCCGAGCAGATGCTGGTACATGAGCATGCCGTTGTAAAGGTGGACGACGACGTGCCGCTGGACCGGCTAGCGCTGATCGGGTGCGGCGTCACCACCGGAATGGGCGCCGTGTTCAACACCGCCAGAGTAGAGCCCGGCTCCACCGTGGCGGTGATCGGCTGCGGCGGTGTGGGCCTGAATTGCGTCCAGGGGGCGGCCATAGCCGGAGCCCTCCGAGTCATCGCCATAGATACCGTCGAGACCAAGCTGGCAATGGCCCGGGAGTTCGGCGCCACCGACGTGGTGGACGCGTCCAGCGGTGAAGTGTGGAAAAGGGTGCGGGACATGACCGGCGGAGGCGTCGACTACTCCTTCGAGGCCATCGGCACCAAGGAAACGGCGGAAGAGTCCTTCCGCATGCTGGGTTGGGGCGGCACCGCCACCATAATCGGGATGATCCCTCAGGGCACCAAAATCGAGATCGAGGGTTCCTCGCTGTTGCGGGAGCGCAGGATCCAGGGGAGTAGCATGGGCTCCACCAGATTCCGTGTGGACATGCCCCGCTACGTGGAGTACTACCGGCAGGGCCGCCTCAAGCTGGACGAGTTGGTGTCCCAGAGGCTGAAGCTGGAGCAGATCAACGAGGCCTTCGAGGACATGAAGCGGGGCCACGTGGCCAGGAGCGTCGTCACCTTCGACTAGTGCCACCGTCGAACCCTCAACCCCGGCCCCTCTCCCATGGGGAGAGAGGTTGCCTCCGGTCGGGACTGAGGTGAAAGATCACCCAAATTTCGTGCTCGTTACGTGCGGTGTGAAACCCCCACTTGTGGTAAAATACTCCCATGGAGGAGAACAACCCACTACACTGGGACAGGCATAAGGCTGCCTTCAATTTCCCGCTGCTGGCCGGTTTGGCGCTGGCGGTAATCAGTCTGCTGTCCGGCGGGGACAGCGCAATCTTATTCGTGATCATAGGACTGGCCCTGGCCGCCTACGGATGGTTCACGCAGCCTTCCCAGTATGTGGTCTATGCCGACAGGCTGGTGGTGACCTACGGCAAGCCCCGAGTGCGCCACATCCCCTTTCAAGAAGTGGACCAGGTGGAGCTCCTGAAGATCGCCATCGGCGACAGGCTGCTGGTGCGCCTCAAGACGGGGAGGCGGATGTTCCTCCAGCCCCGGGACCTGAACGAGTTCCAACTCAGGTTCGCCGGTGCCTTGGACTCATACCGCGGACAGCACCAGGAAGAGTAGACCCGCCGTTACCGGAAACTCGACCCAGGCCGGTTTCTACAACTGATTCCCGCAACTTCGACAGAACCTGCTCCCACCATCGTTTTCTCCCCCACAGCTGCTGCAGTACCGCACCGAGCCACTGGTCCCGAATTCATCGCCACCCCTCAATGGGCGGTCCTCTCGTGACGTCATCCTCTCCTCTATCGGCCACCGGGAAAAGGCGAAGACGAACAGGATTACCAAGCCGACGACCGGGATGATCCACAGCAGTGCCACCCATGGAGCCCAACCGACCCTCCTGAAGATGCGCCACCAGGCAACTATCTGCACTATGGCGATGATGATATAGACGATTATGAAGGGCACTACGTCCCCTCCTCTTCACCAACCTCCCGGGCCATCGCTTCCAGTGTGTAGCCCTCTTTACGCACCCGCAGGTCGATGTAGACCACGGTGGCCCCGATGTAGCCTACCGGCGCTACGATGGCCCCTCCGACGGCGAAGAGAACGCTGCCGGCCTCCGCGTTGGCGGCTTGCGCGATGGACCCCGGTATGCTGGCCACCAACCCCAGGATTGCCAGGATGACAAAGTAGACCACCCCGATGCCGAACACCCTCCACCAGCTCCCCTTGACGAGGGCACGACTCCGAGCCAGCGGCTGGAGGGGACCCCGCCTACCCTCGAACACCACCGTCGGCACGTAGAAATACCAGGCCACCAGCAAATAAAAGAACAGAACGATTCCCACGACGATCACGCCCAGCACCACCGAGACGGCCAGTGCAATCAACACTACGATAGCGCACCCTACGAGAGACATGGCCACGTTCACCGCACGACCATAGCACTCGCTCAAGCGAGCCTGCTTCCCCAGGTAATGGAAGGCCACAGCCACCGCCGCCGCGCCCGCCGCGATTATATATACGACAATGCCGATGACCAGGAAGACCGTGTTGGCCGCAATCCCTGGAAGCAGACTCCCGATGAATACAGGCACCTGGCTTATTAGGGCGATTCGGAAAAAGAGCCCGAAGTTCCTTCCATAAATGTGGAAGGTCTCGTTCAGTAGCTCCCCCAGGTCCCTGGGCCGCAGGTCGCCGGCGGTTCGTTCGGGGAAGCCCTCGCGGCGGAGGTGTGGCGGCTGGGGCGGCGGAGACACTGGTCCATGGGTGGGCGTCCCGCACCTGATGCAGGCGGTGGCGTCGGCCGAGTTCTCACTGCCGCAGGCGGCGCAGTATATTACCGGTCCGGTACCCTCTTCTTCTGGCTGTAGAGGTACGCCGCAGCTCCCGCAATAGCTGGCCCCGGCCGGGTTCTCGGTTCCACAAGTTGGGCAGGTCATTGTACGCCCCTTTCGGGAGTTAACCGGCGGCAGACCGGTATCTAGCCGGAGGCAGTCGGCCATTGCCAGCCCAAAGTTTACACTCGCCACCGACACCAGGCAACCAACTCCATCGCCATCCAGCCGTTGTAGGCTATAATGGATATTGGTGGATGGCCTGGATCAGGGATCCGCGCCAATCGCCGGGAGGTAGGTGAAACATGGACTCACTCACGAGGTACGAGGTTCCCTTCGAGAAGCTCTGTTGGACATGTAACACCACCGATCTCCCCTTCGAGTGTACTGACGAGCTTGCTCCTCCCCAAGGACTCATCGGGCAGAACCGGGCCGTCAGCGCCATCCAGTTTGGCCTGGACCTGGACAAGCCCGGATATAACCTCTTCGTCACCGGACTTACGGGGACCGGAAAGACGTCGGCCATCAAGAAGCACCTGCAGACCGTCATCGACGAACGCGAAGCCAGGGGAGTACAGCTCTCCGTGTATGACTGGTGCTACGTTCACAACTTTGCCGACCCTGATCGGCCCCAGATGCTGAAGCTGTCGATCGGCCAGGGGAAGCAGCTTCAGCGGGCGGCGGAGGAGTTGCTGAAGACCCTGAAGGAAGAAATACCCAAGCTCTTCTCCAGCGAAGAATACCTGGACCAACGCAAGCAGCTTGAGGAGGACGGCAGGACCGAGTACCAGACCCGGATCCAGGACCTCGAGCGGCAGGTACGGGGGGAGAGCTTCGGCCTCCAGATCTCCCCCACCGGCGTCAACCTCTTTCCGCTGACCGGCGACGGAGGCCCCTTCCAGCCCGAAGAGTTCATGCGGTTGGGCGAGGAAGAGCGAATGGCCATCGAGGAGAAGCGAAACCGATTGCTGCAGGTCGTCCAGGAAACCATGGAGCAGCTTCGCTCCATCGAGAGAAACACCCAGAGCAAGGTTAAGGAGCTGGACTTGGCTGTCGGGGCCAGGGGGCTTTCCGAGATATTCGGCCAACTCGCCCTTGAGGGCGACGGGCAGCCCGGGGTTGCCGGCTTCATGGCGTCTCTGAAGGAGTACACTTTAAACAACATGAACCTGTTATCCAACGACGGAACCTCCGGGCCATCGATCTCCCCTCAGCTACCGACCCTCCCCAGCGCGACCCAGTCCAACCCGCTGCTGCCCTTCGAGATCACCGTCCTGGTGGACAACGCGGGAACCAGCACGGCCCCCATCATAATCGAGTCCAACCCTACCTGGGGCAACCTGTTCGGCCGGATCGAGCGGCGGGCGTTCATGGGAGCATACTTCAGCGACCACACCATGCTCAAGCCCGGCGCCGTCCACCAAGCCAACGGCGGATACCTGGTGCTCAACGTGCGCGACCTCCTGCAGAATCCCGGCGTATGGGAGGGGCTGAAACGGGCGATTCGGGACAAGGAGGCCCGACTGGAGGATCCGGCGGCGCAGCTGGGCATCATCGCTCCCCAGGGCCTCAGGCCCCAGCCGCTGCCTTGGAGCGCCAAGGTGATCGTGACCGGCGACGAGAGCACCTACCGGCTTCTTTCCACCTACGATCAGGAAGACTTCTGGGAGATGTTCAAGGTCAAGGCCGAGTTCGACTCTCAGATAGACCTGACCCCCGAGACCGTGGCCGATTACTGCGCCTTCATCTGCGGCACCTGCCACACGGAAGGACTGCTGCACTGTGACCGCGGCGGGGTGGCCAGGGTCCTGGAGTACGGAGCAAGACTGGTCTCGGACCAGACCAAGCTGTCGACCCGATTCGGCCAGGTCAAGGACCTGCTGATCGAGTCGGACTATTGGGCTCGCAAGGCGTCCCACGAGCTCATAACCGGGGACGACGTGCGCCGAGCGCTGAACGAGAAGACCTATCGGCTGAACCTGGTCGAAGAGAAGCTCCGCATGCTAATAGCCGAGGGCACCCTGATGGTGGACATGTCTGGAGAGGTCGTAGCCCAGGTGAACGGACTCGTGGTCTACGACCTGGGGGACTTCAGCTTCGGTCGGCCGGCCCGCATCACCGCCAGGACCTTCGCCGGAAGACGTGGTGTCGTCAACATCGAGCGGGAGGCCCAGCTCAGCGGGCCCATCCACGACAAGGGAGTCCTGATCCTGAGCGGGTACCTGGGGTGGAAGTTCGCCCAGGACACGCCACTGTCCCTCTCGGCCAGCCTGTCCTTCGAGCAGTCCTACGAGGGCGTCGAGGGGGACAGCGCCTCTCCCACAGAGCTCTATGCCATACTGTCCAGCCTCTCGGGTCTGCCTATCAAGCAGAGCATCGCCATCACCGGCTCGGTGAACCAGAAGGGAGAGATTCAGCCCATCGGAGGAGTAAACCAGAAGGTGGAGGGCTTCTTCGAGATATGCCGATTGGTCGGGCTCACGGGAGAGCAAGGGGTCATCGTGCCCCACCAGAACGTCAGGAACCTGATGCTTCGCGACGAGGTCGTGGAGGCCATTGGGGAAGGCCGGTTTCACATCTACTCGGTAAAGAGCATCGACGAGGGGATAGAGATCCTCACGGGAGTGCCTGCCGGCGAGCGCCAAGCCGACGGCTCCTACCTTCCGGGGACGGTGAACCACCAGGTGGAAAACCGGCTAAAGGAGCTGGCCGGCTCCCTCAAGGGCTTCTACGCCGAGATGCTGGGAGACAGGGCAGGCTAGCCAGTTAGGGATTACCGATACCGGCGGCGCCGCAGTCCCGGATACTCCTTCATCTCCAGCAGCCACGTTATCCGCTGTACCAGGGCCGCCACCTCTTCGAGGGCGAGTAGACTCATCAGCTCCTGGACCCTCCCATCGGGGTTGCCCAGCTTCTCCAGGAGGTTCGCCATGTCGGTCTGCAGGTGATTGGCGATGGCAGCGCCGGCGCAGTCCCAGATCACGGTCCTCACCTTGATGACCGAGTGAAAGGTTAGGCCGTGGTCTATTCCCCATATCTTCCCATCGGAGTCCTCGATACAGTGGGAGGCCTTTCGGTCGGCGTTGTTGGCCACCAGGTCGAAGCAGGCCATGAGGGCCAGCCGGTCGCCGTTGGTCTCCCTCAGGCTGAAGTAGTTGACCCGAGGGTCGTGGTCTATGTAAAGCTGAAGCGAGCCGACGCCGTAGGGGCCGTCCCGCATGATGGTGAGTGGTACGAAGTCCCAGCCCAGGATCTGACTCAGTAGATATGCAGCGTACTCTCGCTTGTAAAGGGTACCTTCGGGGAAATCCCAAAGGGGTACCTCGCCGTCCCTGGGCTTATAGACCGCGCGGCATTCGTCAGTCCCGTCGGCGACGTTGACGATGAAGGTATAGTTCGAGCCGATAGGAGACAACTCGGCGGAGCTTATCTCCCCTCGTTGCAGCAGTTGGAGCGTGCTCTCCGGTGACCGCAATGGCATTTTGAATCGGAGGCCGGGCCTCAGTCCTCCAGGAGCCCGTGACCGTTGGAGCGGGGGCAC
Source organism: Dehalococcoidia bacterium (assembly GCA_965248975.1). Lineage (GTDB taxonomy): Bacteria > Chloroflexota > Dehalococcoidia > Lucifugimonadales > JAGWBF01 > CBDFKU01. The sequence continues at coordinate 169,352 of CBDFKU010000015.1, forward strand.
ATATGTCCGTCGGGATTGATCGGCTGGGAGCACAGAGGACACCTGGGCCTCCCTGCGGCGCACACTTCCAGGGCCTCTTTGGACAGGTCCTCCCCCATGCTCAAGGGGAGCCAGAAACTCAGCGTGCCGGGACTGTCCTCGGGTTCTTCTACCTCGTGAGCCACGATCAGGAAACAGTTGCTCGCCTTGTCGTGTCCCAGAGCCAGCTTCCCGGCCTTGAAATCGACGTTGGTAATGGCTCCGCTCCACTCCGGCTCGGGACTTTGGCTCTGGACGGACTTTTCTCCATCGGACAGAGCGCCGACTATCTCCTGGATATAAAGACCCAGCTGATAGAGCTGCTCTTTTTCGAGCCACACCGATGCCGAGGCAGCCCCCGACTCCAATGCCAGCCGGAAAGTCCTCTGGCCCGGGTTGCCTATCGCCTCGGCGTTGGCACGGGCAACGGCACCAAACCTGTGTTTCGCAGGGCCCGCTTCCATAGCAACTCCATGATATTCTCTCTGGCCACTTTTTTACAAGGTTAGCTTCGGACCCTTCCCGACCGGTATGACACCGGCGTTACGAGCCTGCCCGGGCACGATGCTATCCGAAGGGCCTGCGATGAGACGCGGCCGTCTCCTGGCAGGTAATGAACTCCAGGAGGGCCGCCTTCCCATCCTCGGTAGCCTTACGGGCCCGGTTGATGGCGGGGCCTATCTCTGCCGGGTCCTCTACCCGCTCGGCGTATCCGCCCATTGCACGGGCCATGTCTGCGTAATTGCCACCGATGTCTCTGGTCCCGTAGAGCTCGTGAGATACGGGCATCATGCGAGTTTCTGCGGCCATACCTGAGTTGTTGGAAACCATTGCTACGATCGGCAGGTTACAGCGCACCGCCGTCTCGAAGTCCAGCCCCACCATTCCGAAGGCTGCGTCCCCCATCCAGTGGATGGCCAGCTTATCGGGGGCCGCCAGCTTGGCGCCGATGGTAAGGCCCAGGCCCGTGCCAAGGCCGTGGGACTTGCCCCATCCGATGTAGCTTCGTGGGCCGGCCGCCCGGTAGAAGGGCACCATCTGATCCCGGGGGCTGCCGGAGTCGTGGGTGACGATGGCTTCGCCCGGATCTACGGTCCGCATCAGCTCCCAGATAACCCGGTAGGGTGTCATGGGCACCTCGTCGGAGGTGAGCTTGGGCATCCATTCTTTTAGCCACTCTTCCCTGGCTGCCGCCACCTGCGCTGCTGCGCCATCGCCGGCCGCGGCCTTCCCTCCTTGCCGATCCTTCACGGCCTCGATAAGCTGCCCCAGCACCACCTTGGCGTCCCCGATGAGGGGATGGTCGATGGTGTAGTCTTTGTTGATGTCGACCGGGTCGTTGGTGGCCTGGACCATCACCTTGCCCGGTGGCACCGTCATTGTCATGCCGTGGCGGGTGAAACTGGTGCCGATGCCGAACACCACGTCGGCCTTTGGCAGGATGCTGACCACCGGTCCGGCAACGGTAGCCGCTCCGGTCCCCAGCGCCAGGGGATGGCTCTCTGGGAAGGAGCCCTTCCCGGCCAGGGTGGTCATCACCGGCGCCTGAAGCAGCTCCGCCAGCCGGACCAACTCTTCGGTGGCCTCGGCGTACATGACCCCCTGTCCGGCGTGTATCACCGGCAAGCGGGCCTCCAGCAGCACCCGGGCCACCTCGTCGACGTCTCGCGGGTCGGCGGCGGCCCGGGTGACCGTTACCGGCCGGTACATCAGGGCCGACTCGTCCACCTCCGACGTTGCGATGTCCACCGGGATCTCCACCATCACCGGTCCGGGGCGGCCCATCTTCAGGTTGCTGAAGGCCCGTCGCATGATCTCCGAGAGCCGCTCTCCAGTGTTGACCTGCTCTACAGACTTGGTCACCGGCGCATAGACGGGGACCGACTGGAAGTGGGGCGGTATCCCAGCCCTCTCTCCGGGATGGCCCAGGGGAAGTATCAGCATCGGGACCGAGTCGGAGTAGGCCGTCGCCACGCCGGCGAAGGCGTTCTCCGACCCCGGCCCGTACTGCATGGCGAAAACGCCGGGAGGCCGCCCGTTGGAGATGCGGCTGAAGCCGTCGGCGATCCCGACGCCGACCCGCTCCTGGCGGCACACTACTGGCCGGATCCCGGCCTGGGCGGCGGCCTCGATCATGGTTGTGGTGGGGTAGCAGGGCATGTACTGCACCCCTTCGCGCTTCAGGATCTCGGCGATGGCGTCAACTACTTTCATGGTGATCAGCCTCCTTCAGGATGTGACCAGGAATGATGGGCTCAAGCGGGATGCTTTACCCCCGGGGAGCTCTTGCACATGTCCGCCCCCCGGACGGCCGTTCCATTGTAGCGTCCCACCACAATGGCGACAAGGGACATCATCCGGCCGCTGGGCCGGGACCACTTTTGCCCGGACTGCCTTTGATGGAGTAGGCCACAGGAGTTTGCTCCACCACGCCTTCCTTGACGAGCTTGGCCAGGTGGGTCATGACGTTTCCCGCCGCCGCCCGGTGCAGCCCTTTGGGCAGGTTGCGTGGATACACCTCCCTCACGATCTCTTCGACGTCGGTGAGCCCCCTGGCGATGGCGGCCAGCACCTGTCGCTCCCGCTCTTGGCGATGGCTAATGTAGGACTGGATGCGGCGCTGGCCCTCCACTACCACCGGGCCGTGGCCGGGACAGATGATCTTGGGGCGGTAGCGGGCGAGCACCTCCAGGGACCGCATGTAGTCCGACAGGTCCCGCACCGTGGACGAAGAGGAGCCCAGGATGGTGTCACCGGTGAACATCACCCGTTGCCGCGGCATGTAGTAGCAGACGTGGTCCTCTTCGTGGCCCGGGGTGAAGAGCGCCCTTAGCGCCGCCCCGCCCCCGGTCCTGAGAAGCTCCCTGGACCGTAGACCCATGACGACTCCCTGCCCAAGGATACGCTCCAGGCGCTCCACCAGCCTGGGATGGCAGCGGACCGGGCAGCCCATCCTCTCCTGTAGCCGGTCCAACCCTCCGATGTGGTCTCCGTGGCCGTGGGTCACCAGTATGGCCGTCATGGCGGGGCTTCCCAGCTCGGTATAGAAGTCCAGGATGCGCCTAGTCCAATCCCTGTAGTGCTCACCAGTATCTATCGCCACCATGCCTTCGCAGGGGTCGCCGACGAAGTAGATGTTGGTCCCGCCGGGGTGCATTATCCCCGAACCACTCCGGTCCTCGGCGATGTGCACCCGGTAAACGTGAGCCGTGACCTGCATCAAGTCCTCATTCACGCCATGATTGTACCCGAGGAGGTCGGGGTGTCAAGCTGGGCTCCACTTTCTGGAGTGCGTCGGTTTTTCGCCTCTGGAACGGCGTTATAGAATAGTAGGGACGCGTAGACGGCCCACTAGGTAGGTACGATATGTGTAAGGGGAGCCATGCAATCTAGAAAAGTCAAGTTCGGAGTGCGGATACACCAAGGGGGCTACAGCTACGACGACTTGAAGAGGATCTGGACCGAGGCGGACGGGCTGGGGTACCACTCGGCCACCCTGTACGATCTCCTGAACGTGCCTACGCTGGAGTGCTGGACCACCCTATCGGCCCTGGCCACCGAGACCCGAAACATCCGGCTCACCCCACTGGTGCTGGCCAACCATTACCGGACTCCCGCGCTCATGGCCAAGATGGCCTCCACCCTTGACGTTATCAGCGGGGGCCGGCTAGAGCTGGGGATCGGCGCCGGAGGAGGTGAGGCCGACAGCCTTGCTTCGGGGTATTCCTTCCCTGCGACGCCCGTCCGGGTCGCCATGCTGGAAGAGGCCCTGGAGGCGATCATAGCTCTGTGGACGCGCCCCAACGTGGATCTCCGTGGCGAGTATTACACTATCGCGGGCGGGTCCCATGAGCCGAGACCGGTACAGGACCCCCGCCCACCGATACTGGTGGGCGGCCACGGCGAAAGGTACCTGCTGAGGACGGCGGCCCGCTACGCCGACATTTGCAACGTCGGCTTTGAGATGAGCCTGGATGAGCATCGGGCGAAGCTCGGCATCCTGGAGCGCCACTGCCGGGAGTACGGGCGGGACGTCGCCGAGATTGAGGTGAGCCACAACACCCGCGTGCTCATAGAGGCCGACGACACCGAGTACCAGAAGCTGCTGGAGCAGGGGGCGGCCCGCTCGCACACCACCGTGGAGGCCTACAGCGCGTCCTTGTCCGGAGCCATATCCGGGCCGCCGGACCGGTGCATCGAGCAGTTGAAGCGTTATGTCAACCAAGGGGTCACTTACTTTTTTCTGCTGTTCCCGGACCCGATCCCCACGGAGAGCCTCAGGCTCTTCGCCAGAGAGGTCATGCCCCAATTCGCCTGAACCGGCGCAGGTAAGCGATCGGCAGCACTTTGCCGGCCACCCTTCGATTGACAATCAGGCCGTAGTTGGGGTAGCCTTGAGGCGGTCGGCCGATGTTGGCTGGCGTGGATCATTCTGCTAAGATATTAGACTATAAAAGGGTGAGGAGACAGGCATGGACTTCGGTATGTTCACCGAGTTCCACGTACGGGAGGGGATGACCCAGGCGGATGCCTTCGATGAGCATCTCAAAGAGGTCGAGGTGGCCGAGGAGATGGGCCTCGATTCCGTTTGGTTGGCAGAGTACCACTTCGCTCCACAGCGTTCGGTTATCTCTGCACCCCTGATGATCGGGAGTGCCATCGCAGCCCGTACTAAGAGGATCAGGATCGGGGGGGCGGTGTTCGTGGTGCCCCTTTACAACCCCTTGCGGATGGCCGAGGAGGCCGCCACCCTGGACCACATTAGCAAGGGTCGCTTCGAGTTCGGAGTGGGACGCAGCGCCCTGACTATGTTCTACCGGGGCTACAACCTGGACTATGAGGAGACGCGAGACAGGTTCTTCGAAGGCCTGGACATAGTCTTGAAGGCCTGGACCAACGAGAAGTTTTCCCACGATGGCCAGTACTGGCAGTTCCAGGATGTGGAGGTCGTGCCCAAGCCGTACCAAAAGCCCTACCCGCCGGTTCGGGTCGGAGTGCTCAGCCGGGAGACCTTTGCGCTGCTGGGCGAGATGGGACACTACATTTCCTTCTTTGGCGCTGCCCCCATTCCCGACCTCAAGGAGCAGGTGGAGGAGTACCGGGCGTCCTGGAAGGAAGCGGGGCACCCTGGGGCCGGGGACGCCAACATGCGCATCGCCGTTTACGTGGCCGAGACCGAGGAGAAGGCCCGTAACGAGCCCGAGGCCAGCGCCAAGCATCAGCAGGAGTACGATTACAGGGTGACCTCTGCTTACATGACCACCCCGGAACGGGTCGCGAGGAGCCGAGCAGCCGCCCAGGCACCCTACGAGGACCTGCTGGGCCGGAGGCTGATAACCGGAACGCCAGAGAGCGTGACGGACCAGCTCATGGCCTACCAGGACGAGTTGAAGCTGTCCGGAATGATCGTCGAGTTCAACTTCGGCGGGCAGATCCCCTACGATCGCGTCCTTAACTCGATGAACCTCTTCTGCAACAAAGTCGTACCCAAGTTCAAGTAGCGGCCCTCTCAGAACGCACGATCCGTCCACGAAGGTGGTCTGCCACCACTCTTTCGGGAGTTGCCCATGCGGTTCGGTCTCTTCACAGAGTTCCACATGCGGGATGGCAAAAGCCAGGAAGACGCCTTCGAGGAGCACCTCAGCGAGGCACTCCTGGCTGAGGAGTTGGGGATGGACTCCGTCTGGCTGGCGGAGTACCACTTGAGCCTGTCCCACAAGTGGGAAGTGGTGAATAGAACCGCGTTAGGTCGTTAGGTGTGTTTCCGAGGTGACATCAACGAAGAGATGGAGATGTCGCTTTGACCAGGGTTTGCTTTACGACCCTGGCTGGGAAGTGCTAGGGGAATGCTGGATTGAAGGGTGAGGGTTGCTGTAGTGACAGCAGTTGCTGTCAGAGAGTGGGGAGAGGCTCTAGGCCGTGGATACTTGAGTGGAGAGGGAGGCTCGGGGTCTCCACGCCTTCCAGAGGGTGCGGAGGTTGAAGGCGATAGCAAGCACCGTCCATTCGGCCTTCACGTTGGCAAGGCCACGCAACAGGAACCTCCGTGCCCTCAGTTGCTCCTTAAAGATTCCGAAGACGGGTTCGATCAACTGCTTTCTCAGATTGTAAGCCGTCCTGGCTGCCTCGGTAGACATCCATTCTCTGTGATCCCGCAGTGCACGGTCGTATGGTCCGATTTCTAGTTTGCGTCCCCGTTGGTAGTCCCTGGTGCAGACTCCAAAAGCGGGGCAGTTGCGGCAGGCGGAGACAGAGACTGGTCGGTATACCCGGACCGGCATTCCTTTGTTTGTCGACGAACTGGAGAAGCGCAATCTCTTTCCCTGAGGACAGATGTAGCTGTCGTTATCCTCGTCATAGGTGAATCGGTCCTTATGATAGGGGTTGTCCAGAGGTCGGGCCATATCCGGCATTGCCACTTGCTGACCTTTACGGTGACTCGCCTCCAGGTGCCCGCCTCCACAATAGCCGGCGTCAGCCAACGTCAACGGGGACCTGGCTCCTGTAACACCCTCTGCCTGTTCCATCATCGGAGTCAACTGGAAGGCGTCATTGGTTTGATCCACAACGTCCACGGCGGTCAGCAGCATGCCGGTCGTCTTTCCGCCTGATGCCAGCGGTGAAACCATAGCCTGGGCGTTGTAGCTGGGCACGAATCCCTGACGGGTCTTCATAAGTCTTGCGTCCCAATCGGTCAGGTTGATGCGCTTGCGATTCTGCTCAGAAGCCAACTCGTCCATCGCATGACGAATCTGCTCCCTCAGCACTCTCTTGTTGGCTAACTCCTCCGGCAGATGTAAGGCAGGGGTATCCTCACCTCCTTCGTTCTGATCTTCAAGGTCGGCTATCGCCTTCCCCACCCTGTTCAATAACCGGCCCAACTCCTCGGCATTGTAGGTCCTATCTCTGGCCGCATTGGCACCCACCTTAGTTCCGTCAACCGCCTGAACCGCCAGGTCCACCAGTTTCATAGTTACCGCCGTGCGCACTGTGCGCTCGAACAGCTTCCTCATGGCTCGGCGATGATCCCTGTAGAACCGCCACAGGGTGTTGTGGTCGGGATGCTGCCACCCAGTCAGCCACAGGTACGGTATCTGGTCGCGGCAGGCCGCCTCCAACTTGCGACAGGAGCGCATCCCGGTCATGAAGCCGTACAACCACACGCTTAGCAACGCACGAGGATGGTAGGCCGGCGCTCCCATCGGGTCGCCGTCTATCTCCACGCCGAGCTCAGCCCAGCCTTCCCTATCCAGTGCGTCCAGAAACTCGGCCACGAATCGGGCTGGATGGTCTAACGGCAACAGTTCGTCAAGAGAAGGCGGCAGCAGCCACATCTGATCGCGGTCCATATCTCGAAGCGGCATCTCCATCTCTCCTTCGTTGATGTCGCCTCTAAGGTACACCTAACACGGGTTCATTCACCAGGTCCCTGACTTCTGAGACAGCCTCCCCTGGTCTGCGACCGCTCAGTGCTCGCATCTCCGCTCATCATCGCCAGCGCCATCGCGGCCCGTACCCAGAACATCCGCATCGGGCTCGCCGTGCTGGTGGTGCCCCTGGCCAACCCCCTCCGCCTCGCCGAGGAGGCCGCCACCCTGGACCAGATCAGCAAGGGACGCCTGGACTTCGGTATCGGCCGCAGTGCCCTCACCCAGTTCTACGAGGGCTACAACATGGACTACAGTGAGACACGGGACCGCCTGTTCGAGGGCCTTGAGGTGGTGGAGAAGGCATGGACTAACGAGACGTTCTCCCATCAGGGCCAGTACTGGACCTTCAACAACGTGACACTGGTGCCCAGGCCTTACCAGAAGCCCCACCCCCCCATCCGCGTCGCCGCCTACAGCGCCGACACCTTCCCATTGATCGGGAGCATGGGATATCCCACCTTCCTGCTCAGCGGCCGCGGGCTCGATTACCTCGAAGAGCAGATGAAGGAGTACCGCCGCGCGCGGAAGGAAGCAGGCCACACCGGCCCCGACGACGTGCTGCTGAGGATTCCTGTCTATGTCGCCGAGACTGAGGAGCGGGCCCGTTCCGAGCCGGAAGCCAGCGCCCTCTACCAGCAAGCCTACGGCGCCAAGTTCCTCAGCGGTTTCGCCGCCACCAAGGAGGACCTGGCGCGGCAACAGGCCGTTGGCGGCCTCACCTACGACCACCTCATCCGGCAGAGGCTTGTCTTCGGGACGCCCGAGGCGGTGGCCGAGCGTCTCCAGGAGCATCAGGAACGACTGGGCCTGTCAGGCTTCATCCTGGAGATGAACCACGGCGGGCACATTCCCTACGACAAGGTAATGCACTCCATGCGGCTCTTTGCCGATAGGGTGATACCGAAGTTCAACTGATCCGCCCGGGCGTCTCTACCTCGTAGATGATATCGGAGGCCCATGGACTTCGGTATATTCATTGAATTCCAAGTCAGGCGAGGCCGAACCCAGGCCGAGGCATTCGAGGAGTCCTTCGCCCTGGTGGAAGCGGCTGAAGACCTGGGCATCGATACCGTCTGGCTGGCCGAGTTCCACTTCATCGCCGACCGCTCAGTGATGGCCTCACCCCTGGTCGCGGCCAGCGCCATCGCCTCTCGGACCCGGCGAATACGGATCGGGCTGGGTGTGCAGGTCCTGCCCCTGGCCAACCCAATCCGCATCGCCGAAGAAGCGGCCATGGTCGACCACATCAGCAAGGGCCGCCTGGACTTCGGCGCGGGCCGCAGCGCGTTCACAAAGTTCTACGAAGGCTTCAACGTGCCGTACTCAGAGAGCCGCCGACTCTTCTCGGAGACCCTTGAGGTGATCATGAAGGCATGGACCGAAGAGCGGTTCTCCCATCAGGGCGAGTATTACTCTTTCAGCGACGTGAACGTGGTGCCCAAGCCTTACCAACAGCCACACCCTCCGACCTATATCGCCGCTTCCAGCGCCGACTCTTTCCCGACCATAGGAAGCCTGGGGCATTCGATCCTAGCCAGCCTCGACGCAGGGGAAGCTCAAACCCAGGAGCGCGTCGAGCAATACAGAAAGGCGCGCCGGGAAGCCGGGCAGCCGGGACCGGGAGCCGTGCTTCTTCGCATCCCCGCCTTCGTCGCTGAGACGGAAGAAGAGGCCCTGGAGGCGCCCCGGACCAGCACCATCGGCGAGATACGTTTCCTGGCCGATGAGCTGGCGTCCTCCGCCGGAACACCCGAGATGGCCGAGCGGCTCAGACGTATCGGCCAGCTCACGTACGACGAGATACTCCGCGACAGGGTGATCTACGGCACGCCGGAGACGGTGACGGAGCGGCTCCAGGAATACCAGGAGATGCTGGGGCTGTCCGGTTTAGTGCTGGAGATGAACTACGGCCGGGAGATACCGTACGACAAAGTGCTCAGCTCCCTGCGCCTTCTGGGAGAGAAAGTGATCCCCCGGTTCAAGTAGCGGCGGTTACTCGAGTACCCCATCATCCACAAGAGACCGGTACTCTTCCGGCGAAAGGCCGACCATTTCGGTCAGCACCTGCTCGGTGTGCTGGCCCAGCATAGGTCCGGGCCTGTCCAGGTCTCCGGGTGTTCGGGTGAAGTTAAGCTCGCTACGGTCGCTGGCATAAGGACCGATCTCGGGGTGGTCCAGGAAGCGGAAGTGCCCCCGGTGCTGTAGCTGAGGGTCCTCGAACAGGTCTCTGGGGTTGTTCACCATACCGGCCGGGACACCCGCCCTTTGAAGGGTATCCATCAGCTCACGTACGTCCCAATCCACCGTCCACTTTGCAATCAGCCGTTCCAGCTCCTCCTCGTGGGCCTTCCGGCCAAGGATACCGCAGAACTCCTGACGGTGGGGCCAGCCTTCCCCGGACGGGTCAATAACCGTGCTTAACGCCCCCCACTCGCCATCTGTGCGGCAAGCGATGGTTATCCAGCGATCGTCTCCCCTGCAGGGATAGGCGCCGTGGGGAGCGGCGGCAGCGTCGCGGTTGCCCTTGCGCCCCTGTTCCCTACCATTGACGGCGTAGTCCAGAATGTAGGGCGCCGAAAAGTGGATGGAGGCCTCCAGCTGGGACATGTCCAGGTGGAGGCCCTCGCCGCTGCGCCGACGATAGTCCAGGGCCGACAGGATGGCGGGCACGGCAAACCGGGGAACTATGAAATCTGTGTACGCGCCATAGGGATTCATCGGGAAGCCGTCGGGCCAGCCGGTCACATGGGTCAGCCCCACAAGGGATGACAGGACCGGCCCAAACCCCGGCTGGCTCTCCAAGGGGCCACCGCGCCCCATGGTAGACGTGCTGAACATGATGACCGAAGGATTGGCTTCCTTCAGCTCCGGGTAACCCAGCCCCCAGCTTTCCATGGTCCCCGGGGTGAAGTTCTCTGTCACCACGTCGGCCCAGGCCGCCATGCGCAGCGCCAGCTCCCTGGCCCGGGGATGGCGCATGTCGATGGCGACGCCATACTTACCAGAGTTCATGTTGGCGTGGTAGCCGCTGCGGTTGATTCCGGCGACACCGTTGGGGAAAGGGGCAGCTCCGCGAAGGGTGTCGGGCCGCTTCGCCGATTCCACCCGCACCACGGTGGCGCCGTGCTCCGCCAGGTACTTTGTGGTCATAGGACCCGCCGCCACCCAGCAGAAGTCCAGGACCTTGACGCCGTCGAGAGCCCGCCGAGACGTCATATAGCCCCCCACCTACGGAGGGCCGTAAGGTCCCCTGGGGAGAGGCCCAGCTCTCCCCGATAGATCTCCTCGTTGTGCTCGCCTATGGCAGGAGCCGGTCGCTCCAGGCCAACTCGATATCCCTCGTCGCGGACCGTAACGCCGGGATGGGGTACCATGCCGGAAGCCTCCGGTACGGCTAGCTCCGTGAAATATCCCCGTGCGGCAAGCTGGGGATGGGCCAGGATATCTCCCTGGGTGGCAACCGGGAAGAGCATTATTCGCCGCTCCACCGCTGCCTGGGTCAGCTCTTCCCTGGTGCGAGTGGCGAAGAATTTCTCCATGGCGACGACCGATTTGTCCATCACATCGGCGGGCACCCGGCCGTATCCCAACTCGTCCCAATTGACGGCCTTCAGCTCGGCCACGTCGTGTCCCTCTTCCTCCATCCAGTCGAGGAGGGCCCGGGTGCTCCTGGCTACGGCTCCTCCCTGGGGCTGGTAGTTGGCGTAGCCGTCCTTGCACTGCCAGGTGTGCCGCACAGACGTCTCCGCCGAAGTCTGGCGATAGATGCCCATGCGTCTGAGCACCACGCCCTCCAGGTCCCAGCTCTGGGGAGCGTGGGCCAGGGCCCGGGCCACGGCTTGCTGGCAGGACACGTCCACGTGCTGCCCCTGGCCGGTGGAAGCGCGGTGGGTATGAGCGATCATCGCCCCCGCGGCGCCGGCGGCCGCCCCATGAAGATAGAACTGGGGGAACCCCACTCTTACCGGCGGCCGGTCGCCGTCGCCGGTAAGGTGGGTTATCCCGGCCATGGCCATGCCGACGATGTCCGGGGCCGCGTAGTGGGCGTAGGGGCCGTCCTGACCGAAGGGAGTTATGGACACCATGACCAGACCCGGTTTGATGGCGGCGAGATCGCCATATCCCAATCCAAGGCCGTCCAAGTAGCCGGGGTCGAAGGACTCTATGAGGAAGTGAGCGCCTTCGACCAGCCTTCTGAGAAGCCGCCTGCCCGCGACGGATTCCATATTCAGGATAATGCCCCGTTTGTTGGTGGCGTAGGCCCACCAGTAGAGGCTTCTCTCCGGGTGGACACGGTCCTTATAGAAGGGCCCGACGCTCCGGGCGATGCTCCCCCCGGGGGGCTCAACCTGGACCACGTCTGCGCCCAGGTCGGCCAGAATCCTCCCGCACAGGAGGCCCCTGCCGTCGGTAAGATCGAGGACGCGATAGGGGCCCAGGAGGAGGTCCCGGCTCATTGGGGCAGCTCCGGTGCCATCCCGGGAGGCAGCTCTACCTCGAAGGCGTTGAGTACGTGGCCCACCGTGAGGTAGTGGCCGACCAGCGCCGTCAGCTCAACCATGCCGCCCACGCCCAGTCGGTCCAGGGCGGCCCCGAAGGTGCCGTTGCTTACCTTGTGGTCCCGTATCAGCTCCCGGGCATAGCGAAGCGCCGTCGCCTGGTCCTCGGGCAGGCCGTCGGGCACCGTGCCGTCCACGATGGCTCGGATGGTTTCGTCGGACAGGCCAGCCTGGCGAGCCAACCCGGCGTGGCCGGTGAAGACGTACTGGGCGCCGATCTCACTGGCCACGGCCAGGATGACCGCCTCCCTCAGCGGGCCGGAGAGGTCTCCTTCGAAGCGCACGTAGTCCCCGGTTGCGCCGACCCGAGCGGCGAGCTTGGGGACGTGAAGCAGGACACTGTAGGGTCCGGTCACCGTGCCCCGGATTCGGGCCAACTCGTCGAAGTAGGGCAGGTCCTCGGGTTTGAGGTTCTCCCTGGTGACGGTGGGTACTCGCGCCATGCGGTGACCTCCCTGCAAGCTTGTTAGGAAATTGGCAGCCGACGGATGCGCACCCTTTGGCGCTCTACTACCACTATGGCATTCCTAAACGACTCTTCCGGCATTTCCTCAAGAACCCGCCTCAAACGATCCTCTGCCTGCTGCCTTGTCCAGTCGCCCAGCCTGAGAATGAGGACTCCCAATTCCATTTCTCCTTCAGAGGCGAGGGATATCACAGTAGTCCAGATCCCGGGTAAGAATCGACATACCATCAGACATAGCCCTTCCTACAATCTCTTGATCAGTTGCTCGGCTTAAGCCCACTTCCGAGACATGGACGGCTTGGTGACCTCGCTCATTTAGAAAATCAACGGTTCTGGGCGAAATATTCATATCCACCAGAATCCGCATACTTCAGACTATCTCTATGCGCTCCTCTTGAAGGACCCACGCCGCGAATTTCAACGATTGCCGGATGTCCTCCTCTTCCAGATAGGGATAGTCTTCAAGTATCTCTTCTGTGCTCGTGCCTGAGGCAACCAGATTCAGCACCGTGGACACGGGTAACCGCATACCCCGGATACAGGGCTTGCCACCAAATACGTTAGGGTAGATTGTGATCCGGTCAAACACCTTCATCGCTAGTTACTCCTCGGATTCCGGGGACTAATGGCCGCCGCTACTTTCTCCACTCCAGACCGTCGGTGATCTCCAGGAACCGGCCCATCAGGTGATGGCTAGAGGCAATTACGCTCTCGCTCTCCAGGGTGGCCGGCGCGCCGTGTTTGTCCACCACCGTTCCTCCCGCCTCGGACACCAACAACATGCCGGAGGCGATGTCCCAGGGGTACAGCCTGTGGTGGAAGTACAGGTCTACCCGTCCACAGGCGGCATAGGCCAGTCCCAGAGCTCCGGAGCCCATAATGCGTACGCTCTGCATCCCCGGCCACAGGGCCTTCACCAAGTCCAGGGCCAGAACGGCCTTCTCGTCCACGTAGCCCATATCGAACCCCAGCAGGCAGTCAGGGATCTCGGTCCTCTGGGAGACGGATATGAGGGCTCCGTTAAGGTAGGCCCCGCCTCCCTTCTCAGCGGTGAAGGTCTCACGGCGCACCGGATCGTGGGTCACCCCCAGGATGACTTCTCCGTCCCGGGCCAGCGCCACCACCACCGAGACGTGAGGTATCCCCGACGCATAGTTTCGGGTACCGTCCAGCGGGTCCAGCACCCAGGTGTAGCTGGAGCCGGTCACCACGGGCTCCGACTCCTCGGATAGGATGCCGAAGTCGGGGTATTCCTGTTTCAGCGGCGTCAGGGCGGCGGTCTCGGCCAGCAGGTCTACGTCGGTGACCACGTTGGCCCGCCCTTTGAAGCTGACCTCTTTGGCCGTGTGGAAACGGCTGAGGATCACCTCGCCTGCGGCCTGGGCCGCCTCTACGGCGATGGAGAGGGCGGACCTGTGACTGACAGAGTCCGGAACGACGAGAGCCGAGGGATTCTCTGTGGGTTGCTGGCTCATGGTTAAGGTAATCCTCCCTGCTAGGCTAGGCCCATCTTTTCCTCGACCTCGGCGATAGTCTTCTTGGCGATGACCCCGGCCCTCTTGGCGCCTTCGGCGAGCATGTCGGTCACGTCGTCGGGCCGCGACTCGAACTCTCGCCTCTTCTCCCTGAAGGGTTCAAGGTAGCCGTTGATCCCAGCGGCTAGCTGGGCCTTGCAGTCGACGCAACCCCTTTGAGCCGTGGTGCACTCCTCGTACACCGTATCGACCTCGGTGGGGTTAAAGATCTTGTGGAGGGAGTACACGTTGCATACTTCGGGCCGCCCTGGCACCTTCTTGTGGGTACGCTGGGGGTCGGTGAAGGCCGTCAGCACCCTCTTCCGGGTCTCTTCGGGCGTGGCCGCCAGGTCGATGTGGTTGTCCACGCTCTTGCTCATCTTCTGCTGCCCATCCAGGCCGACTATCAGGGGCACCTCGGTCAGCTTGGCCTGAGGCTCTGGGAAGGTCTCGCCGAACATGTTGTTGAACCGTCTCACGATCTCCCGGGACAACTCAAGGTGGGGCAGCTGGTCCTCGCCCACTGGGACGGCATCGGCCTTGTACAGGATGATGTCGGCGGTCTGGAGCACCGGATAACCGACCAGCCCGTAGTTAACGCTCTCTTCGGTCTCGCTCATCTGGCGCACTTTCTCCTTGAAGGTAGGCACTCGCATGAGCCATCCAAGGGGAGTCACCATGCTGAGGAGAGTGTGCAGGATCATGACCTCGGGCACTCGGGACTGGACGAAAATAATGCTGCGCTCCGGGTCGAGGCCCGCCGCCAGCCAGTCCAGAACCATCTCGCGAGTGTTAGGTCGGATCTGCCTGGTCTCCTCCGGGGAGGTGATGGTGGTCAGGGCATGGACATCCACCGCACAGTATATGCACTCATAGCTATCCTGAAGGTCTACCCAGTTCTTCAAAGCCCCCAAATAGTTGCCTAAATGGAGCTTCCCGGTAGGCCTCATTCCCGACAGTATTCGACCCTTCTGTTCCATACGACCGCCCCTGTGCCAGTAGCTGACCCGTCTGTGTCCTACGAGTATAAGAGCAAAGGTATGCGGGTTGCAACCGAGTTAGTAGCAAGCCTGGGGCAAGCCGGCCCCCCTTGACCGTTGCTCATCACGGTTGACACTCGAATGGGCCGGATGCGAAACTGAGTACGAACAGGTTATTTGGTAGAGAGAACCTAATTGCTCATCGACTTGCACACCCATACTTTTCCCGGCTCCGACGACGCCTTCATGAGCCCCGACGACCTGGTGGAGGCGGCCAAATCCTCGGGCCTCGATGGGGTGTGCATCACCGAACACGACGCATTCTGGGATCGTGCCGACATCCTGGCCCTCTCCAGGAGGCACAACTTCTTTATCCTGCCCGGCTGCGAAGTGAACACCGAGGGAGGCCACGTTCTGGTTTTCGGCCTGGACCGGTACGTCTTCGGCATGCACAAGGTAGTCTTCCTAAAGGGTCTGGTGGACGACGCGGGAGGCTTGATGGTGGCCGCTCACCCCTACCGGCGGCGCTATCTAGAGGAAGGGAGCCTGCGGCCGGAACGTTACCGAGATATGCTGGACCGGGCCCGGAACGACCCCTTCTTCGCCTCGTGCCACGCTATAGAGACCCTGAACGGCAGGGCTACTGCCGGGGAGACCGGGTTCGCCGGAGACCTGGGCGACTCCTTTGACCTGGTAACGGTGGGGAGCGGCGATTGCCATCGGACCGGTGACCTGGGCAAGGTGGCCACACTATTCCAGGGACGCATCACCGGCGTCGAGGAGCTGATCCTGGAGGTGAAGGCGGGCCGCTGCGAGCCGGTGGAGATGAATAGCATGAAAGCCGCCGCGGCGGACGCGGCTGTTCCGCAGCGGATGGCCGATGGGAGGTTCGATGCCTGAGGTATTGAGGGTGGAGGACCTCTACGTCAGATTCCGGACCAAAGAAGGAGAGGTCAAGGCGGTCAACGGCGTGAGCTTCTCCCTTGAGGAAGGCTCGACCCTCTGCCTGGTGGGAGAGAGCGGAGCGGGTAAGAGCACGACCGCCCTCAGTCTCCTGGGACTGCTCCCCAAGTCGGCGAGGGTGGTTAAAGGAGCGGTGCAGTATCGCGACCTCGACCTGCTGTCGGCGGACAAACGCACCCTGCAGCGCATCAGAGGCAAGGACATAACCATCGTGCCCCAGGAGCCCAGGGCAGCCCTCAACCCGATCCTGACCATCGGAGCCCAGGTCGAAGAGCAGATCCTCGCCCACACATCTTCGT
The DNA here is from genome assembly GCA_965248975.1 of Dehalococcoidia bacterium. Taxonomy (GTDB): domain Bacteria; phylum Chloroflexota; class Dehalococcoidia; order Lucifugimonadales; family JAGWBF01; genus CBDFKU01. The sequence continues at coordinate 185,581 of CBDFKU010000015.1, forward strand.
CCAAGAGGGAAGCCACCGATCTGGCCATGAGCATGCTGAGGGAGACAGGCCTGCCCGATCCCAAAAATATCCTTAAGCGGTATCCCTTCCAGCTAAGCGGGGGGATGTGTCAGCGGGTGATGCTCTCGATGGCCCTGGCCCTGCGCCCCAAGGTAATCATCGCGGACGAACCCACATCGAGCTTGGACTTGACCCTGCAGGCCGAGATATTGGAGCGCCTCAAGGATTTCTGCAAGGAGCTCCGATCCTCGATGATCCTGATAACCCACGACATGGGCATCGTGGCCCAGATGGCAGACGAGGTGGCGGTGATGTACGCCGGCTCCATCGTGGAGCACTCCAACGTTCGGACCATCTTCAAAAGCGCCCGCCATCCCTACATGTGGGGACTCTTCCAGTCTCTGCCGCGGCTGGACCGGCCAGAGCGCCGCTTTCAACCGATAGCCGGGAATCCCCCGGACATGGTCAACCTGCCGGGCCAGTGTACTTTCCTTCCGCGGTGTCCCAAGGTCATCAACCAATGCCGCCTGGAGCCCATGCCGGCCTTGGAAGACCTGGAGCCGGGGCACAAGGTGGCCTGCTACAACGCCATGGAGTACGGTTGGAGGGAGGACCTGGGAACTATCGACGGGAGCTCCGCATAGTCGGGCCCGCCACCTGACTGACCAAGAGGTCCACGGCCACGTCCTGACTAGTCCTCCCCTGCTTCACCGCCAGATCGGCCTCCAACAGCCTGTCGTACAGCCATTCGAGGTCGGCCCAGGAATGGTTCCGCGCCTGTCCAATGGTCCGTTTGAGAGCAAACTCGTGGGCGATCCCCAGGCGCTCGCCGATCTCCTTCTGGCCGTGTCCCCGGTCCATCAGATCGCGGGCCAGGGTAACCAGGCGGAGCTGTCGGGCTACCATCGAGGCGATATAGGGGAACTCTGCGCCACCATCTCTGAGCTTGTGCATCGCCCGCAGCGCCACCGCGGACTTCCCATCGAGGAGAGCGTCCACCGCCGCAAAGATATTCGCCTCTCTGGCTTCGGGCACCAGGAGACGCACGTCCCCTTCTTCTATGGCCCTGTCACCGGCGAAGGTGGCCAGCTTCTCCATCTCGTTGTCCAAGGTTCGTAGATCGCTGCCCACGACCTGGGTCAAGACGCGTAAGGCGCCCGGCGTGATCCGAGAGCCCTTCGCTTCCACCTGCTCCTTGACCCAGCGGGCCAGGACCTCTCCGGAGGGCGTGGACAACTCCTTCACCTCAGCTGTGGGCCGCAGCTTCTGCAAGAGCGGGTTCCCCCGGGACAGTCGGGCGTCCACGAAGACCAGGAGGGTCGTCGGGGACATGGCCTGGGAAACGTATCCCGCCAGACCGTCCCACTCGGCCATGGACCGTTGATTTCCCCTGCCCTCCTGTCCCTGCCCTCTGCGACGCCCACTCGCCGACTCGTACAGAGACAGGAGACCTTCCACCACTACCAGCCGGTACTCGGCCAGAAAGGGCACGGCCCCGCAGACGGCCGTTAGCTGGCCGAAATCCGCCTGGGCCCCGGCCAGGCGATGGCTGTTGGCCTCGAGAACGTCCGGCGAGCCCACCAGACCCTGAAGCTCCTTCAAGGCCTTGGAAACGAGGAAATCATCGCCGAACAGGACGTGGGAGGGCAATGGGAACCTCCGCAGAATCGCTAACTGTTGAGCAGAGGAGAGCGGTAGGGGTTCGACTAGTTCAAAGATACCATACCACCGGTTATAATAGTATTAAGGTCAAACTTCAGGAACTTCTCATGCTCTTGCGTTTCATTCTCTTTCCGCTCCTGATGATGTTCCTGCCCAGGCTGATTCCCAGGCTGGCCAGGACCGTCTGGCTCGCATGGAAGCTCAGCTTCGACGGCCGGGTGCCCCTGCTGCTGAGGCTGGTAGTACCGGCGACGCTGCTGTACTTCCTGACGCCCTTCGCCCGCATCCCTCTCGTGGGCCTGGCGGGCTACCTGGCCGTGCTCTGTGTGGCCGTCTACCTCCTCACCAATCTGGCGCCACGGGCGGTGGTGGAAGGGTACGCCCCCTGGAGGGCCCGCGACGATGGCGGCGACCAACCCCCTCAAGGCCCCTCGCGGATCGTCGAGGGCCGCTATCAGGTGAAGGAAGACGACGAAGCCGAAAAGTAGCGGGCTCGGGCTGATTCCTGTTCAGCTAGGTAGAAGGGGCTATGACCAACGGCCCCTTTCTGCTATTCTGCGAGTGGTTCTCTCAAACACCACCCACAGACGATGACATGGAAATAGCACTAATAGGACTCCCCCAAAGCGGCAAGACCACACTGCTGAACGCCCTTACCCGGGGCCGGGCCCAATCGGCCTCCTCGGGATCGGGGAGACAAGACGTCCAGGTAGGGGTGGCCGGAATGTCCGACCCGCGGCTGGATACCCTGGTGAAGATGTTCAATCCCCGGAAGGTCGTGCCGGCGGAGGTCAGGTACCTGGACGTGCCCGCTGGCCAGGGGTCTGCCCAGGAGACCCCCGAATGGGCCGGCATTGGGGGGCAGTTCCTGAACACGCTGCAGGGCTGCGACGCCCTCCTCCTTGTAGTTCGCGCCTTCGAGAACCCTTCGGTACCCCACGTCAGGGGTAGCGTCGACCCCCACAGGGATATAGCCGACGTCGAGGCCGAGCTGGCCTTCTCCGACCTGGCTATCCTGGAGCGGCGGGTGGCAAGGATCGAGGCCAACCTGAAGGGAGCAAGGGGGAACGAACGGGACACCCTGCTGAAGGAGACAGCCGTCCTTCAGCGGGTCAAAGAGGAGCTAGAGAAGGGCGTCACTCTGAGAGACCAGCAGGTGACCTCGGAGGAAGGACAGCTCCTGTCCAACTACCAGTTCCTTACGGCCAAACCCCTCCTCATCGCCCTGAACGTCGACGAAGGGAACCTGTCCGGCGTCGCCGACCTGGAGAGGGCGGTGGCCGAAGGTAGCGAAGCCAGGGCGGGCGTTGGGGTCGTGGCCCTGTTCGCCAAGCTGGAGCTGGAGCTGTCCCAGCTTGCTCAGGAAGACGAGAGGGAGTTCCGGGAGTCCATGGGGCTGGAAGAGTCCGGAGTCGACAGGGTAGTCGGCCTGTCCCACCATCTCCTCTCCCTGGTTTCCTTCTTCACCTACGGGCCCGATGAGGTGCGCGCCTGGAGCGTTGCCGCCGAAACCCCGGCGGTCAAGGCGGCGGGCAAGATACACTCCGACATAGAGCGAGGATTCATCCGGGCCGAGGTGATGGCCTTCGATGACCTGGCCAGGTGCGGCTCGGTGGCACAGTGCAAGAAAGAGGGGCTGTTCCGGCTGGAGGGCAAGGGATATCCTATCAAGGACGGGGACGCCGTAATCTTCCTCTTCAACGTATGAATAGTTCGGGTATGAAGGGTCCGTCGGGAATGGGACAGTCCTTTGGTGACAAGATGGCGGTTGGAGACGGCCTCTCCCTCTACGTCCACATCCCCTTCTGCAAGACCAAATGCCCCTACTGCGATTTCAACACTTATCAGGGCATAGAAGCGCTGATCCCACCCTACGTGGAGGCCCTCGCCCTGGAAATACGCCTCTGGGCGGAGACCCTGGGCCACCCCGAGGTGAACACCATCTTCCTGGGTGGCGGGACGCCCTCGTATATCCCGCTGGACTGCACGGAGCGTCTGCTGGCTGCCATGGGTTCCGCCTTCCGAATCGCCCCCTCCGTCGAGACCACCCTGGAGGCGAACCCGGGGGACCTCAATGGCCCCGCCCTGGAGCAGCTACTGGCCATGGGGGTGAACCGGCTGAGCATCGGGGTGCAGAGCCTGGACGACTCCTTGCTGTCCACGCTGGGCCGGCGGCACAGCGCCCGGGAGGCGGTCGAGGCGTACCGGCTCGCCCAAAGCGCCGGCTTCGAGAGGGTGAACCTGGACCTGATGTACGGGCTACCCGGCCAGACCTTCGCTCAGTGGCAAAGCACCCTGCACGAGGTCCTGGGATTGATGCCGCCCCACCTATCCCTCTACTGCCTCACTCTGGAGGAGGGAACCCCCATGGAGCGGTCGGTGCGCCAGGGACGGTTACCCGAGCCGGACCCAGACCTGGCCGCAGACATGTACACCCTGGCACGGGACTCCCTGAACGGGGCGGGCTACCACCACTACGAGATATCCAACTGGGCTCTGGATGGGCAGGAGTGCCTCCACAACCTGGCCTACTGGCTCAACCGGAGCTACCTGGGAGTCGGGCCCGGCGCCCACTCCTGCCTGGAGGGCCACCGCTTCTGGGACGTGGATTCTCCAAGGGAATACATCAAGCGAGTACAGGGCTGGGCCACGGCAAGCGCCGACTCCTCCGAAGGCCCCAACTGGGACCGCCTGACTAGGGAAGGACCCCTGGGGGGCTTCGAGGCTATCAGCCCTGGGCTGGAGATGGCGGAGACCATGATCCTGGGCCTCCGTCTCCTGGACGGCATGAAGGTCGAAGAGTTCCGGCACAGGTTCGAGAGGGACCCTCTGGAGCTGTACGGCCCGCAGATCGGCGAGCTGGAGGACCAGGGCCTGCTACAATGTGCCGACGGGGTCCTGCGCCTGACCGACAGGGGATGCCTCCTGGCCAACCAGGTCTTCATACGCTTCCTGGAGTGAACCCCTTCTGAGCTAAGAATAGAGCAATAGAATCGATGTTGATCCGCTTGGGGTCCGGCCTGTTCCACACCGTCGCCCCGTCAGGCTTGTACTGATGGCAGACGGCCAACCGCCACTGACCGAACCATATTTCCACCTCCTAGAGTTAGGTTTGGGCCGTTTCAGATATCTACGCATTATCTCCAATCGAAGAGGGCACTCTTGACGTTCGAGCTTCGCGTCAATCTCTAAATAACGATAAAGCTCCCATAGTTCCTCTTGCGTTGCTTCCACGTCCTCTAGTTCGGGTGGTGCTGTAGGCATTGTTGTGATAAATTAGCTACGGGAAGTATCTATGAACATTAGGCTGGTTAGACTGCCAGAGGATACCCGCGATGGCGCCGCGACAAGCAACGACGTGGCCCGTTTCCTCGCAAGGCACTCGTGGCAGCTCATGGAGTCCCCAGTCTGGGAAGACACCGCCGTGACTTCCGAGCTGGAAAACACAATAGCCGAAATCCAGGCTGGTTTGGAGAACGACGGTGCCCTATGCATTCTGGCACAGGAAGTGCTCGATTCGTTCGTGCAGCCGGCCGCAATCATCCAACAGGGCATAATCATGGAGCTGCGGAGCGAGTCTGGCATTCCGTCTGATGTCAGGGCTGATCTTGTCCTGATCTAGCACTGCCAGACTGCTGTTGTATTTCGATCCCAAACCATAAGGTTGCGACAGGTCGGCATCGTCATCGAGGAACACTTCTAACCAATAGTCACCGGTCTGACCGACTGCCAAATTAGTAAAGTGCCTGATCTGCTGGGCCTTCCTGACATCGGTAAGCCTGAACGGATGATCGGTTCCCAGTTGGCTTCGCTTCCCGGTCGGGCCTATGACGAATAGTCTCTCCGTGTAGTCCCCTGTGCCATTTGCCCATCTGGTAAATATCTCAAAGCGCAACGGAAGAGGAGTATTAGTCGGGACCTCCACAGTGCTTGCGTGGATGAACTTGTCAACTATTCTTATTAATGATACAAAACCATTCGGTTCGATTAACGTAGATTGACAAATAGCCAATACATGTAGCTCAGGTTTCTTCCTTTCGGACATCTCGATTGCGCCCTCTCCGTTGAAGAGGACATTATACCAGTCGCAGCAAACCCTCTTCGGGATCTGACTCACCCTCAATTGCTCCCGGCCTTCGCTGATGCTATCCTAAAGGAAGGAAGCCCAGGGAGCGTAGGATGTACGTAATCGGCACCGCCGGCCACGTGGACCACGGCAAGTCCACCCTGGTGAAGGCCCTCACCTCCATAGACCCCGACCGTCTCCCCCAGGAGAAGGAGCGGGAGATGACCATCGACCTGGGCTTCGCTTGGCTCACCCTGCCCAGCGGCCGCGAGGTTAGCATCGTGGACGTGCCGGGGCATGAGCGGTTCATCAAGAACATGCTGGCCGGTGTGGGTGGGATCGACCTGGCCCTGCTGGTGGTAGCCGCCGACGAGAGCGTGATGCCCCAGACCAGAGAGCACCTGGCAATCCTGGACATTCTGCGGGTGAAGCGGGGCCTGGTGGTCGTCACCAAGGCCGACCTGGTGGACGAGGAGATACTCGAGCTGGTGAAAGCCGAGGTCGAGGATACCCTGGTCGGGACCACTTTCGAAGGGTCACCCATGGTCGCCGTCTCCGCCTACACCGGGCGGGGCCTGGACGAGCTGCAGCGCCTCGTGGACGACATGCTGGACTCCACCGAGGAGCGCAGGGACCTGGGCCGGCCCCGGCTCCCGGTGGACCGCTGCTTCACTGTCGCCGGTTTCGGCACCGTTGTCACCGGCACCCTCATCGACGGTACCCTATCCGCCGGCCAGGAAGTGGAGCTGCTGCTTGCCGGCGAGAAGGGCCGCATCCGCGGGCTCCAGAGCCATCGCAAGAAGCTAGACCTCGCCGATCCCGGAAGGCGGCTAGCGGTGAACCTCTCCGGTATCTCGCGGGAAGACATTCAGCGGGGGGAGATGGTCACCACCTCGGGATGGCTCCAACCGACCAGGAGGCTCGACGCTCAGCTCAAGCTGGCTCGAAGCTGTCCTCGAAACCTGAAACACAACGAAGGGGTGACCTTTCACCTCTACACCACCGAGAGCCCGGCTCGTGTCCGTCTCCTGGACCAGGAGGAGATGGGTCCCAGTCAGGAGGGATGGGTCCAGATCCACCTGGAGGACCCGGTCCCGGCGGTCAAGGGAGACCTGTTCGTGATCCGGTCTTCTGACACCACCCTGGGCGGCGGCAGGGTGGTGGACCCCGCGCCGGCACGCCGCCACCGCCGTTTCGTACCGTCGGTCATCGAGCGTCTGGAGGCCATGGAGGACGGCACTGGGGAGGGAGCCGTCCTGAGCGCCCTGGATCACTGGGGCCCCTGCGACCTGGAAACCCTCTCCCGGCGGGCCAACCTGTCCCCGGAAGAGATCGGGTCTCGGGCCGTGGAGCTGGCCGAGGCCGGCCAGGCAGTGCTGCTGGGAGACCCATCCACCCCGTCCGATACGATAGCCTACTCCATCACTTCCTGGACGGCGCTGCAAAGGGAGGCCTCGGCCGCGCTTCAGTCCTACCACAGCCAGTACCCGCTGCGTAAGGGCATTCCCCGGGAGGAGCTACGGAACCGCCTGCGACTGCCTCAGCAGGCCTCCTCCCGAGCGATGGATCGGCTGAAGGCGGAAGGAATCCTGGAAGAGGAGGGCGCGCTGGTGCGCCGGCCCGACCACAGCCCCACCCTGAACGCATCTCAACAGAAGGCGATGGACAACTACCTCCGGACTCTAGAGGCCGAGCGCTACTCCCCTCCCACGGACCTGTCCCTGGACCAGGAGTTACTGGCCCACCTCATCGAGGAGAAGGCGGTGGTGAAGGTCAGTGAGACAGTGGTCTTCTCTGCCTCGGCCTACCGGGACATGGTGGACAAGATCGTAGCCCACACCCGGCAGCACGGAAAGATCACGGTGGCCGACGGCAGGGACCTGTTCGGCACCAGCCGCAAGTACGTCCTGCCGCTGCTGGAACACCTGGACCAGCAGCGCGTCACCCGCCGCGTCGGTGACGAGCGGGTGCTGAGGTAGCCATGAGCCTGGACCTGTCCAGCGCCGCCCGGCAGATCGAAACCGCGACCCGCCGCCTCGACGAGGGCCGGGACAACCGGGACCGTCGTCTGGCACTGGCGCTCAGGGCTTTCCGGGAGGCCCACTCCTCCCCCGACTTGCTGGACAAGGCCGCTTCCAGCCAGGGCCGGCCCTTCCTGTGCGCCGGCCTGGTGGACGGCCTGGCCGGGAGGTATGCCTCTTCGGCGCTGCCCCCGGACTTTTGCGTGGCTTCGGTGGACGGCTCCCACATCGACGTGGACCGCCACATGCCGGTGGGCTGCTATCTCATCAACGTCGGCGGCTGCATGCTGACCTACGGCTCCCAGCCCGACGCCCACCTGTTCAGCACGCCCAGACTCTCCGCCGGAGACGAGGATCTGTACATGACTTCCAGCGCGCCAGGCTCCCTGGAGTCGGTGGCGGTGGAGGGACCCATCCTGGGCCTAAAGCGGGCGGTGGAGGAGGTGAGGGTCCTGGCGTCCCTACTGGAGGAGACGCCCCCGGGGATGCCGGTGCTGGGCCTGATTGACGGCTCGCTGGTCCTCTGGGGCCTGGCCGGTAGAGGCTACCAGCCCTTCGTCCGGGACGAGATCGTGGGAGGCGGGCTCATCCCCGCCCTGGACCGTCTGCGAAAGGCCGCCGAGAGCCGCACGCTGGCAGTGGCGGCGTACATCAGCCTGCCCCAGGGCACCGAGGTGGTGAACGCCCTCCGCCTCCAGCTCTGCCCCAGCGACTCGGGCCGGTGTCGTGAGAGCTGCAGCGGCCACCGCTCCCACCAGGCTCCCTGCGACACCGTCAACGGGTTCCTGGACCGGCACCTGTTCCAGGAGCTGCTGGCCCCCGGGGAGCGCTCGTCCTTGTACTTCACCAACTCCTCCATCTCCAGGGATTTCTACGGGCCGCACCAGGTGCATTTCTTCTACTTGAACACAGGAGACGAGATAGCCCGGGTCGAGGTGCCCCAATGGGTTGCCATGGATAGCGAACTCCTCTCCCTGAGCCACGCCATGATCCTGGACCAGTGCCGCCGGGGCCTCGGATACCCGGTGGCCATCTCTGAGTCCCACGAGCAGGCGGTACTCACCGGCTCGGACCGGGATGCCTTCAGGCAGCTTCTGGAGGAGGCCCTGGCCCGGCAGCACCTGCCGGTGTACACGTCAGAGAAGGCGCGGTCCAAGCGGACGCCGTGGCTATGATCGATGGCACCGGAGGGGGGACGCGCCGCGTCGGGGAGGTGGTGGAGTCCGCCTCTCACCGGTTCGTTGCCCAGTGCTACCGCCTCTACGAGGCGCCTCCCTTAGGGGCCTTCGTCCACACCGAGGAGCCCTCCGATGAACGGGGTGACGGCGAGGTCTCCCACACCTACGCCGTGGTCTACCGGGTGAGCACCCAGGCCCTTGACCCCGGCCGGCCGGTTATCGCTCGGGGTGAAGATGAGGAGAGCGAGGAGGAGATTTACCGCAGCAATCCCCAGCTCTCCCGACTGCTTTGCACCCGGTTCGAGGCCCTGGTGGTGGGACACGGCAGCAACGGGACTGGCGTCAACCACTACCTCCCCCCGCTTCCGCCGAGGATCCACGCCTTCGTCTATGCCTGCACCGGCGATGACACTGCTCGGTTCACCCGGTCGCTAGACTTCCTGGGGCTGCTGGTCAGCTCGGTGCCGGCCGACCAGGGCATGACCGACGAGGTAGTGGCAGCCTGTCTGCGTCGCGCCGCTACTACTACCGACGACCCCACGGGCTTTCTCCTGGGGGCCGGAAAGGGCCTGGCCGTCCGCTTGGTGGGAGACATGCCCCGCCTGAGCTCCATCCTGAGGAGACTGTCACCATGACCGACGGACTGGGACCGGAGTCCCGCCAGGGCCGTCTCCTGGGCATGGTGGTGGACGGCTCCCTGGGCAAGGGCATCGAGATACGCCTCGACCTTTCCACTTCCGTGGAGGACGTCAAGGTGGGCACTTTCGTCACCGTGCAGGGCGAGAAGCTGCGTTTCTTCGGCGTGGTCACCGAGGTAGGCCTGGGCGCGGCGGACCCGGGCCTGAAATACGCGCCTCCGGACGTCCAGAATCCGTTCATCAGCAAGGTCGTCTCGGGGACTATGGCCTACGGCACCATCTCGGTGCTCCCGACCCTCACCCTTCCTGCAGTAATGGGCGACACCTCGGCCCCGGCACCCGCCAAGACGGTGCCCACCCACTTCTCCAGGGCCTTCGCCGCCGCGGAGGAGGACGTGGAGGCGGTGTTCGGAGGCGAGGACCGACGCCGCTTCTGGATCGGGAACCCCCTGGACATGGAGACCAAGGTACGCCTGGACCTGCAGGCCGTGGTGGAGCGCTCAGTGGGCGTGTTCGGCAAAAGCGGCACCGGAAAGACCTTCCTCACCCGGCTGCTCCTTATAGGGATCCTCCAGAGCGACCTGGCGGCCAGCCTGGTCTTCGACATGCACAGCGAGTACGGCTGGCAGGGTCGCGGGCAGGGCAACACCGCCGTCAAAGGCCTGAAACAGCTCTTTCCTTCCAAGGTAGCGGTGTTCTCCCTGGACGAGGAGAGCTCGCGTCGCCGGGGTCTGTCCCCCGACGAGGTCGTCGGTATCGGCTACGACGACATCGAGCCCGAGGACGTCGAGGCGTTGCAGGAGAATCTGGGCCTCTCCGACATAGCGACCCAGGCCACATACGGCCTGCAACGGAGGCTGGGAAGGGGCTGGCTTGAGGAGTTTCTGGACCTGGAGGGACGGGACGCCGTCTCGGACCTGGCCAACCAGGTGGGAGTGCCGTCCCAGGCCCTCAGCGCGCTGTACAATCGCCTGTCGCGGCTGAAGCGCTACGATTTTCTGAACCGTCCGGTAAAGCAGGACTCCGTGAACCGTATCATAGAGCACCTGGACCGCGGCATGCATGTGGTGCTGGAGTTCGGCCGATACGGCAACGACCTTAACGCCTACATACTGGTGGCCAACCTGCTCACGAGACGCATCCACGACCAATATATCCAACGCAAGGAAAAGGCCGAGGGCGGAGCAGGCACGGGGCCCACTCCCCTGGTGATCGCGATAGAAGAGGCCCACAAGTTCCTGGCGCCGTCGGTCGCCTCCCAGACAATCTTCGGTACTATCGCCCGGGAGCTGCGCAAGTACGACGTCACCCTGATGGTCATCGACCAGAGGCCCGGCGCCATCGATACCGAGGTAATGAGCCAGCTGGGCACCAAGCTGACCTGCCTCCTGGACAGCGAGCGGGACATCGACGCCGTATTGGGCGGGGCCCCGGGCGGCCGCGAGCTGAGAACGGTCCTGTCCCGCTTGGAGTCAACCCAGCAAGCGATGATCTTCGGCCACGCCGTGCCCATGCCCGTGGTGGTCCACACCCGGGAGTACGGCTCTGCCCAGTCCTACGAGGAGCTGGGCCGAGCGTCGCGCCGGCGGGGTGGTAACGGCGCGGCCTCCCCTGAAAAGACGCTGGAGGAGGAGATCCAGGAGCTCTTCTGAGTGGACCTAGGTTACGCTTTTCGTAAGCCCCCTCCGTACGATATAATATAGCTGATGGGTAGTACACTCCCAGGTCAAGTCTGACCGGACCCCGCCCCACCTCAAGGCGGGGTTTTAGTTTGTGAAAGCGAGCGCAATTCGATGGACATTCTCGGCTACATGGAGGAGCAGGGACACGAGCAGCTGGTGGCCTGCTCCGAGCCCTCGGTGGGGCTGAGGGCCTTCATCGCCATCCACGACACAACCCTGGGCCCGGCTGTAGGGGGCACACGCATTTGGCCTTATAAGTCGGAGGCGGAGGCCGTCATCGATGCGCTGCGACTCTCCCGGGCCATGACTTACAAGTCGGCCGCCGCCGACATCCCCCTAGGGGGCGGCAAGGGAGTGATAATCGCCGATCCCGCCACCGACAAGTCCGAGGCGCTGCTACGGGCCTACGCCAAGCACGTGGACTCCCTGGGCGGCCGCTACTTCACTACCTCCGACGTTGGGTCGAACACCAGGGACCTGGAGTACATCGCCTTGGAGACCAAATACGTTACCGGCCTGCCCACCTCTCTGGGCGGCAGCGGAGACACGTCAGTCCTTACCGGCCTGGGAGTCTACCTGGGGATGAAGGCCTGCGCCAAGGCCGTGTGGGGTTTGGACTCCCTCTCGGACAGGACCGTGGCCCTCCAGGGTTTCGGCAAGGTGGCCCAGCAAACCGCCGGGCACCTGGCCAAGGAAGGGGCCAATCTGGTAGTCACGGATGTTAGCGAGGGCGCTCTGGAAAATGCTCGGGCCATGGGCGCTTCCACCGTGGGCCTGGAAGAGATTTACGACGTACCTTGCGACGTTTTCTCCCCCTGCGCCCTGGGGGGAATCCTCAACGAGGACACCATCCCTCGCCTGAAATGCCGCATAGTGGCGGGAGGCGCCAACAACCAACTCCTGAACGGCGAGGACGGCGAGCGGCTACAACGAGCGGGCATCCTCTACGCCCCGGACTACATCATCAATGCCGGCGGGATAATCAATGTCTCTTGCGAGATGAACGGCGCCTACAGCTTCGACCGGGCCAAGCAGATGACCGAACGCATCTACGAGACCATGGAGAAGGTGCTCCACCTCGCCGCCCGGGAGGAGACTCCCACTGCCCAGGCCGCGGACCGGCTGGCGGAGGAGCGCTTGAGCTCCATCCGACGCCTCCGGGGGATGTACCAGCCTCGCTAAAGGTCCTTACCCGGGCCCTTCGGCAGACTCAGGGCCACCCTCTCCTTGTGGGAGAGGAGCCGGGGGTGAGGGTTACCCCGCGGTGGTAGGGGCGTCGAAGGCAGGGGTCTTGTTGCGATGTGAGGCATCGCAGAAGGGCTTGTTGTCCGATTGCCCGCAGCGGCACAGGGCGATCCTCTTACCCTCCTCGACCGTGAAAGCATTGCCTTCCTGGTCAACAAGCTCGAAAGGGCCCTCTACCATGTATGGTCCGTTAAGCCGGACCGTGATCTTTACCTCGGCCATCGTTCCTCCTGTGCCTCTCCAGGTACCCCAGAATATAGCGCCGGCCATTTGGCTTCTCGCCCCGGCGCTTCAACCGTATCCCAGGCGCTCCAGGTCTTCCTCGCTCATCCCCAGGTAGTGGCCCACCTCATGAAGCAGGGTGACCCGTATCTCGTGGACCACCTGTTCCCGGGATGAGCATGCTTCCTCAAGGGGACGCTGGAACAGGGTTATCCTGTCGGGCAGCGGCGGCTGCCAGCCTCCCCGTTCGGACAGCGGGACTCCCGTATAGAGGCCGAAGAGCTGTGAATCGGCCGGAATCTCCGCCGCCTGGAGATCGACTGCCTCTGGCCAATCCTCTACCAGGATTGCCACGTTGTCTATTGCTTCGGCCATGTAGGGCGGCAGGCCGTCGAAGGCTTGCCGCACCAGCCTCTCGAACTCGCGGCGGGTCAATCGCATCAGCCTTCGGGATCCGTCCGACTCCGTATTTCCTTGAGGATGTCCAGGTTGGCCCTGTCGGGACCTTTGTTCTCCATGCCCGGCACCTCTAGGAAGAAAGGCACGTCTCGAAAGGCAGAGTTGCCCATCAGGTTCTCGAACCCGGGCAGGCCGATGTGCCCCTGGCCTATGTTTTCATGGCGGTCTATGCCGCCTCCCAGGGCGCACTTGGAGTCGTTGGCGTGGACGGCCGCCAGCCGGTCCAGGCCGATGGTCTCGTCGAACTCGGCCAGCATGGCGTCCAGCCCCTCTCGGGTGGCGATGTCGTAGCCGGCGGCGAAGGAGTGCTGGGTGTCCAGGCAGATCCTCAGCCTCCCGCGATAGGCCGGGTCTACCGAAGAGATGATCCCGCCCAGCTCGTCGAACCGTGCGCCGATGTGCTGGCCCATGCCGGCGGTGTTCTCCAGCGTGAGCCAGGGTCCTTCGGGGGAGCTCTTCAGCACGGTCTCTATCCCGGCCACCGTCTGCTCGATGATTGCGTCGTAGCCGGCGCCCTTATGGCTGCCGGGGTGGAAGATCACGCCGCCGGCCCCGATCTCCGCCGCCAGCGCCATGTAATTTATCAAGGATTTGATGCCCTTTTCGAGCTGGTCGGGATTGGGTGTCCCCAGGTTAATGAGGTAGATGGCATGGAAGAACACCGAGTCGATGCCCGCAGCCTCGGCCTTCTCCCTGAAGAGGGAGGTCTGGGCCTCGGGCACCGGCTTGTAGGCCCACGACTGTGGGGAGGACCCGAATATCTGAATGGACTCGCAGCCTATCTCCACCGCACGGTCGATGGCCTTGTCCAGGCCGCCGGAGGTGGACACGTGGGCGCCCAGCTTCATGGTTCCCCCTTCTTCGAACCGCCTTCGGCGGTAGGTTCCCTATACGAGCCATTGCTTGATGAGGCTTCGCACGAACCGGCGCAAAACCCATCGCGTGAAGGTGCTAAGGTGTAGCCCCTCCCGGGCCGCCACTCGCTTGAGCACGTCCAGATCACGGCGCGGGAGCGCAGGCTAACGTTAACGAGGTCTTGCTCTGGAACTTCCGGCACTCCCTCTAGGGCCGCGAGTTCAATGGTGTCTCCCTGGTCGAAGAACTCGGCAAGCTTCTCTAAATCTTCGGTATGTGGTGGGTACTTCGTATGTTGCATGCTCACTTTCCGTACTTAGGATTATAAGCCCTACTCAGAGCCCAAATGCAAGAGGTTGGAGCGGCAGTGCTTGTGATCGGCCACTTCGACGTGTCAATATGACCTAGGATCGGAGTCCGGTACGCGAAGGGAGGCGGGTACTTGGAGCAATTGGTTGTCCGCAGCGCCGGGCTGTCCGACGCCGACTCCGTATTTCGCCTCCTGAGCGCCTTCGTCACCAGCTACGCGCCCCTACGATCCACTTTCGACACCAACTACCCGAGACTCCTGGAGGCGGAGGGAACCGATCTTCTGGTAGCGGAGCAGGGCGGCCGCGTGGTGGGCTATATCCTCTCCGCCGACTCACTGACCTTGTTCGCCAACGGAGTCGTGACCGAGCTGCTGGAGCTGTACGTGGAGGAGGATGCAAGGGGTAGGGGCATAGGCCGACACATGGTTGACCGCGCAATCGCCGGGGCAAGGGGCCGTGGAGCGGTGGAAGTTACCGTGCCCACTCGAAGGGCCGGTGCCTTTTATCTGAACCTGGGATTCGAGCCCACCGCCGAGTTCTTCAAGCTCGCCCTGTAAGACGCGGTGACACCCGTCTTCCCGTCGGCCACTGAGCAGCCCCGGCTAGGGGTTCCTGGCGGGCGCCAGCCTGAGGAATCTCAGCGCCTTCCTGATCTCCCCCTGCTCCCACATCACCAGGAATTGGCTGGCTATGCAGGCGGAGCTGTAGGTCCCTACTACGACACCGATCATCAGCACCAGCAAGAAGCCCCTGATGGTGGGCCCGCCCAGGAGCATCAGGGCCAGCAGGACGAGCATGGTGGTGAAGCTGGTGTTTAAGGACCTGCCCAGGGTTTCCATGATACTGGTGTTCACCACCCCGGCCAGTGGCCGGTCCACGTTGCGGGCCACGTTCTCTCTGATGCGGTCGAACACGACGATGGTATCGTTGACGCTGTAGCCCAGCACGGTGACTATTCCCGCGATGAACATGGAGTTAACCTCCAGGTTGATCGCCTTCCCCAGGATGGCGAAAATGCCGATGATGACCAGCATGTCGTGGATCAGCGCGATGATAGCGGCGACCCCGTACCGGAAGGGATTGGGTATCATGCGGAAGGCCCAGGTCACGTATACCAGCACGAATAGGGAAGCCAGTATGACCACGATGATGGCGTTTCTGACCGTCTCCTTGGCTACGATGGAGGATACGGTGTCGAACTCCCAGGACTGGGCGGGGCCGATGAACTCCTCCAGCGCCTCCCTGAGGATGGCTTGCTCGGAGGTCACCGTGCCGTCATCCAGAACGACCTCGGGCTCCAAGACATCGGTGCGAACGAAGAGGGACCGCTCGCCGGTCTTCTGAATCAGAGCTTCGGGGTGGTCCAGGCGGGTGAGCTCGACCCTTAGATCGTCCTCGTTGATCTTCACCGACGACTCGGCGAAGGTAGCGTCAATCACCGAGCCGCTGGAAAACTCGATGCCGGGTTTCAGCGGCGGGGGTATCATAAGGGCGATCAACCCGGGCAGGATTATCAGCCCCGAGATGAGGAAGAACCACTTACGCTTGCTGACGATGTCCAAGTCTAATGACCTCCCCCGGCCACGCCTACGGCCTGGCTCCTCGCCTCAGGAGTAAACAGGGATACCCTCCTGCCCAAGGGCGTAATGGCCAGGATCTGGAGCATGTGTCGGCTCAGCATGAAGGCCGTGAACATGCTCACCAACACGCCTATCAGCAGCGTGACCGCCAGGCCGGTTACCACCGGGGTCCCTCCTCCTAACCTGGAGCCGAACAGGAACAGGACGGCACAGGTGCCTATGGTGGAGACGTTGCTGTCACGGATTGCGACCCAGGCCCGCCTGAATCCGACCTCCACGGCGGAAGACAGGGTGCGGCCAGTCCTCATCTCCTCCTTCATCCGCTCGAAGATGAGGATGTTGGCGTCCACCGCCATTCCGATGGATAGGACCAGACCGGCGATGCCCGAAAGGTTGAGGGTCACCGGGACCAGCTTGAGGATGGCCAGGACGATCACGGCGTAGACCACCAGCGACGTCGCCGCCACCAGCCCGGCGGCCCTGTAGTAGACGATCATGAAGCCTAGCACCAGCGCAAGGCCCACCACTCCGGCGATCAGGCTCTTCCGCAGGGAGTCGGCGCCCAGCAGGGCGTCCACGGTACTCTCCCGGATGAGGGTCAGGGGCACCGGCAGCCGTCCCGACTCCAGCTGTGCCGCCAGGTCCTGGGCCTCCTGACGAGTAAAGCCCCCGGTGATGCGGGTGCGGCCGTCCGGGCTGTGGCCGCTGACCACCGGGGCTGTGAGCTGCACGTCGTCCAGGTAGATGGCGATCCTCTGGGTTGAGTCTCCCACCAGGCGCCTGGTTACGTCGCTCCAGATATCGACACCCCGGCCCTTGAACTCCAAGTCCACCTCGTGGGCCCGGGTCGTGGGATCGCGGCCCGGGAAGGCCCTGGCGAGGTCTTCACCGGTGAGGCCCAGGTCCCTTTCAACAAACTGCGCGGCTCCACCTCGCTCCACCGGCTCGCAGAGCCCCGGATTGGCTTGCAGTTCCGCCAGTGTGGGTAGGCACTCCCGCTCCCTGAATACCAGCTGGGCGGTGTCGCCGATGAGCCTCTTGGCCCTCTCGATGCCTCCCGATACCTCGAAGGTGATTACCTCCGCCAACCGCTCCTCCAGGGCCATCTCTATGGCGTCCTGCTGCTCTGTGGTCAGGGGCTGCTCAGTGCGGACGAGGAAGCGGCCCTCGGCCGATTGGGCTTTGACAGTGAAGTCGCCGATGCCGATTTCGGAGAGAACGTTGCCGATGGAGGCCTGGTTGGGCGCCTCTGGGAAGATGAGGGCGACCTCCCTGTCCTCGTTGACGAACTCGACGGTTACCCCTTCGGGAAACGTCTCGGCCGTCTCGTTCACCGCGTCTTTCTCGGCCTGTCCCAGCGGGTCGGTGAAAATCAGGCTGCGAGTGTTCTCCCCTGTCAGCTGGACGCCGGGCGTGGGCACCCCCAAGCCGGACAGGGCGGCCGCTACCTGCAGCGTCATTACGGTGGCCGTCCGGAAGGTAACGTCGACGCTGGACTCGCCCAGACCCGGCAGCTGGATGATGATCTGGTCCTCGCCGAGGCTCTGTATGATGGGATCCGTGGTTCCCAGGGCATTGACTCGCCGGCGAATCGTATCCTGGACGCCTTTCATCTGTTCCCTGGTGGGATCGTTAAGGGTGGACACGAACCCGTCCTGCTGAAAGGGGGATATCTCCTCTTCCATCGCAGACTTGAGCTCCTGGAGGCTAACGTCATCCAGGGCCAGCCCCTGGATGTGGAACCTGCTCTGACCGGGCACGACAATGGTAGCCTCTTCGTACCCCTCTTCTTGCAGGACGCCGGTCACCTCGGACTCTTCCAGCGACTCGCGGAAGGCCACGCTCAGGATCCCGTCGCCCGACGAGAAGGCTTCGAGAGGGGCCAACCCAACCTCGAAGGCATCGCGGAGGCGGTCCTCGGCCACCTCCGTTAGGGACAGTTCCCCGATGGTGTACTCCAGGTCTCCCGAGTTAACGATGGCGGCACCCTGATAGCCCAGACCCTCCAGCACCCCTTCCAGGTCTGGCTGCCCTACCGCGGCCCCGAAGGTGACCTCGACGCCGGTGTCACCGGTGGCGAAGACCAGGACGGGCCCTAGCCTAGTCAGGGAGTCCCTGATCTCCTGCCGGGCCACCCGCTCCATGTCCAGATCGCCGATGTCGAACTGCTGGGTCGCCACCGTCGCCCGGGCCTGGCCCTGCTCCTCCAACAAGTCCTGTATCTCGGATATCTCCACATCCTCCTGCTCGAAGGCCAGGTCGATTTCATCGGGGAGGTCGGCCTTGAACATCAGATGGCTGCCGCCCTGAAGGTCCAAGCCCAACTGGAGCCCCAGTGGGCCGTCGCCATTGGCGCCGATTTCGGCTCCGAAGAAGGATATTTCCCATTGCTTGAAGCTCAGGGTAGCTACAGAGAGGCCTAGGATCACCCCGATGAGGACAAGTGCTCGGACCCCGCGGCGCATGCCGAAGATGTACCCTAAAAAGGACGATAGGGCTTGTATCAAGTCCGACTCCCGGCCTTCCACCGGCGGTCCAACTCGCGACGCGCCCAGGCCAGGGCTTCCTCCCCGTCCCGCACCTCGCCGGCCGACTGGGCCTCCCGCACGCCCTCGAGAAGGGCGCCGATCCGCGGGCCCGGGGACAGCCCCAGGTTTCGGATCAGGTCGTGCCCGGTAATCAGCCGGGGCATGACCTCCAGAGCCACCTGCCCGGTCCCGAGCTCCAGGACATGGGCTGCTACCGCGGTATGGCGCTCCCAAGCCGCGATGTCCAGCTCCGGCCCTCTGGCTGCCAGGTGATCGGCCAGGTTGAGGTAAAGGGTGTCTATAGCCACGTCCCCCATGTCGCGAAAGTACCGGTAGACCGCCCTGGGAGTGGGCGGCTCCCCATTCTGGCTCATCTGTGTCGGCCTGAGGTGGCTCTCCACCATTGCCTGTACTATCTCGATTCCCCGGCTGCTCAAGCGCAGCCGTTCCAGTATCTCCCTAGACATCGAGGCCCCCAGGGTCTGGTGGCCGAAGAACCGGGTCCGTCCGTCGGCCTCCACCGTCTTGGTCAGGGGCTTCCCTACATCGTGAAGCAGGGCGGCCAGCTTCAGCAGGGTGCTTCGAGAATGGCCGTCGCTGACCTCCTCGCCGAACCGTTCCCCCATGGCCTTGTCCCATGGAACCAGGCTCGACACTGGGTCGCTGACATCGCCCGAGAGGACACGTTCGACTCCCTCGACAGAGTTCACCGAGTGGTCGAAGACGTCCCAGTAGTGCTCTTTAGGCTGCTCGACGCCTTTTGCTATTTCAAGCTCAGGGATTATACAGCAGAGGAGGCCCAATCCGTCCAGGGTTTCCAGGTGGAGTTTGGCCCCGTCCAGGGACAGAATCGCCAAGAACTCGTCCCGCAGCCGCTCACCCGGCACCGAGGACACCAGAGGCGCGTCTACGGAGACCCGCTGCCCGGTGGAGGGTTCCAGACGGAATCCCAGCTTCGCCGCCAGACGAACGGCCCGCAGAAGGCGGACGGGATCGTCCTGAAACACCGATGGCTTCAACGCCCGGACGATACCCCTGGCCAGATCCGCTCTACCGCCGAAGGGGTCCAAGAGGGCGTCCTTCCACGAAGCGGAGCACGATTCCCGGATATCCAGGGCCATGGCGTCCACGGTGAAATCGCGCCTGGACAGGTCCTCTTCGAGGGTGGAGTCGATGCCGGCCAGGTCGACCGTCCAGGTTCCAGCATCAGGGAGGGAAACGACGACCCTGGCCACCTGGTGAGCACGCCCCAGGACGACGAAGGTGCCGCCCAGGGCATCGGCCACTTCCCTGCCAACGCGCAGTGGGTCTTCCTGGAGGGCGAGGTCGATGTCCCTAGTGGGGATATCCAGGAGTGTATCTCTTAGGTAGCCGCCTACCAGGAAAGCGGATACACCGCGACCCTGGAAGAATTCTTTGAGGCTCTTAAGAATGGTAGCGCTCTCGAAGCTAGGAGTATATGCCACGGCCACCAGCTACCGTCGGACCGCGGCCCAGCATAGCGTCATCCAGTGTAACCGCTTTCAACGGGCTCCTCTTGGAGTTCTTCGTCTTGGGGTTCCTCTTCGGCCTCCAGGTCCTCTTCTCTCCAGAGCTTGTCCCGGTCCACCAGTCGATCTATGTAGAGGGTGCCGTTCAGGTGATCGATCTCGTGTTCCAGGGCCTGGGCCAGGAGCCCTTCTGCACTAACTCGAACCTGCCTTCCCTTGGCGTCGAGTCCCTTGGCCTTTACCTTGACGGACCGCTTGACCAGCCCCCGGTATCCGGGGATGCTCAGACACCCTTCGAGGACCTCTCGCTCGCCCTCCTGGCGCACCAACTCCGGGTTTATGAACACCCGGGGTTGCTCGTCGTCGGGAAGCTGTATGACTATGACCCTTTGCAGCACTCCCACCTGGTTGGCGGCCAAGCCCACACCGTGGGAGTCGTGCATCGTCTCCACCATATCGTCGATCAACCGCTGCAGCGATGGGCCTACGGCTCTCACCCTCTTTGCCTTCTGCCTCAGCATCGGGTCGGGGACGATCTGCACGGGACGAACCGACACTTGGTCACCTCCGGAAGTAAGCCGGACTTTGCCGCCGGTGATCTGATTATAGACATCGAAATCTGGGATTGTAAAGGCAGACCCGAGGGCCTCACGTCACCGAGACGGGGTCCACGTCCACCACCCAGCCCTGGGGGATGGTCACTCCTTCCAGGAAGGCATGGAGGCCGAAGCCTCGCAGTATCACGTGCCACCGATATCTGCCGCGGATTCGCTCGGGAAAACCGGGGGCCGGGCCTACCACGTCGACCTCCGTCAGGCCCATGGAGCCGATGCGCTGCCGCAGCGTCCGCCCCATGCGGATGGCCTCCCGCCGACACGAATCGGGGTTGGTGTGCAGGTAGACCAGATGCACCAGTCGGCTGAAGGGAGGCAGCGCCAGCTTCCTGCGGAAACCCGCTTCCCGGTCGTAGAAGAGGCGATAATCCTGCGCCGCGGCGGCCTGCACAGCGTAGTTCTCCGGGCTGTAGGTTTGGATCACCACTCTGCCAGGGGCCATTCCTCTGCCGGCCCTTCCAGCCACCTGGCAGAGGAGCTGGAAAGCCCTCTCTCCGGCACGAAAGTCGGGCAGGTTCAATCCGATGTCGGCCAGCACCACGCCTACCAGAGTGACGTTGGGGACGTGCAGTCCCTTGGCGACCATCTGGGTACCCACCATCACCTGGGCCTCTCCCCTGATGAAACGCTCCATTATTCTCTCACGGGCGTGGGGACCCCGGACAGCATCGCTGTCCCATCGCAGCACGGAAACGCCTGGCAGCAGCCTTCCCACCTCATCGACTACCCTTTGAGTCCCCAGGCCAAGGTACCTGATACGGGGGCTGCGACACTGGGGACAACCCCGGGGGATCCTGGTCCGGGAGCTACACTGGTGGCACAGCACCCTGGTGTCTGCGGCGTGGTAGGTAAGGGTGACCGAGCAACGCCGGCATCGTAACGCATGGCCACAGTCCCGGCACTGCACCACCGTGGAGGAGCCGCGCCTGTTCAGAAAGAGGATCGCCTGCTCTCCATTCCCTACGCACCGCGAAAGTGCGGCAGCCAGGGGCCGGCCGAAGATGCTTCGGTTGCCTTCCCGCAGCTCGCGTCGCATGTCGGAGACTTCGACGCGGGCCAGGGAGCCAGCACCACGACCGCCTTCGCTGGTCGCGCTACGTGACGGCGATACCCGTGACGGCAGCTCCAGCAAACGGTAGGTTCCCTCGGAGGCCCGCTGGTAAGTCCCAACATCGGGCGTGGCGCTGCCCATGACCACTACGGCGCCGGCCAGCCGGCCCAGCTCGATGGCCACATCCCTGGCATGGTAGCGGGGCGTTGAGTCCTGCTGCTTGTAGGTCCACTCGTGCTCCTCGTCCACTACGATGGCGCCCAGGTCAGGCAGGGGGGCGAACAGGGCGCTGCGGGGCCCCACCACCACGTCGTATAGGCCGTCCCTTATCCCCCACCACTGGTCGAACTGCTCACCCACGGAGAGCCGGCTGTGCAACACAGCCACCCTTCCAGGGAACCGGGCGTTTATGCGGTGGACGGCCTGGGGGGTTAAGGAGATCTCCGGCACCAGGAAGATACCCTGCCTGCCCATGCTGACACAGCGTTGCAGCGCCCTCAGGTAAACCTCGGTCTTACCGCTCCCGGTGACTCCGTGAAGGAGGAAGGGCTTGGTGCGGCTATGTTCCTCTACAAAAGCAGAGTCTATCTCCGCCAGGGACCGTACCTGCTGATCCGTGAGGGTTACTGGCAACCCCTCGGCCTGGGCCATTCCAGATCGAACACTGGGTTCCCTTTCCACCCGGACCCACTCCAGCGACAGCAAGCCCCTGTTGAGAAGGGCGTCGACGGCGGCACCGCCGAACTCCTTCCGCGCCAAGGGGAGAGCCAACCGGGATTCTGCGTCGTACAGGGCGTCGAGAAGTGCCCTCTGCTTCGGCGCTCTCTCGTCTAAAGACGGCGACACCTCGGATTGCCCCAAGAGGCGAACGTAGGAGTCGTAGCGGTGGGCCGACGGCCTGGGCAACTCCCAGCGGCGCCGCAGCAGCCCTCTCCTCAGCAACCGACGAACCTCCTCCTCACCGCCTTTGCCCAGAGCCTTGATGAGCTCCCTCTCCCTGACCTCGCTCCGGGCATGGAGGTATTCCAGGCATTTCCGGCCCAACGAGGTGAGACCCGACACAGGCATGCGTCCGGCCGAACCTATCCAGGGACGGACGCGGCTCTCGAAGCCGGGAGGCAGCAGCAGGGCCAGGGATTCGAAGAGGGACGAGAGGTAATGGCGGCTGATCCAGCGGGCCAACTCGAGGCCAAGTGAGGTAACTAGCGGCGACGGCTCCACTGCCGCGATCAGGTCCTTGACCTCTTCCACCTGGGAACGGTCCGAAACCTGGACCACCACCCCCCGCACGGGCCTGGTTCCCAGGGGTGCCCAGACCATCTGGCCCGACACCAGGTCGACCCGGGGGGGCACTCGGTAGGAGAGGGTGCGGTCGTAGCCGATGGGCGCGTCTACGGCGACCTCAGCGTATCTCATGGGGAGGGAAACAAGGGGCCGCCCAGGCGGCTATGTCAGCGCCTGGGCCGGAGGAGCGATCATTCCGAGGCCTTCTGGGGCTTGCCGCCTGGCTGGCGCCTCTCTTTGATCCGGGCCGCTCTGCCCGACAGGCCACGCAGGTAGTACAACCGTGCCCTGCGGACCACCCCCCTTCGCACCACCTCCACCGACTCCAGCAAGGGCGACTGAAAGGGAAATATGCGCTCGATACCGACACCGTAGGTAACTCGCCTAACGGTGAAGTTCGAGCCAATTCCCTTTCCCTTTCTCCTGATCACAACTCCCTGGAAAGCCTGGACCCGTTCCCGCTCCCCTTCTCGGATCCGGAAGTTGACCCGGACGGTGTCCCCGGGCCCAAACTCGGGGACTTTAGGGTTGGGACTCACGGGTATTAGCAAATGAGCGTCCATGTGTATTCCTTCCAAACGAATCTCTTGGCCAAACGAATCTCTTGCGAAACGAATCTCTTGATCGGACCATTCTAATTCAAAGCAGACGTTCTGGGCAAGGGCCACGTAGCACCGGAGCCTCAGGTTCGCAGCACCGAAAGGCAGCGAAATATATGGCTGGACCTCCTCGGCAAAACGTTAACTCGCGCCGTAACCCTGCTCCCGCAGGAACCTCAGGTCCTCATCGCTCAGGGGCGCTGACCCCAACAGGTCCGGCCGTCGGTCCAACGTTCTCAGAAGGGACTGGCGCCTGCGCCATCGGGCCACCTCGCCGTGGTTGCCGGACAGCAGCACTGGCGGGACCTCAAGGTCGCGGTAGGACGCCGGACGAGTGTACAGGGGGTGCTGGAGCACACCCGAGGTCACCGAGTCTCCCTCGACACTGCCGGAGTCGCCCACCACACCCGGCAGCAGACGCACCACCGCGTCCACCAGGACCATGGCCGCAAGCTCTCCTCCGGTAAGCACGTAGTCGCCGATGCTTACGTCGTCGGTGGCCAAGACCTCTCTGATCCGCTCGTCCAGCCCCTCGTAGTGGCCGCATATCAGCACGATCCCCGGCCCGGTAGCCCACTCCTCAGCGAGGTTCTGGCGGAACAGCCTACCCTGGGGAGACATGAGCACCACGGGGATATTCCCACGAGCGTCCTGGGCATAGCTACCGAGGACATCCTCCACCGCCTCGAAGACCGGCTCGGGCTTCATCACCATGCCGGGCCCGCCGCCATACTGGTAGTCGTCGACTGTGTGATGGCTGTCGTGGGCATAGTCCCTGATGTCGTGTATACCCAACCGGACAATGTTCCGGTCCACAGCCCGTTTGACCAGGCTTTGGTCGAAGGGCCCGCGAAACATGGCAGGGAAGAGGGTCAAGACGTCTATCTGCATGACTTAACACCAAGACTCGGAGGGGGCAACGGCGGTTTCATCCCGGGGCATTAGGGTGATGGCGCCCGTGATCCGACGCGTCGGAGTGAGCCGGATGTCCCTGGGCCTCGCCTCTCAACAGCTCCAGGGCATGGGGCAGTACGGGGAGTATTACCTCCAGGCACTCCGCTACACCCTTGGGGCTACCCGGCAGGGTCACTATGAGGGTCCTGCCCCTTATGCCGGCTACCGAGCGGCTGAGCATTGCCATCGGGGTCTTCTCCAGGGTTTTGAACCTGATGGCCTCGACCATACCTGGGACCTCCTTTTCTATCACTGAGAGGCAGGCCTCGGGGGTCACGTCGGTTAAGGCGACACCGGTGCCGCCGGTGGTCACGATCAGGTCCACTTCGTCCTTGTCGGCCCACCTTACAAGTCTCTCGCTGATCATCGCAGCATCATCGGCCACGACCTCATAGCGGACGCACTCATAGTCGGGAGACGCCAGAGTTTCCTTGATGACATTGCCGCTGGCGTCATCCCGCTGGCCGTGGAACCCGGAGGTACTGACTGTAAGCACGCCAAGCTTGAACATGACCATGGGCACTATGGTAAGAACTGGAAGCGCGGTTTGTCAACGAAGGTCTCCAGCACAGGCCGACGTCCTGGTAATCAGTCCGTCTACCGCCGGATGTTGAAAAGTAGTACGATGAAACGCAGTAGACCAAAGCATCCGGCACGGCATCGGGGTGCGTCTGGTCCGGGAAAACGGCTGGCAAGGAACCGATAAAAATGGAACAGGTCCGCGTGTGCCGAATCTGCGGCCACGTCAATCCCGCGGAAGGCCGCAGCAGATGCACCAACTGCTGGCTGCGCCTGGATACGACCATCTCGGTCTCGGCGCCGGTGGGGCACCAGATTGCCCGCGTCTATCACCTCAGGTTTTTACGCAGCCGCCTGGTGCGCCTGGCGCCGGTGCTAGCTGCTGCGGTCGGGTTCGCCTTCTGGGGCGTAGTGGTCTTCTTCGAGCTGGGTCCCCACCCCGATCTCCCCAGCACCAACATCAGCGCGGACACCGGGCCGCGGGCCTGGGCGCAGGTGGGGCGAACGGCCCAGAACAGCGGATACACTCCTGAAGCCGCCCTGCCGGCCACCAGCATAATGTGGACTTACGAGACTCTCTCGCCTCTGGTGGCCGCCCCAGCAGTAGCGGGCGATCGGGTGTTTCTCACCACCGAAGTCGGACACGTCATAGCGCTGGAGACCGCGACGGGCCGGCTCTTGTGGCGATACACCTCCGACCTGGCGATCGGCTCGACGCCCGCTGTTGCGGGAGACCTGGTCGTCGTTTCCTTCCGTCCCGGCTACGTAAGAGGCCTGGACAGAGGAACCGGTGATGTTCGATGGCAGACCAAGATCCCGGGCGGCGCCTTCGCGCCTCCTATGGTGGTGGATGGTACGGTGTACATCGGGGGAGCGAACGGAAGCTTTCACGCCATCGATGTCGCTACTGGTGAGGAGAGGTGGTCGTTCGAAGTCGACGATTCCGTCGTGGCACCGGTAGCCTACGCTGACAATATGATCGTCGTGGCTTCCCAGAGCACCGTGATCCACATTCTGGACACCGTTACCGGCCGCAAGCGGTTCGTATACGACACCGGCTTTCCCAGGAACGCCCGCGGCGGTGTGGCCGTCGAAGAAGATCTGGCCTACTTCAGCTCCCTCAAAGGCTTCACCTGGGCCATAGACCGGACTCAAATCACCTATCCCTTCGAACGGGCCATCCTCTACTGGAAGCAGAACCTCTACGTATGGAACGTGCTCGATGATCCTCCGATACAGAAGGGCAGCACCTGGATCAGGTTCGCCGGCGGCAGCCTGGTCGGCACCCCGGTCGTCGACCCTGGAGCGGTCTACGTCGTCACCGACCTTGGGCTAGTGTCTTCCTTCGACCGCTACAATGGCGACGACCGCTGGGCCCGAGACCTGGGCACCAAGGTCGCCGCTGCCCCAACGATAGCCGGGGACACGGTCATCGTCGGAGATGAAGAGGGCACGGTGTCCGGCCTGGACTCCGAAACGGGGGAGATCGAGTGGACCTTCCGCGTGGACGGCAGGATTTCCGCAAGCCCGATAGCCGTCGGGGGAACGACCTACGTGGTAACCGACAGGGGCAGTTTCTACGCTTTGAGCGACTCACGTCCTTGACAGCCCTCCGGGGCGTAACTACAATCGTCCCAATCCGACATAGTGTATCCGATGACGAGGAGGGTATGGCATGGTAAGTTCAACCGATCCCAACGAGGTACGGCTTACTGGAGAGAACTCCTTCCTCCGGCTAAGGCAACAGGATGACGGGCCGGAGACAACTTCCGTCAGCCATTGGAGGATCCTGTACTCCCCCGCAGGACCGGGGCACGTCGCCTTCGTCACCAGCGAGCTCACCGACAACGAGGTCCGGATCTACTCGGACAACATCGCACTGGCCCGATGGCTCCAGGAGGAGATCGAGCACGCCATAAACCCCAGCTTCGCCGACCAGGGCATCCCGGTGGAGGACGCCATCTTCTCGCGTCACGGCGACGTACGGTCCTTCTCCCAGGAGAAGATCACCACCAGCGACGAAGAGATCTCCCTCACCTGGCACAATCTGGGGGAGCCCTTCGCCATACGGCTTGCTCCTGGGACCATCACCCCCGGGCACCCTCACGGCGTCTACAGCATCCTTACTCCGGCCAACGACGCATACCTCACGATCAACGGGGAGACGGCCGAAGGACGACCCTTCCCCCAGGACGTCGGTGGCCACATGGGCACCTCCTGCTCCCTGGCCTGGTCCGAGACCTGGATCCGGCCACGCTAGGAGCACCATGACTCGAGGAGACACCGCTTGAGCCGTAAGCTTAACTTGAGCGTGGTGGACCAGTCTCCGGTGAGGGAGGGCGGCACCGCCGGGGAGGCCTTGAGGGAGTCCATCGAGCTGGCGGTGGCGGCCGAAGCGTTGGGCTACCAACGCTACTGGGTGGCCGAGCACCACAACCTGCCCAACTTCGCCGGCACCAGCCCCGAAGTCCTTATCGGGCAGATCGCCGCCCGCACCAACCACATCCGGGTGGGTAGCGGCGGCATAATGCTGCCCCACTACGCCGCGTTCAAGGTGGCCGAGAACTTCCGCATGCTGGAGTCCCTCTTCCCGGGGCGGATCGACCTGGGGATCGGGCGCGCTCCCGGCAGCGACCAGCTCACCGCCGCCGCCCTGGCCCACCCCGGGCATCCCAGGGACGTACGCCACTTCCCCCAGCAGGTCTGCGACGTGATAGGCTACCTCTCCGATACTGTCCAGGAAGACCACCTCTTCCAGGCCGTACACGCCGGACCGGGCCGGTCCACGATGCCCGACATATGGCTGCTGGGATCCAGGTACGAGGGCGCCTTCCTGGCGGCCCAGCTAGGGCTGCCCTTCGCATATGCCCACTTCTTCGGCATCAGCGTGGAGGAGGGCCCAATGATCGTCGAGGGCTACCGGAAGAGCTTCCGGCCTTCGGGCTACCTCTCCGAGCCCAAGGTCAACGTAGCCGTCAACGTCATATGCGCCGAGACCCGCGAAGAGGCGGTGCGCCTGGGCGCCAGCCGCAACCTGGCCAGGCTCGACTCGGTGGTTGGCAGGTCCCGGGGCATACCCTCGGTGGAAGAGGCCCTCGCTTACGAATATCGCCCAAACGAGTGGGCTTACGTCGAGCAATACCGTCAGAGCTGCATCGAGGGGGACCCCCAGGACGTGGTGACGGGCCTTGAAGAGGTCGCGAACTCTTACGGTACCGACGACATTGGCATCGTCACAGTGTGCCACGGCTTCGCCGAGCGGGTGCGTTCCTACGAGCTGGTCGCCGAGGTCTGCGGCATAGCCGGGGACTAGGGAGCGGTCGCCGATCTGGGATCGCCGGCATCGATTCCCCTGAGCAGAGGAGCCGCGATGGATAAGAGGCCGGATGTGGTGGTGATCGGGGCCGGGGTGGTCGGCTGCGCCACCGCCTACTTCCTGGCGAAACGGGGCGTCCGCACCACGCTGGTCGAAAGGCAATCGGTGGGTAGCTGCGCATCTGGCTTCGCCGCGGGGCTGCTCAATCCCCTTAACGGACACGGCATCCCCGGCCCCATTGAAGCCCTGGCCCAGGAGGGCTTTCGGCTACACATGGAGTTGGCCGACGCCCTGACAGCCGATACCGGAATCGATACCCGGCTCCGGCCAATATCCGGTATCTGGCTGGCCTTCGACGACGAGGAATTCCGGGTCCTTTCGGAGCTTTTCCGGCTGTCCCAGAGGTTGGAGGGCTTCACTGCCCGGTGGATGGACGATGCAGAAGTGCGGTCCCTGGAGCCCGGGGTGACTCCGGAGGTCTTCACCCCTATGGGAGTCGAGGGCACCAGACAGATCGACAGCTACAGGCACACCGAGGCCCTGGCCAGGGCGGCCGAGGTCCACGGCGCCACCATGATGCACGGGGAGCTGGAGGAGCTGCGCCGGTCCAAAGGGAAAGTGTCGGCGGTGGTGGTGTCGGGGGAGACCGTAGAGTGCGAGCGGGTAGTGCTGGCGATGGGGCCCTGGACAGGGACGGCGGAAAGCCTGCTGGGTATCCGGGTGCCAGTGGGTCCTCTCAAGGGCCAGATACTACGGCTGAAGCTGGACGGGCCGCCCCTGGAGCACGCTTTCTACGATGCCCACGGCGGTTACGTCGCGCCCAAGCCCGATGGGCTTACATGGGCCGGCACCACCGAGGAAGAAGTCGGCTTCGACGACCTGCCCACATCGGAGGCCAGGGAGTCGATCACGAAGGGGGCCGCCAAAATAATCCCTGCGCTGGCAGAGGCTCCGATAGCCCTTCAGACCTCCTGCCTCAGGCCAGTGACCGAAGATGGGATGCCCATTATCGGAGAGGCGCCCGGCTGGGAGGGCCTATACCTGGCAACCGGGGCCGCGCGTAAGGGCATCCTCCTGGGGCCAGCCATGGGCCTGATTATCGCCGACCTGATCGCCTCGGGCCGCACCGACTTCCCAATAGAGCCCTTCTCGCCGGCCCGGTTCGTCATGGGATAGCAACTCCACATTCTGCAGGGCACTCTACGGGTTCCGGCGATCGGCGTGCCTCTGACGCCGTGTGTCATAACCTCCGTCGATATCCAGGGTCTAGATGGGGTGCCAGGAGTGGACAGCCGGAGGAATGCAGTTGACAACAGCAGTCGGAAGTATTATCGTGGTGGCTATCGCCGGGAGGTGCTGACGACACTCCTATGACTGACCTCTCAAGCGGCGCCGCAGCGAATCCCCGATGATCTCCGGGAATTGCCTGTAAATCAGCCGCGGCTTGTCCCCTTATTTCCAGATCAACGAAGAGACGGGAGGAGGCGGAAATGGCGGATAACGACATCGCTCTGATGGCCCACCTGATGCGCCGAGCCGGCTTCGGAGCGTCGCGGGATCAGTTGGAGGCCTACGTCGCCAAGGGCTACGAGGCCACCGTTGAAGAGCTCCTGCATCCGGAGACCCAGCGCGACGTGGACTGGGATATAATGGAGAGATATCTGCCGGAGTACGGTGAGTTGGCCGCCATCGATTCCAACCAGCAGGCCTGGGTCTACCGCATGATCAACACCGGGCGACCCCTTCAAGAGAAGATGGCGCTTTTCTGGCACGGCATCCATTGCACCGGGTTCGCCAAGGTGGATCACGGCCGCCAGATGAGCCAGAACATCGAGCTGTTCCGGCAGCACGGAATGGGCAACTTCAAGGACCTCCTCATGGGGCTGTCCAGCCACCCGACAATGGTCCAGTACCTCGACAACATCGATAACCACAAGGACGCCATCAACGAAAACTACGGCCGCGAGCTTCTGGAGCTCTTCTCCCTAGGCGTCGGCATGGACGGCCAGTTCAACTACACCGAGGACGACGTCAAGGCCGCCTCCCGCGCCTTCACAGGCTGGAACCTGGAGCCGGCGTTGCCGGTCTTCCCCTACGGGCGGGCCGAGTGGAAGTTCAAGTTCGATCCCACCGACCACGACGACAGCGAGAAGACCTTCCTCGGCGAAACCGGCCGCTTCAACGGCGAGGATATCGTCGAGATAGTGGTGCGTCAGCCCGGCACGGCCAGGTTCATTTCGCGCCACCTGTACAACTTCTTCGTGGCCGACGAGCCCCAGGTGCCCGCCTGGAAGGACACGCCGCCCCGGGACATGGCGGCCATCCGGACAATGGAGAAGGCGTTCACGGAAAACAACTACGAGATAAAGCCGATGCTCCGGGCGCTGTTCAATTCAGACTTCTTCAAGGACGCCCGCTTCCAGAAGATCAAGAGCCCGACCGAAGTGGTAGTCGGGACCATGCGGCTAGTAGGAGACCACACCGATGTCAAGCCGGGTCTCTACGGCATCGCCCGCGAATGCACCTTTATGGGCCAGGACATCCTGAATCCCCCCACGGTCGAAGGTTGGCACACCGGCAGGGAGTGGATCGACAGCGGCACCCTGGTGGAAAGGATCAACTTCGTCGCCGACCAGGTCGGCAACCGCGACCTCCCAGGCGTCAAGCTGATCATAGATCGCATGAGCGACGGGACCTCCGCAATGTCGCCGGAGGATTTCGTGAGCGGCTGCCTGGACTTGATCGGCCCTGCAGAGATGGGCCAGAAGACCAGGGACTCTCTGATCGAGCACGCGAAGAAGGGTGGCGAGCTGCGGCGGGCCACCGAGGATGAGCGCAGCGGATTCGCCCGACGAGTGGCCGAGATGCTGCAGTTGATCGTAGCCACCGCCGAGTATCAGTACGGCTAGAAGAGAGGAGGGACCGATCATGGCAGGTAACGGAAGAGACCGGGTGTTGGTAGTGCTGTCCCTGTCTGGGGGCAACGACTTCCTGAACACGGTGATCCCTTACAACAACTCTCTGTACAGAGATTACAGGCCCACGCTGGGCATTCCGGAGGAGCAGATACTACCCCTCAACAAAGACGTAGGCTACCATCCCAGCATGACCGAGATGAAGGATTTCTTCGACGAGGGAAAGGTGGCCATCGTCCAGGGCGTCGGCTATCCCCACCCCAGCCGCTCCCACTTCCGCTCCATGGACATCTGGCACACCTGTGAGCCCGACAAGATCGGCGCCGAGGGATGGCTGGGCCGCACCATCCGGGACCTGGACCCCAAGACCGAGAACGTCCTCACCGGGGTGAACTTCGGCCGCGGGCTGCCCAGGGCCCTGGTGGCCCCCGGGATACCGGTGGCCTCGGTGGGCAACCTGGAGACCTACGGCGTGCTCACTGGGATCCAGGGTCAGGACCAGCGTTCTGAGGCCCTCGAGGTTTTCTCCCGGATGTACGCACCGGCTGTCGGCTCCGGTCCCGTGATGGACTACATCTGGGAGACCGGCCGGTCCGCCCTGGAAGGCGCCGACATCCTCAAGACGGCGCCCGCCAACTACTCCTCCAGCGTGGAGTACGGGAACAACGCCATCGCCCAGGGCATCAAGTCCATCGCCCAGGTCCACTTCGCCGAGCTGGGCACCCGCATCCTCTATACAACGTCGCCCTACAACTCCTTCGACACCCACGCCAATCAGGCAGGGGCTCATGCACGCCTCTGGCGAGATGTGTCCCAGGGAGTGGCCGACTTCTACCAGGACCTGAGTGAGCATAACAGAGGGGAGGAAGTCCTCCTGTTCATGTTCAGCGAGTTCGGCCGCAGGGCCCGGGACAACGGCGGCGGGACGGACCACGGCACCGGCGGAGCCTGCTGGATTATCGGGGACACCGTGAAGGGCGGCTTCTACGGGGAGTACCCTTCGCTGAAGCTGGGGGACCTGGAGGACGGCGGCGACTTGCTGCACAATGTGGATTTCCGCAGCGTCTATGCCACGATCCTGGAAAAGTGGCTGGGCCTGGACTCCAAGCCCCTCATCGGTGGGTCCTTCGAGACGCTGGGCTTCCTGAACTAGGAACGCAGCGCTCCGTTGAGCTTCGACGGTATCGGCCGGACCGAGGGCCGAGCCGGAGCATTCACGGTGCCTCGTTTACCGGATGTCCCGCTCCGGCGGGAGCTTTAGCTGGGAGGCGACCATGGCTACAGTGTTTTTTGGAATAGCGAACCGGAACTTCGTTTACGATCGGACGCTGGGCCGACAGGAGTTCTCCGGGGCTGGATTCAGGGCCCCATCGGACCTGGCTCTCGGGCTCAACGGCACTATCTACGTGGTGAACCGGTCCTGGGAGTATAGGCCCGACGGCGTTCGGGTGACCGTTCTGAACATCGAAGAGGAGTTCCTCGGCGAGTTCTCCCGCAGTGGTGAGGGCGACGGCGAGATCTACTGGCCCTCCGCCATCGCCGTGGACGGCAACCAGAACGTATACGTGGCCGACGACTGGCTCAACCGGATATCGATGTTCGACAAGGACGGCGAGTTCCTGGGCAAGTGGGGAACCGGCGGGTCAAGAGACGGTGAGATCAGTAAGCCCTGTGGACTCACCTTCGATTCCGACGACAACCTGCTGGTGTCCGATGCCGGCAACAACCGGATCCAGAAGTTCTCCAAAGACGGCAAGTTCCTGGCGAAGTGGGGTCAGGCCGGCAGCGGCCAGGGGCAGCTCAACGTGCCCTGGGGCCTGACTATCGACGGCCAGGGTGACGTTTTCGTGGCGGACTGGCGCAACGACCGGATCCAGAAGTTCACCCCGGACGGCAAGTTCCTGGCCGAGTATGGCTCCTCGGGAAGCGGACCGGGGCAGTTCAACCGCCCCTCGGACGTGGCCGTGGACAAAGACGGCGACATCTACGTATGCGACTGGGGTAACGACCGCGTCCAGGTCATCACTCCCGAAGGGAAGCACGTCACCACCTTCCTCGGCGACGCAGAACTGTCCAAGTGGGGGAAGGAAAAGCTGGCGGCCAATCCCGACATGATCCGGCAGCGCAACCTGATGAGAGACCGCTCCGCCGAGCGGGAGTTCTGGCGTCCCAAGGCGGTCGAAGTCGACGAAGCCGGCCGGATCCTGATCCTGGATGGCTACCGGGGCCGCATACAGGTGTACCGGAAGGAAGACTAAGACTCCCGTTGTTGCCCGAGATCGCCTAGGGCATTTAGGTACAGCAAGAGCCGAAATCCCCCGTGGACCGGGGGATTTCGGTTTTCCGGGGTAGGGTACAACCCATTCGCATGAGGACGCAATGAGCGAGGACCGAGTAACCTGGCAGCGGGTCAAGGAGTTGCTGGACGGCATCATGGGCCGCTGGGTGGGCCGCCACGGCGATCCCGCCCCCGGCATCCACGATTACTATTGGGACACCCCCGAGCGACTGGCCAATAACAAGCCCTACGGCCGTCAGCTGATAGAGACCGGAAAGCCGGGAGGAGAGACCAACCTGCTGATCTTCCTGCGAAAGGGCGTCGGCACCATCCCCCGAATGCCCAGGGGGGGACCCTACCTCAACGAAGCCGAAACGGCCGAGATCGAGCGCTGGATCGACGACGGCATGCCTGAAGATTAGTGCCCTGTTAACAACATTTCCGGAAGCACGTCGTTCTGAGGGAGCACAGCGACCGAAGAATCTGGAAAGGAGGGGCTGCCCCCCGGTACCCCAGATTCTTCGCGTTGCTCAGAATGACATACATGAATCAAGTTGACTAAGCATTAGGCCATCCCGGCCGGTCTGAGAGGAGAGTGGACATGGACCTAGTGATACGCAACGTGACGCTCATCGACGGGACCGAGGCCCAGCCAATTTCTCGGGTCACCGTCGAGGTGGCCGGCGGTAGTGTCAGCCGGATCGGCGAGGGTACCGTCCGCCCCAGGCGCGGTGTACATCGGGAGGACATCGACGGATCGGGGTTGACCCTCATGCCCGGCATGATCGACTGCCACGAGCATTTCACCGGCGACGGCGGCTTGGATAGCATGGAGCGCCTCCTAGGCGATACCGGGGATGTCTTCACCCTGAAGGCGGTGGACAACTGCCGGCGGGCGCTCATGTCCGGAGTAACCTCGGCCCGTGACGTCGGCTCGCGGTATGGCATCAACATCCTTATCGCCCAACAGGCTGCCGCCGGTACAGTCCTGGGACCCCGCATCATCGCGGCCGGTGAGTGGCTCCAGTTCCCCGGCACCTGGCCGGCCGGGCTGACCCGCCACCTGGAGACCCCGGAGGAGCTGGTGATGGCGATAAAGGAGCAGATCGACCGGGGCGCTGGGCTGGTCAAGGTCGGGGCCACCGGGTTCAGCGCCGACGGGGAGCAGTTCGGCAGCCTGGGCCCCGAGGCCCTGGACCTAGCGGTGAGAACGGCCCACGAGGCCGGCCTGAAGATAGCCGCCCACTGCCACGGGTACGAGGGGAGTCGCCAGGCGGTGGAGGCCGGGATCGATTCCATCGAGCACGGCACCTGGATGGACGAAGGTACAGCGGAGCTCATGGCCCAGAAGGGGACATACCTGGTGCCCACTATGTCCACCTGGGACGCACGCCTGCGTCTCGGGGAGCAGCAGGGCATGCCCCGGGAGGAGATGTCCGGCTTCCTGGACCGCAAGGAGAACTCCATCGCCAGCTTCCAACGGGCCCTGAAGGCGGGAGTGAAGGTCGCCGCCGGCACAGACGCCGGCGGGTCTCCCGCCCGCCACGGCTTCATCGCGTGGGAGATCGAGCTGATGGCTGAGAACGGGATGAGCCCTGACCAAGCCATCCGGTCGGCCACCAGTGAGGCTGCCAGGCTCCTGGGCATCGACGACGAGGCGGGCACGGTAGAAGTGGGCAAGCGCGCCGACCTGATCCTGATCGACGGCGACCCCCACTCCGACCCCGGCGCGCTGCGCAACGTGTGGGCGGTGTTCCAGGGCGGACGAAGGATACGGTAGGAACGCACGGGCACTCTCCGACACGTGTCCCGTCCGGCCCGTGATAGAATTGGTTGTATAGCGAGGAAACGGAGGGATCATTGCCCGGTGGAAGAAGGGGTAGGGGTGTCAGTGCGGACCAAGCTATTCGAGCCTTCCAAAGGATGAAAGAATACACTATCATCCTGCATTCTGACGAAACCGGTGGTTATTGGACGGAAGTGCCGTCACTACCGGGGTGCATGTCGCAGGGCGACACGGTGGAAGAAGCGATCGAGATGACGAAGGACGCTATTGGCTTATGGCTGGAGTCTATGAGGGCACTGGGAGAGGCGATGCCAGAGGATAAGGACATCATCGTTAAAGTGGCTATAACAGGATAATATCCCATGCTTCGTCCCGCTATGAACCAGGTGAACTCCTACGTCGCCGGCGCCAGGCCCGGGTTCGAGGAGATGCTGGGAGAGCTTGTGCAGATACCGACCATCAGCGCCGACCCCGACCACCGGCAGGACGTCGACCGAGGGGCCCGGCTGGCGGTCCAGCTCCTGGAGAGAGTGGGAGCGACGGCTGAGGTGGTGGATACTCCCGGCAACCCAGTGGTGCTGGGGAAGCTGCTGACGGCCCCGTCCAACCCCACTATTGCCATCTACAATCACCTGGACGTACAGCCTGCTCAGGAGCCGGAGTGGACTCGGGACCCATTCTCCTTCCGAGCCGAGGACGGGTTGTACTACGGTCGAGGCTGTACCGACGACAAAGGCCCGGCCCTCACCGCCTTGCTGGCTGCGCACTTCGCGGTAAGCGCTGGGGTGCCCCTCAACTTCCACTTCGTCTGGGAGACCGAGGAGGAGATAGGCAGCCCCAACTTCGAGCACTTCATCCAAAGCAGACGGCCTGAGCTGGACACCGACTCGGTCCTGGTGTCGGATACCGTCTGGCTGGCCCGGGACATCCCGGCTATCCCCTACGGCCTGAGGGGCATGGTCGGGGTCAGGCTGGTACTGGAGACGGCCCAGAAGGACGCCCATTCAGGGTTGACCGGCGGGGCGGCCCGCAACCCCCTGGGCGAGCTGTGCCGGGTGATAGACCGGTGCTACGACGCTGCTACTGGAGAAGTGCTTATACCCGGATTCTACGACAAGATGGACCCCATCGAAGAAGAGGAGATGGCCGGGTTCCTGGCCTCGGGGTTCGACGTCGACAGGTTCCTGGGAGTCCACGGCCTGACCAGCCCGCGGACCCGAGACCCCCGGGAGATCATCGAGAGGATCTGGTGCCGGCCCACCTTCGAGGTCCACGGCATCTCGGGCGGATACGTGGGGCCGGGCCTGAAGACCGTGGTGCCGCCCAGGGCCGAGGCCAAGGTCAGCATGCGCCTGGTTCCCCGGCAGGACCCCGACCATATACTCGACCTGCTCAGGGACCACGTGAAGCACATCAACCCCGACGTGTCGCTGGAGCCCGCCGGCTCGTTACGCCCCTACTTGGGCGAGTTTAGAGGAGCCCACTCCGAAGCGGCCAGGAAGGCCATCCGTTTCGGTTTCGATAAAGAGCCCGCCTTCATCCGAGAGGGCGGCTCCATCGGAGCCGTCGTCACCATGCAGGAGCATCTCGCCGCACCCATTACCCTGATCGGCCTGAGCCTGCCGGAGCACGGCTACCACGCCCCCAACGAGTATTTCGACTGGGGCCAGGCCTCGGGGGGCATCAAGGCCCTGGCTCGCTACTTCAGCGAGGTCTCCGGCATCCCCAAGGATTCTCGCCCCGGTTAGAGGGGTACTGTTCCCCAGACACACCTCTTCGGCGTTGAACCTGTGCCCTCCACCGATCATCTAAGCATGCCGAGATTCCGGTAAACAACTACTGCTCAAGATGTGAGGTCGACAAAAGAATGCCCATGATACGAATACCCTTCCTGGGCGCCATCCTGCTCGGTGTGCTGACAGTGACGGCAGCCTGCGGGTCACAGCCGATGAAGCCCGCTCCGGACTTCCAGTTCGACGTTTATCAGGGAGCTGATTCCCTGGGTGAGGACCAGTTGAACTTCTCTGACCTGCAGGGCAAGCCGGTGGTCCTCAACTTCTGGGCCGGCCTGTGCCCTCCATGCCGCGCCGAGATGCCCGACTTCCAGCGGTTCCACGACGGCTACGGCGACCGGGTCCACGTTTTCGGGCTCGACGTGGGACCTTACACCGGCCTGGGCTCGGAGCAGAACGCCCTGGACCTCCTCAGCGACCTGGGCATCACCTATCCTACCGGGAACACCTCGAAGGGCCAGGTGATCCTGGACTACGAGGTGTTGTTCATGCCCTCTACCTTCTTCGTCACCGCGGATGGTAAAATTTACAAGGAGTGGAACGGGGGGTTACTGAACCTGGAAACCCTGGTAGAGGTGACCAGCGAGATGATGGATCGTTCAGGTACCAGCCTGGGGGAGCCGAGGGAGGCATCATAAGTATCCCCGAGGCCCCTCTCCATGGTGACGTCGATCAACGGGCGGTGGACACCATCTCAATACCCTCGCCGCGGATAGTCCATTGGAGGGGGTACGTCCTGCCCGGCCTGGCCGCCGGCGCAGCCCTCACGGCCGCCATTGTCGGAGGGCTTCTCGCCGGAGACGGCGCCAGCACCGGAGGAATCAACGGGTTCATGGAGACCCTGTCCGGAAGGTCCGCCTCCTATCTGGGAAATGTGCGGCTTCTGGCTCCGCTGGGCATCGCCTTCGCCGCCGGCATGGTGGCCACCGTCAACCCCTGCGGTTTCCCCATGCTTCCAGCCTATCTTGGCCTTTACATGGGCTCCGGAGACGCCGACGGCGCACAGGGCCGGCCGATACAGCGCCTGGCAAGGGCCCTGCTGGTAACGGGCGTTGTGACCTCGGGGTTCGTGCTGCTGTTCGGCATCGCCGGCCTGGTCATCGGCGCGGGGGCTCGCTCCATCATCCAGGCTATTCCCTGGCTGGGCCTGTCCATCGGGGTGCTGGTTGCGGTAGCCGGCTCCTGGATGCTGGGCGGCGGAGAGCTGTATACGGCTTTGGCCGGCCGGGCCGCCTCCCGCATCGGCGACCCGAGCCGGGTGGGCATCCGCGGATACTTCCTGTTCGGATTGAGCTATGCGACTGCGTCCCTGGGCTGTACACTGCCGATCTTCCTGGCGGTGGTGGTCAGCACCCAGGCGGTATCCGGGACCGTGGTGGCGGTGGGGCAGTTCCTGCTGTACGCCATGGGCATGGGCCTGGTGATACTGGTCATCACCGTGGGAATGACGGTCTTCAAGGGTGCAGTGGTCAGGGCCCTGAGGAAAGCCATGCCCTACATCCAGCCGATAAGCGCCGTCCTGATGATCGTGGCGGGATCTTACATCGTGTACTACTGGCTCACCCTGGGCGACCTGGCCTAGACCCCGGATGGGGGTGTCAGTTGCAAAATTTTTCCGTCGTTGTCTCGCGCGGGGTTGTGGTTCGACAGGCTCACCACGAGCGGCAAAAGGTGGCTACCCGCTCAGCCTGAGCCTGTCGAAAGCCTGTTATATTGTTAATCAAACTTCCGACTCAGGACACTAGACCCAAGATGGGGTGAACCGCCGCAGCTCACCAAGGGCTCCCAATGCTGTCTCCGGTGATGTTCCACCAGTCCCATTGGACGCCCAGTGCAGTGGATGGGTCGAATGGCTCTTCTCTGCTGGTCACCTCTTCCCCGTAGAAATCCGAGTGGGGATAGAAGTCCTCCCATGCCCAGTCGTAGGCCGTGATATAGGGCACCTGCTTCAGCACCTCTCCCTTCAACGGCCCGTCCACCGCGATGCCCCTGGCGGCGTTCCAGGTGCTGCCCGTCCGAAGGTCCACAAGGCGGCCGTCCTCCCGGCTGAAATCCAGCAGATCGCCCTCTCCCAGGTCCCGAAGGTACACGTGCACCGCCTTGGTCACGGCGTCAACGAGCACCACCACCGGGAAGGGCCCCAGCCGGTCGTTGACCACGCCCTCCGCGCTGGCCGATGGGTAAGGGTAAGCCCTGGCGTGATCGCCCAGGGTGACTCCGATGACATAGTCGGGGGTGAACCTCTCCCGGGCGAAGCCGAAGAGTCCCCGGGGCTCTCCGCCAAGGACCACTGTGTCGGGGTGCTCATCGAGCCAGGTGGCCCAGGGCATCACGCTGGCGGGGATCAGTTCGAGCCGAGTCCCCTTCAGCGCTCCGTCGATGGCCAGTCCCCAGGGCTGAGACCAGACGCTTCCCGTTTCGTGGTCCCACCAGGTCATCGCCCTCATGTACAACGCTCCCTGGTTCCCGAAGATGTGGGGTTTGCCGTCGATCCTCCGGTCATGAACCAGACCGGTGTAGCAGAGGGGTCACCAGGTGACTAGTATGGGAACTCCCCCGACGACGTCGTTCACCATCTCCCGGTAGTTCAGCGGACCCACGGGGTAGGCCTTGCTCTCCCCGTTGATCTCCACCCCCATTACCAGCTCCTCCGGGTCCAGCGCGTCGGGAGTCCCCTGCACGAACTCCGGCTCGTAGATGGGTCTGATCACGTCCCTGGAGATGACCTGGCGGAACCGGCGGAGGTCGATCTCCACCTCAGGACCGCCGTCCGAGGGCTCGATCGTCACGAAGTCGCCGTCGTCGATGGGCAGCGGAACCCGGCCCGGCGAGTCCGTCACGACGGCCCAGGATATCCCGGCCGCCAAGGCCGCGACCACCGCCAGAAGACCGCTGACCTTAGCGGTTCGTCCAAATCTCAAAAACATCCTCCTGCCGTTGGCACCCGAGCCCTGACCCCGGCCTACGGCTACCCATCTCCCTAAGGGAGAGGGGCCGGGAGTGAGGGCCTTTCAAAGTAATCCCAATTTTATTTTTAGATGTACTCCCTAATGGATCGGTTCGGATGGCTGGCAGGGCTTCCATCTCTTGCCACCGTGTCGGGGCTGGGCTAAAGTAAGAGCGTTCGAAACCTGGTTACAACCCAACTGGAGGACAGCATGGCAGCCGAAGCAAAGTACCTTTATGTGGTAATGATGGACGTGGAGCCGGAAGTGGAGGACGACTTCAACAGGGTCTACGATGAAGAGCACGTCCCGGGAATACTGAAGGTGCCCGGGGTGCTGGCCGCCCGCCGCTACGAGACCTCCACCGAGGGGCAGCCCAAGTACCTGGCGCTGTACGAGGTGGAGGACCCCGATCTGCCCAGCAGCCCGGCCTTCAGAAAGGCGGCCGACAGCGGGGTGTGGCCGACCCAAATTCGTCCTCACACCAAGAACCGACGCCACATCGTGTACAAGCTTATCTAGAGGAGGTAGGTGATGCCCGAATCCATAAGCCTGCAAGTGGAGTCCAACCTGGCCGTCCCCATGCGCGACGGCACTACCCTCTACGGCCGACGTCTACCGCCCCCAGGGCTCCGGGCCCTTCCCGGTGCTGCTGCAGCGGACCCCCTACGACAAGACCATGGCCACGTCCATAAGCATGCTGGACCCAATGAGGGCCGCCAGGAGCGCCTACGCGGTGGTCATCCAGGACACGCGTGGACGCTACACCT
>CBDFKU010000016.1:0-262179 GCA_965248975.1 Dehalococcoidia bacterium
CAGGGAACGCCTAGCCGGTCTGGCGTGCCCGCTCCCAGATACATTGAAGACGTGTGGGAGGTCGACAAGAGTGTAACAACGCCTGGTGAACCTATAACTGCCACTTGGACCCTGAAGAACCTGTGGGACAATGACATTAAGCTCGCCGATTTTTCGGAGACCGTAATCCTCAACTACGTGGATACGGGTGGGGAGGAGCCGATTCGGGTGCAATGGGAGAGTAGCGAGGACGTCCCTACCTCTTTGGAGCCAGGTGAGGAGTTCATCGTAGTCGGAGACATCGCTTCCGGCGTGACCACCGGACTTCAGCCTGGCAGGTATAGCCTACGACTCCAAGTAACCGTGGTCAACGGCCCATGGACCGAGGACAAGGGAGAATCGAAGCTTGGATTTGGTGGCGGTCGCTTCGTGGTCGTACCTCCAGAGGGAGCGCTCGACAAGGCGGTGATCGTTGATCAGGCCAGAGAGGTGAACGGGGCCACGATAAGGCTCAAGTCTGTAAGCTTCGCCCCGGAGAAGACGACTATTGAGGTATTGGCCCCGGGATCAACCGCCGGTGCGGACGTAGGTGATCCTGCTCCGCCACGCCCGGTGCCGACCGCAACGATTGTGCCACAAGGGACTCCCACGCCGACGACCGTGCCAGTGCCCCCAGACGACCCGCGCGCCGGCAAATTGGCTGCGCGATACCGGATTGACGGAGGCAGTTGGAAGACGTTAAGGGGCCACGGATACCGAGTGTCACAGGAAGGGACCTATCACGAGTGGACATTCGGCCCCGTTCCGGCCAACGCTGAGACCTTTGAGCTCGTCATCGCGTCCAATGCCCACGAGGAAAGCGGTGAGACATTGCTCTGGGAGTGGGTCGTGCCGCTGCAAGCCCATGAGGGGGAGTAGGACGCCTGTAGGGCTGACGGAAAGGCGACTGAGCTCGATGATCACGCCACCCGGACCCGTTCACCAGGCCCCCCACCCAAGCACCTGCCCAAGTGTCGGTCAGCAGTGTGAATCCCGGTGGGTAGAAACCCGAAGGTTCATAGCCCAAGCCTTAGGTCCCTCTCATAAGGAACGTAAGTGGTCTGATGCTAGAGTCTCAGCCTTCGCGGGAACAGCGTCTGTCAGAGCAAACTGGATCACCAACCGGCCAACATCCGATGCAATGTGTTCACACGTGTTGGTCCACCAGAACTGGATTGCCATCAGGGTCCACAACGATGAATCTGGCTGGACCCTTTGTCTCCTCATCTGCCTCACTTTCAAAGGTGACGCCTCTATCCTTTAGCTGCCTCTGGAGATCCCGCACGTCTGTAAAGGATTCCAGGGGACTTACCTGGGCGTCCCATCCCGGATTGAAGGTGAGGATGTTCCTGTCGAACATCCCGCGAAAGAGACCTATAGTGCAGGTTCCGTTTCGCATGATCAGCCAGTCCTGTGACTGATCGCCGCCCACAACCTCGACTCCCAACTTCTGATAAAAGGTCCTCGAAGCTTCCAGGTCCTCGACGGCCAAGCTAATCGAAAATCCCCCCAGTTCCACTGTGTCCTCCCTCGTATAAATCGCTTCGCTACTCTACATGCACGCTGCCAGCCCCATTAGGAGTTGCCACGTTACTTTCGCTATGTGGGACAGAATGCAGGGAAGGTTAACACAGGCAGCGCCAATGGCAGAGGAGCCGGTGCGGCGCTACTCCGCCGGGGGTACTTCCGACGAAGCGAGACCGACGATGTTGCCTTCCGGGTCCTTGAAATGGGCGAAGGTCACCATCCCTGGGATGCTCGTCACCGGCATCACAACCTCACCACCTAGCTCGGCGGCCCGGTCCACGGACGCCTGGATATCCGCCACTTCAACGTAGATGGTCAGCTGGGGGTTCCCGCCTGGCGGCGCTGCCCCAATACCTCCACCGATCCCCCGGCCTTGCTCCTCTTCGGTGACTAGTCCGTAGGGAAAGTCTGGCGAGGCATTAGTGATCTTCCACCCGAACAACTCCTTGTAGTATTCCTGAAGCGCTTCGTGGTCCCTACCTAGTATCTCGAAATGCACAACCGGATCGGGCATTCGCTACCTCCTCTTGAATCTATTTCAAACATCTGTGCAATTACCCCGCTGAGCGGTCCTGAATTAGAGCGCCGGGAAGACCGGTCAACGCAATGCTCCCTACTACCATCTTACTCCCGGGGCCTTCAGCAGTCACGTTCCTACTCCCGATCTTGCACTTGTTTTACAGCGATGCTCACGGGTTGGGATTGTGAGTTCTCGGCTCTTGAACGGTTTCAGCATCGCTCAAGCTGTTTCCAGTATACATCAAAGGCTCGTTTTGCTCCGCTCATATTAGGGGTCAGAGTGCGTTGCATCCTGTAAAATGGAAGACGAAAGTACGCTCGGGCGGATCAGCCAAGATAGGGCAGAAAGACCTATGGCAACACTTAGATCAGTGGGAGTGTTCTCCTCAGCAAGGCTACTGGCCACGTTTATGGGACTCGTTGGGTTCATCGCTGGGGTGCTCTACTCGTTTGGCGGCGCCATATATGACACGCTCGTGAGCGTGGGTTGGGTCACCTCTGCCTCATCAGGGGCGTGGTCGACGCCGGGAGTAGGCTGGGGTACCGCGCTCGCGTTCTTGGCCCTAATGGGTATGCCCATCATATTTGCGGTCCCAGGATTCATAGCAGGAGCTATTGGTGCCCTTCTTTATAACGCGGTCGCTAGATGGACTGGCGGAATCGACATGAGAATTGACCTGTAGATACATTGACCACTAGGTAGAGTCCGGGAGAGGCTTGTTGCACTGGCCCCGAGGGCCGGCCAATCGACATAAAGGTAGGTGACAGACCTGCAGCATAAAGAAGACTTCGACTGGAACCAGTCCTACTCGGGAGATGCCTCAGACTATACAGAGCCTGACGCTGATCTCCTTGAGGCCATCGCTGCCCTGGAGCCGGGAGAGGCTCTTGACGTGGGTTGCGGCGCCGGGGGCCTCGTCGTCGCTCTGGCCCAAAGGGGATGGAGGGTCACTGGGATAGACCTGGCTGAGAAAGCAGTAGAGGCGGCTCGAAGCGTAGCTCAGGAGCGAGGAGTGACTGCCGAGCTCCATGTGGCCGACGCGACCTCCTGGAGGCCCAGCAGCCAGTACCAACTTGTCACCAATAGCTTCGCCCTGCCGGTGGATCGCTC
The DNA here is from genome assembly GCA_965248975.1 of Dehalococcoidia bacterium. Lineage (GTDB taxonomy): Bacteria > Chloroflexota > Dehalococcoidia > Lucifugimonadales > JAGWBF01 > CBDFKU01. The sequence goes on from CBDFKU010000016.1 coordinate 3,176, forward strand.
GGATCGAAGTTCTGTCTATCGAATGATTCGGAATGCCCTGGCGCCCGGTGGAGTTGTGCTCATCAAGGATTTTGACTCGACGATGAACCGGGTTGAGTTCTTTGCGGACATGGACCTGGTCACAGTGGAGGAGCTGACCGATGCCTTTCACGGGTACAATGTGATCCGAGCTGAGGTCGTCCCCACACCAGCGCATGATCACGGGACCGAGAGCCACGACCATCACTGGACGGCCGTCCTCTTCCATGCCCAACGCCACTGACCAGGGCTGCGCATCTTGCTTCGTTTGGCCCCGGCTTGGGTCGCGGAGGCCCGATTCGAAGCAGCTTAATGAAACAAAGGAGGTGAGGAGATGAAGAAGTTCGTGGTGATATATCACGCCCCAGTCTCGGCGACGGAACAGATGGCAAATGCCACACCGGAGGACATGAAGAAGGGGATGGAGCCCTGGATGGCCTGGGCTGAGAGGTGCGGAGACGGCCTCGTGGACATTGGGTCGCCGTTGGGAAACGGATTGACGGTTACCGATTCGGGAAGTTCGCCAAGCGACAAAGGCGTCGCTGGATACTCCATCTTGCAGGCGGACAGCATGGAGGGCGCACTGGCCCTACTTCAGGGTCATCCTCATCTAGGTTGGGCCGAAGGCTGCGAGATCGAGGTTCACGAGTGCCTCCCCCTGCCTACGTAGGAATCTCCTTCGCTTGTTGCTCATCATAGCTAGATGTGCCAATTGGCGCCGAAGGGAGGGTCATGGCGGAGCAGAACGATTGGAATCGCCAAGTAATAGAAGAGTTTCGGAACAACGGCGGGAAGGTCGGTTGCATGTTCGAGGGGTCACCCCTCCTCCTACTCCACACCGTGGGAGCCAGGAGCGGTCAGCAGAGGGTGAATCCGCTGATGTACCTGCCCGATGGTGACCGGTGGGTCGCGTTCGCCTCGAAGGCGGGAGCCCCGACTAGTCCGGACTGGTATCACAACCTTGTCGCACATCCCGACGTCAGCATCGAGGTCGGCACTGACACTGTCGACGTTTCCGCGACCTTCGCCCAAGGCGACGAGCGGGACCAGCTGTACAGCCGCCAAGCGTCCCTCTACCCTCAGTTCGCCGAGTACGAGCAGAACACTACCCGCAAGATCCCGGTCGTGATACTGAGCCGTGGTTGAAGGCGGAGGGGACGTAATCTGGGGCGCGCACTCCCCTGCGTGTGCTGTTCGGGCCAGCTCTCTAGGTCAAGGCATATCCGTGCGCCAAGCGCGATCACAGTCAACGGAGTGCTGCCTTGCGATCCATTAGCGTAGCTAGGGTATCGGCATGGGCCTCCCATGCCCTTGCATGGGCAGCCAGCCTATTCCTCGCGTTCGGACCCATATACGGCAGCGCGTCAGCTCCTGCCACAGACCTCTACGGAAGTGGCGGCGGACAGATATGGCCTGGCCCTAGCTCCAGTTTAGTAGCACAGAACGGGCTGTATGTAGTCCCGTTGCTGCTGCTGCCTATCTTTCTAACAGGGCATGTGTTGATAACCATGTATTTCGTAAGGGTCAGGCGTGTGTCCCGGAGAGTACTTGTATGGCCGCCTACTGTGATTTTTCTAGGATGCTGTCTCGTAGCGATGGTGTCCATCGGGGTTCTCTATCTGCCTTCAGCGCTTGCGCTCCTCGTTGCCGCAGTCACCGATGGTCGAGGCCGTGGCGCTGCTGCATCTTCCTCAACCTGATGCGTGCGTTGTACAATTTGAGACTAGGTACGACGATTCAGATGGAAAGCGTAGGTATGTACCCAAAGTGAAAGTAGAGTTATATGCACAGGGAATGACGTGCTGGACTGATCTGGGATCGGCCGACCAGAAGGCATCCCGGGCCTTCTACTCGGAGCTGTTTGGGTGGACTAGAAGACTTCCCGATGGACGACAGGAGAGGGCACTATAATGACCAAGTGGACGTTAGGGAGGAAGCCGACCTTCTTGGTGTTGGGAGCAGGGCTCACGGCACTGTTGGTGGTCTCATTGCTTGTTTACATGGATCGGAGTGGGGCACAGGCCCAGGCTGGTTCAGGTACGCTACTGCCACCCATGACGATGGTGTATGAGGCGTACGGCCCCTCGATTTCCGTAGGCGGGCGCTCAGTAGAGCCCTTCAAAGAGTTGCATCAGCTTGAGTACCAATCGCAGACTGAATGGGTCGACACTGTGATCGAGTCTCCGTCGGTTGACCTTGGACGGTATGGCGTCGGGAGTAACGTGGGCTCGTACACGAAGTTGGATGGGAGAACTATCACCGAGTACGGTGCGATGGATGGCAGCATGGAGGAGAGCACGGTAACCGGAGACAGCACCTACATGCCGAGCTCGGCTTTCGCTTACGCGTGGGCAAGGCCTGACTCTATGGACGACGTTCCAGGATTAACAATCTCCCAGATAGTCACCAGTGCAAGGGTGTGCTTCAACGGCGATTGCGAAGAGAATCCCATCGGGATGCTCTATAAAGACGACGGGTTCGAGCTAGTAATGTTGATGACTGATTCCTGGGGCATCCCCCTTAGACTGGGCGACGGCTTCCTGGTCAGGCAGGTCGAGATTGACGTCGCACAGCAGTAGCCCACCGCCGCCCAAGGACGTCATATGGTAGACAATTGCGAGATCATGGATACCTTGCTGATAGCCCGTTTAGATTCTGGAACATAGGGTGCCGGTGATCAGAGAGTTTCGCGGGCTTCAACTTCCCGTTCCTTCTGGCTGATTTCGCCAGTTCCTTCGCGATAAACTCCGCCCAGGAGAACAGCGTCTGCTGGGTCTCCAGGGCTAAGCGATGTTGGCTGTTCTCGGCATTTACACCAACGACGATCCGCGTCACGTTGGGATGCACCTCGTCCACCAGAGCTTCTCCACAGTCGCCTAGGCAACCCACGGTAGCGCTCCATTATTGACCTTGGCCCTAAGGCTGACGGCAGTTTCGACTTCATACCGAATGGCTACACCGACATGGGTTTGACCCAGAATTGGGTTGAGCTCTGCTTAGGCTGACCTTCGCTGGTCCACTCCTCGCCCCGACAGCTTTTCTACCCTGCCGGTAAGTAACCGCTGAAGACCACCTGAAGGTGGTTCTGGCGGAGACTTGCGCGTGGAGCTGAACACCTTCCAGCCGGCGTTCCTCATCCAGATCGAGGGACAGACGCTGTCGACGGACATCACCGGCGAGATCACTTCGTTCGTCTTCGAGGACAACGAGGAGGAGCTCGACGTGATGGAGGTGTTCGTCTCCGACCGCCGCCTCCAGTTCGTCGACGACCCCCTGTTTCAGGAGGGCAACGAGATCATCGCCCGCTTTGGATACGTAGACGGCCTCTCTCCCCGCAAGAAGGCGGTGATCAAGGACATCGACTACGACTTCCCGGAGAACGGCGACCCGAGGATTCGGCTCAAGGCCTACGACAAAGGCTTCCAGCTGGCGGGGAAGGAGAACCAGAAGGTCTGGCAGAGGCCCCCGCCCGGCATCCTCTACTCCGAGATCGCCGAAGAGATCGCCGCATCCAACGGCCTGACGCCGGTTGTTACGCCCACCGTGGGCCGCCATCTTCGGGTCGTGCAGAGCAACGTCTCAGACGCCCATTTCCTCAAGGACCTGGCAACCAAGGCACGCGACCGAGACGGCGACGGCGTGACCGGCTACGCCTTCTTCGTCCAGGACGACGAGCTGCACTTTCACCCCCGCACCCTGACACAAGCTCCCTCCACCGTCCTCGAGTACTTCACCGACCGGAAGGGTCTGCTCCGTTCCTTCCGCCCCACTACACAATCGCAAGGCGCCAAGGGGGCCGGAACTCAGACCAAGGCCGTCGGCGTCGACCCACGGCGCAAGGCGCCGGTCGAGCACGCGGCGGACAACGAGACCACCCCGGAGCGGGCCACGCTTGGCAAACGCACCTACCTGGTGGACGGCAACACCGGCGAGTCTGCTTACAAGGAGCAGGAGTCGGGTCGCATTGTGCCCAGCGTCGAGCGCTCTGAGGCCTTTCACGAGGAGCCGCGCCAGGAGCCGGCCCAGGACCTGGCCGAAGGTAAGTTTTCCGAGGCCGAGCTCCGCCAGGTGGAGGCACTGGCCATCATCATGGGCATCCCGACGTTACGGGCCAAACAGAACGTCGAGGTGAAGGGAGTCGGCGCCAAGTTCTCCGGCGTCTACTACTGCCACTCGGTGCGCCACGTCATCGGCGAGAGCGGCTACTACTGCGAGCTCAAGCTGCGCAAGAACGCCCTGGGTGGCGGCGCCGGCGACAAGTCTAACGAGACCCAGGGGAGGCGGAACGAGCAGGAGGCGCCAGCGGTCCCCAGGGATGAGGCTCCTCAGATGGTGCGGATCGATGCAGACACCGGCCGCCGTCTCTGACCTGCGGGACTGAAGCCCACCACAGAAAACTGATATGCAATTGATTGAACAGATTCTGACCTTTCTCTTCGAACACAAGGAGGTCCTAACGACGCTCTTTGTCAGCCTCGTCGCCCTCCTCAAGCTGACCTCGTGGGGCCGGTCGCAGTCCGCGGCCCTCGACGCGGTGGTCGACATCATCGAGCGGATCGGCGACAAGAGGGTCAAGACAGGTGTCGCCGCCCACGAAGCCCACCTGAAGGCCGGCGCCAGAGACGCGCTGCACTATGCGGTCTCCAAGGCCGATCCCAAGAAGAGGACCATCGGCTTGGGTGCCCGCGTTGCCAATGAGCTGCTGCGTGGCGTGCTGCCAACCAAGAGATAGGAGCGTCCAAACGAGTGATCGAGACGCAGGACCGTGAGTACGAGGAACGCTACAAGCACCGTTGGTACGGCAAGTACCGCGCCTTCGTGCGCGACAACAACGATCCCGAGCGACTGGGCCGATGCCGGCTGGAGATCCCCGCCGTGCTCGGCCAGGGCCGGGAGAACTGGTCCGACTGGGCGTGGCCCTGCTTCCCCTACGGCGGTAACGAAGACACGGGGATGTTCCTCATTCCCGAGGAAGGAGCGTCGGTCTGGGCCGAGTTCGAGGGCGGTCAGGTCCAGTATCCAATCTGGGCCGGCGTCTGGCTGGCCGGCAGCAATCCCGGCGAGCAGCCCGAGGAGTCGAAGCGCCTGTGCTTCGACCCTACCTGCCACGACTGCGAGGACAGGGTCGAGCACCAACAGGACCGTCGAGACGATCTGGAACACAAGAGATACCACGGCCATCCGCCCTACTACTGCCCACGCCGCAAGGTGCTGCTCAAGACCGAGACCGGCCACACCATCGTCTTTGAGGACCGTGACGGGGAGGAATTTCTGAAGATCATCGACCGCTCCGGACAGATCATCCACATGGAATCTCCGGTAAAGCGGGACGTCCAGACGGGCAACGCCCTTCGACGCGGCACCCGCGACGCCGAGCAGGGGGACCAGCTGGATATCACCACCGACATCAAGGACCAGCGTGCGAGGGTCGAGATCACCGACCTCTGCCGTCAGTTCCTGCGGCTGGAGGCCTGGCAAGACCGCGAGAAGATTCACATCCAGTCCTCGGACAAGACCCGGTCGCGCTGGCAGAAGATTCTGCTCGACACCACCAAGGGGCGGGAGAAGCTCCACCTCTGGGGTCTCGGAGGCGTCCAGGAAATCCTCATCGACTCCACCGCCGGCGCCGAGATGATACGGCTGACCGACAGGGCAGGACAGGTGCTCACGCTGCATGCCGCTCACAAGCGCATAGAGGCGCGGGACGCAGCGGGGAGCCAGCTGATCATGGACGGCGCCCATGGCAACGTCATCGTCCGCTCCAAGAACAAGGTGCTGATCAACCCATGAAGGAGCATCACCAAACGCCCGCCGTCAGGCGTCGATAAGGAGAGACACCGATGGATGAATCGCATCGCGGCCAGCCGTACGACTGGGAGGCGAGCGAGCGGCTGCTCGCCCGGACGTTCGAAGCCTGGCGCAGGGAGTTCCGCAGCATCCTTGAGGACCACCGTCGGGAGATACAGAATCGCCTCGAGAAGATCGAGCGGGAGATCGAGAAGAAGTCGGACAAGGAGACGGTCGAGCTGCTGGTGCAAAGCGTCCAGGAGGACCTGCGCCGACATGCCGACGACATCAAGACCCTGGAATCCGGACTCGCCAGCAAGATGGGTGTCGAGACCATGTGGAAGGTAGTTAGTCTGGTCATAACGCTGGGGGCCGCGGTGGGCGGCCTCGTGAGCTTTGCCATCAACCACATGGCGGGGAGGTAGCGATGGCTAGACCCTTGGCTCGGCTCGGTGACAGGTCCGATCACGGCGGCATGATCGTCAGCGGCGCGTTGTGCACCCTGGTCAACGGGAGGCCCGTGGCCCGAATGGGCGACAAGCACGACTGCCCAATGCCCGGTCACGGGACCACGGACATCGTGAGTGGCAGTCCTCATACGGAGACAGAGGGCAGGCCTAACGCACGGGCGGGGGACGCGGTCGACTGCGGCGCAAGAATCATCACAGGAAGTCCGAACACCCATGTCGACTGAACAGCAGCTCGCTGAGGCCATACGCCTACTCGCTGCCGGTCTCGGTATGACCGGCTCCGAGGACACTCCCTACCTGCGCCAGATCCACGACCGGCTCGACGAGATCAGGGAGCTGCAGCAGCAGAGCTATGAGGCCTCCCAGGCGATCCGCGCTGAGGCCCAGGCGGTGCTCGATGCGCATGCCGAGTGCGCACGGGACTACCTGGAGCAGCTGGACGAGTCCGAGCCGATCGACTTCCATCCATTCGTGTCCGCGCCCGAGGGCGCCACGGTGCGCGATCTGCCGGACGGGGGACGGCTGCTCACCCTGGTCGACGGCGCGATGGTACGCGTCGGCGCCGATGGCAGACTGGTCTTCATCGGTGAGGAGGGAGTGGCCGTCCCACTGGACCCGGCCCACGGCGGCATCGTCGAGCTACCCGATGGACGGATTCTCATGCTGAAGCCCGAGGCGATCCGTGTCACTCATGAAGCGGCCGGCATAGAGGGTCTGCCGTTCGACATCGACCCAGCCGAGGTTGGCGACGGGCGCTACCGTGTGGATCTGCCCGATGGCTCCCGCCTTGACGTGTCCCGCCGGGACCGCACGGCCGTGATCGGCAATACGGACGGCACGGTGGACGTCATCGGCCTCACGCGTATCGAGGGGATCGGGGAGGAGGTCGAGGTGCGTCCGGTGCCCGGCGGCGCCAGGGGATTCGCGGCCCAGGAGAGCGGACACCGGGGCATCGTGGAGGCCGACGGCACGATCCATGTCACCACCGCTGCTGGTCTTGACCTCGTCATCCGATTCCCCGAAATGGGCGAGTGGGCCTATGCCGACGGGCCGGGCACACCCGCTGATCTCCTTGATAGCGAGGAACGCGCCAGATGACGCCTGGCATCCTGGGCAAGGGTTTGGGGTTCCCTTTCGGCTTCGAGCGCCGTTCAGGCGGGGCACGGGTGTCCTCAGCCACAACCACCGAACACGAACACATTCACGAGAGCATCATCCAGATACTCGGCACGAGCCCGGGCGAGCGTTTCATGCGCCCAGAGTTCGGCTCACGGCTCAGGTCCCTGGTCTTCGAGGCCAACGACGAGGTGCTAAAGGGCCTGATCCGCCACTACATCGTCGAGGCGATCAAGCGGTGGGACAAACGCGTCGTCGTCACTGCAGTGACCTTCGATCAGTCCCCCGAGGAGATCGACCGCCACGTGCTGCCGGTGCGCATCTCTTACCGTGTCATCCAGACCCAGGTCGAGGGCAACCTGGTCTACCCCTTCCATCGCGAGCCGCTCCAGGGCCCTGCTCCCCGACAAATCACCGCCGTCGCTGGCCGGTGAAGAGCAGTATCTACGACCGCCGAAGAGCTTGGCCCTTCGGACGGCCGGCTACAGGACGTAGGGCTGTTTGACTTATGGCCCTTCCGCAGGCTGTATAACCACACGCCCACCGTCCCGGACTTCCACGTAAAGGCTGTGGCTGTCCATGAGCGCCATTCCCACAAGGGGTGTGCTCCCTACCGCATCGGCCTCAATTCGCCGTGCCTTACTGTCCCAGAGCACGGTAACGCGGTACACGTTGAAGCCAACTTCCGTATCGTCAGCCAAGGTCGCCCTACTGCTGAGCACGTAGGGCAACTCCAACTCCGAAACCAGTGATGACGGCAGTGTCAAAGAACCGCTGTAGCCGGTGTCTATCACGGCATCCACTTCCCTTGCCTGTCCCTCCGTGGTCTGGAGGGACAGGGTGACAACGGCTTCGAGATTGGCGTTGACGAAACCCTCTATCACCCGGGGCTCCGCAAGGAGCTGCCCCCGAAGGTGCGCAACGTCGGATACCCGACCTTCACCGCCCAAACATCGGGGGCAGGACGCCGCTCCCGCAGAGCATCCGCTGCGGCAAGAGCTGTGTCGCCTATGGCGTAGTCCCCACTGTCCACGTCTATGGCAACGACCTTCCCGTGGTGGTTCGCTTCGACCTTTGGCCGGATGTCTCTTTCGTATATCTCGTCGCCGAGGCGTCCTGTCTCCTCGGCGGAGCGGTTAATCGTCATGGCGACCTCCTCGGCCCTTTCAAAGGGCACATTTCTACAGAGGCTATTTTACAACAATCGGGCGATTTCCTACAGAGAAAAGCCAAAAGCGAAGACGTGACTATTGCTTGTCCCTTACCCCAGGATGGCCACTACCGTCTCCCGACAAATCACCGACGTCGCCGGTAGGTAACAAGCGGGGTTTTGCCCGGTATGGGACGCCGATGGCTGTTCCAGCAGGGCCTCCATACACCGGAATCGGCGGACTGATCTCATATGAGCCGAGCAGGCATCGCCTACACGAACAAGGACTACGAGTCGCTGCGCCGCGAGCTGTTGGGCAAAGTGCCGCAGCTGACGGACCGCTGGACGGACTTCAACGCCTCCGATCTCGGTGTCGTGCTGCTGGAGCTCTTCTGCGGCGTCGGCGACATGCTGGCCTACTATCTCGACGCCCAGGCAGCCGAGGCCTTTCTGCCGACGGCGCGCCAGCGCCAGAACGTCATCCAGCTCTGCAAGCTCATCGGCTACCGGCTGGACGCTCCGGTGGCCGCGACGACCACCCTGCGGTTCTCCCTCCCCGCGCCACTTGGGGAGGACCTCGTCGTACCAGCGAGGACTACGGCCAGCGCTCGTCTCGACGACGGCGACGTGGAGTTCGAGACGGCCGAGGAAGCCATCCTTCCCAGGGGCCGGCTGAGCGTCGACGTGAACGCGCGCCAGGGACGCCGAAAGGTTGAGTCCTTCACCGCCACCGGGGAGCCGAACGCATCGTTTCCTCTCGCGGGAACGGAGATCGCCCAGGGCAGCCTGAGCCTGCTGATCGACGACCAGCCCTGGCGGGAGGTCTATCACTTTCAGGAGAGCGGTGCTGAAGACGAACACTTTCAAGCCGAGACCGATGGCCTGGACCGGACCCGGATTCTGTTCGGTGACGGGGTGCGCGGCGCGGTACCGGGGGCAGACGCCGACATCCGCATCGAGTACCTCGAGACCCGGGGCGCGGCGGGCAATCTCGGCGTGGGGCTCGCCACCGAGCTCACAAGCACTCTCTATCAGGGTGGCGAGCTAGTGGCTGTCACCGTTACCAACCCCGTGCCGGCCACCGGCGGCGCAGACCGCGAGAGCCTGGACCATGCCCGCCAACAGGCGCCCGCAGAGATTCGGGCGGTGTGGAAGGCCCTAACCAAGGACGACTACAGGGCTCTGGCCGAGGGCTATCCGGGCGTAGCCAAGGCCCAGGTCCTGGACGCCAACGACAGCGCCCACATCCGCTACTACCAGGTCAATCTGGCCGTCGCTCCCCACGGGGGCGGGCCACCCTCAACGCTCCTGAAACGAGACCTGGCCGCGTTCCTGGAGTCACGCAAGGTCATCACCATCGAGGTAAATCTCTTCGAGCCGGTCTACCGGCTGGTGTCCATCGACGCCGACGCCCACGTCTACGCCGGTGAAGACCTGGAGCCGGTGCGCCGCCGCATAGAGCAGGCCCTCGCCGACTACTTCGACTTTGAGCGCATGGACTTTGGACGGGCGGTGCCGACGTCGGACCTTATCGCTCTGCTTGACGGCGTGCGCGGCGTGAGCCACGCTCATCTGTTCACCCCTGCGCACGACGTTGAGGGTCAGGCAGGCGCCATCCCGGTTTTAGGCGAGGTCCGGCTGGACGTTCGGAGGGCCGCCTGATGGCCCCCTACTTCGAGAAGAAGCTAATCGAGCTGCTGCCGCCCCTCTACCGGGAGCGAGACGAGACGGGCGACCTCGAGGCGTTCCTCAAGATCCCGGCAACTACGCTCGACGAGCTCAAGGAACACATCGACCGATTCCCCGACCTGTTCGACGTCAACCGTTGCGAAGCCCGGTTTCTGCCGCTCCTGGGGGAGATAGTCGGGCACCGCTTCGACCCGCTGGCCGACGCTGAGGTCCAGCGCCGGGAGATCCGTGAGGCCATCGAGATATACCGGCGCAAGGGGACACTGCTGGCCATCGGCCGCGCGCTCGCCGATTACGGCTGGCGTGGCCGCATTGAGGAGACGTTCCGCCAGGCGCTGCGTCTCAACCGGCGCGCCGTGGTGGGCCGATCGAAGCTGCCCGGGTCGATCTACAGCCTCGGCGCCTACCGCGTCGAGAGCGACACCGTCACCCCCGGACTCCGGGACCGTCTCAGCTTCCATCATCCCGCCGGCACGCGGGCCTTCTTCATGCAGTGGCTCGCGTTGCTGATGTCGGTGGGGTCGCAGATCGGGGTCTTCTCCAAGGAGAGGGTGAGGCGCATCGCTCTGGGCTACCTCCACGAGACCTTCGTGGTCGGCAGCAACGCCCTGAACGGCAGCCATCGCCTGACGCGGACCGAGAAAACGTGGGGCCTATGGTGGGTGACTGCGGGCAACGCTCTCCTGCACGAGGTGGAGCGCGCCGGCGTGTGCATCCGCCGCTGGCACGGGCGTAATCCGAGGTTCAGGCTGAACGGCTCCGCTTTGAACGGCGAGCAGCTGCCCAACGTCTGGATCAGCGAGCGCAGGCTCGCCATATGCTGCACCGTCGATACGCAGGCGGAGCCGACTCAGGCCGCGACGTTCATACGCTTGGCGGGGCAGGACCTGAACCGGGCCCGCCTCAATCGGTCCGCGCCGGCCTGCACCGTTCAGTTCCGCCAGAAGGACGACTACGCCGAGGCCCAGGCGGGCTTCACCGCCGCTGCCAATCTCTTCACCGTCACCCAGTGGCCGGCGGCCGCATAAAGGAGGATTCGATGGCCATCCATCTCTACGAAGACAGCGCGCTCACCCAACAGATCTCCGAGGGCGACCTCACCAACCCGGATACCGACACCTACAACGGCACCGATGGGGAGTCGAAGGACAAGGAGCTGTTCCTCGCCAACGAGCAGACCACCCTGTCCTCGGCCTTGGCGTCGGGCGCGACCTCGGTCTCCCTGAGCGACGCCCGGTTCGCCAACGACGAGGTGATCATCATCGGCAGCGAGCAGATGCTGATCACCGCCGGCGGTGGCACCACCACTCTCACCGTCACTCGAGGCCATGCGGGAACGACCGCAGTCGCCCACAGCTCCGGGGACGCCGTCTACTCCGGATACGACTACACCGATCTGGCCATCGAGCCGGTGGACAGCACGGGCGGCGACGAAAGCGACTGGTACAAGCTGGCGCTGACCGAGGCAGGTCTCGACTCGGCCACCGCGGGCGCGTCGCTCACCGTGGGAGAAAAGGACCACGACGATACGACTTCTATCTGGCGGCGCTGCAGCGTGCCCGCGTCGACGGCCGTTCAGAACAAGACCGACATCAAGCTCAAGATCGCGGGCACCGAGAACCCGATTGAATAGAGGACTGAAGAGTGAGCACCAGCATCCAGCAGGAGGCGGACTCGGCTGCGTGGATCACCGCGCCGGTGTCGGTCGAGGCGGATACCTCGGCCGGCGTGTTCACCGAGGCGGCCGTCGCCGCTCGTGTCGTGAACGAAGTGGACCGGAGCGCCGACTGTGGGCAGTGGATCACTCAACCGACCAATCTCGAGGGCGACGTCGAGGCCAGTGTGTTCACCCTGGCGTCGGTCGCGGCATGGGTGACAGGCAAGGTGGACCTGAGTGTGGACTCAAGGCAATGGGTCACGCAGCCGATCCAGATCCAAGGCGACCTGGCCGCAAGCATCCACCGACCGTTCTCCATCCGTGGCGACGCACGACAGCTCGTCACCGTGGACCTGGTGGTCTCCTCGGACGGCAAACAGTGGATCGTCGGCGTTCTCGACAGGGACATCGACAGCCACCAACGGGTGATCCAAGACGAGACACTCGAAACCGACACCTGGCAGGCGATCTCCGAGGGTATGACCGCGATCATGGACAGCCAGCAGTGGGTCGTGGCGGGACGCCAGTCGTTGCGAGACTCCCATCAAAGGGTCGTCGGCAAGGTGTCGCCGGAGGCGGCGAGCCAGCAGACCGTCTTCGTCGTGCTCATCCACGTAAGCCACACCATCAAGACCTGCAAGACCTGAAGGAGGCGCCCCCATGTCCCAGGGACTGATCGTCAAGAGCGGCCGCATCCTCACCGCCAAGCTCCTGCTGGGCCAGGCCGTTGAGGGCATCACCCACTGCGCCGTCGGCGAGGGTGACGCGACGTTCACCGACCCCCTCAATCCTCCGGCGCCGGATATCGACCAGACAGCGCTGAAGAGCGAACGTGCCCGCAAGCGGTTCTACAAGCGGACCTTCCTCGAGGAGAGTTCCGAGGGGTCGCTCATCGTGGGTGGGGTCCACTACCTCGAGACCGTCCGGGAGACCCGCACCATGGGCGTCTACTTCCGCTTCGAGGAGAGCGAGGCCAACGGCATCACCATCCGCGAGTACGGCTTCCTCGGAGGCAACGTCTCCTATGTCGATGGGCACGACTCGGACTACGCCGCCGACGGCGTCTATCACGCCGACACCAATCCGACCGGTCAGGTGCTCGAATCCGGCTACCTCTACGAGGTCAAGAACATCCCCGACTTCAGCAAGATCTCCGATACGCGGGTGGAGCTAGTCGGGATCATCAAGATCTAGGAGAAGACCAATGTCCATCTCGCGCGACACCTTCAACCCGGACGCCAACTACAAGCGGGTCCGCTACCACCAGGACCGCGACCTGCTCGACTCGGAGCTCAACGAACAGCAAGACATCCTGCATCACGAGCGCAAGAAGCTCGCCGACCAGATCTTCAGGGAGGGCTCGGTGATCCAGGGCCTCGCCGTGTCGATCACCGACAACGTGCTGACCCTGACCGATGGACTGGTCTACATAGACGGCTCCGTCGAGGCCGTGCCGGGGGCGATTCTCACCTACGATCCGGCCATCGACACTGGCGCCGACTACGTCTACGTCGAGCTCTTGAAGTACGAGTACGGCGCCAACCACGACGCCGCGCTCATCAACCCGGCCACGGGAGAGCCGACCGCCGAGCGCGAGAAGTGGGTGCTGTCGCTCAAGGACCATGACACCAGCGCTGAAGCGTTGCCCAACAACGTCACCGAGCGCAAGGTCGTCCCCATCTACAAGTTCGACCGGGAGACGGGCGAGGTCACGACGACCGTCCAGGAGAAGTCCCTGATGTATCTCAGGGACCTCCTGGGCACGCTACCCGGCGACCGTATCACCGTTGCCTCCATCACCGAGAACCAGCTCGCCTTCGCCGCTGCGGAGGGTCTGAACTCGCTGCTCGACAACCTGGCCGAGCGGACCTTCGACTAGGCGGGCAGCTACCTGGTGCAGGGACTGGACAGCTTTATCGGCGGCGACGACGGCAGCAGCGTCGAGGTGGTCACCAACGCCGGACGCGCTTACATCCAGGGCTACCGGCTGCAGAAGGACCTACCCACCACCACCGTGGTGCCCAAGTCTGTCGCCATCAAGGCCGTACGGGGCGAGCAGAAGACCTACAGCGACGACAGCTGGCGCTACGCGCTCAACAGCACGCCGCTCAAGGCGACCCGCCAGGTGGAGGCCATCGTCGCCATCGTGTCGAACATCACCCGCGGCTCGGTGGGCGGCGGCGAGGACCTGCTTCAGCCCAACCCGGTAGTCGACATCATCGAGGTAAGCCAGGGGGCCACCGTCTATCAGAAGGGCGTGGACTGGCGACAGTCGGGCAACAATGTGGACTGGCTTGGCACGGGGCAGGAGCCGGCCATTGGCACCACCTACACCGTGCGGTGGACCTACACCAAGCAGATGGTCCGGGGCTCCGACTACGTGGACGGCGGCTGGTTCGGCGAGTCTGCCCATCCCTCCGCAGCGGAGTACTTCTACCTGATCACGGCCCTGGACGGGAGCGGCGAGACCGTCTACGACTCGGACCTGGTCGTCTCTCGCGACACACTGGCTGGGCAGATAAACCGGATCAGCTGGCGGCCGGTAAACGGCGCCACGGGCTACCGGGTCTACCGCGCCACCCAGAACACTGACCGCGCGGACTTCCAGCTGCTCAAGTCGGTCGCCGCTTCATCGACAGTCTATGTGGACGATGGCGTGGACGAAACGACCTCTACGCAGCCGCTCGACTCGAACACTAGCGGGATCATCATGTCTCCGGTACTGATCGCCCTGGGTGACATGAACGTCGTGAACTTCGGCCGAAGTGACGTGGGCGACTCCCCGGTGGACGGCTCCAATGTCAGTATCGACTACGACTACTACCTGGGACGCGAGGATGTGATCTATGCCACCACAGGCCAGATAAAGCGGCTGGAAGGGGCGCCGGCGGACAGGCCCAAGCTGCCGGTCGTGCCGGAGGGAACGCTGGGCCTTGCCAGCATCGACTGCCCGCCCAACTCGGTCGACATGCGCATCGACAGCTTCGGCCTGACGCGAATCACCATGGACCAGGTGCACCAGATCATCCAGGACGTCGAGGACCTCAAGTACAACGACGCCCAGTTCCAGATGAACAGCGACCTCCAGAACCGGGACGCCCAGACCAAGAAGGGCATCTACTCCGACGACTTCTCCAGCGACGCCCAGTCCGACGTCCACCACGACGACTGGAGCGCGCGCATCGATCCGGTGCGGCGGTTCGTCGGTCCAGACCGCTCCGCTGCAGCCAACGTGCTCGAGGTGGACCGCTCCGCCAGCAGGGCCCTCTTCAAGGGAAGCCTGGTTCTGCTGCCAGCCACCGAAGAGGTGCTGATCGCCCAGGAGGACTGGTCCGAGGAGAAGAACATCAACCCCTACGCGGTCTTCGAGAAACCAGACGCCGGCGTCGAGATCACACCCAACATCGGGCGAAGGGGACAGACCGGGATTGCCGTGGTGGGGTCGAACTTCACGCCGGACGCCACAGGCGTCACCGTGCGCTGCGACGGCCAGGTGGTTGCCTCCGATGTCACCGCAGACGCGGCGGGACGGGTGAGCGCCTCCTTCGCGGTACCCAGCGACGTCCGCAGCGGCAACCGTATCGTCGAAGTGACCGACGGCACACACTCCGCCCAGACGGACCTGCGGGTAAACGACCCGCTGGTGATCACCCGCATCCAGCGAATCGTCGTCAACCGCACCATCGTTCGCCGCCAGACCATCGTGCGCCAGGCACCTCCCCGCATCGTCCGCGTGCCCGTCGTGCGCACTGTGTGGCGATGGCGGTGGCGTTGGCGGCGGCGCGACCCGCTGGCGCAGACATTCAGCTTCACTCGCAACCGCGTCATCTCGGCCGTGGGGGTGCAGTTCACTCGTAAGGACGCCTCGATCCCCGTGACCGTTCAGATCCGCGGCGTCACCACCGGGCTGCCCAACGAGGTCGTCCTGGCCGAGAAGGTCATCTCCCCGGACGAGATCGCTCTGGACGGGGAGACGAAGATTGCCTTCGACGACCCCTTCTATGCCGAGGCGAACACCAGCTACGCCGTGGTGCTGCTCACCAACAGCACCGACTACCGGGTGCGTATCGCCACTCTGGGGCAGCAGGGGCAGAACGGAGTCATCACCCGCCAGACATATGCCCAGGGGGTGCTGCTCGAGAGCTCCAACGCCGAGACCTGGACCCCGCTCAACGCCTCGGACCTGACCCTCAAAATCTACGGCTACGACTTCCAGGACTCGGGCGAGGTCCGCTTCAACGCGGTCACCGGGGTCGAGTTCAGTGAGCTCAACCTCGACGAGTACTCGGCTATACCGGAGGGCACGGGTATCGCCTGGGAGTACTCGACCGATGGAGGGTCCACCTGGGACGCCATCGTACCCGCCGAAGAGGAGAACCTGCCGAACATCGCCACCACCGTCCTGGTGCGTGCGCTGTTCACCGGCAGCGA
Source organism: Dehalococcoidia bacterium (assembly GCA_965248975.1). Classification (GTDB taxonomy): domain Bacteria; phylum Chloroflexota; class Dehalococcoidia; order Lucifugimonadales; family JAGWBF01; genus CBDFKU01. The sequence continues at coordinate 19,494 of CBDFKU010000016.1, forward strand.
GAGTAACGACTCGTCCGCGCTCAACTTCAAGGACGTGAACCTGATCGGCTACCTCAACGGCACCTCGGGCGCCTACCTCACCCGCGAGAGCGAGCTGACCCAGGGTGTCGCCTCTACGAAGGTCTACACGCAGATGAACGTCCCAAGCGGCACCTTGGTGGACTGGTACGCCTCCAACGACGGCGGCGACACCTGGGAGTCACTGTCCCTCGACTCAACGCGGGAGATCGACCAAGAGTGGACCGAGTACACCCTCAGCCACACCTTCGCCGATCCGGCCGGGACCAGGGTCCGCTACAAGGCGGAGCTTGCCGGCAACCGCCTCGTCTATCCCCACATTCACACCTTGGGCGCGACGCTCAGCTGACGGTGGAGTCCCGATGATCACGCGACAACAGGGAGGCCTGACCGAGCTAATCCCCTCGCCCAAGGAAAAACGCGAAGGGGTGCTGCGGGACCATACCCTGGACCTGCTCGCCAACCTGGACGCGCGGATAGAGCGGATCGAGGCCCATCTTGGGCTCTCCTCTCAGAAGGCCTCCGAGTTCCGGGAGGTCATGGCCCACATACGCCGGGAGGAGACCGAGGCCCGGCGCATCCATGCCGAGCAGCTTGCTGAGGACGCCACCGGCCGCTGAGCGAGTATCCCTGTCCGCACCCCCACGGCAGGAACCGGGTTCATCCATCAGTTTCCGGGGGGATTTGACTTGCTTTCTGTTCCAGAAGAAGCGTTCATGTGTTCAGGAACAACGACGCGAATTCCTTGCTGGACAAGGGTATACGGGAGGCAAGGAGAACCATGGACCTGCGCGAGCTCAACTTCGGGGTGGAGATCGAGACGGTAAGGCGAACGCGCAAGCGCGTGGCCGAGGCCATACAGTCGGTGGTGGGCGGGGAGCTGCGTCATACGGGTGTACCCTCCGCCTTCGACCCCTGGGAAGTAATCGACGACCAGGGGCGAACGTGGAAGGTCGTCTCCGACGCCTCACTGAGCCACGTCCCTGGTCATCTACGGGCCGAGCTGGTTACGCCGGTCCTGTCGTATGAGGACATCCCGACCTTTCAGAAGGTCGTCCGGGAGGTCCGGCGCTGCGGCGCCAAGGTCGACGGGCACTGTGGCATCCACGTACACGTGGACTCGAGCCGGTTTGACGGGCGCACGCTCGGCAACCTCGCAAAGATCGTCTACAAGCAGGAGCCGCTCATCCTCGCGGCGCTGGGCGTCAGCGAGAGCCGGCAGAGCACCTACACCCGTCCGGTGCGGGACGAGCTGATCCGTGAGATCGAACGCCACCGCCCGCGGACGACGGACCAGCTCAACCGGATCTGGTACGGGTATCACAACAGCAACCCGCAGCACTACGACAGCACCCGCTACCACGGAGTGAATCTCCACAACGTCTGGTACCGGGGGACGGTCGAGTTCCGCTGGTTCGAGGCGACGCTCCACGCCGGTAAGGTCAAGTCCTATATCCAGCTGGTACTGGCCGTGGCCGCCAAGGCGCTCAACAGCCGCGCCGCCTCCAGTCGAAAGCGGCGCTTCGATCCCCAAAGCGCCCGCTACGACTTCCGGGTCTTTCTGTTACACCTCGACCTCATCGGCGATGAGTTCAAGACGGCGCGCAAGCATCTGCTGGCGGCCTTGCCAGGGGACTCGGCCTTCCGGCTTGGCAGGCCGTCGCCCGAGACCAACGGAGGAACGACTCCATGAGAGTACGGATCAGGGACACCGACCTGGAGGGAAAGCCCCTCGAGGGTGAAGGGCAGGTATTCATCGGCAAGACCAGCCTCGAAGTCGTCCAGGCCATGCAAGGCGCGACCCTCTTCTCAGACCAGAGGACCCTCGAGGAGTACGTTGACATGGTTCTGCGCAACGCCAAGATGCTCGCGGGCATCGAACTGGTCGTCAAAGGTGACACGCCCGAGCAGAAGGCCGAAGCCCTTGTCGCCTGCCTGATCGATCACGGTCTGGCGGAGTACATCGAAGAGGAACCGCCAGCGCCAGTGACCGTGTCCACCACCGTCTGGCAGGGCCTGGAGGCGGTGAGAGAGTCCGGGCTCACCAACATGCTCGACCGGCCCGCGGTGACCAAGATCGCCGAGTTCCTCGGCTTCCATGAGACGGCGCGATGGATCGAGGCCCATCACGGACGGTATTCCGAGGGAATCTTCAGGGGCTTCACAGTCGACCCGAAGGGAGGGAAGCTCTAATGTGCGGACAGGCCGGCATCATCCTGGGTCAGAAGAGGAGGCGCGCCGAAGAGCGCGACCATCTCGCCTGGCTATTCAGCCAGCTCCTGGAGTTGAGCGAGGAGCGCGGTCCCCATGCCACGGGCGTAGCCTGGCTCAAGAGCGACGGAGAGCACAGGCTCTTCAAGCGCCCGGTAGAGGCGAGTCGATTGGTGGAGGACAAGGCGTTCCATGAAGTGCTGGCCGGGATCGACAACCGCACGACGTTGCTCCTCGGTCACACCCGCCGGCGCACCCGTGGCGACGAGACGGTCAACGGAAACAACCACCCCATCCGGGCCGGGGACATCCTCGGTACGCACAACGGAACCATCTACAACGCCGACTACCTGTTTCGGCGATTCAGGCTTCCGCGCTTCGCCGAGGTGGATAGCGAGCTGCTCTTCCGACTCGCTGCACAGGCAGGGCGAACCGGTCGCATTGACATCGACCGCTTCAAGGACCGACTCAGATTCTGCAGGGGGCAGATCGCGGCGGTGATGGCCTCGAGGCTCGATCCGGAGATCATCCTCGTGCTCAAAGGGAACAGGCCGCTGGAGTTTCGCTTCCATGCCCGGCACCGGGCCTTGCTCTACGCCTCTGACGCGGCCTACCTGGACGCAGTCCTGGACGAGGAGCCGGGCTGGGCCGAGCTAGCCATACCTCCTATGAGCCTCCTGGTGTTCCCTCACCAGATGCTGACCGACTTCTCAATCGAGCGGTTCGAGTTTGTCGTCCAAGAGGGAAGGCGCAAGAAGCCCGAGCTGGCGGAGGTTCTCGATGAGTGAGAGTCTACAGTCCATGGACGACACTGAACGCCCGAAGGAGAACACTCTGGACCTGCTGAGACTCTTCGTCTACGGCACGCTCAAGCGTGGCTACTGGAATCACGACCGCTTCTGCGAGGGGGCAGTGGAGGTCCGGGAGGCGCGGATTCGGGGCCGACTCTACGAGGGCCCCGGCTTTCCGCTTCTCGAGGTCCCGGACGCCGACGTTCTCGCGCTCGGGACCGGCGACCCGTTGGCCGACGTTGCCACACAGGCGCGCCTGGCGGCTCCAGTGGGGTCATCCCTCCAGCCAGGCCCTGAAAGCGCCACAGCTGGCGCCTGGGGCGCTGTGTACGGGGAGCTGATTACCTTCGACGACCCCGAGTCCCGCCTGCCAGCAATCGACCGACTGGAGGGCTTCCGCCCAGGCGAGCCCAGCCTCTACCGACGCGTGTTGGTCCCGGCGTCGGTGAACGGCGGCCATGAACTCGCCTGGGTCTACACGGTCGAGGCCACTGGCATCAAGGGCCGCCGACTCGTATCCGGCCGCTGGCCGGAATAACAGTCAGCAGCCTCTCCAAGTCCAAGAGCTCCTGGCCACAGATCGGTTGGCGGGACGTAGCCGCCGTTTGCGACTCTGGAAGTGGAAGGGGATGACACCGAAGAATCGTGCGATAGCCATTAGCGAGTGCCTGTTGCTATACAGATTCGAGCCATCGGTAACTAACGCGCGGCTAGTTGAAACTTGTGGAATGCCATCACGCTCCAGGAAAGCGCTGCAGGTCCTAGTACATGATGAGGTGGGTCGGAACTAGCCGCTGCGAGATGGGGTCCACCGCCAACGCCAAGCCTTCCAGCGTGTAGGCCCCCAGTAGAGTCGGGGCATCGTCTTCTCCGAAGACCACAATTGTCACCTCGCTAGTGCCATTGATTGTGGCCCAGGCCCTCCCATAGTCCATATCGACCCGACGCCCGTCGGCCAGCAGGAACCGGCGCTTTCCCATCGGCTCGATCCCTATCTCGCGCAGCAGACTGGTGGGCAGCGTGGTGTAAGCGGCACCAGTATCCACCGTCGCCTCGATGTCCCGTGTCTGTTGGCCGTCCATGCTAGAAATCCGAACCGGCCAGCTAAAAGTCCCCATCGTGGTAGTCTCTTCTATAGAATCTCTACACTCCATTCTAACCGATTGCCTACCTCTCTGACAGAGCCTCCCCCTGCGCTTGGACCCTTCTCCGGCCCCTTTTGGCCGCGCATGTGTCCACTGTCAGCTTCGCATTGATGTAGTCTTCAGCCAACGACCGGTCTCATTCAAGAAACACAGCGTAGATGCGGCTGGTGACGTGGCAACCTTCCCGTATTACCACCACGTTGCCGTCGAGTCTGATGCTCGGCTCGATGTAGTTGGATAGCTGCCTGATCTGATCCGTCCTCAGATCGTATGCGAAGGCGCCGGTCTGCACCTCTCTGGGTGGGAATTCAAAGACGTCGCAGGCCATCCCTACCGTCCAGGCCACGTAGTTGCCCGACACCAGGGGCCTATCGACGCCACTGAGCTCAGGAGAGGCGAGCGTGTGCCGCTGGCCCGTGTCCAGATCGTGGAGGTGGATATGGGTGTTTTTCTCCTCGTCAAAACTCCGCCAGACGACGCGCTGGCCGGAAACATCCGGCATCACGTTGTTCGACCCCGAGTCGTCTAAGACGGTCACCTTCTCGGTGTTGAAGTCGTACATGTATACGTCGAAGCGATTGTCGTGACATTCGAAGCAGCCGGGCCGGACTGTTGAGTCCTTGGGCCTGTTCCTGTTGTCGATCCATACTACCCTGCCCCCGTCGATTGCGGCCGAACGTTGGGCACCCGGAGCGACTGCCACCGCTATCTCCTCGCCTGACTCCAGGTCGAAGGCGTACACGTCGTAGTGTGTGTAGTGCTCACCGACTTCGTTCCGCCTGTCGCTCCAAGCCAGTCGATGACCCGACAACCGCAGTCCACCTCGCTCGGCGGGAACGTCGGTAATCCGACGCTGCTCGCCAGTGTCCAGGTCCAGCACGAATATATCGTCGGCCAGCCTACTGGAGCGTCTCAAGCCGGCATCTTCGAATCCGATCTCTCTGCTCTGGTCAGTCCAAGCGACGAGGTTCCCGGATATCACTGGGTCCCTCTTTCGGTGTCCGTCGCTAGTCAGTTGGCGCACTTCACCGGTGTCGACGTTTGCTAGGTAGATCTCCCCATCTCGCCCAACACCGACTAACTGGTCTCCAGACAGGCTCGTTGGCCTGAAGTCGGATCCCAACTCGATCACCTTCAGGTCCGACAGGGAGAGTGGTGTCGGTCGAGGGGGATCTGGTCGAAAGGTCCTCTGCGGGGCTGGAGTCAAGGTCGGAGCGGTCGTCGGGGTAGTTCCCAGCGCGGCCTGCGCCGGGGCTGGAGTCAAGGTCGGAGCGCTCGTCGGGGCAGTTCCCAGATCGGCCTGCGCCGGGGCTGGACTTGCCCCTGGGACCTCCGGTGTCGGACCAGCAATGTGAGGTGGACCCCAAAATTCGGACAGGTGGCTAAGAGAGAGTCCCGCTCCTAAAATAGGACGGAAACAAGGAGCAGGACATGAAGCAAACACGTAAGAAGCACAGCCCAGTCTTCAAGGCCAAAGTGGCTTTGGCCGCGCTCCAGGGGGAGCACACCATTGCAGAGCTGGCCAGCCGGTTTGAAGTCCACCCGAGCCAGATCCATGCCTGGAAGAAGGCCTTGACTCAGGGGGCGCCGCACCTCTTTGAAAATGGTGCTGGACGCCAGGAGAAGGACCAAGAGGTCCTCACTGCCCAGCTCTACCAACAGATTGGGCAGCTCAAGGTGGAACGGGATTTTTTGTCACGGAGCTTCGGGTTGTGAGCCGGTCCCAACGCCGGGCCATGATTGACCGAGAAGAACCGAAGCTGTCTCTGGTGCGCCAGTGCGCCTTGCTGGGTATCAGCCGCTCCTCGTTGTACTACCTGCCAACCGAGGCCGGCGCCGAGGACATGGAGTTGATGGCCCTCATAGACCAACAGTACCTGAAGACACCTTTCTACGGATCCAGAAGGATGACTGCCTGGCTCAGAAATCACGGACACCAGGTCAACCGCAAGCGGGTCCGCCGGCTGATGCAGCTGATAGGCCTGGAGGCCATCTACCGGCGTCCCAACACCAGCAAGCCAAACCCAGGGCATAAGGTCTATCCGTACTTGCTCAGGGGGCTGGAGATCAACCGGGTCAACCAGGTGTGGGCCACCGACATCACCTACATACCCATGGCTCGGGGTTTCCTCTACTTGGTGGCCATCATGGACTGGCACAGCCGCTACGTGCTGGCCTGGCGGCTGTCCAACACCCTGGAGGTAGACTTCTGTGTTGCGGCTCTGGAAGAGGCCTTGAGCAAGGGTCGGCCACAGATCTTCAACACCGACCAGGGCAGCCAGTTCACCAGCGAGGCCTTCACCAGCATGCTGCTGGCGCAAGGCGTTCAAGTGAGCATGGACGGCAGGGGCCGGTGCATGGACAACGTCTTCGTGGAACGGCTGTGGCGCAGCATCAAGTACGAGGAGGTGTACCTGAAGGCATACCAAAATGGGACTGAGGCCAGAAAAGGGATTGGGGCTTATCTGGCCTTCTACAACCAAGAGCGGCCCCATCAAGCCCTGGGCTATCGGTCACCGGGTCAGGTGTTCCATGCAGTGAGCCCCCAAAGGTGTTTACTGGAACATCCACAAGCCTTACAATCGGATGAAGGTTTACGAGACACCCCAGCGGTAGACTCTCTTATTTTAGCCTCACCGCTGTCCTGATGATGGGGTCCACTTGACGGGGTATGCAGCACAACGAATCTAGAATTGGTGAAATCTCTTGGAGCCGATAAGGTAATCGATTACACTAAAGAGGATTTTACCGAAGGCAGTCAGGCCTATGATGTTATTTTCGACGCTGTAGGCAAAAGTTCGTTTTCACGTAGTAAAAGAGCGCTAAAGGAAAAAGGATCCTATCTTTCTATTAAATCTTTGGTAAGCGAAAAGGCGGAGAACTTAATTTTCCTTAGAGAGGTTATCGAGGCTGGAAAGATAAAATCGATCATAGATAGACGCTATCCGTTGGAACAAATTGCCGAGGCTCATAGCTATGTTGAAAAAGGGCACAAAAAGGGAAATGTAGTAATAACCGTGCAAAGTGAAGTCTAAAGGGGAAAGGTGCAGAAGGCTCTGGATTCCTAGGAGGAGGGCATCATGGCGACCGATTCCACTTATCCCGTCTCAGTCGAAGGAGAGCTGGATCCCGCACTGGGCCGGTGGCTCTGGCTGGTCAAGTGGCTCCTGGTCATTCCGCACCTGATCGTCCTGATTTTCCTCTGGATGGCCTTGATCGTTTTGACCGTGCTAGCCTTCTTCGCGATCCTTTTCACGGGCAGGTATCCCAGGGGGATATTCGACTTCAATGTGGGAGTGCTGCGGTGGACCTGGCGAGTTGGTTACTACAGCTACAGCGCTCTCGCCACCGACCGTTACCCGCCGTTTAGCCTGTCCAGCAGGGAATACCCGGCAAACCTGGAGGTCGAGTACCCCGAGCGACTTTCACGGGGCCTGGTGCTGATCAAGTGGTGGCTCCTGGCCATTCCCCATTACCTGATAGTGAACGTTCTAGAAGGGGGAAATGGGAAGTCCGGGGTAGGCCTGATCACGTTGCTGGCCCTGTTCGGGGCCGTCGGGCTGCTTTTCAAGGGGCGGTACCCCAGGGACATATTCGAGCTCGTGCTGGGATTCAACCGTTGGAGCATCAGGGTTACGGCGTATGCCACCCTGATGACCGACAAGTACCCGCCGTTCCGGCTGGCGCCGTAGTGCCGCAAGGCGAAGATTACCTCCATCGCACCCGGAGCCGGTCGAGGTCGAAGCAGTGGTTATCACCACCGCACCGGGGGAGTTCCAGGTAAGTGCCGATATCGTTATGGCGACGAAAGCCTGAGGGTACAATCTCGGGTGCGCCGTCAAGCAGACGAAGTGCCCGGGTTACGTGCGCCCTGCCCTGGGTAAACCGGGACGACTGGTGGTAGGATAGTATATGTGGAGAGCCACCACCACGTAGACCAGGAGCTTCTGGACACCCAGAGGGGCCTCTGGGTGGTCAAAGTGACCTTCGTCGCCCTGGTCCTGACCGCGGTCGTGGAAGGCGGCATCACACTACTGAGCGGCAGCGCGGCCCTGCTGGCCGATACCCTCCACGGCCTCGCCAATGCCGTTACCACCCTGCCCCTCTGGGTGGCCTTCGCCATCGGCCGCAGGAAGCCTACCAGCCAGTTCACCTACGGGTTTCAGCGCGCAGAGGACGTGGCTGGCATCTTTATACTCCTTTTCATCGCAGGCTCCGCCGCCCTGGTGGGCTACGCGTCGGTCATCAAGCTTCTGGAGGACTCCGAGCCCAGCCACGTGCCCTGGGCCATGGCGGCTGGCGCCGTGGGCATCGTGGTTAACGAGGCCATTGCCCAGTACCGCATCAAGGTGGGCAAGCAGATAGGCAGTGCCGCCCTGATCGCCGACGGTCACCACGCCCGTGTAGACGGTCTGGGCTCCCTGGCAGTGGTCCTCGGGCTGGCCGCGGTCCTCCTGGGCTACCCCCTTGCCGATCCGGCCGTGGGATTGGCGATCACCGGGATACTGGTCCTACTCCTGGTGAAGGAGTCCGGTCCAACAGTGCTGTCCAGGGTGATGGATCGAATCGACGCCGGGATAGTGTCGGATATACAGCGGGTAGCCCTGGAGGTGCCAGGGGTCCTCAGCGTCCACGACCTTCGAGCCCGGTGGGTCGGTCACCGGCTCCTGGCGGATCTGAGTATCAGCGTACAGGCGGACCTGACCGTGGCCGAGGGTCATCGTATCGCCGAGCAGGTTCAGCACAACCTGATGCACTCGATAGACAAGTGGCAGTACGGTACCATACACGTGGAGCCCTTCGAGGGCACAGGCGCCCAAAACCACACCCTCATCGCCCATCACCTACCCGAAGATGCTTCTGACTACACTACCTCTCATCCACTTCACGGCGAAGACGGCCACGAGCACGGATGATCGCTTCCACGGGAAACGTCGATTTCGGAGACCGGCGTTCGTCGTTTTAGTGGAAGGGATAAAACGCCCGACTGAGAAACAGGAGGAGGCCGTGTCGTGTACTACATGCTATTGATCCACGCGGAAGAGTCGGCGATGTGATCAGGGACGGCGTTTCACCCTACTTGGGACAGCCTATAACCGACCCATACGGCCAGAAGGCCGAAACCCACGTGGAGAGCCACGTTTCCTATCCCGGCGAATAGCCTTTCGTCCCTCGCAAGGGAGATCGTCTCATACCCGAAGGCCGAGAAAGTGGTGAATCCCCCCAGCAGGCCTATCAGCAGAAGCGCGCGGACTTCGGGACTCAGCATATGCCGGGTGTCGGCGACTCCGGCCACTAGGCCGATGAGCAGACACCCCAGGATGTTGACCGTAAGTGTGCCGTAGGGGAACCAGGGATTCCCCAGCATCTCGTGGAGCCAGCGCCCAACCAGGTATCTCAAGATCGAGCCCACCAAACCACCAGCTCCCACCATTAAAACGGTCAGCATTTTCCAGCCTCCTTCCAGCGACATCCGGCCAGCGACATCCGGTGGCCCTCGCCCTCCGTAGGCAGGCGTCGGGACAACAAAAAAGTCTCTACCAGAAATTTGGTAGAGACTGTCAGCCCGCAGCGGGCGGTTCGGGGAGATGTCCCCAGGCGAGCCTCATCGCCTGGCACCCATGATATCATAGCTTTGACCCCGGAGTCATGGGCGCAATCGGATCACCAGGGCCTTTCAAAGTCCGTTCGTGACAGCCACGGGTGACTTTGGAAAGGCGTTGGATGGCTCGTCTCTTTGGTTGCGCATCGAAGGGCGGTTAATTATGATGAGGTGTCCTGTAGCGCCAACCGCTGAGGGGAGTCCCATATGGCAGGCAACCTTCCCAACATCGGCATAGGCTTCGCCGGGGTTCCACTGCGCGAAACACTCGCCCTTGCGCAGGAGGCGGATAGGGCCGGTATCCACTTCACGTCGGCGGGTGATGGCATCGGTCAGGACAGCTTCAGCCTGCTGGCGGCCATCGCCGCGGTGACCACAAACCTGCGGCTGATGAGCGGCATAGCCACCTGGACCCGTACTCCTCTTACTACAGCCAGGTCCTGCCGCTCCCTGGACATGCTCAGCGGTGGTCGCTACACCTTCGGCATGGGCAGCATGCCGCGAGTCTGGAGCGAGGACCACCACGGTGTGCCGGCGGAGGCTCCCCTCTCCCGGATGCGGGAGTTCGTAGAGCTGGTGCGGCTGCTGTGGGCTTCTAGTCCTGATAACCCTGTTGACTACGAGGGGCGATTCTATCGAGTCTCCGGGTATCGGGCTCCCGAGCTGCCGCCGCGTCCCCATCTACCCGTCCTGATCGGGGTCAGTCGCAGGCGTATGATCGTCGAAGCCGGGGAGTGGGCCGACGGCGCCTACTTCAACTGGAACTTCGCCGCACCCTGGCTGAGGGAGCACGGGCTGCCGGCGCTGGAGGAAGGGGCCAGTCGGTCCGGACGGTCCCTGGATGACCTGGAGAGACGGGTCTTCGGGTTCGCCTTCGTCGCCGAGAACCGCGAGCAGGCCGACAGGGCCCGGTACGCCGTGCGCTATCACCTGGCCACCACCTACATGAGCTTTGACTATCACAAGGACCTGCTGACTTCCTTTGGGTTCGGCGAAGAGGTAGCTGCGGCCTCTGCAGCCCTGAAGCGGGGCGAACCCGACGGTGCGGCGCGGGCCATAAGCGACCGCATGGTGGAGGCCTATTCCATGATCGGGACGGCGGAAGAGTGCCGGCAGCGCATGACCGAGTACGCTCCTCTGCTGACCGGGTACCTGATGTACGCCCCCAGCCATGGGTTCTCGGTCCAAGAGAGGATCGACGCTATACGCCGCCTGATCCAGGCCTTCGCGCAGGGTACATAGAGGAGGAAACCTATGAAAATCGGTGCCACCCTGGTCAGCACCATCGGCGGGCCGCCGACTCCCGAATACCCCTTTGCCCGCTGGATCGCCGACGTGGAGAGGCTGGTCACCATCCAGGAGGCGGGCGGATTCGACTACCTGGCCTTCACCCACGCCTACCACCAGACGGGCCTGCACGGCTTCCAACCTATGATGATCATGGCCCGAGTGGCCAGCATGACCGGGATGCGTCTCTCCACCGAGATCCTTCAGCTTCCTGTCTACTCCGCTATGGACGCCGCCTACAACATCAGCAGCCTGGACCACATCACCGAAGGCCGGCTCGAGGTGGGCATCGGGATCGGCTACAACCCGCGAGAGATCGGGCCGGCCGGCATCGGCCACGCCGACCGGGTCCCCAAGTTCGAGGAGAACGTTGAGGTGATGCGCAAGTTCTGGACCGGCGAGCCCGTCCATTACCAAGGACGCTACTGTACCGTGGAGGGGACGCGGCTGGAGCTCTTGCCCGTCCAGAAACCCCATCCCCCGCTATGGGGCGCCGCCTACAGCAACGCCGCCGCAGCCCGGGCGGGCCGCATGCTGGACGGGGTCATAGCGGGTCCGTTCCAGCGGTTCGACGACATGGGCATCCAACTGGACGCCTTCCGCGGCGCGTGGCGCGAGACCCATGGCGATGAGCCCACCAGGGTCGGGGGCTGGCGGACCATCATCGCTGGCAAGGACTCCAAGGACGCCGTGGAGTCGCTGATAGCCAGCGGACGCCAGACCTTCGCCCGGAACATCCAGGGCGGAATGCAGGAGAAGACTACGGCGACGCTGCGCATGGACATCCGGGAGGGAGATCAGAGCGACTGGGCCGTCCTGGGCAACTACGAGAACTGCCTGGAGAGCTTCATCCGTTGCCGGGACGAGTACGGCCTGACCCACGTCACCTGCCACTTCAAGAACATCCCCGACGACATGGGCGCCCGCTGTGAGTACATGCAGGGGTTCGGTGAAGAGGTGGTCCGGAAGCTGAAGGGTTAGGCCGAGCGAACCATCTCGGCGAAAGTCTCGTCGCTGACGGTACGCTTGTGGGCGATGGCCCACTGGTTCACCATCTCCACCAGGACGTCTACCTTCTCGTCGCCGGCATCCAGGTCCAGCTCGCTCAGCTTCGCCCTGACGCCGGTGGGCCCGGTGCCGCGACCAAGCTTGAGGATGCGCCGGTTCCCCACCAGGTCAGGGCTGTAGGGCTCGAACAGCTCTGGAGCACGGTCGCTCACCCTTACGTGGATCTCCAGCTTCTGGGCAAATACGTTCTCTCCCACCACCGGCTTGGAGGCAGGTATCGGGACACCTGTGAGCCGGTGGACGAACCCCACCAGGTCGGCCAGCTGCTCGGTGTCGATACCGGTATCGATGCCGTAGAGGCCCTCCAGCGCGGTAACGACCTCCTCCAGAGGTGCCCCGCCGGCCCGCTCGCCCAGCCCCATGACGCCCACGTCGGCACGCTGGGCACCCTCCTCCAGGGCCGCCAGGCTCAGGGCCACCGACATGCCGAAGTCGTGGTGGGCGTGGATGCCCACCGGCACGGGGACCGACTCCCTCGCCAGACGGGTCAGGTAGCGGATGGTCGACGGTTTGGCCACCCCCATGGAGTCGGCGATGCCTACGCCCTGAGCCCCCGCTTCGTAGGCAGTCTTGTAGAAGTATCGCAGGAACTGGGGGTCGGCGGCCGTCACGAAGGAGGGCTCGAAGGTCACGGTGGGGATGCCCTTCTTCCCGGCGCGCTCGATAGCCTGGCAGGCCCTCTGCACTGCAGCCTCCCGGCTCAGGCCGATCTGCTGGAGCATGGCATCGGAGGTACGCATGAGCACGAAGAAGTTGTCTACGCCGGCGTCGGCAGCCCGGTCGATGTGCTCCTCCCAGTCGGCGACGAATGAGGAGCCCAGGACCGATACCTGCGCCTTGACGCCCGCTCGTTTGATGGCGACGACGGCTTCATCGTCCCGCCCGGCGTAGCCGGCCTGGATCATCGGAACTCCAATGGCGTCCAAGCGTCTGGCGATCTCCACCCTGTCATCGACGCTGAAGGCCACCTCGGCGGCCTGCTCCCCCTCGCGCAGGGTCACATCGTGCAGCACGATAGGAAGCTGGAACCGCTCCTCGTGGGTGACCTCGTCCAAGAAGTTCAGCGGGCTGGTGTGGTAGCGGGGGTCCGTCTGAGGCATGGCTCCTCCTGCGGGTGGCCGAGCAGGCCTGTCCGATCGATGGCCGCAGTCTAGCGGCACCGCCAAACCCTGTCAATCTGCGGCCTCCGTCGTTGACAGTGAATTCGGTGCCGATTATACTCCCACCTATCCAGGGCGGTAATGTTTTGAGATAAGATCGTTGTCCTTGGCCGGGGTGTAAAGCTTCCCCGGACGGCGCGAAGGAGTTGGAATGCTGAAGACCGGGCACACCGTTACCATCCCTGAGACCGTTGGTGGCGCGGAAGCCAGGAATGGGCCGGAGACGGTGGCGATACCGGAAGAGCTGGAGACGGTGCCCGGCATCCCCCAGGACCAGGGCACCGTCGACTTCTACAGCAAGAGCTATCCCCTGTAGAGCCACAGCGTCGAGCACTTCTCCTACATCGAGTTCCTGAGAGAGACCACCGACTTCTACACCGATACCATGGCCTACAACAGGGCCACCATCAACGCCGCCTCGACGTCGGGAGACATCGAGGCCACCGCTGAGCCTGTCCCCGGCAAAGACGTCACCGAGCTGATCAAGGCCAAGGCTGTCGAGCTGGGCTTCATCGTGGGAATCACCGCCTACGACAGCCGCTACACTTACGTCAGCAAGCGGAAGTGGGCCAGGCCCTTCCCCAACACCATCTGTCTGGCCATGGAGCAGGACTACGACCAGAGCCAGTCCATGCCCAGCCATTCGGCGGAGATGCTGGCCATCCTCACCTACAAGCGGTCGGGGGAAGCGCAGCTGGAGCTGGCCGAGTTCATCCGCTCCCTGGGGTATCGCGCTCAGATCCACCATCCCCTGGACCCCAGCGCCGTGGCGATACCCATGTTCGTGGCCGCCGGCCTGGGCCAGCTGGGCGCCAACGGACAGCTCCTCTCGCCGCTGTTCGGCGCCAGGGGCAGGCTGGGGATGATCACCACCGACGCACTGCTCACCCACGACAAGCCCGTGGACTACGGTATCCACGCCTTCTGCTCGGTGTGCCAGGTGTGCGTGAACCGGTGCCCGGGGCGGGCCCTGATGCGGGACAAGGGGTGGTACCGTGGCGTGGAGAAGTTCAAGGTGATCGCCAAGCGGTGCCGTCCGGTGATGGCCCGCTACGACGCCTGTGGCATATGCATAAAGGTGTGTCCAATCCAGAAGTACGGCCTGAAGCACGTGATGGGGCACTACGCGGCCACTGGGCAGGTGCTGGGCAAGGGCACCCACGGTCTTGAAGGCTACGAGCTGGGAGCTCTGGGGTACTTCGGCCCCGGCGACCTGCCCAAGTTCACCTCCGAGTTCTTCCACGTGCCGGAAGGCTACGCCGACCAGCATCTCCTCGACGAGCTGAAGGCCAAGATAGACGCGGGTGACATGCCGGAGGGGCCTGCTGAGAGGCGCGAGGTATTTCAGGAGTTCGCGGCTCGTTTGGAGAACGTCCTGATGGGCCCCCAGGATGCCCTGGAGCACGAGTACGATCACGCCGGAGACGGTGCCTGATCCCATAGTTTACTGGCCCTTTGGGGAAGGAGGGGGACGATCAAAGTCTCCATGTTCCACCTTATGCCGCATCGGGAGCTTCCCCAGGACTTCGAGGACCGCTACCACTCCGTCTGGGTCGACCCGCCCTGGTGGGAGTTGGCCGACGCGGAGCGGGTAGGCCAGTACTATAACTGGACCCTGGACGAACTGATCTATGCCGCCAAGGCCGGACTGGACGGCGTCTGCGTCAACGAGCACCACCAGAACGCCTACGGCTTCATGCCGGGACCCAACCTGATGGGCTCGGTGCTGGCCAGGGCCACCAACGGCATGGACGTGGCCATCGTACAGATGGGCTCGACCCTCCCCACAACCAATCCTCCGACCAGGGTGGCGGAAGAGTACGCCATGCTGGACTGCATCAGCGGTGGACGGCTGGTGGCGGGTATGCCCCTGGGATCGTCGCTGGACGTGAACCTCTGCTACGGGATCCCCCCTGTGGAGCAGAGGGACCGGTATTACGAGTCCCACGACCTGATCATGAAGGCCTGGCAGTCCAGGGAGATTTTCGCCTGGAACGGCAAGTACTTCCAGCTTCCCATGGTCAATCTCTGGCCGCGTCCCATCCAGCAGCCCCACCCTCCGGTTTGGGTGCCGGGAACGGGCAGCCGCAGCACCTGGGACTTCGCCACCAGGCACGATCACTGCTATTGTTTCCTTAGCTACTTCGGCAACAACCTGGGCAAGCAGATGCTGGACGGGTTCTGGGAGTTCGCCGACGAGCGGGGACTGGAGCTCAACCCCACCGGGCCGGCTTCCTGCAGCTGGTGGTGGTCTCGGAGACCGACGCCCGGGCCGAGGAGGAGTACTACGAGCACATCCGCTATTTCTACGACAAGAGCCTATTCGTCGCCCCGGAGTATTTCTTCGCCCCCGGCCACGTGGACTACCGCAGCCTGGAACACGCCTACAGAAAGGGCTTCTTGCGGGAGTACGGCGAGATAGGCAAGCGCGTCAAGGAGTGGAAGTTCAAAGACTTCGTAGAGAACCAGCTGGTCATCGGCGGCAGCCCGGCGTCGGTGCGGGACCAACTCAAGGAAGCCGTCAAGAAGCTGCGGGTAGGCAACCTGATGGTGCTGCTGCAGATCGGGTCCATGCCCCACGAGCTGACGTTGAAGAACATCGACCTCTTCGCGCGAGAGGTCCTGCCCCACCTACGGGACATCTGGGACGACGAGCAGTGGGAGAACCGGTGGTGGCCGGAGAAGATCCGTGGGCAACGCCAGATGCCCGTCCAGGCTACGGCCTAGGTCCCATGGTGACGGTGGAGGAGCGCACCCTGAACGTGTGGGGAGGCCGGATTAGGACACGGGTGCGCGTGGCCGGCCAGGGGCCGCCCCTGGTCTTCTTTCACGGCCCCTACGGGCTTAGCTGGGACCCCTTCCTGGAAACCCTGTCCCGGAGCCGGACCGTATACGCCCCTGAGCACCCAGGGACCACGCTGGGAGACCCCGACGCCCACAAACCCCTGGACGATCTGTGGGACCTGGTGCTGTATTACTACGACGTGTTCGACGAGCTGTGGCTGGAGTCCCCCGACATCGTGGGGCATTCATTCGGCGGCATGGTGGCCGCCGAGGTAGGGGCCACCGACCCCCGACGGGTGAGCAGGATGGTCCTGGTCAATCCCGTAGGCTTGTGGCGGGATGACGCGCCCGTGAAGAACTGGATGTCCATGGCCCGAAGCGCGGTGTCCAGGGCGTCCTACCACGATCCCGAAGGGCCCATCGCCCGTGCGGCGGAGCTGCCCGAAGACCCGGAGGCCCGCATGGACGCCCAGATCAGGTCGACCTGGGCCCTGGGTTGCACCGGCAAGTTCATCTGGCCCATACCCGACAAGGGCCTGAAAAAGCGCCTGCACCGCGTCAAGGCGCCCACCCTCATAGTGTGGGGCATGCAGGACGGTCTGGTTCCTCCCGTCTACGCCCAGGAGTTCGCCGACCGAATCGCCGGCGCCAGGGTGGAGCTGGTGGACCAGGCGGCCCACTGGCCCCACCTGGAGCAGACCGAGGTGGTGTGCCGGCTCGTCGAGGATTTCCTGAAAACGTAGCCAAAGGACACCGACGGGCTTGACGAGGCAGCATCCAAGGAATATCGTAGGGTCAAGCACTGAACAAAGGACAAAATCTTGAGGGAAAGCATAGATGAGTGAGTACAGGGTAATATCGTCGGACGACCATCTCTTCGAGGCGCCCGACCTGTGGACCAGCCGGCTGGGGCATAAGTACGGTGACCGCGTGCCTCGAATAATCCGCTTGGAGAGCGGCGGCGAGTGGTGGGTCACCGACGGCAGGAAGGGACAGCCGGTGGCGGCGGCCACCATGACCGGCGTGAGGTTCGACCCCAGCATGGCTCTCTCTCTGAACGCCTCAACGGATCAGGTCCGGCCGGGCGCCTTCGACCCTAGCGAGCATCTGAAGGACATGGACATGGACGGGGTCTATGCCAGCGTGATCTATCCCAACGCCGGCTTCATGTTGTACAGCGTTCCCGACACCGAGCTCCTGAACGCCCTCTTTAGCACCTATAATGAATGGGCGGCAGAGCATTGCCAGGCCCATCCTAATCGGCTAAAGGGCCTGGGTATGGTCAACCTGGACGACGTTCAATGGGGCATAAAGGAGCTCGAACGCTGCCACAAGCTGGGACTGGTGGGCGCGCTGATCTCCGTAGCCCCCCTGGCTGGACGGGGCTATGACCAACCCGAGTACGAGCCCTTCTGGGCGGCCGCCAGCGACCTGGGGATGCCTATATCTCTTCACACGGGCACTCAAAGGGCCTTCAACGCCCTGGTGGACGCCGAAAGTTTTCCGCCCGAGGCCGTCACGGTAAAGGATGCGTCTCCCAGGGTAGCCATCAGCCAGATGATCATGAGCGGGGTGTTCGAGCGTCATCCCGAGCTACAAGTGGGTGCCGTGGAGTTCGAGGTCGCCTGGGCGGCCCACTTCCTCGACCGCATGGACTACGCCTACACCCAGCCGGCCCGGCGGAAACACTGGCACCGCTACAAGGAAGATATGCTTCCCAGCGACTACTTCCGTCGCAACGTCTTCCTGGGCTTCCAGGAGGACGCGCTGGGCATCCGCCTCCGGGACGTGATTGGGGTGGACCCTCTGCAGTGGGGCTCCGACTATCCCCATCAGGAGTCCACCTTCCCTAGAAGCCGCGAGATCCTGGAGGAGATCCTGGCAGACTGCACGGAGGACGAGAAGGAGAAGATCTCCGGCGGAAACGCCGCCCGCATCTACCATATTGACTAGGTGATACGGGATTATCCAGAACGGTTGACATAAGTTCCAATAAGAGAGGGGCGCCATGAGTGAGTACGACCTGGTAATTCGCGGGGGGACCATAGTCGATGGGAGCGGCATCCCACGGTACAACGCGGACCTGGCGGTAAAGGACGAGAGGATCGCCAAGATCAGCGGCAACATTCCCGCAGGCGGGGCCAAGGAGATCGACGCCTCCGGCTGCATCGTCGCCCCGGGCCTGGTCGACCTGCACACCCACTACGATGGCCAGCTAAACTGGGACCCTTACTGCACCCTGTCGGGGTGGTTCGGGGTGACCTCACTGACCATCGGACAGTGCGGCTTCGGATTTGCCCCCACCAGGCCCGACGACCGGGACCTGAACATGCAGATGATGAACCGCATCGAGGCCATCCCGTTGGAATCCATGCGCCTTGGCATGCGCTGGGACTGGGAGACTTTCCCGGAGTACCTGGACAGCCTGGACCGCCAGGGCAAGGGCGTCAACGTGGGAGCCCTGTTTCCCTTCTCGCCGCTGCGTGGATACGTGCTGGGGATGAGGGAGGCCCGGGAGCGGACCTCGGTCACCGAGGCAGAGCTGAACCAGATGAAGCAGATGTTCTACGAGGCCATGAAGGCCGGGGCCTTCGGGACCAGCTTCAACTACAACTTCGAGGACCGGCCTGAGGACGGAAGCTGGCTGCCCAGCCACGTGGCCTCCGATGAGGAGCATCTGGCCCTGGCGGAGGTGATGTCCGAGTTCGGCGTCGGCCACCTGGGCCACACCATAGGCGAGGGGCTCACCCAGGAGCAGATCGACAGCAAGTGGAACCTGGTGCGGCAGATGATCCAGGTCAGCGGGCGGCCGCTGCACGTAGCGGCCTTGGGCCACGACATGAGGCCGCTGCAGAAGATTCGCGCGGAAGGGCTGCCCCTGATTCTCCAGATGGTGGCCAATCTGGGAGGATCCACCTTCAGGCTGTCCGAGTACAACATGTACGACTACATTCCCAGTTGGATCGATCCTCTAGTGGGCAGCGCCGAGGACCGAGCCGCCAAGCTGAAGAATCCCGAAACTCGAGCTGCTATGAAGCAGGGCGCGCTGGACTGGAATACCAACGCTCGGACCAACTGGAACAAAGTGAAGGTTCAGCAGGTCGCCCACGAGCGCAACTACAAATACGAGGGAATGTCCATCGCAGAGGTGGCGGAAGCCACGGGTACACATCCCGTGGACGCTTACATCGACCTGGCGCTGGACGAGGACCTGGAGACGGAATTCGAGATCCCTCCCGCCAACACCGAGGAAGCCTTCAAGAAGCAGGAGGAGATGCTGCTGTACCCCTACGCCCACATCTCCGTCTCTGACGGCGGCGCCCACACCAGGTTCTCCTCCGCCAGCACGTGGCCGATATACTGGCTGGCCTTCTGGATAAGGGACAGGCAGATCATGAGCCTGGAGGAGGCCCACTACAAGGTAAGCGCCCTCCCCGCCTGGCTGGCCGACTTCAAGGACCGGGGAATCCTGCGGGTGGGCAACTGGGCCGACGTCATCGTGTACAACCAGGAGGAGATCGGATTCGCCTACGACAGGCCCAAGTTCGCCAACGACTTCCCCGGAGGTGAGCGGCGTCTGATCCAGAAGGCCAACGGCCTGCGGTACACCATCGTCAACGGCACCGTGACGTTCGAGGAGAACGACTGCACTGGCGCTCTGCCTGGCAAGCTGCTGCGCAGCTATGACATGGTGGGCTAACCAGGCATCATCGAGACGGCCGAAAGAGGGGGACCGGTTAGCTCGGTCCCCCTCTTCATGTTCCACACCATTGCCCAGGAGGACGTGATGAAGCGAGGATTAGCGGACACACCGGAAGGCCAGGTGCACTACGTCACCGATGGTGAGGGGGAGCCTCTAGTCCTGCTCCACAAGTCGCCCCGGTCCTCCCGCATGTACCTGAAGCTGATTCCGCTGCTGGCACAACACTACAGGGTAGTCGCTCTGGACATGCTGGGCTACGGCTACTCCGATCCGTCGCCGGAAGGGGACGTGGTGGCCGACCTGGCCCTCAACGTCACCCACGTGCTGGATTCTCTGGGCATCGAGAAGACCCACCTGTACGGTATCCACACGGGCAGCGCCGTGGCCGCCGAGACCGCCGGGCGGTATCCCGACCGCATCGGCAGCCTGATCCTGTTCTCCCTGCCTTTGCTGGACGAGGAGGCCAGAGAGGCCATGGGTGTGGTTCACGCCGGCCCCGGAGGCTACAAGACTCGCACCTCCCAGGCCGACGGCACCCACCTGATCAGGGTGTGGGTACGGGCCATGAACGACGTCCACCGGCTGCTGATGCACACGGCCAAGCCTCCAGCCGACTTCAAGCGTAGCATCGACAACCTGACCAGCGACGCCTACCTGCCCAACCCTGCCAGGGCCTCCCATCTGTGGATGCAGACCGAGGACACCCTGCGTTACCTGGACGGCTGGGTGACCGACTTCCTGCTTGCTGAGGACGCTCAAGGTCGCGGAGGCAGCGTGTACAACTCCCTGTATACGCGGGATCCGATGGACACCCTGCCGCGGATCCAGGCACCCACGCTGCACATAGAGCCCGACACCCCCTACGAGGCCTTCTTCACGTCGCGGGCCGAGAGAGTGGCGAAGCTAATCCCCAACTGCGAGCTGGTCAACCTTGCCAACGCCGACGACAACGTCCACTACTTCAACCCGCCGATTCTGGCCGAGGTGATCGTAGGTTATCTGAAGAAGCATCCTCTGTAAGGTCGTCGGTCACACCTGATAGCACGCCCAAAAGGAAAGCGCTCCCGAGCTTTCGGGAGCGCTTTCCTTACCTTACCTGCGGTCGCCGGAAGTCCAGCCACGTCCGACGAGTAGATGAAGTTGACGATCGAGCCCATGATCCCCACTCCCAGGGCTCCGCCGACGTTACGGGTGACATCATTGAGGGCCGAACCCACCCCGGCATTGGCCTCGGGCACAGCACCCATTACCGCGTCGGTAGCGGGCGCCATTGCGTTACCCATGCCCAGTCCGAAGTCAGTTGTCAACCTCCTATTGTCCCCAATATCCGGGTGATTTTTAAGCCTCGGTGGAGAAGAAGGCCCGCTGGTGATGCCGGTGGTTATCTAAACTTAAGCCAAAGTGAAGCCCGCAAAGTCGCTATAGGCATCGCGGAGCTCGTCATTCCGGCGAAAGCCGGTGTGACGGGAATCCTAATCCAACGCCAAGGTGGATCCTGCAAAGTTGCATAGCTATCCATGTAGATTCCACTTCGGCTTTAGTTTAGTATCCTCTATGCGTATAAAGAAAAAGTGCCCGAGAACCGGGACAAGTTTCTATCGAGCTAACGTTTAGGGGGGATGGTATGGGTTCGCGAGCAACGGGCAGCGTCATCGAAGCGACGGCCTTGGAAAAGCTGAGATCCGGCCTCAGGGGCCAACTGCTGCAACCTGCCGACGACGGCTACGACGCCGCGCGGGAGGTGTGGAACGGAATGATAGATAAGCGTCCCGGGCTGATTGCGAGATGCACCGGTGTGGCCGACGTCCTTGCTTCCGTTCGGTGGGCCAGGGAGCACGATCTCCTGGTCGCCGTCAGGGGCGGTGGACATAACGTCGCGGGCAGTGCCCTCTGCGACGGGGGCCTGGTCATCGACTTGTCCATGATGAAAGGAGTCCACGTCGATCCCGTTGGCCGGGTGGCCCGGGCTCAGCCCGGGCTCACTCTGGGCGAACTGGATCACGAGACTCAGGTCTTCGGCTTGGCCGTTCCCGCCGGCATTGTGTCTACCACAGGCATCGCCGGGCTCACCGTCGGCGGTGGGTTCGGCTGGATCACCCGTAAGTTCGGCCTGACCTGCGACAACCTGCTGTCCGCCCAGGTGGTCACGGCGGAGGGGGAGGCGGTCACCGCCAGCGGACAGCAGAACGAGGATCTATTCTGGGGTATCCGTGGTGGTGGCGGAAACTTCGGGATAGTGACCTCCTTCGAGTACAGTGCCCAACCCGTCGGCCCGACGGTGCTGGCCGGCATGGTCGCTTACCCCATGTCAAAAGGGCAGGAGGTCCTGCGGTTTTACAGGGACTTCATCGCGGCCTCCCCAGAGGAGCTGGGCACCGTCGCAGCCCTACGTCTGGCTCCACCGGCGCCCTTCATACCCCAGGAGCTCCACGGCAAGCCAATCGTGGCCGTCTTCGCCTGCTATGTAGGCCCCATCGATGAAGGCGAGAGGGTCCTGAAGCCCCTACGGGAGTTCGGGCCTCCGTCGGCGGACGTCATTGCACCCAAGCCCTTTATCGCCCACCAGACCATGCTGGACCCCATGCAGCCGGCGGGACGCAACTACTACTGGAAGTCCCATGACCTGCCGGGTCTCTCCGACGACACCATCGATACCCTCTTGGCCCACGCCCAGACAATCACCTCGCCTCATACCATCGTGGCCATGTTCAACTTGGGAGGAGCCGCCAGCCGCGTGGCGGAGGACGCCATGGCCTACAGCCACCGCAGCGCGGAGTTCGCCCTTAACATAAACGCTGCCTGGACCGAGGGGGAGCCCGACCGGCACATCCAGTGGGCCCGGGAGTTCTCCGACGCAGTGCAGCCCTTCTCCATGGGCGTGTACGTTAATTTCCTGGGGGACGAAGGGGAGGAGCGGGCCCGGGCGGCCTATGGTGCGGAGAAGTACCAGCGCCTGGTCGACCTCAAGAACAAGTACGACCCCACAAACTTCTTCCGCGTTAACCAGAACATAGCGCCCACGGTGTGATCAGAATCCCGCCTCAGGGTCTTCCAGCGGGCCATTAAAGGTCCTCGAAGCCAACGGCTCCGAGGACCTTTTTGCGACTAAAGGACGATGCGTCGTTGGCCGTTCCCGATCTAGCATCTGCACGGGAAGGTGTAGTGATGCTTCGGGTAATCATCGTGTCCACGCTCGCGGTTCTCCGGCGTCGCAAGGATAGAGCTCATCTCCTGGGCCTGAGGCTGGGGAGCCACGGTGGCCTCATGTTGGAGGCCGTCGTAGCAATGGCGGTGTTCGCCCTGGTCGGTGTGGCGGTGCTGGTGGGGCTGTCTACGACACACACCAGTGGTGCCACCGTCGAGGGCCACTCCATCGCCGAAAACCTGGGTCGTAACCAGGTCGAATACATCTTCTCTATTCCCTACCAGGATCCTCCTTCTTTCTACCCGACCGTTGTGGCCCCCATTGGCTACGGGATCACCGCCGCAGCGGAAGAGTTCGTACAAAATGAAACCGCAGTTCAGAAAATCGTGGTGACCGTGGACCACGGTGGCGAGACGGTGTTGGTCCTGGAAACTTTGAGGGCAAAATAGCCATGAGACCATGGAAACCATGTGTTCCGAAAAGACCATTAAGGGATTCCCGAGGCTTTACGCTGGTCGAGATCCTCGTCGCCGTTAGCACCCTGACCCTTACTTCCGGTTTGGTGGGCACAGCCATCTTTCAGAGCCTGTCCACACAGAGGTCATGGCAAGACGATGTCGTCGCCACCAGGGAATGGCGCAATGCCCAAAGCTGGTTCTCGGCAGACGCCTTGAATACTGAGACCACCGACCTGGTCGATGGAGCCCCGGCGGCCCCCGCCGCGACCATATCCTGGATAGATGACAGTGAGGTTTCTCACACAGCTACCTACGCCGTCTCCAGCGGCGACCTGGTGCGCGATTTCGACGGCATCGAAACCACGGTCGCCCGACGAGTCGTTTCCGCTGGATTCTCCCTCGCGGGTAGAACGCTAACCTTCGACCTCGTAGTGAAGGCCGAGCAGGGAGGAACGGAAACGTCCAGCCTTCAGACCTACACCAGGGCGCTGCAGTAATGCGAAAGGCAGTACGGAATGACCGGGGAGCGGCCATGCTCATGGTTTTTGCTTTCATCGCCCTGGCGGTCCCTCTCCTCAGCGCGGCCCTTGGCCTGGCTAGCACGATGAGCATCGACTCGGGGGTCAAGAACCGGATCACCAAGAGCCAATATGCTGTAATCGGGGGGAACCAGCATGCCATCTACCGCCTTTTCTATGAGGCTGGGTATGCCGAGAGCCTGACGGAAGGGGTCGAAGATTCCTACAGCGTTACGGTGGCCGGAGAGCAGATCACGGTTTCGGTGACGAAACTCTCGAATCCGAACAGCAATCCTCCTCCACCCAACGCCGACAACAGTCGCAGGCTTCAGACCCTCAAGTCAGTCGAGCCCACGACAGCAGCCCCTAGCACTCCAACCACCTTTACTTATACCATCACTGTAGAGAATCGAGACGACAAGCAGGTAAACCTTAACAAGATCCATGACAGGCTGCCGACGGGGTTCAGCTATGTCGGCGGGTCTACCACCGACGATCCCACGATCGTGATGGAGACCGCCGATGGTAACTCCTATGAGAAGCTTACCTGGGACCTGGGGTCGCTGAACATCAAACTGCAGCCCCAGGAATCCGAGACTCTGCTCTTCGATGCCCAGGCTACCGTGGCCGAGGGGACATACTGTAACGAGGCATGGGCAGACCCTGGAGGCGAGAAGACCGGCACCGGGAAGGCCGCCCAGATCACGGTCGGGTCTCCGCCTTCTGGGCTCTGCGCCGGGGACGCGGTCAGGACATCCAAGAGCGTGTATCCCGACTCCGCTCCCGGAAACACCCAGACCGCTTACACCTATACCATTTCCATCGAGAACATCGGGACCGGGGACCTGAACCTAGAACGTATCAGAGATCTGTTGCCCGAAGGATTCCTATACGTAACCGGCACCACCACCGGCGACATTACCAATGCGGACCCTAATGCCACTATGCATCAGGGTAGACATCGCCTGGATTGGGACTTCGCACCGACGAAGCAGCTTCCCGCCGGACAGACCTGGCTCCACGTCTTCGATGCCGATGCTACCGCAGCCCCCGGCGAGTTCTGGAACGAGGTCTGGCTGACCTTCGACGAGTTCAGCTACACCATCTATACGTGGCCGACAGCAGTGATCAATGTAATGGCGGTGTTCGAGACCTCGGCCACGGACGGCGAACGCACCGTTTCGTCGGAGGTATGGGTAGGAGCCGACTCCTACTTCATCAGCCAGTGGGATGCGGCCCCCTAGGTTTCAGCTCCGAGAATCAGGCTTCAACGCCTTCCCGAGCTTTGGTTCACTGAACCGGTGGACAGTAGCGGTACCCGAACTCCCGGACGGTTTCGATCAGACAGGGCTTCCGGGGGTTCTCTTCCAGCTTCTTGCGCAGATATCCCACGTACACCCGGACGCTCTCGGGGCCCCCTACCTCGCTCCAGCACAGCTCCAGCAGGCGATCGGTGCTCATCACGGCGTTGGCGTTCCTTACCAGGGTGCCCAGAAGACGAAACTCCTGCGCCGAAAGGTCGACCTGGTCTCCCTTCAAATGCACCCGGTGCCTCTTGAAATCGACTCGCAGGACCGCGTCCTCGTATTCCTCTCCTACCTGGGCGGAGGGGTTGGCCTTCCTGAGGATAGCGTCGACCCGTGCAAGGAACTCGGACCTTCGGACGGGCTTTACCACGTAGTCGTCCGCTCCGCTGCGTAGGCCGCGCACCGTATCCTGCTCCCTACCCAGTGCGGTGACGATGATGACGGGGACTTCGGACACTTCGCGAATTCGCTCGAGGAGCTGCCACCCGTTCATCTCCGGCATGAGGATGTCCAGCAGCACTAAGGTGGGGCGTGTCTCGAAAAAGGCTTTCAGGCCTTCCAGGCCGTCCGCTGCGACGGCCACCCGATAGCCCTCCGCCTCCAGGATATCTTTCATCAGGTCGCCGATGGCTTTTTCATCGTCGACGACCAGGATGTTAGCCTTCATCTCCCCATCCGTGTTCGCGGTCTCCAGGTTTTATGCTATCCCGACCGCGGCAATATTGCAACCGGAGTGGTCGGGTCTCTTACCAAGTTCTTACGCCACATTTACATCCCGATTATAGGGGAGTGGTAGCGTGCAGGCATCAACAGCGACAAACCAGTCACTCCAAGGCCTGGGACGTACATGTCGGAGCTAAAATGACGGAAGCCAAGTTGATGGATGTTAGCACGGCGCGATTCGCAAACGAACCACTGGTCCGTGGAATACCGATGTTGCTGAACGCCAGGCCGCTGGAAGGAGCCGAAGCATCACCGGTATTCGTCGGGACAGAGCCGCCGATCTTCGTTCAGCCCATTAGTGAGAGGGAGCGAGGTGTACTGTCGCTGGTGGCCGAGGGATACACCAACAGGGATATTGCCGATAACCTGGACATTTCGGAGCGCACCGTAAAAAGCCACCTGACGAATATCATGACCAAACTCCGGGCCTCGGACCGCACCCACGCCGTGGTCACGGCCATACGGCTAGGGTGGCTTCGCATCTAGTCCTGAGATCAGGCCAGGCTCTGGACCGTCCCAGGTGGAGCCGGAAAGCGTGTAACGATGGTCAGACCCGAAAGAAACGGACACGATGAGATCGGGGTGCCCAGGTTCCCCAGCCTTTCTCGCGGGGTCTTCCTCGATGACGATTCGGACAAAAGTCCCACTGCCAGAATGCAGGATCAGATCAACCATTATTTCTCGGGTGGGGATAAGCCCGTGGTCGGGGATAAGGAGCGGATTGCGCCGGCGTCCCCTGAGCCCGAGGACCACCCTTCGCCCGGGGACGGATCCGGGAGTAGCCGGGTGGCCCAAGAGTTCGAGGCCGCCATTGCCCGGGTCAGAGCCACCGTTGCCGAAGCAAAGGTGAGCTTGCTGAAGCAGGTTCAGGAGGAATTCGACAGTGACCTCCAGTTCCTGGTAGGGCCTGTCGCCGATCCCATCCCTCAATCGAAGGCCGTTGATGCTGAGGCGCCTCAACCCAGCATCGACACGCCTTCGCCCCGTGTCGAGGCTGCTCCCTTGTTACCGATAGAGAACGCAGCAGCTTCTGGGTCGGAGCCTCCCCAAACGGACGGCACAGAAGGCCTGGACGCCATCGAACCAATGGCTTCTGAGGCGCCGCCCTCGCCGGAAGACTCTACTCCTTCGAGGCAGCCGACCGACGGCGACCTATACGAGGGGACTGTGAAGCTAAGCGTCAAGGTAAGTGAGGGCTCCCGTGAGGTGCTCCGCTTCGTCGACGAGTTGTGCAAGAAGCCCCAGGTCCGCTTGCTCCGCCTGGTAGGGAACCAGCGGGAGGGTCTTGAGTTGCGAGTTGGCCTACGGGAGCCCATGTATCTGAAGAGCATGCTTCAGGGCATGACGGGTGTATATCGGGTTAGCGACCTACCGGGCGGTGGTTCCAAGGCCCCCGAACCGCACCTGGAAGTCCGGTTCGTAAAGCCCCCATCTCTCAACTAACGAGAGACTCCTGGAGGGCCGCCCATCGCACAACCGGTGGGTTAGCGATGCCGGGGGCGAGGCACTCCTCGCTCCCGGCATTCTATCAACCTGAGAGGACTACGCGTGGTAAGCGAAGCCGAAGAGCTCGAGAAAATTCATACCCTGCCGACGGAAGATGATGCGCCTCCACTCCCGCGCCTGGAGCGCCCCTTCTCCATGGCACAGTTGCTGGTTGAGGCGGGAATCCTCTCCAGAGAACACGCCGCCCAGGCTCTGGAGGCCGCCCGCCGCGAGAAACTGTCTTTGGGCCGTATTCTGGGACGCGACGGGCTGATACTCCCCAGAGATCTGGCCGCCCTGATGGCGGTCTACCTGGGACTGACTATGACAGACCTGGGGAGTCAGAGCCTGGATCCGGACGCCCTCGCCCTCCTCCCCGAAGAGATCGCCCGCAGGTGCCTTGTCCTACCGATGAAGCTGGAAGATGGCTGTTTGACGCTGGCCATGGTAGACCCCACAGACCTGGGGCTAATCGAGGACCTCACGGCGCGGACGGGATGCACCATCGAGCCGGTTATCGCGACCCCGGAGGATATCCTGGAGCATATCGACGTGAGCTACCGGCTGACGGAGAACTCTCCGGACGCCCCGTTTGGATCAGATGACTCGCATCGGGGGTTCACCAATCTCAGCCTGGTGCGCAACCTGGCTCCGGCCAACGTTATAGACCTGCTGCTGCGCCAGGCCGTCCAGGACCGGGCCTCGGACATCCACATAGAGCCGGCCGAGCTCAGGCTGCGGGTGCGCTTCCGCATCGACGGGATCCTCCACGACATCATGGACCTCCCCCTGGAGATGCACCCGACCCTGGTCTCCAGGCTGAAGATCATGTCCGGCATGAACATCGCGGAGCGCAGGCGTCCCCAGGACGGGCAGTTCACCGCCGAGGTCCAGACCCGGAAGATCGACGTTCGTGTGGCGATAAGCAGCACGATAACGGGCGAGATGGCCGTGCTGCGGATCCTTGACAAGCAGTTCACCCTGCTGGGCCTTGACCAGCTGGGGATGGGCGAGGAAGTCCTGGACCAGTACCGTCGGCTCCTACGCATCCCCTATGGCATGCTGGTGGTCTGTGGGCCCACCGGGTCCGGGAAAAGCACTACCCTGTACGCGTCGCTCCTCAACATGAACCGCACCGAGAGCAACATCATATCGCTGGAGGACCCCGTGGAGTACCGGGTCACCGACGCCAACCAGATGCAGATCCACAACGAGGCGGGGATAACCTTCGCGACGCTGCTGCGTAGCGTCCTGCGCCTGGACCCCGACGTGATCCTGGTAGGGGAGATACGCGACCGGGAGACAGCGGTCATCGCCACCCAGGCAGCCCTCACCGGACATGTTGTGCTCACCTCTCTGCACGCCAACGACTCGATATCGGCGCTGCTGCGGCTGAGGGACCTGGGAGTGGCCTCGTACCTCATAGGAGCGTCGGTGGCGGGCATAGTCTCCCAGCGCATGTGCCGGGTCGTATGTGACGGGTGCAAGGCCCTGGTTCCCCGGCCCCTGCCCGAACAGCAGGCCTACGCCTCGGAGATGTCCGAGAACCGCGACCACTTCATCTACGGATCGGGCTGCAATCTGTGCGCCCAGACCGGATACAGGGGTCGCGCCGGGGTCTTCGAGGTTCTGACCATGACCGACGTCCTCCGGCGGCTGTTCCTGGAAAGCGCACCCAGGGATCAGATCTGGGAAGAGGCCACGGCCTCGGGGATGGTCCCCATCAGGCGGGCCGGGATGCTGAAAGTGAAGCACGGCATCACCACTCCCTACGAGGTGATGCGCGTCCTCTTCAGCCTGGAGTAAGGTATGCGATTCCGCTACGTGGCCTATAGCCTGGAGATAGGCGTGACTCATGGCCAGATCGAAGCGCGCACCGATGCCGAAGCCCTGCATGAAGTAGTCCGCCAGGGCTACAAGCCCCTCTACCTGAAGCCCGCTGTAGGTCTGCCGAGCCGTGAGGAACTTTTCCCTAGCCTCTTTCGGGTTGGCACCGGGGAGCTGATCCGCTTCTCGCGCTCCCTGGCCGCCATGATGGTGACCGGAGGCAACCTTCTTCGGATCCTGGAGATGCTCCAGGGGGAGACCACCCACCGGGTTATGCGGCGCACTCTGGAGGCCATCCGGAGGAGGTTGGACGAAGGGGGCAGGCTCTCCGAGGCTCTGGCGGATCATCCCACAGTATTCAGCCCGCTGTTCGTCAGCGTCGTGGAGGTGGGAGAGCACACCGGCCGCCTGGGCATCAGTCTGGACCAGATGGCCGACATGCTGGAGAAGGAACACGACGCCAAGAAGAAAGCCCTCAGCTCCATGCTGTATCCCGTGGCGATCATGGGCTTGGCTATGGTTACCATGACCTTCCTCATGTTCTTCGCCATGCCTCCTATGCTCAAGGTCTTCGACAACATGGGCACCGATATTCCTTTCATCACCAGGGTAGTCATCGGAATCTTCGGTTTTATCAGGGAAAACATCCTGTTGATCCTCGGTGGTACGGTCGCCATGGCGATTGCCCTGGCGCTGGCTGCGCGTATCCCTAGGGTGAAGTACGCGATGCACGCCTCCCAGGTCCGCGCCCCGGTCCTGGGAGGCGTAATCGTGTCGGGCGAGCTGGCCCGGTTCTCCCGCACCATGTCCATGCTGCTGGAGGCCGAGGTTCCCCTGACCACGGCTCTGCAGCTCGGCACCAGCGGCTGCAAGAACCAGGTTATCAGGCATGCGTTTGCCGAGGCCGAGGAGGGTCTCCTGGTCGGGCAAAGCTTGACCGCCGCGTTGAGGCGGTGCGCCGTGCTTCCCACGATGTTCGTGGAGCTGATGATGATAGGGGAGGAGAGTAACTCCCTGCGGCGGACCATGGGAGATGCCGCGGACAACTACCAGAAGGACCTGGAGCGACGCTTGAACGGTCTGCTGGGGTTATTGGAACCTGCCTCGACGCTGTTCGTGGGCGGCATCGTTGGTCTGCTGGCCTTCTCCATGTTCGTCCCCATCTACTCCGGGCTAAACGCGTTCCAATAGCTGTGATGAAGTCGACGAGCACCATGCCCGAAAGTTTGAAAGGAACCAGACGCTTTAAGGTCAACCTCTGGATCGCAGCCGCCTCGGTCATGGCCCTGGGGCTTCTCACGTATTACGGAGTAATGGGTGTGCGGTACTGGACGGTTTCCGGCACGGTGGACTCCCTGACCGGAAATGTGAACGAGCTTTCTGAAGAGATGAGCCAGCCGGTCGATATCAAGGGGCTACAAGCCGACTTGGAGGCCGTACAGGGGCGCCTGGACGTGGTCCGCAGCGCCATCAGCGCCCTGGAAACCGACGATCTGATCTCCCGGCTATCCAGCGCCGCCCGCGATTCCGGGGTGGAGCTGGTGTCCGTTACTCCCGGCGGCCGGTCAGCCTCCCTCCAGGAGGGAGTGTTGTATGAGGTCCAACCAGTGGGGCTATCCATCGGTGGGGAACTCGACGACATCTTCGACTACCTGAGTGCGATCTTCCAGCGGGTACCTACAGTTTCGGTCTCCGGTTTGGCCATCGCGGGGCTGGAGGGCGTTTCGACGGCCCAGGTCCAGCTCATCTTCTACCTCTTGCCTCCGGCGGCCCTTAGGGGATAAGGGTTCTATGCGGCTGCAGAGGAACGAAAGACCGGCTTCCAAGTCCGTGAGTGCGCCTCCGGCCGCCCGAACGGAGGAGACCGGGCTCGGGGGGAATGGTCATGGAGTAGCTTCCCTGAGGATCCCAGCACAGTGGTGGAGACTGACGATCAAATCCGCCAGAGATGTGGCATATATGTTTCGCAGGCGGACCATATCCATAGACGTGGAAGGGCTCTTCGCAAGGGTCTTGGTCCTGGAAGGCCGGGAGGTCGTAAGCTGGGGGACGGCGTTGATCGGCGCCGAGGACAGCGAGCCTCCATCCGAGTCCGGAGGACCTTCGGTCCAACTGCGAGGGCTGGTAAGGGAGCTCCCTCGACATCGTGGTCGAATGATAACGAGCCTTCTCCACTACACCACGTTGGCCCGATACTTGCAGCTTCCGAAGATCGGACGGCGCTATCTCGGCCAGGTAATCGCGTCGGAGGTGCTAGGGACCGCTCCCTTCTCCGAAGACGAGGTCGACATCATGTGGCGGGCCCGGAAGACCGAGGCCGGCCAAAGTGCCCTGGCCGTAGCCGTTCCCAAGGAGTCCGTGGACCAGCAGATGCTGATGCTACGCAATGCCGGTTGTCGGCCGGTTGCCGCCTACTCGAGGGCATCAGCGCTGGCCTTCGCAGTGGGTGTTCCGGACGTCTATATCGTGGACCTGAGCGTGCTGACGGCCACGATAGTGTTGGTCCAAACCGGTGTGCCCAGAGCCGTGCACAAGGCGGACCTCCCGGAGGAGGGCTCCGGTCCCGAGCAGAGGGCCGATGCCACAGCACGGGCGGTGGAGAGGGTGTCCAGCTATAGGGAGGCCCAGGCCGACGGCGCTGAAAACCCGTCGATCCCGGTCTGTTACGTGGGTCAGCTTGCGACAGACGAGGGTTTGATCGGCGCTCTGGAAGCTCGGTTGCCCCTGGAGACCATCAGGTTCGAGTCGCCCTTCAAGCACCCCGACCACTTCCCGTTCCACGAATACGCCGCCAACCTGGGGCTTATCGAAGCCGACAGAGCTGTAGCTCCACCTGGAAGGAAGTCTTCTGAACGTGGCTGGACCACCTTTAACCTGCTCCCGGAGCGACATCTGCCGCGGTCCATCCCTTGGAAGCCCATCGGGCTCCTCGCAGCATTCGTGTTGCTCCTGTACCTGGCTTCCAGCCTGGCAGGCGTTGTCGGCGACGTACAGGCCGAACGGGACACCCTGGCATCTGGGCTTGAGAGGATGGAGCGCCAGGCACGTACACACTGCCTCACCATGGCTCGGGAGCAATATCTGGAGACGGCGGTGACGGAGGCCGGCCGGCAGATATCCGGGCTCGATTCGGTCCAGGCCGACTTCGACCGAGGGACACAGGTTCTGCTGGCGCAACTCGAGCAGGCTACCCGGACAGCTCTTCCTTCTGGGGTCGCCCTCTCCTCGGTGTCGTTGCAGGGCGGAGGTCTCTTACTGTCCGGCACGGCGCCGTCCTATGCTCGGGTCATCCAGTACTCGACGAATCTCAAAGCGTCCGACGGATTCGTCGGCACCACGATAATACGGGTCGACGCATCGTGCAGCGGAGGTGGCTCCGGCGTGGTGTCGTTCCAAATAACGGCCACCTTCCCAGCCGCTCCCAGCGCTGACGAAAATGCCTCGGCCGGCGGAGCCATCGCCCCTGAATAACAGATCGCACTTCCATACCGTTCTCCTCAGATCCTCTTTCGTGATTCTTATGCGTCTTTTAGGGTTACTTTACATAGCTCATTTATGATGCAGCCACACAAGAAAAGGAGGTCCGGAGTTATGAGGTATGAACCTGAGAATCACAGGGAGCGATCACAGCGGAGTCAGGCCGGATTCACCCTGGTTGAGCTGCTCGTGGTGGTGGGAATAGTGGTAGCCCTCGCCGCCGTCAGCGTGGTGAGCGTGCTCCAGTTTGCCGGGAAAGGTGAACAGGGAGCCACTTCGGCAGAAATCGACAGCATACAGGCGGCCATGGACACCATGATGGCCGACAAAGGGATCACCACGGTAACCGCCAACGATCTGGGTTCGTCCGGCGACGGACTCGCGGATTTCGCCGCAGTGCCTTCCGAGGGCCCGCTGGCAGTCTACGTACGGCAGAACCCGACCACCTACTACTACTGCTGGGATAGCACAGGGAAGATCTCGCAGCTTCTGACTGCCTCGACTTCCTGCCCGGCCGGTCCTTACTAGTTCCGATTATTCCGCCGGCTGGGCCACTGTAGCCTTATCCCACCTGATATAGTCTCAGCCGCCGTAGTCGAGGCGGCGGTATCGAGACCCGGGAGGACGCCCATCGCAGCACCACCTGCGATGGGCGTCCTAGCGTCCGGAAGCGGAGCTTCACCTCTGGTTGACGAGGATTCTGAGCGCCCATATAATCGCTCAGGTTTACATGAACCGGCCGGTAGGCCCAGATTAGGGGGCGCGATGCAAGAATATCTCAACGACGAAGAGGTACGATTCATTCGTAGTGAGCTGGCCAAGCGTAGGGCTTCCGGGACCTACCAGGTAGGGAGGTGGAGCGTGAGTCCGCTGAATCGGGCCGCGGAAGCGTCTCAGATCGCGCCTGGTGCCTTCCCCAAACGTGTGCTGCTAAGGGACATCACCCTCCGCACCGTCCATCAGAAGCCCGGCGTGGCCGTCTCCCCCGAGGACCGTGTCGCCCTGGCCCGGGCGCTGGTTGATGTGGGAGTCCAGTCCCTTCAGGTGACCTGGAGCAACTTCACGGATCCCGACGCCCTGGGCCTGGAGGTGGAGCTGCTGCGGAGCCACGGCGTTCCCCTGGAGATTGCAGTGGAAGGTGCAGGGGCCCGGGAGCACATGGATATAGCGGCCAAGGCCGGAGTGGACCTGGTCCAGCTCACGACACCCAGCGTGCCTGCGTTGAACTACTTCTACGGCCCGATAGGACGTCAGATTCGCCGCGCCGCCTGGGCCGGCGAAGACTGGCGGCGCACCGTCGAGGTCCCCACCACGGTGCCCCAGCAGGTGGAGTACGTCGGCGAGCTGGTGAAGTACGGCAGGGGGCTGGGATTAAGGGTCAGCGCTGGCATCAACATGCTGGCTTACGCCGACCAGGAGTACCTGGAAGCCTACATCCCGGCGGTGGCGGAAGCAGGAGCCACCGACCTGGGGCTATACGACGGCTCCAGCGGCATGGGGCCCGAGGCCTGGCGCTACGTCGTCTCCCAAGCACGACGGCTCGCTCCTGGAGTAAGGCTAGCGGTGCACACCCACAACTCCTTCGGGCTGGCGGTGGCTACCGCACTGGCGTGTGCCCAGGCGGGCGCCGAGGTGCTGGAAGTCTCGGTGAACGGGATGTGCTCGGCCTCCGGCCAGGCGGACCTGGCGGAGGTGGCGGCCGCCCTGGAGGTGCTGTACGGCGTGGATACGGGCATTCGCCTGGACAGACTGACCTTGCTGAGGAAGCTGGCCGAGGACCTGACCGGGTTCAGGGTGGCCAATAACAAACCAATCACCGGCGACCTGGTCTGGTTCTACACCGAGGAGGGCATCGTGGAGGAGAGCGCCGTCGAGCCCCTACTGCACCGGTGCCTGGAGCCGGCGATCTTCGGCAACGACGGCAACTACTATCTGGGCCAGTACAGCGGCAACTCCACGATGCTGCAGAAACTGGATGACCTGGGCATCCAGGCCACCAGAGATCAGGTCGTCCAGACACTGGACGAGGTGAAACGTCGGATGGTCCAGCACAGACGGGTCCTCCAGGACGAAGAGATCCGCGATATCGCTAAGAGTGTCCTGGCCCAGGCTAGCTGAGCGTCCGTCGGAGGCGTGCCGAAATGTCCGAACCGCACCCCAGAGTTAGGGTAATCGCCACCGGCGGTAGCATCGCTGGGGTCGGTCCCCACCGTCTGGATTACGTCCTCTATCCCGAAGTGGGCACCAAGCTGACCAGTGAGGAGTCCCTGGCCCGCATCCCCGAAGCGCGGGACGTGGCCGACGTCCAGGTGGAGGACCTCACCAGGGTCGGCAGCCCGGCTTTAGGACCACGCCAGTGGCTGCTGATGGCCCGGCGAATCAACCAGGTCTTCGCGGAAGAGCCCGATGTTTGCGGCGTGGTGGTGACCCACGGCACCGGCACCCTGGAGGAGACAGCCTACTTCCTCCACCTCACCGTGAAGTCCCAGAAGCCCGTGGTTGTCACCGGATCGATGCGCCCACCCTCCGCCATAGGTACCGACGCCGACCTAAATCTCCTAGACGCGATACGCCTGGCGGCCTGCCCGGAGGCCGCAGGCAAGGGCGTCCTGACGGTGCTGAACAACCAGATACGCAGCGCCAGAGAGGCCGCCAAGACCAACACCCTGCGCGTGGAGACTTTCGCGCCCGGCGACCTGGGCTTTCTAGGCTATGTGGACTCCGACGCCCGGGTGGTGTTCTACCGCACACCCACCCGAAAGCACACCTCCGCGACCCCCTTCGACGTCACCGGTCTGGAGGCCCTGCCCCGGGTGGACATAGTGTCCGCCTACGCCGGTGCCGACGGGCTGCTGGTGGACGCGGTGCGAGGCAATCGGTCCGAAGGCCTGGTGCTGGCGGGATTCGGCAGCGGCCACTTCCCTCCGGACGTGACAGATGCCGCGGCCCGGGCGGTCAACGACGGCCTCGCGGTGGTGATGGCCTCCCGTTCGGCTGCAGGCAGGGTCGTCATGACTCCTGGTAAGGAAGATATGGGCTTTATCGTAAGCGACAACCTTTCGCCGCAGAAGGCCCGCGTACTTCTGATGCTGGCCCTCACCGTCACCCGCGACCGCCGGAAGATCCAGGGGATGTTCGGGGAGTTCTAGACGCAGTTACTCCGGCTGGCAGCGTGGGCAGAAGTAGGTGCTGCGTCCCCGCACCGGCATCTTCGTGACGGGTGTGCCGCAGCGGCCGCAGGCTTCGCCGGCGGACCGTGGCATCAGGAGCAGGCCGGCGGCCCCCTCGCTCTCGCTGGGCGGGACGCCGTTCGCGATCAGCGGCGCCAGCACCTCGGTGGCCTCGGGTAGCCGGTCGACGATGGCCCGATGTAGGCGCTCCACCTCCTCCGGCGACAGCTCGCTGCCCTTCTTCAGCGGGCCGATGCCGGCCAGGAAGAGGACCTCGTCGGCGTAGATGTTGCCGATGCCGGCGATGACCGCCTGGTCGCACAGCAGAGCTTTGACAGGCGCTTCCCGCCGGCCCAGCCTTTGCGCCAGGACGTCGGGGGTGAACGCCGCGTCCAGGGGCTCGGGACCCAGCCTGGACAGCACCGGCGACGGGTCCTCGACCAGCCACATGGTCCCGAACTTCCGCGGGTCTACGAAGCGAAGCTCCTCTTCGCGGTCCAGGAGCAGCACGTTCCTGGTGTATTGCGGCCGGGGCAACGCGGCCGGATGAACCAGCAGGGAGCCGGTCATGCGGAGGTGCAGTATCAGGTGCCGCCGGGGAGAACCGGCCAGGTCCAGGACAAGGAACTTGGCCCTCCGCCGGATATCGCCGATGGTCCGGCCGGAAACGCCATGCCCCAGCTCCTCGCCGTCGGGCGTGCGAACTGCCTTGGGCCAGAGGACTTCGGCCCCGGCTATGGTCCGGCCCACCAAGTCCTGGGAGAGAAGGTAGCGCCGCACCGCTTCGACGTCGGGCAGCTCGGGCATGGCTCTCTTCCCTTCAGTAGATTGCCTGGTCCTGCTCCAGCTGTTGGATCTCCGACGGCGTCAGCCCCAGGACCTGTTCCAGCACCTCGACGGTGTGCTCTCCCTGCAAAGGCGCCCGTCGCGGATTCGTCGGAGGGATGTCGCTGATGCTCCACGGCATCCCCATATACCGGCGCCGGCCCGCTTCGGGGTGATCGATCCGGCGGATGAATTTCTGGGCGTTCAGATGGGGGTCGTTCAGCAGGTCCCGGCCGTTGGAGGACCCGCCGGCCGGGACGCCGGCTTCCTGCAGCAGCTCTACCGCTTCCCGCTGCGAATGTCCCCGGGTCCAGCTGGTAATGATGGTGTCCAGCATGTCGTGGTGCAGATGGCGGCCTTCTGGAGTGGTGTACCGGGGATCATCGGCCAGCTCCGGCTGCCCCAAGGCACTGCAAAGAGCACGCCACTCGTCGTCCGAAGTGACAGAGATGCCGACCCAGGCATCCCATCCATGACAGCGGTAGATTCCCTGGGGCGCATGGACCCGGTCCCTGTTACCCATACGAGTGTGCTCGCGTCCATTGACCGTGTAATCGAAGATTGCCTCGGGCATCATGTGGGCCATCACCTCGGACATGGAGATGTCGATGTACTGTCCCTCTCCGGTGCGCCTCCGATGGTGCAGCGCCTCCAGGATGGCCATACAGCTGAAGGTGCCGCTTATGGGGTCGGGCAGGATGGACCCGATCAGCCGCGGCCTGTCTCCCCGATAGCCGGTGATGGCCGCCATCCCGCTGCCCATAATGACTCCGCTGTGCAGGGCAGTGTACCGGCTCATCTCGCCCAGTCGCCCGAAGGCACCCAGTGACAGCATGACCAGGTCGGGGCGTAGCCGGCGCAGGGTTTCGTATCCCAGGCCCATCCTGTCCATCGTGCCGGCGGCATAGTTCTCCACCACCACGTCCGACACCTTGACCAGGGCCCTGGCGAGGTCCCTCCCCTGGGGTGTTGCCAGATTCAAGGTAACGCTGCGCTTGTTCATGGCGTGGGAGTTAAAGCTGGCCCCGGTGTTGGGCGTTTCCCGCCCATAGGCGAAGGGAGGGCTCAGGCGGAAGTCGGGCCGCTTTCGGGTCTCCACCAGAATCACCTCGGCGCCCATCCACCCCATCATGCGGGTGCAGAAGGGGACCGAGACCACCTGGCCGAAGTCCAGCACCCGTATTCCCTCCAGGGGCAGGTGTCTCGGTCCGGTCTCTTCCTTGGAGCGGTCGTCGCCGTCCCACCACCGGGCGCCCCCGGCGGAACGGCGGTTTGCCGAGCCGGCCATGACCTCAAGGGTGTGCTCTCCAAGCCGAGGGGCCGGTCGGCGCAGCCGGGAGGGGGTTCGGGACATGATGAAGGGGCTGCCCGGCACGTCAATCTCCCTGCCCCCATCAAAGGGAGTCTGCCAGAAGAAGCCCCGCTCCCGTTTGTGGTCCGAATCCACGGCCCGGCCTATCGAGAAAGCGGGGAAACAGGGTACACGGGCTTCCTGGGCCATCTTTAGGATCTCTTCCCCGGTGAAGCGGGTGGTCCAGTCGGCGATAAGGTGGTAAAGGGCATCCCAGTTGGCGCCCCGGTCCAGCCCGGTCTGGAACACCTCCCAATCGGCCCAATCGGGGTTGCCCATGAGGGCCACGAAGCGCGTCCAAAGGTGCTCCCAGGGCGCCACGATGACCACGTGTCCGTCCTTACAAGGCAGAACGGCATTGGGCATCCTGGCGACGGAAACAGGACGGCGCCCTGTGACAACTCGACCATAGGAGAAGGTTGCCACGTCGTAATAAACCGAGCTGGCCGCGGCCTGGTGGCCCGAGACCTTCACGTGCCTTCCCTTTCCGTCTTCGATCGTGCTGGTCAGGGACATCAGGGTCGCCGTGGCGCCGGAGAGTCCGGCGATCAGCTCTGCAAGGGGAGTACCCGGCCGAAGTGGTGGCTCGCGCCTCGGATTGTCCACCCGATCGGGCAGGCCGGGTGTGGCGTAGGCGATCCCGCCCATGTTGCAGAGAACGTGGTCGTTGGCCAGGTAGTCCCGGTAGGGCCCGGATTCGCCGAAGGGGGTAATCGACGTAAGGGTAAGTTTGGAGTGGGCGCGATGCAGCCGGCGCCAGGTGAGGCCCAGGGCCCGAGCCTCCAGGGGCGGGAAGTCCGTCACCAGAACGTCGGCCCAGCCCAACAGGTCCGAGAGGGTACGTCTCCATCCCCTTCGGGCCTGGTCCAGACAGACACCGCGTTTGTTCACGTTCAGAAAAAGGAAGAGCCCGCTGCGTTCGGGATCGGGCAGGTCCCCCAGAAAGGGCCCTCGCAGACGTGCAGGGTCCCCTTCCGAGGATTCTACCTTGACCACGTCGGCGCCGGCGTCGGCCAGGAGCCGACCGCAGTAAGCCGCCATGGAGGTGCGGCCCCATTCCAGGACCCGAAGCTCATCCAGGGGTAGCTGCATCGCGGCTCCATTATCCGTTGATCCGGAACTGGTGATCCGGAACTGGCGCAGAACCATACCATCATACCCGGCCAACTTCGGCTAGACAACACGCCCAGGCTTGACAGCGCTCCTCGGAGGGCATAGATTCACAACACGCCGGGTAGACATAAGCAGTTCCCCAAAGGAGGGCGTCGAGCATGAAGAACGGATTTCGGATCATGGACAGCGACATCCACCTGATGGAGCCGCCGGACATGTACGAGCGCTACCTGGAAGACCGGTTCAAGTCCGATGCCCCCGAGTACCTCCCCATGGAGGGACGGGTCTACGGCTCCTGGCTCCTGAAGATGCCCGGCCAGAAGGAAAGGATAAACCAGACCATCCGGAGCATGACGGCGGCCGGCCCCAGGGTCCAGCGTTTCATGCCCCTGATCCAGGACGCCCTGGAGGACGGCTACGGTCCGGCCAGCACCCTGAGGGCCATGGACGTGGAGGGGGTCGACGTGGCGGCTGCCTTCCCTACCTTCGCCCGCGGCCAGGTTACCATGGACGACCTGGACCCCGAATATGCAGCAGCCATCTACCGGGCATACAACAGCTTCCTGGCGGATTTCTGCAAGCAGGACCCCGAACGCCTCAAGGGTGTAGCGCTGGTTTCCCTCCACGACGTGGGACTGGCGGCGGCCGAGGCCCGGCGCGCCGTGACGGAGCTGGGCATGGTGGGGCTGACGCTGTCCCCCAACCCCATCGGCGAGCGCTACTTCCACGACCCCGAGTGCGACCCGCTGTGGGAGGCCGCCCAGGAGCTCAATGTGCCCATCTGCCTTCACGACACTAACGCAGGCTGGAACAAGGGGCACCTGGCCAACTTCATGCGTTATCATCCAAATCCCACTACCCTTACGCAGACCTTTGGCTTCCCCTTGAGCCTGATGGAAGCCCTGGGCAGCTTTATCATAGGCGGGGTGCTGGAGCGGTTTCCCCGGCTGCGGCTGGCGCTCCTGGAGGGCAACTGCAGCTGGCTGCCCTGGCTGCTGTGGCGGCTGGAGGAGCAGTGGGAGATGTATCAGGAGGGAGAGAGCGTCCAGCTGTCCCTGAGGCCGACGGAGTACTTTCTGCGGCAGTGCTACGGGTCGGTGGAGCCCAGCGAGGGTCCAGCCAAGTACGCGGTTGACGCCCTGGGCGACGGTAACCTGGTGATCTCCACCGACTACCCCCACCCGGACTCTTCCTACCCCCATTCCATGGATAATTTCCTGGCGCTGGACCAGGTCGGCGACGACAGCAAGCGGAAGGTGCTCTGGGACAACTGCGTCAAGCTGTACGACCTGTAGCCCATAGTCAGGCGGGGGTTGACTGCGGCCAGAAGGCTGCCTATGATGCTCCTAAGGCGAAGGCGTTGTTCTAGGAGGGCGGGCTATCGTGACCAGCTACCTCAGGGACAAATACTGCATAGTGGGTGTCGGCGAGACGGAGTACAGCCACGGCTCCGGACGCAGCACACGGGCCCTGGCGGTCGAGGCGATCCGCAACGCCATGATCGACGCGGGGATGAGCCCCGGTGAGCTGGATGGTCTGATGAGCTACCACCTGGGGGACTCCACGGTGTCCACCACGGTGATGGAGGACCTGGGAGTGCGGCCCAACTTCTACATGGACTGCTCTGGGGGAGGGTCCGCCACCGAGGCCGTTGTTGGCCTGGCTATGGGAGCCATCGAGGCCGGAATGTGCGACTCGGTGGCCATCTACCGCTCCATGAACGGCTACTCCCACTTCCGCATGAGCAGCAAGGAGGCGGGAGCGTCGACTCCCGTCAATGGGATCGACCTGCTGACCCGCACCTACGCGCAGTTCATGCCGGTGCAGATGTTCGCCTTCGCATTCACCCGTCACATGATGGAGTACGGGGTCACCAACCAGCACCTGGCCCACATCAAAGCGGCCCAGAGCAACCACGCCAGCAACAACCCCAAGGCCTACATGAAGCAAAGGGTCACGGTGGAGGACGTGCTCAACTCCCGCTGGATCGTAAGGCCCTGCGCCCATCTGTTGGACTGTTGTCTCGAGACCGACAACGCCACCTGCCTCATCGTCACGTCGGTGGAGCGGGCCCGTAACCTGAAACAGCCGCCGGTATACGTGATGGGCGTCCAGGGCCGGGGTACCAAACCGGGCGGAGACTTCCACTACCAGCATGGGCCCATCTCGTCGGTGGCCGGCCAGTACATCGCCCCGAGGCTGTTCGACATGGCCGGCATCACCCCCGAGGACGTGGATGTCACCGGGGCCTACGACGCCTTCACCTACACGGCGCTGCTCCAACTTGAGGACTACGGCTTCTGCAAGAAGGGTGAGGGCAAGGACTACGTCTCCAGCGGCATCATCGACATCGGGGGCAGCCGGCCCAACAACCCCAGCGGTGGCCAGCTCTGCGAGGGGTACACCCACGGGATGAACATGGTCATCGAGAACGTGCGGCAGCTTCGCGGAACGGTGGACGACTACTGTCCCCAATGGCAGGCGGGCGTTCACACCTACGACTACTCAGAAGGCGGGTGCCGCCAGGTGCGGGACGCCGAGATCGCGATGAACATGGGATGGGGCACCCCGGGCCTGGGGAGCGCCCTGATCTTGAGACGGTAGAACGAATCTGAAGGAGAGCGTGGGATGAGTGAGTATGACCTGGTGATT
Source organism: Dehalococcoidia bacterium (assembly GCA_965248975.1). Lineage (GTDB taxonomy): Bacteria > Chloroflexota > Dehalococcoidia > Lucifugimonadales > JAGWBF01 > CBDFKU01. Next base: position 61,314 of record CBDFKU010000016.1, read on the forward strand.
CGGGGCGGGACCATCGTGGACGGGACGGGAATCCCCCGATACAAGTCGGACATAGCGGTTAAGGACGGGAGGGTGGCCCGCATCAGCGGGAAGATCCAGGCCGGAGGCGCCCGGGAGATCGATGCCAGCGGCTGCATCGTGGCACCGGGGTTCGTCGACCTCCACACCCACTATGACGCCCAGATCCAGTGGGACCCCTACGCCTCCCTCTCGGGCTGGTTCGGCGTGACCTCCCTCACCATCGGCGAGTGCGGCTTCGGCTTCGCCCCAACCCATCCCGAGGACCGCGACCTGAACATGCGGATGATGAACCGCATAGAGGCCATCCCCCTGGATTCCATGCGCCTTGGCATGCGCTGGGACTGGGAGACCTTTCCCCAGTTCCTGGACAGCCTGGACCGACAGGGGCTTGGCGTCAACGTGGGCGCCATGTTCCCATTCTCGCCGATGCGAGGATACGTCCTGGGAATGACGGAGTCCCGCGAGAGGACCTCGGTGACCGAAAAAGAGATGGACCAGATGAAGCAGCTCTTCAAAGAGGGCATGCAGGCGGGGGCCTTCGGCATCACCTTCAACTACAACATGGAGGACAGGGCCGAGGACGGGAGCCATCTGCCCAGCCAGATTTGCGGCGACGACGAGTTCTTCGCCCTTGCCGGGGTGTTGCGGGAGTTCGGGGTGGGCCACATTGGGCAGACCATAGGCCTCGGCCTGACGTTGGAGCAGCGGGACCGCATGAAGAGGATCGTGCCGGAGATGGTCCGCGTCAGCGGCCGCACATGCCACGTCGCGGCCCTGGGCGAAGACCCCGAGTGGGTCTTCAGGGCCCGCGCCGAGGGCCTCCCGCTGATCCAGCAAACCCTGTGTCAGGTCCAGGGGTCCCAGTTCAAGCTCTCCGAGTACAACATGTACGACTACATGCCCAACTGGATCGAGCCTTTCCTGGGGACTCCTGAGGAGCGGGCCGCCAAGCTGCGCGACCCCGGCCACCGGACTGCCATGCAGAAGGACGTGGAAGAGTGGCCGATGCTCAGGACAGAGTGGAACAAGGTGGCGGTGCTGCAGGTGGTCCACGAGCGGAACTACGACTACGAGGGCAAGACAATCCAGGAGGTCGCCCGGATGATGGGCAAGGAGCCGCTGGACGCCTTCCTGGACCTGGCCCTGGACGAAGGCCTGGAGACCGAGTTCGAATTACCGCCGGGGAATGAAGAAGGGCAGTTGAAGGCGCAGCGTGGTAAGATCCTGGACCGCTATTCCCACATCTCCGCCTCCGACGGCGGCGCCCACACTAGGTTTGCCACCGGGGCTACCTGGCCCACCTACTGGATCCGCGACCGGGAGATCATGAGCCTGGAGGAGGCCCACTACAAGATCAGCACCTTCCCGGCCTGGGTTGCCGACTTCAAGGACCGGGGTATCCTCCGCACCGGCGGTTGGGCCGACATCGTGGTGTACAACCAAGAGGAGCTGGGGTTCCTCCACGAGAGGCCCGTGTACGCCAACGATTTCCCCGGGGGCGAGCGCCGGCTAATCCAGAAGCCCACGGGACTGCACTACACCATAGTAAACGGCACGGTCACCTTCGAGGGCAACGAGTGCACCGGGGCGCTGCCCGGCAAGCTGCTTCGCAGCTACGATATGGTGGAGTGAGCCCTCACGCCAGTCCTTCTCCCTCGGAGAGAAGGACTGGTCATTTCCCTCCCCCCCTTATACCAGGGGAGATTAAGGTGGGGAGAATCAGAAACCCGATCCGGGTCCGGGGCGATCCCGGCTCGACCTATGCTGGCTATCTGCTGAGAGGAGATTATCTCATGTCGGAAGAGTACAAAGCCCTCGTCCGCCGCCTGGTAGAGGAGGTACAGAACAAACATAACCTTGATGCTCTCGATGAGATACTGGCCCCCAACTTTGTCAACCGTAGCGCTCCGGCCGGCGCTCCTGCGGACCGGGGGGCTACCAGGAAAATCATGACCGAGATGCTGGCCGCCATCCCCGACCTCAAGTCCACCATACACGACATGCTGGCCGAGGGCGACAAGGTGATGACCCGCAAGACCCTCAGCGGCACCTTGCAGGGCGAGCTCATGGGAGTGGCTCCTACCGGCCAGCCGGTGACCATAGAGGTCATCGATATCCTCCGCATCGAAGGAGGCCAGGCCGTGGAGCACTGGGTTGTGTCGGACCGCTCGGGAGTGCGGCCATAGACCCGGGGACTGCGCTGTCTGTCTAGGCGTAGTGGGAATGCTGCGGCCTATGGGCCTGTCGACACCTTCCGATCGTCCTTCTTGAACTCCGGGATCACATGCTTTCCGATCATCTCGATGGACTTCATCACCTTCTCGTGGGGCACGGCCTGGGTCTGCATCACCAGCATCACCTGGTCGCAGCCCGCCTCCTCGTGCAGCTTCAGCCCTCGGATGCAGCTCTCCGGGTCGCCGCCGATGATTACCCCCCGGTCGCAGAGGGTATCGGCGTCCAGCTGGTTCCAAACACCGCGGGCCAGAGCCTCGGCCCCGTACTCCTCTTCTTCGTTCACAGGCTCCTGGCCTTCTTCCAGGTTGAGGCCGCCCTGGCGTTTGAACACCCACCGCAGGTGATCGGGAACGCCGCCCCAGCTCTCCAGCAGCTTCGAGTACACGTCCTTCTGGCCGGTGGTGTAGGGACGGCCGGGCGCGAACACTTCCTTGATGGACCGGGCCGCAAGCTCTCTGGCCTCCCGGTCGTCCTCGCCACAGAAGGCGATGGAGCAGTTAGCCCACTGGTCGTTCACCATACCGCCGACGGGGCTCGAACGGTGGACCCTCTCTTTGTACGCCTGGATGTGGGTCTTCAGGAGCTCCGGAGCGTGGCAGCCAGGGGAGAAGACCCCAATCCCCTTGTCGGCAGCCCTCTCGTAGGTAGAGGGCTGAAGGGCGGCCACCCAGATGGGCGGATGGGGCTTCTGGTAGGGTTTGGGCAGCACCTGGCGGGGCGGCACGTTCCAGAAGCGCCCCTCCCACTCGAAGGTATCCGACTCCCAGATCTTGGGGATCATGGTCAGGGACTCCTCCCACATGTCACGGGTATCGCGGGGGTCTATCCCCATTCCGGTCTGCTCGTAGGGAGTCGAGCGGCCGGTGCCGAAGTCCACCCGGCCGTGGCTGAGGTGATCCAGCATCGCGATGCGTTCCGCCACCCTGACGGGGTGATGGTAGGGCAGGATCACCACGCCGAAGCCCAGCCTGATGCGCTTGGTCAGCCTGCTCAGTGCGCCGTACATCACCTCGGGGCAAGGTGATCCGGAGAAGCCTGTTAGGAAGTGGTGCTCGACGAACCAGAGATAATCGTAGCCCATCTCGTCGGCCAGGATGCACTGCTCCAGGGTCTCTTCGATCAACCGGTGATCGTCCAGGATAGGCCTCTGCATCTCGAACTGCAGGGCGATCTTCATCGGCGTCCTCCCTCAAGCTTCATGCCGGTGCTCTTTCTAGCATCGTACTCCTGGTCGGGGACAGAGGCAAGCTCCGATGGTCTCCACGACAAGTCCACTCCGGGAGAGCCGTGGACTTTCCCGGGGAGCGGTGATATTCTATTCTGAAACAGAGGAACGTGTGCGGTTTCAAAGTAAAAAGAGCGCAAGGAGGAGTCATGGCTGACAAAGACATCGCTCTAATGGCCCATCTGATGCGTAGAGCCGGTTTCGGGGCAACTCGTGACGAGTTGGAACGCCGTGTGGCCAAGGGATACGAGGCAACCGTCGAGGAGTTGCTCCGCCCCGAAGAAGGTCCGCCCCCAATGGACCATGAAGACATAATCCGGCGCTATCACGTTGACAATAACAGTACCTTCCTCCGATGGAACGCCCAGTCCGGTTGGGTCTATCGCATGATCAACACCACCCGGCCCCTGGAAGAGAAGATCGCCCTGTTTTGGCATGGGATTTTTGCAACTAGCGAGTCGAAGCTGATGCAGCCCAACGCCATGGCAATCCAGGTCGACATGTTCCGCCGCCACGGGTTGGGCAGCTTCCGTAACCTGCTGGTGGAGCTTTCCAAAGATCCGGCGATGATCTTCTGGCTGGACAATAAGGACAACCACAAGGACGCCGTCAACGAAAACTTCGGGCGTGAGCTGCTGGAGCTGTTCTCCATGGGGGTGGGGAACTACACCGAAGATGACGTGAGGCAGGCCTCTCGCGCCTTCACCGGCTGGACGATGAAGGACTCCACCTACCACACGATGCGCGTCGAGCGGGACTCGGTTTGGCCCTACGGGCAGATAGTGTGGCAGTTCCAGTTCAAGGACGAAGACCACGACTATGACGAAAAGACCTTCCTGGGCAACTCGGGAGCCTTCAACGGCGAAGATATCGTGGACATCGTCGTGAATCATTCGGCCACGGCCCGGTTCATCGCCCGGCACATGTACAGCTTCTTCGTGGCGGACGAGGCGCAGGTGCCAGCCTGGAACAAGGTGCCTCCACGGGACCCCCAGGCGATCCAGACGCTGGCCGACGCCTTCGTCGAGCATGGATACGATATCCGGTCGGTCCTGCGGGTGCTGTTCAACTCTGACTTTTTCAAAGAGGCCGCCTTCGCCAAGGTCAAGAGTCCCGCCGAGTTGGTGATAGGGACCGTTCGCCTGGCGGGGAGCCACACCTTCCCAGACTTCGACGACTACCTCTTGGCCGGCAAGATCGGCATCATGGGACAGGTACTGATGGACCCGCCCAGTGTCGAAGGATGGCACACCGGCTCAGAGTGGATCACCACAGGAAGCCTGGTAGACCGGGTTAACTTCGCCTCCCAGCAGTTTGCAGACGCCGACAGCCGGGGAGTCCAGTCGTTGGTGGACAAGATCAAGTCTCGCGGCAATGAGATCTCTCCCGAGGGGCTAGTGGATGCCTGCCTGGACTGGATCGGACCCATGTCGGTTTCCGACGCCACGAAGAAAGAGATGGTCGAGCGCGCCGCGGAGGGCGGACCGATTCGATTCGCGACCGAGGACGAGACCCGCAGCTCTTCGCAAAAGGTAGTGGAGGTACTGCAGCTCATCGCCGGCACTCGCGAGTACCAGCTGGCCTGAGCCCGCAAAACGGAAATGGATAACCAACCTCACCCCATGTTGGGGAAGGAGAGTGGACATGGCATCCAGGATCGATCTCCAGTATAGCCACACGGTAGGAGTGCTGTCGGCCCAGGGCGGTAGAGGCTTCCTCAACCCCGTGGACATGATATTCGGCCAGGACGATACCATATACGTGCTGAGCCGTGGGTCCGACCTGGACATCCTGTTCTTCCCCCTGTCTCGTCGGATTACTATGTGCACCGCAGACGGCGAGTTCCGAGGACAGTTCAGCAGCGGAGGCAAGGGCGACGGCCAGATGAGGTGGCCCACCTCCATAGCCGCCGATTCGGACGGAAACATATACGTGTCCGACGAAGCGCTGCACCGCATATCCATATTCGACAGCAAGGGAAACTTCCTGGACAAGTGGGGAGTCCACGGGCACGGAGACGGCCAGTTCGATCGGCCCGCCGGCATAGCCTTTGACCCGGAGGCTAATCTTCTGGTTGCGGATGGCCTCAACCACAGGGTCCAGAGGTACACTCGGGATGGGAAGTACCTCGGCGGCTGGGGTCGTCCCGGAACCGGCCCGGGCGAGTTCGACATGCCCTGGGGTGTCACGATAGACAGTGCCGGACAAGTGTATGTGGCCGATTGGCGCAATGACCGCATCCAGAAGTTCGATGCTGGCGGCGTTCATCTGACAACCCTGGGGAGACCGGGCCAGGGTGACGGGCAGATCAGCCGTCCGGCGGGCATGGCAGTGGACGATGCCGGCAACATCTACGTCGCCGACTGGGGAAACGAGCGAGTCCAGGTGTTCGACGCCGACGGCGGATTCCTGGCCAAGCTCCGGGGGGAGGCAGACCTGTCCAACTGGGCAGAGCAGTATTTCGTCTCCAACGAGGACGAGCTGGAGGAGCGACGCAAGGCCGACCTGGAACCGAAGCTGCCCGCCAATATCAGCTCCAGGGAGCAGTCTGCCCTTACGGAAAAGCTGTTCTGGGCCCCCAGCGCCGTGGCCCTGGACGAACAGGGACGCCTATTCGTGGTGGACACCTGCCGCCATCGCCTACAGATATACAACGGAGCTGCAGTCGGAGCGCCTGCCTAGATACCGGCTTACAGAAGGGGCGACGTAAGCCTCGCAGGCACGAGGTTCAGCCGCGGCCCGCTAGTGCGTACCTTATCTGTGGCTGAGCCCACCGTCGACCCACGCTCGCCCGTCCTGGGCCAGCAGGTTGTCGGCGGCACCTACATTCCTCGAGCCAGGCTCATAGACGTGCAGGGGAGCCGAGTCCACTTCCTCCCAAGCTCGCAGCAACGGGTCCACGATGTTCCAGGACTCCTCGATCTGGTCGCTGCGAATGAACAGCCTGGCGTCTCCCTCCAACGCGTCCTGGAGCAGCCGCTCATAGGCCTCTGGGATGGCCCGGTCACCGAAGGCAGAGCGATAGTGGAACTCCATGTCCACCGACTGGAACTTCATCCCCTGGTCGGGTACCTTGGACTCTACGGTGAGATGCACTCCCTCGTCGGGCTGGAGGCGTAGCGCCAGGACGTTGGCGTTCAGGTTCTCCGAGGGTCCCATGTCGAACATCAGGTGCGGCGGCTGTTGAAACTGGATGACGATCTCCGACACCTTCTCCGCCAGGGCCTTGCCAGTACGCAGATAGAAGGGGACTCCCCGCCAGCGCCAGTTGTCTACATACAGCCGGAGGGCGGCGTACGTCGGGGTGAGGGAGTCGGCGGGCACCCCGTTCTCGTCCCGGTAGCCGCTGTATTGGGCCCGCACGGCGTGACCGATCTCTTCCCCGGGCTCCCATCTGCGGATAGCCTTGAGCACCTCCACCTTCTTGTCCCGAAGGGCCTCAGAGTCCATGGAGCTGGGAGGTTCCATGGCCACCATCGTGAGTAGCTGGAACAGGTGGTTCTGCACCATGTCCCGCACCACCCCCGACTGGTCGTAGTAGCCGGCCCGGCTGCCCACCGGCACCTCTTCCGCCACGGTGATCTGCACGTTGTCCACGTAGTTGCGGTTCCAGAGGGGCTCGAAGATCGTGTTGGAGAATCGGAAGACCAGGAGGTTCTGAACCGTCTCCTTGCCCAGGTAGTGGTCGATCCGGAAGACCTGATTCTCGCCGAATACCCCGTGTATCGCCTTGTTCAGCTCCTGTGCCGACGACAGGTCCCTTCCGAAGGGCTTCTCTATGACCACCCTGGACCAGCCGCTGTCTTCCCTCGCCAGCCCCGAGGCGCCCAGGTTCTCGACGGCCCGCTCGTAAAGGTTGGGGGCGATGGAAAGGTAGAAGAGCCTGTTGGCCGGTCTCTCGTATCCATCCATCTCCTGGAGTCTGTGCGCCAGTGATACCAACTGGTCGACCGACCCCACGTCTCCTCGCACATAGAACATGCACCTGGCGAAGGCGTCCCACTCATCTCGCCGGGCGGCCAGCTCGCCGAACTCCTGTGCTCCCTGCCACATCAGCTCCCGGAAGCTGTCGTCGGAGTGATCGGAGCGCGAGAAACCGACGATCTTCAGCCTTGACGGAAGTCGGCCCTTGCAGCCAAGGTTGAACAGCGCCGGTACAAGCTTCCTCCGAGTGAGGTCCCCCGTGGCGCCGGCGATTACGATGGTCGTCGATCCTTCCGCCATCATCCGATCTCCTACGACGTCCGTATTCTATATACTCTATTTATGATACATCACAATGGGAGAAAATGGGTCTCCTGGCAAGGGGCACCAAAGCATGAACCTCTTCCGACCGTCTGGACATCCAAGACGGCATGCCTCGACCGCGCGGATGGAAGCGGTCTGGTAAGATTGCCGAGAAAAGCCAATGGCAAAGAGCAGAGTCCTCCTCATATCCGTTATCGCCATCGCTCTGGCCGTGGCCGGGATCGTCGTAGGCCTGGGCTTGGCCGGGGCCATCGGCTCCGGAGACTCACCTTCGGAGGCCCGGACACCTCAGACAGCGACGCCCACCATAGCTGAGGTGGCGGTCCAGCCCGACCCTAACTATAGGGAAGAGCTGGCGAAAGGTATTTTCTCCCCCTCGGGATGGAAGACCGACTTCAGCCTTCACACCGTGCCTTACGAGAACATCGTACAGGCCGCCGCCGCTCGGGACGGAGGTATCCCGGCCATCGACAATCCGGTATTCATCAGCCGCCAAGAGGCCGACGGATGGCTCTTCGCCCTTGAGCCGGTGATCGCCTTCGAGAGCAACGGCGAGGCCAGGGCCTACCCGATCGAGATCCTGATATTCCACGAGATCGTCAACGACGTGGTGGGTGGCACGCCCGTTGCGGTAACCTATTGCCCCCTCTGCAACTCCGCAATCACCTTCGACAGGCGAGTGGATGGTGCCACCTTCGACTTCGGCGTATCGGGCAACCTGCTGAACAGCGACCTGATAATGTACGACCGCCAGACCCACTCGTGGTGGCAACAGCTCACCGGCGAAGGCATCGTGGGAGAAAACGCCGGCAAGAGGTTGACGATCCTGCCGTCGTTTGTAGTGTCCTGGAGGGATTTCAAGGCGGTGTTTCCCGATGGGGAGGTTCTTTCCCAGGATACCGGATTCGCCCGCGCCTACGGATTCACTCCCTACGAAGGTTACGATGACTCTACCTACGACCCGTTCCTGTTCTACGGGGAGCTCGACCCGAGGCTCCCTTCCAAGGAGCGGGTGGCGGCGGTGAGCGTAGGCGACGTCGACATAGCCTTTCCCTTTTCGAAGCTGCGGAATCAGAAAGTCGTAAACCACTCCGTCAACGGACAGGACATTGTGGTTTTCTTCAAGCCGCAGACGGTCTCGCCGTTGAACAGGACCTCCATAATCGACTCCCTTCCCAGGGGCGCCGCCGCGGTCTTCGATCCCAACCTGGACGGCGAGCGGCTGACCTTCAGCGCCGACGGCGAGGACCTCGTCGACGATCAGACGGGTAGCGTGTGGAACATCTTGGGACGGGCTATCGAAGGTCCGCTGGAGGGTAGCCGGCTGCCGCCGGCTACCACATCACCGACCCCGATCTCAGGAGCTTCGTGTACCAGACTTATAACACGTGGGCGGCAGACTTCTCCAAGGCGAGCCCCGGCCGACTTGCTGCTCTGGCTTGTATCCCCAATACGGACCCACAGCTGGCCGCCTCGGAACTGCGGCGGACCGCCAAGCTGGGCCTGAGAGGTGGCGAGTTGGCCGTGTCCACTGCGGCCGTACCGCTCTGGGACAGGGCCTGGGACGACTTGTGGGCCGCCTCCGACGAGTGCGGAATGTCCATCGCTTTCCACACCACCGGGCTCCAGGTGAAGCAGCACTCCGATCCGGAGCTCAACAAGGAGTATGAGTCGCCACGCATCGGCACCTTCGTCTGCACCTTCCAGATCGCCGGGTCCGAGTACCTGGCAGCCATCATCTTCTCGGGCGCCCCAGAGCGCTACCCTGGCATGAAGTTCGTTCTCGGAGAGTGCGGCGTCAGCTGGATCCCATACATGCTGGCGCGGATGGACGAAGAGTACGACGACCTGACACGGCTGCACATGCTAGTCCCCTCGAAACCCAGCGACTACTGGTACCGCCAGGGGTATACCACCTTCCAGCACGAGGCTACCCTCACCCCCGATATCGTCCGGCTGGTGGGAGAGGACAACATCATGTGGGGCTCGGACTATCCCCATCCCGACGGCATCTGGCCCGACTCCCACGAGTTCATACAAAAGGACCTGGCGCTCCTCGATGCGCGGGCGGTGCGGAAGATCACCTGCGAGAACGCCGGGAAGTTATACGGGTTTATTAGCTAGGGACTGTCTTGTATATAGCTTTACATCGGCGAGGGTGTGGGGCATCCTTCTCCACCCTCGTCTGTCCGGCGCAAGCCGGAATCCAGAGAAGCGTTAGCTGGATCCCGGCTTGTGCCGGATGACCGATTGAGTATCAAGCCATTTGCGAGACAGTAGACTAGCAGGTAGGCGATGACATGATTCACCAGGCATGGGCCTGGCGTGGCGGATCTGACTGGACGCTGGAGGAGGTCACCACCCCCGAGCCCGATCACGGCGAGGTGCTGATACGGGTCGGTGGCGTTGGGTTCTGCGGATCGGAGAAGCCGCACGAGAAGGGGTCTGTGGAGAGCCTACCCCCGAGGAACTCCAGAGCCTCCCCTGGATCGGAGGCCACGGTCACGAGGTGGCCGGAGTGGTCGAGGAGGTGGGCGCCGGCGTCTCCACCAGTAAGTCCGGGGACCGGGTCGCCCTGCTCCACCTGAGGGGGTGCAGGGAGTGCCGGTTCTGTACATCCGGCTTCGAGAACAACTGCCCCAACGTGTCGTCCCGCCTTCATGGCTACGCCGACTACATCGTGGTGCCCGCGGACCTTGCCTACGAGGTTCCCGACGGGATGCCCATGGAAGAAGCGACCATGGTGGAGCCGGCGGCCATCGGAGTGCACGTGATGGAGAGGATAGCCCGGGTGCGGCCGGGCGAGACCGTCATGGTCCATGGAGTGGGCCAGATCGGCAGCTTCTGCGCCCAGGCGGCCAAGGCCTGCGGGGCGTCATCGCCGTGGACGACCGACAACTGGCCCAGCGGTCGGCGCGGGACCTCGGGTTCGACGTGGTCATCGACCCCTCACGAGAGAATCTGGCCGACGCCGTCAAGAAAGCCACCGGTGGCAGAGGGCCCGAGGTCATCGCCGAGTGTTCCGGGCACTCCGATCGCTATCCCCAGTTCGTGGACATGCTGGCCAGCTGCGGACGAATCGTGATGGTGGGGAACCCCTTTACCGGTCAGGTCACGTTGGACCTGCTGACGCTGCAGCGTAAGGAGGCCTCCCTGATTACCTCCAAGGCCTGCATAGGCGCGGACTACGACAGGGTCCTGGATATGGTGCGATGGGGCAAGGTCAAGCTGAACTGGATGGACGGCACCGCCATTACGACCTACTCCATGGACGAGTTCCCGAAAGCGCGCCAAGAGTGGATGGACCTGGAACGCGCCTTATACGTAGTCAAGCCATAGCCCCGAACGGGTCAGAGGCCGCCTAATAGCCCACGGCGTAAGCCTCGCCGCGGGGGTCCGCGCCTCCCTCCATCGCCCCGGTCGCTGGGTCCCTGATGATCATCCCGTACAACCCGGACCCTTCCCAGAAGTCGGGATACATCTCCGCCACGTGACCCCTTCGGCGCAGCTCACCGACCACGTCCGCGGCAATCCGTCCTTCGAGACGTACCGTTCCGGGATCGTAGAAGACGGGCAACCCTGAAGATGGAAAGCTGTAGCTGTAGAAACGCGCCGCCTCCACCGCCTGCTGGGAGTCCATCCCGAACTCCACCACGTTGAGGAGCAGCTGCAGCATTCCCTGAGGGATGTGGTCGCCGCCGTGGCCACCGAAGGCCATCACCGGCTGGCCGTTTCGGAGAACCAGGCCTGGCATCGGTGTGAGCCGGGGCCGCTTGCCTGGTGCGACAGAGGCAGGGTGCCCCTCCTCGACCTTGGACTGATACCCCCGCATAGACATTATTAGGCCGGTACCGGGAATAACCGCGCCACCGTTGTTGTTCCCTTCGCTGGGGGTAGAAGAGAAGATGTTGCCCTTCCCGTCGATGACAGCGAAGTAGGAGGTGCCGCCGCTCTCGGCGTCGACGGGTCGGGCCAGGGCCTCGGCGGGGGAACGGACCGCTCCCTCCAGGGTCGCCATGCCGCCGCGGGGATCTCCCGGCGGAGGCATCGCCGGCCATGCGCGATCCGGGTCGATCAAAGACCGACGTTGGCCAAGGTAGGCTTCGGAGAGCATCTCCTCGATGGGCACGTCGATGAAGGCGGGGTCCCCGACGTATTGCTCCCGGTCGGCGAAGGCCAGGTTCAGGGCCTGGGTGATGGTGTGGACGTAAGAGGACGAGTTGTGGCCCATCGCGCGCAGATCGTATCCTTCGAGCATCTTCAGAGCCTGAGGGAGAACGGGGCCCTGGCTCCACGGCCCGCACGTATACACCTGGTAGCCACGGTAGTCGACGCTGATGGGAGGCTCCACCCGCACTCGATACTCGGCCAGGTCCTCGATGGCAAGGAATCCACCCTGGGATTGACATAACGATACAATGGCCTGGGCCATCTCTCCCTTGTACACGAAATCTCGGGCAACCTCCAGTGCAGCCTCCCGGCCCCTGCCCCGGTGAGCCTCCTCAATGGAGGCCAGATGTCGCAGGGTGATGGCCATATCTCGCAGGTAGAGCATCTCTCCGACCCGGGGTACGCGGCCCTGACGCAGATAGATCTCCGCAGTCGTAGGCCAGCGGCGATAGCCCTGGTGTTGGGTCTGCATCTTGTCCACCAGGTAGCGGTATGCCGGGAAGCCGCCCTCCGCCAGCTTGATGGCCGGGCCGACGACCTGGGAGAAGGTCATGGTGCCGAACCGGGACAGCGCAGTGAACCATACATCTGCCGCGGCCGGCGTAAGCGCCGCCACCGCTTCCCACGGCACTCCTCCAGGATGATGCTCCAGGAAATACTCCAAGGAGGCCGCCTTGGGCCACACCCCCAGGCCGTCGATGGTGGTGACCTCCCCGCGGTCGGCCAGGTATATGATCGTCGGGGCCACTCCCAGGAATCCGCATTCGATGAAGTGGACCACGTTCAGGGCCAGCCCCACGGCCACGCCAGCGTCGATGGCGTTGCCTCCCTGGCGCAGGATTTCGAGGCCGGCCAGAGCGGCGGCCGGGTGGCTGGCCATCGCCACGCCGTTGTCTCCGCGGATCACCGGTCGATAGCTGGTCATGGTCGGGGGTGGTACCGCCATAGCTTCCTCCTCATGTGGCTCCAGGCTCTATCTCGGGCCGAGCACATTGCATTGTAGTGGTGGTCTGAGGGTCCGTCAATCAGCCGTCTCGGATATGACATGGCTCTTCCGATGTGCTAACATCGTCGGTGCGCAAAGACAGGTTATTTATGCTGAGGTGCCCTGGAGGACAGTGACAAACGTGCCCGACGATGGACATACCGACGTTATCGTGGTAGGCGCAGGAGGATGCGGCCTGGTTGCAGCGCTGGCCGCCGCTCGTCAAGGCCTCCGGGTGCTGGTGCTGGAAAAGGCCGAGGAACCCGGAGGCACCACAGCGCTTTCGGGAGGGAGTATCGTCGCCGCCGGATCACGGTTCCAGCGGGCCGCCGGTGTCGAGGACGTCCCCTCAGCCCTACTGGAGGAGGTGCTCCAACGGAGCGACTACCTGCAACCCAGGACACCTGCCGAAGAGATCTCCAACGGTTCGGCGGAGGTCGTGGAATGGCTGGCAGACATCACCGGCCTCGAATTCGATGTGCCCGTTCCCCTCACAACCCACAGCGTACGGCGTCTCCATACGTGGGGAACCGGCCGGGAGCTGGTGGACCACCTGATGGCGGCTGCCGAGGTTCAGGAGAACATACGGATATTATGCTCGACGCCGGTCAGGTCGCTGACGCTGGATGCCAGCGGAGCCGTCACCGGGGTCGAGACCGATGCCGGCAGGATCGCCGGGAGAAAAGTGATCCTGGCCACGGGAGGGTTTGCCGCCAGCCGGGATCTGTTGTCCAGGTACATACCCAAGGCCGTTGGACTGGCCTACACCGGCCATCACGGAAGCACAGGCGACGGCCTGGCGATGGGGCTCGACGCGGGGGCGGCCCAGGACAACATCGGTGCATTTCAGCCCTACCCCTGCTATTACGCGGCGCTGCGACACCCGCTGCCGGGAAACATGGTGTTCCTCGGGGCTATCCACGTGGACCGAAAGGGCAGGCGTTTGGCTGACGAGACTCTGTTTCCCGGGGTCCTGGGGGCCAGGATGCTGGACCTGCCATCCAAGCAGGCCTACCAAATCTTCGACCAGCGCATATACGACGGAGGCGGCGACCGCCTCCAGGTCGCCGTCGACGCAGGGGTCGTGGAACGAAGGGAGACCGCTGCGGAGCTGGCCTCCCGCCTAGACATCGATTCACAGGGCTTGGAGAAGACGATTGAGGAGTACAACGCCACTGCTGCGTCCGGCGGAGTGGACCGGTTCAGGCGTACCTTGTCCGAGCCCTTGAGGAGCCCGCTGTACGGCGTCAGGGTGGACGTGGCGATATATCACACCCAGGGCGGGCTCAAGGTGGACGGCAACGCCCATGTGCTCCGGCCCGACGGGTCGCCCTTAGCGAACCTGTACGCCGGGGGAGGCGCCGCCGCCGGAATCTCCGGCCCCAAAACCGAAGGCTATCTTCCCGGCAACGGCCTCCTCCAGTCCCTGGGCCTGGGGAAGATCGCAGGCGATCACGCGGCAGCTTCGCTTCGGGGTAGTAAGTAACCGGCCGTCGACCTAGTACACATCGAGGAGTTGAAAAGACTATGGATACAGCCGGGGGGCCAGTCGATGTTCTGATAGTTGGTGCGGGAGGGTGCGGCCTCGCGGCGGCGCTGGCGGCGGCTCAGAACGGCGCCAGTGTCCTGGTGCTGGAAAAGACCGAGGAGCCGGGAGGCACCACCGCCCTGTCAGCGGGCAGCGTCGTGGGAGCGGGGTCCCGCTATCAACGGGCGGAGGGCATCGAGGACGACCCTGAACTTCTGATCGAGGACATCCTGGGCAGGAACGGATACCAGGGCGACAGAGAGCTTACCGAGGCCCTGGCCCGGAACTCGGCTGCGACCGTCGAATGGCTGGCCGACAGCATAGGACCTCCGGTGGAGATACGTGCCCGGACCAGCGGCCACCGTACCCGGCGCTTCCACACCTGGGGAACCGGGAAGGGTCTGGTGGACCACCTGATGGCCGCCGTGCTCAAGCAAGCCAACATCGAGCTGAAGTACTCGTCTTCGGTGGTTTCGATCCCGGTGGACGCCGATGGAGGGATCAACGGTGTGGTGACACCTTCGGGACCGGTCTTGGCCCGTAAGGTAATCCTGGCCACCGGCGGATTCGGCGCCAGCCGTGAGCTGCTGCAACGGTACATCCCCAAGGCCGTTGAAATGCCCTACGGAGGCCACCGGGGCAGCACCGGGGACGGCCTGCGCCTGGGCGAGGAAGCGGGGGCCGCCACGGCCTACCTGGACTCATTCCAGCCCTACCCCTCTTACATAATGCCCCAGCACCTGGAGGTGCCCGGGGTGGCGATATTCTACGGTTGTATCCATGTAGACTACCGGGGAATGAGGTTCGGAAACGAGACGCTGTTCCCCGGCGGTATCGGCGCCCGGATGATGGACCTTCCCGGCTTCCAGGCGTACCAGATCTTCGACCAGCAAATCCACCAACTGCTGGGAAACAGCCTCGCTCCATTGGAAGAGGCCGGCCTGCTGTTCGTGGCAGATACCCCGGAGGACCTTGCTAATCTCCTGGGGATCGATCCCAACAGCCTGCGAGATACGGTCGAGGAGTACAACAGGACCGCTGAGCAGGGAACGGACGCCTTCGGGCGCTCGGTGTCGGCACCCCTGGGCACACCCCTCTACGGCGTAAAGGTGTGGGTCGCCATGCACCACACCCAGGGCGGTCTCGTGGTAAACATCGATGCCCAGGTGCTCCGGCCGGACGGCTCGATCATATCCAACCTCTACGCCGGCGGAGGGGCGGCCGCCGGCGTCTCCGGGCACGGCCCGGAAGGGTACCTGCCGGGGAACGGCCTGATGCAGGCTCTGGGCCTCGGGAAAAGGGCGGGAGACCACGCGGCAGCTTCCCTCGGAAGTGTGCCTAGCTAGCCAGGAGCCCCGGCAACCGTGGGGTCGGCCAGGTACTCCAGCACCTCCGCCTTGGATACCACGTCCCCGTACTTGCTGTTGATGTCGAACAGGTTCGCTTCGTGGGGACCGGAGTGGCGATCGCCGACGCACTCCTCTGGAACGATGACCCTGAAGCCGTACTGCATGCCGTCCACAGCCGATGCACGGACGCACCCGCTGGTAGAGCAGCCAGTCAGGATAACGGTGTCCACCCCCAGGCTGGTGAGCATCGCCGCCAATGGGGTGCCGAAAAAGGCGCTGGCGTACTGCTTGTTGATGATCACGTCGTCGGGACCCGGCGGCAGCTCGGGCACTATCTCCGCCAGGGGCTCACCCTCGACCATCTTGCGCAGCACAGGGACTTTCTTCACGAAGACCCCCCCGTCGAGCCCGTTGGGGGAGTAGATGACCCTGGTGTAGGCGATGGGCACGCCCCTGCTGCGGGCCATGTCCAGCAGGTCCACGGTCTCCCGGACGGCGTCCACCACGCCCTCGGCGAAAAGCGGGGAGCCCGGGGTGGTGTAGGCGTTGAGGAAATCGATCACCACCACCGCGGGCCTCCGCCCATAGCCTACCCGGCCGTCGAAGACTCCTTTGTAGTTCTCCTGTAGGCCCTGCTCGGTCATGGGTCACCTCCCTTCGCACTGGGATGCCGTCGAAACGCCTTTCGGTCTCACCCCATTATGACACGAGGCCGAGGGGATTCTCCACCTCGGCCTCGTATATTAGACACCAACCGGTTCGAGAGTTAGTCGGCCGCCACCGCGTCCTTCTTGGCCTCCTCCCTCTTCAGGAACTCGATAATGTGCGCCGGGAAGACTGGGTCCTTGGGCGCTGGTAGACCGGTCTCCGCCAGGCAGCGGGCCTTCAACTCTTCGATGCTGTCGAATCCACGGTCGAAGAGCTTGATCTCCTTCCGTTCGGAGACGAGCTTGGCCCGGAGCTGCTCGGTGGCTTTCTCGTCGACGGTGAAATCATCGTTAACGATCACGCCGTACAGTTTCGCGCCATTCTTGGTGACAAGGCCGCGCTCTACGTCGAGGGCGACCTTCTCGGCGGGCCGCTTGTAAGGGTCGCCCCATCCGCCGCCACCCCAGGTGTAGCACATGAACAGATCGCCCTTTTTGACCTTGATATGGTCGCACTTGGACTGAAGGATCTCGACCGAGCCGTCGGCCCGGATGAGCTCCTTCTTGCTCCTTCCGGCGGGCAGGCCACCGTTCACGCCCCAGGCGTATGTGAGCCACCGGTCGTCATGGATCGACAGCTCGCCATCGTTTAGGAAACGGTAGCCAGCCCTGATGCCGTTGCCGCCGCGGTGCAGGCCGGGCCCGCCGGAATCGACGAAGGTCTCGTAGATTTCCATCCGAAGCGGGAAGTAGGACTCCAGGAACTCGTTGGGTACGTTGGTAAATGAGGGCCATAATGAGTGTGCATCGGGGCCGTCTCCCACGGGTCTTCCTGGGATCCCACCGAACCCGATCTGATATAGCTGGAACCACTCGCCGTCGTCGTTGTAGCCGGAGTAAAAGTAGTGAGGGCTATCGGAGAAGCCTGCTGCCGTTAGGAAATCTGGGGCCTTCTGGCCCAGGAGGCCGCCCAGCACGTCGAAGATACGGCCCAGGGCATGGGTCCTGGAAGAAAGCGCCGCCGGTTTTATCGGGTTGAGGAGACATCCCTTGGGGATGCGTACGTCGACATGATCGTAAAAGCCGTCGTTGAAAAGGATCTGGGGGTCGAACACGTTGATCATGTATACCCCAACGAACATCTTGAACATCTCGGTGTTGAGGTAGAAGTTGATGGAGCTCTCCGACTGGGGGTCGGTGCCGTCGAAGTCGAAGATCAGCGTGTCCCCTTCGCGCCACATGGTGCAGCACATCTTGTAGGGACCCATACCGATACCGTCGTCGCAGACGTAGTCCTCGAAGTACTGCTTCTCGTTCTCGGGAACCGTCGTCCGTATGAGCTGCAACATGGCCCGCCGGTTGCGCTCCAGCAGCTCGTTCACGGCCGAGACGTAGGTATCCATACCGAAGCGGTTGCATAGCTCCAGCACCCGGCTCTCGGCGACGCGCACGGCAGCGATCAGGGCGGTTAAGTCGGCGCGGTTCCAGTGGGGCAACCGACCCTGAGCCAGGATGAGGTTGAGCATATCTTCCTGGAGCACGTCGTTCTTGTAGATCTTTACCGGCGGGATAATGACGCCTTCCTCGTAGATCTGGTTGGCGTCGGTGGGGAGGCTGCCGGGGGTCTTGCCACCCAGGTCGGTCATATGGCCGAACATGGAGATGTAAGCCACCAGCCGGCCATCCAGGTAGACGGGCTTGAGCACCAGCCAGTCGTTAAGGTGGCTGATGGCGCCGTCGACGCTGTAGGGGTCGTTGGTGAGGAAGATTGTGCCTTCCTCGATGGTCCCCTCATAAGACCTCTTGAAACCGTGGATGAAGGAGCCGAACTGCCCCACTACCATTTTCCCCTCTGGGCTGGCGATCATGGGGAACTCGTCGTGCTGCTCCCGGATGCCCGGGGACATGGCTGTGCGGAAGAGGACCGCATCCATCTCAAAGCGGGCGTTCCTGAGGCCGCTTTCGATGACCTCCAGTGTAATGGGGTCTACCTCTACATCCTTGAAAGGTTTCTGGCTCGTCTCTACAATAGTTGCTGGCATCTTTCCCCTCCTTAGTTTGCGGCCTAGGATGCCGGGTTAATAATGATGTTTCCGAAGGTGTCGACTTCCCCGACGTGACCCGGCAGGATCAACGTGGTGGAGTCCAGCTCCGTGATTATGGCCGGGCCCTGAATACGGTTGCCAGCCTTTAGCTTGACTCGATCATAGATCGTAGCCTCATGGTCAGCATTGTCCACAAAGACCGAAGTCGTGTCAAGCTTGGCCGCCGCGGGGTTGGCATCGCCCTGCGGTACCCTGCCTGCCTGAACCGTGCTGGATGGCCCCAGGGCGACGGCTCGTAGGTTCACTACTTCCTGCTCAGCGGGCAGGGCAAAGGTGAACATCTGGGTGTGCAGCTGGTCGAACTCCTTGCGTACGATGTCCAGCCCACCGTTCTTGAAGGCGTCCATGTCGACGCCAATGGTAAGGATCAGGCCTTGCCCGGAATATCTGACGTCGATCTCGTACTGAGCCGTCTGGTCGGACCGGGACACGTGCTCTTGGTCTAGAGTGGACTGAGCCCGCTCCGCCAGATCCCGGAAGATGCCTTCGATCTCCTGATTGGAGGTCTCTGAGAAACGGCGGATGAAGGTGAGGGTGGCTTCGTTGCGCAGCTGGGTCGTGGCGTCGCCATAGGCGCACAGCACGCCGGGGGAGGGAGGAATGATAACCGGCCACGAGCCGGTTAGCTTGGCGAGAGCGTTGGCGTGGAGTGGGCCGGCTCCCCCGAAGGCTACGAGGGCAAAGTCGCGGGGATCATAGCCCTGCTGCACCGAGACCAACCGCAGCGCGCCGAACATGTTCTCGTTGACGATGTCTATGACACCCGCGGCAGCCCGCTTGACATCGAGACCGAGGGGGTCGCCGATAGTCTTCACGGCCTTCTCCGCAGCGGCTTTGTCCAGGTTCACATTGTCGGCCAGGCTCGTGGGCAACCGGCCCAGCACCAGGTTGGCGTCGGTCACTGTCGGCCGGTCGCCGCCTCGGCCGTAGGCCGCCGGTCCCGGGTCGGCGCCGGCGCTCTCCGGCCCTACGCGGAGGGCCTTCGTCAGCTCGGGGACGTGGGCGATGGAGCCGCCGCCGGCCCCGACGCTACGCACGTCAACGGAGGACGCCCGCACGACCACGTCGCCCACCATGGTCTCCCGACGCACCTTGGGGACGCCGTTCTCGACCAGGGCGACGTCGGTTGAGGTCCCGCCCATGTCAAAGGTCAGCAGGTTCTTGTATCCTGCCTGTTGGGCGATCCAAAGGGCTCCGGCAACACCGCCTGCGGGGCCACTCATCAGGATGTTGACGGGGGCGACTTGGGCTATCTCAGATGATACGAGCCCACCGTCGGAGCGGAGAATGTGCAGGCTGCCGGTGATGCCCCGGTTGTTCAGCTCGCGTTCCAAGTTGTTCAGGTATGTGGAGACCACGGGTGCTACGTAGGAATTGGCCACGGTAGTGAGTGCTCGCTCGTACTCCTGCATCTCAGGCAGGATCTCCGAAGAGATAGAGACGGGAACGTTGGGCATGATCTCATGGGCGACCTCTCGGATGCGTCGCTCGTGGGCTCCGTTGGCGAAGGAGTTGAACAGGCAGATGGTGAGCGCCTCGATGCCCCGGTTCTTCAGATAGGTGAGCCTCTCACGGAGCGATGTCTCTTCGAGGGGGTCCACCACATCTCCCCGGGCGCTCATGCGCTCGTCGGCCTCCACCGTAAGCTCCAGGGGAGCCAGAGGGTCGGGCATGTTCCAGATGATCCAGCCTGCCAGGATGCCGGGGACGAACGAGCGGCCCACTTGCAGCATCTGTCCGTAGCCTTTGGTGGTGACCAACCCGATCTTGGCGCCCCTACCCTGAAGAATGGCGTTGGTGGCCACCGTCGTCCCGTGCATGATCTGTGAAATCTCGCTAGTGTTGATACCGGCGGTAGCGCAAACCCGGTCGATACCGGCCAGCACCCCGATGGACGAGTCCGCCGGAGTCGATTGCACTTTGTCGCGCCAGGTGTTGCCCGATCCCTCGTCGATCAACAGCAGGTCGGTAAAAGTGCCCCCTACATCTACTCCTAATCGATACGCCATGTCCACCTCTTCCGATAGTCGAAGTTTCCTGGCACCAAGTGGCCAGGTGTGTGAAAACGACACATTATTGAACATCCACCCAGCGGTGTCAAGGGTATGGGCTCGTACCTGGATTTCATAAGACATCCGCGACTTCGGCCACCGGGGCGGTCATGTTATAATGTGGCGCGGTCGGAACTCGGGGCTCAGCATCGGAGGTGGGCATGGCAAGAGAGAAGCTTGCCGGCAAAGTACAGACCGTACTGGGCCCCATCGATCCGGAGCGACTGGGGGTCACCCTGACCCACGAGCACCTGCTAGTGGACCTCTCGGTCCTGTTCAAGCCCCTTGACTGGGCCAGCGAGGTGGACTTCTTCCATAAACCCGTGTCTATGGAGACCCTCGGACGCATCCGACACTACGGCGCACGAAACAAGGACGACAGCCAGCTCTTCGATGTTCCCACCGCCATCAACGAGACCGACCTGTATAAGCAATACGGTGGGGATTCCCTGGTGGACGCCACCAGCATAGGCATAGCCAGGGACCCTGTCGGCCTGGCCCGGATCTCCCGGACCACCGGAGTAAACGTCATAATGGGGGCCTCTTACTACGTGGCCCCGGCCCACCCCGGCACCATGAGCGATATCGGCGAGGACGAAATCGTGGAGCGTATTGTAGCCGACGTCACCGATGGCGTGGACGGTACCGGCATCAGGTCCGGCGTCATCGGCGAGGTTGGCTGCTCCTGGCCCCTGGAGAAAAACGAGCGGAAGGTGCTTCGGGCGTCGGCGCGGGCCCAGCGCATGACCGGTGCCACCCTGTCGATCCATCCGGGCAGGGACGAGACCGCACCCCTGGAGATCATCGAGGTCCTGTCCGAGGCCGGGGCCGATCTGAGCCGCACCATCATGGGGCACTTGGATCGGACGGTGTTCCTTCGGGACACCATCGGCAACATCGCAAGCTCCGGATGCTACATGGAGTGGGATCTGTTCGGCAAGGAGCAGTCCCATTACCCCCTGAACACCAGGATAGACATGCCCAGCGACGCCAAGCGTATGGACGACATCGCCTGGATAGCGTCCCAGGGATACGGGCGAAAGGTCCTCATAGCCCACGACATCTGCGCCAAGCACCGTCTTGAAAAATACGGCGGCCACGGCTACTCCTACATCCTGGGGCACATCGTGCCCCGCATGCGGGTCCGTGGCTACGATCAGGCGGCGATAGACGACATACTTGTGAACAACCCCAGAGACGCCCTGACCTTTGCCGAGACGATTTTATGAGGCACGGGTCGGTTTGTCTTTCCCCATTTGTGGGGTTGATTAATGTGGGGCGACGTACCCACGTCCTGACCTTCCTCCTTAAGGGAGACGGGGTGGATCTGACAAACGAAGGAGGTTTCCAGTGCTTGAAGATCTGGGGCTCCTGAACCTGGCCGACTTCGAGGCCCGGGCCAAGATAGTGATGCCCAACGCCCTTCTGGAGATGGTGGCCGGCGGGTTCAACGACGAGATCACCTTCAAGAGGACCCAGCGGGCCTTCGACTCCATCGCCCTCCGTCCTCGCTACTTGGTGGACGTGAGCCATGTCGATTCTTCCACCACCGTCCTGGGGCGGAAGATCGACTTCCCGGTCCTCGCGGGACCTCTGGGCGGTCTGGAGCTGGTTAACCCGGAAGGGTCTTCGGCCGCCTGCCGGGCCGCTGGGGCCGCCGGCACCGCCATGGTGGTCAGCCACGCCGCAGTCTCCTCCTCAATCGAAGAGGTGGCCGGCGTCGGCTCCGGCCCGGTGTGGTGCCAGGTTTTCCCTCTCAAGGATAGGGAGCTCCTTCGTGAACATGTGCGGCGGGCGGAAGACGCCAACTGCGCCGCCCTCTGTGTAACCGTTGACGCTCCCACCCTGGAGGTAGTCAAAGAACAAAGCATCAAGAACCCGGACCCCCTTCATCCGGGCCACTCGTCCTGGGCAACGATAACGCGAAGAGCGGGTGGGGGAAGCAGGACCATCGTGGACTTGGCCGAGGCCATAGACCCCGATGCCTCCTGGGATTACGTGGACTGGCTACGCTCGATAACCTCCATGCCAGTGGTGGTCAAAGGGATCCTTACAGCGGAGGACGCCCGCCTTTGTGCGGAGCATGGAGCGCGGGGGATCATCGTCTCCAACCACGGTGGCAGGCTCTTCGACGGCGCCATCACCGCCATAGAGGCCCTTCCCGGCGTGGCCGACGCTGTGGGAGGGCGCTGCGAGGTGCTGATGGACGGGGGCATCCGGCGGGGCATCGACGTGGTCAAGGCCCTGGCCCTCGGGGCTCGAGCCGTGCTCCTGGGCCGGCCGGTCTACTATGGACTTGCGGCCGGCGGCGAATCGGGAGTCAAGACGGTCTTCGACCTGCTGCGCCGGGAGATGGAGTTCTCGATAGCCATGTGCGGGAAGACCAGGCTGGAGCAACTGGACCGGAGCATGGTGGTAAAGGTCTCCACCCTGTACGAGCCGGGAGGGTTCGCCTCTCGTTGGAACACCGGGTGACCGGGAATACGGGGTGACCGTTCTCTAGTCCCCATGCTATACTGCCCTAAACTTCGTCGGAGGTAGGCGCGATGTATGACCTGGTGTTAAAGGGAGGCACAGTCCTCGATCCCGCCCAGGGAATTAACAAGCCTCTCGACGTAGCCGTAAGCGGAGGCAAGATCACCGCGCTGTCGGCTTCGATCCCGGAAGAAGACGCGGCTCAGGTCGTGAAGGTAGATCGGTACCTGGTCACGCCCGGCTTGGTGGACATCCACACCCACGTATACAGCCCTACCGGCAACCAGAACCACCCAGACATGGCCGGAGTCCTCAGCGGGGTAACAACGGTGGCCGACGCGGGGAGCCTGGGTCCCGCCAACTTCCAGGGGTTCAGCGACTATGTGCTGTCCCAGTCTCAGACAAAGGTCTACTCCTTCCTCAGCATCTTCAGGGACAAGACCGTCGCCCTGAGCACGGACCCGTCTGAGATAGACGTGGCCGGCGTGGTCAAGACGGCCCGTGAGCACCCCGATGTGGTGGTAGGAGTCAAGGCATTGGTCGCACCCAGGCTGGTTCAGGCCATGGGCTTGGAGCACGTTGAGGCGACCTTCCGGGCGGCCCGCGAGGCGGGCATCCGGGTCATGCTTCACATAGGCGACATCGGGCCCAAGGGGCAGACTCCCACCCCCCGGGATCTGACAGTGCAGGCCCTTTCCATGCTGGAAGCGGGGGACGTCGTCACCCACGTGTTCAGTCCGCTGACCGGCGCTGCCCTGGACACCGATGGCAGGGTGCTGCCCGAGCTACGGGAGGCCCAGGGGCGTGGCGTGACATTGGACACCTCCTACGGCGACTTCAACTTCGGATGGGACTGCGCCCGGTCGGTGGTAGACCAGGGCCTGATACCCGACACCATCGGCACCGACATCGAGCTTCAGGCCGGAGTCGGCATGCGGCAGGTCTCCACCAGGGGACTGCTGGAATACAGCGCCTACTTCCTCCAGTTGGGATTCTCGCTGGAAGAGGTGGTCCGTATGATGACCGTCAACCCGGCGAAGGGCTTGGGTATCGACGACCGGGCCGGGAGCCTGGCGGTGGGACGGGAGGCCGACATCTCGGTGTTGGAGCTAAGGAAAGGCCGGTGGCTCCTGGAAGATGCAGCCGGCGCCAGTCAGGTCGGCTCTCAGGCCCTGGCCCCCGTGATAACCGTAAAAGGCGGCAAGGTCATCGAGCCCGGCGAGGCGCCCCACCCCTGGGGATGGACTCCCCAGGCGGCAGAAGCCGGGGCCGAAGTGGCCAGCTTCGACTAATTAAACGGGACGGCTTTCGAGGATCATCGGAGGGCCCGGGAAAAGTCCGGGCCCTCCATTTTTTCGATGCAGTTAGCATCTACGCCGGTCCCCGGATTGGCTAGAAAGTCTCTTGCGATGTCCAGCGGGCAGTGGCCGCCGCTGAAGGCCACGCCATGGCCGACTCCGGGAAACTCGAAGAACACGCCGTTGGCCAGGCTCCCCACGGCCAGTCTTCCCCACGACGGCGGCGTAATCGGGTCGTATTCCCCCGCCAGCACCAGGGTCGGGATATCGCTCTTCACGGCCTGGTTCTCACTGGAGTTTGCCTGCCTTGCTCCCCACGCTCGGCATAGCTGAAGGATCGGATTCCTGTCGGCGAGCCCCCTCAACCTGGGGTGGGTCTCGGCCACCAGGTCCAGGTCTTCCTGAGAAGTGAAGGGGGCCTCTTCGCCGCACTGCACCGAGTAGTGCATTCCGACACTGATATCGTCCAACTGTGTCAGAAAAGCGCCCTCCAGGGCAGCTACCGCGGCAAAGTCGCCCAGCCCTGCCCGGAAGATGATGTCCGGGAGCAGCGGGATTATGTCGGTGATGTACAGGGACTGGAACAGGAAACCTGTGAGCTCATCCACGCTAAACAGGAGATCAAAGGTCTCCCCCGTGAGAGGATGGGTTATCGGGAAGATGACCGGACTCTCGGCCAGGACACCCGCCAGGCGGAAGAACACGGTCTCCAGCTGGGGATGGGTGGCGTTACAGACCGGGTGGGCCGCGCAGCCGTCGAACAGGGTGGTGAAGGCACGGTCCGCGTTGGGGAGGAAATTGGTATACGCATCGACCTCCAGTGGAACCGTGGAGTCGAGGATGACGCTGCGGATGCCCTCCGGGAAGTCGCGCATTGCCGTCAGGGCGAGGCGGGTCCCATACGAGACGCCCAGCAGGTTCCAGCTCTCGTATCCCAGGGCCAGCCTCAAGTCCTCCAGGTCGGCGGCGTTCTCGGCGCTGGTGTAGCCCTCCAGGTTCACCCCCTCCCCTTCAAGGCGGTCCCGGCAGGCGACCAGGCTCCCGATTGTGAGAGAGGACTCCAGCTCGATAGTCAGGTCCCGGTCAAGGGTGTCGTGGACCGCCTCCACGAATTCGGGGCAGTCCACGGCCGGCTTGGAGAAGCCCGTCCCCCTCTGGTCGAGGACGATCACATCCCGTTGGGAAAGGAAGGGCTCGACCAGGTCGTCGAAGACGAACTCTAGCTCCTTGAGGGCGCTGCTGCCCGGGCCGCCCGAGAGATAGACCAGCGGATCGTCGGCCGAGTCGTCGTTGGGACTTTCGAACACCGCTACGTGCAGGTGGATCGAGGCACCGTCGGGGTCGCGGCGGTCTTCTGGGACTGTGAGGTAGCCGCATTCCACGACCTGGCCGGCGGCGACCTGGAAGAGGCATTCCGCCGATCGATATCTGGAACGCGCAGCATCCGTGGGACGTGGAGTGGAGGTGGCCGACGGGGTGGAAGTAAGCCCGACGGTGGCCGAGGGCTCCGAAGTAGGCGTGCCTTGGGAACACGCCACCAGGACGACGACAAGGGCAAGCAGACCGGGCCAACGGATATGGTGCCACATTTGAGAGATTATAGCAGAATGCGCAAACGACAAACCTTCCAAGCATGTCCTCTCCCGGCCTTGTCACCACAATGGCCAACCAAGTATGATGGGTTCGCCAAAGGCACGTTCCGAGGGAGGCGAAGGTTCTATGGGGCGCTATTGTGCTCTAGGCATAATCATCTTGGCAGCGGTCGTCCTTTCCGCATGCGGTGGCGGTGGCGGAACTTCGCCCACGTCTACCCCCACGTTCACTCCGGAGCCGACCCCTGAACCCACATCTACTACAACCCTGGAGCCCACCATCACCCCCGGTCCCACCTCCACTTCGGCACCCACTTCCACGCCTCCTCCAGCTCCGACTTCGACACCTACGGCCACTTCTACTCCGGCACCCCAGGCCACCGCCACTCCGGAGCCGGTCGAGCCGACCCCCACCTCGGCACCGACAGCTATAGCGACGCCGACCCCTCTGCCAACTCCGACTCTCACTCCGGCCCCAACACCGACCCCATCGCCTACGCAGGTACCTACGCCCATGCCCACATCTATACCCACCCCGACGCCGGTGCCTCCCCGCGTCATTGTCCGCGAAGACCTGCCGGGGATGGTCCTGGCACAGGCAGACGTCGACGCCGAGATACAGGGCCTTCCCCTGGATGTCGCGGAAAGCGGCTACCAGGATAACGACGGCGCAGCAAGTGGGACCGTCGACCCCAGTGACACCGCCTCGGACCTGACGGCCCTGGGGCGTCTGGACGGCTACGGCCACCAGTTCCTGGACTTGTTGGTGCTGTTGCAGGGCGACCCCGCTGCGGGCGGCATCTTCAACGTATCGGCCTCCGTGGACACTTTCGACAGCCCCGAGGGTGCGGCGGCCTTCATCCAAGACCAGATCGAGGATTTTCGCCGTTTACAGAGTAGCGAAATATCCGAAGGATTCACCTTGACCAGACTTCAGGAGTCGACGCCACCGAATGTCGGAGAAGATGCCATTGCTGGCGTCCTCCTCATATCCGTGGACGTGCCCGGCCTGAAGGCAGACACGTCCAACACCTTCGTCTCCTGGCGCAGGGACAACGTCGTGGCGACCCTCACGGTAGCTGCGGTGGGCGATGGAGGGAAAGGCGCCGTAGCGTCGCGCCTGGCCCTTCGCATGGACCAGAGGATAGACGGCGTGCTTGCCGGGGATATCGTGGCGACTCCCGTTCCATCTGGACCGGGCCCCTCAGGCACCGCCGAGGAACGGGCCCGTGGCCAGGGTTACGACCTTCCCGCTATGCTCCACACCATTGCCGACCTGCCTGAAGGGGTGGCTCTGGGGGCTGAAGGTTTCATCGAGAACTCGGACGGGATAAGCGCCTACCAGCGCTCCTTCGAGCCGGCCGAGGGACAGTTCATGGAGCTGGCATCCTCCAGGGCCATCGGAATAGGGGAGACGGTCACCCTCCACATCAGCCCACTGGATGCACAGGCTCCCCTGCTGCTGATGAGGAACGCCGATCCAGAGGACATACGGAACCTGGCCGTGCAAGCACTGGCAGGTTCCGAGTTTTCGGTGACGAACCTGACGGTAGCCCCGCTGCCAGTCTTCCAGGTTGGGGACGTCACCGTGGCCTTCCTGATGAAGTTCGACACGGAGTTCGGCCCCTTCGAGGGACACCTGTTCTTCTTCGCTCAGGGCCGTCTCGCCGTGGACGTGGTTATCACGGGTGTGGCCGACAGGATTGCCCTCTTCGATACCTTGAACCTGGCCCAGTTCATCAGCGGCAAGATCCCCGGAAACTCGCCCTGACGGACTGGCAGAACGCTGAAGCAGTCGTGCCGGGCTTCCCGGCCGGCGGGGGCTAATGCTGGTGGCTTTCCCCTGACCCAGGGGGATGGGCAGCCTGTCAGCAGCCTGGTTCGCCCAGGTGGCCGCAGCAGTTCCGCCTGCGGTACAGCTTCAACCAGTTGTTCCGGAATACCAGAAGGACCTTCCTGCCGAAGGGCATGGGGGTCGTCATGTTGGTCCAAATGATGCTTTTCCCGGCCATATGTGTCCCCCTGCACCGGACTTGTTCCGCATAACATACCTTCGGGTCACCACCCTGTCAACCGCCGCCCGGGAACGCTCCTTGACGCTGCTTTCCACGAAGAATATAGTGTCTCCCAGGCCAGTACCCGACCCTCGGCTACCTTTACCGTAAGGGGGTAACCCGATATGGCGACGACATTGGGCAGCGGGAACCTGCTGTTCGAGCCCATGGACGGATGGGAGAAGCTACCCGATGGCTGGTCCTTCGTCGACGTGGCCGGGATCGCGGTGGATTCCAAAGACAATGTCTACATATTCAACCGTGGTGGTCATCCAGTGATCGTCCTCGATCAGCAGGGTAACTTCCTGAGGTCGTGGGGCGAGGGGTTCTTCAGCACCAGGGCCCACGGGATCCACGTCGGCCCCGACGACGAGGTCTACTGTGTAGACGACTCCCAGCATGCGGTGCACAAGTTCGACTCCGAGGGTAAGCTGCTGATGACCCTGGGCGCCATGGGCAAGCCGGCCCCGAGGTACGGTGGAGAGCCCTTCAACCGTCCCACCCACATGGCGGTGTCCCGCAAGACCGGATATATCTTCGTTTCCGACGGCTACGGCAACTGCCGCATCCACAAATACTCCCCCGACGGCAGACACCTCCTGTCATGGGGTGAGCCAGGGATCGATGCGGGCCAGTTCGTTCGGCCCCATAACGTGGTCATAGATAACGAGGACTATATCTACATCGCCGACCGGGAGAATCACAGGATCCAAGTGTTCGACAGCAACGGCAAGTTCCAGACCATGTGGAACAACGTCTACAGGCCCGACGGCATCTGCCTGGACTCCGAAGGAAACTTCTACGTCGCCGAGCTGAACGCCTTCACGGGCATCGAGCCCGAATGCCCTGGCCTGGGGCATCGGGTCAGCATATACAACCTGCAGGGCCAGCTACAGACCCGCATAGGCGCTCCCGACGAAGGTGAACGCGCCGATCAGTTCATCGCCCCCCACGCGGCGGCGGTGGACTCCCGGGGCGATCTCTACGTCGGCGACGTGGCCTACACAATCAGGGGCCAGCACATGGACCCGCCCAAGCATCTCCGGAGCTTCCGCAAGTTCGCCCGGAAGCGGTAGGCTACGGGTTTTCCCTAGTCTAAGAGGACCGGCCTTGCGTTTCCTTTTGCTGAATTCGAACTGATTACCGTCACCTCGATCCATTCCGCACTGGGAAAACCTCTTTGTTAACATGTGCTAACGGGTTTTGCTGGGCCGCTCACTGAAAGGAGATGAGACTATGCTGGTTACTAAGTTCACAAAAGTTTGGTTTAGTGGTGATAGTGCTGGCCCTCCTGACCGCCGGAGCGTTTATCATCCGGGATACCTTGGTGTCTGGCTCCGGTAGTCTTGATTCAGAACAAAGTCAACTTAACAACAAGTGCACAGATAGCAGCGATTACGACGCCGATTGCGACGTAGATCGAGATGGGAGAATAAATGTCGTAGATCTTTCTTTGATTGCTAGGCATCTCGGTCAGACCGGCGATCCCACACGGTTTCCGGGCATACCTGTTGGCTCCGTTGTTGCTTGGTTAAGTGCCCTCCCGAATGTTCCTTCACTTCCAGAAGGATGGGTAGAATGCAATGGTCAGGTTCTGGATGACCCCGAGAGCCCCTTCGATGGGCAACTAATCCCTAACCTGAACGGGGCCGACGGCGAAGCCCAAAGATTCTTAAGAGGATCAACATCGTCCGGTAATGACGGGGGAGTGGAAACCCATCGTCATGGGATTCCCAGAGGAGATCACGACTCCAACGGCACAGGTGGGTCAGGCGACGATTTATCTGGATGTTGTACTGATCATGCCGAAAATCTTCCCCCTTTTTACGAGGTAACCTGGATTATGCGCGTAAAATAAGTTGGTAAGATTTGCCCTATCAGCTTCTTCGTTGCCGAACGGAGTTACCATCCAGTTCCAAACTCTACTGGATCCGAAAAAATCGATGGCGTGCACGGGTGGCTAGAACACCGCCAGGGGGTTCACCGGCGAGCCTGTGGCTCCGGGGAACCTCAGGGGCGCCATCACGAACATGAAGTCCCAGCGGTTGAGCCGGCGGCACGTTGCGGCCAGCTCCTCGCAGTTGGCTGCATCGATCAGCCACAGTCCCATGGCCACGATTCCTACCCGATGTATGGGCAACCCCAGCTTGGGGTATCCGCTGGGGTCCACGTCGTAGGAAGCGTCGGCGCCGGTTATGGAGACACCCCGCTCGTGGAGCCAGGGTAGAGTAGAGGCATGCAGGCCGGGGCGGTCCGGTACGGCTGGGGCGCCGACTTGTTGCCGCTTCTTGAACCACCCCAGGCGGACCATCAGCGCGTCCCCCTCCTCCACCCG
This sequence comes from Dehalococcoidia bacterium, assembly GCA_965248975.1. Taxonomy (GTDB): domain Bacteria; phylum Chloroflexota; class Dehalococcoidia; order Lucifugimonadales; family JAGWBF01; genus CBDFKU01. Next base: position 91,632 of record CBDFKU010000016.1, read on the forward strand.
CACACCCTGGGCCCTCTCGGCCGCCTCCAGGTCCTCGGGGAAAACCGGCTCGCCGGCCTCCAACCAGTCCTTTCCCTTGAGCTGGGCGATGTCCAGCAGCACCCCTCTGGTAACGACACCGTCGCGCACGTTGTCGATATCGCAAACCGTGGCGAAATTCTGCGCGTTCACGGCGGAGGCGGGCTTTCCGTTGTACATCTTCCCGTTCCAGAAGACGTGGCAGAGGCTATCTACGTGGGTGACGGTGTAGCCATGGAAGGAGACCCCGATGAAGTCCGAGGAGCCGCCACTGCCCTCGCTGGGGGCCGACTCGCCGGTGTTGACCATGTAGTGCAACGGCGGAATTGGGATCACATCCGACGCGATTTCGGTCAGTATGGGCCTTGAGCAGGTGACGGTGACCCCCTCCTTTACAAGTTGGGTGGCCTGGGCCCGCTTCTGTGGGGTTATGAGGTTGAGGGTCCCGAGTTGGTCGTCGGGGCCCCAGCGTCCCCAGTTGCTGAGGGAGGTCATGTAGCCTATTACTTCCTCCTCCGTGGGTACCTGTCGCGTCGCCATGGTCGCCTCCTGTTTAGAGTTTCCTTCCCCCTCGATGGGGGAAGGCCAGGATGGGGGTGCCCCCCACCTTAATCCTCCCCCGCAAAGGGGGAGGAGACTTGAGACGGAGTCCCTTACCGCAGGTTCCGAAAAAAGCGGCGTATCTCCCCCGCCAACAGCTCCGGCTCCTCCAGGGAGTTGAAGTGGCCGCCCCGGGGCATCTCCGCGAACTGCTGCAGGTTCTGGGTACGCGCGGCGAACTCCTCGGGTGGGTGGAACAGCTCCCTCGGGAAAATAGCCACTGCACAGGGCACTTGGATCTTATCTCCCTCCTCGAGGTACCAGGGAGCCTTGCGGGACTCGTAGTATAGCCGGCAGGAGGAGCCGATGGACTGGGTCACCCAGTAAACCATCACGTTGGTCAGCAGCTCGTCCTTGGTGAAGCGCTTCTCCACGTCGCCGTCACAGTCGCTCCAGGATCGCCACTTCTCCACGATCCAGGCGCACAGGCCAGCGGGGGAGTCGTTGAGGCCGTAGGAGAGGGTCTGGGGCTTGGTCCCCTGGATGTGGTTGTAGCCGCCCTCGGCATCCTGCCAGGCGTCCCTCTCCTCGTTGTAGGCCACCTCCCTTTCGGACAGCTCCTTTGAACCCGGCCCCACGTAGGGGCGGCCGCCACCCACCAGCGTGGTGTGGATGCCCACCACGTGATCCGGATGGTCGAATCCCAGCCGTGCCGTCACGCTGGCGCCCCAGTCTCCGCCCTGGGCAGCGTAGCGCTGATAGCCCAGACCCTCGGTCATCAGCACGTGCCACAGGTCGGCTATGCGCCAGTACTGCATGCCCGGCTCGTGGGCCGCGTCGGAGAAGCCGAAGCCCGGGCCTGCGGGAGCCACCACGTCGAAGGAGTCCGCGGGGTCGCCTCCGTGGCCGGCCGGATCGGTTAGGAGGGGAATTATCTTGGACATCTCCCAGACCGACTTGGGCCAACCGTGGGTGATGACGATGGGCATCGGATTGGGTCCCTTTCCCCGCTCGTGGATGAAGTGGACACCGAGGCCGTCTACGTTGGCCTTGAACTGGCTGAAGGAGTTCAGGAACCGCTCCTGGGCCCGCCAATCGTAGCCGGTGCGCCAGTACTCCACCAGCTCCTTGATGTAAGACAGGTTGGAACCGTAGTCCCAGCCGGAGTCGGTGATCTCGTCGGGCCAGCGGGTGCGGGCCAGGCGTTCCTGCAGGTCCGCCAGGACCTCGTCGGGGACGTTTACCTTGAAGGGCTGTATATCCATGCTCGTAACTTCCTTTCACCTGTGGCTACCCTTCTCCCATCGGGAGAGGAGCCAGGGGTGAGGGCTACCCCCTCAAGGGCCGAAAGGCGGCCCGGATGTCCTCGGCCAGTAGCGCCGGCTCCTCCATTGCGGCAAAGTGGCCTCCCCGGGGCATCTCTGTCCAGCGCTGGATGTTGTGAGCTCTCTCGGCCCACTCCTTGGGCGGCCTGCTGGTCTCGTTGGGGAAGATGGCCACCGAAGTGGGCACGGTAATCCTCTCGCCCTCCTCCATCACCTTCCGGTTCTCATAGTAGAACCGGACCGATGAGCCGATGGTCTGGGTCACCCAGTAGATGGTGATGTTGGTAAGCATCTCGTCCTTGGAGAAATGGTCTTCCAGGTTGCCGTTGGGTATGGTCCAGGCCTTGAACTTCTCCACGATCCAGGCACATAGGCCGGCGGGAGAGTCGTTGAGGCCGTAGGAGAGAGTCTGAGGTTTAGTCCCCTGGATGTGGCCGTAGCCTCCCTCGGCGTCCCGCCACCAATCCCGCCACTCCCAGTACTTCTCCTCGGCGTCGGTTATCGGACGCTCCCCCGGCCCGGGACGGGCGGGAGGCCCGCCAGCCATGTTGAGGTGGACGGCCATCACCTGCTCCGGGTAGGCCGCGCCCAGGCGGGAGGTCACCAACGCGCCCCAGTCTCCGCCCTGAGCCAGGAAGCGGGGATATCCCAGCCCATCCATCAGCTTCACCCACAGGTCCGCAACGGTCCGGAAGCTCATGCCTGGCTGCGAAGCCCGGTCGGAGAAGCCGTAGCCAGGCAGCGAGGGAACCACCACGTCGAAAGAGTCGGCGGGGTCCGCGCCATGGGCCGCGGGATCGGTCAGCATGGGGATGATCTCCAGCATCTCGGAGAAGGAGCCGGGCCAGCCGTGGGTGACGATCAGCGGGAGCGGATCCGGCCCATGCCCGCGCTCGTGGATGAAGTGGATGCCCAGCCCGTCCACGCTGGCTCGGAAGTGGTGGAAGGCGTTGATGGCCCGCTCACGGGCCTGCCAGTCGAAAGTGGTGCGCCAGTACTCCGTCAGCTCTTTTACATAACTCATGTTGGCGCCATAATCCCAGCCCGAGTCGGTGATCTCGTCGGGCCAACGGGTGCGAACCAGGCGCTCCCGCAAGTCGTTGAGGACGTCTTCCGATACCTCTATTTTGAAGGGCTGTACATCCATGCCGGGCCTCCTGGTGGAGCGTTCCTTCGGCGACGGCAATAGTTTAGCACAGCGAAAACCCGACGGATACCTGCCCCGGAGGCACAGCCAGCTCCCCACGAGTCCAGGTTCGTTGACACCCCTTGGGGTAGCTGATACGATTTAGGCAGAAGCCACAGGAGGTAAGGAATGGTCGGCGTCAAGGCCTTCGGAGCTCATATCCCTCTCTACCGGCTGGGGAAGGAAACGTTGGGATGGGGGTCGTCGGGGGAGAAGGCCGTGGCCAACTTCGACGAGGACAGCGTCACCATGGCGGTGGCCGCTGGGACGGAATGCCTCAAAGGCCTCGACAGGCAGCAGGTGGACGGGCTCCTGTTCGCCACAACCACGCCTCCCTACGCCGAGAAACAGTGCGCCTCCATAATAGCCACGGCCCTGGACCTGCGCCGGGACATCTTCACTGCAGACGTCACGGGAGTGCTGCGGGCCGGCACCACCGCCCTCAAGATGGCCATGGACTCCGTAAACGCCGGATCGGCGGGCCAGGTCCTCGTCATTGCCTCCGACGCCCGCCTGGCTACGCCGCGAGGCGACATGGAGCGCAACCTGGGGGACGGCGCGGCCGCGTTGCTGCTGGCCAAAGACGGTGTGGCCGCGGCCATAGAGGGGACCCATTTCATCAGCGAGAACATGCTGGATATGTGGCGCTCCCAGGGCGATCCCTTCATACGCTCCTGGGAGGACCGCTTCACTACAGAGGAGGGCCTGGAGCGCATCCTCCCCGACGCCGTGGGGGGCTTCATGGAAAAGCATAGCCTGACCCCCAGCGACGTTACCAAGGTAGCCCTCTACGCTCCCGACGCCCGGCGCCACTCTCAGTTAGGCCGCCGCATGGGGTTCTCCCCCGAACAGATCCAGGACCCCCTGTTCGGGACGGTAGGCAACACCGGGGCCGCCTACCCTCTGACCCTGCTCATTGGCGCATTGGAAGAGGCCAAGGACGGCGATCTGCTGCTCACCGTAAGCTATGGCGACGGCAGCGACATCCTGTCCTTCCGGGTAAACTCCGGCATCGAAGCTCTCAAGAACGGGCACGGCATCAAGGAGCAGGTCGAGGCCAAAAGAGTGCTGCCCAGCTACGAGACTTATGCCCGCTGGCGGGATGTGTGGACCTCGGACGCGGCGGCGAGGCGGCCCGCCCCCGCCGTGCCATCAGTTACCGCTCTATGGCGGGAGTCGGACCAGATCATTCGCCTGTACGGCGCGAAGTGCGACCAGTGCGGCTACGTCCAGTATCCACCCCAGAGAGTCTGCACCGAGTGCCAGTCCAAGGACACATCCCAGCCAGTGCGCCTGTCAGACAAGAAGGGAACGGTATTCACCTACTCGATGGACTATCTGGCCGGCACCACGGACAGCCCGCTGGTGGTCACAGTGGTGAACTTCGACGAGGGCGGCCGAATGCTGTGTATGATGACCGATCGGGAGCTGGACGAGGTACACGTGGGGATGCCGGTGGAGATGAGCTTCCGGAAGCTGCGGGTGGTCAACGGGATCCACAACTACTTCTGGAAGTCGGTGCCAGCGCGGGGCTGAAGGACCCATGCTACACGACGTGCTTGACATAACGAGGAGGGTACAATGCAGGGAATAAAGGACCGGGTGGCGATCATCGGGATGGGCTGCACCAAGTTCGGGGAGCGATGGGACGCTGGCGCCGCCGACCTCATGGTAGAGGCGGCCTACGAGGCCTACGAGGACGCTGGGGTGGACTCCAAGGACATCCAGGCGGCCTGGCTGGGCACGGTGCAGACCTTCAGGACCGGACAGCCCCTGGCCCAAGCCCTCAAGCTGGACTACGTGCCCATCACCCGCGTGGAGAACGCCTGCGCCACCGCCACAGACGCCTTCCGCAACGCCAGCTACGCGGTAGCGGCGGGCATCTACGACATCGTGCTGGCAGTGGGAGTGGAGAAGCTGAAAGACTCGGGCTTCTCCGGGCTGGCCCTATCCGAAGGCGTGGGCAGCGAGGTGACCCCTCCTTCTCCCCCACCCTCCCAGTTCGCCATGGCTGCGACCCGCTACTTCCATCACCATGGGATACCCTATGAGGAAGGCAAACGCGTCCTGGCCCAGATAGCCTCCAAGAACCACCACAACGGCACGCTGAACCCCAAGGCCCACTTCCAGCGGGAAGTCAGCGTGGACCAGATCATGAACGCTCCGATGATCGCCTGGCCCCTGGGCCTGTACGACTGCTGCGGCGTCAGTGATGGCGCGGCGGCGGCGATCATCACCACGCCGGAGATCGCCAAGAGCTTCCGGCGGGACTACGTGCTGGTCAAGGGCCTGGGGTTGGCTGTCGGATCCTTCGGCCTGCTCAGGGACGACTGGGACTTCGTCCACTTCCCCGAGAACGTGCGGGCGGGACAGGCGGCCTACCAGGAGGCTGGAATCGAAAACCCCCGTGAAGAGATCGACATGGCCATCGTCCACGACTGCTTCACCATCACCGAGCTGATCATCGCAGAGGACCTGGGCTTCAGCCCCAGGGGCAGGGCTCGGGAGGACGTCGAGAACGGCAGCTTCACCCTGGAGGGAGACCTTCCCATCAACACCGATGGCGGGCTGAAGTGCTTCGGCCACCCCATCGGGGCCAGCGGCATCCGCATGATCTACGAGGTATACAAGCAGCTCCAGGGGAAGGCAGGTCCCCGCCAACTCCAGAAGGCCGACCTGGGGCTGACCCACAACCTGGGAGGCCGCCCCGGCTCCTTCACCGCTTCGGTAGCGGTCTTCGGCGCCGCCGAGTAGTGAGGGAGGACTACTACCGTGGGTGCGCGGTGCTTTCAAGTGTCGCTGGAGTGGGACGCCGAAGATTGTGTTTGGGTTACTTACGTGCCAGTGCTCAACTACCTCTCTACCTTCGGAGAGACCCGAGAAGAGGCACTTTCCAATACAGAGGAGGCTGTCATCGGCTACCTGGAGGCTGCAGCTCGGGAGAGGCTGCCCGTTCCCGCCGGAAACACCGCAGCCGAACTGGTCTCGATTGAGATTATGGTCCCGTGACACGATTGCCGCGGGTGAGCGGCAGGGACATGCCGCGAGCCTCGCGGCAAGGCGGGTTTCGCCTATCCCACGTTCGTGGCAGTCATCATTATCTGCGGAAGCCCTGAGCCCCCGGCTTGGTTGTGGGTACCGGTCCACGGCAATCGAAGTCTACCGGTCGGTACCATTCGCTCCATTCTGCGGCAGGCTGAGCTGACTCCCGAGGGACTCGTTAGCTTGCCAAGGGTTTGAGAAGTTCCCTTCAAGGCGTTCATGCCGTGTGGTCCGGACAGCGCAGGGTTCGGGGCCATGCAACCGGATCCCTTGAACTAACGTTTCTCCGGTCAACAATGTTATGTCAACGCCCTGGTATGATTTCTTTAACATAACATATATTGTGCGAACCAATGGGTCGGGGAGAACCCGGGGACTGACTCACCCTATCTTCGGGCCGCGATCGACGGACTCACCACTCCGAGCTTCTCCAGTAGCTGTCCCGTCTCCTCCAGCAGGTCTTTCAGGTTCCAGCCCAGAGCCGCGGAGACCAGAACGCCAGGATGCTGGGAGAGTATGGGCAACTCGTCCACGTGTTCCCCATTGTCACGAGGTACCACCAGGTCCATCTTGTTCACCACCATGAGCTTCGGTTTGTCTCCCAGCCCCAGCTCGTCCAGGGTTTTACCCACCACCTCCGTCTGCTCCGGCGCCTTGGGATGAGTGATGTCGATGACATGGAGGAGAAGGTCGGTTTGCTGAAGCTCTTCCAGGGTCGCCCTGAAAGCGTCGACCACGGTGGGAGGCAGCTTGTGAATGAACCCCACGGTGTCCGTGAGGAGCACCTGGCCCCCGGCCGGCAGCCAGATGCGCCGGGTCACCGGGTCGAGAGTGGAGAAGGGCTGATTCTGGACGGCGACTCCGGCTTCGCTCAGGGCGTTGAACAAGGTGCTTTTGCCAGCGTTGGTGTAGCCGACCAAGGATACCACCGGGAGCCGGGCCTGCTTGCGCCGGCTCATATAGGACACCCTTCGCTGACTGACCTGCTTGAGCTCGGCCTCCAGCCTCTGGATTCTTTTGCGGATGAGACGCCGGTCCGTTTCCAGCTGGGTCTCGCCGGGACCCCTGGTGCCTATCCCTCCGCCAAGACGCTCCAGATGGGACCACTGGCCTACCAGCCGTGGCAGCAGGTACTGATGCTGGGCCAGCTCCACCTGCAACTGGCCCTCGCGGGTCCGGGCATTGCGGGAGAAGATGTCCAGGATCAGGGCCGTCCTGTCGATGATTTTAACTTCCAGAACGTTTTCCAGGTTCTTTTGCTGGGTGGGCGTTAGCTCGTCGTCGAAGATGATCAGGCTGCACTGGGTCTCGGCCTGGAGGCGCTTGAGCTCGTCCAGCTTTCCGGTTCCCAGATAGTGGTTGCTGTACTTCTCCAGACGTTGCCCGACGGTGGAGACCACCTCGGCTCCGGCGGCGCCTGCCAGGAGCGCCAACTCTTCCAGGGACTCCTCCAGGCTCCACAGAGGGTCCTTGTCTTTGAGGGCAACCCCAACCAGAAGGGCCCTTTCGGCGGATGGACCGGTCCTTATCTGTGCTTTGGGTATGGGCGGCCTCCTAGCTTCCCTGGGGAGCGGGGATGGTCCAGGACGCCAGCCTCTCGACGCCCGTGTCCACCCGCTCGTCAGGGGTCGTGAGGGAGAAGCGTATGTATCCCTCGCCATACTTACCGTAGCTTGATCCGGGGGTCACCACGATGTTTCGGTCGTCCAGGAGCCGGGCAGCGAACTCAGCGGAAGTAAACCCCTCGGGGACCCTGGCCCAGACGTACAGGCAGGCCTTGGGCGGAGTGACCCTCAGACCGATCCGGGTCAGCACGTCCACCAGCTTGTCCCTGCGGCGCTGGTATATGGCGTTGTTCTGCTGGATAGGCTCCTGGGAGCCGGACAACGCCTCCATGGCCATCTCCTGGATAGCCTGGGGTATGCCAGAGTCTAGGTTCGACTTGATCCTGAACAGGGCCCTTATCATTTCAGTGTTCCCCACCACCATGCCGATGCGCCAGCCGGTCATATTGAAGCACTTGGAGAGGGAGTGGAACTCGATGCCCACCTCTGCGGCGCCTTCGACTTCCATGAAGCTGGGCGCCCTGTAGCCGTCAAATACTACCTCGCTGTAGGCAGCGTCGTGGAGCACGGCGACGTCGTAGCGGTGGGCGAAGTCCACCGCCTGCCGGTAGTACTCCAAAGTAGCCGTTCCCGCCGTCGGGTTGTTGGGGTAGTTAAGCCACATCACTTTGGCGTCCCGGGCGACGTCAGCGGGTATGGCTTCCAGGTCGGGCAGCCAGCCGTTCTCTTCCAGCAGGGGCATGGGGTAGCTCTCTGCCCCGGCGAACATAGTGCCCACTCCGTACACCGGGTAGGCAGGGTCCGGAACCAGAGCCACGTCTCCCGGGTCCAGGAAACAGAAAGCGGCGTGGCCGATCCCTTCTTTGGCGCCGATGAGGGGCAGGACCTCCTTGTCCGGGTCCAGCTTCACGTCAAACCGGCTCTTGTACCAGTCGGCGATGGCGCGGCGCAGCTCGGGAAGGCCGTCGGTCTCCGGGTAGCGGTGATTGGGAGGGCTGTGGGAGGCCTGCACCAGGCGGTCCACTATGTGGGAGGGTGTAGGGATGTCAGGGTCGCCGATGCCGAAGGTGACCACGTCCTCTCCGGCGGCCCGCTTCTCGGCCAGAATGCGGGATATCTCCACGAAGGGATAGGGCGCCAGCTGGTCAAGGCGCTTGGAGAATTTCATTCAGTCCTGCCTTCAATTCTGGTTGTTTCATAGGTTATAGATAACCTTCAGGGGTCAGCAGTTCAAGAGTTGGATCGAGTTCTTTGTAGGGCAACGTATCAAGACGATTCCAGTTTTCGTCTCCTTTTTCCAACCGTCTGCTTACTTCTTCTAGTGGTACAATCCAGACGCTATCCAAATTTTCGAAATATTGCTGAAGAAATTTGTTGGAACCACTGTATTCAGGTAGATCCGCGATCCATTCTTTTAGTTCTTCAGCTTCATCCACCGTGTTAACAAGGACACGTGGCAATGAGAGAACTGGCTTGTCAGAGTTTGGGTAGGTGGCGGACGGCAATAAAAGAGGAACTCCCTCCGCTGGGGGGATCCCGAGAACAAGACATTGGTTAGACTCAGGCTTGGCACGCCATTCCCGTTCATGGGTCCAGTCAACCGGGTAGCGGAAAGTCTCGTGTGGTATGGGCGCGTAGCGCACCCATAGATATTTACGTTCATCAGGAAGGCTATTCAGCAGACTTTCGTCTCCATAAATGACCGGCCTGCCTCCATATTCATAAAGGTGCCATTTGTGCATCACTACGCCGTACGGGTGGTAACGACCAGACAATACTGCACAAGACTTGATGAACGCATCTAGCGGCTGTTCTGTAAAACAAACAGCTGGGCGCGGACCCTTTATCGTATCTTCTTGTCCACCGACGGTAAACCGGGCCTTCGGTGCAAAGGTAGGCATCAGATAACCGGAACTCAGTATTGACTTTAAAATATCAAACGGTTTTACATATTTTTTGTCGATAACTTTGCCCCGCGTCCAATGGATAACGTAATCCGTAAGGTCAGCTCTAGCCGTCCTTATCTTTCGCCAGTCTGGTAGAATAAGCGTTTTTTACGATCCCCGATCCGTCACAAGTGTTATTCTCTCCACTCGCCCTCGAACACCTCAACCGCATCGCCCTCCAGGTATACCTGGCCCCGGCCATCCCAGTCGACTTTGAGGGTGCCTCCCGGAAGTGTTATGTCAACCGACTCTCCGGTGAAGCCCAGTAGCCGGGAGGCCACGGCGATCGCGGATGCGCCGCTGCCGCAGGCCATGGTCTCTCCCGAGCCGCGCTCCCACACCCGGGAAGTGAGCTTCCCATCTCCTTCGACGTTCACGATCTCGAAGTTGACCCGGCGGGGGAACATGGGGTGGTGCTCCACCTTCGGCCCGATCGTGTGCAGAGGAAACCTCTCCACCGGCTCCGGGATGAAGGCGATGGCGTGGGGATTCCCCATCGACACGAAGCTAAGCTTGAGGGAGGTCCCGTCGACCTGCACCGGATAGTTCACCACGGCCCCGCCCGCCTTCTCCTGAGGAGCGGAGTCCAGCACCACCGGCACCTTGTCTGGCTCGAGGCGGGGTGCGCCCATGGCAACCCTGGCCCGGACCACCTTTTTGCCCTCCATGAGGGGCTCCACCGTCCTGATGCCTGCCAGGGTCTCCACCCGCAGTCCCGTTCCGTCGGGGCGGGCGATGGCTCGCTCGATGGCGTACTTGGCGAAGCACCGGATGCCGTTTCCACACATCTCCCCCTCAGAGCCGTCGGCATTGAACATGCGCATCTTCAAATGGGCAACATGGGACGGCAGGATGAGTATAATGCCGTCGCCGCCCACGCCGAAGTGGCGGTCGCTCATTGCTTGTGACAGAGTCGGCCAGTCGGCCTGCAGCGACCGGGCGTCGATGAAGATGTAGTCGTTGCCCGCTCCGTGCATCTTGGTGAACTTCATGGAGGCGTCTCCTCGGTAGCTGAGGCTATTTTACCACACCCATCAGTCTCCTTTAGGAAACTCTCTACCAACGTCGCTGCCTTCTGGTTCACGCCGGCCGACGCCTCCAGCCAGTGGATGCGAGGGTCGTCCGACCGAAACCAGGCGTGCTGCCGGCGGGCGAAGCGGTGGGTCTCGTATTTGGCTCGCTGGGTCGCCTCTTCCAGGTTTAGCTCGCCCTGTAGATACAGGATTACTTCCCTGTAGCCGATGCTGGACATGCAGGGCACGTTCGGGTCGCATCCCCTGCTGAGAAGCCCTTTGACCTCCGAGACCAGTCCCCTCTCCAACATTTCGTCGAGGCGACGGTCTGTTCTCTGGTAGAGGGCGGCTCTCTCCATCGTCAGTCCGATGACGAGGGGGCGATAGGGCGGTGGCCGTTTCCGGCGGGAGGATGGTCCAGCCGGGCCGGCGGCGTTGTGTATCTCCAGGGCCCGTATAACACGTCGTTGATTGCGCGGGTCGATCCTTGAGGCAGCCTCCGGGTCCGCGTCCAGGAGCCGGTTATACAGCGCCTCGGCCCCTTCCCGGCGGCCTATGTCCTCCAGGTCCCGTCGGAGCTGCGGGTCTGGGGCGACTTCGGGCACCTGCCAGCCCTCCAGCAGCGCCCAGACGTACTGCCCCGTTCCGCCGGCAACGATGGGCAGTCTGTCCCTGTCATGGATGTCGTGAATCGCGTTCCGAGCCAGCTCCAGAAAGCGGGCCAGATGGAACTCTTCATCCGGCTCAACGATGTCTATGAGATGGTGAGGGACCTGCGCCTGGTCTTCCGGTGGAAGCTTGGCGGTACCGATGTCCATTCCCCGGTAGACCTGGCGGCTGTCGGCGTTAATGATCTCGCCGCCGAAGCGCAGGGCGAGGTGGATGGCCAGGGCGCTCTTGCCCACGGCCGTGGGCCCTACGATAAAGAGGACGGGTCTGGCGTCAGCAACCACCGAGGATCTAGGACTAGCCTTTAACGCTCGCGGTTATTCTCACGATCTCGGCGAACTGGTCCGCCCGAAGGCTGGCGCCGCCCACCAGCCCGCCGTGGATGCAGTCTTCCCGGACGAAGTCCCCCACGTTCTCCGGGTTGACGCTCCCTCCGTAGAGCAGGGGCACCTGAGCAGCGGCGTCCTCCCCGTAGAGATCGACCAGCGTCCGCAGGATCACACCGCCCATGATCTCCCGGGCGGTCTCCGGTGTGGCCGCTACCCCGGTGCCGATGGCCCACACCGGCTCGTAGGCCAGCACTAGTCCATCTATGTTATGTAAAGAGCTGAGGGCGGATCTCACCTGGCCTTCCATTACCAGTGCTGCCTCCCCTGCCTGGCGCTGGTCGAGGGTCTCTCCCACGCACAGGATGGGCCTTAGCCCAACGTCAAAGGCCGCCTTCACCTTGAGGTTCACCACCTCGTCGGTCTCACCAAAGAGCTGGCGGCGTTCCGAATGTCCCAGGATGACGTACTGGCAGAGCCCGGAAAGCATTGCCGGCGAGACCTCGCCGGTGAAGGCGCCCTTCTCCTGGTGGTGCATGTTCTGGGCGCCGAGCTGGATGGAGCTGCCCTCGATCGCCCTACGTACAGACTCCAGCGAAACAAAGGGAGGGCAGATCAGCTTCTCGACGCCCGATATAGGATCAAGCCCCTCGACCAGATCGCGGGCCAAATTCACGGCCTCGGCGACAGTCGTATTCATCTTCCAGTTGCCAGCCACTATGGGAAGGGGCATCGCACCTCCCGGACGGTCATGGCCCGTACTTGACCAGCTTACCCGAGTGAGCCAGGGCGAGGAGCATGGCCTGGGTGGCAGGCAGCCTGCCGAGAGAACCGGCGGCGCAACTACGCTCCGAGAAGGAGTCCACGCCCTCCCCCAGGGTCAGTCGTGAATGTAGCAGGAAAGGCACCGGATGCCAGCTGTGAGCCGCCATGATGGCGGGGGTCGAGTGGTCGCCGGCCACCATCAGCACGTCGGCCCCCAGGTCCCGCAGCCGCGGGATGTACCGGTCCAGTTCCTCCAGGGCCTTCACCTTGGCTTCGAAGTTGCCGTCCTCGCCCGCGGCGTCGGCGGGTTTGTAGTGGATGTAGAAGAAGTCGTGCTCTTCGTAGTGCTGGCCCAAAGTGTCGAGCTCATCCGAGAAAGTCCTGCCGGTGGGTATCACCTTCATACCGACTATGGTAGCCAGGCCCCGGTACATAGGATATGCGGCGATAGCCGCCGGGTTCAGCCGGTAGGCTTCGGCCATGGACGGAAGGTGGGGAAGGCTGGAGAACCCCCTCAGGAGTACCATGTTGGCCCGCTCTTCTTCGTGAAGCAGCTGCCTGGCCTGAGCGACGAACTCGTTCACGATCCCTGAGGTCCTCCCGCCCTCTTGAGCGATGGGACTGGCCTCCAGGGCGGGAACGCCCGTAAGCTGAGGGTCGGTTTCGCCGACCATATCGCTCAGGCCCTCGCCGCGAAGGTGCAGCACGAAGCGGTAGCCCTCCACCGGATACACGCTCAGCTCCACGCCGTCCAGCTCGATCTGGTCCAGCTCCTTGCACAACGGTATGGAGACCTCCGACGGGATGCGGCCGGCCCGGCGGTCCAACAGGTTTCCGTCCGGGTCGACGGTGCAGAAGTTGCCCCTGGCAGACACGTCCCCTTCCCTGAGGTCGACCTCTATGCCCAACGCCTCAAGGGCACCCCGGCCGATCATGTACTTCAAGGGGTCGTAGCCGAAGAGCGCGAGGTGCCCTGGGCCGCTGCCCGGCGCGACACCCGGAAGTACGGGGACGGTGGTCCCGCAGGCGCTCTCCCGGGCAAGTCTGTCCAGGTTGGGCGTGTCGGCTGTCTCCAGCTCGGACAGGCGGGACTCGGGACTGGGCAGGCCGCCCAGGCCGTCCACCACAAGCATCACGATTTTCGACGTCGTTGAGACGAAGGAATCCCTCAAGACTTCCAGGTCGATCAAGGTAGTAGCCTCCAGATGGGTTGTTCCGTTATTGTCAGAGCTAGTCCTTGTCAGGGAGGGCGGCGATCCCGGGCAGGTCCTTTCCTTCGAGAAACTCCAGGCAGGCGCCCCCACCGGTGGACACGTGCGTCACCCCGTCCATCAGGCCCAGCTCCTCGACAACCTCGGCAGTCGAGCCACCCCCCACCACCGTGGTCCCGCCGTTGGCAGCCAGGGCTTCGGCCACACACCGGGTTCCCGAGGCGAAGGGGGGAAACTCGAACACCCCCATTGGGCCATTCCAGATGACGGTCCGGCACTGCCGAAGGCCATCGACAAAGTCCCTGACGGTCTGCGGCCCGATGTCCATGATGAGCCCACCGTCGGGAACGTCGTGCACCGGCACAGTTTCGATGCTCCTAGAATCGGCGCTGAACTCCGGAGAAACCACGACGTCCGTAGGGATATGAACAGAGGTCCCCTCTCCTTCGGCTTGCTTTAGCAGCCTGGAAGCTAACCCAATCAGGTCCTCCTCTACTGGGGAAGCGCCGGTGGTGTAGCCCTGGCTCCTCAGGAAGGTGGCGGCCATCCCTCCACCGATGAACAGGTGGTCGACTCCCACGGCGCCCAGCAGGTTCTCCAGGACCTTGATCTTGTCGCTGACCTTGGCCCCACCCAGCAGGGCGGCCATGGGCCGTTCCGGGGAATCGAGAGCGGCTCCGATGCGCTCGACTTCCAGTTGCACAAGGTGGCCCATTACGGACGGCAGGTACCGGGGCACCCCAACGACAGAGGCGTGGGCGCGGTGCGCCACGGCGAAGGCGTCCATCACGAACACCTCGGCCAGACCTGCCAGGGCTCGGCCGAAGTCGGGGTCGTTCTCTTCCTCATCGGAGTAAAAGCGCAGATTCTCTAAGAGGAGTATGTCGCCATAGTCCATCCCGCCGACCGCCTCTTCTACTTGGGGCCCGATGCAGTCGTCCAGTGTCTTCACTGGGTGAGAAAGCAGCACCGACAGGCGGTCGCCCACCGGCGCCATCCGCAGCCCATCGATGACCTTGCCTTTGGGTCGTCCAAGATGGGAGCAGAGGATTATCTTGCTGTCTCGCTCCAGGATGTACTCTATGGTGGGAAGGGTTGCCCTGAGGCGCTGATCGTATGACTCGATGCCCTCGAGGCCTTGCTCGATGGGGACGTTGAAGTCCACCCTGACCAGGACGCGTTTTCTTGCGAGGTCGACGTCCGCCAGCGTACGCTTGGCCACCACCCTTACTCTTTGCCCGAGATGATGGTTTGACACAGCCTGTCAAACTCCTCCAACCCGGAGGATGAGACGGCCACGCCCTTAAGGGAATCGATGGCGGCTGCACAGTACTCCTCGACCCGCTTCCGGGCGTATTCCATTGCGCCAACTCGGGCCAGGATGTTGGTAACCTGCTCGACATCTGGTGGCTCCAGGACGCGTTTGAAGTAGATGGTGCCCAGCTCTCGTTTCAGGCTCACCTCGGCGGTAGCCATGGCGTAGACTATCGGCAGGAGCTTTTTCTTATTCAGGACATCTCCCGAGGGTCCACCCTCTTTGCTGCCCTGCAGGTCGTCGATGTCGTTCCTCATCTGGTATGCCACACCAATGTTCTGGCCGAATCTCTTGAAAGCCTCAACGGTTTCACCGTCGTCCGTCGCCGCCAGAGCCCCCAAACCCATGGCGCAGGACATCAGCGCCCCGGTCCTGCCGGCGGCCATCTTGAGGTAGGATTCCACTCCTACGTCCAGCTTCTCCTGGAAGGACAGGTCCAGGAACTGGCCCTCGCACATGGTGAGGCAGGACCGGTCCAGGAGCCGCATTGCCTCCATGACCCTGGGACCGGGCATCCCTCGCTCCTGAAGGCGCATCAGAGCCAGCCGCGCCAGAGCATTCATGCCGTCTCCGGCGTTGATGGCCTGTCCCGGTCCCCATACCCACCAGATCGTCGGGCGGTCGTCCCGATTCGGGCTTCCCCCCTGGACATCCTCGTGGATCAGGGAGTAGTTGTGGACCAGCTCCACTGCGGCGGCGGCGGGCAGGGCGGCTTCGTAGTCGCCAGCCAGCGACTCGCAGGACAGGAGGCATAGGAGGGGATGCAGCCGTTCGCCGGTTAAGCCTGATAGAGGGTTGCCCTGCTCATCCATCCAGCCCAGCTGGTAGAGGAGCATGTTATTCAGGAGCCCCTCTTGCCCCGAGAGGACGCTTCTCAGCTCCTGCTCCAGTGCATCACGATACCTGATTGGGAACAGGTCCGAAACCAGCGTCATTCTACTCCCGTGGCACGGTCTCTTGAGGCCTGCGGTCGTTTTCCAGCCGTCTGATCTTCTCCAACCGCCGGATGTGCCTGCCTCCCTCGAACTCGGTTGATAGATAGGCCCTGACGATCTCCTGGGCCAGCCACTCGCCGATCATGGTGCCGCCCATACACAGGACATTGGAGTCGTTGTGCTGGCGCGCCATCTCCGCGCTCAGCGGGTCGGGGCACAGGGCCGCCCTCACGCCTGGGACCTTGTTGGCGGCGATGCTCATGCCGATGCCGGTCCCGCAGACCAGGATCCCGTAGCCCGCTTCCCCATCGGCGACGGCACGGGCTACCTTCTCGGCCACATCTGGATAGTCCACGGAGTCGTTGCTGTGACAGCCCATGTCCAGGCAACGGTAGCCCAGGCCCTCTATCAGCGGCATGACGGCCTGCTTCAATGGGAAGCCCCGGTGATCGCTGCCAACTGCTATCGTAACGTCGTCCACTCCTCACCCCTCCCCTAAGGACGCACCGGCTGGTGTCGAAGGTATGGTCTCGATCATGCTGAATGGTATCGTGCCGGCCCTTATCAGGCGCGGCCTGTCTTGCGTCAGATCGACGATGGTGGAGGCGCGGCCCAAAGGGGCCGGGCCGCCGTCTAGAATATAGTCTACCCGGTCTCCCAGGAGCGCCTTTACATCCTGGGCAGTGACGGGATCGGGACCGCCGCTGGGGTTGGCGCTGGTGCCGGTTATAGGCCTGCCCAGCTCGCCCACAATGGCCAGTGGTACGGGATGGTCAGGCATCCTGACGGCGATGGAGTCCTTGCCCCCGGAGACCTGGGCGGGCACCCAGGCAGACTTCCTGAGGACCAGGGTCAGCGGACCGGGCCAGTATCGCTCCGCCAGGGTCCACGCCAGGTCGGGCACGTCTTCCGCCACCAGGGTCAGGTCGGCCGCCGACCCCAGCAGCAAGGGCAGGGCCATGTCGGTAGGTCTGCCCTTAATCTCAAAGACGCGGTCGACGGCGGGGATACAGAGGGGATCGGCTCCTAAGCCGTACAGGGTATCGGTGGGGTATGCCACCACCCCACCTTTCTTGAGCACCCCGACTGCCTCATTTATCGAGCGGACGGACGGTTCGGGCGTCGGCATGAGGGACTTTCTTGAGGCTTCCCGCATTGCTTGACTGAGTATATCACAGGTGCTAAGCTTGGTCGAGGTTGCACACTGGGTAGAGGCGAGTGATGGAGGAAGAAGGGCCCTCCCCCAGCCGGAGGGTGGCCACCAGCGACGATCTCGAGGTGTCCACCTACCTGGAGATAGCGGAGGGGAAGGGGAGCGGAGGCGCCCAGCCCGAAGCCGGCCCCGACGCGGCGCGCGAAGGCGTGGTGGTGGTCGACTTCGGTTCCCAGTACAGCAAGCTCATCGCCCGCCGGGTTCGGGAGCTAAAGGTCTACTGCGAGGTGGTCCCTCCCGAAACGAGTTGGGACCAAGTCGCCGGCATCCACCCCAAGGGCATCATCCTCTCGGGCGGTCCCTCCAGCGTCTACGATCAGGACGCCCTCCTTGTTCCAACCTGGGTCTACGAGCATTCCCTCCCGGTTCTGGGCATCTGCTATGGCATGCAGGCCCTGGCCCACCAGTTGGGGGGTAAGGTAGCCCCGGGCCTCAAACGAGAGTACGGCCACGCCGTTCTTCACCAGAACGTCTCTTCCGAGGCCGGCGTCCACCCGCTGTTCGATAATCTCCCCACTTCCATGCCCGTGTGGATGAGCCACGGGGACCGGATCGAAGAGCTTCCCCCGGGATTCACCTCCCTCGGATACACCGACAACTCCCCTGTCGCGGTCATGGGCGGCGATGGCGTCATCGGGCTCCAGTTCCACCCCGAGGTGGTCCATACCGTCCACGGGAAGACCATCCTGGAAAACTTCTTGTACCGCATTTGCGGATGCAGAGGCACGTGGACCGCGCCCAATTTCGTGAGAGAGTCCATCGACTCCATAAAGAGGCAGGTCGGGGGCGGCAAGGTGATCTGCGCCCTGTCCGGAGGGGTCGATTCGGCGGTGACGGCCAGCCTGGTGCACCGGGCCATCGGCAGCCAGCTAACCTGCATATTCGTCAACAACGGCCTGCTACGCCGGGAGGAGGCGGAGCGGGTGGTCAAGGCCTTCCAGAGGAGTCTCCAACTCAATCTCGTTTACATCGACGCCTCGGACCGCTTCGTGAATCGCCTTTCGGGTGTGACGGACCCGGAGGAGAAGCGCAAGGTGGTGGGGGAGGAGTTCATCCGGGTCTTTCAGGAGGCCGCCTCGGATCTGGACGACACCGAGTTCCTCGCCCAGGGCACCCTGTATCCCGATGTCATAGAGAGTCTGACTCCCGAGAACCGGGCGTCGGCCAAGATCAAGACGCACCACAACGTGGGCGGTCTCCCAAAGGACCTGAAGTTCAAGCTGGTGGAGCCCCTCAGATACCTGTTCAAGGACGAGGTCCGCGACGTGGGGCTAGAGCTGGGGCTGCCCTACGAGATCGTCTACCGCCAGCCCTTCCCGGGGCCGGGCTTGGCCATCCGCATCATCGGCGATGTTACCACGGAGAAGCTGGACATGCTGCGCCAATGCGACTGGATCGTCATCGACGAGATCAAGGCAGCCAATCTGTATCATCAGCTATGGCAGACCTTCGCCGTCCTCACCGACAGCCGCAGCGTTGGGATAACAGGAGACCATCGCACTTACAGCCACGTTGTCGCCATCCGAGCGGTGAGCAGTGAGGACGCCATGACAGCCGACTGGGTGCGCCTGCCCTACGATGTCCTGGCCAGCATCTCCAACCGAATCGTCAACGAAGTCGCGGGCGTAAACCGGGTAGTGTACGACATCACCAGCAAGCCCCCTGGTACCATCGAGTGGGAGTAGGCGTGGACTTGTCCGCCGGCGTCTACAGCGGGCAGGAAGGCCACCCGTGAACGTGCTGGTCATCGGATCGGGGGCCAGGGAGCACGCCATAGCCTGGAAGCTTCAGCAGAGCCCCAGAGTCGACCGCCTTCTGTTAGTACCCGGCAACGCCGGCACCGCGGCGGTAGGCACCAACCTCAAAGGCTCTCCCGATGACACCGAGGAGATGGTACGGCTGGCCGAAGTCCACGGAGCCGACCTGACCGTGGTGGGCCCAGAGACTCCCCTTGCCGCCGGCATCGTGGACAGATTCAACGAGCGGGGTTTGCCCATCTTCGGCCCAACAAAGGATGCGGCTCGCATCGAGTCCAGCAAGGAGTTCGCCAAAGAGCTGATGGACCGCCACGGCGTTCCTTGCCCCCAGTTCAAGGTCTTCCGGGACTACCACGCGGCTGAGAGCTTTCTGTCGGACCACGATGGTCCCATCGTGGTCAAGGCCGACGGCTTGGCGGCTGGGAAGGGTGTATTCGTCTGCCGCGAGAAGCAGGAGGCGTTGGCAGCCCTCCACGCCTGCATGGTGGACGGGGCCTTCGGGCCTTCGGGCGACACCGTGGTTCTGGAGGAGTACCTGGAGGGCCGGGAGGTCAGCGTTTTCGCGTTTTGCGACGGCGAAGGCATCTCGCCTCTGGTGGCCGCCTGCGACTACAAGCGCCTCAGTGACGACGACGCCGGCCCCAACACAGGCGGCATGGGTGGCTACACGCCCCCGGAGTTCTGGACGCCTTCCTTGGAACGGACCGTGCGCGAAGAGATCATGGTCCCGGTGGTCAGGGCGCTGAAGGACGAGGGAGCGCCGTACAGAGGTGTGCTCTATGCCGGGCTGATGGTCACCTCTCAGGGCCCGAAGGTCATCGAGTTCAACTGCCGTCTGGGAGACCCAGAGGCCCAGGTCATCCTGCCCCTCCTGGACACCGACCTGGTGGAGGTGATCGAGGCGACGCTGGACGTCAGGGCCGACACCGCACCGATCCACTGGCGTCGTGAGGCCTGCGTGGGGGTAGTGCTGGCCTCGGGGGGCTATCCCGGGGAATACGCCAGGGGGCTACCTATCACCGGACTGGACCGGGTGGACTCGGGTGTCGAGGTCTTCCACGCCGGCACCAGGCTCGGCGAGGGCGGCGATGTAGTCACCGATGGAGGACGCGTCCTCACGGTGACGGCCCGTGGCGAGACCCTATCCCAAGCACGGGAGAGGGCCTATGGCAACGTACGTCGGGTCTCGTTCGAGGGTGCCCACTACCGGAGCGACATAGCCCTGATAGCGCAGGCGGCCGCCACTTGAAGCCGCCCCGAAAGTCTATAGCCGCCTCAGGAGGATACGCCAGTGCCTAAAGTAAGCGTGGTCATCGGGAGCACCTCCGACGAGCCCATAATACAGGAGACCGTCAAGGTGCTGGAGGACATGGGGGTGGACTACGAGGTACGGGTAATGTCGGCCCACCGCGTCCCGGAGCGGGTGAGGGAGTACGCCCTCGAGGCGCCCGCCCGGGGCGTGGAGGTGTTCATCGCCGCGGCGGGAGGAGCGGCCGCACTTCCCGGAGTCCTGGCCTCCTGGAGCACCCTGCCCGTGATCGGCGTACCCCTGGCCAGCAGCGAGCTCAAGGGCCTGGACTCCCTGATGGCGGTGGCTCAGATGCCGCCGGGCATTCCCGTCGCCTGCATGGCAGTCGGCTCCTGGGGCGCTCGCAATGCCGCCTTCCTGGCCGCCGAGATTCTCGGTCTGAAGTATGATAGGATTAAAGAGGCCTATGAGCAGTACCGACAAAAACTGCGCGAAGGATAGCCTCTTAGAGAACGTGGACTTCGGGATACCACCCGCCGTCCTTTGCGATTTCGACGACACGACGGCGGTGGAAAACGTGGCGGAGTTGCTTCTGGCCCGTTTCAGCCAGGACTCGGCCTGGAAAGAGTTGCAGCAACAGTCCCGTGAGAACCGCATCGGCCTCAAGGAGTACCAAGAGCGGGCCTTCGGCGGCACCAGGGCCAGCCGCGAGGAGATGCAGGCGCTGGTAAAGGCTCAGGCGACCCTGCGTCCCCACTTCAAAGAGCTCTGGAGCTACTGTCGAACTAGGTCCATTCCCTTGGGCATAGTCACCGTAGGACTGGACTTCTACGTGGACGCGTTGCTGGAGAGGGAAGGGTTGGAGGACGTGCCCCGCTACGCCGTAAAGACAGGGTTCACGCCCCAGGGGATCACCTACGAGTACCTCCACACCTGGGACGGCTCGGGAGGCTCGCCGCAGGAAGTGTGCAGCCGTTGGGGCAATTGCAAGTGCAGCGTTCTCGGGAAGTACAGGCGGATGGGCCACCCCATCTTCTACGTTGGCGACGGGCGATCGGACTACTGCCCTGCCTCAGTGGCCGACCGGGTTTTCGCCCGCAGCCATCTGGCGCGACTTTGCGACGAGAAAGGGATGTCCTACACCGAGTTCAGGGACTTTCGTGACGTGATGCAAGGGCTCGACGACTGGACGGCCCAACGCGGCGGGGCCACGGGCGGAGACAACCCATGATCGACCGGTACTCCCGTCCCAGGATGAAAGAGGTCTGGTCGGACGATAGCAAGTACGGCAAATGGCTCCGAGTCGAGCTCGCCGTCTGCGAGGCCTGGGCCGAAGAGGGCGTCATACCGTGGGATGACATGGAGAAGCTCCGCCTTGCCCGGTGGGACCGGCGGATCATGGAAGAGGCCTTCCAGCGCACTAGGCACGACGTGACTGCATTCCTGAGCTCTGTGACCGACGGTCTCGGAGAAGAGGGGAGGTGGCTCCACCTGGGGCTGACCTCCAGCGACGTGATCGACACCGCCCTCAGCCTCCAGCTGGTGCAGGCCTGCGAACTCATCCTGGAGGACGTAGATGAGCTTAGAGACGCCCTGAGAACGCAGGCCACTAAGTACAAAGACACTGCCATGTCGGGCCGGACCCACGGCGTTCACGCCGAGCCGATAACCTTCGGACTCAAGATGGCCCTGTGGTGGGACGAGATGGGCAGGCAGCGGGAGAGGCTGCAGCAGGCCCTCCAGAGCGTTCGCGTCGGCAAGATATCGGGTGCCGTGGGAACCCACGCCACCGTCCCTCCCCGGGTTGAAGACTCAGTGTGCAGGAGGCTGGGGATCGAGGCAGCGCCGGTGTCCAGCCAGATAGTGCAGCGCGACCGCCACGCCCATTTTGTGACCACCCTCGCCCTGATAGCCGCCTCGCTGGAGAAGTTCGCCACCGAGATCCGTTCCCTGCAGCGGACCGAAGTACGGGAGGTCGAGGAGCCCTTCGCCGAGGGGCAGACCGGCTCCTCCGCCATGCCCCACAAGCGCAATCCGGAGCTGTCGGAGCGGGTGTGCGGGCTGGCCAGGCTCATCCGGGGCCACAGTGTCACTGCCCTGGAGAACGTGGCCCTCTGGCACGAGCGGGACATCAGCCACTCCTCGGCGGAGCGCCTGATCCTGCCCGATTCCTGCCTGGCACTGGACTACATTCTTGGTCTCTTCACCGGCGTGGTCCGGGGCCTCAGGGTCTATCCCCAGCGGATGTGGGACAACATGGAGAGCACTCAAGGGCTGCTGTTCAGCCAGCGAGTGCTACTCGCTCTGGTGGAGAAAGGCATGGCCAGGGACAGGGCCTACGAGTTGGTGCAGCGCGACGCCATGCGATGCTGGGATGAGGGCCTGGACTTCCGGGACCTCCTGAAATCCGACGCAGAAGTGACATCATATCTTCCGATTGAGGAGCTGACGAGCCTGTTCGACTACGGCTACTACTTGAGGTACGTCGAGGACACCTTCCGGCGGATAGGCCTAGTGGAAGAGGGGGTACCGGCAGGCCTTGGGGCCGCCGGTCAGGGGGGGCAATGATAGTCGAGACGCGCATCGGCGGCACGGAGCCCTGGCACAGGGGCAAAGTCAGGGATACCTACGAGCTGGGTGACGGGCTGCTCCTGATGGTTTCCACGGACCGTATCTCGGCCTTCGACCTGGTGCTGCCCAACGGCATACCCCGCAAGGGCCTGGTCCTGGCCCGGATGGCTGCTTTCTGGTTTCGACAGACGGCCGACCTAGTGGACAACCACCTTGTCGGCATGGCCGATGACGAGGGGGTCGTGAAGAACCGGGGGGACGCCTCGTTGCTGGACCGGGTGGACCGGGAAACGGCCCGCCAGGCCATGGTCGTCAGGAAGGCCAAACGGATCGACATCGAGTGCATCGTCCGGGGATACCTGGCAGGCTCGGCGTGGGGTGAATACAGACGCAACGGCACCGTCTGGGGCGATACGATGCCGGCAGGCCTCGTCGAGGGGCAGGCGCTGCCACAGCCGATATTCACGCCCACAACCAAGGCCGAAGAGGGCCACGACGAGAGCATGACCCGGCACCAGGTTGTCGACTTGGTGGGGGAGGACCTAGCCCGCCAATTGGAGGAAACCAGCATAAGGGTCTACAAGTCGGCCCACGAATACGCCAGCCAGAAGGGCATCATCCTTGCCGATACCAAGATGGAGTTCGGCCTTCTGGACGACAGCCTCATCCTCATAGACGAGCTGCTCACCCCCGACTCCAGCCGGTTCTGGGACGCCTCCGGGTACGAACCCGGCCGCTCGTTGCCCAACTTCGACAAACAGTACGTCAGGGACTGGCTGGACTCTCAGGGCTGGAATCGGGAGCCTCCGGCTCCACCCCTGCCAGAGGATGTCGCCTGGAAGACATCCCAACGCTACGTCGAGGCTTATCGACGCCTGACAGGCGAGGATCTGCCCATAGAATGAAAGACGAGGGATAAGAATTGCCAGAGTCAAAGGGCCGGAGAAGGGGCACCAAGAGGCCTTCCCGGCCGAGAAGACGGAATACTGCGGCCGCCCCGGCTGCCACGGGTAGCAGTGAAGGTACAGCTCGGCGTCGATGGAGACCACGGCTCCGCGCCAGGACGTGGCGGCGAATCCGCCGTTGGGGATTCGTCAGTGCAGCCGGCCTCGTAGCTGTCCTCGTGATCGCCGCCTTCGCCCTCTCCTCCGTCGGTCCCGGTGTCGGGGGAGGCCAATCCCAGGTGGTCGAGGGTGTGGGCACTCGGGTATCCATCGAGGGCGAGTCCCATGTTACCGCCGGGACCGCCGTTGCTTACCGGACCAGCCCCCCGACCTCAGGGGACCATTGGCCTACGCCGGCCGAGTGTGGAATCCACGACATACCGGTGCCGGATGAGCAGGTGGTCCACAACATGGAGCATGGGCACGTAATCATTAGCTACAACCTCCCGGACCCGGAGGACAAAGCACGGTTCCTTGCCATCGCGGGGGACCTCCCCAGCCTCGACCGTTGGGGCATCGTCCGCCCATATGAAGGCATCGACCCCGGGACAGTCGGCATGACCGCCTGGGGCGTGTTGGATACGGTCGAAGGCGTGGACGAGGCACGCATAACCAAGTTCTACGAAACATACATGCGCAATCGTTTCAGCGACGAGACCGCCCTGGCAGGTCCGATAGCTTGCCAAGCCATCAGCCGCGGTGGGTAGCCTGGCGCACGTGAAATGGACGTGTGCGGGCCGAGAGGTGTATGCTTCCGCCGGTAACCTGGACCACGAGGTTACTGTCTAAGACCGAGCGAGGACCGAGATGTTTCTGGCCAGAATTTACGTAACCCTCAAGCCCTCCATCAACGACCCCCAGGGACAGACCGTTCTGGGGGGCCTGAAGACCCTGGGCTTCGACACCGTAGAGTCTGTGCGTATGGGCAAATACATGGAAGTGCGGGTGTCGGAGGAAGAGCGCGGCCGCGCTGAGGAACAGGTCGGCCAGATGTGCGACAAGCTGCTGGCCAACCCGGTGATGGAGGAAGTTCGCTTCGAGCTGGAGGAGATACCCTAGCCCTGGATGGTGCCCTTGGTGCTGGGTATCCGGCCCTGGGACCGCGGGTCCGGCTCCATGGCGTAGCGCAACGCCTTGGCCAGCGCCTTGAAAAGGGCCTCGGCCTTGTGATGGGAGTTCACCCCGCTCAGTATCTTGGCGTGAAGGGTGATCCTGGCCTCGGTTGCGAAGCTCTCCAGGAAATGCCTCACCAGGTCCCCGGGCAGGGTCTCCACCATCTCATCGCCCAGAGAGATGTCCAAGGAAGCGTAGCTCCTGCCGCTCAGGTCCACCGCCACCATCGCCAGGGTCTCGTCCAGCGGGACGAAGGCGTGTCCCATGCGATGGATTCCGCCGCCGTCGCCCAGTGCCTCGCGGAAGGCCCGGCCCAGGGTTATCCCGGTGTCTTCCACCAGGTGGTGCCATCCGGTAGCGACGTCCCCCTCAGCCTTCAACGTTATGTCAATGAGGCCGTGGCGGGAAAGCTGGGCCAGGAGGTGGTCGAGCATTCCGTTGCCCGTTTGGATGTCGTGTTCGCCCTGGCCGTCCAGATCCAGAGACAAGGATATCTGGGTTTCGCCCGTGCGTCTCTCGACTGTGGTCTGCCGCGATGTCAAGTCGTTGCTCCTTCGATTGCTCGGCGAGTGCTCAGGCTAGCTCTGCCAGCACGCCGCCCAACGCTTCTATCAGGGCGTCGGTCTCGTGAGGAAGCCCCACGCTGATCCGGAAGAAATCTCCCAGTCCGGAAAAGTACCTTACGAATATTCCTTCACGGCCCAGGCCTTCATAGACCTCTCTACCCTTGCCCTCAGGGAGCCCGCAGAAAATGAAGTTCGCCTCCGAGGGCCAGGGATAGATTCCCTCCAGGCTCCGCAGCATCAAGTACATGCGCTCCCGCTCAGAGACGATAGCCTGGACCCGGGCGGTCAAGGCCTCCATGTCTGCCAGGGACGCCAGGAGAGCCACCTCTGCCGCCAGGTTCACGTTGTAGGGGGGTTTTACGGCCATCATCACCCCGGCCACCTCGGGTTGCATCACGCCCAGCCCTATGCGCAGACCCGCCAGGCCCGCCCACTTGCTGAAGGTGCGCAGCACGATGAGGTTCGGGTACTCCTGCACCAGGGGAAGGACGGTACGGCCGCAGAACTCGTAGTAGGTCTCGTCCACAACCACCAGCCTCCCCGTGTCCAGGAGGCGGCGTACCTGTCCCTCGGAGGCGATGTTCCCCGTCGGGTTGTTGGGAGAGGCGAAGAGGATAGCCTTGGTCCCGGAGTCCACGGCCCGTATCGTAGCCTCCAGATCGATCTCCCAACTCTCGTCCCGCGGGACCGACACGACCTCGCCACCGCAGATGCGGGCGCAGACGGCGTACATGGCGAAGGTGGGCGCCGGGTCGATGATCCTCTCTCCGGGCGCCAGGAACATCCGCAGGATCAGGTCGATGATCTCGTCGCTGCCGTTGCCGGCGACGATGGATTCGGCCCCCACGCCCAGATACCCGGACAGCGCCTCACGCAGCCGCCTCTGCTCGGGGTCGGGGTACAGATTATACTGTTTGTAGCCGCCCAGAGCCTCCGCCACCTTCCGCGACGGGCCGTAGGGATTTTCGTTGCCGTTGAGCTTTATTATCCTGTCGGCCGGTATCCCCGCCCGCTGGGCCAGCACCTCGGGCGGGTCCACGCCCTGGTAAGCATCCAGACGGCGGATGTGGGGCTGCATCAGGTCAGTTGCCGAAACCGCGGTCACGAAGCGCCGCCTTTCGAGACGCCCTCTCTCAGACCGTCAAGGCGGACTTCCACCGCCCTGGCGTGGCCGGTAAGGCCCTCGGCCCGGGCGATTACCGCCGCCGCTTCGGCCAGTCGTGGATACTCGGCAGGCTTCAGGCCCACCACCGGCATGGTCCTGAGGAAGTGGTGCACGCTCAGCGCCGAGCTGAAACGAGCCGTGCCCCCGGTGGGCATCACGTGGCTGGGTCCGGCCACGTAGTCCCCCATAACCTCCGGGGAGAAAGGCCCCAGGAACACTCCTCCGGCGTGCTTCACGCGGCCAGCCCATGCCCACGGGTCCCTGACCATCATGCACAGGTGCTCCGGCGCGATCTCGTTGGCCAGGTCGATGGCCTCATACAGGCTGTCTACCAGCACTACCTTGCCCCGACCCTCCATAGAGAGTCCGGCCAGCTCCCCCCGGTCCATGGTAGCGAGCTGACGGTCCAGCTCTCCTTCCAGCTCTCCTATGAGAGCCAGGGAAGTGGTCACAAGGATCGGGGAAGCCAGGGGGTCGTGCTCGGCCTGGGCCAGAAGGTCCGCCGCGCAGTAAGAGGGGTTAGCGGTCTCGTCAGCCACGACCACGGTCTCGGTGGGGCCATAGAGGCCGTCGATGTCCACCTGTCCATAGACCAGCTTCTTGGCCAGGGTAACGAAGACGTTGCCCGGCCCGCAGATCTTGTCCACCTTTGGCACCGTGTCTGTCCCATAGGCCAGCGCCCCGATGGCCTGGACACCGCCGATGCGGAAGACCCGGTCCACTCCCGCCAGCCTGGCTGCGGCGAGGACCGAAGGGGCTGGGAGGCGCTCGTCCGCCGCCGGTGTGGCCAGCAACACTTCCTTCACGCCGGCTACCCTGGCCGGGATCGCCGTCATGAGCACCGTCGAGGGATATGACGCGGTCCCACCGGGCGCGTAGATGCCCACCCTCTCGATGGGGGTCACCAGCTCTCCCAGGCCCGACTCCAGGTCGATCCAGCTCTTGCGCATCGTAGCCCGGTGGTACTCTTCCACCCGTTGGGCGGCCGTCTCCAGGGCCTCGACCAGCTTCGCTGGGACTCCGTCGACGGCCCGGGTCCACTCGGCGTCTCCCACCTCTAGCTCATCCATGTCCGGAGGGAACCCGTCCAGCTTGCGGGCGTAACGGCGCACGGCGTCGTCACCTTCGGTTCGCACCTCCCGGAGGATGCGCTGCACCGACTCCAGTGGCGTGAGGCGTTCCCCGAAGACCTCCGCGGACCTGTCGGCGACCTCGGGAGGCAAGGAGTCGGCCTCCAGGGGGTCCGGCCTGAAGCTTTCCTTCCTGGCCTGCTCCAGACCTTTGATTACTTTAAGGTTCACCCAGATACTCCTTTACCACTCTGACCGACTCCCGAACGACACTATCCCGGTAGGACGCCAGCGTCTCACCGGGTATCTTACCATACACCTCTTCCAGGCTGCCCGGCATGCGCTCAAGGAAGTCTTCAGCCATCTCCATAGCATCAGCGTCGTCCCGGTACATCCTGCGGGTGGCGAACCTCAGACGGTCCCAGGTGAACCCCCAACCGACGAACTCGGTCACCCACTCCCTCCAGCTGGACAACGTCTCCGCGTCGATGAACCTTACGTCGATGCCGGACTCCGAGCCTGCCAGCACCTCCCGGACTCGCTCGACGCCCCCGAATCCATCCCAGGCCGTCCTGTCCATGTCTAGCTGAACGGCCCGGTCCCACAGGTTACCTTGAACCTGGCTTGCCTCGCCGTCCTGGCCGTCGAAGTAGGACCGGTATATGTTCACGATCCAGGTCTCGTCGGACACCAGGTGAGTAAAGTAGCCCGACAGGAAGGCTCTGGTCTCGTTGCCCAGCCGGGCGGCGTCGGCCAGCTCGGGATGGGCCTCCCACAGGCCCCTGATGCCGGCCCCGACGCTGTCCACGCTCAGAGGAGCGAAATGGGTCCGGTCTCGCTTCCACTTGGTCATGATGCGGATGTCGGGGCTGGTGGAACCC
The DNA here is from genome assembly GCA_965248975.1 of Dehalococcoidia bacterium. Taxonomy (GTDB): domain Bacteria; phylum Chloroflexota; class Dehalococcoidia; order Lucifugimonadales; family JAGWBF01; genus CBDFKU01. The sequence goes on from CBDFKU010000016.1 coordinate 120,017, forward strand.
AGCAGGAAGCCGCCCAGGTGCCTTTCGAGGACGGGGTGGTCGATTCTGGAGGCTACTTCGTAGGCTAGGCTCAGGTGCGTAGGTAGGTTCGGCACGTCAGGCCTCTCCCAGCGATTCCAACAGCCCGGCGTAGGCGTGGCACCGGTCCTTGAACAGGTAGCTGATCTGGGAGGCCGATATGTCCAGCCCTCCCGAGTCGCGAAGGTGGTCCACCGCTTCCAGTAGCTTTTCCCTGGGGACCACCAGGCTCACGGCGTACCAATCCTCTTCGTCCACGTTGGAGACCCGGGACACCGTAGGCCCCTGTAGTCCGGCCAGGTCCGGCCGGATCAGGATGGTGGCGCCCACCGCCTCGGCGGAAGGTCCCCGCACGTTGGCCGTCAGTCGAAAGAAGGAGCCGGCTCTCAGGTGCCCCTCCATTATCTCCAGGATCGAGCGCGCCAACTCAAGGCTGGTGTGAGCTGCTTTCAGCAGGTCCCGGTTGCCGATCAGACAGGCCTGGGATGCCAGGATGGTGCCGTCGGCGATCGTCTTCAGCCGATTCTCCCGCAATGTTGTGCCGCTGGCGGTGAGGTCGGCGATCACATCGGCATAGCCGGCCGAGGGCGCCGCCTCGAGGGTGCCGCTAGCCTGCACCATCGAGAAGTAGTTGATTCCATTGCTATACAGGAACCTCTCCAGCAGTCGTGGGTACTTGGTGGCGACCCGCAGGTCCCGCCCCTTCTGGCGGAACTCCAGGGCCAGGTCGGCCAGATCGTCCACTGATACCACGTCCAGCCACGAATCCGGCACCGCCATGACCAGGTCGCAGTGGCCGTAGCCCAGATCCTCGATAATGGGGATGACCGGGCTTCCTTCCCGCCGGAACTCCAGGAAGCGGTCGAGGCCGGTGATTCCCAGCTCCGCGCTGCCCTCCTCCACCTTGTGGGTGATATCCGCCGTGCGCTGAAACAGCACGGCGGCGCCGGGAAGGGCCGGTATGCGGGCCGTGTAGCGTCGAGCGCTTGGCCGGTCGACGGGGATCCCGCTCCGGCTCAGGAAGGACAGGGACGGCTCGTACAGGTCTCCGTCGCTCGGAAGTGCCAACCTCAGCCCATCCTGGACGTCCCTGGGAAGGGTTTCGATATCGGCCCCATTTGCCTTGGAAGAGACGTTGTCCGAGGTACGTTTCATTTTAGCGGAGTTCCTTGGCCGAGGCACGGTGGCTGGTGCGTTTTCCGCCCTTCTCTACAACGACGACCTCGGCGATGCCGGCAGCTCTGGCGTATTCCAGGGCTTCTTCCAGGCTCATCGCGCACACGTCGGTCTCCGCGGGGACCCCCTGACAGCGTAGCTCTCCGGCCACGCGAAGCGCCTCCATGTGCACATCTCTGCCGGCGGCCATCACCAACACCCGCGAGGGCCGTTCTTTCGCGCTGTCGGTTTTGCCGTGTCCTTCCAGGACCTTCAGCAGGAGCTCCAGGGAGTAGGCGAATCCCAGGGCGGGAACGGCATCGGGGCTCCCCAGGGCCACAGCCAGGCCGTCGTATCTGCCACCCCCACCCAGCGAGGCGTCGTGGGATGGGTGCACTATCTCGAATACGATGCCGGTATAGTAGGCGAGGCCCCTGGCGAGCCCGAAGTCCAGCACTATCTCAGCACTGTCGAGGCCCTCTCCATCCAACAGGTCCATTACCCGGCGCAGCCTGTCCAGCACCCTGCGGGCCAGCCTTTCAGACTCGATCAATGCGTCCGCCTCGTTAAGGGAGGCTCCTGGCTCACCTTTGATCTGCGCGAGGCTCAGGGCCAGGTCCAGCCCCCGTTGCAGCTTCTCCGGATCATCCGTCCCCTTGAACTTGCGCAGCAGCCTCTCCACCACATCGGAGGGTTGCCGCTGGCCCAGGGACCCTGCTCCGGCCCACTTGAGCAGCCCGTGAAGGAGCTCACGGGCCTCGGCTTCCTCCATGCCCGCTATGACCGCCGCCAGGTCCGGCTGCCCGGGATCGGAGCCCAGCAGCCGAAGCTGTCTCGCCCTTTCGTGGATCCGGGCCACCCCATCCTCTCCCGATTTCAGCTCGGTCAGGCTACCTAGAATGAACACGATGGCCCGCTCGGACAGCCCCAGGGACTCCAGCAGCCCACGTAGCACCCCCAGGTCCCCAATCTCCAGACGGTATCCGGACAGCCCCAGGTTGGAGAGTGCTGCACAACTCAGGGACAGGATCTCGGCGTCGGCAGTGGCGTCTGAGGACCCCAGCAGCTCCGCGCCCACCTGTATGAACTGGCGCTGGGTGCTGCCATCCCCCTCGTAGCGAAAGACCGGGCCGGCATACTGAATGCGGGCGGGAAAACGCTGCGCCGCGCCCGCCTCGATGACGTGCCTTACGATGGAGGACGTGTACTCCGGGCGCAGGCTCACCAGGTTAGCTCCAGGATCGGTGAAGGTGTACATGCGAGCGGCCAACTCCCCTCCGGACTTCCGCAGGAAGAGCTCGGTGGGCTCGAGGAGGGGAGGTTCGAGGACTCGGTAACCGTACAGGGAGAAGAACTCCCTCAAACGATCCTGGGCCGCCCTGAGGGGCCTCCAGGAGTCCTGGGGGAGGTCACGCATTCCCTGGAGGTGCTTGAAATTTTCCATCGGCTTGAACGTGGGTATTGTACACCAAAATCCCGTTCACGGAAAAGGAAATGCAATGCGGCAAACGAGGAGTCTAGCTTCGTAGGCGGGACTGGGCGCTCAAGGGTGGGCCATCAGCCCGCCGTCGATGTAGATGGGTTGGCCGGTGGTGTAGTCGCATGCATCGGAGGCCAGGTACGCCAGCAGCGGCGCGATATCCCTGGGGTGCCCCTTGCGGCGCAGGGGGATGTAGCGCACCAGCAGCTCCTTCTGCGCCTCCTCTGCGGGCACGTCCTCGGCAGTGAACCAGCCGGTGCCGATGGCGTTGACCCGGACGTTGTGCCTGCCCCACTCCAGGGCCAGGGCGCGGGTGAGCTGGAGGACGGCGCCCTGGCTGGCGCAGTAGGCCGCCGAGTTCCACAGGCCCCGCTCGGCCAGCCCGGATATTATGTTAACGATCCGGCCGCCGCTAGCCTCTACCATCGTCCTGCCGACGGCGCGGCAGGTCAGGAAGACCGGCCTCACGTTCCGGTCCATCACCGTCTGATACTCGTCGAGGCCCACTTCGACGAAGGGCTTGGCGAACTCGGTGCGAAAGCAGTTTACCAGTATATCCAGACGGCCCATCCTCTCCAAGGCACCATCGACGGCTTGCTGAACGTCGTCCTCGTTGGTCGCATCGACCGATACCCCCGTTGCCTCGCCCCCCAGCTCTTCAACCATCCGTATCGCGTCCCCCAGCATCCCCAGGGTCCCGGCCATGAGGAACACTCGCGCACCGGCCTCGGCAAGCACCACGGCCAGCACGGGAGTGAACTCGGGATCGTCGCCAGCTACGATGGCTACTTTGCCGTTTAGCTTGAACTCGTCGAGTACGGGCAACTTGCGCCTCCTCCGCCGTCAAGCTCCCTTCCCCCTTCGACGGGGGAAGGTTAGGATGGGAGTGGACAGCCCCCACCTTAATCCTCCCCCGCATCGGTGGAGGAGACTATGGAACCACTCAGGGCTCCAGCGGTACGACCGGGGCGTGGCCCGTCGGGGCGAATCCGCCGGCCAGTCCTCCGCCGTCCAGCGTGATCACCTCGCCATTCATGTAGTCGGAAGCCGGCGAAGCCAGGAAGACGGCAATGGGGCCCATGTCCTCGGGCTTCCCCAGCTTGCCGGTGGGTATCATCGCCCCCGACTCGGGCAGGCTCTCGCGGAAGGAGTCGGTGCCCCTGGTGGGGATGAAACCCGGCGCGATGGTGTTGGCTGTAACGCCGTACCGGCCCAGGCTCATCGCCAGGGTGCGAGTGAGCTGCACCATTCCCCCCTTGCCACAGCTATAGATGTACAGGTCCCGCGACCCCCGAAGGCCGAAGCCTGAGGCCACGTTGATGATCTTGCCGCTACCTCGGTCCACCATGTGCTTGGAGACGGCCCGGGCGCAGTAGAAGGCGCCGCTTAGATTGACGTCGATCCCGGCCCGCCACTCATGGTCGGTTATCTCCCAGATGGGGGCGCGGACGTTCTCCGCCGTGCTGCCAGCGTTATTGATCAGGACGTCTACTTTGCCGAAGGTCTCCAGGCTTCGGGCCATCATCGCGTCGACCTGGGTGGAGTCGCTGACATCGGCGGGGACGGCGAGGGCTTGTCTGCCCAAGGCGCGCACCTCGTCCGCCGCTTCCTCGATGGGACCCTGCCTCCTGGCCGCGACGACCAGGTCGGCCCCAGCGCGGGCAAGAGCCAGCACCATCGCCCGGCCCAGACCGGTGCCGCCTCCTGTGACGATGACCACCCGTCCATCCAGGCTAAGGCAGTCCAGCAATGCTCACCTCCCGCCTTCGACGCCCACCTGGGAGGTGACTTCCCCCGAAGGAAGGTTCACCAGCGAACCGTCTTCCCGGCGCAGGATAAGATTCCCCTCAGCATCCACGTCCTCGGCCAGGCCCCTGAGCACGTCGTCCTGCCACCGCACTTCCACTCGGCCGCCCAGGGTATCCAGCAGTCCGCGCCACTCCTGCACGATAGCTTGGACCTCCGGGCCCTTGCCCGGCGAGACCTGCCGCAGGGGTGCGTAGAGCCTGTCAATCTCATAAAGCACCTGCCCTAACAACGCCTCGCGGTCTATCGCACTACCAGATTCTGCGTTCAATCCGGCGGCTGTGTCTTTGAGCTCCTCCACCGTGGATGGATCGAAGGCGACGTTGATCCCGATACCCACGATGGCGTGTTGAACGCTGCCGCCCTGGACCGTGTTCTCGACCAGGATTCCGCACACCTTTCTGCCCCGTATCCTCACGTCGTTGGGCCACTTGATTGTGGGGTCCAGCTCGGTGCACTTTCTTATGGCCCGCGCCACGGCCAGGCCGGACACGATGCTGACGTACTGCAGTCCCTCTAGGGATGGCCGGAGCACGATGGAGAAGTAGAGGTTGCCGGCCTGGGTGACCCACTGCCGTTGGAACCTGCCCCGGGCCGAGGACTGCTCCTCCGCCAGCACCACGGTGCCCTCCTCGGTGCCCCCATTAGCCAGGCGGGCCGCCTCGTCCATGGTGGAGGAGAGGCTCTGGTAGTAGAGGATCCGCCTCCCCACCACCCGGGTGTGGAGGCCTCCCCGGAGCATTCCGGAAACCGGGTTCTTGGGCAAGGCTACCTCCGGCTTAGGCCCGCTGGTAGACGGACACGTGCTTGGTGCTGGAGCCGGTGAAGGGCGTCCGGTCCCAGTCGCTCCACCGGTCGCGGAGGCGCATCCCGGCGAGCCGGGCCATCAGGTCCAGCTCCGAGGGCCAGGCGTAGCGCAGCTGTATCGGGAAGAGCTGGGTGCCCGACTCAGTGATGTGGACGTGCTGAGAAGCGACCCTCTGGTTCACCGCATCGTGGCGCGAAACCTCCAGCAGCACCATGTCGGCCTCAACCCGTTGCGCCTCGACGTTTTGCCCCCGCCCGAAGCGGGTCAGATCCGGCACGAAGACCTCTAGGGCGAAGATACCATCGCCTGTGAGGTGCGTCGCCACGTTGCGGAAGCAGCGCACTTGGTCTTCCTGGGTTGTCAGGGCGAAGAATGTGTTGAAGCAGACGAAGACGGCCGAAAAGCTGCCCTCAACGGCCACGTCGGCGAAGTCACCGAAGGTCACCGGGATGGACGCCCCGCCCTCCTTGGCCCGCATCCGGGCCACCATTGCTTGGGAAGCATCGATGCCGTGGACCTCGATTCCCCTGGCAGCCATCGGCAGCGCCACCCGGCCGGTGCCGATTCCCAGCTCCAGGACCCGTCCGACCCGAGACAGCTCAGCCAGTACCGCGACCGCAGGCTCGACATCCCCGATCCAGGTGTGTAGCCCGTCGTAGACGGAGGCGATGCGCTCGCCGTAGGTGGACGGATCGTAACCTTGCATACTCGCTGGGTCTCCGGATTCGATGCGGCCGTAGGGCCGGTGTAGCCGGGTCTAGCTTCCCCGGCTGGGCAGGGAAATGACCGCCTTGCCGCCTATGAGACGTCCCCTCTCCCCGTCGGAGAGCTCGACGTCGCACTCGACGATGTGGTCGCCGCCATCTTCCCGCTTGTCGGTGACCACGCCGGTAATTGCTACGGATTGGTGCAGCACCGGCTGGCGGAACACCACGTCCAGGTCCTTCACGACACCGCCGGTGGACCAGTCGGTCAGGAGTTGGGCCATCATCGCCATGCTCATGATGCCCGGCACTATCGGGGCGCTAAGCCCGTCTTTCTTGGCCTGATCCGGGTCGGTGAACCGGTTGGGGGTCGGAGTCCCCCGGACCCGGCAGAAGGCCTCGACGGCCTCATCGGAGATGTCCTTCTGCAGGGTGCCGAGCTCGTCACCCAGCTCCACGTCTTCGTAGTAACGGACCGCCGCCTGTGCCATTCCCTACTCCCTGGCGGCGAAGGATTCCTGGACCGCCGCCACGGTTTCTCCTCGCTGATTGGTGAAGGTTGTCTCCCACACGATGAAGACCATGGTGCCCGACCGCCCCGTCTTGGGGTAGACCTCCTTCAATGCCGAGGACGCCGTTAACGAGTCCCCGGCGACCAGAGGAGACACGGGCTGGATGGTCTGCCCGGCGTGGAAGCGCATCCGGCCGAACTTGAGCTTGATGTCCGGGAAGTTTTCGCCTCTGATGAAGATGGTTGTCATCACGGGCGGGGCAACGATGTCGGTATAGCCGGCATCCTTGGCCACGGCTTCGTCTAAGTACACGGGATTGCTCTCCCCAATAGAGCTACAGTAGTCCCGGATTAGCTCCGCGGTGACCGGAAAGGGTCCGGCCTTGAACTCCTTACCGAGGAGCGATTTGTCGTATTCCAGCTCCATTACCATCGACGCCTCCTGGCCTTTCCGATCATGCTTCGTCTTATGACCGTCATTTGTAGACGCAACACCTCGTCCTCAATGGTCGTTCGTGTCATCCAGGCTGGCCGGCCGGAAGTTTCCCGAGCGCAGGGCCTCCACCAGTTCCCTTTCGTCGCGGATGTGGGCGTCGAAGGAGGTGAGACAGGTTGCTATGGAGCTGGCCAGGTGGGCGTCGCTGCCTCCGATACCCCGGTAGCCACGTTTTCCCGCCATATCCAGAGCCCTCTCGTTCTCGCCGCTGCGGCTGCCCCCGTTCAGGGTCTCCACGATTCCCAGGCCCGGGAACTCCACGCCGTTACCCACGAACTCGCATAGCCCGATGCGTGGCCGCCCCGGGTGAGCCGGTATGGCCAGCGCCCCGTTGGCTTCGGCTTCGGCAATGAGCCGGACGGGGTCCATGGTCACATCGGCGAAGTCCACCGCCTCCAGCAACCCGTCGGTCACTCCGTAGACCAGGAAATGGCCGTAGCGAGTATCGAGCTCCGAGCCTTTAAGCACCAGGACCCCGTACTCCCGGCCAAGGGACGAGTAGTCCGCGTCGCGGTCGAACTTGCGGTGCTCGGTGAGCACGATGCCGTCTATGGTGTAGCCCCGTTTCCTCAGCACATGGATCCACTTCAGATACTGCTCCACTGTCGCCCGGGAGTCGTCCGAGGAGACGGAGTGACTGTGCATGTCTATGAACACCTTATGCCAGGACCTCCGTGTCTATATCCGGCCTGCCCGACGTGTATTCAACCACATATCGAAGCCGTGGGCAAGGGTCACCGGGTCATCCAGCAGCAGAGGTACGCTGGCGTTGGCCTTGTCGATCCTCATGTGGATGAAACCGGGGCCGTCCACCTCCAGCGCGGAGGCCATGGAGGCCGATAGGCTGGCCAGGTCGGCGGCTGCCCAAGTCTTGAACCCGCAGGAGCCTGCCACCGCCGCCAGGTCGATGCTCTCTGTGAAGGTCGGCTGGCCACCGGTGGAGGCATAGGCCTGATTGTCCAGCACGATGAGCAGCAGCTTTCGAGGCTGAAGGTACCCGATGGTGCTCAGGGAGTTGAGGTTCATTAGCATGCCACCGTCGCCCTCGACCCCGACGCACCGCCCGACGGGCGCACCGTCCAGGGACAGGCTCAGGCCCAGGGTGATGGAGCTGACCAGGCCCATGGAGTCCACGACGTAGAGGTGGTTCCGTCGCCGGTCGATATGGGCCATCTCACGGGAGGTGGCCCCGCAGGTCAGCACGACGGGATCGTCGGGAAACTCGGCGGATATCCGCTTCAGGGCGTCTACTCTAGAGGTCGGCATCATTCTTTCAGATTGAGGAACAGGACCACCGGCCGGTGGGTCAGGCGGGTGTACTCGTCGGCCCGAGCTATGGCCTGAGGCCACTCCGTCACCGGGACGCGGTAGTCCAGCACGAAGGCCTTGATGTTCATGGCCTCCACCATGTCAATGGCGTGCTCGGAAAAGGTGTGCACCGCGGAGTTGAACTCCCCGAACCCTCCACGGCGTATTGCCAGCACCAGCATCGGCATGTGGTAGGACATGGCGAAGGTAGTGAGGGCGACCATGGAGTTGCCCAGGCCGACGTCCTGGTAGAAGAGGACGCCCTTCTTGCCGCCCAGGACTAGGCCGGCCGCCACCCCAATGCCCTCTTCCTCGCGAGCCACGGAGAAGCACTCTACGGTGGGATGTTCCTGGAAGTGGGCAACCACCGGTGCGCCGTAGCTATCGGGGACGTGGATGAAGTACTGCAGGCCCACGGCCTCAAGGCCCTCGATGACGGCCTGACAGCTCCGTTCGTTCATTCTCATAGTTTGGCCCATGGCTCGACCCATAGTTCAACGCCCTTGGATATCTGAGGTGCGAAGGGGCCAGGCAGGCCTGTAAGCCGGGTTCTGTATCCCCTGGCGTCGGCCCGGGGACGGTGACCATCTCTCTAGGTCCGGCGTTGCCGCCGGACTCAAGCAGCCAACCCGGGGACGGGCCGGGCACCCATAGTCCCCCTATTCGGCCTTGCTCCAGGTGGGGTTTGGCCGCCGCCGTGTCACCACGGTCGGCCGGGCGCTCTTACCGCCCGTTTTCAACCTTACTCCGACGGCCGGTGGCCGCCGGAGCGGTGCAGTTTCTGTGCCACTTTCCGTCCCGCCGACGGATCGACGAGCCTGGGAGTTACCCAGCACCCCGCCCGGTGGAGCCCGGACTTTCCTCTCCCCCATACTCTGGGGCAGCGGTCACCCGGCCTACCTGGTCCCGTAGAAATGTAGCACATATGTTGTAGGGGGGTCAACGCGGGCCGCTCGGTTCCTAGTGACCCGAGGGTCACCCCTCTCATCGAGGGAGCCAGTCGAGGTGGGGGGCCCCTGGCTACCGGAAGCCTTCGTTCCCCCTCTCCCTAAGGGAGAGGGGTTGGGGGTGAGGGCCATCCTAGCTGACGTAGAGAATACGCCCGCAGCTGCTGCACAGCACCGGCTCACGCCCCACCCTGGCACGCTGGAGCTGGTGGGTTGGAAGGGCCATGCGGCACCCTCGGCACAGACCGCGCTCAACCTTGGCTATCGCCTGGCCGCCCTTGGCCTGGCGCAACCGCTCGTACAGCTTGAGCTCCGGATCTTCCACGTTCGCTACGGACTCTCTCCGCCGGCCTTCCAGCGAAGCCAGAGCCTTCCCTAACTTCTTGTGCTCCCTCTGGAGCTCGGCCTCTTTGGCGATCCAATCGTCTCCTGCACGCCGGTTGCCTTCCTCCAGGGAACGCAGCTTCTCCTGCTCTTCCTCCAGAGATTCCAAAGCGGCCAGGTTCCGGTCGTCCAGCTCCTGCAGATGTCCCCGGAGGTTCCCGGCTTCTTTTTCGAAGCCCTCAATCTCCTTGAGGTTGGTGACGGTGCCCCCGTAGAGCTTGCCCTCGATGTTTCGGAGCTTTTCCCGTACGGACTCCGCCTCCAGGTCCTGGGACTTCTGCTTGACCGTCAGTTCCAGGACGTGGTTCCGCTGGGCCTCGACTTCCCGCTGGATGGCGTCCAAACCCGCTCCGGCGGTCAACTCCTGATCGATGGCCGACATGCGGCCTTTGCTCTGGGCTATCTCCTGGTCCAGCTCCTGGAGCTCGTATAGCAGCCTTATCGAAGTCATTGTTTCCTCATCAAACGCATCCAGTGAGTCCTAGTTTGGATTTTATGGAGACGGCGCCACATTGTCAACGAAAGGACCGCGGGTGCAATCGATGCCTGTAACATGATAAAATTCTCTGACGACTACGGAAAAGGGCGGCGCTTGCTTCGCGTATACAACACCCTCAGCAAAAGAGTCGAAGAGATAACCACCCTGGACCCCGGGGTGGCCCGTATGTACACGTGCGGGCCCACGGTATACCGCCACGCCCACGTCGGCAACCTGCGCTCCTACCTCATGGCCGACTGGATGCGGAGGACCCTCTCCGCCCATGGATACCAGATTACCCACGTCAAGAACATCACCGACGTGGGCCATATGCGCCAGGAGATGATGGAGACCGGCGGGGACAAGGTGATCCTGGCGGCCCTTGCCGAAGGCAAAACACCCGGCGAGATAGCCCGGTACTACGCCGATGCTTTCTTCCACGACGAGAAAAAACTGAACATCCTTCCGGCCCACCACTTCCCCTGGGCCACCGACCACATCCCCGAGATGATACAGGTGATCCAGAGTCTCTTCGATAAGGGCTACGCCTATCGGGCAGGCGATAACCTCTACTTCGACGTGAGCAAGTTCGCCAGCTATGGGAGCCTCTCGGGCAACGTCCAGGAAGGCCTGATGGAGGGTGTGAGGGCAGAGGTGGATCCGTTGAAGCGGGACCCCCGGGATTTCACACTGTGGAAGATGGCCGAGCCGGGGCGTGAGATGAAATGGGACAGCCCTTGGGGAGAGGGCTTTCCCGGCTGGCATATCGAGTGCTCGGCGATGTCCACCAAGTACATGGGCGAGCAGCTGGACATCCACACCGGCGGCGTCGATAACATCTTTCCCCACCACGAGGATGAGATCGCCCAAAGCGAAGCCGCCTTCGGGAAGCCTTTCGTGCGCTACTGGGTGCACGGCCAACACCTGCTTGCCGACGGCGTAAAGATGGCCAAATCCGCTGGGAACGAGTTCATTTTGGAAGACTTGGAGCAGCGGGGGTTTGATCCGCTGTCCTTCCGATACCTGTGTCTGACCGTGAGGTACAGGCACAGGATGAACTTCACCTTCTTCGCCCTCAGGGCGGCCGAGGGCGCCCTCACGGCTCTGCGGGACCGGGTCTGGCAATGGAGCAGCCTGCCGCCCGGGGTCCGGATTCCCCAGGAAGCGGAAGAATGGCGGGGCCGTTTCTGGGAGGCGGTGGACAACGACCTGGACCTTCCCAGGGCCCTGGGTCTCACCTGGGAGATGGTCCGCTCACCCCTGCCGGATCGGGCCAAGCTGGCACTGCTGTTGGAGTTCGACGGAGTCCTCGGCCTGGGGCTGGAAGGGGCAGTAGATGGCTACGAGCTGCCATCTGAGGTCAGCGCAGCCCTGGGCCAGAGGGCGACGCTTCGTGGGCAGGCAGACTATCGACCCGCCGACGAGATGCGCTCGACCCTCTCCACCGAAGGGTACGTGGTGCGGGATACGTCGACGGACACCAGGGCGCGCCCCAAGACTGCAATGGAGAAGCGCCATGATCGCTGGAGGTCAGTATCCTCTTCCAACGAGGTGGATTCTCGTCTGGACCTGGAGTCCAAGTTCGACTTCTCTTTCGTCGTCAGCGCCAATAATTACATCGACGACGTAAAACGCTGCGCCGGGAGCATCCTGAAGTGGGCCGAAGGCCATTCGGTGGAGCTGATCGTGGTGGACAACGGCTGCTCCGATGGGACCTCCGAGTGGCTGGAAGAGCTCCAACTTGGGGACCCCCGCGCCCGGGTCATCCATTGCGACCACGTGTTGGGGGACGGAGCGGCGAAGAACATCGGACTGAAGCAGAGCCTCGGGCGGTACATCGTCATCCTGGATACCTCAGCCGAAGTAGTGGGAGATGCCCTTAGTCCGATCCGGCGCTGGCTGGAAGACGAGTCAATAGGCATCGTCGGCCCATGGGGAGTGCGGACGGACGACCTACGTCACTTCCACGAAGAGGTCCTTTCCGGCGACGCCGACGCGATGCAGGCCTACTGCATGGCCTTTAGGCGGTCTCTTCTGCCCGGAGTGGGGTTGATGAGGGAGACCTTCCGTTTCTACCGCAACCTGGACCTGGACTTCAGCTTCCAGTTCAGAGAAGGTGGCTACCGCATCGTCGCCGATGGTGATCTCCCCATGTTGCGACACGAGCACCGCCAGTGGACCGCTTTGGGAGAGGCTGAACGGGACCAGCTCAGCAACCGGAACTTCCGCCGGTTCCTCAAAAAGTGGGGCGACAGGATGGACCTTCTGGTGTCCGCCTCGGGAGCTCATGGCCACTGACGGCAGTCAACCATCTCCCTGAATGCCAAGGACTCGCGAACTTTATCTAAACTAGACCCGACACGCCATCGTCCCGGGATGGCGGCCAACACACTTGATCTTCGGAGGTAATCCCCATGGACCAGGAGGCCCCTTATCGTCGCGGGATGGTGGTAGTCGCCCACCCCGATGATGCTGAATACGGCTGCTCCGGCACAGTCGCCAGGTGGTGCAGGGAAGGGATGGACGTTGTATACGTCATCTGCACCGATGGCAGCAAGGGCAGCAGCGACCCAAGCATGACACCCGAACGGCTCATCGAGATACGGCGGCAAGAGCAGGTTGCGGCAGGCAAGGTGCTGGGGCTCAAGGACGTTGTGTTCCTGGAATACGAGGACTCGATGCTCCAACCCACACTGGACTTGCGCCGCGACATCGTCAAGGAGATCCGGCGTCACAAACCCGATGTCTTGATCTGTCCAAGCCCGGTGAGAAGCCTCAATGGCAATGGGTACTTGGGGCATCCCGACCATATAGCTGCCGGTGAGGCGGCGATGGCTGCGGTGTTCCCCACCGCGCGGGACCGCATGACCTTCCCGGAGCTGCTGGAGGAAGGCCTGGAGCCCCACAAGGTGAGGGAAGTAATGATCATGGACCGGGATGGCGCCGACAAGTGGGTCGACATCTCGGACACCATCGACGTCGCCATCGAAGCACTCAAGCAACACGTGTCCCAGGTAGGGGAAGCCGTGGGAGACGGACAGATGATGCGGGAATGGAAGCACAAGGCGGGCGAGGAGCACGGTATGGAGTACGCCGAGAGCTTCAAGCACTTTCACCTCCACTAACCACCCTTCTCTCCACGGGAGAGGGGCCGCGGATGAGGGCACCGAAGCTATGACGATTCCTGAGGAGGTCCGATGAAGGCCGTCAGGTTCCACCAGTTCGGAGGACCGGAAGTCCTGGCCTACGAGGATGGAGTCCCGCGACCCTCCGTCGGCCCGGGCCAGGTCCTGATCAAGGTGGCGGGCGCCGGCGTCAACTTCACTGACCTGAACCGACGGGGTGGAGCCAACCCGGGCCTCGAGCTTCCAGCGGGAGTTGGAGTCGAGGCGGCGGGCACCGTCGAAGAGGTGGGGCCCGATGTGGCGACCTTTCGGGTCGGAGACAGGGTGATGGGACAGGGATTCGCCAGCGTCTCCGGTCAGGCCGAGTACGTCGCCGCCGAGATAGGCCGGGTCTTCCCATGCCCAGACGACCTGGACCTTGTCGAGGCGGGAGGCACGCCCAACAACCACCTGACGGCCTACCACGTCGTCAAGACGAGGGCCCGGGTCCAGCCTGGTGAGACCGTCCTGGTCCACGCCGCCGCCTCGGGCATGGGAAACGTGGCGCTCCAGCTGGCCAAGATCTGGGGCGCCCGGGTCATCGCCACCGCGTCCACCCAGGAGAAGCTGGACCTGGCCAGGTCCATAGGGGCCGACGAGGTCATCAACTACGCTACAAGCGATTTCGAACAGGTGGTCAAGAGTCTAACCGATGGGCAGGGTGTGGACGTAGTCCTGGAGGCCCTGGGCGGAGAGGTCCTGGAGAAGAGCCTGCGCTGCCTGGCGCCCCTGGGCCGGGTGGTCACGTACGGTAACATCAGCGGCAAGGCCATTTCGTTTCACACCGGCGATTTCTTCCGTTCCAACCAGTCCATCATGGGTCTGGGAATGGGGATCGCCCCCAGAGGAGGGCTGGACCTCCAGGGCGCCATGGCCGATATGATCCCTATGATCCAGTCGGGCAGGCTCCGCCTCGTCGTAGACCGCGTCGTCCCCATGTCGGAGGTGGGAAAGGTCCACGCCCATCTCGCCGGCCGCGGAGCCATGGGCAAGGTCATCCTGACCCCCTAGTCTAGTGTCTCGCAAATGGCTTGATACTCAATCGGTCATCCCGGCACAAGCCGGGATCCAACTAACGCTTCTCTGGATTCCGGCTTGCGCCGGAAAGACGGAGGTGGAGAAGGATGCCCCACACCCTCGCCGATGTAAAGCTATATACAGACAGTATACTAGTACTCAGTCAACCTGTGATTTGAAGGATATAGCCGATGGAGTTTCGCCCTAGCATCTTGGGTGTTGAAGCGCCAATGGATAGAGGCTCGGGCGGCGTTTCGCTCCCCCTCCAGGGCCTGAATTTCTCGGCGGAGGGCAGCCTCATCGGGGACACGCCTCCTCAGGCAAGATCGGGCCAGGACGCTGAACTCGATCTCCGCCATGTTGAGCCAACTGCCGTGTTTGGGGGTGTGGTGGAACTCCAGCCGCTTTACGATACGCCGGGCCTCAGGGGCAGGAAAGGCCTCGTACAGGGAAGCCGGGCGATGAGTGTTCAGGTTATCCAGAACAACTCGCACCACCGGGGCCTCCGGGTAGGCCTCATCCACCAACCAACGCATCTGACGGGCGAAGTCCTGCTGGGTCCGCCGCTGGGTGATGGCCACGTGTCTCCAGCCCTGCAGCGGCTCGCAGGTCAGGAACAGGTTCCGGGTGCCCTCCCTTCGGTACTCGTAGTCCTGTCGCCGCGGCTGTCCCGGCTTCGCTGGGAGGGGCGGCCGTGGCTCGCTCAACAGCTGAGTCGAGGTCTCGTCAAAGCAGACCACCGGCCGCCGGGGGTCATAGGGCTCGGCATACAGGTCCAGCACATCCTCCATGGCTGCCACAAAGTCGGCGCTCACCTTAGGAATACACCATTCCTTCTTCTGCCACGGCTTAAGAACGTTTTTTTGAGCCGCTTGCGGATGCCTTCATGGGACATGGAGGGCACCAACCCTAGCTCTACCACTTTCCCGGCCAACAGCCGCAGGGTCCAGTGGTCGTGGCCCTCCGGCGCGGCGCTGCAGGCCAGGGCGATGAGGTGGGCCTCTCCCTTGTCGTCCAGCTTCCTCCGTGGCCTGGGCCTGGGCCTTTCCAGCAAAGCCCCCTTCATGCCCTCTTCAGCGAAACGCCGCTTGATGCGGAACACTGTGCCTACGGAGACGTCCAAGGCCTCAGACACCTTGGGAGCCTTCCAACCCTCATCGCTCTTTAGTAGAATCCTCGCCCGGGTCATCACACGAGCCCGGCTCTTCCCACTTCGAATCAATTGCTGGAGTTGTTCCCGGTCTTCCTGGTCCAAGCGCACCCTATACTTTTCCCGTCGTCCCATCACTGCCACCCCTTGGGTAGATTCTGTCTTCCCAAAGGGTAGCAACTTTGAGTGATTTCTTAAATAATTACCAACACCGAGTTGACTGAGTACTAGCTCCCGTTTGACTGCCTTGTCACCTCATGAGGTCGATGCTAGAATGGGCTCAGCCAGCCGCTCGAGGTTCCCAATGTATCAGAAACCCCAGCTAGGGCTGTCCCAAGCCCAGGCAGCGATGAACGCGATCCTGGAGGTGACCCTTCAGGACCCCGCCCACCCGGTGGCCATTGCCATAGTCGACGACCGGGGCAGCCTGGTCGCCTTCACCCGCATGGACAACTGTCCTCCCCTCCCCCTGTCGCTGGCGGTGAAGAAGGCCTATACCGCGGCAGTGGTCGGCGTGGACACCCACACCTGGCGGGACCGGCTCAAGGGCTACGATCTGCGGACGGAGGAGTTGCAGGACCCGAACCTGGTGGCCTACCAGGGCGGCCTGGTAATACTCCAGCCCGGCACCGGTGTGGTCCTGGGCGGCATCGGCATCAGTGGTCTCAGTAATGCCCGGGAGGACGATGATCTGGCTCGCATCGGCCTCGCGGCCATGGACCTGTAGGATTCGGCCCAATACACACCAGAGGTAGCGGTGACGTACCAGAAGGCGCAGCTTGGACTGGCCCAGGCTCAGGCGGCCATGACGGCGATGCTGGAGAAGGCGACCATGGAGCCCCGACCGGCCGGTGGCCATAGCCATCGTCAACGATGAGGGAGTCCTCCTCTCCTATGCCAGCATGGACAACTGCCGGCCCATCCCCAGGAACATCGCCCTCCAAGAAGGCCTATACCCGCGGCCGTGAGCGGGTCCGATGCCGGGGTTTTCGGCCAGTTCCCTCAAGAAGCAACGGAATGAGCACCACGGAGCTGGGAGACACCAATCTGCTGGGGGCGCAAGGCGGCGTGACGGTGGTGAGGCCCGGCGACGGCATGGTCCTGGGCGGCATCGGGGTCAGCGGCCTGAGCGCCGAAGAAGACGAAGAGCTGGCCCGCCTCGGCGTAGCGGCCATGGGATTGTAGACCGGTCAACCCGCCGCCTGGAACGAGTACCCGGGGAGGCAACGGTGAAAATCAGTTTCTTCCATCTCATGCCCTACCAGGCGCTGCCCGACGACTTCGAGCAGCGGTTCCGCAGCGCCTGGGTGGACCTTCCCCAACGAAAAACTTCGATCCGGAGCATGGGAGACAGGTCTACGGCGATTACATCGAGGAGCTCCAGTACGCCGACCAGCTGGGCTACGACGGCATCTGCGTCAACGAGCACCACAACAACGCCTACGGCCTCATGCCGTCCCCCAACATCATGGCGGGCATCCTCAGCCGCAGCACCTCCCAGTCGGCCCTGATCGTCCTGGGTAACAGCATCGCCCTGTACAATCCCCCGATCCGCGTCGCGGAAGAGATGGCGATGCTGGACCTGCTCAGCGGAGGACGACTGGTCGCCGGCTTTCCCGTGGGTTCCTCCATGGACTCCGCCTATTCCTACGGGCAGATACCAATCCAGCTCCGCGAGCGCCACGACGAGGCTAACGACCTGATCATCCAGGCCTGGACCCGCCGCGAGCCCTTCGCCTTCAACGGCAAATTCACCAAGCTGCGGTACGTGAACATCTGGCCTCGGCCACTGCAGCAGCCCCATCCCCCCATCTGGATCCCCGGGGGCGGCAGCCTGGAGACCTGGGACTGGGTACTGCAGAGGGACTACGTCTACTGCTACCTCAGCTACTTCGGATACTTGCGGGGCCAGCGGGTGGTAAACGGGTTCTGGAACAGGACCGCCGAGCTGGGCTTCGACGACAACCCCTACCGGTTAGGCTTCCTGCAGCTGGTGTGCGTCTCCGAGACCGACGCCCAGGCCGAGGTGGACTACGCCCCTCACGTGCGATACTTCTACAACAAGATGCTTCGAATCTACCCTCCCTTCGCCGAGGCCCCCGGCTACCGCTCCATCGAGTCGATGCGGGCCTCGGTGCGTCCCCAGCTGGGGGAGGAGAGCCAGAGGATCGCTCGGGAGCTCCAGTGGAAGGACTACGTCGAGCAGGGACACATCATCGCGGGAAGCCCCGAGACGGTTCGGGATCGCCTGAAGGAGGCCATCAAACTGCTTCGGGTGGGGCATCTCATGTGCCTCCTGCACATAGGGAGCATGCCCAAAGACCTGACCAAGAAGAACCTGGAGCTGTTCGCCACCGAGGTGCTCCCCGCCCTCAAGGACACTTGGAGCGAGTACGAGGACAGGTGGTGGCCTGCTGCGGTCCCCGACCGGCGGGGCACGCCTACCCTGTCGGGGGACGCATGAGCCACCGCAGGTTTGCGGGAGGCCTACTTCGTTGGTAGACCACCGGGAGCACACCGTCCCCCTCCGCGATGGCCGCATCCAGATAAGGGTCCTGGAAGGTGGTGCGGGCGACCCTCTGGTCTACCTGCACGGCGCCGGGGGACTCCCTGGATGGGAGCCCTATCTGGACCGCCTGGCCCGGGAATTCACCGTCTACGCCCCCTACCACCCCGGCGTGGGCCCGTCCTCGGGCATCGAGCACCTGGACGACCTGTGGGACCTGGTCCTTTTCTACGAGGAGCTCCTGGACGGCCTGGGCCTGCAACGGGTGTCCCTGGTGGGCCACTCCTACGGCGGCATGGTCGCCGCGGAGCTAGCCGCCCACTGCCCCCAACGCGTCTCCCGGCTAGTGCTCATAGGGGCGCTGGGCCTGTGGCTGGACGATACTCCTATCCCAGACTTCTTCGTGCTTTCGCCCGAGGACCTTGCCAGGGCCGTCTGGTACGACTCCGAGTCGGAGGCTGCCAAAGCAAATATGGCACCGCCCCAGGATCCCCAGGAGCAAATGGAGGCCAACCTGGACCGGACCAGGACCCTGGCGTCCATCGGCAAGTTTACCTGGCCCATCCCAGAGCGCGGCCTGAAGAAACGCATCCATCGCATCACCGCGCCGACCCTGCTGGTGTGGGGCTCCCACGACGGCATCGTGCCCCCCGTTTACGGCGAAGAGTTCCAGCGCCTGATCCCCGGCTCCCGTCTTTTGGTGCTGGACCACAGCGGCCACCGCCCCCACCAGGAGCGCCCGGAGGAGTTCTTCCCGGCGCTGTCGGAGTTTCTCAAGGGAGAGTGACCTGTCGTCCAGGGCCGTTTTTGAACAAAGAGTAGAGCAGTTCTCTAACCCCGAGAAGGTCCCATGACCGACAAAACCCTGCACTACACCTGGCGCTGGGACATGCCCGCCCCACCTCAACGCGTCTGGCCCCTGGTGGCCGACACCAACGCCTTCAACCACGCCATCGGCCTGGGGCCGTGGGTCTTCACCGAGACGCCCAATCCCGAGGGCGGCTCGCTGCGGGTGGGGGCCGCCCGAACTCCTAGTGTCACCGTCGGCTGGGAGGAGAGGCCATTCCAGTGGGTGGAGGACCGGGAGTTCTCCGTTTTACGGCTCTACAGCAATGGACCGTTCCTGAGGGTGCTGTCCGCCCTGGAGCTGGAGCCCTCTCCACCAGGTAGCACCCTGACCTACACCATCGACGCCGTCCCCCGGTCCCGCCTATGGAGCATCGTCGCCCGTTACTATCTTGGAGTGCATACCAGCCGCCGTCTAAACCGGGTCTTCAGCGACGTGGCTCGATACCTATCCGGGCAAGGAGCGGAGCCTTACTCCCATGAGACGCCCCGCCTGTCCCAGGCGGCCCAGGCCCGCATCCGCGACTCCGAAGCGTCCCTGGCAGAGGTGGGCTTCCGGCCCGGAGTTGTCCAGGGGTTGGTCCACTACCTCCGAGGGGCCGGTGACGACGATTGCGAGCGCATCAAGCCCTATGCCCTGGCCGACAGGTGGGGAGAGGACCGGGACACCGTGCTTTCCCTGTGTCTGCACGCCACCCGGCTGGGTCTGCTGGAGCTGACCTGGGACGTCATGTGTCCGCTGTGCCGCGGAGCCAAGGACCGGGCATCCTCCCTGGCGTCGTTGCGTGGCCGTGGTCACTGCTCCTCGTGCAACATTCAGTTCGACGCCAACTTCGATCGCTCCGTGGAAGTGACCTTCCGGCCCGCCCAGAGGATCAGGGAGCTGGCAATGGGGAGCTACTGTGTGGGCGGACCGCGAAATACGCCGCACATCCTGGTCCAGCGTTCTCTGGCGCCTGGCGACAGTGCGGAGTGGGTCGCCGACCTGACGGAAGGCACCTACCGCCTACGGGGCCATAAAATGGAGTCCAGTGCCCTGCTGGAGGTCGGCGCCTCTTACGCAACTAGGGAGACCGTGGATTTCTCCTGCAACCGCCAGGGAGTCGAGCCGAACCGGGTGGAGGTCGCGCCGGGACAGGTTCAGGTCTGCATCCGGAACTCAGGCGACGGAGACCTGCTGGTCGCGCTGGAGAGGATGCATTGGCCCGACGACGCGGTCACGGCCGCCCGGATCACCGCGATGCAGGGTTTTCGCGACATCTTCGCGTCCGAGGTACTGGCGCCGGAGGAGCGTTTCGAGATTCGCTACTTGACATTCATGTTCACAGACCTACGCTCCTCCACGGCCCTCTACCGGGAACAGGGAGACGCACCGGCCTTCGCCTTGGTCAGGGACCACTTCCGTGTGCTTCATGACTTGGTTGCCAAACACCGGGGCGCGGTGGTCAAGACCATCGGCGACGCGGTGATGGCCGTGTTCGGCGAGCCCGGAGACGCGGTGGCCGCCGGGCTGGCGATTCACAAGGCTCTGGCCGACGACGGTGCGCGGCACCCGGACCTGGTCCTGAAGATGGGGATTCACGCGGGGCCCTGCATCGCCGTCAACCTGAACGGCCGCCTCGACTATTTCGGGACCATGGTAAACACCGCCGTGAGGCTCCAGGGCCATAGCTCCGGGGGAGACCTGGTGATGCTGGACGACCTTGTGCGGGATCCCGTGGTGGAAGAGGCGCTGGCGATCCCTGGCGTCCAAGTCGATCACGCGGAAGTCGCCCTCAAGGGGTTCGACGAGAAGTTCCAGGTCTGCCGGGTCACCATGGACGCACCCATCGGCCCCGAACCCACGGCTACCGGCTAAGAGACCCGCTCCAGCTTCACGTCCTTGTCCAGGAGCAGGCAGGCCTCGCCCCACTGGTCCGCGCTGTTCAGGTCCCAGGGCTCGGGTGACTCCACCGGCTTCAGCCGGATGCCCTGGTCTCCGCCGTAGACCAGTATGGCCACACCCTCTCCGGAATCCTCCACCAGTGCGGCGTAAGCGGGGCAGGGCCCGGAGGCACCGGACCAGCCCGTGACGTGGCAGAGGCGGTCCTCTCCGGATGGGTCCGATGCCACGACCTTCGTCACCCCGACCGGGTCCTCCATGGCATCGAACATCCTGGTCACAGACAGCGGACAGTTGCCGCTTTCTTCAACGTCGACCTCTACAAACACAGTAATCACCTCATTCTCGCAGGACGGCTACCTTGTAATTTTCCCCCCAGCCATGGGAACATGTGCGTCTTGTCATTTTACCATCGCGTCCGTATCCCCTAAGGAGGAGCGACTTGCCTTCCAGAAAAGCAATCGAGCATATTGCGGGCATCATCTTTTTGCTCCTGGTGGCGTTCGCCATAGTATACGTGGCGACGAAGACAAACTCCGACACCGACGTGGGGGAATTTACCGGGACCCTCTTGGATATAGCTGCCGACGACGAAATACATCTGGTGGGCGCGTCCTTCGGGATGGTCTCCAGCCTGCTTGCGATCGCGGTGGGAGCGGCCATCTACATGGTGTTCCGGCCTCACCTCCGAGACCTTGCCCTGTTGCCCGCTTTCGGGTTTCTTGCCGCTGGCCTGACCTTCATGATAGCCAACATCGCCGATTTCTCAATCGAGCCCCTGGCAAGAGAGTTCGCGGTATCCGGGGGCGTCCACGCCGATACCGTAGCAACTAGCGCCCGTAGCTTAGCCCTGGTGGGAGAGTTCTCCTTCGAGATCGCTGCCACCTTTTTCGGTCTAGGTGTACTCTTAATCGGGGCCTTGATAGCCCGGAGCGGGGCCCTGCATCGTCCGCTGGGCTGGCTCGCCATTCTGTCCGGAATACTGATGCTGTTCCACTGGCTCGGGTTGGCACAGGATAACCTGGTCTGGATCTCCGGTGCCGGCTTCATCGGTACGCTGGTCTTCTTCCTCGCCGGGGGGACGATAATCCTGGTTCGGGGCACCAGCGGGGCGAGGGACGAGCAGCCAACCCCATCGAGTTAAACGCCAACGGTTTGCACGGCATGACTATGCGCGGCGCGAGCTAGGGCGGATCCTGGCAGCCATCGTCTCGCACTGAGCCGTCGGGCATCTGGGTTTTGCAGAAGATCACCCCCTCCATGTCGGCCATGCCGAGGGTGGCTCCGCTCAGGTTCGCGGCAGTGAGGTCGGCCCCTTTCAGGTCTGCTCCGATCAGCGTCGCCCTGGTGAGGTTGGCCGCCCCCAACCGGGCGCCGCTGAGATCGGCCCCCTTCAGGATTGTGTCACTCAGGTTGACGAAGCTCAGGTTGGCGTCCCGTAGGCTGGCGGCACTGAGGTTCGCACCTTCGAGATTGGCCGCGGTGAGATCGGCATCGTCCAGGACGGACCGGGTCAGGTCGGCAAATCTCATGTCGGCGGCGTTCAGAGCCGCACCGGTCAGCAGGGCTTCGGTGAGGTCGGTGAACCTCATGTCGGCGCCGGCCAGTTCGGCCGAGGTCAGGTCGGCACAGGCCATGAAGCTGTCCGCCAGGCCGGCCATGGCCAGAACCGCGCCGCTCAGGTCCGCGCCTTCCAGGAAGGAGGATCGAAAGTCGGAGGCGGTCAGATCAGTCCCACTCAAGTCTGCTCCCCTGAGGTCGGTGCCCAGGCATCGGGTTTCGGGAACCAGCTCGCAGGGCCTCGAGCGGACGGTCTGGTTGGTGGGTCTGAGGTCGATGTTGGAGCAGATGGTGGAGACCGTGGGCATCGCTTGAGAGCAGGCGACCAACGCCAGGGTAACCATCGCTCCGGCAACGGGAGATGCCCACAACCTTTTCAGCGGCCGGCGATTGGGAAGAGGAGAACGCTTGGCTAATGCCAACTAGACGTCGGCCTTACGCGAGGACTCCACCATCTGACCCGTTTCGGGCCCATCGGATCCCCCTGGCAAGCGTTAGACCGCCAGGACCTCGGCTTCTTGCATGCGGAAGCCCATTTCCCGCCCGAAGTGATAGACCAAGCTGTAGGCGACCGCCTCTATGTCCACCTGGGTCCCCAGAAGCCGGTTCATAGACGTGACTCCTCTGTCCTCGATCCCACACGGGACGATGCGGTCGAAGAAGGAGAGGTCGGTGTTTACGTTGACCGCCAGGCCGTGGTACGAGACACCCCTGCTGATCTTGACGCCGATGGCCGCGATCTTCTCCTCCCCAACCCACACCCCGGTGAGACCCTCCAGGCAGCCCGCCTCGATGCCAAAGTCGCCCAGGGTCGTCACGATCACCTGCTCCAGGGTACGAACGTACTTCACGGGCCCGCCCCACTCTCTGAGGTCAAGTATCGGGTAGGCCACCAGCTGGCCGGGCCCATGGTAGGTGACCTGGCCTCCCCGGTCCGCCTCATGGAGGGATACGCCCAGCTGGGAGAGCCGGACGTCGTCCAGCAGCACGTCCTCCCGCCTACCCCGACGGCCTATGGTGTACACGGAGGGATGCTCCAGAAGCAGGAGGGTGTTGGGTTCCTCGCCCTGCTGTACCCGGTCCACCAGGGATCTCTGAAGCTCCCAGGCTTCCAGGTACTCTATGGTCCCGGCCTTCATGATCTGGCACTTCGCAACGGGCGGCATAGTTGGTCGGCCCCTAATATATGGGTGTGTTGGGTCCCATGGCCTCCAGGCGGGCCTTTACTGCCTGAAGGAAGGCGCCCGCCTGGGTACCGTCCAGTATACGATGATCGAAGGATACGCAGAGGTTCATCATGGACCGGACGGCTATGGCGTCGCCCTCGACCACCACCGGCCGCTTCTGGATGGCCTCGGTGGCCAGGATGGCCGCCTGGGGATGGTTTATGATGGGACGGGAGATGATGGAACCCAGGGCGCCGGTATTGTTCAGTGTAAACGTGCCTCCCTGAACGTCCTCCAGGGTGAGCTTGCCCTCGCGGGCCCTGGCGGTCAGATCGCTGGCCGCCTTAGCCAGCCCAGCGATGCTGAGAGAGTCAGCGTCGTGGATCACGGGCACTACCAGGCCGTCCGCCGCACCAACTGCGATGCCGACGTGAATACGCTTTTTCAGGAGGATCCTGTCTCCCTCCCAGGTCGAGTTGAGGGTCGGATGCTCCTTCAGGGACTCGACGAGGGCCTTGATGGCGAAGGGGAGATAGGTGATATCGAACCCCTCCCGCCCTCGGAACTCCTCCTTCACGGCCTCCCGGTGCTTCACCAGGGGGGTGACGTCGGCCTCCACCATGCTCCAGGCGCTGGGTATCTCGGTGGAGCTCCTGACCATGTTCTGAGCGATCAGCCGCCGGACCGGGGTCAGGGCGACCACCACGTCTTCGCCCGCGGTTTCTCGGGGAGCCGGCCGGGCCGCCGGAACTGCGGTCTCTCGGGCCTCGATATACTTGAGGACATCGTTCCGTGTGACGCGACCTCTTCCTCCTGTCCCGGCCACCAGGCTCAGGTCGACTTGGTGCTCCCTGGCCAGACGTTGCACCGCAGGCGAGTACCGGCCCCCCTCAGTGCGCCCTCTTGCCTCGACTGGAGGCTCAGGCTCGGACCCTTCGACTCCGCCTCCGGTAGGCCCCACCGGCCTGACGTCTTTCACCAGATACCCCGTGGTGCCCACGGCCTCGGCCTCTACGGCGGGCTCTGGCATCACGGCTTTGTCCGGAGCCTGCGGGAGCACCTCATCAGTCTCCATTTCGGCGATGGGAGCGCCCATGGGTACGGTGACGCCCTCCTCGGCCAGAATGCGGGTCAATACGCCTCCAACGGGGGACGGGACCTCCATGGTCACCTTGTCGGTGACCACCTCCACCAGCGTGTCGTAGCGCTGGACCTTGTCCCCGGGCGCCTTGAGCCACTTGCCGATGATGCCTTCGACCACCGACTCGCCTACCTGGGGTAGCTCTATCGTTATAGCCATCTCACCAGCTTGAACCGACTATCTTCATTCAAGAATTTTTATGAAAAAGGAGATTCCGCAAGTCTCCTCCCCCCTCTGCGGGGGAGGATTAAGGTGGGGGAACACCCCCATCCTAGCCTTCCCCCATCAAGGGGGAAGGGACATTAGCTCACTGAGACACACCTAATATGGCCTCCACGAAAGCTAATAAGCAGCCAGCTTCCGTAGGGCGGCGGCGACGGTCTCGGCGTTGGGCATGTAGGCGTCCTCCAGGGTGGGAGCGAAGGGCATGGTCGGGACGTCGGGCCCGCACAGCCGGGTGACAGGACCGTCCAGGTAGGAGAAGGCCTCCTCGGCCAGAAGGGCCGCCACTTCCGCGCCCACGCCGCCGGTGATGTTGTCCTCGTGGACGATGAGGGCCTTGCCCGTCTTCTTCACCGACTCCAGGATGGTCTCCCGGTCCAGGGGACTCAGGGTGCGCAGGTCGATTACCTCCACGCTGGTGCCCTCTTGCTCCAGGGTAGCGGCGGCCTCCAGGCAGTAGTGGAGCATCAGGCCGTAGGTTACGACCGTGACGTCTTCACCTGACCACTTGACGTCTGCCACCCCGATGGGGAGCACGTACTCGCCTTCGGGAACCTCGCCCCTCACCAAGCGGTAAGTCTTCTTGTGCTCCACGAACACCACGGGATTGTTGTCCCGGATGGATGTCTTCAGCAGTCCTTTGGCGTCGTAGGGCGTAGCCGGAGCCACCACCTTGAGCCCGGGGGTATGAAAGAAATAGGCCTCCACGTTCTGGGAGTGAAACAGGCCGCCATGAATGCCTCCGCCATAGGGGACCCGGACCACCATTGGCACCGTAAGGGCTCCATCGGTACCGTAGCACACCCGGGCGGCCTCCCCGATGAGCTGGTTGGCCGTGGGCCATACGAAGTCGGCGAACTCTACCTCGGCGATGGGCCGCAGACCTTTGAAGGCAGCCCCAAGGGCGATGCCGACGATGGAAGCCTCGGCTAGCGGGGTGTCGATCACCCGCTCCTCGCCAAACTCTTCCAGGAATCCCTGGGTAGCTAGGAAGACGCCGCCCCGCTTCCCGACATCCTCTCCCAGGATGAAGACGCTGGGGTCCCGGGTCATCTCCTCGCGCATTGCCTCGCGCACGGCTTCCAAAACGTTCTTAACAGCCACCGCAAGCTCCTGGGCTCAGGGAGTCGCTCATGGTGCATACACGTGGTCGTGGACCGTGGAAGGAGCCGGATAGGGAGCGGCCTCGGCATTGTCGGTGGCTCGATTGACCTCGGCGACGATTTCCCGGCGCATCTCCTGGTCCAGCTCTTCGGTCAGCAGTCCCATCTCCAGCAGGTGAGATTTGAGCCGATCGATGGGGTCCCGACGCCGCGCTTCCTCGACCTCTTCCACAGGACGGTACCGCCTATCATCGTCGTCGGTGGTGTGGGGCATGAAACGCTCCACCTTCATCTCCAGCAGGACCGGCCCACGGGAGCGGGCATGTTCAATCGCCTCGATGGTAGCCTCGTACACGGCGAAGAAGTCCATCCCGTCGACCACCGACCCGGGGAAGCCGTAGCCCTGCGCCCGGTCCGCCAGGTCCTTGACGGCCATCTGCTTGCTCAGGGGCACGGAGATAGCGTAGCGGTTGTTCTCGCAAATGAACACGACGGGTAGCCTGTGGACTCCGGCGAAGTTCATCGCCTCGTGGCACTCTCCCTCACTGGAGCTTCCATCACCGAAGTAGCACAGGACCACTGTGGGCTCTCCCTGCATTTTGCAGCCCAGGGCGTAGCCCACGGCCTGGGTCATCCCGGCCGCCACCACGTTGGAGATCTGGATAATGCGGTGCTCAAGGTCGGCGCCCTGAAGAGGAAACTGCCTGCCGCCGCTGTAGCGGTCTCCCGCCTTGCCCATAAAGGAAAGCATCGTCTCGAGGGGAGTCAGCCCGGCGGTCATCTTGAGGGACAGGTCACGATAGTAGGGGAAGAGGAAGCACTCGCCGTCTATCTGGGTTGCCAGCAGGCTGCCGAGCTGAGCCGCCTCATGGCCCTGGCTCGAGGCGGCGATGGGGACCTTGCCCTGGCGATTCAGGACCCAGATCCGCTCGTCAAGCGTGCGGGCCAGCACCATCTTCCCGTAAATGTCCAGCACCTGCTCAGGTTTCAGCCCCGATCCAGAACGTCCGTCGACGGACTTCGCCCGGGTAGGGGCCTTTCCCCTGGCTCGCGCCATCCTTCAGCCTCGCCTACTTGCCGTCGTCTTCCAGCGCTCCGAAGCAGGCCATCACTATGCTGTTGACGTCGATCTCGTACTCCCGGTACAGGTCTCCCCTGGTGCCGGACTGGCCGAAATGGGAGACGCCCAGTGGGAAGACCTTGGTCCCAAGGAGACCGCCGATCCATGCCAATGCCTGAGGGTGGCCATCGAGAATGGTAACGACGGGCACGGTCCGCTCGTGGGTGGCGATGACGTCTTCCAGGCAGGTGGAGGGTCCGCCACGACCTGCCATAGCGTCGGACACCGACTCCCGGTATCGACGGAACAGGCGGTCCGCCGAGGTCACGTTTATCACGTTGGCGAGCAGGCCTTCCTTTGCAAGCTGCTGGCTGGCCTCCACCGCCTCGGGAACCATGGCGCCGCTGGTGAAGATGTGGATCGCGTTCTCTCCGGGCGCGTATCCCGCCTCGCCGCTTTTGTCCACGAGACGGTAAGCGCCGGACAACACCTGAAGCCTCAGACGCTCCCTCTGGGCCTCGTCTTCAGGGATGGTCAGGAGCTCCTGATCAACGCGCTTGGTGGTCAGCCGCAGGTAGAAGGACTCCTCGCGACGCCGGATCTGCTCCAGGCCATGGAGCAAGATCCACTCCAACTCCTGAGAGAAGCAGGGCTCGTAGTAGGTGATCTCCGGCAACACCACCCCTATGGAGGGTGTGATCACCGACTGATGAGCTCCCCCCTCGTGGCTCAAGGTTATGCCAGACGGTGTGCCGGCGACCATGAACCGGGAGCCGTTGTAGGCGTTGTACATGAACGCCTCCAGAGCACGGCAGACGAAGGGGTCGTAGAGCGTCCCGATGGGGAATAGCATCTCCCCGGAGTTCTCCTTGGCCAGGCCCAACTGGCCCAGCATCATGAAGAGGTTGTTCTCGGAGATGCCCAACTCGATGTGCTGCCCGCCATGGCTTTCCTCCCACCGCAGTGTCCTAGAGACTCCATCGTCGGGTAAGGGCTCCTTCTCGGTGTTGCTCCACACCCCCACCTTGTTAATCCAACCTCCCAGGTTGGTGGAGCTGGCGACGTCGGGGCTCACTGTTACTACCCTCTTGGCCAGCTCGGGCGCCTCCCAGGCCATGTCGGAAAGAACCAGACCCATGGCTTGCTGGGTGGACATCTTGCCACGGAAGGTATGGCCCAGACTGGTGGGTACGCTCAAGGCCACGGGGCTGGTGTCTCGGACCCGTCCGGAGCGCAGCCGCTCGCCCGTTTCCGTACAGAACCGCCCTTCGACGCTTTCCGGACCGAAGCCAGACCAGGTCTCCTCCTGGCTGACCCCCAGGGTCCCCCTGACCCTGTCCATATCGTCCCGAGAGACCAGCACCGAGTGGTTCTGGGGGTCGCCCACAACAGGCAGGCGCCAACCCTTGAGGGTGTAGGCGAACACGACGGTCGGCTGGTCTATGCTGTCCGCCTCGGCGAAGGCCTGGCGAAGCAGGGTGAAGTCGTGGCCGCCGAGGTTCTGGAATATGTCCAGGAACTCCCGGTCGTCCCACTGGTTGATGAGCTGCTGGAGACCCTCGGGCGACCGGCTGAAGTTGGGCAGAAGCTCCCTCAGAGCCCCCAATGGGAGGCGCAGCAGCCGCTGATAGGCCTCGTTTGACATCTCGTCGATGCAGTCCCGCAGGAGATAGCCGTCGGGCGCCTCGAAGACGGCCTGGAGCCTTGTGCCGTACTTGGCATCGATGACCCTCCAGCCGTTGGCCGAGAACATCTCCCGCCACAGCTGCACCCGGACACCCGGGATCACCCGGTCCAGGCTTTGGCGGTTAAGGTCCACCACCCATAGGACGTTGGGCACGTCCTTCAGGTGAGGCTCCACGATGGTCTCCCACACAGACCCCTCGTCCAGCTCGGCGTCTCCGATGAGGGCGATGTATCTGTGGGTCGGCTTCGAGGGACCCCGGTCGTGCCTCATCAGGTACTGCTCAGTCAGCGCCGCGAAGTTGGGTGCGATGGCGCCCAACCCCACTGATCCGGTGGAGTAGTCCACAGAGTCGGGATCCTTGGTGCGGCTGGGATAGGCCTGAAGCCCGTGGAAGTCCCGCAGCGTATTCAGATAGCGCTGGTCCAGGTTACCCAGCAGGTACTGTATGGCATGAAAAACCGGAGAGGCGTGGGGCTTGATGGCGATCCGGTCGCCGGGCTGCATGTAGTCAAAGAACAGCGAGGTGAGGATCGTGGCAACGGAAGCCGACGAGGCCTGATGTCCACCCACCTTGGACCCGTCGGGGCTGGGCCGCTCACTGTTGGCATGGTAGATCATCTGCATCGCAAGCCACAGGACCCTGTCCTGAACCCTCTCCAATAGCTCGTCTCGCTCTTGGACGGTTTGTCCGGCTCGGTCTGCGGCTGGCGTCGCCACCATGTCCTCCTTGGCCCATTGTATTTAACGCTATTATACGCCTGTCCCAGCTATCCGTAAACGCAATCTGATCTCGGCCCGAGACCTTTATCCCTCCGAGAGCCATAGATATGGCAGTGATTAGGACCCTGGACTGCTCCTTTTGCCTTGTTCTGCGGACCCGCATGCGATAAACTTAGTCCAGATACGGAACACGAAACCGCCTGGCTGGGCGGGTTACGGGTAATAATGCAACCGGTACTGAGCAAGCTGGCATCTGTCGAGGAGCGATTCAAACAGATAGAAGATCTGTTGGCGAAGCCGGAAATCGCCACGGACCACGAGCAGGTCCAAATCCTGGCCAAGGAGCGGGCCTCCCTGGAGGACATGGTAACCATGTACAGGGAGTACCGAAAGCTGGAGAAGGAGCGGGCCGGCGTGGTCTCCATCCTCGAGGAAGGCTCCAATTCCGATCTGTCTTCTCTGGCCCGAGAGGAGATGGACTCGCTGGAGGAACGGCTGGAACACCTCAGCGGGAATCTGCGGCTGGCCATCGTGCCCAGGGATTCCAACGACGACAAGAACGTCATCGTGGAGGTAAGGGAAGGGGTGGGAGGCCAGGAAGCAGCCCTCTTCGCGGCAGACCTGTACCGGATGTATACCCGCTACGCCCTCCTACAAAATTGGGAGGTCGAGCTGCTGTACTCCAGCCCGTCGGACCTGGGCGGCTTCAAGGAGATCGTATTTGAGGTGCGAGGCAAAGGCGCCTTCAGCCGGCTGAAGTTCGAGCGCGGGTCTCACCGGGTGCAGAGGGTGCCCGCCACCGAATCATCGGGCAGAATTCATACCTCCACGGCCACGGTGGCCGTGCTGCCCGAGGCCGACGAAATAGACCTTCAGATCGGCGCGGACGACCTGCGCATCGACATATTTCACGCCAGCGGACACGGCGGCCAGAACGTCAACAAGGTAGCCACGGCTGTGCGCATCGTGCACATCCCCACGGGAACCGTGGCCATTTGCCAGGATGAACGCTCCCAGTTCAAGAACAAGCAGAAGGCCATGGCCATGCTCCGAGCCCGGCTGTTCGAGACCAAACAGCGCGCCCAGGAGAGCGAGATCACCGAGGCGCGCAGATCTCAAGTCGGTAGCGGCGAACGGGCCGAGAAGGTAAGGACCTACAACTTCCCCCAAGACAGGATCACCGACCACCGTATCGGGTCGACCTTCCACGGTATCGAACAGGCCCTGGACGGAGATATCGACAACATCATCGACGGCCTGGCCTCCAACGAACAGGCCAGCCTGCTGGAGCAGGTCCTGGCATGACCTCACCGGACAGACATCGATCGGTCCGATGACAGTCCGCTTCTCTATCCGACGACCGGCCTCCATGAACGCACCTAGGTAAGCGTATGGTTGCCCTCGCAGAGGTCCTCCGGCAGACCCATCATACCCTAGAAGAGGCTGGCATACCCGATGCCCGCCTGGAAGCCGAGGTGCTCCTCACCAACATCCTGCGAACGCCCAGACACCGCATCTACGCTTATCAGGAGCAAGAGCTGACCTCCGCCCAGGAAGACCTCCTGGCCGAGCTGATGGAACGCCGGCTGAAGAGAGAGCCCCTGGCCTACATTCTCGAACACAGAGAGTTCTACGGGGTGGACCTGTCGCTGAGGCCCGGTGTGCTGATCCCGCGCCCCGAGACGGAGCTCCTCGTGGAGCAGACCCTTTTTCTGGGAATGCTACACCTGGAGGAGGGGGACCTGGTGATAGCGGAGCCGGGGACGGGCTCCGGCGCCATCGCCATCAACCTGGCCATCCACCTACCGATGGCCCGAATCCACGCCACCGACCTGTCGGCCGAGGCGCTGGAAGTAGCGCGGCATAACGTCGAGAGACACAACGTGGGAGACAGGGTGACCCTCCACCAGGGGGACCTGCTGGAGCCGGTACCTGAAGCCCCGGATGTTATCGTGGCCAATCTGCCCTACGTCCCCAGCGGCGACCTCCCGGGCCTTCAGCCCGAAATCGGCTGGGAGCCGCGGGAAGCCCTGGATGGCGGGCCCGATGGGATGGATCTGATAAAGCGTCTTCTCCACCAGGCTGTCGACACCCTCAAGGAGACAGGCCTTATCATCCTCGAGATCGATCCCCGTCAAGCCGGTCCTCTGGAGGAGCTGGCCCGGTCCCTGTTCCCGGCCGCCTCTGTCAGCATCGAGCAGGACCTAGCTCATCTGGACCGGATCCTCACCGTGGACCGGGGCGGTCTGGGGGCATGAAGGCCTCCAAGCACCGCCGTCCCGGACGGTACCGGAGCAACCTGATTCTCGTGGCGGAGCACTGCTGTTGAAACCTCCCGGCCACGCCGTGATCTCCCTGGGGATCGGCGGCATCTTGTGGGCGATCACCAAGTCCCCTTACGCCATGCTTGCAGGCTTCCTGACCGGGGTGATGATCGACCTAGACCACCTGGTGGAGTACTACCGCTGGTTCGTCAAGGAAGACAACACCAGGATCTACTACTTCCTCCACAGCTACGAGCTGGCGATTCCCGCCTTTCTGGGAGGCTACTTCTCTGGATGGGACCCAGTAGTGCTGGGAATAAGCTGCGCCTTCCTGGGGCATGTGCTTACCGACCAGCTAGTCAATCCCATGGTGCCCCTCGCTTACTTCTTCACCTATCGAGCCCTGAAGGGATTCCGCCGCCGGGAAATCGTCGACATGGAGTGGGACCATCTCAGCGAGGAATTCCTACGCATGCCGATAAGCAGACAAATCCTGGCCATCCTCAACCCTCGCATCAAATCCAAGAAATAGCTGCCCAAGGGCCCTGCGGTCCTGCCAACTTTAAAATTGGTGCATCGCTTCGCCCCCACTCTAACTCTCCTCCCTTGAGGGGGAGAGAACAAGTCCCTTCCCTCGCGGTTCGGTGCTATAATTGGGCCATCCCAACGCCCGGCGTCCGCGGTGGCCGCCGCTGTAGAGGAGGGAATCCATGGCCTACGATCTGCTGGTAAAGAACGGAAGGGTGGTGGACGGGTCGGGTATGCCTTCCTTCATCGGGGACGTGGCCGTGAAGAACGGTAAGATCGTCGAGATGGGCCGGCTGGACGGACCGGCCGCCAGAACCATTGACGCCGGCGGGCTTGTTGTAGCGCCCGGGTTCGTGGATAACCACTGCCACTACGACGCCCAGGTCACGTGGGACCCCCTCTGCAGCTTCTCCTGCTATCACGGCGCCACCACCGTGATCATCGGCAACTGCTCCCTTGGCCTAGCTCCGGTCAGGGCCGGGGCCGAGGAGCGTCTGGCCGAGTTCCTGTCCTACGTGGAGGCCATTCCTATCGAGGTCCTCCGAACAGTGGACTTTTCGTGGGAGACCATGGCCCAATACATGGACCTTCTGGAGGGCCGTCTGGGGGTGAACGTAGGAACCCTCCTGGGCCACTCAGCCGTAAGACACTACGTCATGGGAGACGATTGCCAGGGCAGGCCGGCCGAACCGGATGAGATCGAGGGCATGCGTCGAGTTGTGGGAGACGCCATAGAGGCCGGCGCCCTGGGCCTATCCATCTCTCAGAACAAGGGACACTACGATCCCCAGGGGGTCTGGATCCCGGCAGTCTGGGCCACCGAGGACGAGGTCTTCGCCCTGGGAGGCGTCCTCCGGGAGGCGGGTACCGGGGTCATCCAGAGCGGAGGCGGCAGGGGCGCCGAGATCAAGAGCCGCCTCATGAGCCGTTTGTCCCAGGCTACCGGCAGACCGGTGGTGTATAACAACCTAGGGCAGGCCCTGCGCCGGCCCAACGAGTGGAGCGACCTCATGGCCGTCGTCGACGAGACCGCGGCGGCCGGCATCAGGGCCTACCCCATGTGCACCCCCAATAGCGTTACGCAGCGCTTCAACATGCGCAACTGCCAGCTCTTCAGGGGCATCCCGACATGGCACCCCATACTTCTTTCCTCCGACGAGGAGAAGCTCGAGGCATACAAGGACCCGGCCGTTCGCCGCAGTCTCCATGCCGAGGCGGTGGAGTGGGCCGTGGAAGTGCCGGACCGCAACGTGGCCCTCAACTGGTACGACTACCTGTGGGTCGAGGAGACCGTCCTGGAGAAGAACCGGGGACTGCAAGGGAAGTCCATCGCCGAGGTCGCCAGGGAGCAGGGCAAGGGCGTCATCGACGCCTTTCTGGACCTCGTAGTCGAGGAGAATCTGAACACCGTATTCCTGCAGGGGGAGAACAACGTCGACCGTGACGTGGTCGCCAGGATCCTGAACTACCCCAACGCCATCGTAGGCCTCTCCGACGGGGGGGCCCACGTCCAGTTCCACGGCGGTTACGGCTACAGCACCCGTCTCCTGGGATACTGGGTAAGGGAGCAGGGGATCATGTCCCTGGAGCAGGCCGTCCGCCGGTTGAGCTTCGAGTCGGCATCGGCCTTCGGCATCTTCGACCGGGGGCTGCTGCGCCCGGGAATGGTCGCCGACATGGTCATTTTCGACCCCGATACGGTGAGGCCGTTGCCCGAAGACGTGGTCCACGACTTTCCGGCCAATGGATGGCGGATCAAAGAGATGGCCGAAGGCATAGTATGCACCATCGTCAACGGCGAGCCGCTCATCGAAGACGGGGTGCACACCGGCGCCCTGCCGGGCCGGGTGATGCGCAATGCCCTATACCTGTCCAACCACGGGTAAGGGTCTTCTTGCGTTGAGAGTCAGCGCCGGAACTCGACCTTCCTGAAGGCCTCGGCGTGCTGGAATTCAGAGCCCTCGGCGGCTTGCCTGGCCCGCTGGTGCACGAGCTCCTCCGCCCTTTGCCGCCCATTTCCGCGGAACTGGCTCTGGTGGCAGAGCAGAGCTTCCAGCTTCCTCTCGATAGTGGCTCCGATGTCGACGACCGTATCGGGCGCATCGGCCGCCCAGAAGAGAACCATCCCGGTTTTGTGCGGCTCGAGACCGTCCTTGGTGAACAGGTCCCGAAAGTGAAGGTGGTCCCTGGCGTAGGGGAAGGCGGCGTCGGCGGCCACCTGGCCCACTATCCGATGGTCACGGTGCCAGTAGGAGTTGCGTCGGTAGGGATCGGGACACAGGAGGACGTCAGGCCGGAAGCGGCGGATCGCCCGGACCAGCTCTCTGCGGAACTCCGGCGTGTCCTCCAACTCCCCGTCCGGGTGATGCAGCAACACCACGTCCTGCACTCCGAGGACGGACGCGGCGTCGAGCTGCTCCTTCTCCCTGACGGCAGCCAGGTCCTCCGAGCTAATGTCGGGGTCGTCGGAGCCCTTTCCGCCATCGGTACAAAGCACATAGAAGACATCCGCCCCCTGATCGATCCACTTGGCGACGGTCCCACCACACCAGCTCTCAGCGTCGTCGGGATGGGGCACCACCACCAGAACACGCTCGGGGGTCTCCAACATACCTCCTCCTTTGCTATATGCGCCACTTGTGGACGACTTGATACTCTGCTACAATCGGGCACACGTGTCAACCCCTCCACACATCCGGCAAGCCAGTCGTCGCCACTCCAGTTTCCGCCACGGTAATATCAGCCTGATGGAGAGCCCCTTTGAGGACAAGAAATTTCTCATGGAACGATCTTGCCACGTTGGTGCCGTTCCTCAACCTGGTTCGCAAGACCAACGGCGATGACCGCCTCGTCACGGAGACCTCCCTGAGAAAGGAGCTGGGCCGGCCCGGCCTCACGCCGGAGGAGAACTGCCACCTCTTCGAAGACGACCTAGGGCTGATGGCCTACTCCCTCGTGCACCCGGAACTGCGAATAGGCCGGACGGTGCTGGAGATGGCTGTCCACCCCGAACGCGCGGAGACCGGTCTTGAGAGAGAGGTGATCCGGGCTAGCCTGGCACGATCGAAGGAGTTGGGCGCCGAGGT
Organism: Dehalococcoidia bacterium; assembly: GCA_965248975.1. Lineage (GTDB taxonomy): Bacteria > Chloroflexota > Dehalococcoidia > Lucifugimonadales > JAGWBF01 > CBDFKU01. The sequence continues at coordinate 155,214 of CBDFKU010000016.1, forward strand.
ATTGCATACCTGCGTGGGACCGTCCAGGTTCATGCAAGACCTGTTAACCGAGGAGGGGTTTCGTCATGCACGGGAATACTGGCTGATGCGATGGCAGGAATCCACGGTGCCCACGTCCGAGATACCCTCGGAGTTTACCATCGACAGTATGCGCCCGGGCGAGGAGGAACGACTGACTAGGGTCCAGAACGCCGCCTTTACCGGAAGCTGGGGCTTCTGTCCAAATACCGTGGAAGAGGTCACCTACACGACCGGCATGAGCGCCTCCCGACCCGAGGGGATCCTCTTTCTTACCAGGGGTCAGGACACGGCCGCCTACTGTTGGACCTACCTCCAAGGAGACCCAAAGGAACCCTTCGGAGTCATAGGGATGATCGGAGTCGACCCCAGATACCGAGGACAGGGTCTGAGCAAGCCGATATTGTTTGCCGGGATGGAGTACTTGAGCTCACGCGGGGTCAAGTATATCGCGCTGGACGTTGACGGTGAAAACGTGCCGGCCCGAAGCCTCTACCTGTCGGTGGGCTTCACCAAGGTGATGGATCTTCACTGGTTCGAGGCGTGGCCGTCCGAGCCGTGAGGTCGCTCCTTCCCGTCGTCGGGAGCGGGTGCACCGTTGGGGAAGCCTCCGGATACATCGGGCACCTCCCTGGATACGATGGGGGTCTTGGTAATCTTATCGGGTATCATGATGCCGGCCGATACGATCAGCTTCATGGCGTCGTCCACAGGCATGTCGATTGGGGTTACCTGCTCAGGGAGTAGGACGACCAGGAACCCTGACGTGGGGAAGGGTGACGTGGGCACGTATACCGCCAGGAGGATATTCCCATCCTCGTCCTTCGTCTCCCCGGTCACCAGCCCGATGGACCTCAAGCCGTACCCCGGGAATTCCACCAGCACCACTCCCGTGAAGTTGCCATTGGAGCTTACGGAGAACACCCCGGTGGCATGGCGCGCTGTACGGTAGACAGCCCGCACACCGGGTATCAGCTCGACCATCGCGTGTCCCAGGCCTATGAGGCGCCGGCCCATGGCATGGATGGTCACCAGCCCTGACAGGTATATTATGATCACCAGGGCCGCGATGCCCATCCCAGGGGTATAGAAGTCTAAGAACTGCTCGAAGAGGGGCTGTAGCAGACCATCGAAGAAGTCGAACACAAACCGGAGGATCACCACTGTGATCACCACGGGGACGATGATCAATACTCCGGCTATCAGGGTGGTCCTGACGTGGAGTCCGAGGGATTTTAAGAATCTCGTGAACGTTAACATGGGCGGTCCGCCCTGACGGTGCGGCGACCTCTAGAGGGAGTCGTACAGACGCTGGGTCTCCTGGGCCACCATTTCCCATCCCATTCCTTCGGCCCACTGCCGAGCGGCCTTTCCCATGCTCCTACGCAGGCCCTTGCTGGCCAGGATCACTTCCAGGCAGTCGGCGAAGGGCTCCGGACAGCGCCAGGAGACCAGGTAGCCATTGCGGCCGTGCTGTACGACGGTGGGCAGGCCTCCGACCCTGGACGCAACAACCGGAGTGCCGCAAGCCAGCGCCTCCAGAGCGACCAGCCCAAAGCTCTCGTAGTAGGAGGGCACCACACAAACGTCCGCGGCGTTGTAGTACAGAGGCAACTGTTTCTGATCAACCGTACCCACGAATTCGGTCACGTCGTCGATTCCCAGGTCTTCTGCCAGCTGCATGAGGCGATCGACCTCGCCATCTTTGGTATTGTCTCCGCCGATCAGCATGAGCTTGAACGATTCCTGCGATTCCATTATAGCAGCACTGCGGAGAAGAAGTTCCAGCCCTTTGATGGGCTCTATCCGGCCGACGTAGAGGATCACCTTCTCGCCATTCAATCCTAGCCGCTGCCGGGCGTCGTGGACGTCCAGGGGCCGGAAGAGAGAGAGGTCCACTCCGCAGGGCACCACCTCGATACGACTTCCTTCCCCATTGTAGAGGCGCACGATGGCATCCTTCTCATGGGTACTGGATGCGATCACCAGTTGCGCCGAATCTATCAGGTCCTTCTCGATCCGCGACCGGAGAGGGGGCTCCGACTCCCCCGCCCGGGCCCGCGCCTTGATCTCTGCTAGGGTATGGAAGGTCACTACGTGAGGAACTTCCCAATTGGCGGCGGCCCTGCGGCCCACCCATCCCGAGAGCCAGTAGTGGGAATGAACGACGCGATACCGCCTCCCTCCCTGCTCGGCGAATCGGTAGAGCCCTTCAAGGAAAGCTGGGAGAAAGTTATACAGGATATCAACAGCGGCGTCGAGGGGCCCGCCCGGGAGGTGCACCAGGCGGACCCCGGACCCCAAATCGTCGGTCTCTTCCTCGTGCCCGGGGTGACACCGGGTGAATATGTCCACCTCAGCGCCACCGATCCCCAAACGCCTGGCAAGCTCTCTAACGTAGACGTTCATACCCCCGGTCTTGCCGGACCCGAGGGCGGCCATGGGACAGGTGTGATAGCTGATCAACGCGACCCTGTTACCGCTCAACTTCTTCTCACCACCATCTGATATAGGTTCCGGTCGATCGCTCCAAGATGATACTTGTACTGCTCGGGCCCCCGTAGAAAGTCGAAGTACTCCTTGCCTTCCTCGATAGCATCTTTGATGCAAAGGGCTTTGAGAAGCAGGCCCACGCTATAGTACCCGTAGTCCGGGTTGAAGCCGCTGTTGTATAGCATCCTGGATGGCCCGTAGTCAAAGCACATGACCGCCGCCACCCGTTCACCCTTCAGCTCCATGAAGAAAAGCTTGAAGAAGCCCACGCAGGCCATCTCCCTGGCGATGCTCCTGAAGAACCGTTCCCGGGGCTCGGTCAGGAAGCGGTGCTTGGTCTCGCGGCTGCTCTTCATCAAGAAGAAGAAGTCTTCGAGATAACCCTCTATTTCGTCGGGGTCGGAAAGCTTGTACCACTGGAACCCTTCCGGTATGGAACACAGCCGGCGGAACTTCCTTCGGAGCTCGTGGCGGTCCTTTTTGGAGAGGGCCTCCAGGTAGGCTTCCCAGCTATCCGGAAGCTTCATCCCCGGCACCACATCCTCTTCTTGGACCTCGACCGAGTACCCGCGTTGTCTCGCCAGGTCCGGTAGATGGGTCAACGTCGGAGAGTTGTCAGGCAGGGAGATGAGCTCCAGGGACTGCCACTCTTCGCCGTCCAGGTGGTCTAAAAGAGAGGGATAGAAACGGGACTCCGCTCCGCGGGACACCAGGAAGTCGTTGTAGTCGCATACGTCCTGGTCCCCCATCAGAGAGAGGGTGCCGTTGCGCCTGACCAGGGGAGCGATGCCGTCCAAGTCACGTCCGTTCTCCAGGCAAAGGAGCAGCATCTCCGCCCCCAGGCCGAACTGGTCCCACCAGATCTTTTGCCACGACGGCGTCAGGAACAGGGTGTCGACCACGCTTCGTGGAAGCAGGTCCCGCCAATGGTCCTCGTTTCCCTGGTAGGACTCGAGCCGGGTAAAGGGACTCACCTTGCGGACCCCTGCACCATCGCCAACAGATCGGCCTTGCTCATGCCGCACCGGTCAAGCGGACCCCGCGTGGCGGAGGTGACGATGCGGCTGCCCTCTTTCTTTACTCCCCGCATAGACATACAAAGGTGTTCGGCCTCGACGACCACGGCAACCCCATCGGGCCTGAGAGTATCGTAGATGGCATCTGCGATCTGGGCCGTCAAGCGCTCCTGGAGCTGCGGCCGGCGGGCCAGCACTTCCACCGCCCTGGGAAGCTTGCTGGCGCCCGCTATCTTGCCGTTGGGGACGTAACCGATGTGCACCCGGCCAAAGAAGGGCAGCAGATGGTGCTCGCACATGGAGTAGAAGGAGACGTCTCGGACTGTGACCACGTCCTCATGGTAGCCGTCCTCCTCAAAGATGGTGTTCAGCACCGATCCCGGATCGACACCTATGCCCGAGAAGAGCTCGGAGTACATCCTTGCCACCCGGTCGGGGGTATCCTGCAGACCCTCTCGCCCTGAATCTTCGCCTATGGCCTGAAGGATCTCGGCTACGGCAGATTTGATACGCTGCTCCTCAATCATAGTGTTCCAAATTGTTCACTTTCACCCTAAATGGGGCACTAACAGGACGCCTCTCCAATGCACCGATGAAGGAGGGCTGCCTAGCTATTATACACACTATACGGGCGCTGGCTAGGTCCATGCCCCGTCGGCTCAGTACAATCCGAGCCGCATGGCAACTGCCGAGCCTTTGGCCGGTACTTCCTCCTTACAGACCTGTCCTCGAAGATCTGAGGTCCTCTGGATGTTTTCTTAACATCCTTTCGCCCGTAGGTATACTAGTACTCAGTCAACCTGTGATTTGAAGGATATAGCCGATGGAGTTTCGCCCTAGCATCTTGGGTGTTGAAGCGCCAATGGATAGAGGCTCGGGCGGCGTTTCGCTCCCCCTCCAGGGCCTGAATTTCTCGGCGGAGGGCAGCCTCATCGGGGACACGCCTCCTCAGGCAAGATCGGGCCAGGACGCTGAACTCGATCTCCGCCATGTTGAGCCAACTGCCGTGTTTGGGGGTGTGGTGGAACTCCAGCCGCTTTACGATACGCCGGGCCTCAGGGGCAGGAAAGGCCTCGTACAGGGAAGCCGGGCGATGAGTGTTCAGGTTATCCAGAACAACTCGCACCACCGGGGCCTCCGGGTAGGCCTCATCCACCAACCAACGCATCTGACGGGCGAAGTCCTGCTGGGTCCGCCGCTGGGTGATGGCCACGTGTCTCCAGCCCTGCAGCGGCTCGCAGGTCAGGAACAGGTTCCGGGTGCCCTCCCTTCGGTACAAAGTAGTCCTGTCGCCGCGGCTGTCCCGGCTTCGCTGGGAGGGGCGGCCGTGGCTCGCTCAACAGCTGAGTCGAGGTCTCGTCAAAGCAGACCACCGGCCGCCGGGGGTCATAGGGCTCGGCATACAGGTCCAGCACATCCTCCATGGCTGCCACAAAGTCGGCGCTCACCTTAGGAATACACCATTCCTTCTTCTGCCACGGCTTAAGAACGTTTTTTTGAGCCGCTTGCGGATGCCTTCATGGGACATGGAGGGCACCAACCCTAGCTCTACCACTTTCCCGGCCAACAGCCGCAGGGTCCAGTGGTCGTGGCCCTCCGGCGCGGCGCTGCAGGCCAGGGCGATGAGGTGGGCCTCTCCCTTGTCGTCCAGCTTCCTCCGTGGCCTGGGCCTGGGCCTTTCCAGCAAAGCCCCCTTCATGCCCTCTTCAGCGAAACGCCGCTTGATGCGGAACACTGTGCCTACGGAGACGTCCAAGGCCTCAGACACCTTGGGAGCCTTCCAACCCTCATCGCTCTTTAGTAGAATCCTCGCCCGGGTCATCACACGAGCCCGGCTCTTCCCACTTCGAATCAATTGCTGGAGTTGTTCCCGGTCTTCCTGGTCCAAGCGCACCCTATACTTTTCCCGTCGTCCCATCACTGCCACCCCTTGGGTAGATTCTGTCTTCCCAAAGGGTAGCAACTTTGAGTGATTTCTTAAATAATTACCAACACCGAGTTGACTGAGTACTAGCGTAAAAATCGGAGAATGTCCGCGGCCAACCGGCAGATTCAGTCCAGAGACCAGTCCTCTATGCGGACCAGGTTCTCTACCTTGCGCACTACGTCCAGGCGCTCGATACGGGCCAGGGACTCCTGCATCGCGTCTCCACGGGCAGGATGGGTCGTGACCACTATCTGGGACGTCTCGCTGGCCGGGTCGGTGTCTTTCTGGATCACAGAGGCGATGCTTATGTCGAGGTCACCCAAAACGGTGGCGATCTGGGCCAGCACCCCTGCACGGTCAGCCACGTTTAGGCGTAGATAGTACCTGCTGACAAGGCTTGACACAGGAGCGATGGCCAGAGAGTCTTCCGGCTCCCTGACGGGCACGGGTTCGCTGCCGGAGCTGATGTTACGGGCTATCTCCACCACATCGCCTATCACTGCGCTGGTGGTGGGCTTGCTGCCCGCTCCCATCCCGTGGAAGAGTACCCGGCCCATCAGGTCTCCTTCGACCTCAATGGCATTGAATACTCCGTTGACCTTGGCCAGCATGTGCTCCAAGGGTACGAAGGAGGGCTGGACCCGGGCCTCCACGCAGTTCCCGTCCTGACGGGCTGTGGCCAAAAGCTTGATGGAATAGCCCAGCTCCTGGGCATACCGGAAGTCCTGGGCCTGGAGGTTGGATATTCCTTCCCGATACACGTCCTTGTCGTACACCCTTGTATGGAAGGCCAGCGAGGCCAGCACTGCCAGCTTGTAAGCGGCGTCGGTTCCTTCGACGTCGTTGGTGGGGTCAGACTCGGCGTAACCCCTGTCCTGGGCCTCCTTCAACGCCTCGCTGAACGCGATACGGTCTTCGGCCATGCGAGTGAGGATGTAGTTGGTGGTGCCGTTGATGATGGCGTGGATCGACCGGATGTCGTTGGCCAGCAGGTCCCGGGTCAGGGGGCCGATGATCGGTATCCCTGCGCCGACGCTGGCCTCGAACAGGAGATGCACCCGGTTGGAGGAAGCCATGGCCATCAGCTCCGGTCCGTGCTTGGCCATCACCTCTTTGTTGGCGGTCACAACATGCTTGCCGGCGGCAAGCGCACCTTCGATTAGCTGGCAGGCCGGGCTCTCCCCGCCTATAACCTCCACGATTACGGTTACCAGTGGATCGGCGAGGATGTGGCTGGGGTCCGAGGTGAGTAGCTGATAGGGAACCGATGCGGCGCGTTTCCGGGATGGGTCTCTTACCAGGATCTTCCGCAAACTGACCGGGCAGCCCGCCGCCCGCTGGACCGTCTTGGCCGGATTCAGTAACGCCTCTGCTACCCCGCTGCCGACGACGCCCAAGCCCATCAGGCCGATGCCGATCTCAGCAGAGCTCATTTCGTGGGTTTTTTATTCGCCCGTCGAGGGGGCGATCTCCTTGACCCGATCGTTCACCCAGTCGTACAGCTCCTGGCTGAAGTTAAGCTCCAACCACCCTTCCTCCGCCCCCTTTGACTTCTTCTCCCTGAGCCAGTCCTCCAGAGCCTGATCGGTCATCCTCTGCCTCAGATCAGGATCGATGTCCCGAACCTCCGGGCCGGCCGTGATCTTCACGATATAGTTGTTGGCGTCTTCGTCGAACACGACACCGCTGATCGCGTTGAGGGCCAGCCGCTCATCTCCCTCGGCGTCAAACAACACCTCGTCGACGAATGGGAAGGCGCCCTTGGGGAGCCATCCCACGTAACCGTTCTGGTCGGCGAATCCCGCTGGTTGGCCGACCTCCTGGGCAACGGTGACGAAGTCTTCCGTCAAGAGACGCTCACGGACCTCGCCTGGAATAACCGGGTCGGTGGGCGTCCCTGGAACCCCGGGCAGCCCCGATCCCCCGCCGCCAAGGTCCTGGGGTAGCCTTATCCAGTGGACCTCGTACTGCTCGCCCGTGGAAGGCGCCAGCTCACCCATCCGTTGCCTCAGCTTCGCCCGATACACACTCTCCGAGACGATCCGTCTATATTCCCCATCGGACATGTGGCTGGTACTGAGGAACCTGTTGTAGGTCTCTCGATATTCTTGCTCGGCCTGGCCCGGGGAGACCTCCTGGTCTGCAGGTATCCTTGGATAGAATCTATCCTTCAGGGCGAACTCGATGTCGTCGTCGGTAACGTGGATGTTGAACTCTGCGGCAAACCGGCGGATGATTTGAGCGTCGGCCATGCTGATCAGGACCTCGAAGGGCCTGGAGCCGAAGTCGTAGTCCTGTCCCCCCGACGACAACGCGGCGAACTCCATGCGCATTCGCCGGACCAGGTCACCCTGGGTGTAGCGGACGTCGCCCACCCTGGCAGCCAGGACCTGATTGGGCTTGACGAACACCTCGTAATAACCGAATCCGACTATGCCGGCGATTACCAGGGCCAAAATGCCTCCGATGACCAATCGCTGGATCCTGCGCGCCTTCTGGTCTGCAGGAGTCTGCATGCGACGGTCGCTGGGACGGTCGGAGGACTGGCGGCGACGCATCCTCCTGTCAGAGGGGATTCGTCTATCCTGAGAAGAGGCCATGTCGATACCCTTTAGACTTTATGGAATTCGGGCGGTCTGAAACGAAAAGAAGGCAAACACTTTCGAGACCCGGACGTGCCGCATCTGACGAACTACAGTCGGAGTCAGGCTGCACTGAAGCTATGACTCTGGGTGAAGGGGAGCATCGCCAGGTGCCTGGCCCGCTTGATGGCGACGGACAGCTCCCTCTGGTGCCCCGCGCACACTCCGGTCTTTCTCCGAGGCTCCATCTTGAACCTGTCGGAGACATACCGCCGGATTCTGCCTATGTCTTTGTAGTCGATGATCTGCACCCGGTCGACACAGAACGAGCATACCTTACGTCGGTGAACGTAACGGCCCCTGGGGCGTCCTCTGCCGCCTGGCTTGGAATCTCCTCTACGCTGTGGTGGGGGCATTAGGGTTGTTACCTCCGTTTGTTTCGAGCTTAAAAGGGCAAGTCGTCGGCGTCCACCCCGGCACCGCCGCCGGTAGGCTCGGAATCCTGGGAGAAATCATCGGCCCTTGAGCCCGCGGCGCTCAAGAACCTCACGTCTGTGGCGAATATCTCGTTCTCGAACCGCGTCTGACCGTCTCGTGTTTCGTATGAGCGGCTCTTGAGCCGACCTTCTACGTAGACTTTCTGCCCCTTTGTCAGATACTGGTTGCAAGTCTCTGCCTGTCTGCCCCAGACCGAGATCCTGAACCATTCCGTTTCTTCCTTCTGCTCACCTTCCGACGTTGTATACCTGCGGTTGGTGGCAACGGTGAAATTAGTTACCGCCTGGCCGTTGGGGGTGTAACGCATCTCAGGATCCCTGCCCAGGTTGCCTATGACAAGTATCTTGTTCATCGTCATAGTACGACCCCACTTACTCCCTGGATTCCTCGGTCTCGGACGGCGCAGCTTCCTCGGACTCCGAACTCTCACCCGGACCAGCGTCGTCGCCCGCAGCCTCCGGCTCCTCAGCCGTGTCCTCCGCCTCTTCTTCGGACGGGGATGCCGTCGGAGCCTCCTCTTCGGTGTCGTCGATCGCTACAGTGGCCTCGGCCTCTTCGGCTACGACATCTTCCGGCGCTACCTCATCGACCGTAGCAGTTTCCTCGACCTCTTCGGCTACGGCCGGCTCGGCCTCGGCTTCGACAGCTTCGGTAGCCGGGGGTGCTTCGGCCTCGGCAACCGGCTCAACCGTAGCGGTCACCGGCGCCTCCCCCTGGGCTACCGGGGGAGCCTCGGGCTCCTCCTCGGCAACCGGCTCAACCACGGCGGGCTCAGCGACCTGAGCCTCCACGGAGGCTTCCGGATCTACTGCCACCGCTACGGCCTCGGACACCGCCGGTTCTTCCGGCGGCGCTTCGGCCACTGCCGCGACCGCTGATTCCGGTGCCGCGGCTTCTGGCTGGGCTACCTCTGCCGTCGGCTCGGCGTCAGCTTCCACTGCAGGTGCCGGCGGCGGCGGCGGCGCGGGCTTAGGAGCCTCCGACCTTACCACAAGGTACCTGAGAACGCTCTCGGACAGACGAAGGTGACCCTCCAGCTCTCCCGGCACGGTGCGGTCGATGCTAAAGCGGGCCAGCATGTAGTTGCCTTCCAGGAACTTGCTCCCACCCTTCTTGATGGGATACGCCAGCCGCCTCATGCCCCACTGCTCCTGGTGGGTGACCTCGGCTCCCCTCTGACCGATGATGTCCGTTATCCGGCCCCAAACCTCCGATGATTCATCGGGGGAGAGCACGGGACTCAATACCACAACCATCTCGTAATGACGCAAATTCTGCTCCGCTCAGTCTGTATGTGGACCGATTATAGCACCCTGGAAGGCGAGACTCAACTTAGGAATCTAGCCCCGGCACGGGAAAATGAGAGGTCAGGTCCGCCACCTCTTCCCTCACCTCCATCTCGATCCGTTCGTCGCCGATGTTGGAGAGGGTGCGGACGATCATCTCCCCGATCGTTTCTATCTCTTTGGTCCCAAAGCCTCTACTGGTAACGGCGGCGGTGCCCAGCCGAAGGCCGCTGGTGACCCGTGGAGGCCTGGTATCGTATGGGATGGCGTTCTTGTTGGCCACGATGTTGACCCCCTCCAGAGCCTCCTCGGCGTCCTTCCCGGTGATGTCCAGGGGACTCAGGTCCACCAGCATGAGATGGTTGTCGGTACCGCCCGAAACGATGCGCAACCCCCGCTCCGCAAGCTCCGCGGCCAGGGTCCGGGCGTTCTCCACGATATGGCCCTGGTAGGTGGCAAACTCGGGCGTAAGGGCCTCGCGGAAACAGACGGCCTTGGCTGCGATGACGTGCATGAAAGGCCCACCCTGGCTGAAGGGGAACACCGCTCGATCGACCTTCTGGCGAAGATCTTCGGTGCACAGGATCAGGCCTCCCCTGGGCCCCCGGAGGGTCTTCTGGGTGGTGGAGGTCACGACGTGGGCATGGGGCAGCGGCGAGGGATGGGCGCTGCCGGCGACGAGGCCGGCAATGTGGGCCATGTCCACCATCAGGTAGGCTTCTACCGAGTCAGCGATTTCCCGGAATCTGGGGAAGTCAATTGTGCGCGGATAAGCCGTGTAGCCCGCGATGATGACCTTGGGGTGGTGCTCCTTCGCCAGCCGCTCCACCTCGTCGTAGTCTATCGTTTCCGTATCCTGCTTTACACCGTAAGCCACGAAGTTGTAGAGATTCCCCGAGAAGTTCACGGGGCTGCCGTGGGTAAGGTGTCCTCCCTGGTCCAGGCGCATCCCCATCACAGTATCCCCGGGGTTCAAGAGTGCGAAAAAGGCGGCCATATTGGCCTGGGCTCCGCTGTGAGGCTGAACGTTGGCGTGCTCTGCGTTGAACACCTGCTTGGCCCGTTCTATAGCCAGCCTCTCAACCACATCGACGTGCTGGCACCCGCCGTAATATCGCCTGCCGGGATAGCCCTCGGCGTACTTGTTATTCATCACCGTGGCCTGGGCCTCCAGCACGGCCCGGCTGGCGTAGTTTTCCGAAGCGATGAGTACGATGCTCTCCCGCTGACGCTCGTCCTCCCTTTGAATGGCCAGGGCGACCTCCGGGTCTTTCTCGGCGAGCGTTGTCATGACCCTCTCACCTTCCCATTGCAATTTCTCTCGGACCGTAACGCGGAAACGGCCGCGATGGACTCTGGTATCGGTACGTCGCGTAGTTTAACCATGGTATAGAGAGGTGTCAACGATACAGTGCTTGTTGACACCTCCAGGGGGAGAGGGGATGATGAAGTAGTACATATGAACTGCCCCGATGTCCCTTCGGAGGACGGTGGTCGGTGTGATCAAGCTACTCACAGCAGTTCCCGTCCGGGTCGGCTTCGTGCTCCTCTTCACGGCCATGCTGGCCATGGGCGTCGCCGGATCGGCGATGTCCCAGGAGCAGCATGCCGTGGTGGGCGAGGTGGACGGCATGATCAACCCGGTGACCCAGAGGTATATCTCCCGTGTGATAGACCGGGGTGAGGACGACGGGGCCGAGCTGGTGATCATCAAGCTGGACACCCCCGGGGGACTCCTCAGCTCCACCAAGAAGATCGTTCAGAAGCTCCTGGACGCCAGCGTGCCCACCGCCGTTTATGTATATCCCAGCGGCGCCGACGCCGCCTCCGCCGGGACCTTCATAACGGCGGCGGCCAACTTCGCGGTCATGGCCCCCGGCACCACGATAGGGGCGGCGTCTCCAGTGGGCTCGGGTGGCGAAGACATTCCGGACACGTTGAAAAGCAAAGTGATCGAAAACACTACCGCCCTCATGCGCAACATCGCCGAGCAACGGGGACGCAACGCCGAGGCGCTGGAAGACACGGTAACCAAGGCCACAGCCTACGACACTGCCCAGGCCGTCGATCTGGACGTGGTGGACTTCGTCGCCAACAGCATCCCCGACCTGCTGAGAGAGATCGACGGCGTCACCGTGGAGACCTCCTCGGGAGAAGTGACGTTGGATACCGATGGCCTCGTCCTGCGCGACGTCAACATGAGCGTGGTGGAGAAGTTTCTCTTCTTCCTGGCGGACCCCAACATCGCCTTCCTCTTCCTGTCGCTGGGGGGCCTGGGGCTGATCATAGAGCTGTTCAACCCGGGCACGCTAATTCCCGGCTTGGTCGGGGTGATCCTGCTGCTGCTCGCGTTTCTCAGTCTGGGCAACCTGCCGGTCAACTGGGCCGCTGCCGGCTTCATCCTCCTCGCGGGGGCCCTGGTGGTGGCGGAGATCTTCGTCGCCGGGTTCGGCGTACTGGGTATCGCGGCGATCATAAGCTTCATATTCGGTGGCTTGCTCCTGTTCGAAAGCTTCGGTAGCCCGTCCCCGACGGCTCCCTCGGTGAAAGTGAACCTTTACCTGCTGGGGTCCTTCGCCGGGCTCATCAGCCTGTCCGGCTTCTGGTTCGTGCGCACCGTTGTCCAGTCTCGGCAGACCACCAGATTGTCCCCGGTGTCAACCACTTCACCGCTGATAGGGGTGATCGGGGAGGCGACCTCGGACCTGGCTCCAAGGGGGACGGTCCATCTCGAAAGCGAAGTGTGGACAGCGGTTGCCGAAGGTGATATCGTGATCAAGACGGGCGAGAAGGTCAAAGTAGTGAAGGTAGATGGTCTTATCGTGACCGTTACGCGCCCCTAGGAGGGCGCCCCGTAGCGAATCCGAAAACCGTATTTCAGGAGGTCGTCATGGCCATCGGAGTAGTGATCGTCAAACAGTACGAGAGGCTGGTGATCCTGCAGTGGGGCAAGCTGCAGGGGGTCCAGGGACCCGGGTTCCACGTGGTAGTGCCCCCCATGTACAACGGACGGATCGTGGACACACGGATCAGGGTCCAGCGCGTCCCTACCCAGAAGTACATTACCAGCGACAACGTGGTGGTGGATATGGACTTCGTGCTGTACTACCGGGTCTTGGAGGACCAGGTCGAGAAGGCGTTGCTGAACACCACCAACTTCGAGGCCGCCACCATAAACGCTGCGGTCGCCGACCTGAGGTCCGTCATAGGCTCTACGTCCCTGGCATCGGCCCTGGCGGAGCGGGAGCGGGTCAGGGACCAGCTCCAGGTCATGCTAGATGATGAAACCGGGGCCTGGGGGGTCAAGGTGACCCAGGTGGCGATAAACGAGATCGACCCCCCTCCGGGGGTCAAAGCCGCCATGGAGCGGGAGAAATCGGCGGCCGCTATCAAGACGGCGGACATAACGGAGTCCGAAGGGCAGCGCCAGGCGGAGATCAACCGGGCCGAGGGCGACAAACAGGCCGCTATCCTCAAGGCGGAGGGCCAAAGGCAGTCGGAGATATTGCAAGCCGAGGGCGATCAGCAGGCGGCCGTCCTGAGGGCCGAAGGATTCAGCAGTGCCCTGGACAAGATCTACCAGGTGGCCAGCACCGTTGACCCCAAGACCATGAGCCTGCAGTACTTCGAAACCCTCAAGTCCTTGGGCAACAGTCCGGCCACCAAGTTCATCTTCCCCATGGAGTTCACGTCGATGCTCCAGCCCTTCCTGGGGATGGGAACCCGCGGCGGGAACCAGCAGGGCGACGGACAGTCCTGATCCGGACCGAGGAGACACACAGGTGGCAAACCCGGTCGTTCACTTCGAGATCCCTGCCGACGACGTTCCGGCTCTGGTCGAGTTCTACAAGGAGCTCTTCGACTGGAAGTTTCAGGAAACTCCCATGGACTACTGACTGATAGAAGGGCCGTCCGATGGGCCTGGGATCGGCGGTGGAATGAGGAAGCGTCAGTCGCCCGAGCAAGGGCCCATCAACTACGTCGGCGTTGAGTCGGTGGAAGAGCACAACGCTAAGGCCGTCGAGCTGGGGGCCACAATGCGCTGGTACCCAAGATGGCGATACCCGGGGTGGGGTACACTTCGCGGTGATCCTGGATCCCCAAGGGAATCCCATAAGCATATTCGAAGAAAACGGTTCCGCCACGGAATAGCCTGCAACGGACGATCCAGGTCTTCGATTTTGCTCTGGGGATAGATAATTTTCGCTCGCCGTGAGCTTGTCGATGGGCGTCCTCATGGTTCGACAAGCTCACAATGAGCGTTAGGCTTCAGCTAACGGAGATAATCGAAGGACCCTGGGGGACGACGAGGCGCCCCGGATGGTTGGCTACATGGCTTCCGGCTCGATGAGCCCGTAATCGCCGTCGCGGCGTCGGTAGAGCACGTTATGCTCCTGGGTCTCTCCGTTGAGGAACATGAAGAAGCTGTGCCCCAGCAGGTCCATCTGGAAGGCAGCCTCCTCGACGGTCATGGGCTTTATCGGGAATCGCTTCACCCGCACTACCTTCCCCGCCGCTCCAACGGTCTCTTCGTCTGGAGACGCCTCTTCAGGAGAAACCTCTGCATGAAGGGTACGGGGAGAGGCGTTCCTGCCCGCCTTTTTCACCTGTTCGCTCCTGTAGACCCTACCCTTGAACCGCTCCACCCGCCGGTCCATGATGGATATCGCCGAGTCGACTGCCGCACGGGCGTTTGCTCCCCGCTCCTCGGCCCTCAGCACCGAGCCGTCGATGTCCAGCGTAAGCTGGGCTACCACCCGCTGGTCCTGGGCCCTGGTGTTCTCCCCGGATAGCTCCACGATAGCCGTAGTGATCCCGGCAAGGTGCCGTTGCAGGCGGTCGAACTTCCTGGAGATATAGTCCCGAGTGGGATCATTCAGCTCCAGGTTCCTCGCGTATATTCGCAGGTCCATATTACCTCTGTAAAAGTGAGTTGGGGCGATTCTAAGGGCAAGCCTACCTTCGCCGCAAGCCGTAGAGCGCCGGCTAAAGGAGAAAACTTCCTGCCAGAAGGCGGACCGCCGGCGGTGAGTCAGTGTGCCGTCACCGAGTTGGACTTGGGGACCATGACGTATCCTTCTTCCGGTATGCCGAGGGCTTCGGTCTGGCTCTCACTGTGGAGTCGCGCGGTATAGGCCGCGAGCAGTGCGTCACATCCGTCGTGGTTCAGCCCGTTGAGGTAAGGGTCGAGGCCATCAATAAGCCCGGATAGTTTGTTTTTTAAGAAAGCGAGGCCCCTGGCGCTGTTCTTCGGAGGTATCTTGCTACCGAATAGGATGACTTTGGTGGCGTAGGGATAAACCTCCACCACCTCGTGTCCCCGGCTTACCAGCTCTTGCTGCAGCTCCATTCCCCGGTAGATCAGGCCCTTGATAATAGATCGCTTGGTGGTGAAAAAGCAGCCTATGCGCTTGCGGGCGAGCCCCTGCTCGGACGCGCGGCCTTTGTGGTCCAGCGTTGGAGCGCAGGGATGGCCTTCGTCGAGGCAGTCGAGGCCCAAGGGAAGGGAAAGTGGGGCGTCGATGGCCACCAGAGAAGGGCCGTGGACGTCCAGGAATCGTATCAACTCATCAAAAGTGCTAAATTTGTCAAGCTGCGCGAGCCGCGCCCCACCATCAAGGAGGGCGTAGAAACTTGGCTTTTGAGAAGATGCACTGAGATCAATGCCCAGAACCGACATAGATTTCCCCCCTGTATCGAAGCAGAGTGTGAGTGAGCCCAGGCTCTGCCCACGCCTGGGAGACCGCCGGCCGAGTGCCCATCTTCACCCGGCGGACCGCTCGAGGCCAGGTTGAACCCCGTTCAGCTTTTGGGATTCACGGCAACCGGCGTCAGGCCGAACCGAAAGGCCGCTTAACGCCCCGAAGGTTCGATCAGGTCCCCGAGAAGGGAGCTACTCCCTTCTAGTAAGCTAATCGCCGAAGAATAAGGCTCCCTCTCCCCCCTTTTGACATCCTCGAAGACAGCCTTCAGACTGGGATCGGTGGCCACCAACTCCTTGAGCCTGCGCCCGATCTCCTCTTCGACCGTCCCCATGAACTCCTCTCCCCTCCTCTCTTCCCGACGCCGCTCCAGCCTGGAAGTGCCTTCAAGGTGCTTTCGGTGACGCTGGATGGCGCTATGGAGCTCGGGTACGCCCTCGTTCTTATGCGCCTGGGTAGCCAGGACCGGCGGTGTCCACTCCGTAGGAGCCAGGCCCATTTTGAGCATGGAGTTGATGGCGATCACCATCTGGTTGGCGCCATCCCTGTCGGCCTTGTTCACCACGTATATGTCCGCTATCTCCATGAGGCCGGCCTTCAACGTCTGGATCGAGTCCCCCGCCTCGGGCACGACCACCACGACTACCGTGTCGGCGACGCCCATGATCCCCAGTTCCGTCTGACCCACTCCCGCCGTCTCCACCATCACCACGTCCTTGCCAGACGCGTCCAGAAGGCGTACGGCCCCCCGTACCATCCTGGGCAACCCGCCTGACCCCTTACGGGTCGCCATGCTCCGGATAAAGACGCCGGAATCCAGGTAGTGACGCTGCATCCTGATCCGGTCCCCGAGGAATGCACCGCCACTGAAGGGACTGGTGGGGTCGACCGCGAGGATACCCACGGACCTGCCCTGATCCCGCCACAACCCCGCCAGCTGATCCACCAGGGTGCTCTTGCCAGCGCCCGGCGGTCCGGTTACCCCGACGCAGTACGCCTTTCCGGTATGGGGATATACCTCTGCCAGCACCTCCGCCCCACGGGAGTCGCCCCTCTCGATAAGGGTTACCAGGCGGGACAGGGCGCGCTGGTCTCCGGAAAGCAACTTCCTGACAATTTCATCCATTGAGGAGGGTCCATCGGAGTACGACCCGTGCACTATACCACAGCCTCTCGAATCGGGGTCAATATGGCTACCGGACCTGATAATCAGGGATGCGAGGAGCATTTGTTGTGAGTCAATTCGCTCTTGACCCGGCCCCTGGGAAGCCCTAATCTGAGGCCAGCCCCTGATGAGCGAGGTGAACATATGGACATCGAACACGTTCGGCCGTTCCTGGAAACAGAGCACCGGGGAGTTGTTACCACCCTGCGAAAGGGTGGCTCCTCTCAGGTGAGCATCGTGGCCAGCGGGTACTATGGGGGCACCGTCGCGTTCGTGGTTAGAGGTGACACCGCGAAGTTAGCCAATCTGAGGCGCGACCCTCGCTGCAGCGTGCTCACGGTTACCCCGGACTGGGGGCGGTACGCCGTGGTGGAAGGCCTGGCCGAGATCCACTCCTGGGACGACACCGACCCGGAAGAGCTCCGGCTGCTTCTTCAGGAGGTGTACTCCGCCTGCGGTGGTGGCCAGCACCCCGACTGGGAACAGTACGACCAGACAATGCGACAGGAGCGCCGGGCCGTCGTGATGGTGAGGCCCGGCCGCGCCTACGGCCTTTGGAGGTAAGGCGCCCGGCTCTGGCTCTAGACCTCCAGGCTCACCAGAACCGCGGCGTTGGCCATCACCGTGGCATCCGAACCGTCCTCGCTGGGGATCTCCAGCCCGCCCTTTACAACCTTGATGGTCCCACTACCATGAGGCAGAACGCCCAGCACGGCCTCCTTGTCCACGGCTTCGGGCTCGGGGACCCCGATGGTCACTTCGACCCGCATGGACTCGGGGCCCGCCCCGAAAGCCCGGACGAAGTACAGGCTGTTGTGCCACAGAGCGTTGGTCACCGCCCGGCTGGCGGCGGTGGTATAGTCCCTCCCATGGATGTCCACCCCCATTCCCATCTCCAGAAGGCATCGTTTTAAGGCCATTGTCCCGCACCTCCATAATCTTTACGAAGTCTCGACCGCACGGTCGACCGCGCCCAGGGAGCCGTAGATCCGCCGCCGATCCCGGGCACGCCTTCCTCTTCGGCTTACCCGGGCCGATGAGGACTCCTCCGATGGGGTGATCGCTATCTATCCCCGTGGATCCGCCAGTCTGTGCCTGGTCGGCAGTACAATTAGACTCCAGGCGTCATCCTCCGTCAAGCTGGGAAACGGGCAGCCCGTACTCGAATGCCCACCTTAGCCGACAGCGATGGGCGGGCACTGGGCTAGATTGCGCCCCTCCGGAGCGGAAGATAGAATAGACTTAAGCTCTGTTTCGTCCGAGCTATGTTATGTGAAGTGACGGGAGGCTATGGCCAAGGCAACCGATAGAAACGTGCTGGTGGTCCAGTCCGGCGGATGTACTCCCGTGATCAACCGGAGCCTGGTCGGCGTGGTGGCCCGGGCCTCTGAGAGCCCGGCCATGGGCGATGTTTACGGCGCGGCCCACGGGCTGGCGGGTATCCTGGACGGCTCCATGGTCGACTTGAACGGCCGGCCGGGCAGGGCCTGGGCTCGCGTCGCCAACACTCCGGGTGCGGCGCTGGGCTCCGGGCGCATGAGCCTGAGGCCGGACGACCTCCCCCGGGTCATGGAAACGCTGGACCGGCACCGCATAGGATATCTCTTCGTGATCGGCGGCAACGACTCCGCAGAGACGGCCCATCGCATAGCGTCCGAAGGCGGGAGAGCGGTGGTGCACGTTCCCAAGACTATCGACAACGACCTGCCGGTCACCGACCACTGCCCCGGCTACGGCAGCGCGGCCCGCTTCGTCGCGCTGGCCACCATGGGCGCCGGGAGAGACGCCGAAGCCATGGGCGACGCGTCTCCAGTGACCGTCATCGAGGTCATGGGCCGGGACGCCGGGACGCCGGGTGGTTGGCGTCCTCAGCCGCCCTGGGAAAGCGAGAGGAGATGGACGCCCCCCACTACATCTGCTTCCCAGAGGTCCCCCTGGACGAGGACGTCTTTCTGACACGCATGGAGGAAGCCTACCGCCGATGGGGGTTCGCCGTGGCGGTGACGGCGGAGAATGCCAGGGGACCTGGTGGTCCCCTGGGCGGAGACCGGGACCCCTTTTTCGTGGATGACTTCGGCCATGAGTACTTCGAGGGTCCGGGCCGCTATCTGGCCCAGCTCCTCGGGCGGGAACTGCGGGTGCGGGCCAGGTTCGAGAAGCCCGGCACCATCCAGCGGTCCCTCAGCGCCTGTGTATCCTCCACAGACGCCACCGAAGCCACGCTGGTAGGGCGCGCGGCGGTCGACTACGCGTTGAAGGGGCAGAGCGACGTCATGGTCACCCTCGTGCGCCGGCCCGGAGAAAGCTA
This sequence comes from Dehalococcoidia bacterium, assembly GCA_965248975.1. Taxonomy (GTDB): domain Bacteria; phylum Chloroflexota; class Dehalococcoidia; order Lucifugimonadales; family JAGWBF01; genus CBDFKU01. Next base: position 174,209 of record CBDFKU010000016.1, read on the forward strand.
CGCCTGCTCCACCGGCCTGGCCCCCCTGGAGGACATCGCCGGAAAGGTGCGGCCCCTTCCTCCGGAGTACATCGGGCCGCCGGGGACGATGGCCCCTGCATTCTGCGAATACGCCCGCCCATTACTGGGTAAACCTCTGCCTAGGTACGCCAGATTGATCGCGCCGGCTCGTGCAGCCAAAGCCGAAGGGAGAAAGTAACATGTCGGATACTCCACGCCGGGTCCTGCTGGTCACCCCCCACCCCGACGACGCCGAAGGTGGCTGCGGGGGCACGGTCGCCAGATGGATCGGTGAGGGGGCCGAGGTGGCCTACGTCCTCTGCACCAACGGCGACAAGGGCACCGGAGACCTGGAGATGGCCCCGGAGAGGCTGGCCGCCATCCGGGAAGTCGAGCAGTCCGAGGCCGCCCGGGTCCTCGGGGTAAAGGACGTCGTGTTCCTCCGCTATCCCGATGGCGGGCTGGAGGACACCCGCCAGTTTCGCAGCCAGGTGGTGCGGGAGATCCGCAGATTCCGCCCCGACGTGGTGATGTGCATCGACCCGGCCAGGAGGGTGAGCCACACCCACCGGGACCACCGGGTCAGCGGCCAGGTAACCGTGGACGCGGTCTGCACCTACGCCTGGCGCCGGCTCTACTTTCCTGAGCACATCACCGAAGAAGGGCTCCGGCCTCATACAGTTGAAACGATCTATCTGTGGGGCAGCGAGGAGCCCGACACCTTCGTCGAGATTGGTGACACCCTGGAGCAGAAGCTGAATACCCTCCTCGAGCATGCCAGCCAGATCACAGAGCCCGAGCGCGCCCGGGAGTGGATACCCAACCACGCAAAAACCATGGGAGAGCGTGCTGGCATGAACTACGCCGAGGGATTTCGCGTAATCCACTTTACCCCTGACCCTCTGCTCGTGGGGTAGGTCGGCAGAGAGGTCCCCTCAGCTCCTGTAACCTGTCCTTTGAGAGAGGCACGGCCGTCAGGACCTCCCTGACGCTGGGAACACGCACCACCTTGGGCTATAATTCTTAAGCCCACAGGGCGTATCAGGTCTCAACCCACGGGAAGAATACAACTCCGGAGGGCGAAGTGAAGAGCATCGAGGTGGATTACACCAAGCGCTGCGGCGACGAGCCAACGAAGGGGCATAATCGCTGGCACCCGGACATACCCCCTGCCGTGGAGGTGGACCCCGGCGAAGAAGTGGTTATCCAGACCCGCAACGCCTTCGACGGAGGGATCACCCCCAGCTCCATCGCGGACGACCTGCGAAACGTCAACCTCAACGTGGTGCATCCCCTAACGGGCCCTGTGTTCGTCAAGGGGGCCGAGCCCGGCGACCTGCTGGAGGTGAACATCCTGGAGGTCGCACCCGCCAAGTGGGGCTTCACATGCATCATCCCCGGGTTCGGGTTCCTCAGGGACCTGTTCACCGAGCCCTTCCTAGTTCACTGGAGCATCGGAGATGGATACGCCGTGTCCCCCCAGCTTCCGGGGGTGCGAGTGCCCGGGGCGCCCTTCATGGGCACCATCGGGGTGGCGCCTTCCCGGAAGCTGCGCCAGGAGATCCTGCTGCGCGAGGACGAGCTACTGCGTCGCAATGGCTTCGTGCTGGGACCCAACCCCACCGACGCCGTCCCTGCCTGGGAGCCCCTCGCCTCCGAGGGACTGCGCACCGTGCCTCCCAGGGAGAACGGAGGCAACCTGGACATAAAGCAACTCACCGCCGGCACGCGGCTGTACCTCCCGGTTTTCGCCGAGGGGGCACTGTTCTCCGCCGGGGATGCCCACTACGCTCAGGGGGACGCCGAATGCTGCGGCACCGCCGTAGAGATGGATGGCACCCTGCGAGCTACCTTCCAGGTGGGCAAGGGCGAGGCTGCACGGCGCAACCTGAGCTTCCCCATCTTCGAGCGGGACGATTACTTCACGTCCCCGGAGATGGCGGCCCCGAAGCGGTTCCTGGCCGCAACCGGAATGTCCATCGCCGACGGCGTCAACGAGTCGGAGAACGCCACGATGGCGGCGAGACAGGCCTTGCTGAACATGATGAACCTGCTCATGGAGCGGGGATGGTCTCGGGAGCAGGCCTACTGTATCTGCAGCGTGGCCGTGGACCTGAAGCTCAGCGAGATCGTGGACGTGCCCAACTTCGTGGTGTCGGCCTTCCTGCCCCTGGACATTTTCGTGGGGTAATGGGGACCACCGACGCGGTTCGACGGGCTAACCACGAGCGGTGGTTTCGGTGGGGCGTGTCAGGCTCACCACCAGCGACAGGGGCAGAAAACGCTCGCGCTCATCCTAAACCTGTCGAAGGACCTCCTGCCCGCCCTACCAGTAGGAGGTTCGAGCCTACTCGATGATCCTGGGCATGGTCGGCGGGTCGGGGTTCACCTTGACGGTGATGTCGCCGATGCCATCGTGGCTCAGCAGCAGGCGGATGGTGTCGGCCCCTCCCAGGTACTGCACATGGTCCCGGGCGCCCACCTGGAAGGGCCTGTCGTGGCCGGGATAGAAGGTTCGGGTGGTATCCAGCAGCTTTTGGACGCTCTCTGTGGCCTCGGTCTCGTCCCAGAAAATGATCATCGGCTTGTGGGTGATCACGGAGTTGGCCCAGGGCAGGGCGTCGCCGGAGATGGCCGTAAGCCCTTCGGGAGTCTCCACCAGTACGCTGATGTGTCCCCGGGTGTGACCCGGCGTATCCAGGACCCGGATGCCGGATTCGATCTCCGCCCCTTCCACGATCTCCTCAACTTCCTTGCCGTCCAGCGAAGCGCGGAAGTTACGCGCGGTGCCCAGGTCGCTCCTCTTGGGGGAGATGGCGTACTCAAGCTCCCGGGGGTGCATCAGGATCTTGGCGTTGGGGAACAGGTCGATGTTCTGGCAGTGATCCCAGTGGGCGTGGGTGAGAATTATCGCGTCGATGTCCTCCTCACGGACACCGGCCTGGGCCAGCGACTCTCGCAGGAGGTTGGCCCGGCCCTTGTGCCCCACATCTACCAGGATGTTTCGCTGGCCACGGATCAGGGCGACGCTGGAGAAGCCCAGGTTCCCCTGGTCCGTGTTCACGTGGAAACCCGTAATGAGGTGCTGAATCTCGGGCATGTCTCACTCCTTCGGTTGACAAAGGCCGCGGCAGGCTAGCCTACCGCCTCCTTGACCCGACGAATGGCCTCGATGTGCTGCTGCGGGCCACTGAGCCCGGCTCCCATTGTGTTAAGCGAGATGTGGGTCGCCCCCAGGCTCTCCCACGCCTCGACGTCCCGAAGCCAGGACCCGGGCGTGCCGTCGGCGAACTGCATCCGCCCCTCGACGCCAATGGAGGACGGGTCACGCCCCGCCTCACGGGCGTACTCCCGCATACGCTCCAGCATCTCCCGGCCCCCTTCATCGGGGCCGAACTGGGGGAACCAGCCGTCGGCGATGCGGCCGACCCTGCGTACTACGGCTTCCGCGCCGCCGCCGAGCCAGATGGGTATGGGGCGTTGTACGGGCAGCGGGTTGATTCCGGCGTGGGGTACCCGGTGCCACCGGCCCGTGAAGTCGATGACGTCCTGGGTCCACAGCTCCCTCAGCAGCTGTATCTGCTCCTCGCTGCGCCGGCCCCTGTTGTGGAAGTCCTCTCCAAGGGCCTCGTACTCCACCTGGTTCCACCCAGTCCCGATGCCCAGACGAAGGCGGCCTCCGCAGAGCACGTCCACCTCAGCCGCCTGCTTGGCCACCAGCGCCGTCTGCCGCTGGCCCAGGATAATGACGTTGGTCACCAGCTCCACTCGCCTGGTAGTGGCGGCCAGATAGCCGAACAGCACGAAGGGCTCATGGAACATGTGGTCGGAAGTGTAAGGGCGGTCCCAGGGCTGATGGAACCGGGTATCTACTCCCAGGACATGGTCATAGATCAGCAGGTGATCGTACCCTAGGTCCTCCACCGCCTGGGCGTAGTCCCGAACTCCCGCGGGATCGGCGCCGATCTCGGTCTGGGGGAAGATAGCACCAATTCGCATGGGTCCTCCTTCGTGGGTGCGCGCACCGGATGCTCGGATGAGGGTATCTGGACCGGGCCGCACGGGAGATTATAGCACGGCCTGATTGGGTCTATACGGTGGGATCGGAGGCCGCGGCGGCCAACTCGGGGAAACCGTCCAGAGGCAGCACCTCGCCCGTGTCCTCGTAGTGCTGTACCAGCCTACGCAGGTCCGGCAGGACGGGCTTGGTGGCGGACGTAGCGGTATCGTATCCGACGTAGACGGTCTGGCCGCTAGCAACCAGCTCGTTTTCTCCGCGCAGATAAATCTCCGTATCCACGATTATGCTGGTCGTGCCGACATGGGAGACCCGCGCGTATACGTCCAGCAAGTCCTCGATCCTCGCGGGAGCCTTGAACTCCAACGTCACCTTTGCCGCCACAGTGTCGAAGTGGCCCAGCTCCCGTAGCTTGTAGATGCTGAATCCCAGGTTGCGGTAGTACTCGGCCTGGGCGACCTCCAGGTAGTTCATGTACGACCCGTTGTACACGATGCCCTGGGCGTCGCCCTCCATCCAACGCACCCTGAGGCAAGTGTGGAATCGGAAGTCCTGCTTGGCCATCGGCTTCTCCGGTCCCAGGCTGTTGCGAGCCCCAGCATATACCCTCGAGTGACCCGGGACAACCTTCCGATTCTCCCGTGCCCAATGCGGTTTTTCATGCTTGCCGCCTCCCCATGGGATTGCTATAATCCCTGTAGAACACTGGGCCCGTAGCTCAGGTGGTTAGAGCGCGGTCCTGATAAGACCGAGGTCGATAGTTCGAGTCTATCCGGGCCCACCAACTTTCTTTTCAGATAAGAAATCCTCCTCAGACGCTTTGGGTAGTGATGTGTTAGTTGCTTGGGGAGTTACACAAAAAAGCCGATCAGACCCCAATATGTGACAGGACGTTGCCGGTAGGAGGTATCGTGGCATGAAACTTAAGCTGCGGCGTCATGCCAAACGCCAGTCTCAAGAGGATTCAAACACAAACGGCCGTGTCACGGCCGCCGAAATGTACCAAGTGCAAGATTCGTACGTTCGGTTCAATCAGAGAAACCATATGGGCTCTCAGATGATTTGGGATGCGACGGCCGAGGATGAACGGGCCAAGCTAAAGGTCAAGCAGCGAAAGCTTATGGAGAATGGACGCCCCGGCTTCGAGGCTACTGCGTGGGCCTTGGACTCCGCAGCAGAGTCCTTTCTATCTCATATGGACTTCTCAAAGAATCAGGCGGATAAGGGAGCTACCGCATGGCAGACCAAGTTGGAGCCCATGCCGGCGGGTCGACCGAAAACTTCCGCTAAAGAGGCCTCCCAGATTGTGCGCAAGGCCGCTCATCTGTTCGGAGCGGACCAGGTTGGCTTTGCCGAGCTGGACCGTCGCTGGGTGTATTCCCATTACTTCGATTCGGAGACGAAGAAGGACTACCCTATCAAGTTCTCCGATGATCTCGGTTACCAAGAGTACGACCAGCCCATTCGCCTTGCAGATGGGACTCGGGTCATCCCGAAGGAGATGCGATACGTGGTGGTGTTGCTCCACGAGTGGGGTAAGGATGTGGAGGGCACGGAGTTTGCACCGACCCTTCTTACCGAGGGACTCAGTACACTGGCTTACGCCCGACTGGCACCGACCCTGTGGATGCTGGCTGAGTTCATCCGAGGGCTGGGGTACCATGCCATCCCCGCGGGTAATGACACGGCCCTGAGCATCCCTCTAGCTGTCGATGCGGGCCTTGGACAGCTAGGGAGGCATGGCCTTTTAATCAACCCTAAGGTGGGGGCACGCTGCCGTATTTCCAAGATTATCACCGACCTTCCGTTGGAGCCCGCAGGCGCCGTGGACTCCGGCATCACCGAGTTCTGCAACGCGTGTCTGAAATGTGTCCCGAAGTGCGGTACGGGAGCCATCACAAAGGGCACGAGAAGTTTCGAGCCTCTGGACGAGAGCAATGCGACGGGAGTGCTCTCGTGGAAGGTAGATGCGAAGAAGTGCATGACCTTCCAGAACCGTGTGGGGAGCACCTGTAGCACGTGCGTCCGCAGGTGCTCATGGACCAAGCCGCCGCGCAGAATATATGCCGTACCCCGCTTCTTCATCAGGAATTTCCGGTGGAGATGGTTGAACAAATCCTGGGTGTGGCTCGACGATATGTTGGGATATGGGAAGTTCGATAAGCGGGCTGATGACTTCTGGGTGGCGAGTGGGCGCTGACGGATCATATACCAGGGAGAGCCTCAGAGGCGATCCACCCCTGTCCCTATCTAAGCGATGTGGATCGCTGAAAGGTCCACACGCAGCTTCGTAGAAATCATGGGCCTCCGGTCAATTGGCGAAGCGATCAAAGTCACGGTCGGGCCCAAACGGATGGTATGCGGAAATATCTGCCGACGTGGAAGAAGGCGACGGCAAAGGACATGCGGGCGAGGCGCGCCTTATTGAAGGCCGTCGCCGGGGTCATCGAAGGAGATTTAGGGCATAGAGACGAAGGGCTGTCGGTAGTCTATCGAGATGCTTTTTACTTCAACGAGGGCCCGCCGTGATTGGGTACTATGCCTTCGATCTCTACACACAGGCTCTATTTCGGGCCCTGGGGCTGCCTCGCCGTCCCATCGAGCCTTCTGACTTCACCCTGGACACACCAGAACCCTTCATCTGTCCACCGGCCTGGCAGTCTACTCTACCGACCTAGTACAACGCCAAGGGGCCGTGGAATACGCCGTCCAGGCCGAGGAGCATCTGTCGTCCCTAACCGAGGCTAAAACAGCCGCAATTGCCTACCGTTGGGCGGAGAAGCGGACAGCCCGGCTGAAGGATCATTTACTGAGGCTGTCACAGGGGTTGCCCAAGGACAGCACGTGTGATGGTTGCGACCTCTTGATGGATCGTTAGCTCGACGAGCTGGCACGGTGCCGGCTCTCGGATTTTCGTTGTTACCTGGGAGATGATCAAGGAGCCGTTTCAGCTCGTACTCTACCGCTGCCTTCCCGAACAGGGTACCGGGAGGATGTTCCAGCGTGTCTCTTACCAACGCCGCCAGGGAGAGCGCAACGCTCTCTAAAACGCTACTGCGGGACCCAAGATCCTTAACTTGTTCCGACGAGCTACCCACATTTGTGATTTCATCCTCGAGCTCACGCATACGAACTTGAGCGGCCTCAAGGTGGGGACCAAGAGAGCCCAGCTCTTCGATCAAGTCCTCAACCGGTTCCGCATACAGCTGGCCGGACTAAATGCCCGGAGGCTTGTGGACCACTGCCGTAGCTTTCGCCCGGGTAGATTGGCGACGCCGACAGCTGCGGCCAAGCATGCACTTCGGTTACTTGCCCGTCGTCACAGTCATCTCACCTCCGAGATCGAAGGTGTGGACAAGGAGTTGGTCCGGCTCACCGCGGAGACTGCGCCGGCACTGGTTGACACCTTCGGAGTCGGAGCGGACACTGCGGCCACGCTTCTGGTTACGGCCGGCAGTAATCCGCAGCGACTGAGGTCGGAGCCCGCCTTCGCCGCCCTGTCCGGAGTAAACCCATCCCTGCCTCTTCAGGTAAGACCAACCGCCACCGACTCAACCGCGGGGGCAATCGCCAGGCCAACGCCACCCTCTATCGCACTACGCCGGTCCCATTATGGGTCATACCCGAGCCGAGGAGGCCCGGGTAAGATTATCGCAGTCCCATTATCGCTGGTTGCTAACACATACTGACCCTTCCCCAGCTCTGTCTCCATCCAGTGGCGGTGCCTTCGAAGTAAGGCAGCGGTCGGCCCGATCCACAGTGCACGTCCAGAATGTACGTCTTTGGTGCAGACCCCATAGCCGGTCAGGGATGGCATACCTTCCTTGAAGCCCGGTACACTCGATATGGTTCTGGAATCCTTCCATTTTTGTAGCGTACCCTTGAAAGGATATGCGCTGACCCAAGGGGCAAAGGTAGCTGTCCGTGGCTGTGTCATAGACGAAGCGGTCCTTGAAGTAGGGGCCTCCAAGGTCGGCATGGTAACGCTCACGTATCACGAGGGTGTCACCGCGAAGCTCACCTTCCAGCAGGCTTCTTGCTGTATGGTATCCCCCGTCCGCCAGCATGACAGGGACCCGCGTCTCGGTTGTCTCCTCAGCCTGCTCCAGCATGGGAATTAGTTGGCCAGAGTCGGCGGCAGAATCAGTCACATCCGCTGCGGTGAGAAGCATCCCGCCTCCCTAACCCCGTCCGGACTCAGAGGTGAGACCACCGTTTGGGCGTTGTAGGCCCGCAGAATCCCCTGGCTTCCCTTCAATAGGTGAGCGTCTCCGTCCGTCAGATCTACACGTCTGAGTCGGTGGTCTTCGTCGAGGCGTTGCATAGCGGTGTAAACCTCCATTCCCCAGATGAATTTGAACCGCAGTGTTGAGAAAAGACGATATCTGGCGCTGACCCACCGTGTATAGGGGCATAGAAGTGCAATAGATGGTATAATCGTAGCAGCAAGAAAGCTTTAGCATGAGAGTCGTAACCCCTCTGGAGGCACCTGATGGGTGAAAGCACCGACTTTTCCCTGAAAGTGCGATTTCATCGGCGGGTATAGTTGGAGTTCCGAGACACCATCATCACATCTGACGCTGGTTGCTTGCAGCCAAGGTGTGAGCATCGATCCCGAAAGCTCCAACGGCGTGTACTTCCAGCTTGCAGAGGGATAGGGCACGGGCCACTTTGGGCGTCGTGAGGCTGGCCCACGAGGAGTCGTCGATGGAGGTGAGATAATGGCAGCGAAGAAGCTAGGCCTCATGGTCCGGGGCCCCAGTTCGTCGTCCCTCGGGCACGGAGCCGATGTCCTGGCAGGTGTAGAAGAGGCGGAGGATCTGGGTTTCGATGCCGCGTGGCTCACGACCAGCGGCGCCGGCCTCGACGCCCTGACCCTTTTCGGCGCCGCCGCCGCGAGGACGGAGCGGATCCTGATGGGTACCGCGATCGTGACCAGCTTCCCTCGCCATCCCGTGGTTATGGTGCAGCAGGTGCAGGTGCTGGCCCACCTAGCCCCAGGACGCTTCCGGCTGGGCATAGGCACCGGCCACCGGGCCGCCGAGACCCAGACCTTCGGCGTGAATTTTCATAAGCCCCTGTCGCACCTGAGGGAGTACCTGCGGCTGATCAAGGCGCTGCTCCAGGGTGGCTCTGTAGACTTCCAGGGCAGCTTCTACAAGTCCCAGGAAACTATCATATCTCCCGTGGACGTGCCGGTAATGGCATCGGCACTGCAACCGAAGTCTTTCGAGCTTTGCGGGGCCGAGGCGGACGGCGCGATAAGCTGGGTGTGCCCCGGTGTCTACCTGCGGGACGTGGCCCTGCCGGCCATGGAGATGGGAGCGGAGGCGGCCGGCCGACCGGTGCCACCCCTGATAGACGGGCTGCCCGTGTGCGTCCACGACGACATGGAGGAAGCGCGGGCCGCGATAAGTGGGGTCGGCAATGTGAGATTGACGTTCTACCAGCGAATGTTTGCCGCGGCGGGATATCCCGAGGCTTCCAATGGGACCTGGAGCGCCGCCATGATAGACGCCGTCGCTATCATCGGAAACGAGTCCAGGGTGCGGGAAAAGCTGGAGGAGCGTTTCTCCTTGGGGGGCACGGAGATCCTGGCGACGGCGGTCCCTGCGGGCCGGGACCATGCGGCTTCTGTGGAACGGACCACCCGTACCCTGGCCGAGTACTCTCGGGCCATGCGGGCCTGATGGTTGCCATGCGGGCCTGATGGTTGAAGGTAAAGGTTTGAGCGAGAAAATGGTAGGCTTGATAGCCGGAACTACCTATGGGTCCGCCCGTGGCAACGCCGCCGACATCCTGTCAGAAATAGAGAGGGCGGAGGAGCTGGGCATCCCGGCAGTTTGGATGGTCACCAGCGGGGCCGGGATCGACGCCCTGACCGTCTTCGCCGCCGCCGCAGCGCGCACCAACCGCATCATGATGGGGACCTTCATCGTGACGTGCTTCCCCCGTCATCCCGTGGTGATGGCCCAGCAAGTCCAGGTAATTGCACATCTGGCCCCCGGCAGATTCCGGCTCGGTGTCGGCCCCGGCCACAAGGCGGGCGAGGAGCGTACCTTTGGGGTGGACTTTCGGGCTCCGCTGGGACACCTGCAGGAGTGCCTCCGCATCGTCAAACCGCTGCTTCACAACGGGTCAGTGGATTTCCAGGGGAAATACTACAGCTCCAATTCAAGCATCATCTCACCTGTGGACGTGCCTGTCATGATCTCGGCCCTCCAACCCAAGTCCTTTGAGCTCGCCGGCGAGGAGTCCGACGGTGGCCTGAGCTGGGTGTGCCCCGAGGCCTACCTGAGAGACGTGGCATTGCCGGCCATGAGAGCCGGCGCCGAGAGGGCCGGGCGACCGGTGCCTCCACTGATAGCGGGGGTTCCGATGTGTGTGCACGACGACCTTCACGAAGCACGAGAGGCCGTCAGGAGGGAGGCGCCGGGCTATCCCCGGGCGGTATTCTATCAGAAGATGTTCGCGGCCGCCGGATACCCGGAGGCCTTCAACGCGACGTGGACCGACGGCATGATCGACACCGCTGCGATAGTCGGCAACGAGTCGCAGGTGACCGAGCAGCTGGAGCGTCGATTCACTTCGGGGACCACAGAGGTTCTGGCTTCGATCATACCCGCTGGGAGCGACCGGAATGGCTCGACAGACCGGGCAATGAGACTGTTGGCCGAGTTCGCCAAGACCGTGCGGGCATGACCGCGTGTGGTTGGGAGAGTATCGAACGCCGTGAGCATCTGTCCTTGTCTCGGACTCATGCGCTTATCTAGGCTACTTCTGCAGTGGCCTTTTTTACGTCCGGCAAAACCCTTTCACCGTATCTAATTATGCTCCATTCCGGATACGCCAGTACCGCGTTGATGGTACTTTGCGTCCCATCTCATTGTGCCTTCCCTTCTTGTCAAAGCCAAAGCCCGGCTGATACAAAGTGGGACGGGCAAGACCTTTAAGGGTGCGACCTATGGCTGTCTGCTTGTAGGTAGCAAGAACTGAATCCAACGTCGCCTTTTCCGGATACCCAGCACAGGGCGACATTTCCCCCGGGAGAATTGTCACCTGGCCTACTGTCCGGCTTACCGGCGGCAGCATTCGGCATAGATTCGTTAGCAAGAAGGGAACCACCGCTTTACGCATCCTCAGGGCGGCCCCCTTGACCCGCCAAAAGGTTTCAGACTTCCATGTCGTGTCCTAATCAAACCTCGTGTAAGCCTTACAGCGACCTGAAGAAGAATTCTATAACTGAACGCCTTAGAAGCGAGGCATCGTTTGGGCCTTATAGGTACGTCTTACTGATAAGCCTTGTGTAAGGGGGAACTAAACGCGGCGACTACGGAAGACTGCATTTGGGAACTGGGAAGTTTGAGCAAGTCGAGGGCATGTTGAACTAAAAGAGATTCCAACTGATCCGAGCGGGTTGACATTGGTTGTGCGCGGGGGTTGACAGCGCTGAACTCACGGATCATCGTAGGACACGGGGTATGCCGTCCGCTGGGGCTGAGCTGAGGAGGGAGTTGATCATGCCCATCGAGCAGGTCTCATCGGAGCTGGAGAGAATCGTTTCATCGGACCAGGAGATCGAGGAACTGGGCAGGGGGTACAGCACTGCTGAAGGTCCACTGTGGCACAAAAGTGACAGATACCTCCTTTTCAGCGACATTCGCCAGGATCGGAGGATGAAGTGGACTTCCGAGGAAGGCATAACTCTCTTTCGGCAGCCTACGAATGAGGCCAATGGACTTACCTGGGACCCACAGGGCAGGTTAGTAGCCTGCGAGGGTGGCGCGCGACGGGTGACGCGCCTGGAGTCCGATGGAAGCATCGCCGTCGTGGCCGACAACTACGAGGGCAAGAGGCTGAACCGCCCTAACGACGTGGTGGTGAAGTCCGATGGGAGCATCTACTTCACCGACCCGGGTGCGCCCAACCCTGAACTGGATATGGACTTCTGTGGAGTGTATCGCGTTACGGCGGACTTGAGCGCAATAACGCTGTTGGTTCGGGACTTCGTCTTGCCCAACGGCCTGAGCTTCTCCCCGGACGAGAGCATCCTCTACATAAACGACTCGGTAGGGGTCTCGAGGCGTCAGGACAACATGTTCCTCAGCACAGGGCATATCAGGGCTTTCGACGTAAGACCCGATGGGAGCTTGACCAATGACCGTGTCTTCTGCGAGATGAGAGCGGGACGGTCCGGTATCCCCGACGGGATGAAGGTGGACGTAGAGGGTAACGTCTATTGTACGGGGCCTGGAGGTGTATGGGTCCTGGACCCCTCTGGCAAGCACCTGGGGACAATCTTGACCGGTGCACAGCAGACTACCAACTGTGCCTGGGGTGGCGATGATTGGAGGACCTTCTTCATCACCACCATTGACGCCGTATTTCGCATCCAGCTTAAGATTCCGGGCATGCCCGTACCTGCCTGATAGGGTCCCTCTCTAGAATTAGGGCTCTCCGAGAAGAGATTCGACACCGCCCCGGCCGGCCAGGGATTACGAGGACAAGAGCAGGGTTCAGCAAATACATACCACAGTGGAAGAGGGTGGGGTATGCAACAACGAGAGCAAGGGAACGTGAAGCTGTTCGTGGGAATGCACGACGGGGTATGTGTCCTGGCCAGCACGGACGGTGGGCGCACGTGGGAACAGGGAGTGATCACCCCCCTAGCTCACGCGGGGTCTCGCCTGTCGGTAAGTCGAAGCGAGCCCGATATCGCTTACCTTGCCGCGTACGAGTCAGGCATGTACCGCAGCGACGATGGAGGGACGACCTGGAAGCAGCTACCTTCATACCCCTCGGAGTACGCCCACAGCGTAGTGGTGCATCCTGGGGATGCGCGGTTGGTTTACGTTGGTGGCGAGCCCTCGGCCATCTACCGATCCCGGGATGGAGGGGAGACATGGGAGGAGTGCGCCGGGTTTCGCGCGGTGCCGGAGTCGAGCCGGTGGAGCTTCCATAATTTCGACCCTCGAGTACACCACGTGCGAGACCTGCGAATGGCACCCAACGATCCCAATTCCCTGTATGCGGGGATCGAGGTCGGGGGTGTCGTGCGCTCCGGCGACGGGGGAGAGAACTGGGAACAGCTGCACGGTACCGACGAAGACATCCACTTAATAAATATCAGCGGGACGCGGCCCGAAAGGGTGTATGTGGCGACCGCGACGGGCCCCTATCGGAGCGACGACATGGGCCAGACTTGGCGAGCCATAACCGAGGGGCTCCTGCGCCGGTATACGGTCCACATTGCTGCGGCCCCCGATAACGCCGACCTGGTGCTGGTGTCGGTGTCAAGCAGCCCCGGAAGGCGTGACCCACAGCTCTATCGCTCGGACAACGCGGGCCGGAGCTGGGCGGTCGTTGAGTCAGTGGGGTCCGATGGGGACATGGTGGTTGCGATGGACTGGGACCCCGCACACACGGGACGTGTATACGCGGGAAGCGACCGCGGGACGATCTATCGCAGCGACGATGGCGGCATGTCCTGGAACGCATTGCCGACGAAGCTGCCCACGATAGCTCTGGGATGTCTCGTAGTCGTGCCCACCTGAGCTTGCTGGTTATGCCGATGATTGTTGTCAATCAGCAAGAAGTGGGGCACTTTGGGACCCGGGAAGATTGTGTAATAGCCAACTTCGTAATCTGACAGTGCCGGGCTATGCGACACCACTCGGCAGCATGGTCTCGCTGTCCGATCCGCTCTTTACCATGCTCGGGTCCTTCTCCACCGCTTCGTTTAGTTCCGGGATATCCCGAACTACTAGCAAGACGCACTACCAACGTGGGTTGCAAATTGTAGACACTCGACTCTCCCCCGTCTCTACCACGAATAGAGCTGTATTTATGGATTACTTAGCCTAATTACGGTATTGTTGAGTTAGATTCGCTCTAATATTGTCCTATTCGCGTTACCGCTAAGGAAAGCGCCAAAGCAGCAACCTCGAACTCCCCATCCAAAGTTCACCTAGACAGTGGACTCTCCGCTGGAACGCACTCTCCTGTCTCCATCGACTCCTGGTTGGCGCAGAGCCGTTTCCAGGCTGACGGGATCGTGGAGTTCAACCCTGCTACGCCGCGGCCAGCAACACCGAGAACTCGTGTTTCAGGTATCGTTCGCCTCTACTCCAGCACTCGATACCCAAACCGATTTGCTCTCGAGGATCAAGATGGTTGGCGTCGACCAATGGGTCCAACAGTTGGCTGTGGCCGCTTAGAGTCAAAGCACACTTGAAGCACGGGCTGCCAGTGTTGATTGGCGCGGCCTAGCAGGTCGACCCCGCTAGCGGGACTCCAAACCGCCGGGAGGTTCCAGTTTACTAGCCGCTAAGGCGATGACCGCCGCGGCTGCTTCCAAACTCATAGTACCCATATTCAGAACGATGTCATACAGGCTGGGGTCCTCAGGGGACACCTTGAAGAACTTTTTGAAATAGATCAACCTCGCCTGTTCCGTGTCGCGAACGTACCGCTCCGCCTCTTCCCGGTTGAGGTGCTCCCTCTCGATGATGGTCTTTATTCGCAGCTCCATGGGCGCCAACAAACCAACGTGGAGGACCCCAAGCATGTCTCTCAGTATCAAGTTGGAGCCACGGCCGTTGATTATCACATCGCCGGCTCGTGCCAGATCCTTTATGACCGTACTGGTCGCCTCTATGAAGTGCTGATCGTCTAGGCGTTGGGCGGCGGTCATCGGTTCACGTGCCAGTTCAGTGTATTCTACCGCGGGGAGGTACTCCAAGCCAGAGTAGAGCTCTCCTTCCCCCGACACTGCCGAGCGCTCCAGCAGCGTCTGAAAAAAATAGCCTAAGCGGTCCCGTATGGCTAGCTTTCTCTGGCCCTTGATCTCCAGAACCTCGACCGTGGACCCCATCCGCTTGGCCGCTTCTGCCAGCACTAGCCTATCGACGTAATCCGCGTTTAGCAGCCTGGCGGCCTCTGATCCGACTTCGGCACCCACTGCTCCGATCTGTCCATTAAGGGTAACTACAGCCATCGCTGCCTCCCAAACCTTCCTTCCGATCCCTACAAACAACCGGACCGAAAAAGAACAACCTCAAGATATCTCGCCTTTTTTCTCTCTACGTTGAGACTTCTTCCGGTTACCCAGTTTCCGTCTACGCGGCTTCGAGTATTCGGGGTCGATGCCTTGAGGTGATTCACACGGTAGCAGAAACAGTATCAGTTTGTCAATATCCTATATCCGTATTACGTCTTGTGAAACATATCATACGGCTTATTACTGCAACAAATGACAGGCATTGATATGAAGTTCCATTGTGAATGGAAGCACAATGTTGACGAATTACAATATATCATATTAATTGTTGAACCCATATACTGATCGCAGTTCGTGGGATGAGGAAGAAATGCCAGGCTTCGGTTGACGAACCAGCCCGGCGACAAGGGTGTTCACAATGTGATCGATCCTTTTGCCGGGCTGGTTATTTAGAAGGTTCGGGATGGGACATTAGGGGCTAGGGAGGCCGGTGAAGCTTTCGGGATATGTAGGTGACCCCGGCGTCCTCATTTGTGAACGCCTTCACAGTCGATGGGCATTGTGCGGAACAAGCGTTGGGGGCAAAGAAGAGGCGACTTGATGGCTACCTTAGAAGAACGATTTCAGCGGGGCCTGGAGATGCGAGCCCGCCTAGCCGGCGGCGATAGAAGGTCATTGGAAGACTCAGTTCCCCGGGCGTACGAGCTGGCCCCGAATATGTATCGGATCACTACCGAATGTCTTTACGGTTCTATCTGGAGCCGGCCCGGCTTAGCCCTGAGGTACCGGGTCATTGCCACGCTGTCGGCGATGGCAGTACTACGTGTAGACACTCAGGTAAGGGCTCTTGTCCGTACCGCCTT
This sequence comes from Dehalococcoidia bacterium, assembly GCA_965248975.1. Taxonomy (GTDB): domain Bacteria; phylum Chloroflexota; class Dehalococcoidia; order Lucifugimonadales; family JAGWBF01; genus CBDFKU01. The sequence goes on from CBDFKU010000016.1 coordinate 190,089, forward strand.
AATCTGGACCTGACACCGGGCGAAATCGTTGAAGTATTGATGCAGAACGCTTTCTATGGAGGCGTACCCTCTTCTTGCACCTCCCTTGCTCTGGCTAAAGATGTGTTGGAGGAAATGGGTATCGATTGGTACCCCCAGAAACCTTCGATCCGAATGTTGATCCAGAGGCGCTATATCAACGTGGCATAGCCAAACACAGCGAAACGATTCCCGATGTTTTCGGCTACTACTCCGCCGAGCCAACCGAGGAGGAACATGAACTCGACTTGCAATGAACGAATACCTTTGGGGCGCCGAAGACCAGGGTGATGTTGCTCCGCCTACTGTAGCAAACATCACCGGAGCCCAAGACCACTCCCCTGAAGCGGGCTCGCTGGGAAGCAGTGCAGGCACAAAAGGGCAACGGCAAGTCCTACCGGACATTAGCCAATGAGTTGAGCATCAATCGGAAGACGGTCAAGAAGTACCTGGCAGCCGGTGGTCCTCCGGTGTATCAACCCCGGCGTCCCGTGCCTACTAAGATTGGCTCCTTCATGGACCACCTCAAACAACGCTGGGCGGAGGGGTGCCACAATGCCGCCCGTCTCTACCTGGAGCTGGTCGAAATGGGCTACCGAGGCTTTAACACTCAGGTCAGACTCACCGACCGACTCTGTGAAAGTAGCCCGCAGCGCTAAGCGACTAACCCTTACTCGCTGTTGGATCCTAGATCCGCTCGTTCGGAGTCGGCGGCGGGCGCTTCCTTTGCGGGGGAATTAGGGGCCGACCGGCGTGCGATTTCGGCCAAGACGGCTGCTAGCTCGAGCAGTGCTGGCTCAAGTTGTGGTCGATCCCCTGTATCCCGGTCAGCACCTTTACGTTTCAAAGGTACTACAATCCTTCAGTTACCTTCGGCACCGGAGGATGTTCCGGCGCCAAAGATTCGTTTCAGAAACTCAGCATTCGGTGTGTATACCCGACGGCCATTAACGTCCCGATGAACTAGAGGAATAGGGCCCGATCGTTCCGCACGCCGTAAAGCAGGTTTCCCGGCATCGCAGCCACCACCAGTGCGGCCTCGACAAGCGTGATGACATTCAACTACATCGGCGGGCCGAAACTGCTCAGATGGCTCATCTTGGCCAGGTGTTAGGCGTAGTTGACCGATTCTCTGCACGGCTCGAGACGATTCCAAGGAATGGGGCACTCTTTCGGATGAGGATTTCCTAAATGATGCCGAAGAGCTCCGAGATCTAATTTCTGGTCTTACAGGTGACCCCAGTTGGCCTATGGTAGCGGAGCACATAGACTAGGAGTCTGCGCGCCGAATCTGTTACTATGCCCACACCCCAGGAGGAGTGACGCTCATCCGGGCCCCGATTGAGCCACGCGAACCGGGGCTCCGAAATCTGGTACAGGAAATGTCCTGGCGCACCCTTGATGCGCTTTCGGAGGCGAGACTGAATCTGGTTCCTGACGAACCGGGCTGGCTCTGGCGGGAGCCACGTTGCCGCTGGTGTGTGCCTGTCCCGAACTATGTCGCTAGATTGCCGTCGGCCAGGAGAGAGATACGGCACCAATCGAGTAATAGCGTCAGTGATGCTCATCGACGGTCCGGGGATTCACAGGGAATAGGCCCATCTCGAATATTGAAGGTTCTGTATCGACCCTGCCCGAACTACCGATACCCATACCGTGCTGCCGTCGGCGGTCGAGATCCTGAGGATTCATCCCTGGATCCAACGGCTGGCTGGGGTCGCATAGAGACGAACTCCACACCGAAACCCCAGGGGCGGTCTGCGGGCCGCCCCTGTCTGTTCGCCCTCTTGGGGAGTTCGTCAGCTCTTGGAATCTCACTCAATGTTTGGCCGGAGGTTGTGCCACGGGGTGGCCTGCTCAAACGTATGCCCCACTCGGCACAGCAACGGCTCGGAAAGGTGCTTCCCCACAAACTGGATGCTGAGGGGCAGTTCGTCACTGTTCTGGCCACAAGGCAAGGATATGGTAGGAGCGCCGCTGAAATCGTAGGGCACCGTGAATCGGCCCCAATTGGGGTCGTCAAGTAAAAACTGGGGCCCGTACATTTCCTCCAGGGTAATGGGGAAGGGCGGGGTAGTCATAGTGGGGCAAGCAATCACGTCAATATTCTCGAAGAGGTTGTTCAAGAGGCCGCGGCAGGCTGAGCGAACGTTATTGGCCTTGGCATATTCGGCCCCGGTGACCGCTGCTCCGTTATCCAACCACCGTTGGAACCACGGGCCGTAGTCGTCCCGGCGTGACGGGTAAGTTGCCTCGTGGGCAGCCAATGCCTCCGAAGCGCAGAGTACTCCCCATGCCTCCATGTAGCCACTAATATCAGGCATTTGTATGGGGACTATCACGGCGCCAAGCCCTTCCAACACCCTGATACCCGCCAACACACTTTCGGCCAACTGGGGGTCAGTGTTTCCAGAGACGTATTCTTCGTCCAGGCCGATTCGGAGACCGCGGACACCCCGGTCGATCCCCTCCAACATGTCGGGCACCGGGGCGGGCAAAGACGTGGGATCGTTCGGATCCAGCCCGGCAATGGCCTGAAGTATGATTCCGGCGTCGGCTGCCCTTCGAGTCATGGGGCCGATATGGTCCAAGGATTCGGCCAAGGCAAGCACGCCGTGGCGGCTAACCCTCCCCCAAGTGGGCTTGATCCCTGCGATGCCACAGGCAGCAGAGGGGAACCTGATGGACCCGCCCGTATCGCTGCCCAACGACCCGTAGCACAGCCCTGCTGACGTGGCCACGCCAGAGCCGCTGGAGGAGGCCCCGCTCCAGAGGTTGGCGCCCCAGGGGTTTACCGGTACCTGAAACTCCGGGTTGTAACCAGCCATGGCGCCCTCGGTGAGGTTGAGTTTGCCCAAGATGATCGCACCGGCTGCGTTCAGCCTCTCCACCACAGTGCAGTCAAAATCAGGAACATGCCCCATCAAAGCTTTAGTGGCGCCCATTGTGGCCACGCCTTTGGTGAAACACAGGTCTTTGACAGCGATCGGTACGCAGTGCAGGGGCCCCAGATAGTTTCCGGCCGCAATGGCCTGCTCGGCAGCCTGGGAGGATGCCCTGGCCTGCTCGGCCATGACCGTAGCGTAGCTCTTATACTTCGGGTCCTGTCCCTGGATGCGGTCGAGCATCGCTTCAGTCACTTCCACAGGCGATAGCGCTCTCGACTTAATTAGGTCTGCCAATTCGGTGATTGTTTTGAAGTGCAGAGGCGTCTCTCCCATCGGTAGTCTCCTTTTGACCAAGGTTTGAATCTGGGATGCGAGTCGGCGTGAGGGGAACCTTGTTCCAGTACGGACGGTGCTAGTGGCCCGCCAGTTATGCCGACCGTATGACCGCACAATTATAGCATTCGGTTTGATCTGTACGGAGAGGTTGGGAGAGTCGAGCTTGTCCTTAACCACTACCTGTCGGAGACAGAAACCGTATCCCACCAGGCGCGAGATAGGATTGACAAACACCAAAGACCGACACTAAGCTCCAACTACCCTGCTCAGACCTCGCTACCCCCATCGGGTCGGCCGATATGGGGAATCCCGGTGTATAGTTCGAGACATCCCAGAACGTCCTCATCATGGCAATCAGTTAAATTTGGGAAATCCTAGCTTAGAGCACGAGGCATTTACGGAGGGTCCATGAAATATGACGTCGTTATCGTCGGCGGGGGAACGGCCGGATCGGTGTTGGCCAGCAGATTGGCTGAAAACGCGAATACCTCCGTTCTGTTGCTGGAAGCCGGGCCGGATTACCCCGATCCAGCCCAACTGCCGGACGAAATAAAGTTCGGCCACACAAGATTTGCCGAATCCCCAGACTCGGAACACAACTGGGCCCTGCGGGGAACGATCACCGAAGAGCAAGGGGAGATCCACGTAGCGCAGGGCAAAGTGATCGGGGGAGGGTCGTCCATCAACGGTCAGGCAATGCAAAGGGGATTCCCCGAGGATTTTGACTCATGGTCTTCTCTCGGCAACGATGAATGGTCTTATGCCAAGGTGCTGCCTTACTTTAGAAAATCAGAGCATGATCTCGACACTCGGGATGATTTCCATGGAACGGAAGGACCAATGCCAGTAAGGCGCCGTCAGTCCGGTCCCTGGCCTGACATTCAAAAGGCCTTCCATGCAGCCTGTTTGGAGGCAGGGTTCGGCACCACCGAGGATACAAACGGCCCAAACCCTTCTGGGATTGGCGTGTCTCCCTCGAACAACCTGGACAGCATGAGAATGAGCGCTGCAATGACTCATCTCAATCCGGTGCGCCACCGTCTTAACCTTACGGTAAGAGGAGGGGTTTTCGTCAGGAAGATCTTGATCAAGGATTTAAAGGCGATCGGAGTGGAAGCCGAAAGCGGGGGCCAGGTTTTCAACCTCGAAGCAGACCGTGTTGTGCTGAGCGCCGGGGCTATCAAATCGCCCCACCTGCTCATGCTATCGGGAATCGGCCCCGAGGACCAACTTCAGCTGTTTGGGATACCTGCGGTTCACGAGCTCCCCGGAGTAGGACAGAACCTATGGAACCATCCCAGCGCCCAGATTACGTTCAAGGTCAAAGAAGGAATCACCTTGGCTGCTGCTGATGCCGCCGATGCGGTGCACTTTGTTTTACACCACACCTCCCAAGGGTCAAGCGCCATCAACGATATGGTGCTGAGGACCGGCCCGGTCGTCGAGGAACGGCCGGAGCGGGTCCCCGGTTCGCGTACCAGGTACCTGAACGGTGAAGTTCCACCCGACCGGGTGGCACGAATATCTTGTACTCTCGGGTTGCCCGACGGCTCTGGTTATGTCAGATTGGCGTCTACAGACCCCGGAGTACAGCCGTCGTTTAACTACCGTTATCTCCAGCATCCAAACGACATTCGACGTGTAAGGGAAGGCCTGCGATTCGCGATTAAACTTCTGCAATCCGACTCTTACAAAGACGTGGCCGATCACCGGATCCACCCAACGGATGACATTCTGGCCGACGACGATGCTTTGGACCTCTGGATACGCCAGACCGTCGGAACAGCCAGGCACGTGTCCGGGACCTGTAAGATGGGACCTGATTCAGACTCGATGGCCGTGGTTGATCAATACTGCAGAGTCAAGGGAGTACAGGGATTGTGGGTGGCTGATGCGTCGGTGATGCCGCGAGTTCCAAGGTCAGGTGGTGCCCATGCCACGGTTGTCATGATAGGGGAACGTGTCGTCGACTGGATTGCGTCGGCTTAACCCAGCCTTACCGCGGTCTGAAACATATGGGTAAAACGGTTTAAAGCGCCATGGCGGGCTGGTGGTTTCACCCCTCCCTGATCTCCGCTTTAAGTAGGTGGAGTTCGATTCCCCTCCGACTCTGCCTACTTAGAATTCGATGCCGAGAGCATCCCAGTCCCATGGCTGCAACCCACACACACTTCCAACTTGCAGCGGACCTGCAGACTACAACGGCCTGACTCTCCTTTTCGTCTCGCTGGTGCTCAACTCAGGAATATTTAGCTAAGGTCGCCCGGCACTGTTCTGAGTATCTGGATGCTCCCATGGGCTCCCACAACTCCAACGCTTGTCCCAGAAGAGCACGTGCCCGGTCGCCCCAGATCCATCGTGCTCTTGTCCGCGACAACCCCTGGTAGCTTGGCCGAAATCGAGTCCCTTCTTGTACAAACCCCATTCTGAACTCCATGAGACTCCCGATGAGACGAAGCAGGCCAAGGGGTGTCGCTGGGAGGGATAGTCATGGGAGGAGCAGGGTATGGTCAGCCACGAGCTGGGACCGGTTGGGCCTAACTCCTGGTGGATTGCCGCCGACCGCACCCATTATTCCAGATAGGGAACGCCTGGCAGGAGCTATGCTTGCGGCAGTAGCCTCGGAGCACTTCCACCTTCCTTTATACCCTTTAAGATTACCAGGGATAGACCGATCATTACCAATAGCGCTAGGACCGCTGCGGGTTGGCCTAGCCCAAAGGTTACCGTTACCAGACCCCATACGAGCGGGCCGACGATAAATGAGACCCGCCCGGTGAGGCTAAACAGACCCATGTATTCCCCTTCTGATCCCCTGGGAACAAACCGGAGCATAAACGGACGGTCCGTAGAGGCGGTCCCCGCTACGCAGATCCCACTGAGCGCCACAACGAACCACCAGATGGCTCCTGGGAGACCAAGCCAGGGGATAGCCACAGCCAGGCTGAAGGCCACAACAAAGCCTGCTAAAGCGATGGTGAGTGTCGGCTTGGGTCCGATTCGGTCTGATAGAGCACCCCACAAAGGAGCGGCAGGAATCGCGGCCACGATACCTGCTAACATGATGATCTGTACGTCCCGCACGCTCATCCCGACCGTTTCTGTCCCGTACAAGACTACAAAGAAACCCGCGGTGCCGATGCCGAGCATAAAGCATGTTCGAGCCAGTAGGAAACCACGTAACCCCGGCATTGATCTCGTACTACGGAAGGTGGTTACTAGTTGCTTTAAACACATTCTGGTCTTGCTTCGGAGGCTATCGGTCTGCGGCGCCCGCGGTTTTTCCTTGAGCAGAAAGAACAAGGGCAAGGACGTCAATATAAAGAGGGAAGTTAGGGCCTTGAATGCCAGATCGTAGTGAGCGCCGTCCAAGAGCCAGATACTCAGCCCAAGACCTGCCAGCGTGCCTACATACCCCACCCCGACACCAAGTCCACTGACCAATCCACGACTGGCCTCAGTGCTCACTTCCACGATGAGAGCATGATAAAAGGTCTGGCCGACATGCAATGCCAGGATAGCCAGAGCGAAGACCACCAGGGATGCCCACAGGCCCCCGTAGCCAAGGAACATACCTGATAATGCCATCACGGCAGCCGAAGCCATTAGATAGGGGATACGACGTCGTGACATGTCGGAGAGGGTACCCAAGACCGGCACCGCAATTAGGAGGATGAGCATTGCGGCGGTGAGAGTGTACGCGTGTTAGCAACCAGCAAAAGTGGGACACATTGGGACCCGAGAGATCAGGTGCTGGATGGGGGTCTGGTGAGCTCTCTGAGGGCCCTGTTATAGCGTCTGCGGTTTTGGATGGTTTTGGCCTTCACCTCCTTGTATCTTGGTTTGGGTGTGTAACAATCACTTCACTTAGGTGGATCGGGGTGCGGCAGACCGGTTTCTCCTTGGTTATGGAAGACCGCCAGAAAGCGAGGGTCGCCGCACCCCTTCCGAATAGAGCCCGAACAGTTGCCTGGGCCAACCAAGCCCGCATCTTGCAAGGACGGGCCAATAATTCGCAGGAGGTGCTCGTGGAGCAAGAATCGATCTACGTAGGCATTGATGTAGCCAAGGCCCAGGTGGACGTCGCAGTCCGTCCTACGGACGACAGATGGGAGGTTTCCCATGACGAGACAGGAGTCCGGCAGCTGGTCTCCCAGCTGAAGGCCCTTGAACCGGTCATGGTGTTGCTGGAGGCTTCGGGCGGCTTGGAAGTGCCGCTGGTGGCTGCCTTGGCAGCCGACGCGGTGCCTGTGGTCGTCGTCAACCCCCGCCAGGTGCGGGACTTCGCCAGGGCCACCGGGAAGCTGGCCAAGACCGACGCTCTGGACGCGGCGGTTCTGGCTCACTTCGCCGAAGCGGTTCGTCCACCCGTGCGCCCTCTGCGAGACGCCGAGACCCAGGCCCTTAACTCCCTGGCTGCCCGCAGGCACCAGGTGATGACCATGCTGGTCTCGGAGAAGAACCGCTTGAGCGCCGCCGCCATCGCCGTCCGTCCCCGCATCGAGGCCCACATTGCATGGCTGGAGCGAGAGCTGGACGACCTGGATGAGGGACTGCGGCAGACTCTCCGCCAGAGTCCCGTATGGCGAGAGAAGGATGACCTCCTGCGCACCGTTCCCGGCGTGGGAGAACAAGTCTCCATCTCTCTCCTGGCCTATCTGCCGGAGCTGGGCACGCTGGACCGCCGGCAGATCGCCGCCCTGGTAGGGGTGGCTCCCTTCAACCGGGACAGCGGCACCCTGCGGGGCAAACGCACCGTCTGGGGTGGACGCGCCCGCATCCGCGCCGCCCTGTACATGGGAGCGCTGGTTGCCAGTCGCTTCAACCCTGTTATCAGGGACTTCTACCAGCGGCTGCTGGCCGCTGGTAAGCCCAAGAAGCTGGCCCTCACAGCCTGCATGCGCAAGCTGCTCGTTATCCTCAACTCCATGCTCAAGCATCGCTCACCCTGGCGCGACCTGACTCCGGCAGTCGCCGGTCATTCCTCTTGACTTTCAAGACAGTTGCTTTCTGCGTTGTAGGATCTCTTGCCGTCTTCCCTTGAGCACGTCAGATGGTGTCACGTTGGCCAGGGCCTTGTGATAGCGCCGGTAGTTGTAGTAGCTGACGAACGCCGCGATAGCCGCATCGAGGTCAGAGGGCAACTCATAGGGCACCTGGTTTACGTCCCGTTTGATGCTCTGGTGGTAGCGCTCCAGCTTCCCGTTGGTCTGAGGGTGGAAAGGGGTTGCCAGGATGTGCTTGATGCCAACCATACCCAGGTAGTCCCTGAATGCCCTCGAGACATAGCCCGGGCCGTTGTCACTCAGCAGCCTAGTGCGGTCTGTGACTGGAACTTGATCCATGCCGGTCCTGTCCACAGCATCCTGGACCACCTCGATGAAGGAGTCGGCCGTCATGTCTTCCTGGAGCCTGTGAGCCAGGATGAAGCGGGAGTAGTCGTCCATCACGGTCACCAGGTAGTAGTAGCCCCAACCTACTACCCTGAAGTAGGAGGCGTCGGTGGCCCACATCTGGTGAGGGCCTGTGGTCTTGCGGTGGTACTCCTTACCCGCGGCCAGCTTCATCTCAGGCCTCTTCACCAGACCCTCCCTGCTCAGGATACGGTAGACACTCGACTCTGAGACACTGAAGCCCTGGTTGTCGGTGATCCACGCGGCCAGCTGACGGCAGCTCAGCTCCGGCATCTCTCTGGCTGCTGCGAGAACTGAGCGTTCTTCCCGAATGCTGAGACGGTTCCACGGGGGCTTGCCGCCTCCTGCATGGTCCTCAAGTCCTTGTTGGTCCTGGCGTCTGAGCCACCGGTAGTAGGTGCTCTTAGGGATACCCAACTCGCTGAGGGCCTTTCGTTTAGGGAGGGGAGACGAGGCTACTTCGGTAAGTACTTCTGCCTTCTCCACGGCGCTCATCCGCTGGTACCGGTAGCTTCCTGGGGCATGGGGATGGCCGTTTTTTTGAGACGGTACGCCTCCAGCGACAGATCGGCCACTAGCTCCTTGAGCTGCCCTACCTCATGCTGAGTGGCGTCCCGAACCGAGTCACGGGTCAACCTCTCCTTGCCCGCCTCCATGAACTCTTTGGTCCACGAGTAGTAGGAGTGGGGCTTGATCCCCTCCCGCCGGCACAGGTCGTTGACTGTGACCTCGCGGCGGAAGCCCTCCAGAACAATTCGGATCTTCTCTTCGGGGGTGTACTTACGTCGGGTAGCCGCCTTCACCGTGCGAACGAAGGACCTCGTCTCCGCGCTCCGTTCCTCGGCGGCCTCTGCTTTGTCTACGTCTGACTGGGACACATCTGCTCCTTTCTGTGGGTAACTCTACCCTCACTTCAGGAGCTCTCGCCACCCTCCAAACTCTCGGGTTTTCTTACCCTCCGATGTGTCCCATTATCGCTGACGGCCTACACAGATACGCCTGGGTGAGCCGTTCGCCATCTCCGGGGCGGGCTATCACGAAGGCGGTAGAGTCGAACTGAGCATTGAGTTCATAGATCAGAGTAAGCTGCCTCTCGGCGAGGTGCCGCTGGACCATGGCGCCTTCCGTTGGAACGGGGAGTTCCCGAAGACGGCCCCCACTGGCTACGCCATCGTTTCCATGCGGGTCTTCGAGGGCGCGGAAGAGGTGGGGGGCTTGACCGTGTCAACCACCGTCGCAAGATCGACTGCCGCAGGTGCCACGACTCCATCACCCACGCCGGCAGAGGCGGAATACAGCGCGGCCGATCTGGCTAGATGGTATGAGCGCTTAGTAGATGTCACCGGGAGGGTCCCAGGCATTGCGTGGACCGACCTAAACGAAGCGAGCAACCGCATTGAAATAGGCATATACCCACTGCGCGGGGCTCGTGAGGAATGGGAGGCTGCCCTGGCGACACTGGATGTCCCACGAGAAGCCATTGTCATCGAGGTTGGATGTGACGGCATTCACCCATGGCCTATTGATCCTGGGGAGCCTCCGGACGAGGCGTTCCTCAGAGCCGTCGACTATTCGCTGGAGGTGGTGTCCCAGGCCCCTTACGGAGAGACGGTGCAGATGAAACTGACGTTGCGGAACGTCAGTGATGGGACGGTGAGCTTTGTCTTCGGTGGCAGACCCCCCTATGACTTCGAGGTCTCGACTCCTGACGGAGAGCAGGTATGGAATTGGAATTGCGGCAAGATTATCGAGGAACCGCTGGATGGCAAAACTCTGGAACCCGGTGAGGAGCTGGAGTTCGTTGGCGAGTGGGAGCAGGTGGACAACCGGGGAGAACCCGTCCCACCTGGGGTCTACTTGGTGCGTGGTGGATTGAATTTGGGGCCGCCCAACGCGGGGCCGCCTGGCGTGGTTATTACGACGGCCCAGAAGGTGGAAGTGCTCAAGTGAGATACGCCGCTCTTATCGGAGCGCTGGTCATTGGTCTGCTCTTTATAGCCGCCTGCAGAGGCGTGGAATCGACCCCCACCGCTACAACGACTCAGGATTTGCCAGGTCCCGGCGCCCAGGTCCAGCAGGTGCCCCCACCTACGGCCACTCCATCTCCAAAGCTCCCGGGCTCGATCACACCGGCGCCAGCCTCCGAGAGCTTCAGGCTGGACCTGGGCGGTGGCGTAGTGGTGGCCTTCGTGGAGGGATTGTCGCCGAAGTTCTCAGGCAAGGTCGCCTACGTGACCCACGTTCCCACCGGGTCCCAGTTGGTGTTGGACCCCGAGGGGGAAATCATCGACCGACACGATGGAAGAGACGACGGACCCGACCGCCTGGACGCCGTGCTGGCGGATCAGGCCACCGTGGATCGAATCGTGGAGGGTCTCCAGGGCGATGATGACCTGCGGCCCCGCGAGACTGCCGCCGACTGGGTCCACTCTATTCAGTTCGGCGGCATCACCTACCTGGCCAAGGGCGGTTGGTTTGGACCCATGCTAGCCAATGGAGAGCGTGCCCTAACTATTGAAGACCTGGGCTCTGAGATATACCGGGTCGCCTTCAGGATCGAAGGTTACAGCGGCTACTCTCATCAGGACGGCGATGCCACCTACCTGAATCCTGGCACACCAATCTACGCCGTCAAGGGCTACTCGCCGGAGTTCCGACTCGTTGCATTGGAGGACGGCACGCCTAGGTTGTTCGAGGCCGACACAAATCCCGAGGCGGAGAGTGGCGAGGCCTTGCTGGACATTCGAGGCAAGGTCACGTCCATCGACGTCCTCAGCACCAAGAACTCGATTAAGGTGCTCGGCACGAAAGTGGAAAATGGGGAAGATGTGGTCCTCGGCAAGATAGAGGAAGAACGCGCCGTCGAGCGCTTCGTCGAATTAGTGCTTGAGTCGCCGGTGGACCAGGGGCGTCGCGACCATGAGGGGCCGCGCTATTCTCTCTACTTTAGGCTCGCCGACGGCACGTCCGTCGTGCGGGCCTTCTGGCTGGAGTCGGGTGAGATCTCGCGGGGAATCATGACAGACCCTGCCGCGACCCTCTCTGTATGGCGCGCACTGGGCGAGGACAACCGGCCATTAGCGACCAACGGCGGGCCGAGAATCTCCGAACGGTTGGCCGCTCGGTTGGGCTTAGCATACCTGAGCTTCGCCGTCCCCGAACTCAATGTCACTGGCAAACCCCACTCGCCGGTAGTCCGTTTGATGCGCAGAAGCGAGTTCGATGCGATGCGAGGGTCAAGCTCGGCGACAAAGGACCCGGACCGGCTAGTGTGGGTAGTCGAGGCCCAAGGCTCCTGGCGCACCGCCGGCATCGTGCCCGAGGAAAAGCGGCAGGATTTCTCGGTGGGTCTGGTAGCCTTCGATGCCGACACAGGCCGACGATACGGCGGCTCCCACGGGAACACCTCGCTGCTGGGAACGCCCGGTGGCTCTCAACCTTCAACACCACCACCCCCAAAACCTACGCCATCTCCCCCGCCGAACATACCAGAGCCTCGTTCATCCCAGGACACTGTGACCAGCGAAGAGCGGGAGGAGGTCAAAGCACGGCGTGGACCACCACCATGGGGACCGCATACTGCGGGGTCCGTGATCCAAATCGCGGGCCAACATTTGCAGTTGCCGGAAGACGTCTACGTAGAGGCGATAATCTCGGAAGGACTGTGCATTGCAGGTGAACCCTGCCCTGTGGCGCCCTTGTATGTCCTCCGCCGAGGGGATTCTCTCGCGAGCATCGAGAAGCGAACGGGACGATTCGCGCCTGGGACGCCCGTCTCCACTATGGAAACGTTCGACTTCATTGAGAAGGCTTTGCGATGAATCAGACCATGCCATCGTGAGAGGCCCTAGAGTGAGACCACTAGCCGGAAAGTTCGCAATTCAGTACACGTAGGCCCACCACTTTTCAGATTTATCGCGTACCGATCCTTGTATCTGGCCTGATCTGTAGCACGGGTGGCGTAGTGGACTACCGCCGCCACGCCGGTGGGTACTTCGATCGGATCACTTCTGACATCTCCAGCGCCAAGACTCCATCTCTTCGTTATCGTCTGCTATCATGACAACAGTAACTCATTGCAAGTAGAGTGAAACAGAGTACCATGCGGAACACCAAGATCATTGCGACCATCGGGCCCATGTCCAGAGATCGTGGGAGGCTTGAGCAGCTCTTTGCCGCTGGAATGGATTGCGCCCGCCTCAACTTTTCTCATGGAACTCTGGAGGAGCACGATGAGGTCATCGGCCTGCTACGGGAGCTGTCCCAGACATTCGGCCGACCCGTTGCAATAATGCAAGATCTGGGAGGCATCAAGCTGCGTCTGGGCCAGATTGATGGAGCGATACGCATCAATCTGGGAGACGAGATATGGCTGGTACCGGAGCCCATTTCTGACCGCCCGGAGCACGTGCCTTTCCCTCAGCCATCCGTGCTTGGTGACCTCAGGCCGGGGAACCTGGTGTACATATCCGATGGTACCGTGTGCCTGGAAGTTTTGGAGACCGACGGGACAGGAGTGAAGTCAAGGGTAGTCAACGGCGGCATCATTTCCTCGTTCAAAGGGGTGAATCTCCCAGGGGTGCCAATAAACCTCCCGGTTCTGACCGAAAACGACAAAGTCGCGCTAAGGTTCGGTGCGGAGAGGGGCGTGGACTGGGTGGCGTTATCTTTCGTGCGGGGAGTCGAGGACATCCAGTATGCTAAGTCCTACCTGGAAGAGATCGGTAGCCAAGCGGCGTTGATGGCCAAGCTGGAGCGCAGCGAAGGAGTCGAAAATATCGACTCGATATTACAGGTCGTGGACGGAGTCATGGTCGCACGAGGCGACCTAGGCGTCGAGATTCCGATGCAGCGCGTGCCCATCGTTCAGAAAGACATCGTGAGAAAAGCAAACGAGGCCGCGAAGATTTCGGTCATTGCCACGCAAATGCTCTATTCCATGGTCATCTCGGCCAAGCCAACCAGGGCGGAGGTATCCGACGTGACCAACGCCGTGCTTGATGGGTGCGACGCCATCCTGCTTTCCGACGAAACGGCGATAGGTCAACATCCGGTCCAGGCGATGCAGGTCGCCGACACGGTTATTCGTGAGGCGGAGACGGTCTATCCGTACTACAAGGAGTTCGGGTCCCGCGACCGCACCCAGGCGATGGCGGCCGCGACGTCCCACCTGGTGCGCTCCCTTGATTCAAAACCCATCGTGATTACCAGTACCGGCCGGGCCGCCCTGGAGGTCTCCAGGGATAGGCCCCACCACCCGATCATGGTGTTCTCCCATGGGGAAGGCATCCTCCGCAAGTTATCTCTCGGATGGGGTCTCATCCCCATGGCAGTGGTTCCTGAGGAGCGGGACGTGGCCAAACTCGTGGCCATGTTGATCAGCTCGGGAATTGACAGAGGAATGCTGAATGAAACGGACGTGGTGACCATTGTCTACGGCTACTTGACAGGGGTATCCGGCACCACCAATACGGTACAGGTTGTCGATCTACGAGAGTACTTCTCCACCTAGGGATGGTCAGAGCTCCCTATATGGTGCAGAAGCCGGGTCTCCTCCGGGCCGACCGAAGAACTCCGGGTCATAGACCGGTCTGAAGCCGGGGTAACTCTTTCTTAATCCCGCAGCAATCTCTTCGATGGCCTTGAGCGCTGGTGTTGTCGGATCCGACGTGAGATCCCGCAATCGCTGCGTATGGTATCTGGATCTGAACACGTTCTGGTATAAGTCCCCGCGAGGTATGTGGCTGAGCTCTTCCGCTGCCCGGTGTGTCGCTTCCTTCGATGCCATCCTTTCTCATGCCCCCCTGTAAACTCACCGGAAGCATATCCCTCCGGAGTTGGGTTGTAAAGCAGGCCGGCAACTTACAGACTTTCTCTGGAAGAGGTAAGACCAACAGGTAAGATGGCTAGGCGAAGATGATAGGCCTGGAGTAAGGGCTTGGGTCAAAGGGCGACATCAGGGTCCCGACTCTGGGTTAGTCCGGCCAGATGCGCAGCTCCAAGAGGAAGCTCTTCACTTCTGCTAAACAGCCCTCGGGGTTAACATAGCCGATGCCGCTGCCGGATCCCTGGACCTGTACCAGGCGTATCCCGGGGTTGTTCTCCAGGACCTGACGCCACTCCGGCAGGAGACCGGAGTTAGGAGACCCTTCCACCCACAGAACAGGCACACCAATCTCCTTTATGCGGGGGATCATATTCACCTCGATCATGCCGCGCCGAAACTCGGCGGCGAGGAAGGGATCCTCCTGAGCCATCTGGTCCACATACCATTCCAGGTATTCAGGAGAATATTCATTTATCCAACGGCTCTCGGGTAGGATGGCGCGTGTCCATGCTCGCATACCTTTTGTCCGCATATAGTCCATACTTTCCCTGAAATCCAGGGCCTCCCAGTTAGGCGTGTCCTTTGACGGGTGGAGCCCGGGTAGGTCGTCCGGCTTTAGCGGGGCGCCCATCACCCCCAGGGCGTGAAGTCGCTCTGGAACGAGGGTAGATAGCATTACGCCCGTCAGGGCTCCCGTGGCCTCGCCTATCCACACCGCCTTTTCAACCCTGAGGTGGTCCAGCAAGGTACTGGCATCTAAGGCTAGTGCGTCCAGGGAGTTTTGGTAGGTGCCGGCGGGGACTTTGGACAAGCCCCAGCCCCGAAGGTCGGGCCTGACTACACGAAAGTGGGCCGACAGAGGAGGAACCCATCTGTACCACATGTTGGAGTTTCGTCCAAACCCGTGTGCCAGCACGACGGTGGGGGAATCCTTCCACGGGTCGGTGAAATCGTCGTATCTGTAGGACAGCGTGGCTCCGCCCGGCCCGCGAAAGCTTTCCACAGACATGGTTTACCCCCCGGTACTCGGGCTTTGGGACGATGCCAGCGGGTCCACCACCAACCCTGGGACGATCAGGGTAAGGGCCGCTCTGAGGGGCTGTCGGGAGCTGGCCCTGGATGGCGATGGAGAGACGTAGTCGGACATGCAACGCCGCCTGGGGTTGTGGTCCCGCCCCGAGTTAGTTACGCGATGACCATGCCGGACCAAGAGCACCGGCGGACTACGCCACCATGTCGTAGCTGCGCAGGAGCTTGCCTGGCAAGGCGCCCGTGCACTCGTTCCCCTCGAAGGTGACGGCTCCGTTTACGATCGTGTGGCGCAGGCCTGTAGGCTTCTGGATCAGGCGGCGCTCGCCTCCGGGAAAGTCGTTGGAGTATACCGGCCGATCATATACGAACCCGAGCTCGTCAATGTTGTAAACCATGATGTCGGCCCAAGACCCGACTCGGAGCACGCCCCGGTCGTTGAAGTTGGCGAACCAGGCCGGCAGGGCGCTCATTTTGTAGTGGGCCTGCTCCAGGCTCATGATCTCCCTGTCACGGATCCAGAAGGACAGCCAGTACATGGGCCATGTGCTGGAAGTGGAGAACCTGGTGTGGGCCCCGCCGTCTGACTGGGACACGTGGGCGATGGGGTCCGTGAGTATTCCTTCACGTGTCTTCAGCACCTCCTCGGTGTTGAGCCGTGGGACGGTGAACTCCGTCTCCAACCCCTCGTCAATGGCCAGGTCAAGGAAGGCGTCCAACGGGGCCTTGCCTGTGGCCTCGGCTACCTCTTTGATAGTCATACCTTCATACGGGTAGTTTCGCTCGTGGACGACCTGCAGCACCGTCATGCGACCCCAATCGATCCTGTTGTAGGAAGTGGTCCGCTCGATGTCCTGCTCCATGGCACGACGAACGGCCGGATCGCTGAGTTTCTCAGCCCTCTCCGCAGGACTGCCTATCATAGGCTGTACCCAGTCGGGCATGTAATCGAAGAGGTTGTACTCCGCAAGTCTGAACTGGATTCCCCCAAGTCCGCACAACCGTTGGAGCACCAGCGGGAGCCCTTCATCCCGGCACGCCTGGATCCAGGAGCGATCCTCTCCGTCGTCGATGTTCACGTGCAGGGGACGGCCGCTGACCCTCATCATCTCGGTCATCAGGGTCCGTAGCCTCACGTGCCGGTCCGGCGTAAGGCCGAAACCCTCGCTGTGCCCGATATGGCCGACGCCGAACTCCCTCAGCACCTCGGCGAGGGCCAGGTGTTCCTCGTCCGACGCGACGTGGCTGGGCAGGAAGCTGCCGTCCTCGGGCCGGTCTATCAGGTTCAGATTGGTGGAGAAACCGAAGGCCCCTGCCGCCATCGCATCGTGGAAGAGCTGTTTCATTTGGTTCAGCTCGGCTTCTGTCACGGAGGTCCTCTCTCGGGCCTCCATCATCCCCAGCACATAGCCGCGCATCGGGGAGAAGGGGAACAACGCGCCTACGTTTACCCCTAACCCCTGGCCGTCCAGGCTATCCATGAACTCCGGGAAGGTTTCCCAATCCCAGCGCATGCCCTTGCGCATGGAATCGAGGGGGATGGCCTCTATTCGGTTCATCATGCGCATGTTCAGCTCCCTGTCCTCGGGCCGTGTGGGTGCGAATCCGAAGCCGCACTGGCCGATGGTCAGGGAGGTGACGCCAAACCAGCCCGAGAGGGTGGCGTAAGGGTCCCAGTTCAGTTGAGCGTCGTAGTGGGTGTGCAGGTCCACGGCTCCCGGAGCCACGATGCACCCACTGGCATCAATCTCCCTTGCGCCACCGGGGCCGATCCTGCCGCTGATCTTGGCTACTCTTCCATCCTTGATGGCGAGGTCGGCCTTGTACCTGGGAACTCCGGTGCCATCCACGATGGTACCGCCTCGAACAACCAGATCATACTCAGCCATAACGTAACCTCCTTTTGTGCTCCTGTCTCGTACTTTTGCAGTGTGTCGCCTTAGCCTCCCTCGACGAGAAAGGTGGGGTGAGGCAGCTAGTCCAGTTTGTAGACTTTCGCGGCGTTGCCACCGGCGATCTTGGCTTTCTCTTCCTCGGTGCAATCCACAAGAATCTCTTCCAGTATCTCCCGGCTCCTGGGGAAGGTGGACTCTACATGCGGGTAGTCCGAGCCCCATTGAAGCAGGTCCACACCGATGACGTGACGGTCCCTGATGCCGCTAAGGTCCTCCTGGAAGCCGACGAACACGTTACGCCGGAAGAAGTCGCCGGGAAGCATGTTCTCTTTGTACCTGTAAGAGTTGATACCGATGGCCGTCTGGGTGTAGTAGTAGTCCAGCCTCTCCACGAAGTATGGTATCCAGCCAAGCTCGTGCTCCACCGCCCCCACACGAAGCTCGGGATAGCGCTCGAAGACTCCCGTGTAGATCAGGTGGGCCAGGGATGCTCGGACCCAGTGGTCCCGGTTGCACTGATAGCTGGGCGTGCTCGGGTCTACAGGGGGGCATAGCTCATCTACGCCCAGACGATTCGTACCTATATGCAAGCTGAGGGGCATTCGTAGGTCTTGGGCCGCAGCCCAGAGGGGCTCGTAGACCGGCGAGTTGTAGGGCTGGCTTTCGGAAGGATACACGCTGATCATGGCGCCGGCGAGACCCATGTTGGCGCACCGCTCCAGCTCCTCCACCGCTACCTGGACATCGTCCACGTTTACCATGGCGATACCCTTGAGCCGGCGGGGAAAGGGTGCACAGAACTCCGCCATCCAGTCGTTATAGGCCCTGAACACGTCGGTCAGAAGGTCGCTGTCGGGCACCCTGAACAGTAAGAGTCCGAGGGTGGGGTAGACTATACCGACGTCTACCCCGTCAATGTCCATGTCCTTCACGTGATCCTCGGGTATGTAGGCGCCCGGCTTCACACTCTCGAAAGCGCCAGACGGGACCAACTCCTGCGGCGCATCGAACCTCACACCGGGTTGGAACGTTACTCCCTTGATCTTTCGGTCATCGCAATACCAGAAATCTCTGCCGTCCTTCTCCAGGACCATTTGGGGAGCACGTTCCTTGAACCTGGGCGCGATCCTGTCGGTCCACAGGTCGGGTGGCTCGATGATGTGACTGTCCGAGGATACGACCCTGTAGCTAGCCATTTCCAGTCCTCCCACATTTTCGCCGCTTCATAGGACAACGCGTCCGAGGTTCAGGGTAGTCATGCCCGGATCCGTATAGGTTTTTACTAAGCAGGGTTGTGTTCTAGTACAGCCAAATTCTACCCTCGCCGGGAAACGATGTATACCCCTCGCGTGGTAAACCCGGTCGCCTAGGCTGGGCAGGCGGTCTACTCTTCCGGAAGGTCCCTGACGATGATGCGGACGGTGGCGATGAAACTCCCGGCTCGGTAATAGTCCAGGCACCACCTGCTCTGGTCTTCCGACTCCCACAGTCCAGCCGATTCCATGAAGCCCCGCATTGTCGTTGTCCAATTGACTTCCGGTGGATCCGGCAGAAGCGCTGGCGGCTTGCGCAGGTTGAGTCGGTAGTATCCCAGGTTGCCCCTTGCCCCCAGTATCAGGAGCCCGACGCCCACGATCAGAGCCAGGATCGAGGTGAAGAAGAGGAATCCGCCAGCGCTGAGGAATATGGCCGCCAGGATCGCCAGGGTTCCCAGGATCATCATGGGGTGGCTGGGCTTGCGGACCAAGCCCAGCGAGACGATCTCCTCGTAGTCAACGGATTCAAATCGGGTCCCCCGCATCCCCCGGTCATACCTGATGATACGACGCGAGGTGGCGTAGAAAGGTTTGCATTCCGAGAGGATTTTTTCTCCTGGCATCAAGACGTCTTCGAGGCTTGAGCCGCGGTTGTCTGCCCCGTATCTGCGACCCCTGAACATAACTACATTGTACTACAGGAAGCTAAACCGCTAAGGCCGCGTTTCCGACTGCAGTCTTGACCCCGGCTACCAACGTGAGATACAGTTTTAGGACTAAAACCAAAAGGATCAGTGATGCCCATCTATGAGTACACCTGCGCCACCTGTGACCATCGATTCGACAAGCTCCAGTCCATGGGAGCGCCGGGGGCCGAATGCCCTCGCTGCAGCCAGCCGGCCCAGAAAATCATCTCCCTGTTCGCCGCGGTTACGACGGGTGACGACGGCGAGATTAGCTCCCTTGCCGGAATGGGTGGATGTGGCTCCTGCTCTGCAGGCGGTTGCGGCTGCGCCATGTGATAGCCTCGGCGACTAGGCCCCTGCTGCCTTGGAAGGATGCGGTAGCGGTGCTTCCTGCCCGCGGCCGCGTCGGCGCTGCAGGGCCAGGAAACCGCCGGTGAGGACACCCATCGCGACGGCCTGTCCAACGGTTGCCAGGGCAACGAACATGGTGGCGTCGAACCAAAACCCTTCCGGGAACATCATTACGAGGAAGTCAGTGTTCGAGTTCAGCCTCCAGAAATCGTTGGAGAAGCTCGTCTCGTGGAATAACAGGAACAGCGAGTCGAACCCTGACAGGGCGAACACCCCCACCAGCAGGACCACTGCCAACGTCAGTCCGCTACCCCAGAGCAGATATCTGGATAAGGCCGCCACGAACAACTTTCGATAGATGAGGAAACCCAGGGCAACGAAGGCCACCAGGTAAGCGGCGGCGGCTATGTCGATGCCATAAACCCCCCATATCAGGCGCTTCACGTCCGCCATGTGCAGCACTTCTCGCTGGTTGAAGAGCTCCCTATCCTCGCCGAAGATGGTAGCCCGTATCTCCAGAGGTTTGCCGGGAGAGTTGAAGTAGCTCCTGATCTCGCCAGCGGCGGTCACCAGCCCATCTCTGTCGATGCCGGTCACGACGGAGACATCGTATTTGTCGAACCCGTGCCGGTAGAGACGCAGGTCGTTGACCGCCCAGCTCACGCTGTTGGTGATCAAGAACAGCGGAATCGCTATGATGAACAGAGCGACCAGAGTCCTGCGCGCCAGCTTCATGGCGAGGTCATGTCGCATGGATATACGGTAGCATCTGACGCCTTGCTATTCAATTGACCGCCTTCATATAATGCGGCTACCGGACCCGGCGGACCGTACCTGTATGCTTATCCAGGGGGGTGTAAGGATGAAAGACGAGCGCGGTGACTCCCAGAGCCTGGTCGACATCGTGGACCGGCTCAGGTCCCCGAGTGGTTGTCCCTGGGACAGGGAGCAGACCCACGCCTCCCTCAAGCGCAACCTTCTGGAGGAGTGCTACGAGGTGTTGGAGGCCATCGATGGAGGCGACCCTGCCAAGCTGTCCGAGGAGCTAGGGGATATCCTGGTCCAGGTGGTATTCCACGCTCAGATAGCCAGTGAGGCCGGGAAGTTCCGTTTCGACGACGTGGAGCATAAGGTTGCTCAGAAGCTGGTCCGACGTCATCCTCATGTCTTCGGCGACGTCGTGGTCTCCGATGCCCGGGAGGTGGAGCTTAACTGGGAAGCCCTGAAGCAACGGGAGGGTCCCCGGAGGTCACCGGTGGACGGCGTTCCCAACGAGTTGCCGGCCCTGGCCACCGCCCAGCTGATCCAGGATCGGGTGGGCAAGGCGGGCTTCGAGTGGGAGGACATTTCGGGGGTGCTGGACAAGGTGGCGGAAGAGGTCGCAGAGCTGAAGGACGCGCCCAGCGAAGAAGAAAAGTTCCAAGAGATGGGCGATCTGCTCTTCACCATGGTCAACCTGGCGCGGTGGCTGGGAATCCATGCCGAGGACTCCCTTCGCCAGGCCAACGCACGATTCCGGCGACGCTACACGACGATGGAAAGGCTAGCCACACAGCGAGGCCTGGACTTCGCCGGACTCCCCCTTCAGGATAAGGAAACTCTGTGGCAGGAGGCGAAAGGCATCGAGGGCTGATCCACGTTCACTCTCTATTCGACATTCTGTGGCCACATGTAGTACAGGCCTCCCATCAGCACCCGCTCCAGCTCCCATGATACCCCTTCCGTGACGCCGGGACCTCCGACACGGCCCACTAGCCGCTCCAGCAGCGGTCTTCTGGGCCGGATCCAGATGGGCCTACGCCGGGTCCTTCCCAGTTCCGTGGCCATGTCCAGGGCCGTGTCGAAGTCTCCCAGCTCGTCCACCAGGCCCCGCTCTTTGGCGCCCCTTCCGGTGAACACCTCCCCGGTCGCGTACTCCCTCACCTTCTCTTCTTCCATCCGCCTACCGGAGGCTACCGCCTGGACGAAGTTGCCGTACACTTCGTCGATGAGCTGTGCGAACTTGGCGCCTTCTTCGTCGGTGGGGCTGCGCCAGAAGCCGGACATATCCTTGAAGAGACCACTCTTGTAGACGGAGAAGCTGACTCCAAGTTTCTGGAAAAGTTGCTCCAGCACGGGACGCAGATATATCACACCGATGGAGCCGACCATGGCAGAGGGCAGCGCGACGATCTTGTGAGCGGCGCAGCTTATGTAGTAGGCACCCGATGCGCCCGTTCCTCTGATGTACGCCACCACCGGCTTCTCCCTGGCGACCCGGGAGAGGCTGTGGTATAGCGCTTCGGAGCCCGCCGCCGTGCCGCCTGGTGAGTCGATCTCCACCAGGACCGCCCTGTACCGACGGTCCCTGCGGAGAGCTTCCAGGATACGGGAGTAGGCCGGGACCCTAGCTCCTCCGCCGATAACCCCCGTTATCTCCATCACGGCGACTCCAGAACGGCCCATAAACGGAATCGGCACTGTCCGCCTCCTTTTCTAGTCCCACGCAGGCGGGGACTGTCATTCCCGGCGGTCAGGGAGAAAGCTGGCCCGCCCGCCGTCGAGACAATCCTCCGGTCCACGTCATCCATCTCAAGGTGTCGGTCACCGTCTCGGCCAGGTCCCTGGGAGCGATGCCAAGGGCGGAGCGGGTCTGGGAGTCATCGATGCTGTGGCGGAGGCTCAGCGCGTAGACACCCTGATAGTTCCAGGGCAGGCGGAACGGGAGGAACCGCTGCATCAGGTCCACTGACCGCATGGGCATTTTCAGGGACCAAGCCGGTACTGTGACCACACGGATTGACCTTCCGGTCGCGGAAGAAACGACCTCGACCAGTTGCCTGCCGCTAACGCTGTGGCTTGGCGCCATGTAGCTCCGGGAGCCCCGGCCCTTCTCGATCACCGCGGTATGCAGTCTGGCCAGGTCCCGCACATCGCTGATGGGCAATCCTCCCGCCGGCAGCACCGGAAGAACTCCGGAAAGCAGGTTCCTGGCGAACAGGCTGCTCTCTCCGAAGTGGGGGTCGTTGGGTCCCCAGACCATGCCAGGGTAGGTGATCACCACCGGCGCTCCGATGTCCCGGTAGCGGCGAGCTACCAGGTCGGCAGCCGCTTTGGAACGAAAATAGGCACCTGGCGGCCTTGTGACGGGCGAATCCGGAGTCAAAAGGGCGCCCTTCTGGCCTATCAAGGCTACCCAGCTGGAGACATAAACTATCGGGTCCAGCCCTAGCCTGTGTGCTACTCCCAGCACCACGTCGGTGCCGCGTACGTTGGTGTTTTCTATGACAGGGGCCGCCCTGGAGTCCAACGAGTAGACCGACGCGCAGTGCACCACCGCATCGCAGCCGTTCATACAGCGCTCCACCGCTCCCGGATCGGTGACATCGCCGGACACCGTCTCCACGTCCTGCACACCTAGAGGGGACAGGGCTGTGGGAACGAGATCAAGGGGCCCTCGCCAGCAGCTTGACATCGTGTCCGGCACGAATCAACTCGGCGATTGTATGAGAGCCGACGAACCCTGTGCCACCCGTCACCATGACTTTCATAGTGGGCCTCGACGTCCTCCGCGCGGTGACACCTTAAGGGTCTTCGATCGTCACGCGGGGGGAAGTGCTGGAGGGATGCCTTAGCCGGATGCTACCGTACCCTCTCACGGCAGTCAAGGGGACGGTTGGCGCCAGGGTCTTTCTACAGACGGCCGTCCGGGTTATAATAGGGATCGTCGGGGTGTAGCGCAGCGGCTAGCGCGCCACGTTCGGGACGTGGAGGCCGGTGGTTCGAATCCACTCACCCCGACCAAGAGCAGCCTCTGGCTGGTCATCGCAGCCCTTAATCAGACCTTGACACGAGTTCGCCCCTGGCTATAATTAGTGTATATGCTCTCATGGAGCTGGCCCATGGACTTACAAGTTATCGAACCGGACCTTGCCAGGCTCAGGTTCTGCGCGTGCGGTAACCTACGAGGAGCGGCTCGCGCCATCACCCAGTTCTACGATGAGGCCTTACAACCGGTGGGGTTGAGGGCCACCCAGTACAGTCTTCTTACGGCGATTGTCCTCCTGGGTCGGCCTACCCTTACGACCATGGCCGAGGTCCTGGTAATGGACCGGACGACGTTGACTCGCAACCTGCAACTTCTGGAGAAACAGGGGTTCATCGAAGTGGTTCCAGGAGATGACCGCAGGACCAGGGAAGTGTCCCTGACCGACAAGGGCCGTGACGCCGTGCTGCGGGGCTTCCCTCTTTGGCAACAGGCTCAGGCCCAGGTGGTCCGAGAGTTGGGGGAAGAGAGGTTCGGGTCGCTACTGCGGGACCTGTCGGCGGTAGTGTCGATAGTCCAGCCGGAACAATCGGACTAGGAGTAGGTACACTTATAGGGAAGCCAGCTATGATTTTGAGGTTGTTCGTGTGCGGGCTTCTGCCTGAGAGAACTTTATCGAAGGCCGCCAGAACCCACAGATGTATATGCATCTTGCGTTTAGCGATGAGGAGTAGGGTGCCCAGTATCTAGACCTGGGCAAACAGCCTACCCCTTCACCAAGCCAATGGTGTTGCCATCAGGATCGGCGAACAGCGCCATGGTGACATAGTCGGGTATCTCGGTGGGGGGCATGATCGTCTTGCCGCCCAGACTCTCCGCCTTGTTCAGGTAGGCCTGAAGGTCGTCCACCTGGACATAGACGGTGACCCACCCGGGTCCTCCCTGGGTCGGCCCGATGCCCCCGCTGGGAGCGCCCTCGACGTGGGCGTCGACCAGGCCGTAGTTCATGGGGTTGTTGGCGTCGACGTGCCAGTCGAATAGCTTGGAATAGAACTCCTGGGCCTTGCCAGGCTCGTTGGAAGTGATCTCCCAGTGTACTACCGGGTTTGGCATGGGTCGCCTCCTTGCTCGTATTGTGGCTCGCTCCAGGAAATTCAGCCCTCTTTTGAAGGGGGCGGAGGGTTAAATCTGCTAGCCGTGGGCGCCGGTCCACGGGTCAGGCCCGGGGTCGCCTCCCGCCGACGCGGTGGCCAGGCGGGGAAGGTAGTGCTCCCATCCCTCCGCATGTGGCCCCTGCTGATCCGTGGGAAGGCCCAGGTGGCGCAGACGGGCGATGGTGCCGTCGCCGTCTGGGGTGAGGGATACCTCCACCGTGGAGGCCCCGGGAGGGACGGCGCTGTCCTCGCCCTCCCAGCCCCAGGTAAACACTACTCGGCTGTTGGGCACCACCTCCTGGTACTCGCCGCGGGCGATGTCACGGCCCGTGATGTTGACCCGATAGACGCCTCCGGGCCGCGGGTCCAGGTCGGCCTCCACGCCCTTCCAGCGCATCATCTTCTCCGGGTCGGTGAAGAAGGGGAATATGGTCTCCGGCCGCGCGTCGATTCGTACCTCGCGCTCTATAGCATCAGGATCGTTGGGAGTCACCATTCCTCGGCCTCTCCTCCTCGGCTTCAGCTGCCTCGGCCAGCCGCCGCAGACCCTCGTCCCAGAACTGCTCCAGGAAGCTCCTCAGTTCGGCCAATCCCTCTGGCCGGGCCCGGTACAGGCGCCGCGTCCCCTCCCGCCGCACCGAGACCAGGTCGGCGTCGCAGAGTACCTTCAGATGCTGGGAGATGGCGGGCCTGGTAACCTCGAAGTGGGCGGCGATCTCCCCGGAGGAGAGCTCTACGTTGTGAACCAGGCGCAGAATCTCCCTGCGTCGAGGCTCGGCAATGGCGCGTAGAAGCAGGTCCATCAGGCGCTATTTTAGCATGTGCTTACGTAAGTGTCAACTAAAAAGATATAATGGATCAGGTTAAGATCGATTACAGAGGGCTCACCACAAGCCGACCCTTCCTTCGGCGTCGTTTCGTTTAGAAGCAGCGGGATCCTAGGGACCCTCCGTAACCCAGTCCTTGGTAGCCTCGGCCCTCAGGTTAGCCGGAGTACCGTCGAAACTGGTAGTGGAATCTCCCACCCAGGCTTGAATAATGTCGGTTCCGGCGCTGTTGCCGGGGTACTCGAAGAAGGCCTCCCCCGACGAGTCGGTGGCCACGGTTGTGGCCGAGCCGGTGCTGGGAGCGTTGGGCCCGGCGGCCACGCTGAAGGAGACGTTTACCCCTTCCAGCGGGTCGCCGAACTGGTCGGTAACGGTGGCGGTGACTCTATGGGTGGTGCCGACGTCGTTCTGGGCGTTCACAGGCTCCAGGTCCAATTGGGAGGCCTGGCGGGCCACCCACTCCTTGGTCACCTTGTCCTTGAGGTCATCGACTGCTTCCGCGAAGGTGGCGGCGCTGGTCCAGGCCCGGATGGTGTCGGTGCCTGGACCGTTGGCGTCGGTGTAGGTGAAGGCCGCCTGGCCCAGGATGTCGGTGGTCGCCGAACCCGAGATGCCGACGTTGGGTCCGGCGGCCACGCTGAAGGAGACGTCCACCCCCATTAGCGGGTCGCCGGACTGGTCGGTGACGGTGGCCGTGACGGTATGGGTAGTGCCAACGTCGTTCTGGGCGGACTCCGGCTCCAGGGTCAGATGGGCGGCCTGGCGGGTCACCCAGTCCTTGGTCGCCGTGTCCCGCAGGTCCGGGTCGGCGTTGCTGAAGCTGCCGGCCTCGACCCACGCACGGATCGTGTGGGCGCCCGCCACATCGCTACTGTAGGTGAAGGTCGCCTGGCCGTTCGAGTCGGTATCCGCCGTTTCCTCCAGCTCCGGGATGGTGACGTCGAAGTTGACGGTAACCCCCTCCACGGGAATGCCGAACTGGTCTGTAACCGTGGCCGTGACGGTGTGGCTGTCCCCCACTGCATTGGTGGCCGTCTCCGGCTCCAGGTCCAGCGTGGTCAGGGCGGGGACGGTCTCCATGGCGATCACCCTGAGCACGTTCTCCAGAGCCCTTTCGAGGGCCGCGATGTACCCCTCGCCGGCGCCGTGCTCCTCCGCCCATTTCAGCAGTGTCAGGAGCTGTGCCCGGGCGACTAACTTCATGCTCAGGTCCATTACGGCCAGTTCATCCAGGGTGACCAGCTTCAGGTTAAGCTCGGCCACGGCCAGTTGGACCCTGTCGCCGTCGGCCGCATCCTCCGCCAGGCTGATCAGGTCCAGGGCCCGCTGCCTCAGGTCGATCTCCGCCCCCCTCTCGTCCAGCGGGCGGAAGCCTCGCTCCAGGGCGACCATCTGTATGACCACGTCTCGCAGGTCGCCCAGGGTCTGCAGAAGCTCGTCGGACTCGCCGTCGGCCCTGGCCCATCTCCGGGCCTGGTCCAGCTCGAGGAGCGTGCCCAGCTTGAGCTTGAGCTTTATCTGCTCCATCTCCAGGGCGGCGTCCACCTTGAGGATTATGTCGAGGGGCGCCGTCTGGGCGTACCGGGAGAACCTGGTAACGTTAGTGTCATTGGCAGCGTTCGCAGCGCGGTTCAGCCAAGCGATGGCCCGCTCCTTGAAGACCGGCTCAGGTTCGTCTACCTGGACGCCCTCCAGGGCCATCAGCATCCAGACTATGTCTATGACCTGGTCCACCGCTTCTTCGTCGGTGGCCTCGTTCAGGAGCTTGGCTTCCTTGAGGATCAGCACCTTCAGCTTCACTTCGATGCGCTCCACCTCGACGAGCAGGTCCACCTTTTCCCGCAGCAGCTTCACGCGCCGCAGGTCCACCCAGGGCCCCTCTTCGACGCGCCCGAATATCTCGGCCTCCCAGTCCCTCGGGCCCTCGTTCCTCTGTCTGCCCTGCTCCAGGGCGCGGTCCAGGATTCCCAGGAGGTGGCCCTTTAGCTCCTCGTCGGTGGGACCCAGCACCGGCGGCAGGCCGAGCTCGTCCCTGAAGAGCAGCGAGCCCAAGACTTCCAGGGCCTCCCAGACGCCGGGGAAGCCGCCGTACTCGGCGAAGTACTCCGTCTCCAGCAGGATGGCGTCCTTGAGGTCCGCCTCCACCGCCTCTAGCTCCAGGAGAGTGTCGAACTTCAGGATCAGGTCGTCGATCTCGGTGACAGTGACGGGAGGGCGGCACGAAGAGGTACGGTTGATAAGCACCGACGCGTCGGTGGAAATCTTATTGATCACGGCCACATCCAGGTATCCGTCGCCGTCCAAGTCTCCGACGGCCGCGTACAACGGCCCGTCGCCAACGGCAAAGGCCGTCGGAGCCGCAAAGGTCCCATTCCCGTTGTTCAGCAGAAGCGAGACTTCGTCGGAAACGTCGTTTGCCAGTGCCAGGTCCGGGTGCCCGTCACAGTCCAGGTCCCCGGCGGTAACGGAGTTCGGAGTCGCCCCCGCGGGGTAGTTGGCCGCCGCGGCGAAGACCCCGGTCCCGTCATTTATCAGTACAGACACGTTGCCTGCGATGGCGTTGGCGACGGCCAGGTCTGGCACTGTGTCACCGTCCAGGTCTACCACCGCCACAGAGACCGCAAAATCTCCGGCACCGTAGTTCACCGCGGTGGCGAAGGTCCCGTTCCCGTTGTTTAGCAGCACCGAGGCGTTGTCCGAAAGCGCATTTGCCGTGACCAGGTCCGGGTCGCCGTTGCCATCCAGGTCGCCCACGGCTACAGACTTCGGGCTATCACCCGCGGGATAGTTCGACGCCATAGCGAAGGTGCCGTTCCCGTTGTTTAGCAGCACCGAAACATCGTCGGATAACTGATTCGCCACGACCAGGTCCAGGTCACCGTCGCTGTCCAGGTCTCCAGCCGCCACGGTCTGAGGTTCGACTCCGGCGCCGTAGTTCACCGCCGTGGCGAAGGTCCCGTTCCCATTGTTAAGCAACACCGACGCGTTGTCGGAATTGAAGTTGGCAGTAGCCAGGTCCAGGTCGCCGTCGCCGTCCAGGTCCCCGGCCACCACGGACTGGGGTTGGGCTCCGACAGGGTAGAGCACCGCCGCAGCGAAGGTCCCGTCGCCGTTGTTTAGCAGCACCGACCCGTTGCTGGAATCATAGTTGACAGCCGCCAGGTCCAGATGGCCGTCTCCGTTCAGGTCCGCGGCCGTAATGGAGTGTGCAGTTTGTGTAGTTTGCTCAACGGGGTAGTTCACCGCCGGGACGAAGTCCAGCCCCTGGGACTGCTGGCCACCGTCTTGGCCCTCAAGTAGGGTCTGGAGCAGCTCGATGGCCTTGATCTTCAGCAGCTCTTCGGGGTTAAGCTCCTGGATGTCTTCGACCGTTAGCGACAGGCTCGGCAAGGTCAGGGTCGTGGAGCCCGGGGAGGGAAGTTCGAACCCGGACTCGGTGCTGAACATTCCCCGGTCCTCGTGGGTCAGTATTCCGACCAGTCGTACCGGCTGATCCGAGGTCGCGTCGCCGCCCGGCGTGCTCACCTCAACGAAGATGTCGAAGAATGAGTCGGCGGGGAAGATGTCCCTCTGCTCTGCGCTCTGCTGCGCAATCCTGCCCACGGAGAGCCGCTGCGGGTCCTCGCGTATGACGACCACGCCGCCCAAGAGGTCGCTGTTGCCGCTCAGGTCCATGGAAAGGATCTCGGTCTCGAACTGGGCTCGGCCGTCGCCGTCGGGGTCGGTGGCGTCGTCTCCGCCCACGGTGGTGACGATCAGATGGCCCTCGACCAGAACCTGCTCGGTTGAGCCCTCCGACTCCACCGTCAGGGTGCCACTGACGAAGACCGCCACCTCGTCCTCGGACCGTACCAGGGGCAGCACCACCTCGGGCCGGCCCGGGTCGCCGTCCAACGCCAGCAGCCGGTCCACCAGGGCGCTGCCATCCTCCACCGTTCCCATGGTCTCGGTGGACACGTCGGGATGGTCCTTGAGCATGTCCAGCTCGGACCTCAGCAGGTGCTTCAGCTTCACCTCGATGCGCTCCAGCTCCAGCAACGCATCCAGCTTCTTGATAACGTCTTCGAACAGCAGGCCCGGAACGTTGAAGGACAGCTCCCAGGACTCTTGGATCCAGGCGATGATATCCTTCTTCATTCGCTCTTCGTCGAACGGGTCGCCCTCTCCGCCCTTCTCACGCTCCAGCCGGATCAGCTCCCAGATGGCCTCCAAGGCTGTCTCCAACGGTAGGGTGACGCTCTCCGACTCGCCCCAGCCGTGGGCCGCGCCGATGAGCATCTCGATCTCCCCGGCGATCAGGTGCTTGAGGCGCATCTCCGTCTCTTCCACGTCGACGAGGGCGTCCAGCTTGAGGGCCAGCAGCTCGACGATGGGGTTGGGCCCCTCGTCGCCGTGCAGCGCCCGGTTCAGCCGCCCCAGGACATCTCCCAGCTCGCCCTTCAGCTCCTCCTCGGGAGTGGGTCTGGGTATGAGACCTTCCAGGATCATAAGCTCGCGGATGTTGTCCTGAACCTGCGCCAGCAGGTCTATTACCTCCAGGGACACGTCGTGCTGCTCGGCCCAGTCTAGAAGGCGCCCGATTTCGTGGCGGGCCAGCCACTTGACCTTCCCCTCGATCTTCTCGATCTCTACGACCACACGGGTCTTGGAGATCAGGTCCTCTATCCAGGGCAGCGCGAACTCGTCGATCTCCCAGCGGCGCATCTCAGACAGGTCGCGCAGGATCCAACCCTTGATCTCTAGCTCCGGGGGATGTTCTCGGGACGGTGGCTCTTCCCTGGAGCTAGGATAGTACAGCTCCGCCGAGGTCAGATAGTTGGTGGAATCGAACCCCCCGGCTAACAGAACGGTTCCGACGGGTAGTAACGTTGCCGTGTGTTGAGAGTAGACCCCTTTTTTCTCCTCATAAGTGCCAAAGAAAAGGCTGGTATCCAGGTTGTACACCTCGGCCGAAGCCAGAACGCCCGAGCTGTTCTCGCCGCCCGTGATCAATACCTTGCCGTCCGGCAGAAGGGCCGCTTTGGCACGAACGCGCGGGACGGTCAGGTTGCCTGTGGGAGTCCACGTTCCCGCACCGGGATCGTACACTTCCGCCGAGTCAGTGAAACTACCGTTGAATCCGCCCGCCACCAGGACTTTACCGTCGGGTAGGGAAATAGCCGTGTGGCCGTAACGAGCGGTGGCCATACTGCCGGTGGGCGACCACGTTCCAGTGGACGGGTCGAATAGCTCCGCCGAGGTAAGGTAACCACCGCCGAACCCGCCGGCCACCAGGACTTTGCCATCAGGCAGCAGCTCTGCCTTATGACCATATCGGGCCGCCATCATACCCCCCGTGGGGGTCCAATTACCCGAAGATGGGTCGTATCTCTCCGCTGAGGAGATGGCGTCTCCGTTGAAGCCGCCTGCTACCAGCACCGTCCCATCGGTCAGCAGCGTCGCCGTATGCTCTCTACGGGTCGTTGCCATGCTGGCAGTGGGGGACCATGTCCCGTTAGACGGGTTGTATAGCTCTGCTGAAGCAAAATGTACTTCGTCGGCGAGGCCGCCCGCGACCAGGACATTGCCGTCGGGGAGGAGGGTCGCAGTATGGGAACCGCGGGCCGTTTCCATGGAACCGGTGGCAGAGAAGGTGCCCGCGGATGGATCGTATAGTTCCGCGGAGTTAGTGAAGGGACAACAGCCACCCGCAACCAGGACATTGCCGTCAGGGAGCAACGTCGCTGTATGAGTGGCCCGGGCGGTCGCCATCCCGCCAGTGGGCGAGAAGGTGCCCGGGGTCTCGCGGCCGTCTTCGCCGGTGAAGGTCTCGATCTCCCACAGCCACTCGACGTTGCCGATGATGCCCCTGATGTGGTCCAGCTGTTCCTCGGACCAGCCCCACGCCTGGGCAACCTCGGCCAGCCGGTGCAGCTCGAAGAGCATGGCCTCCTTCAGCCACAGCTCGGTGATCTCCAGCTCCAGCATGGCGTCGATCTTCAGGGTCAGGTCCCTGATCTCCAGGCGCTGCGGGAAGTTGCACTCGGTCTCGTCGGCCTCGACGGCGAAGTCGTCGAAGGCCGCCACGCCGCCGGGAGTTTCGTCCTCGGTCCAGGTCGCCAGCCGGAGCTGGACGGGCCCGTCGGCCCCTTCGGACGAGTGAATCATCACCCACTCGCCGTCGTTGTTCAGGTAGTATCCGGTAAAGGTACCGTCCACTCTGGTCAGCCGCAGGCCGCCGGACAGGTCCTCGGTGGAAGTGGTGCCTGCCACACTACCTTCGAAGTCGACCAGGTAGCTTTCGCCGCCGAAGTCGTCGTCGCTGACCCGCTCCACGGCGTAGTCCGGGCCGCCTCTTCGCGCGACCAGGCCCACCCGGATCTCGTTGTCGGCGGGCCAGGTCAGAAGGTCATATTTCACCTTGGCGTCGAAGTCGCCTTGGATAAGGCAGCGGTTGAAGGTGTCTATGTTAAGCCGGGGCTCACCGGGATTCATCGTGTGCACCAGGCGACCGTCCACCACCTCGGCCATGCCCGCGTCCTCCGGGTTGATGGCGACGCGCCACAGCACCGGACTTAGGGCGTCGGCGTCGAAGTCGTCGCTGGGCCCGGTGCCCAGCTCAGTCCTAACGAGTTCGGAAATCTCGTCGAGGATGGATATGGTCTCCCGCTTGATGCGCTGCTCGACGGGCAATGCGGGCGGGGGCTCGGCCTCCCCATGACCATTCTGTATCAGAGACAGATTTAGTACGGCGCCGTCGTGGACAGCCGCCACGACGTTCTCGTTGGAATCAACCAGATTTATGAGGGCCTGCGAGACGAGCTGCAACGAGGTGGGGGGATACTCGGATATTGGGCCGTTCAGTTCCAATGGGCTCGTGCTCGTCGCCAGGATTCCCTGGTCCAGGAAGTTGACCTCTGTGAACACGTCGAAGAAGCTATCGGCAGTGAAATCTTGGCCGGTCTGCTGGGACACCAGCTTGCCTACGTTAGGGAGGTTCGGGTTAAGCGTCATGCTGATCTGACCCAGGACGGCCGACGTGCCGGTGAGGTCCATGGAGACTATCTCAGTCTCGATAACAGTGTTCCCGCTGGTCGGATCAGTCGTGGTCCCTTGTCTCTGGATCTGGACAGAACCGGTTAGAACCACCTCATCCTGGTCTATGCCGGCCAGGTCTATGATCATAGTGAGAGACGAATCAAATTGGTCCGGTTCGCCGCCGTCCGTAGGCACATCTTCCCGCGTCGGCTCTGGTCTGGGTGGGCTGCCCTCCATGCGCCAGATCTCGCGGGTGAGGCCCTGGACCTCGCCCAGAATATCGGGCAGGTCGGACTCGACTCCGGCCTCCGCCAGATCCTGCTGGAGCAGGAATAGCTCGGTCAGGATCAGGTACTTGAACTTGACCGCTACGTGCTCCATCTCCCACAGGCTCTGGACCAGCCTGATGGTCTCGTTCCGCTGGGCGTCCAGGCGCTCCCCGCCGGAGAGGGGCTCCCCAAGGGAATGCAGGATTTCCAGGAGCTGCTCCTTCAGATGCAGCGGGTAGGGGCCTTGCTCGACGTCGACGCCGAAGCGCTCCATGTCGATGAGCCACTTCATCAGCCCGACGGCCTCCCAGGCCGCTTGGGCCAGCTCCTCGTCACCGATCTCGACCTCGATGGAGTGGGCCAGGGCCTCGATGGCGTTGAGGGTGGGGCGCTTCAGCTCCCACTCGGCCTCCTGGATCTCCAGCAGGGCGTCGAACTTCAGGATAAGCTGCTTGATCTCGGCGCGGACCCATCCTTCTTCGGTTTGGCGCAGCGCCTCGCGCAGGATGTCCATAGCCTTCAGCTTGAGCTGCCGCTCGGGGAATATGTCATCCCGGGGGTCGCCCAACATTCCTTCGCGGTCCATGAGCACTATCAGCAGGCGCTCACGGTTCTCGGGTCGGGTGTCGCTGCTCCAGGCGATGTCCAGCAGGTGGCTGAGCTCCGAGTGGGCCACCAGCTTGACCTTCTTCTGGATCTTCTCCACTTCCTGGAGGAGCCTCAGCTTGACGAAGACCTCGAATACCTCGTCGGGAGGGAGGATCACGTCGGGGCCGGGCCCATCGCCGTTGCCGCCATCGCCGTTGTCGATGATGACCAGGGGATCTATGTCGCCCAGAATAACGTCGTCGATATTTACGTCGTCGCCGTCGCCGAAGGCCTCCACCAGCTCCACTGTGGCGATGGGCCTGCCTGGGGAGAGAACACCCACGAATTGGTTGTTGCCGGGACCGCGGACGGGAAGCGGCGCAGCTTTTATGATGACCTGGTCGTTCTCATCCCGGAAAATCAGCGCCTCTCCCTGATTGGAGTTGCCGTTGTCGATGAGGAAGAGCCCCACGGCCTCCCGAGGAGGAACGACCTCGATTACCAGGTCGTCGTCGTTGTCGTCCTCAACCCCGTTGAGGCCCACGAAGGGCGGGGCGCCGGGACCGAAGGAGTTAGGCTCGCTCTCGAAGAGCACCAGCCCGTCTATGGTGGACGCCGTGCGCAGCTCCTGCCCGTTGGGGGAGATGAAGATGGCGCCCATATCGGCCCATTCGGTGCCGCTGAATGGAGGTTCCGCCACGCTGCCGTCGTCGTTAAATCCGGTGGGAACCGGGTCACCGTTGGAGAAGGTGTCGAAATCGATGACCACCACGTTCTCGAGCACCGATACGAAGTCATCGGGGTTATCGGAGTAGAGGAGTCCACGGTCGGGCAGGTCGCCGTAGGACAGAAGGTCTTCGAGGACGTCCTCGATGATCCCGATAAGGTGCCCCTTCTCGGGCTCGATGGGCTCAGAGGTGTTCTCCAGCTCCAGCATGCGCCACGTTGCGTCGATGGCGGGCTGGATGAGTTCCCACAGTCCGGTCTTTTCGGCCAGGATGTTCAGCTGGCTGAGGATCAGCCATTTGTACTTCTGGGCGACCCAGCCAAGCTCGGCCAGGGCGTCGAACTTGATGATCATCTCCCGGATCTGGCCCTGGGGCAGATTCGAGGACTCGCCTACTTCCGCAGCAGGTCCATGGCGATGATCTCTAGCTGTGTCTCGGCCAGGTCGTCGGGGTTGTGGTCGCCCCTGTCCAGGAAGAAGGACAGGTCCGATAGCTCGAATGCCGGGCTGCCCTCTGGGTCTCCCAGGGTAATGGGGTCCGGGGAGAACAGGCTGAGGCTGACCTGCTCCGTGTCGATCACACCGCTACCCTGCAGCGATACATTACCTTCACCAAAACTCATATCGCCCAGGGATGACTGCAGAGCAGTGTCGATGTGTATTTCAACCGGCGCGCCCGGGCTGTCGTCGAAGGGCATCATCTGGCCCGTGGAGCCGAAGATCGGGTGCTCTCTGATCCGCAGCTCCCCGATGCCGGGCACTTCACCGCGCAGGTCCATGGCGACCATCTCGATGGGGATGGTGCCCTGGTTGTCGGGCTGGCCTGACTGCAGCACCACCGGGCCGGCCAGCTCCACGAACTCGGGACTGCCTTCGGGCTGCGCCGCTACAGATATCTGGCCCTGGGCGCGGAAGGTGTGGACGTCCTCGTCCAGGAAGTCGGGATAGGGCGGGCCGTCGAGCCGCTCGATCTCGATGAGCTTCCGGATGCCCCTGCCTATGCGGTTGACGGTCTCCCAGGCGTCCCGGCCCTCGGGCACCCGCTCCAGGGACCCCAGAAGCCGCTCGGCTTCGAACAGGGCTATGAACTTCAGCTTGGCCTCGATGCGCTCCAGCTCCTGTAGGATCTCCACCTTGGTCCGGATGTCATTGAGCTGATCCCAGTACGGGAAGTCTTGGGGGGCATTCTCCGATATCTTGCCCAGCAGGTGGATGATCTCGTCCTTGATCTCCTGCTCGGTGGGTGGGCCCTTTTCGGGGGGCTCTTCCGGGGGCATTGGAGCTTCGCGGCAGGGCAGCAGGTACAGCCCATTGTCGTCGCCGCTGACCTTCTCCAGGTGGTAGTGACCGTCGGCCACTACCCTCACTACGAGGGTCTCGTCGGTTTCGGCGGTAAAGCCGAACACCACGGGGGATTCGTGGTCGACATGCGTCTCGGTGCGTGGGACGACCTGGATGTCGCCCGGGCGGGAGACCAGGTACGTGATGTTCTGGGCCTGGTCGGGCACTCCCGGAGGTCCCTGTGCGTCTACTGAGGCCACGATCTCCACAGGCTCGCCCGCCGACACGTGGATGGCCCAGTACCGAACCCCGGCCTCGTGATAGGAGAGGCTCTGCGCCGGGGCCAGCTCCACGAATCGCTCCTCGGCCCCGATGATGTAATGCTGTGCCGGCCCCAACTCGGGGTTGTTCTCTATGGAGACGTCGTATATCAGACCCCCCTCGACTTCCAGGGTCAAGGGGAAGGCAGCGGTATCCATCGTGGATGGATGGATCACGGTAATGGTCTTGGTGCCGGTCTCGTCGGTGACAGTAGCCGATATCTCTCCGGGCTCGTTCTCGGCTACGCTGACGGCGCCGACGATGAGGTTAATCTGGTGGGTTCCCTCTCCGTCGGAAGTAAGCTTCCAGTTGTGTACCAGGGGCGCGCTATCCGGACCCTCAAATATGCCGGTGATGCAGCTTACGTTATCCTGGTCGGGGAAGATGTCGGGTACCTCTCTGCTGAACGACACCTCGGGGGTGAGTCCGAGAGGACCAAAGGTGGTCCCATTCCCGGGGCCACTCGGGTTGTTGTTATCGCCGGGCTCCTGGTCGTCGTGGAGCCGAAAGCCGCCGAAGTTGCCCGTGAGCTCGAACCTGACGAGCACGTGCAGCAGGTGCAGCACCTCTCCCAGGATGTCGCTGACCTGGCCGGGGTCGGCCGTTCCGCTGGTTATGGACACATTTATGGTTCCGCAGTTGTCTCCAAAGTGGCTATCCGCTACCCCTAGGAAAAGGTGAGTCGCGCCGGCTGGCACCTCAATCATGACTCCATCGTGGGGTTGGACACTGAAATCCTCCGGGATGTCCTGGGGCTCGCCCCCAAACGTAGGACCAGTTTCCACATCGTTCCCGGCGTCGATGGCGCCGGGAACGCGCGCCGTGTCCGAGGGATCGAGAAACTGGTCGGACGCGCTGAAGAGGCCAATCAGCGGCGTCCCTTCGGGTCCCTCGAAGGGGCCATTGCAGCCGAAGTAACTAAAGCCCGGGGAGTCCACGTCAAAGGTCAACTCCAACAGATCCCCAGGGAAGAAGCCGGTGGCCCCCAGGTCTACGACCATGGGCGGGAACGGACTGTCGTTGGGGTCGGTGTGCATGAAAGTAGCCTTGCCGTCGAAGGAAACAGTCAGGGAGGGAGGATCGCCGGCCTGATCCCCGCCGGACTGCTCACGCAGCAGCCCGATCAGGCGCTCGACCTCCTGGATGGCCAGCCGCTTGGTGTGAAGCTCGACTTCCTCCACCTCCAGCATGGCTTCGACCTTGATCATAAGGTCGTCAACGATGCGCAGGTTGTCCTCGCCGCGGAGGATGGCCTTGAGGCCCTGGAGCTCCTTGAGCAGGTTGAGCTTGATGAGCTCCTCGGGGGGCACGGCCACGGGTTGGGGTATGGGGGCCGCGACGCCTTCGGAGTAGTCCACGGGGCCTTCCCATTCGGCGGATGCCCTCAAGTTTTTGCCGATTGTGGCCAGCTCGAAGACGGTGATCTCGCCGTCGTCATTGAGGTCGCCCCACAGCAGGGCCAAGTCGGGGAGGTGGGCCGTCTCTCCGGCCCTTACTTCGACCTCCATGGAGGCTGTGAGATAGGTGGATTTGCTGACCTTGACCGTGTGATGTCCGGCGGGCACGTTGGAGACGACGTATTCACCGCCGGCGTCGGTGGTGGCCCGCCGTCCGCCCACCATGACGGTGGCACCGCCGTTGTCAGGGCTTCCCTGCAGCTCGACGAATCCTTGGACCGCGCCCACGCCTTCATCGGGCCCCTGGGCAGCGCTTATCCCCATGGTGACGAGGGTTACGGTCAGAATGAGGAGAGTGACGACTGCGAAGGGTAGTGCCCTGATCATCGTGGGCCTCCTGGTTGGTTTTGACTATTTGCGGGCCGCGGACTATCGACTAATGGATAAAGAGCAGAACAAGTTGCTTCGGACCGATAGATGCGAAGCCCCTAGATGATGCTCCGCGCTCAGGTAAAAAGTCAACACCAAAACCTGAATGGCCCGTATCTGAAGACGCTCTGGCCGGCACGAGACTGAGAAGATAGACTCCCGTCGAAGCCGGGTGGCGCTGGAAAACCTTGACAGAGGGTAGTGCCGTTGCCTATGATTTGCCTCACAAGCAGGCCTGATTTTCACGACAGAACCGGCTATGCCACAAGGGGGACGCCATGCAAGGCAAGTTCAAGGTGATGGACTGTGACCGGCACGTGATGGAGCCGCCGACCCTTTGGGACGACTATCTGGAGGCGCCATACAAGCACTATGGCATAAAGGCCGAAGGGTGGTTTTCCTTCAGGACCTATCAGGGCGACAACGTTATCGGGGAGATGTGGGCCGGAGGGAGGCAAGCTGTCACCACCGGGATCCCCGGCATGGGCAAGGATATGATGTGGCGGGGCAAGTTCAAGTACGCGATCTCCCGGGGCTTCGACAACGTGTCCTACATCCACGACATGGACGTTGAAGGCGTGGACGTGGCCTTCCTCTTCACCAGCATCGGCCTCTACGCTACCTTCGACGACAGGCTGGACCATGATCTGGCCGCCGCCATGTGCCGCGCTTATAACAACTGGCTCTACGACTACTGCTCCCTGGACCCCGACCGCCTGAAGGGGGTCTGCCTGCTCCCCCTTCAGGACATCGACCTCGCCCACCAGGAGCTGCGCCGAGCCTCCTCAGAGCTGGGGATGAAGGGGATATTCTGGCGGCCCAACCCCTTGAAGGGTCGCAAGGTCTCCGACCCCTGCTACGATCCCCTGTTCGCCATGTGCGAGGAGACCGGCGTGACCATGTGCATCCACGAGGGCCAGCAGGATGCGCTGCCGTACTTCTCCCGGGCCCGCGTGGACAACAACTTCGCCCGTCACGCCACATGCCATCCCATGGAGCAGATGGGGGCGGTGGTCTCCATGACCTCGGACGGCGTCCTGGACCGTTTCCCGGAGCTTCACGTGGCCTTCCTGGAGTCGGGCTGCGGCTGGTTGCCTTACTGGCTGGACCGGCTGGACAAGCAGGTGGGCCACTACTATCAGGGCGAAGGCTATAGAGGCAAGGAGAAGCCGTCGGAGTACTTCCGTCGCGGCCAGTGCTACATATCCTGCGAGGCCGGGGAGGAGACCATCCCGATGCTGGGGAGGCTGGTGGGCGAGGACCGGCTTATGTGGGCCTCGGACTACCCGCACCCCGACGTCACCGAGTACTTCCCCGAGACGCTAAGGGGACTCATGGAGAACGATGAGGTCTCCGACGAGTTCAAGAGCAAGATACTGTGGGATAATCCCGTCAGGTTCTACAACCTCAAGGAGTGAGAGCCAGGGCCGGAGCCAGCTAGTGCTCTGTCAACCTTGAGATTTGATGCGTCGCGTCACCCCCACTCTAACCTGAGTCATCCCGGATTTCGTCACCAGATGACGGAAGCACCATCAGGGGTCTAAAGATGACACCTGGGGCGCATCCAGCATCGGTAGAAAGGCGAGCAAGGCGGCCCGTCATTCCGGCGGAAGCCGGAATCCAGCTAGCCTAGCTCTTCATACAGGTCCCGCCATTCCGGGTTCGAAATCTCGAGCAACTCGATTTTCCACCCACGTTTCCATTCCTTAATCGCCTTCTCCCGTGCGATTGCGCTCTCTATCGTGCCGTGCACTTCGTACCAAACCAACCTATGCACTCCGTAACGTCTGGTGAACCCTTCAACCAGACCATTCTTGTGTTGACAGACGCGCCGGATCAGGTTGGAGGTCACGCCTACGTACAATGTGCCATTCCGTCTGCTCGCAAGGAGATACACGCAGGGCTGCCATCCTGGGTTCAGGCTTTCGCCGGAACGACGAGGGCGGTAGAAGGAGCATCGTCCTCCTTTTCGAAATCCGGGATGACTCATGAACAAGGCCCTTCCCCTTCGATGGGGATGGCTAGGATGGGGTGGCCTAACCTGCTAGCCTCCGTTTAACCTCTCCACGTCGAAGCCGTAGAGCCTTGCCGCGTTGCCTCCGACGATCTTGGCGCGCTCATCCCCCGGGACGCCGGCGAGGATCATGTCCAGGACCTCCCGGGACCTGGGGAAGGTGGACTCGGAGTGGGGGTAGTCCGAGCCCCACATCATGCCGTCGACGCCGATGACGTCTCGCAGTCTGATCCCCACGGTGTCTTCCTGGAAGCTGAGGTAAACGTTGCTGCGGAAGTAGTCGCTGGGAAGGGCCCCGCCCTCGAAGCGATACGAAGCCTCCTGCTGGCGCTCGACGTAGGTGTAGTCCATTGCGCTCAGGAAGTGGGCCGCCCAGGCCAGCTCGAACTCTACCACCGCGACCTTCAGCCTCGAGTAGCGCTCGAACACCCCCGAGAAGATCATGTCGCACAGCGACGTGGCCGGCCAGTAAACTTTGTTGGCCCTGCCGCTGGCGTCTCTGATGGATGAAGGGCCCGCGCCCCGGCTCCTCCCCTCGCAGGTGGTGCCGGTGTGCAGGCTCAGCGGCATGCCCAGGTCCTGGGCCGCCGCCCACAGGGGCTCGTACTCCGGGCCGTCGTAGCGCCGGGATTCGGGCGGGTACTCGGTTATCATCGCCCCGGCCAGCCCCTTCTTGGCGGCCCGCTCCAGCTCGGCCACCCCGTCGCCGACGTCGTCGACGTTCACCATGGCGATGCCCTTGAGGTGGTCGGGATGGGTCGCGCAGAACTCCGCGAGCCAGTCGTTATAGGTCCGGAAGATTGCCGACTGCAGCTCCGAGTCCACGACCTTGAAGAAGAACAGGCCCTGGGAGGGGTACAGCACCTCTCCCGCCACGCCGTCCAGGGCCATGTCCCGAATGTGCTGCTCCGGATCGTATCCGCCGGCGAGGACATCCTCGAACCGGCCTTCGTGGGAGATCTTTTCCGGCGCCTCGAACCGGGTCCCCGCACCCGAGATGAGGCCGATGCCGGCCAGGAACTGGTCTCCCTCGACGAACAGGTGGTCCACGCCGCCCACCCGCTTCATGTAAGGAGCCCTGTCCCTGAACGTGGCCTCGATCCTATCGGTCCACAGATCGGGAGGCTCGAAGACGTGGGAGTCCGAAGATACTACCAGCTCCTCGGTCATGGCTACCCTCGGTCGATAGAGTCCCCTGGGCGGGCCGCCCGGTGCCTCCTTATTTTACCCTATATCAGCCCAGAGAACTCGGGAGGGGCCAGGGTCCCCGATGCCATGTGATACAATGTTCCCGCGGCCAAGCGGAAACGGTCCCTCCAGAGGAGGCGCCATCGAGATGGCCACTAGAGCAGATCCGTGGACCGAAGAACGAGTGGAGGTGGCGGGCGCCGGGCTCCAGCTGGTGAAGGGCGGTACGGGAGAGCCCCTGCTCATCCTTCACGGCGAGATGGGGCATCCGGGCTGGCTGCGTTACCACCAGGCCCTGTCCCAGGACAACACTCTCCACATCCCCTCCCATCCCGGCTTCGGCGGGTCGGACCGGCTGGACTGGATCATGAACATGCGGGACCTGGCGGGCTGGTACCTCCGGGCCCTGGACGAGCTGGCGCTATCTCCCGTGAACGTCGTCGGTCTCTCCCTGGGGGGCTGGCTGGCTGCCGAGATGGCTACAATGTGCCCGCACCAGTTCAAGAAACTGGTCCTTGTCGGAGCACCGGGCATCCGTCCACCCGTCGGTGAGATCTTCGACATGTTCCTGGTGGTTGGGAAGGACTACATCACCTCCGGCTTCCTCGATCCGGCCGGCACCGAAGAGCTCGCCACCCTCTGTCCCGATGAGCCCACCCCGGAGCAGAAGGAGGCCTGGGAGGTGGCCCGCGAGGAGGCCTGCCGCCTGAGCTGGCGGCCCTACATGCACTATCCCGCACTGCCGTACCTGCTTGGCAGGCTAAAGGGGCTCCCCACCCTGATAGTCTGGGGAAAGCAGGACCCTATCGTCCCGGTGAGCGCCGCCCAAGTCTACCATGAGTCAATCCCAGGTTCCCGCCTGGAGGTACTGGACGGCTGCGGCCATCATCCGGAGATAGAGAAGACGGACAGGTTCGTCGGCCTGGTCCGGGAGTTCCTGGCCGGCTCTTAGGTCACAGTGAGGGCCAGGCTAGGGGGCGATCGAAAACAGCAGACTGGATGGAAAAGCGCCGACGCCTCCAGCTTCGTCAACGGCACACTCTGGTGGTCGATGGAGGACTAACCGGCGGCCTGATGTGGTCGGACAGCCGGAAAGGCTCAAGCAGGCGACTGAGGCCATGGGCCGGGGCTCCTAACGGGTCATTCTCAGACATCCCGGGAGGAACAGCTATGTTCATCGGATATTTCACCGAGCGGCCCTACCAGGACCCCGAGTCGGGATACTTCGGGGCGACCGGCAAGCCCATCATGGACCTCACGGTGAGCAACGAAATCTATGATGCCAAGCTGGGTGCGGAGCTATACAACCGTTACCTGGACGAGAAGGTCTATGCCGAAGAGATGGGCTTCGACGGGTTGATGCTCAACGAGCACCACGGCACCCCCTTCTGCATGGGCGGCGCAATGAACGTGGAGGCGTCAATTCTGGCGAGGGTCACCCACAGAGCCAAGATCGTTCTCCTGGGCAACATCCTGCCCATATGGGACGATCCCCTGTGGCTGGTAGAGCAGCTGGCGATGATCGACATGATCTCCCGGGGTCGTCTGGTTTCCGGCTGGGTCCGGGGCACCGGCCGAGAGAGCGTAGCCCACA
This sequence comes from Dehalococcoidia bacterium, assembly GCA_965248975.1. GTDB lineage: Bacteria > Chloroflexota > Dehalococcoidia > Lucifugimonadales > JAGWBF01 > CBDFKU01. The sequence goes on from CBDFKU010000016.1 coordinate 232,340, forward strand.
ACGCGCCTCCGCCCTACAACTGGGAGCGGTTCCAGGAGGCCCACGAGTTCATCGTTAAGGCTTGGACCACACCAGGCCCCTTCCGCTGGGAAGGGAAGCACTTCCATTACCGCCACGTCAATCCCTGGGTCAAGCCCTACCAGAAGCCACATCCGCCCATTTGGCTGCCCGGGGTGGTAAGCCGGGACTCCCTTATGTGGGCCGCCAAGAACCGGATCCCTTACATAATGCTGGCCACCGAGATGGAGCCCACCAGGCAGGCCTTCCAGCTCTACCATGAAACCGCCGCCGAGCTGGGCTACAAGTCCGGGCCCCAGAACATTGGGTACCTGTGGAAGGTCCACGTGGACGAGACCGAGGAGCTGGCCGAGCAGACCGGTCGGAAGTACGTCCAGGGACCCAGCAATCCCTTCCTGGCCGGCAACGAGGGCACCGTGAATCCGGCCCTGCTATCCCTGCCCGGGCTCACCTCACGCACCAGGGTGTTGCCCACCCGCAATGTGGCGACCGGGGCCCGAGGGGGCCTGATCAACGCGCTGAGCCGGCCCTACGAGAAACAGGTAGACGACTACACCATCATCTCTGGCACGCCTAAGACCGTGCTGCCCAAGATCCGCCACGTCCTGGAGTACATCCGGCCCGGCAGCATCTTCTTCTGGGACGGCGACGGTGCAATGAACCACGATGACGCGATGCGCAGCCTCAGGCTCATGGGCGAGGAGGTCATCCCAGCCGTTCGGGAGATGGGCAAGGAGCTGGAGCTGTTCAGCCCCTTCGAGGTCGACCCTGCTACCGGCGAGCCCGTCGAGGCAGTTCCAGCGGAGGGTATGCCAGACAAAGGCGGCTCCGCATCCGGTTAGGCTCCCATGGCATGTGCCCGACCATTCTTACTTAGGAGTGAGGTCTGCGTTGCCCGAGTCGAAATGGAGTTCCTTCATAAGCGTCAGCCCCGAAGGGGAGTACTTGGCCATGGCCGTATACCTTCATCTCGATGTCTCGTGGCTTTCCCTCAAGCCCCTTTGGCTGATACCCAGGTTTATGGGTTACACCCGATCCATTCAGAGGCAACTGAGCGGAGCCAGGGGCCTAGTGGGATACTCTCTCCGCGGCGAGCTGCTCCGGCCAAGATTCTGGACTCTGTCAGTATGGGAAGATGAGGACACCCTCATGGAGTTCGCCCGCAGGGCTCCTCACGGCGAGTGATGGATGACCTGAGGCCTCACATGGCCGAGACAAAGTTTGTCAGGTGGAGACTGGCTGGCTCGGCCATCCCTCCTCCCTGGGCAGAGGCCCTCGGCCGTCTGGGAGTCTATGGCCCTCGAAAATGAGCCGGGCCAGGACGGAGGATGATACCGTCGACGTCGTGGTGATCGGCGGCGGCCCAGCCGGCAGCACCGCCGCCACGATGCTGGCCCGCAACGGCTGGAATGTCCTCCTCCTTGAGAGGGCCCGCTTTCCCAGAGACCACATCGGCGAGTCCCTGCTGCCCGCCAGCGTCCCCATCCTGGAAGAGCTGGGCGTGCTGCCCGCCGTCGAGAAGGCCGGGTTCCTTCCTAAGTGGGGCGCCACCATGGTCTGGGGCGTGGACCCGGCTCCTTGGAGCTGGTATTTCCGGGAAACAAACCCGAGCTATCCCCACTCTTACCAGGTCTGGCGGCCGGAGTTCGACCGGATACTGCTGGAGAACAGCCGCGCCGCCGGGGTCGACGTCCGGGAAGGCTACCACGTCTCTCAAGTCATCTTCCAGGAGGATGCGGCCGTAGGCGTTCGTTTCTCCGCCGAAGATTCCGGCAAAGGCACGGCACGGGCCCGTTTCGTGGTGGACGCAAGCGGACAGAGCGCCTTGCTTGGGCGTGCCCTGGGGTCGCGTCGCTGGGACTCATATTTTCGGAACCTGGCCGTTTACGCCTATTTCGCCGGGGCACGGCGTTTGCCTCCGCCCGACGAGACCAACATTTTCATCGAGTCCTACTCCGAGGGGTGGTTCTGGAACATCCCGCTGCACACCGGGCTGTCCAGCGTGGGTGCGGTGGTAGACGGCCGCTCGGGCCAAGACGGGCTTCGAAGCCATGGCGCCGACGCATTCCTGGCCCGGCAGATCGCCCAGGCGCCCAACGTCGCTGAGATGCTGCAGGGCGCCGACCTGGTTTCGGGCCCCTTCGTCGCCAGGGACTGGTCCTACATCTGTGACCGGCTGGCAGGCGACGGTTACGTCATGGCCGGCGACGCGGGTTGCTTCGTGGATCCCCTCTTCTCTTCCGGCGTCCACCTGGCCCTCATGTCGGGTGTGCTGGCGGCAGCCTACGTGACCACCGCCCTGAAGGATCCCGGCATGCGAGAGCCTGCCCGAAAGGTGTACGAGGAGCTTTATCTCAAGGAGTATAACCAGTTCCGGGAGATGGCCAGGCTGTTTTACTCCAGCAACCGTACGGCCGGCTCTTACTTCTGGGAAGCGAGACGCCTGCTGGGAGAAGAGGGCCACACTTCTCCACGACACTCGTTCATACGCGCGGTGGCGGGCCAGTCGCCCCTCGGCTACGAGCGCGCCGTGATGGCCCGGGGCGAGCCGCCCACTGCTTTCCTCTCGGGCGTTCGGGAGGCGGAAGTGGAGTACGCCGCTCGGCGTGCGAAGCTGGCCGCATTGCGCGCAGCCGGTGGCGACCCCTTTGTCTCACCTCATCACGCTGTGCCGCGACTGGCCGAGGGCGTCGGAGTGGAGCGGAAGCCGGTAATCGGGGAAGGCGAGTTCGTTTGGGGTCACGTCCTCATCACGCCCTGGCAGCCCGAGGGGACCCCGTGCAGCGGTCTGGTGGCCGGGCTGGTATCGCTGATTGACGGGCGGACCTCGGTGAGCGAGCTTCTGGAGAAGCTACACGGGGGAATCGGCGAAGATCAGGCCGGTCGAATGGCCTGGGACACCATCGCAACGCTGGAGATACTCTACCTGGACGGTGCTATAGCCGAGCTGCGAGGTCCACGGTAACTCCACTGCTAAGGGTGTACCCCCTCAGTGGAGCGTGGGTAATCACTCTTCTTCGGGGAGTGGCGCTTTGGTAACCTCTTATCTAGGGGGTGAGGCAGATAGCTGAGGGAGGGCATGATGACCAGCACGAGTCTGATAGATTCCAGGAACCTGATACCCGAGCATCAAGCGGTTCTGAGGCAATATGCCAGGAGAGCCGTGCTTCATGATGAGGCCCTCGCCGATGGCGAAGAGGCCGACAAGGACCATCGTATGAAGGAGTTCCTGGCTATGGGCGCTGCCCTCAAGCTGACCGAGCGGGAAATGATGGACCTGGTTTTCGGAGGTCTCCTTACGGTAAAACGGGGATGTGACTGCCCAACCTGCCGGTCCCGCCCCCGCGTGTAGCGGCGGAGCTTGTGGGCTTGGACATGAGCGACTCGTACGACTTCGACCTGCTGTGCATCGGGAGCGGCCCTGCGGGCCAGAGGGCTGCTGTACAGGCGGCCAAGCTCGGTAAACGTGCTGCCGTCATAGAGAAGCGACGAACTTTGGGAGGCGTCTGTCTGGACACCGGGACGATACCCAGCAAAACCCTCCGTGAGGCCATGATCAGCTTCTCCCGGGCCCATACCGACGGATGCACCTGCAGCGGCGGCCGCCCCACCGCCGGCCATTTGCTGGCCAGGGTGGGGACAGTAGTTGGGCGAGAGGTAGAGGTCGTCGAGGACCAGCTGCGCCGCAACAACGTCGTGACAATTCACGGCCAGGCCAAGTTCTACGATCCCCACACCGTCACCGTCCTCGGAGACGACGGATTGCATACGGTGACCGCGGCCAGCATTCTGATCGCCGTTGGGACACGGCCAGCTCCGCCTCCCAGTATTCGTACGGAAGAGCACCTGGTCATCACCAGCGACCAGGTGACGGAGCTGACGCGCCTGCCTCGGACCATGGTTGTGGTCGGCGGGGGAGTCATTGGCATCGAGTACGCCTCGATATTCTCTGTGCTGGGCATCGGGGTGACCGTGGTGGAGCAGAGGGAGCGGCCACTGGAGTTCCTTGACGGTGAGATACTGGACGAGCTGATCCACCAGATGCGCAACCGTAACGTCACTTTTCACCTTGGAGAGGCTGTCGCGGAGATGAATGTCTCAGAAGGTGTGCCACAACAGGTGGTGATACTTCTGGAGTCCGGCAAACGCATCATATGCGACCTCGTGCTGTACGCGGTTGGGAGGATCAGCGAGACGGACCGGCTCAACTTGGGGGCAGCGGGCCTGGAAACTAATGCCCGGGGAAGGCTGGAGGTGGACTGGCAGTTCCGCACCGCAGTCGACCATATCTTCGCCGCGGGAGATGTGATCGGGTACCCCAGCCTGGCGGCCACCTCCAGCGAGCAGGGAAGGCTCGCGGCCTGCCACGCTTTCGGCGTCCCCACGGGTCTGATGGCGGGGCATTACCCGGTGGGCATCTATTCGGTCCCCGAGATATCCATGGTGGGGTCGTCAGAGCAAGAGTTGCGGGAGAGGAAGGTGCCCTACGAGTCCGGGGTCGCCCGCTACCGGGAGATCGCCAGGGGGCAGATCCTGGGCGATGACAGCGGGTTCTTCAAGATGCTGTTCCACCGAGAAGACCGGCGGTTGCTGGGAGTGCACGCCATCGGCACCGGCGCCACCGAACTGATCCACATCGGGCAGGCGGTCCTGGGGCTGGGAGGCGGCCTGGACTATTTCCTGGAAACCACCTTCAACTATCCCACCCTCGCCGAGTGCTACAAGGTTGCCGCCCTGGACGCCCACAACAAGCTCTCCCTGAGCCAGCCTCCGCTGCCCCTGGAAAAGGTTTATGCCTAGGCCAGGTCAGTGAGAGCAGGCCAGACAACGTCGAGCCCGCACTAGTCCGCTTAGCGGCCCAGACGTCCACAGCTCCCCAGTATATTGATCCGAGCCTCGATTCCTGGGGCGAGGCTTTTCCAGATCTCAGACACATTCCCCGTGTCCCTCAAATCCTCGACCACGCTCCCGGGAACCAATCTCCGTCGTACTGCGTCGTAACAAGAGGAGCCTCGAGTAGGCGCCCGCTGTCACAAAAACCCGACGGCGCATTATACTGGGAGGGTTCCATGAAGCGATTAGTCTCTCTGTTGGTACTATCAACCGCACTGTTGCTGGCTGTCGCCTGTGGCGCCAGCGGAACGCCCACGCCTACCTCCACCGGTCCGGGCACGAGCCCAACGGCCACCCCAACTCCACCACCACCTTCTCCCACACCGACGCCCCATGGCGACCCGGTCACCGGCACGCCGACGTCTGCCCCCACCCCTGGAATGCCCCGTACCCCCGTTCCCACCGCCACTCCAACCCCCTCGGCTTCGCCCATATCGACGCCGGATTCCGCCGTGGCGGAGGCTCGACAGGCCGTGGTGGATGCTATAGTGTCGCTTACCGCAGATCTTCCGCCCCATGACCACTTACGAACCGAGAACCCAACGAAGAATGGATCGGAGTTCGACGTGAACAAGTACTTCTCAGCCTTGCCTCTCCTGACCATGGAAGAAGGACTTGAACTTGACTACGTGTATGAGTTCCCTGGGCTGCTGGGGGTTCCAATCATGATTCCTTCGTAGAAAGGCCTGTTAGAGATGGACCCTGGAGTGCGAGGGTGTCTGGCAGGGAGGCGCCACGGGCTGTCGGCTGCTGACCTCACCGCCCTTGGGGCTGCGCTCAGGACAAGCAGGATCCCGTGCAGTACCCCTTCCGTGGCTCAGGGCGCCCGATGGAAGTTATGGAGCGGGGCCCTCACGCGGCTGCGACCGCAGGTACCGTCCCGGCCTCCGGCTGAGCCGTGTTTTCCATCTCCACCAGGCGTGCATGGACCATCCGCTTGAAGTTGCACGCCAACGCCTTCAGGTAGACGGCAAGCCGCACCCGACGGCCCCCTCGCACCCGCAAGCGCCCAAGCCCGTGGGCGCGCTTCAGCTCGGAGTTTGTCCCCTCTATCCCGGCCCTTATGGCATACCGCTTGCGCCACTCCTCGGTGGCCTCGGCCCGCCGCCGCCCCTCGATGTTCACCTTCACCAGGTCCGCCTTGAGGACGTAGGCCCCCGCACGCCGGTCCAGCTTCACCGGGCAACGGGACCGCAAGGGGCAGAGCTCGCATGTTGCCCTGGCAAAGTGAACCTCTACCCGCTCCGGCGCATCCTCCAGCTCGTACTCCTCGACGGACCGGTGCCCGGCGGGGCACACCGTGGCCTGCTCCCCGGTGACGTCGATCTGGAAGTCCGCCCCAGTGAGCGGCGGCGGTCCGTCTCCCTCTCCTTCGTGGGAGTTCCCCGGCGCCGACCCCGCCACCGGGCTCACCAGTTCCGTCCCCCGGCGCGAGGCCTCGAAGGCGTTGCGGCCCGACCCATACGCCGTGTCCGCGAAGAGCTCGTCCGGTCGGACCTTCCGCTCCGCCAGCCCGTCAACCAGCGGCACAGTCACGTCGGTGTCGCTCCCGCTGGATGGGGTCACCTCTACATGAGTGATCAACTGGGTGGCGTTCTCCGCATGGCAGGTCTCCGCCACCTGTACCTCGTACCCCTTGCCTTTGTGCCCGCTGTAGGTGGCCTCCGGGTCGTGGGGCGATTGCAGGGAATCGGACCGCACCTCCTTCGGGTCCCTGAGGGTGATGGGCACCGCCCCTTCCCCTGCGTCGTCATCGCCCTCTCCGGGGCGCCCGTCCCTCTTGTTGCCCACCACACACTGCTCCCGCAGCAGCCTCTCCAGCAGCCGGTACTCCTCCAGTTGGGCGGCAGCCGTGCCACGGAAGCCGTCCACCAGCCGGTAGAGGTCCCGGGCACACACGCCAAGCCTTCGGCGACCCTCCCCCGAGCGGGCGTCCTCGTAGTCGGTCGCTTCTGCTTCTTCCTTCAAGTAGCGCCTCACAAGGCCCTCTGGGACCACACGGCGAAGCTCTGGGTGCTCTTGGCTCACGGCCCGAAGGAACAACCGCATCGTCTCACAGAACAGGCCGAGGCGGGTGAGGGTGGCGATGTTGCTCATGATGTGGGTGGAGTCCAGCCGCTGCTTTCCGGTGCGTATACCCAGCGCCTGGATGATCCGCTCCGTGGTCTCCTGGAAAGCCAGCCGGCCACCGTCGTGCTGCATCAGGCGAACTCGGAAGTTGTGTAGCGTCTTCTGGGGGAGGTGGGTCTCCTCCATATCCAGCCGCAGGGCGTGGTGCCAGAGCAGATTGAACTCCAGCTGTTCTAGGGCTTCATCGTCGGTGAGGTTGAACATCTCTTTGAGAAGGTGGACCCCGAGGACCGTCTGCACCGCTCGGTTGGGACGGCCGTTGTCCGCGCAGTACATCGGAGCAAAGCGCTCCTCGTCAATCAGGGGGAGCGCCTCGTTCCGGAAAACCTCGGCCCAACTCCGCTCCAAGCGCCTGGCCTTCTTCGGCGGAACCAGGAACTCGGACTGCCACAGGCTCACCTGTGGGTCTCGCTCTCGGAACATGCTCACCTCCCCCGCCCAGGTGCAGCACCTCGCCGCTTCCACACATTATCCCTGCCTTGCCCCAGCTTGGCGAGGGGTTTTTACGAACGAATCAAAGTTGCTGGAACCAACAGTGGCCGCGATCGGTTGGAATCGGTCTGCGCCACCTGAGGGAAGGTCGCCGTAGAAGATGTAGCTCTTGGCGTGGAGAAAGCCCTCTCGATAGGCGCGCACACCCACCATGTCGCGACGCAGAAACGCTATGAGGTCTTCCACGGCTCGAAGGGTTGCCTCGTCGAACGGCGCCACATTCAGCTCTTGGGTCAGCCGTCGGGCGGACCGGGGTCGAAGTCCTACAGCCTCACCATCACTCGGTTCGTCGCCCAGCAACAGGCGGAAGCTGCCCAGTCTCTGTAGGCCCTGCTGGAGTAGGGTGAAGCCTCGAACGTTGAAGTAGGCAGTGGCCACGTCCAGGGACCGGCCAACGTGTTCCTCCAGGATGCCGTTGAGGACATCCGCCATGAGGTGATGCTGGTTGTCTATGACATAAGGAATGCCACGCATAGCGCTTAAACAGCCATCTTCACCGTACGCGCATGGGTGATGTCTTCGCTGGATACCGGACGCGCCTGAGACGGTAGAACAGTGGCGACGGCTACCGTGTCGCCGTCGAGCGCCATGAACTCCACCACGAAGGCATCTCCACCTGGGTGCACGTGTACGATGACGCCGACGTCGCCTGGCTTCAACTCTTCGGCTTCATCTCCAGTAACGTCAGCAGTAAGCACGATCTGATCATGTTCCTTGAACAACTCTTCACCTCCTACGGGGATACGCTGTAATGAGTCTGGGGTAATCGCTACCAATCTCTATCTGCCAGACAGTTCGCACCCGGGGATTGCGTCCATCCGGCGATTGGAGTGGGCCATCTACAATATACCGCGAGCCATAGGCGTTCTCCACGACCTTGATGACCTCATGTTTTGCGCCGTGGCTCCGCAACCCCTCCGCCAATCTCTGCCACTGCTCCATGCTAAATCCTAACGAAGTGAAGAACTCGGCCTTGCCGCGGCCACGTGGATGATTCGACGATAGGAGATATCCTGCTATCTTCGCTCGTTCGACACGGGCTTGCTCTGCGTTGGGGAGTTTCAACTAGCATTCTCTCGGACAGTTTCCATTTGAGGTACTGATCCATCCGGATTCAGACCAACCAGCTGCCAGATAATCCTATCTGTCGCTGCATCTAGAGCTTTGAATTTCGAGTTACATCGCCTGGTTTGGGTGAGCAAATCGTTGAAACGCTCCCGTATTTGCGTCTCGATGGAAAAAGGGTCAACAGCACAAGCACTGCGATTTCTCCTAAGAAGTTGGGTGAGCCACTCCCAATCCTGTTGGTCCATGTCGGCTTGACCTCCTTGCAGGCGTGTGCGGCCAGTGAATCTGTCACGATCAATCCCGCACGTAGTGAACAACCATGTTGCGAAGTCTTCTATCAGGGTTTGCCGTAACTCCCGCAGTCTGGTTAATTCCTTGCCGGATGCAGCCAGAGCGTCATGGATTGAGTTCGGCCAAGCGTTAGAGGTGGTTGACGTACTTCCGATCTCCTTAAGAACCTCAGTTTCCCAACTGACAACAGAGTCAGCCTGGTCGAAGGTCAATAGACTCTGCCAGCGGTCCTCGTCGGATTCCTGGACCGCTCCGTTGGAACGCTCGATCCGGTCAAACCTAGGAATAGGTAAAACGTTAACCTCGTATTCGTTGACGCTGTTGTTCGTGCTGGTGAGACCGAACCTCCACTCTGAAAGGGAAGAGTTGAAGAGTACCAGAATGGTATAGATGTCGTAGTTCGCTTCATCTATGAAATACCTGATTTTGTGCACGCAATATTGACCCGCAGGAATAACTGCCGCGATAAGTCGCCGACTGTTGTCAATGGGAGAGCTCTCTTGAAACCCCACGCGCGCGCTGTTGTGATGACTCACTCGCCTGTCATTGGCGAATTCCCGGAGAAAGTCGGCTTCCCTCAAATAGAGTGGCTGGCCCTGTTTAGGCTCCGGGAGTAGTACATAGCGGTTGACGTTCGCACCCCGCAATAACCGAGGGCCGACCGGCTCGTTGCTCGTAAGGTGCCAATTCTTGGCATTCGTCATCAGTTCGCCCAGATAGCATTTCGCTACGTCCTGCCAGCTCGTTACCTTCTGGCAAGCCCTGACTGTTCTCCAGCGCTCCATGTCTGGCTGCGACATATTGGGTATGCAAAGAGATTCAGGATCGAGATCTGCTATGTCGGAAAGACAGAGATCGTTGCTGGCTGGCACGTCTTGGAATGACTGGCCTGGGTAGATTCTCAAGTGGACCCCATCATCAGGACAGCGGTGAGGCTAAAATAAGAGAGTCTACCGCTGGGGTGTCTCGTAAACCTTCATCCGATGGTAAGGCTCGTGGAAGTTCCAGTAAACACCTTTGTGGGCTCACTGCTTGGAATACCTGACCCGGTGACCGATAGCCCAGGGCTTGATGGGGCCGCTCTTGGTTGTAGAAGGCCAGATAAGCCCCAATCCCCTTTCTGGCCTCAGTCCCATTTTGGTATGCCTTCAGGTACACCTCCTCGTACTTGATGCTGCGCCACAGCCGTTCCACGAAGACGTTGTCCATGCACCGGCCCCTGCCGTCCATGCTCACTTGAACGCCTTGCGCCAGCAGCATGCTGGTGAAGGCCTCGCTGGTGAACTGGCTGCCCTGGTCGGTGTTGAAGATCTGTGGCCGACCCTTGCTCAAGGCCTCTTCCAGAGCCGCAACACAGAAGTCTACCTCCAGGGTGTTGGACAGCCGCCAGGCCAGCACGTAGCGGCTGTGCCAGTCCATGATGGCCACCAAGTAGAGGAAACCCCGAGCCATGGGTATGTAGGTGATGTCGGTGGCCCACACCTGGTTGACCCGGTTGATCTCCAGCCCCCTGAGCAAGTACGGATAGACCTTATGCCCTGGGTTTGGCTTGCTGGTGTTGGGACGCCGGTAGATGGCCTCCAGGCCTATCAGCTGCATCAGCCGGCGGACCCGCTTGCGGTTGACCTGGTGTCCGTGATTTCTGAGCCAGGCAGTCATCCTTCTGGATCCGTAGAAAGGTGTCTTCAGGTACTGTTGGTCTATGAGGGCCATCAACTCCAAGTCCTCGGCGCCGGCCTCGGTTGGCAGGTAGTACAACGAGGAGCGGCTGATACCCAGCAAGGCGCACTGGCGCACCAGAGACAGCTTCGGTTCTTCTCGGTCAATCATGGCCCGGCGTTGGGACCGGCTCACAACCCGAAGCTCCGTGACAAAAAATCCCGTTCCACCTTGAGCTGCCCAATCTGTTGGTAGAGCTGGGCAGTGAGGACCTCTTGGTCCTTCTCCTGGCGTCCAGCACCATTTTCAAAGAGGTGCGGCGCCCCCTGAGTCAAGGCCTTCTTCCAGGCATGGATCTGGCTCGGGTGGACTTCAAACCGGCTGGCCAGCTCTGCAATGGTGTGCTCCCCCTGGAGCGCGTCCAAAGCCACTTTGGCCTTGAAGACTGGGCTGTGCTTCTTACGTGTTTGCTTCATGTCCTGCTCCTTGTTTCCGTCCTATTTTAGGAGCGGGACTCTCTCTTAGCCACCTGTCCGAATTTTGGGGTCCACCTCATTCTGACAGATATCGGCGCATCGAGTCGACTGTTGTTCTCAACCACATACACACAAGTGCTCAGCTTGGCTTCGAAGAAAACTCGGTTTCTAGGGTCGTCTTTCTGAGGGAATGCGGCGACCGAGCGTAAGATGCCACTGGTCAGCAGGCGACGCCTTAGTGACTCCGTGAACTTATCGGCTAGCAAGCCCATGGGTACGATGAAGCTGTGGCGTCCGCCCGATGCGAGTAGTGAAACGGAACGAAGTACGAAGGGGCGATACACATTAATCCTGCCCCCGCGAGCGTCAGCGTATATCTGCTGCGTCCTGATGAAGTCCTTCTCCGGGAGAGCTCGTCCGGCGGCGTCCTCGCTAAGTTCCTCGTACGGAGGATTCCCAACCACAGCATCGAAGCCCTGTTCCTCTTTGGGCTTCCAACCACCTCCTGCAAGGTCAACAAACGCCTCAGGGAACTCCAAGTCCCAATGGAAGAACCGCATCTCACTGCCAATTTCACCTCCCAGCGAGATAGTTTCTCGATACTCAGGCCCAGCACCGGCTGACCTAATCTGGTCAACCAAGTCACCGCCGGCCAGAGTTAGGTACTGCCGGGCCTTTGCATTGCCGAAGTGTTGGCTCACCCAGATGTCCAACGCGGACTTGTAGGGAGCCTGGGACTCTTCGAACTCGGCGAATAACGAGTGGCTGCGCTCGGCCTGCTCGACCGTGGCATCTGGGATGCGGCGCAACTCCTCTATCGTGGCTGTCGCGGCCAACAGTCCCTGGAACGGGCCGCCGAACAGATCGGCCACGTGTCCTTTCTGCTGCTCAGCTAATTCAGACTCGACTTCCTGAACCGTCGTGCCGATGAGGGAGTTACCGCATTTGAGATGGTGGTCCAGAAATGATAAGGGCGCGCCTATCGTGAAACAGTCCAACCAGAGCGATACCTTAGCTAGCTCAACCGCCATCGGGTTCAGGTCAACCCCGTACACACACCGCTTGAGCACGTGCCTTTTGAGAAGATTGATATCCGTGAGCCGGCCGGTATCCACAGTGACCCCCTGCCTCTCCATCTCCCCGATGATCGACTCACGGGTGTCCTGGAGGTACTTCGTCACCGGGTTCCACGGGAAAGCCCGCAGGAATCCCTCTCGCTCCCCAAGAATCCGGTCACAGATGAAGTCCACCGCTTCCACCAGGAAATGGCCGGATCCCATGGCGGGATCGAGCACCTTCAGGTCGAACAGGTCATCGACCAGCCCCTCGTAGGTGTTCGCAACCTTGGCGGGGTCATCTGGCTTCATCCCCTGCTTCCTGAAGCTTTCAGCGCGCGCCACCGCCTTTTTATAGGCCTGTTGCGCACCCCGGAACGTAGGGCGCAGCTTCTCGAATTTCTCCGCCAGCACCGGCCCCACCGTGTTTTCAACGATGTACTTCACGATATGGTCAGGAGTGTAGTAGGAACCGGATGCCTTCCTTTCTGAGCGGTCGTTCTCAAGATAAACATCCCCAGGGTTATAGACGCGTTCCACGGCGTTCCGTCCGCGTCCATCAGTCAGGACTCTCCGTCCGGCCTTAGCGGCCTCCTCGTAGGGGATGACCTCTTCGGTCTTCTTACCCTTGACCACGGCCATCTTCTGAGGCGCGATTCGCACCTTGAACTCCAGCAATCCCTCATAGATGGAGCCAAGCTGCCGCACGCCCAAGGACTTGTAGTCGATGAAAGCCAGGTCCTGACGCTTGTCATCCACGTCCCGGGCCAGCAGGTCAAGGCCCAGCGCCAAGTAGTAATCCGGTATCTTGTGCGTCGCGAGGAAGCGGGCGGTCTCAGCTTCCTGAGTGTGGTCGTCAGTGTGGGGCTTGGTGATGAACAGGCCACCGTTATAGAGTGGCACGTTCAGTTCCCGGCTGCCCCGGTCGATGACCTCGAAAAGGGCCATAAGCCGATCGTACAGCTCAGTGGCGTCTGCGGAGGAGCAGTAGGCTTTTCCAAGTCTGCCTGGAGCAGCATCGGCTATGTTTCCACCCTGCTCTGCGATATCCTCCTTGAGCTTGGTGAAGCTCTGATCCCAATAGCCCCTTACTTCCTTCACTGGCAGCAGGCCGCGTGATTCTGCGTATAGAAGGAACAGCGCCCGGTACAAGAGAGTTAACGTTCCGTTGAAGACCTGCCGGCGAAAATCCTCGTCGGGCTCACGCTTCAGGGAAAGCTGCTCTACGATAGGCAGCAGAGACGATTGAAGAGGGCCAGTCATCCCGGCCTGGCCTTTGAGATGCTCTATGAATCCAGTAGCGAACTGTGGGAAGGCTTCCTCGAAAACCCGCTCCTTCAGCCGTTCGCCTAGACCCTTGGCATAGGAGTCGCTTTCGTCCAGCAACCGGTCAAGGAAGCTTAAATTCCTGGTTTGCCCCGCTGTCTGGACCTCTCTGGTTACGAAAGCGCTCAGCCGAAAGAATAGCCAGAAGTATCGGAAGGCCTCGTTGGGGTCGGCCATGGCAAGCGTTTCTTCGAGGTCGATCTCATAGTAATTGGTGGAGCGGGAGTGGGTCTTGGCCGAGTAGAGACGCCAGAGCTTGCCATTGGTGACAATGGCCCAAGGCGCCTCGCTGGACTCCAACGCGGTGACGACCCGAGCTCCAGGGTTTTCGTCAGGAGACCCCGTATCGCGGGTCTCATCTCTCCCATCGAGATATCGATTCCAGGAATAGGCGAGGCACGCGGCAACTGGTTTTTCAGGCCCGTTCGGAGCATATAGGCGGTAGTCCTGGGCCTCGCCTCCAGGCACCGCGGCCACACGGAACCCCAGCGCCTCAAGGGCAGGTTCGACCAGAGAATGGACAGTCGCCCCTATGTTTTGATCGGCGTCGGGCTGACGAGCCGCCGTGAGCAAGTCCCGTAGACGATGGTATGTGTCTTCAGGGCGCTCACTCCACTCATTGAGTTCTGGCAGACGCTCGTTCAGGTAGTAGTCCGAAAAGAGAGCGCGATTGTTATACAGGGGTTCGGACCAATCTGCCACGGTATAGGCGGAAATGAGTTTTTCGTACTGGGCGTCGGCGTCCGCCTCGGTGTATGTGAAACGGCGGAGCACTCGTAATTGGACCTGGGTCGGGTTCCTACGGTTGACGGTAAGAACTCGTGGCCGCACCGTTACCTGACGGGTTGACATAGGAGACGCGGCAAGCCCTGGTAGTGACCGTTGCAGCAGTACGAAGTCGATGCGTTCGTAATCGTCTGTGAGCACAAGGAGATAGTTTCCGGCTCGGTTCCTAAGCGCCCGTGCCAGTCCATGGGTGGCGGCCACTGTCACCGAGTGCAACTCGATCAAGTAAACGTCTAGCGGCTCCGCGCCGTCATCATGCAGGGCGACGCGTTCGATGTGTCTGACCTGACTCTCCAGCGCCGCTGCGGTAATGCCCATCGCAGCCGCGCTCTGGGATTGCCGGCTGTCCGTCCGATAGCCAAGCGCGGCAAAGAATGCGACCACTCCGTCTCGTGTCGCCAAGGTCTGCACGTCGGCCGTAGATATGTTCTTGTCGTCAGTCACGTGGCCTCACATTATTGTGGTCTGGACACCAACGCGCGCCAGAACGCCGCTACCAATAAGGTAGGAGAAATGGGCAGCTTGCTGTTTGACATTATCCAATGTTAGCCGTATCGTTGCAAGCACTTTGAATCAGAATTAACCGTGTTCGGTTTGGAACAGGGCCAATGGCGACCATCGCAAGACCCAAGCAATCTCTGGTCGGAATCGAGCTCGTCCGGCTGCTCGCCTATGAGGGAGACCGTATCTTCACGACGAACCGGGCCAGGGAACTGGCCCCACGCGTGGGGCTTAGGGATTCCTACCTCTTGGAGGCCCTCTATCACCTTCGGCGGAATGACTGGATCGTCTCGCTACGCCGGGGTCTCTACGCGCTGTCGTCTACGGTCCCAGGTGTCACGCTCGCCCACGAGTTCGAGGTCGCAGTGGCCCTGGTGAATCCCGCTACCATCTCCCATTGGTCGGCCCTACACTACCACGGCCTGACAGAACAAGCGCCCAGAACGATATTTGTCCTCACGACAACCGAGGCTTCGGTCCCACGCGTGCGGCGGGCTGGGAGCAACCATACCGGAGCCGGCTACCCGGTAGGGGACACCACTTACCGGTTCGTCCAGGTGAAGCCGGAACGCTTCTTTGGTGCTGAGAAGGTGTGGGTCGGTGATGCCCGTGTGTCGGTCACTGACCTTGAGCGGACTTTGCTGGATGGCCTCTTAATGCCCCATTGCTACGGCGACTTTGCCGAGGTTCTCCACGCCTTCCAAGTAGGTATAGATCGGCTGGACATTGGGCGGATCACCCACTACGCTCTACGGCTAGGTACTGCAACCGCAAAGCGTCTGGGCTGGGTTCTCGAATACCACGGCTGCGAATCTCCTGAGGTCGAACAACTCGCTGCGGCTCCCGTCAAGGGCTACCGCACACTCGATCCTACCGGACCGAGAAAGGGGCCTTGCAACGGCCGTTGGATGATCCAGGAGAACCTGCCGGGGATGGTCGATCCATGAAACCGCTTCGTACCTGCCTACGGGAGGCAGGGCCGAGTCTGGGACAAGTAGCTTCCCCCATAAGTCCCAGGGTTGCCCTCTCTCGAGACAATTACTCGACGTATTACAACGTGACCCTCAATTCGAACGTGGTACTGCCTACCGTCAACTCAGGCCCGCCTGTCGAGACTCGAATCAGTCAAGCCAGACCCTAAGGCGCTGGCTCGTTGGTCTGGGGTGCCTAAACAGTTAGGAGATTCCACCTTCTCCGTTCGTTGCATCCAGATCTACCGCCCACGAATACCGCAGTGTTTTGTTTCGATTGAATAATCGGGACCCTGGCCCAGGAGGTCACGCGGGGGATGCGGGAGGCCGCTTCCAGGGGCTTCTGGGTGGCCAGCCGGGTGCCTTACGGCTACAACAAGCTCATGGTGCAGGACGGGGCCAAGAAGCGCCCCACCCTGAAACCCGACCCCGCAACCGCTCCCGTGGTGAAGCGCATCTTCGGAATGGCCGAATCGGGGAAGGGGATTACGGACATCGCCCGGACCCTCAACGACGAGGGCATCGCCAACCCCACGGGCAGGCTCTGGTCCAAGAACGGGGTGCACATCATCCTCAGGAACGAGACGTACGCCGGAGCTCTGGTTCGGGGTTTCCAATTGCGACTAAATCATCAGTAGGGATGCCCAACGTGATGACTACGTTGTTATCCCGGTCGATCATGACCCGGTCGAGAAGGATTTGCAACACGTCCCGCCGCTCCTCGGAGGGCAGATCGTCAAGGCCCTCGCCGACCTTCTCTGCCCACTCGAGAACGTACTCCATCAGCACTCGCCGCTCGACCTCGGCCGACTCCCGTGCGCGGTAGTCATCCAGCTTCGCGCGGAGGTTCTCCAAGCGCTCGGTGATGAACTTGCGTTGATGGTCGAGTTGGCTCTCGGTGATCTTCCCCGACACGTACAATCTGATCGCCCGGTCCTCTTCCAGTTGGATGTTTTGCAGGTCGCGCTCCGTCCTGGCTACCTGCTTCGCCATCTCGCCGTCTTCACTGGTGTCGAGAGCGTCGATGCCAGCGATGAGGAGGTCGCGGTCCTGCACGACCCTCTTGACCTGGCCCCAAACAAGCTCCTCCAGCCGCTCCGCCCTGATATAGGAGCGATTCCGGCAGTTGAGGCGGAACTTCTGCACCCCGTAGCATCTGTAGTACCGGCGAGGGGGGTCCAGGTCGTACTTGTAGACCTTGCCGTTGTATTTCACGGTCTGGCGTCTTGTCGTGCGGCATCCGAAGAGCATCCCGCACTCCGCGCACCTGACCATGTGCTGCAACAGGTAGAACGCCTTTGTGTTGCGCGTGGGCGGCGTCCACCGTTGCTTCCTGAGGCTCTGAACCCGCCCCCACGTCTCATCGTCCACTATCGGCGGGAACGGGACCCCGACCCAGGCATCCTTCGGCTGCTCGTATACCTTCGTCCCGTCGTCCGTCGAGACATGACGGGCCTTGCCGTACCACCAGGTGCCCTTGTAGGTCTCATTCCGCAGAATGCGCTGGACCTGCGAATCATGCCACTGCTTGCCCGGCGTCCCCGGGGGGACCTCATCTTCGTCGAGCTGCCGTGCGATGGCGCGGGCGCCCATTCCGTCATGGATGTAGCGATGGTAGATGCGCCGCACGATCTGCGCCTTCTCCTGGTTCACCTGGGGCGTGCCGTCTTCTGCTATCGTGTATCCATACGGCACCTGGCTGGTTGGTATTCGCCCCCGTTTGGCCGCCCCCCTCTTTCCCATTGACGCCCTCTCCCGGAAGTTGTCAAGCTCTATCTTGCCGATGGCCGCCATGAGGCCGAAGGTCTTCATGTCGATGGCGTCCATGACGGCCTCAAGCTGTATCTGGTGGGCCTCGACGACCTCCATGAGTGCTGCGGCGGGGTACATGCCCCGGCTCAGGCGGTCGGACTTCCAGCAGACGATGGTGTCGAAGCGTCCGCTCCTGGCGTCGGTCAGCATCCTCTGGAACTCGGGACGCTTCTTTGACCAGCCCCTGCCGACCTCCTGGTAGCGGGCGATGATGGTCAGCCCCTTGCCTTCGCAGTAGGCTTCCATCTCGGAGGTCTGCTCGGAGATGGATGTCTTGTCCTCCCCGTCCTGGCTCTTGTCCGATACGCGGGCGTAGATTGCCGCCCTCTTGCCGTTTGCCTGCTGTTGCTGTGCTGTGGTTCCCGCCACGATCTCCTCCTTTCATTCTCGTACCCTGTGAAACCAAAAAAGACCCGCCTCCTGTCGGGAGCGGGTCTGCGAGTAGTACAATTACTTCGCATCACCTGACCGATCAGGTGGCGCCGCGGCCCGGGGTGTTGTAAGCATCGCCGGGCCAACTTCTGCCCCTAATCATACCTGATTGGCGCGGCGGCGTCAAAGCGCGTCACCGTGCAGGCCGCAACTCCTCGTCTTGGATCGGCTGCTCCTGGACCCAAGTACTCAAGAAAATTGAATATGTGGAATTTCCTTGTTTAATGGATAAGGCACATCTTTCACGGCTTGCAATACTTACAACCTTTGGAGTCTTCCCAACCTTTAGCTTGTGCCCGTTGAAAGGCTTTCTCTCTCGTTGCGAATGGTCTACCTGGGCCTGGCAGCCAGCGACCATTCGACCGCCATCCTGCGGCTGGGTACCGCGGCCGTGTTTGCAAGATGGACATGAGTCTATGTGGACTCTTGCCCGCTCGTGGGTCCAATTCTCGTAGACGTAATAGCCCATGATGCCACCTTCTACAGTAATCCTGCCCCACTTTTGATTCGAGGCGGCACTTTTGGTGCAAAGCCTCTTGGAGCAGAACTTCCGCGCCCTTTCCTACCAGACGGTCTCTATCTGCACAGAAGCTGTAAGGGTCTCGTCCCGCGTCACCACCGGCGCGTCAAGGGCCGCTGCCTCGGCGGCGATGAGCCGGTCGTGCATCTCCGGTATCTCCGGGAAGCGGTCCAGCCTCTCAAGCTGCGCCCTGCCCAGGTCGGACAGCTCTATCCCGCCCACTGCGTCCAACGCCGCCAGCAGATCGGAGGGAGGGATGGGCTGGCCCAGCTTGGCCGATAGGAAGTAGAACTCGGCCACCGCTATGGCGGGGACGATGATGGTCGCGTTGCCCGTCTCGGCAAGACGGAAGACGGCGGAGGCGGCGGTGGTGAGGCGCTCGGGCGAGCGGAGATACCACCACAGGGCGTGGGTGTCCACCACGAACCGGGCCGGACTATCCAGCATGGCTGCGCTCCGGCTCTCCAGATGCCGGGGACCTGGGCTCCCAGAGCGTCTTGACATTCAGGAAATCCTCATAGGTCGCATCGGGCAGGTGGGACAGGGAGCCCTTCAACGTGCTGAGGGAAGGTTTCCCCTCGGTGGGTCCCTCTACAGGAGTGAGCCTGCCGCAAGGCTTTCCACGGCGGGTGATGATTACCTCCGCGCCGTCGTCCAGGTCTCTGAGTATCTCGCTGACCCTGGCTTTGAACTCTCTTATGCTGTACGTGGTCATGTGATTCCTCCTGTAGTGGTTATAGAGATAGGCTGTTGTGACTACATAGTACCGCCTCCTGGCGGGAGAGACAACAGGGGTGGCCACGGGGTTTGATCGCTTATCCATACGGGAGGCCATACCAGACGTACTACGGGGGAGGCGGGAGGAGACATCCCTGCCAGTGGGTGTGGCCCCGCTCTCTGCCATCTGTCCGTCCCGAAGCCTTCAGACGCCACAGTGCCCCTCGCACTCGTTTCCGAACCCGTCCGATTGCCTGTCCGTTCCCAACTCCGCCTCATCGAGGCTGACCGCCTGCGCGAGGGGCACCCGTCGTGGATGCAGGTAGGGTTCTTTGGTGAAGGCCAGCCTGCCCCGCATGTTGGAATCTATCTCCACCGCCTCGGCGAACCGCTCCGGCCAGCGCCCCTTGGTCTCAACCCATCTCTGGCGAGACTGGTAGGGGCAACCGATGCAGGCGGAGCGCTCCAGTGGCCGGTCGTAGCGGGCCTGCCACCACGCAATGCATTGCTTCCTGGACATCCCAGCTTCGATGAGGGGGTAGCGGTTGCGTATCCACCCGTCGCGAGAGGGCTTCATGCGGATGGCCTCGTCGGTGGAGATGCCCAGCCACAGCTCGACGGCGGTGCCGGACGGAACACGTTGTCCTTTCGTGAGTCCCAGCAGCTCGCGTATCTTCCGCTGAATCGGCCTTATCTTGTAGTGCTCGGTACATTGGCGACGACCCATCCCGTCGCTCCCTCCGTCACGTCCCTTCAGCTAGAGGGGAAGGTCTACGAAGCTGTGGTTGCCTGAGTGGTTGGTGAGGGTCTTGACGTACACGGGGAAGCCGAGACGCTCGGCGAGCCAATCGAGGTGAGTGTAGAGACTGGGAGGCTCCCAGTGGGTGTCGGCGAAGATGGCGCAGTTGGGGATGGCGTCGAATGCTCCCTGGCTTGCCATGAGCGCCATGACGGAGGACTGGACGCCTCCGCCCAGGCTGATGACCGTCAGAGAGTGTGTGAAACGCATCAGCCCTCCTCCCCGCCGCCGTCCGGAGATGAGTCTGCACGAGGCGGGAGCTGCCTGTCCCTCACGGCGTACTTGACGAGCAGGGTGAAGAGGCGGCGCAGCCGGTCCTGGGCGTCGGGGCCGGGGTTGAAGTCGATGCTCACGACCCGCAGCTCCGGGCTCTCCTTGGCCGGCCTCTTCGGTTTGTTTTGACTGTTGGTATCTTTCATATCGTTCTGTTCCAGTGTTCTTTGTCGCCGATACAGGCACACAGGGACCCTACGCTCACCCTATTTGGCGTTTTTGGAGGCCGCCGGGCCTCCCGTTCATCTAGCAGTCGTTCCGGCCTGGGGTCAGACCTCCGCTTTGACGTCTCAGTGAGAGCGTTATAAGAGTTGCGAGCAATGCCACGGGGGTCGCCTATGACCCGCTCCCCTCATCAGTCGAGAGAGGTTCCGCCCCTTCCGACGGCTATCCGCTGGACCCTGGCCCTGGGCAGCAGGTGTCCGAGGCCCATGCTTTCAGCCAAGTCCTGGAGGGCCAGGAGATGGTGGGCGTTGGGACCGATCCCAGCCCGCCACCGCCTTACGGTGAGGTCGCTGGTCCCGAGACGCCGGGCAAGCTCGGCCCAGGACAGGCTGGAGGCTTCCTTGAACCGCTCCAGGCTCCGGGGAAACTCATCGGATAGGACGTAGGGCAATCTCCTGTGGTGGGTGCGCTGTCGAGGCATGAGCGCTACTCCTCCCAGAACCCCATCTGGAAGTGCTCTCCCAGCAGGATGGCCACGCCCCCCGGTATGTGGGAGGCGAGCCTGATGAGGGGGAGCATGGCTCCCCCGCAGGGCTCGGTCCCTCTGCGCCACCTGCGCATCTGCTTCTTGTCCACCCCCAGAGCGCGAGCGAAGGCGTTCCAGGTGAGGCCGCTGGCCTCCTTGAGCCGGATGAGGCGCTGCACGAAGTCCTTGGACAGCACGCCGGTCAGGAAGGGCACGGGGCGGCCGTCGATGGTGAGGCCCCCCGGCTCGCCGGGGTGGCGTGAAGGTACGTTACGGGTACTCATGTTGGTCCTCCTTGTCATTGCCGTCCTCCAATGCGAAGAGCTGATGGAAGTCCTCTACGCCGAGGACCTCCTGCATCCGAAGGCGGATGCGTCCCGAAGGCGCGCGCCCTTCTTTGACCAGCAAGGACAGGTAACCGGGGCTGATCCCGGCCTTCCCCGCCAGCCAGTTCTGGGAGCGGCCCAGCAGCGCCAGCCGCTCCCAGAGGGCCGCTGTGTTGAGCCGGACGACGGTGCGTCTCCGACGCCTCCGGGGGTCTTCCGATTCTTCGATGTGGTCCAAACTCATGTTTCTGAGACCTCCTTTCAGGACGGGGCGAGAGCCGCTGCTCCACTCCCGTCCCGTGCCGGATATTGGGCGCCCAGCAGATGGGCGGGCTCCCAGTCGCCGGGGGAGCGCCAGGCCCGTCCCAGGGGACCCAGGGCATCGAGGGTGCCCCTGTGAGAGACCCACAGGGGCACCCTGATCCCGGTCCGGTCCATCTCCTCCCGGGCCACCCGCAGGAAGTGGGTCGCCGCCAGGTCGTCGTCGAAGACGACCAGGACGGCGGGCTGTGCGCCGTGGTCGTCGGTGGGCCTGTGGGATGGGTAGTAGCGCAGGTATGGCGCGAGGCGGGCTGCCATGGTCACGGGCCGCACCGCCCTTCTCTCCCATTCCAGGAAGAAGGGCCAGGTCACGGGGCCTCTGCGCAGGAGCCCGAAGGCGTCGGGGTGGATGGAGCGGAGCTTCTCACCGTGCCGGAAGTACCTCGACGCCCTTCGGGACGGGTCGAGCTGGGCCATATCCCAGCGCAGGGCGCGGCACTGCCGGGCCAGCGCCGCTATGAAGGCGTGGACCGCCCCCGTGTGCTCGGCGTTCCTGACCAGTTGCCTGCTCCTGGCCCCGGAGACGTTGCGCCATGAGGCTGGGCCTTCGGGGTCCAGGGGCGCGGCGCTCCAGCGCTTCCGGGCCACACCCACCGAGGTACGGTCCCTGTGGGCCAGCAGCGCCAGTCCCTGGTCGGTGAGGGCCAGACGGCCTGCCTGCCTCTCAGACAGGCGGCTTGCTGCGGGAACGCCTGGCTCTACCTGGCGGGTGGACAGGTTGTCAGCGGATAGCCGGGTCACGAGGCCGAACGCTTCCAGCGGAGTCACAAGCTGGGACGCCCGTGGCTCCGAGACGGCCAGCAGGCTCGCCAGGTCGTTGGGCGATATCCAGGGCCAGTCGTAGAGCAGTTCGAGGACGCGCTTCTCGGCGGGTTTGAGAGGAGCGGGCAGCATGTGGCCGGGGATGTCCCGCCCCGCGCCGTAGGCGGTGAGTGACGCCCGCGAGGGCCGTCGTTCCGCAGGGGGTGCTCCTCCAGGGCGCATCCGGGCCAGGACGTACCGCAGGTCGAGGGCCGCATTGACCGACGGCGGACGCCATATCGGGTCGTCGCCGCCGGCCAGGGCCGCGTCGCTCTCCAGGGCCAGGAAGGCCGGAAGCGACGTGCTGGTCAGCAGCCTGCGGGCGTGTCTCAGCCGCACCTCGTCGGGCAAGAGCAAGAGCACGGCTCCGGGAAGCGGCCCATCCCGCAGCCTCCATATGCGCTTGGCGAAGCCCGTGCGGTCGGAGGTGAGTCCCTGCCTGACGACGGCGACGGTCCGTCCGCCGGGAAGCGCTATGGCGGCGTCCATGGGCATCGCCCGGTACAACCGCAGCCGTATGGGGTAGGCGATATTCGAGATGGTGGAGGCCAGGCGGTAGATGACGGCGAGGGCGTCGATGCGCTCGGCGAGGATGCGCAGCCACTGCACGGAGACGGGACGGGCGCGAAGCAGCTCGCTCAGGCTCACCCCTTCCTCCTGGACCAGCGTCCTGACGCCTGCGGCGGTCAGGTGGAACCGGCGCGTCGGCGGGATGAGGTCCGTCGCGTGGGGCACCGAAGCGGCCAGCCCTGTGTCCTCCAGCTTCCCGACGCCCTCGTAGACCGCGCCCCTGGACCAGCCGGAGATGGCGACGAGATCCAGCCGGTCGAGGAAGGGCATGGACGCCAGCCTTCGCAGCAGCTCTCTCTCGCATCCGGTGAGTCTCATTCGTCCCCCTCCTCAACCGCCACGTCCTCGCCAGCGTCTCCGCCCCCTCGCTCTCCGTCCGGCGAATCTTCCGCGGCCTTTCCGTTGGCCTTGTAATGCTTGCTGCGCTGGGTTCCCCGATCCGAGCTGTCGGAATCGGGCCTTTCCTGCGCGGGGGCAGCGCCGTTGGTCGAGGGCGGATTCCCGCCGTCTTCGAGGGCGGCCATCTCCGCCCGGTACTGCTCCGCCAGCTTCTGCGCCTCGGCGCGACGGTCCTCCGTCTCCTGGGCCGAGGTGGTGTAACGGGACGTGGCGGCGCGGATGCGGGCGGCGGTCTCAGGACTGCCCGGCTCGGGCTTGCGCACCATCATGGAGAAGGCGGGCATTCGCTCGGTCCCCACGGTGGCCCTGACGTAGCAGTGGTGGACGGGCAGGGAGGTGATGTCGTCCTCGGACACCCGGTCCTTGCCCAGCTCCCAGACCAGCGTCCGGGCGTCGGCTCCGGCCACCTGGAAGACACAGAGGCAGCCGATGTTGGCCAGGAGCGTGTCCTGCATGGTGCGGGAGAGGTCGGAGAGCTTCGCCAGGCTCTGGGTGGCCAGGATGAAGCTGGCCCCGAACTTGCCAAGCTCGCTGAGCATGGTCTCGTAGTCCACGCCGGGCATGGACTGCATCTCGTCAACCACCACAAGCGCACCGCGCCGTTTCTCAATGGGCATGCCGCCCTGCTCCCGTATCACTGCGTCCACCAGATTGAGGAGGGACGCGCCCACCAGGGCGGCCACGTCCCTGCCCGCCGTCCCCTGGGAGGTGGAGACCAGGAGCACACCGCCTTCGAGGATCACTTGGCGCATGTCGATGGTGGAGCGGGACTGACCGAGGATGGCGCGAGCCCGCTTGGAGGATGCGTAGTAGGAGAGGCGGGTCTGGACGGGGGCCAACGCCTCCGCCTTGTACTGGCGGTGCCATTGCCCGAAGTCGCGGCTCCACCACTCCAGCAGATAGGGGTCGCTGACCTTGGCCAGCACCCTGTCCTTGAATGTTTCGTCGGAGAGCAGCTTGAGCCCGTCCAGGATGGTGTACTGCTCATCTGCGTCCGTCGAGGTGTGCTCGTTGGCCTCGTGGAGGGTCTTGACCGTCTGCTCCAGGATGGACTGCATCCTCGGCCCCCACTGGTCCCACAGGCCCTTGGCGACCCTGACCACCGAGTCGGCGGTCCTGTCTCTATCGGAAAATATCCGGGTGTCCAGCAGGTTGATGCCGGGGGCCTGGGAGTCGTCGGCCAGGTCGATGAGGCGTACCTGGCCTGCGAGGGATTCGGGGACGTGGCGGAGCAGCCCGTCAACGAGGTCGGTGTGGGGGTCTATCACGACGATGGCGTCTGAGTCCCTTCCCGCCGCCTTCTCCCTCAGCTTGTGGGCGACGACGTGGTGCATGAGGGTGGACTTGCCCATGCGGGTTCTTGCCACGTAGAGGTGGTGGCGTCTGAGCAGGTCGCCGGGGAAGTGGATGGGACGCGGCGCTCCCGCCGTGGCGTCTCCCACCAGAGCGCCTCCCTTGACCCCCCTGGCCGAGGGAAGGAGCACCTTCGCCCCTGAGCGCTCCACCAGGGGCGTCTCGTCCCTTGCCCCCGGCGGGTGCCACAGGGCGGCCACCTCACGCACGCCCAGGACGCTTCTCTTTCCGAAGAGTCCGGGGCCTGGGGGATGCAGGGATGCGTTGGGTGTGGCGGGCCGGATCCTGCCCACCTGTAGGCGGGCTCCTGCGGGGTTGTCGTAGTGGCGGTAGGCCGCAACCACCGGGTCCAGCAGCTCCTTGCCGCGCTGGGGCCGCGTGTCCGGGGGCAGGATGGTGGTGACCTGAAGCTCGGCGTCGAAGGCGATGCGGCTGACCTTCTCCTTTATTAGTAGAGGGTCGTGGACGCGGGAGCGAGCCCGCTTCCAGCGCCACCAGGCCCAGCCCGCCACCACGATACCCAAGACCGCGCCAGCGCCCAGGGCCGCTGCCTTCCAGGTCTCCCCTGCCTGTATCCAGAAGTAGCCCCGCAGGGCGGCCAATGCTCCCACCCCCAGGAGGGCCATCGTCACCCCGTCGGTCTGGAGGGGCTTGGTGGTGTAGGTGTAGGAGGGGTCCCTGGGCTCCATGCCCGGACGCCTGTGGGCCTTCTCCAGATGGGCGGCAGACCAGTCGGGACCCAGGGATCGCAGCAGCAGACGGGCAACGATCCGCTCTCCCTCCTTGAGGGCCGACAGTGCGCCCAGGAGGGCGATGAGGGGGTCTGAGCCTGGGTCGAGGAGGTCGTCGTCCCGGAAGGTCCGTAGGGGTAGGTACTCGGGTCCGTCGGTTCTCAGCGTCATGGACCACGCCTGCTCGCCCTCTCCCAGGCGCAGGGGGTCCTCCTCCTCGGGCACCTCCTGGATGCGGGCCTGGGGGTAGTGGGCCGTGAGTTGGCCCTTGACGGCCTCCTCGCCCTGGCAGCGGGCCATAAGGGTCACCCCGTCCATGTGCCCGACTATCTCCAGGGAGAAGGGCTCAGGGACGGGGATGGACTGGAGCAGGTTCTCAACGCCCAGCAGGGTGCGCTCCCCGGTGCGGGGCGGCGTCACCGCCAGCAGCACCGCGGGCTTCTTGTTGCGATCGTTTCCAAACAGGATGTTCATGGGATTGAGTTTCATGGGTGTGCCTTCCTTTCTTTGCGTGAGCTATCTGTGGATACCAGGCCGCCACTCGATGACCTCTTTCTCCTCCGGGGTGGCCTCGATGCGGATGGGGAATCTGCCTCCCCTTGCGATGAGGAGCCCGTCTCCCCTGGGACACGACAGGAGCCACCGCTGCTGCTCGGCGGGCAGGTCGAAGGCGTCGCCTACGGTGGATATGGCCGCGGCGTCCTGCTGGAGCAGGAGCTTGAAGGCGGCGTTCTGGAGCAAGGCCCGTCCCGAATGACCCGATATGGGCTGGGAGGGATCCTCGGAGAGGAGGTCCTGCACGTCCTGGGTGATGAAATGGAGCCCGAGGCGGTGCTTGCGGGCGCGTTTGGCCATGGAGACCATGAAGGCGGCCCCCTCGGCGTGCTGCATGATGCTCCAAACCTCGTCCACCACCAGGAGACGGGGCTTGGGGTCCTGGGCCGCCGCCCACACCGTCTCGGTGCAGACCATTGCGGCGGCGGGGCGAAGCTCCGGCTCCAGGAGGCGCAGGTCGAAGACCGTGACCGACGCCTCGCTGGAGAGGAGATCGTCCCCCTCGTCGGAGAGGAGGTGCTTCAGGCTGCCGGTGGCGAAGGGCTGGAGCAGCTTGGCCATGTCGTTCCCGTCGTTGCCTTCGAGGAACGCATAGAAGTCCTTGAAGCCGGTGCGCTCCCTGGGCTCGGCGTAGTAGGAGGCCAGGGCGTGGTCGAGGGACGCCCGGCGCTCGGCGCTGAGTCTTTCGCCCACCATCACCTCGATGAGCCGTCTGAGGCTGCCGATGCGCTGGAGGAGCTCCTCCGGATCGCCCCGCGCGATGACGAAGGGGTTCATCCCCTGGCCTTCGATGCCTGGTGAGATGACCCGGCCGCCTGCGGCGCGGGCCATGTCCGCGTACTCTCCCTCGGGGTCGATGATGTAGGCGGTGACGCCACGGGTCAGGCCCCTGAGCACTCCCAGCTTGGTGGCGAAGGATTTTCCCGACCCTGACCGCGCGAGGACTGCCGTATTCGCGTTCAGGTGGGTGCCGTCGAAGGCGTCGTAGACCACCGGCGAGCAGGCCCGAAGGTCGATGCCCATGAGGGTGCCGCTCCTCGTGTCCAGGTCGGGGGGAGAGAAGGGAAAGAGCCTAGCCAGGGACGAGGTGTCCAACGTTCGCCACACCGCCACGGCGTTGAGCGCCAAAGGAAGGGTGGACAGCAGCCCCTCGCGCTGCCGAAAGGTGAGCAGGTCCAGCTTGCCAAGGGTCGCCGCGAAATGCGCCCTCGCCCGCTGGGTCATCTCCTTCAGGAATGTCTCGTCCTTTGCATGGAGCGTGACGGACAGAGACGCATGAAAGAGGCGCTCCCTGCCCCGCTGCACCTCGTCACGCAGGCGGGAAACGTCCTCCAGGGCGACCTCCGCCTCGGGGGAGAGGGTGCGGCCCCGGTGCATGGAGAAGGACTGGGCCGACTCGAACCTGACCTTCTGCCACTCCAGCGTGCGGGATGCCTGCTCTGCCGGTATGGGTCCCAGGTGGATGGAGAGGTCCATCGGGACGCCGGTCGCCATGAGGCTCTGGAGGAACCCTGGCGCAAGCGAGCGGGGCCAGCGGCCCAGGTGCATTGATCGGGTCAGGTGTCCCCCGATGCGGAGGTGGCGTCGGTTCACCTCGACCTCTATGGGAGAGTCCTCGTCGATCTCCGAGGGCGAGCCGCCCAGGGCTGAGGCCAGCAGAAGCATCCGAAGCGTGCGTCCGCCGAGGGGATGCACCGAGAGCCCCGCCTTGGCCAGCAGCGAGCGCAGCTCGTCGGACCGCTCGAAGGCGCATACGGCGTAGAAGCGCCGGTCCAGGATGCCGTCGCGGGTCTCAAGCTCGGTCAACAACCGTTGCAGCGAATCCGCCGCCTCTCGCGCCTGTTGGGGCAGGTCCGCCGGCTGCGCCGCAAGCAGCTCCCTGCGGAGCCGTTCCAGGCCGGGCGGGTGTTGGCGCACGAGGAGCTGCACCTGGAAGTCGCAGGCGTTCAGGGCACCGGCGAAGGCCCCGACCTTGGGCTCGTCCAGCTCCAGGCCCAGCACCTCGCAGACGCCCAGCTTCACCCGGTCCAGGCGCACCGGCCCGTCGTTCTCCAGGTGTGAGAGCATGAAGGCGCGGGGCAGCAGGGGCGGCGGTTTTGGCGCGGCGACGGCCGTAGTCTTGACAGCGTGGGGGC
This sequence comes from Dehalococcoidia bacterium, assembly GCA_965248975.1. Lineage (GTDB taxonomy): Bacteria > Chloroflexota > Dehalococcoidia > Lucifugimonadales > JAGWBF01 > CBDFKU01. The sequence continues at coordinate 260,441 of CBDFKU010000016.1, forward strand.
GCGGTCTGCGGAGGACTCCGCGTATGGCCCGCAGCGCCGTCCATCCCCGGGTGGCGTAATGGGGACTGAGCCTCAGCCTGGAAGCGCCCTCCTTGGCCTTCCGCACCATGTGCAAGGCCACGCGTTTCGTCTGTTCCAATGATGTTCTCAAATGGGTTCTCCTTTGCTATGGGATGGGGACGATGCCGGAGAGCAGCGCCACGGCGATTCCCTTGGCGGAGAGCACCAGCACCAGTCCGATGACCGCCCCCAGGACGGCGTTCCTCGCTCGCCCTGAGCTCCGCTCCTCGGTTCCCTCCGCCATGAGGACGAAGCCCGCCCAGGCGATGGCGAAGAACGCCAGGCCGGTGGCGGCATAGACCATCGCCGTCAGTGCGCTGTTGAAGGCCCAGAGCATCTCGTACTCCCCCACCGGCGCAGCGCCCATAGACGCCAGCGCCGCGCCGGTGAGGAGCAGGGTCGTGATGACTCGCCTTACCACGGCCACCACCATCCCAGGATGTCGAAGATGTCCCGCGCCTCCTCATCGCTGAGGGAGGTCTGCTCAGAGGGGTCCGGCTCCGGCTCGGGTTCCGGCAGCGCCAGGGCCTCGTAGGGGTCGTCGGAGCCGATGGTGAGAGCCAGGGCTGCCGCCTCGCTCCTGCTGGGCGTGAGGGGCTCTCGCTCCACCAGCTCGGCCTTGACGTGCTCTGGGTGGAGGATGGAGATGGTCACGTCGCTGTGAAAGACCTCGCTGGGGATGGAGACGGAGGCCGAGACGGTGTGCTCCTCCGTGGTTCCGTCTTCGCAGGTCAACGTCACCGTCTCGCTGACGCCGTCGCTGGCCCCAGGACGCACCATGCTCACTGTTCGGATGACCTGCTCCGTCCGCTCCGGGTGATGGGTGAGCTGGACCAGCGGAGGCAGGGCGACCTCCAGGCCGGCCCGAAGGTCGGCGTTTATGGCAACGCTGTGGACCGCTTCCCCGTCCCCGATGGACATGGAGAAGCTCGTCTCACCATTTGGGACGAATGATGCGGTCGCGCGAGAACCCCTAACCGCGACGCTGACGGTTCCCGTGATGGCGGTGACGGCGGCGTCCATGACGGCCAGCTCCGTGACGCTGTCATGTCCGGCAACCGTCTGGAGGCTGATGGTCTCCAAGGTCGTGGATACGCAGTCGGAGGCGATCACCCCCTTGATGCGCCCCGGCCTCCAGCCGAGGGACGCGACGCGGAGGTCGCAGAGCTCCCCCTCCACCGAGGGCAGGGGGTACGGGAGCTGCTCGTCCTTGAGGGTGAGGGCGCCCGCCTGCCCCAGGGTGTCCTCCCAGGAGAAGGTGAAGGAGGGCGCTTCACCGGACAGCGGCAGGTCGTAGGTGACGGTCTCTCCCTGGTTCATGTCGGCCGCCCTGTAGAAGCGGAGCTGGCGTCCCTGCCAGCCGCCGTAGGCCCGCACCCGCAGGTCGAGGCTCGTAGCAGCCCGCAGGGTCACCTCGGCGCGGTCGCCTGAGACGCTCAGCCTCTCGATGAAGAGCCTGCGTCCGTGGACCGGCTCCGGGGGCTCGAAGTCGAACCCCCAGTGGCCGTCGGCCAGGGCGACCTGGGGTATGGCGACGACCAGCATCGCCACGGCAACCAGGCTCAGTAGGGTGCGCTTGGCCTTCCGGCGCTTGGGCTTGCGGCCGGCCTCCTGCTGCTGCGTCCTGTTTTCTTTGTCGTTCTCCCCCTTTACGGCCCGACGCTTCCCGAACCAGCCGT
>CBDFKU010000017.1:0-207389 GCA_965248975.1 Dehalococcoidia bacterium
CAGCGGGAGAGGCTGGAAAACATCGAAGCGGAGCTTATCGAGGTGCGGCGGCGCTTGGACCGGGTGTGGCACGTCATCGAGAACTCGGAACTCGACATATCCGACGCCACCTCCCGCATCAGAGAGCACCGGGAGCGTCAGGAGAAGCTGGAGATCGCCGCAGAGGAGGCCAGGGCATTGCTCTCAGAGCGCCGGGCCGTGCTGGACAACGTGGACACCATCGCCGCCTTCGCCGAGGACATGAGCGACTTCCTGATGACCAGCGAAATCACCGAATCGAGGGCCTTCATCAAGTCCTTCGTCAAGGAGATCGTGGTCAAGCCAGGAAAGGCGACGGTCTACTACACCCTACCCACGCCGCCGGACAGCCCGATAGGGGGCGGAGACGCCGCAGAGGTGGCTCTCCACGGCCCAGTAGTTCGCAGTTCAGTACACGTTGGTGGGCCCGCCAGGAATCGAACCTGGGACCCGCCGGTTATGAGCCGGCTGCTCTGCCCCTGAGCTACGGGCCCTAGCGCCATATGGCGAGGAAGGTACCGAAGAAACCTGTTCCGACGGTGTAAAATCAGGTTACCGTAGGGCCCTGACAGTGTCAAGGAACGCCCGGACGTCCGCCTTGGGGAGTCCCCAGGGGGGCCTAGAAGACATCGTGCAGGGATCGATGCGCCATCCGGCATCACCCTAAAACCGGACGCCGCGGATCGGTGTGGCTCGGACCTGCATCCAACAGTCAGGATCGTAGGTCCAGGAGGGTGACTCATGAAAAGGGTCTGGGTACTGGGCGTCGCGTCGGTCGTCGTAGCGTTTATTGCCACCGCTTGCGGCAGTGCCTCCACCGACACACCGCGGCCGACCTCTACAGCTATTCCTACGCCGACCCTCGGCGCCACCCCCACGGCCCAGCCTACGCCAACTACAGCCCCGACTGCTTCCCCCACCGATACCCCGCCTCCCCCCACGGAGGTCCCTGATGGCCCCCCTGCGGCGGTGCTTGGCTACAGCTGGGAGGTGTCCACCGTCGACGAGCACGCGGCAAAGCCTTCGATAGCGGTCGACTCCCGGGGGACTCCCCACGTCGCCTACATGGTCGAAGCCATGCCCGGGTACGTGAAGCATGCCGTGCTCAGCTCGGGCGGCTGGGAGATATCCAAGGTTTCAACGGGATACTTCTACGGGCCCCTGGATATTACGCTAGACCAGAATGAGGTGCCCCACATAGCCTGGCACAACCACGATCGGGAGGACGGGGCCTACGCTACTCTGGTCGAAGGGGAGTGGGTCTGCAGTAGGATAAGAAGCCAGGGCCATGACGGCTGGGACATATCCGTGGTCATAGACTCCGGCGGCCGGCCCCACGTGGCCTCGGTGGACCCACGCCAGTTCGGCAGCAGATCCGGCGTGGAGTATGCAGTGCTGGAGGGCGACTCCTGGCAGGTCGAAGAGGTGGGCAGCGGTCCCGTGGCCTACGAGTTCGGCACCGAGATCGTCCTGGATTCCCTGAGCCGCCCTCACGTTGTGTGGTACGACAACTCGGACAAGGACCTGAAGTACGCCGTAAAGGAAGGCGGGAACTGGAACATCGCGACCGTGGATGCCGAGGGGGACGTCGGCCGCTTCCCATCGCTGGTCCTGGATGACCGGGACAACGCCATCATCACTTACTACGAGAGGCTCAGTCCCACCGAGGGTTACGTGAAGCTAGCCCGTCGGGACGGCGGCGCCTGGGATCTTCAGCGCATCGATAAGCTGGACAACGTGTTCCTGGGACATTTCGGTGCCCGGAAGACCAGCTCCCTGGTGCTGGACCCGCAGGACAACCCCATCGTGGCCTACTCTGACGAACAGGTGATCAAGCTGGCCTGGTGGGACGGGTCCCGGTGGAAGATAGAGACGGCGGTGGAAGCCGGTGGCACCACGCTGGGCCAACAGGTCTCGCTGGCGCTGGACGGCTCGGGAGTCCTCCACCTGACCTTTGCCGACAAGGTGGTAAAGAGCTCCCCCGGGGTGACGGGCCTCATCAAGTACGCCCGGGGCACCCCGCGCTAACGTCTGCTCAGAAGACCGCTATCGGATTTACCGGTGTGCCGGTGACGTTGCTCAGCCGCAGCGGGCCGATGCACAGCATGAACTCCCAGCGGCCTCGCTGAGCACAGGCTCGGGCCAAGTCCTCCAGGTTGCAGTTGTCGATGAGCCACATGCCCATCGCCACCAGCGAGACGACATGGAGGGGACTCATCGCCACGTTGGGATAGGCGCTGGGAAGGACATCGTTGGAGGTGTCGGTGCCCAGCATGGCGATCTCCCTGCGGTGAAACCAGGGTACGCACGCAACATGGCAGGCCGTGGCCCCCTCGGCAGACACATTCACTGGACCCCTCTGCAACCTCTTGCCGTAGTTGCCTGTGCGAACCAGCAAGATATCGCCGGACTCGACGGTCACCCCGGCCTGGTGCTCCGCCGCCTCCAGGTCCTCCGGAAACACGGGCTCGTCGGCCTCCAGCCACTCCTTGCCCTTGAGCCTGGGGATGTCCAGTAGCACGCCCCTGGTGAGAATGCCGTCGTGGGTCGAGTCGATGCTCAGCGCTTGGGCCCCCTCGCGGGAGGTGACCAGGCTGGCCGGTCGGCCGTTGTACATCTTACCGTCCCAGGAGTAGTGGGAAAGGCTGTCTATGTGGGTGATGGTATATCCATGGAACACCATCCCGATGAACTCACCCGCTCCGGGCCTGCGGCGTTTCCTTTCGGGAGAGTCGGTCTCTCTACCTTCGCCGCTGTCCACCATGTACCGCTGGACCTGGAAGTTGGTGTCCAGCGCCATCTCGGTGTTTATGGGGCGGGAGCAGGTCACCACAGCTCCATCGCTCACCAGACCGGTCGCCTGGACTCTCTTCGAGGGGGTTATGAAGTTCAGCGTGCCCAACTCGTCCTCGGCTCCCCAGCGCCCCCAGTTGCTGAGGGAGTCCAGATAGCCCAGGACCTCCGAATCGGTGGGGACGTTCGCTGTCATGGTGCCCTCCTATACAGTCGGTGATCGTCCTGAAGCCACACGCTTGTTTGCTAGGGGTACTATAGGTGCGGCGTGGAGCGGGGTCAAGGCGGGCCGAGCGGGGGTTAAGGCCCTTGATGGCCGACGCGATGGCGGATACAATCGGGGCGCACGGGAAGGTAATGACGTAGCCACCGGAGGAGATGATGGCCAGCAGGGAATCTAGTCCATTCAGCCCCTTCGACTTCACCCGAATCGACGAGGGCGACGACGCCCTGTTCTATCTGATGCCCAGGCTGGTGGTCCACATCGACGATCAGGCCATAGCCGCCATTGCCGGGCTGTTCAGAGAGGTCATCCCTTCAGACTCCACCGTCCTGGACCTGATGAGCAGCTGGAGGTCCCACTGGCCCAAGGGGCACCCCAAGGCCCGGCTGGTCGGCATTGGAATGAACCCCACTGAGATGAGGGAGAACCCGGACCTCGACGACTTCGTGGTGCACGACGTCAATCTGGATCCCCGGATGCCCTTCGATGACGGCGCCTTCGATGCGGCCGTGATCACCGTGTCGATACAGTACCTGACCAAGCCCGTCGAAGTGTTCCGGGATGTCCATCGCCTGCTCAAGCCCGGAGGAGTCTTCCTGGTGATCTTCTCCAACCGCATGTTCTTCACCAAGGCGGTGAACATCTGGAGGACGAGCGGCGACGGGTTCAGGATGGACCTGGTGTCGTCGTACTTGGAGCTCGCTGGCGGCTATGGGGACCTGCAGAGGATGTACCTCAACCCTGACAAGGGACACGACGAGGACCCGGTTTACGTGGTGATGGCTGGCAAGCCGCCCCATGAACAGGAGTGAGCCTAGAGTCGCTTGCGCATCTCCACGTGCTCTATCCCCACCTCCAAGAATGCCGCACCCGCTTCGACGTAGCCGTGGGAGGCGTAGAAGGACTTGACGTAGGTCTGGGCGTGTAGCACCGCTTCCTTCAGACCTCGCCGCGACGATTCCTCCTCCAGGGTCCGGAGGATACGGCCGCCTATACCCTGCTTTCGCCACTCGTATCGAACCGCCATGCGCCCGATCCTGGCTGAGCGAGGTTCCACCGCTACCATCCTTCCGGTCCCCACCACCTCTCCATTCAGGAGGGCGACGGCGTGGGTGGCGGTCTCATCGGCGGCGTCCAACTCTTCTTCCGCCGGGACGCCTTGCTCGTTGACGAACACCTGGATGCGCAGATCGAAGGCGGCCCGGCGTTCGTCCTCGGTTTCCGCTACCTTGACCACCAGGCCTTCCATTTCGCTAGGGAAAGGTGACCACGCCTCGGCCCACGTCGCCCTTTACCAGGTCGTCGTAGGCCTCGTTGACCTGGTCCAGGCTGTACCGCCGGGTGATGAGGTCGTCCAGGTTGAGCTGCCCCGACAGGTAGAGGTCCACCATCCTGGGCATGTCGACGTGGCACCTGGAAGAGCCGTAGTAGCTGCCCTTCAGGACCTTCTCCTCCCGGACCAGGCTCATGGCGTCGATCCCCGCCTTCTCTCCGGTGGGCGCGATGCCCACCACCACGATGGTCCCACCTTTGCGAGCCATACGGTAGGCCGTCTCCACCGTCTCAGCCGAGCCGTACACCTCGAAGGCGTAGTCGGCGCCCCGGCCACCGGCTATCTCCCTCACCCGGGCCACGGCGTCCTGGTCGGCGGCATTGACGGTGTCCGTAGCCCCGAACCTCATGGCGAACTCCAGCTGACCTTCACGGATGTCCACCGCGATGATGCGGGAGGCACCGGCCATCTTCGCGCCCTGGATTACGTTGAGGCCCACGCCGCCGCACCCGACCACCGCCACCGTGCTCCCTGGCTCGACCTGGGCGTTGAGTATGGCCGCACCCACGCCCGTGGTGACGCAGCAGCCGATTAGGGCGGCCTGGTCCAGGGGCAAAGAGGTTGGCGCCGGGACGCACCCCGACTCAGGGATGACCACCCGCTCGGCGAAGCCGGCCACCTTCCCGAAGTGTGCGATGCGCTCGTCTCCTTTGTGCAGCCGGGTGGTGCCGTCGAACATGGTCCCCGGGGTGGCGGCGTGTAGGTCGCACAGGTTCGGCTGCCCGGTGCTGCAGAAGAAGCACTGGCCGCAGTTGGGGACGAAGGACATGATCACGTGATCCCCAGGCTTGAGGCGGGTGACCCCCTCGCCCACCTCGGCTACGACGCCCGAGGCCTCGTGCCCCATTACCGAGGGCAGCACGGTTTTGGCCTCGCCTTTCATGAAGTGATAGTCGCTGCGGCAGACTCCGCAGGCGGCGGTGTTGATCAGCACCTCGCCCCTCCGGGGCGGATCCAGCTCCAGTTCCTCCACCACCAGGGGACTATCGTATTCGTAGAGTACCGCTGCTTTCATCGGGGACCCTCCTCACTGGAAATCGCAGTCTATCATCCCCCGGGTCCCCGTTCGTGTCAACCCTGGCGAGGAAGCCATCATTCGTCGGACAGGGCTGGCCTATGTCACCTCAGGACGAGCTGAAGCTGTCGTGGCCGGGGATCCGCCACCACTCGCCTATCCTCATCCCCCAGGCCGTAGCCGTACTTGATGTCGGCGATACGTGCTTCCAGGCTGCGCTTCACGCCCCATGGAGCGAAGGCCCCCGGATAGAAGGTCCTGTAGGTGCGCACCAGGTCGGGATAGTCGCGGGAAAGGAAGTCGAAGAAGTGCTCCTTCGTGCCCTTTTTGAGGTAGAGGGTGTTGGCCCGCAGGAAGCGCGCTCCGTGCTGGGACGCAGCCTGGGCCACCCCTGTCATGCTATCGATTCCGTCGGTGATGCCCGGGATGATGGGGGCCATCAGCACCCCGGCGTTGACGCCTGCCAGGGCCAGGCGCTCCAGGGCCCAGAGACGCTTGTGGGGCGGTGGGGTGCCTGGCTCAAGGCGGGAGGCCAGGGCTCGGTCCATGGTGGTGATGCTGATGCACACCGTGCACCCCGCCCGACGCGCCAGGTCCGCCAGGATATCCACGTCCCGGACTACCAGGGTCCCCTTGGTGATCAGGTTGATCGGGGTGGCCTTGCGGACGAACTCCTCAAGGCACTGGCGGGTGAGGCGGTACTTCCCCTCTATGGGCTGGTAGGGATCAGTGGCGGTGCCGACGGCTACGACCTCGCTCTTCCAGGAAGGACGGGCCAGCTCCCGACGCAGCACTTCGGGGATGTTGGTCTTCACGGAGATGCGGCTGGAGAAGTCGTCGCCGGGGTCCAGCTCCCGGAGTTGCTGGTACCTCCGGGCGAAGCAGTAGTGGCAGCCGTGAACGCATCCCTGGTAGGGGTTGAGGGACCAGTTGAAACCCATACCCTTGACCCGATTCAGGGCGCTGACGGTAGTTGTTTCTTCGTAGCGGGCTGCGGGCATGTCCTTCCTCCTGAGCCGGTCCAGCCTGATAGAACGTAAGTTCTAGATTAGATCGTGGGGAAGGAGCCTGTCAATGGGTTGGTGTCATCGAATGAGACCACGGCGTTCAGGGGTACTACCCTGATTCCTGCGATTATGCCAGAATAGGGCTCGAGAATCGATCTTCTGAAGGGCTGGAGTCTGGCTGCGACATGACAGAGAACAGAGCACTAACGAAGGGCAACAGGGCTCTGGTCCAACCTCTCGTTGAAGAAGTGGTTAGGGTAGTACGTGACCATATGCATGAGGAGGGCCTGCGAATGTGCCTCTTCGGCTCGTGGGCCCAAGGCCGGGCTCTCAGAGTATCGGACCTGGACATAGCTGTGGACGCCGGAAAGCCTGTCGAGCCGGCTGTCATGGGGCGAATAACGGATGCACTGGACGAGCTACCCACCCTGCGCAGCATAGACGTGGTGGACCTTCAGACAGTGGACCCGGAGTTCCGGCAGGCGGTGCTGCAACAGGGGGAGCTGATCTATGGCAGGTGACCCGAGGGTGCAGTCCTTGCGAAATGCGGTGAGGCGCCTGGAGGAGGCGCTCTCTCTGCCGACGGACCCGGTGGTGAGGGACTCTGGCATTAAAAGGTTTGAGCTGTCGTGGAAAGCGATCCAAAGCTTTCTCAGGGACCGCGGCCTGGCGTGCCCTTCCCAGAGGGATTGTTTTCGAAAGGCCTTTTCCTATGGACTTTTGGCGGAGGAAGGGGTGTGGGTTCAGATGATCCAGGACCGGAACTTAAGCGTCCACACCTACAACGAAGGGCTGGCGAACCAGTTGTACGCCAGACTGCCCAATCATTTGCCGGCCTTCCGAGATCTCCTGGAAGAGTTGGAGGGCGCTAGCAGCCCGTCCGAGGATTATCTAACGGTGCTTGCGGGTCAGCGCCAATGGATCGCGACAACTAATTTTGCCGGTTGCCCCAGCCGGCCCCCAGATAGCTTTGCGAATAGCGCCGTGCTCACTACCTCGGCAAAGTTCCTGATGCGTTGGGCTGGCCCATCGGCCCGTGCTTTCCTGTGCAGATTGACCCCAAAGCGGAACAGTTTGAGCAGGTTGTGGCCGGTGCAGATCAGCGACCATTCGCCGTTCACCTTCTCCAGTCCCCGCAGCAGGAACTGCCGGAATCCCCTGCCCTGCTTGATCTGGCCGAATACCGGCTCCACAGTTTGCATCCGCAAAGCGTAGCGCTGCCGACCCCGCTTGGTCTGTAACTTCCGTCGCATCCGGTCCCTGGGAGACAGATGGCTGGGTATGCGACCTCGGGGCGCGGGTGGCACAACCCGGCCGTGGCGGGTCTGCTCCGGCGCGACGAACGGGTCCACGCCCAGAGCATAGAGCTCGTCGACTGCCTTTGCCGAGTAATAGCCAGCATCGGCGGATACTTCCCTGGGGACTGCACCGACGTTGTCGATGGTCTCCTCCATCATCGCCGCAGCCTGTTGCTTATCCGAAGCCTGGTTGGTGGCCCGCGCCGCCACGATCACCTGGTGAGCGCTGTCCACCACCGCCTGACAGTTGTACGCTTGCAGGAAGTCCTTTCCTCCAGGTGCGGGGATGATGCGCGACTCGGTATCGGTGAAGTTACGCTGGGCCTTGTCGTCGGGCACCCCCGGGTGATTACCACCTTCGGCCTCGGCCTGTTCGGCAGCCGCCTGCGCCTCGGCTTCCAGCGCCGCCATGGCTTCCCGTATCTTCTCCAACCGACCCTCTCGAAAGGCCAACTCCTGCGGCAACTCATCTCCACGCTTGTCTTTGCCGTACCGCCGGTCTTCCTCATCATCCGCTGCCTGGGCCTGTCGCAACAACTCCGCTACCTCCGCCGCCAACTGCGCTGCCTTCTCCTTCATCCGTTGGTAACTCATCGCCTTATGCTTCGATGCGTTGGCCTTGACCTTCGTGCCGTCCAGCGCCACGTGCCCCAGCTTCACCAGCCCCGCCTGCTGACACAACGCCAGTACCTGTACGAACAGGCCCGACAGCGCATCCACATTATCCTTGCGAAAGTCGGAGATGGTCCGGAAGTCCGGTGTGTTGTTCGCCGCCAACACCCTGAAGGCGATGTCCTCGTGGAGACGCTGGGCGATGCGGCGTGAGGACGCCACCCCCACGCAGTAGCCGTAGAGCAACACCTTGACCATCATCCGTGGATGATACGGCGGCCCGCCACGCCGTTCCCGCTCGTAGCGAGCGGTGACCTCCGACATGTCCAACTGGTCCACCACGTCGGATATGAAGTAGGCCAGATGGTCGTCAGGCAGCCACTCCTGCAACGCCGCTGGCAACAGCAACTGCTGGTCGGGTTCGTAGGAAAGGTAGGTCTTGCTCATCAACGACTCCCCGCTACTGGGCTGGGCCCATCATACCACCAAACACTCGCCAACCGTGTTTCTCGGACGGGCTCCTAGGAGTGAACATTAAGGAGCTGGGGTAACTTGGCCCCTACAGATCGTGTGGTTAACTGGCCTCGAACTCCTTCAGGTCCTCAGGGACGACCAGGGTGGCCTCGGTGACGGCTTGCACCTCCTCCGGTGTATAGCCCGGGGCGATCTCCCTGAGGACGAATCCTTCCGAGGCCACCTCGAAGAGGCCCAGGGTGGTCACCACCAGCTTCACCACCCCCACGGCGGTCACGGGAAGGGAGCAGCGCTTGAGCAGGCGGGGCTGGCCGTCCCGGGTGGTGTGCTCCATGGCGATGAAGACGCGCTTGGCCCCCACCGCCAGATCCATTGCCCCCCCGATCCCGCCACCCTTCCTGCCAGCCGTTTTCCAGTTGGCGAAGTCGCCGTTCTCGGCCACCTCGTAGGCGCCCAGAACGGTCACGTCCAGGTGGCCGCCTCGGATCAGGGAGAAGGAGTCGGCGTGATGCACTATGGCCGCTCCCTGTTTCAGGGTGACGTACTGGCCTCCGGCGTTGACCAGGTGCAGGTCCTCCTCGCCCTCGGGGGCCAGGGGGCCGTAGCCGATGACTCCATTTTCGGAGTGGAAGACGATGTCCCGGTCCCCGAAGTCGTAGTTGGAGCAGAGGGTGGGCATCCCGATGCCCAGGTTCACTATCCAGCCGTCCCCGAACTCCATGGCCAGCCGGTCGCACATGGCCTGGCGGGTCAGAGGTGTCTTCTCCATGTTCCCATCCTTCCGGAAGATGTCATTCCGAGCCCCGGCGGAGTTTCCTATGGCGGCCGAAGGTTCCTATGGCGAAGGTGGAGAACAGATTCTTCGCTACACATAGACTAACGGGATGCCGTCACCTGACCGGCGCGTCCTCGATCCCCTCGGGGGGTGGAGGAATCCTGACGATGCGGTCGACGTAGACGCCTGGGGTGTGGACCTGATCCGGGTCTATGGCGCCCAGCTCCACTATGGGTTCCTCCACCTCTACGATGGTGATCCTGGCTGCCTGGGCCATGATCGGGTTGAAGTTGCGTTGGGACAGCCGGTATTGCAGGTTGCCCCAGGTGTCCGACCGGTAGGCCCTGATAAAGGCGTAATCGGCTGTCAGGGGATACTCCAGGAGGTGCTCGCGGCCGTTGATAACCCGGTGCTCCTTTCCCCGGGCAACCTCGGTTCCCACCCCGGTGGGAGTATAGAAGGCGCCTATCCCGGCCGCCGCGGCCCGGATGCGCTCTGCCAGGGTCCCCTGGGGAACCAGCTCGGCCTCAATCTGACCGGCCTCGTGAAGCTTCTCGAAGGTCAGGGCCTGGGAAGGATGCGGGGCGGCGGTGAAGGCGCAGATCATCTTCCTGACCTGTCCGGCTTCGATGAGCCTGCCCACGTCCATCAGGTTGCCCACCCGGCCGTGGTTATTGCAGATGCCGGTGATCTCCCTGGCCCCCTGACGCAGCAGTGCACCGATAAGGTTGCGGGGAATGCCGGCCGGCCCGAACCCCGGGAACATTATGGTGGAGCCGTCGGGTATGTCGGCCACGGCAGCATCCAGACTGGTGTAAACCTTGCTCTTCATGGTGCCGGCCTCCATGCCTCGGCCCGGTTCTCCATAGATACTACCTCAGGCTTGATCGAGACGCCAGTGGTACGACCTTCTAGCGTCCATGCCCAGTCGCAGCTTCTTGAAAGAAGCCTTCGACGAGTGACTTCAGCTGGCTCCAGTGGTCGTTGAGGCCTTCTTTCTCGGCCTCCGTCAACTCGTTGTAGGTCTTGCCTAGGTGTGGGAAATACCACAGCGAGAACACCCAGAACCCCGGCACTACGGGACCGTGGCCCGTGGAGTCCGCGAGTACGCCGGTGGCGCCTTTCACTGACCAGGAGGCGAGGGTCCGCCCCTTATCTGCCACTGCCAGCGCTTCCACCCAGGATGCGGTGCGCTGGCTTCCGCTAAATGGGGCCATCATGTCCAGCAGACGATCCAGCCTCGCCTCGTCGGCGGCCTCCTCTCCCGCGAACCGGCGGGTCAGCAGGCTTTCCCACCGCTCGCCAAATGCAGGTACAACGAGCCCGCCGTCGCTGGCCAGTGCCGGCATCGATGCCACCTTCGACCAGAACTCAGCCTTGAGTCGGGCGTTCTCCTCGTGGGTCGCTCCGGTCTCTTGCGGCGGTTCCGGATGCAGGCTGATCCCGTCAGGTGTGGCAGTCTCGAGGTCAAGCCCCTCCAGGATCCACTTCAGCCGCTCCAGCTTGGCGGGATTCGTGGTGGCCAGTAGCACCTTATGGTTGTTCATCATGGTTGTTCATCGGCGATGCCCGCCATTATACAAAATAACGACACAAGCAGATAACCACCGGCACGCTTGACTTGCATGACAGGAGAGTTCTATACTCCCTCGAACATTAACACACTGAATAGTTCTATATCGATCAATCGACGGCTATAACCGAGCGAGGGGATGGCTAATGATCAAGTTTCAGCTGTCGGACCCCAGAATCAGGGCCTGGATAAGGCTGGGGCAGAGCGGTGACATCATAGGCCGGCTGGTAGACAGGACATTCGCGGAGCAACCCCTGACGGCGGAGGAGTACAAGGCACTGCTGGTGGTCCTGAACTACCCAGGCGTTCCCAGCCAGAGGGACATCGCCAGCTGGCTCGGCCGCAGTCCCAACACTGTCTCGGCTTTGCTGTACCGAATGATGCAGAGGGGCCTGGTGGAGCAAAGACAGGACCCAGGAGACCGACGCGTCTTCAGAATAGCCGCTACCGAGGAAGGGAGGCGGCTGTTCTGGGAGGTGAGCCCCAGGGTCTGGGAGATGGTGCGTACCGCCTTGCAGGACCTGGATACCCGGGACCTGGAGCGCCTGGCCGAGCTCCTGGACACCGTCCGGGGAAGGATAACCGGGATGCTGGAAGAAGGGGAGCTGGTTACCCAGACCATACCTGTGGATGACGAAGAGCAGCTGGAGGAGCTGGCGCGTCAACTCCGGGAGGGTAATGACAACGAAGCTACGGAAGTCCTGGAGGGGGCACGGTGAGACTGTGCAGTATCGGTCGGCACGACACGATCCCTCGTGTTGCTCTGCCCTTGTGTTCAACGGGGCGATGCCGCCCTTCAACGACGTTAGAGTCCGTCAGGCCTTCACGACCGCGATAGATCGCGAGGCGTGGGTGGACAAGGTAAGGAACGGCGTAGGCGTGCCCGCCGTCAGCTGGTTGCCTCCGGGCTTGCCGGGGTTCGACCCCGAGCTTGGCGCGGAGTATGCCTTCGACCCGGACAGGGCCAAGGAGCTCCTTCGCCAGGCCGGTTTCCAGGATGGAGAGTTCCCGTCGGTCACCTACACCTTCTTCACCGCGGGAGACCAGCGCACCATTGCCGAGTTCCTTCAGGCCCAGTTCAAGGAGAACCTGGGTGTGGACGTGACTCTGGAACCCCTGGACCCGCCGGCCTTCTTCCCCCAGGTCCTGGGGGCCCGAGATTTCCAGATAATAGCCCTCGAATGGTCCGGGGATTACGCCGACCCGGAGAGCTTCCTCGCTCCCTTGTTTACCTCCACCGCCTTCAATAACTTCTTCGGGTATACCAATTCACAGTTCGACAGTCTGGCTGGACAGGCCGCCGCCGAGCTGGACCAGACGACCCGATTGGATCTGTGGAAGCAAGCCCACGAGATCATGGTGGCCGAAGTACCGGTAGCTCCCTTCTTCTACCAGGAGCGCTTCTTCCTCAAGAAGCCCGAGGTGCAAGGGTTGATCCTGAGCCCCATCGATGGGTCCATCCCGGGTGATACCAGCCTCGCCGGTGTGTCGATAAGCCCGTAACCTCCGGGCCAACCTGGAGACCTCCCACGGCAATGGGACGGTGGTCGGAGGCGCGCCGTCCTAACGGGTGTTGCATTGCCTTTGACCACCTTGCGTCACCCCGCGGTTCCTTCGAAATCCATCTGATGTCACACCATCGCTACACTACTCTTAAATCGATTTTGCATTTTAATAGTTCATAAGCCGTAGCACAAGACGAGGGTCTCTGCGACCTGGCACGGATGTAGGAGATGGTACTCCTCGACAGGACCTAGGTACCAGCATCTACACCGAGACTCAAACAGATACTCACCAGAAAGGATGAATGGTGAGTTTAGGAAACGCCAGGCACGGCCCAAATGGCCTCAATATTTTTACCTTGGCAAGGAGGTCCGGTATGTGGCGATTTCGGGCAGTAGCGTTAGTCGGCGTATTGGTGGCGGCACTGGCATTCGGCGCGACAGTAGCGTTCGGGCATTGGAACTGGAACTCTCAGATATTCGTGAGCGACGGGGAAAACGAGGTAGAGTTGCGGACCAAGTGGGCCCATATTGGCCCGGAGGAAGACCACGATATACCAAACGCTAGGATCAGGGTGTTGTTGTCGGACGAGGTGGAGTCGGTGATAGGGGAGGTTGCCCCCAACGAGAAGGTGAGGGTGAAGCATACCGGTCGACTCGACTGTAATCAGGTGGTTGTAGTATACAAGATATGGATCGACTCTCACCCCGATGAGTTCGAGGTGTGGCTTACCGCCGATGGGCAGGAGATACCCGGGACCAGGACTACGGGTGTTGCGGGCGAGAATATAAAAGTGAGGGGCTTGATTCCCGGGCTCGAGTGCGATAACGATGACGACTAGAAGGAACGTGGATTAGAGCACAGACCATGCTTCCTAACCATCTGTCGAGCTTTGGCTGTGCCGTATAAGGGCATACCATCGTTCCAAAAAAGTCGACCTGACAGAAAATTGACGGGTATCATCGGAGGTACCGAGTTGGGGCCGGTCTCCAGGTCGCTGTTTCCTCCCGGGTTGCGTCAATAGAAAGTGATACCGAAGGGCCCTGGTTGCGTCAAAAATAGGTGTTACCGAGGCCTCCTTGTGTTGGGGGTGCTCAGCCAGGGCCCACAGGTGTTCTAGGGTCTGATTTATATGAGATAGGAGCTGCACCGGGTTAAGCTTCTGGTACTGCAGCGACAAGGTCTCTTGTTGCTGAGGCGTCAGCACCTTGCTCTGCAACACCCGTTGATAGGGTGTCTGAGCGGTGTCATATATCTTGTGAACCTTAGCCCCGTGGCGTGTCTTGCACTGCAACTTCATCACCGGCTGAAAGAAGTTGACGTAGAGGCGGAGGTAGCGGTAGAAGGCATTGAGCTGCTCCAGGGCAGCCTTAGAGGTGTAGCGGTCGTATCCTACCAGTCTGCGCACCACCGACCAGTTCTTCTGCTCCACGTGGGCACTGTCGTTCTTCTTGTAGGGGCGAGAGCGGGTGAAGGTGATAGCCTTCTTCTGGCAGTAGCTGTATAGACGATAGTTGATGAACTCACTGCCGTTGTCCGAGTCCAGGCCCGGAGAGGGAAAGGCAGCTGTTGGGAGACGTGGTGGATGGCGCTGCCCACCCTGTCCTGGCCTTTACCCCACACCCCTCGGCATTCTACCCAGCCTGTAGCCACGTCCACCGCACTCAGGGTGTTTAGGTAGAACCCCTCCGTGCTCTCGCCGCAGTGGGCCACCAAGTCCACTTCCAAAAAGCCTGGGCGCTTATCATTCCAGTCGGCGAAGGTGCGGATGGGTATGGACGCCTTCAGCAGGCTCCCGGGCTTGGTGGTGCTCAAAGAATGCCTCCCCCCTTGAGCCCTATAGGGCCTGAGGAGACGGCCGATGGTGGAAGCACTGAGTTGGCACAACTGATCGGTTGCCTTAGGTGTTACCTGGAGTTCTCCATACTGATGAAGGACCCTTATCAGCTCTGGCAGAAAGGGCTTTAGCCTCTTGCTACACAGACGATCTGAGGCCTCCCACACCACCTTAAGGGCCCCGGTAACCTCCTGCGAGTACTGCCGTGGCCGCCCTCTCCGTCTCCCCGGCGCTCCGGGACTACTTGTCCTCAACAGGCGAATTGCCGCCTTCCTGTGGTACCTAGTCACGCGGCTGAACTCGTCGAGGATCTCTCCCTTCTCCCTACGGCTCGCCATCCTGTATCGCTCTCGCACCGCCTCCACGTACTCCTTCACGCTGCCCTGTGTCATGCCACCCCCGGTAACATTATTTTTGAGGCAACGATACTCCTTTCGGTAAGATTTATTATGAGTCAATTCGCCTCCTTGACTCCTGAACCGTTCCTTGATACCCTTTTGTGGGGCTAGTGAGCTTGCTCGCTGGTCCCTTCTTTTTTGGAAACGGACCGGATCGCACTGATTGGTCGGGCATGCCAAAGTGTGACAAATGTCACGGCGACGAAAGGCTGTAGGGTGTCAGCGCAATTGGACACTATTGAGGCCTAGAAAACCGAAGAGGTTGGGGGTGGTAGAGGCTCCTTCAGAGGGGTAGATTAACCCTAAGTGAAAGGAGTCATTGATGACCCAGGTAGAGGATCAGGCCAGTCAAGCTGAGGAGCGAAGCCAGGAGACACGAAGCTTCGTGCGTCAGGTCCGTGCAGCGACCCGCCGTAAGTATACCCCTGAAGAGAAGATCCGCATCGTCTTGGAGGGGTTCAGACGGGAGACTACCGTTAATGACCTGTGCCGACGGGAAGGAATCAAACCCCACTCCTACTACGCCTGGACGAAGGAGTTTATGGAAGCTGGGAAGGAGAGGTTGACTCGGGACAGTGTGCGTGATGCGACCCGGCAAGAGATAGAGCAGCTCAAGCGGGAGAACAGTGAACTGAAGCAGCTGGTGGGTGAGTTGTCCCTGGAGTTGCACCGCTTCAAAAAAACAGCTCTGCCGCCCCTACACGACAACGGCACCGTCGCATGAGCGTAGTGGAGCAATCGAAGGTCGTGGCTGAGGTGGAGCGACATGGTAGAGGGAAGAACAGGCGACTCAGGGAGCTTGGCATTTCCAGGAGCACGTATTATTGGTGGAGGTGGAGGCACCGGCAGGGTAGTTGGGAGGGTACGGAAGGAACTGAGAGGCCCTGGAATCGCCTGCATCCAGAAGAGGAGGCAGTAGTGCTGGCGGCAGCCCGTGAGATGCCGACCTGGCGAAGCCGGCAGTTGGCAGCTTGGCTCACCGACCACAGAGGCCTATCGGTCTCCGCCTCCACAGTCTATCGTATCCTGAGACGGGAGGGTCTGGTGAAACGGATCGAATACCAGTTGGCAGCGGGCAAAGAGTACCAGCACAAGACCACAGGGCCCCACCATCTGTGGGCCACCGATGCCTCCTACTTCCGTGTAGTGGGATGGGGCTACTACTACCTCGTGACGGTGATGGACGACTACTCCCGGTTCATCTTGGCCTGGAAGGTGCAACAGGACATGACGGCCGACTCCCTCATAGAGGTGGTCCAGGAAGCTGTTGACTCTACTGGTATGACTGATGTACCTCTGGAGGATCGGACCAAGCTCCTCTCAGATAATGGCTCAGGTTATGTATCGCGGGCCTTCCGCGAGTACATGCGGGTGGTGGGCATTCGCCACGTCCTGGCAGCACCCTATCACCCTCAGACCAACGGGAAGCTGGAGAGATATCACCGAACCCTGAAAGACGACATTAACCAGGTGCCATACGAGGTGGTGGAAGACCTGGAGGCGGCCATCCGGGACTTCGTCGAGTTCTACAACTACCGAAGATATCATCAGGCGCTGAGGGTTGTAACTCCGGCTGACGTGCTGGAAGGCCGTCTGGAGGCAATTCTAGCCCAGAGGAAGGAGGTACAGCGAGAGACTTTTGACCGGCGGAGGCGGTACAATCAGGAGGTCAGAGAAACCCTCAAACCAGGAGCTTCTTCTCCCCAATCTCTCGGACCCAGAACTGTCCAATTGCGCTGACACCCTACAGTTGAAGGAAGAAGCAGAAGCGACCGACTACGAGGACGCCCGCTCGGGGGAGGGTCGCCGAAGGCTTGGCGTGTGTGCCCGGGACCTCTACCGGCTGGTGGACGGCTTCCGTGGCACGGCTGCCGCCCAACTGGAGGAGTACCGGCTGCTGGAGAGGCTGCTGCGGGAGCAGTGTGTGGTGGGCAACAAGAGGGACGGGCGCCCCGGAGAGGGCGATGACGACGCAGGGGAAGGGGCGGTGCCCATCACCCTCAGGGACCCGAAGGAGGTGCGGTCCGATTCCCTGCAATCGCCCCACGACCCGGAGGCCACCTACAGCGGGCACAAAGGCAAGGGGTACGAGGTACAGGTGGCGGAGACCTGCCATGCGGAGAACGCCACCCAGTTGATCACTCATGTAGAGGTGACCCCATCCAGCGGGAGCGACACCGACGTGACTGTGCCGCTGGTTGACGGGCTGGCGGAGCGGAAGGTCCGACCGGACGAGCTCTTCGCGGACACGGCGTATGGGTCGGGCCGCAACGCCTTCGAGGCCTCGCGCCGGGGGACGGAACTGGTGAGCCCGGTGGCGGGGTCGGCGCCGGGGAACTCCCACGAAGGAGAGGGAGACGGACCGCCGCCGCTCACTGGGGCGGACTTCCAGATCGACGTCACCGGGGAGCAGGCCACGGTGTGCCCCGCCGGGCACCGGTCCGTCGAGGAGTACGAGCTGGAAGATGCGCCGGAGCGGGTAGAGGTTCACTTTGCCAGGGCAACATGCGAGCTCTGCCCCTTGCGGTCCCGTTGCCCGGTGAAGCTGGACCGGCGTGCGGGGGCCTACGTCCTCAAGGCGGACCTGGTGAAGGTGAACATCGAGGGGCGGCGGCGGGCCGAGGCCACCGAGGAGTGGCGCAAGCGGTATGCCATAAGGGCCGGGATAGAGGGGACAAACTCCGAGTTGAAGCGCGCCCACGGGCTTGGGCGCTTGCGGGTGCGAGGGGGCCGTCGGGTGCGGCTTGCCGTCTACCTGAAGGCGTTGGCGTGCAACTTCAAGCGGATGGTCCATGCACGCCTGGTGGAGATGGAAAACACGGCTCAGCCGGAGGCCGGGACGGTACCTGCGGTCGCAGCCGCGTGAGGGCCCCGCTCCATAACTTCCATCGGGCGCCCTGAGCCACGGAAGGGGTACTGCACGGGATCCTGCTTGTCCTGAGCGCAGCCCCAAGGGCGGTGAGGTCAGCAGCCGACAGCCCGTGGCGCCTCCCTGCCAGACACCCTCGCACTCCAGGGTCCATCTCTAACAGGCCTTTCTACGAAGGAATCAAGAATGATGGTACCGGTTCGGTCCACACAAGGGCTTATCATACTAGTAACGGTGGAGAATGGACTGCGAACCCATCGGGAGCCGTCATGCCTAACGCTGAAAAGCTCTACGAACTCTATAAGTTTAGCGGCGCGTGGAAGTTCCGGTACGACCATGGGACCGTTTACAGTTACTCCACCTCTTGGGACCCCGACCACCTCGTAGTTGGTGGAGAGACCCTGCGGTATAAAGTAGTGTCAGAAACCAAAAAAGGTGATCATGCTCCCGGCGATGAGGACAACCGGATTGAAATGAACACCATTAAGAAAAATGTTAGCGGGACTTGGTCAGACGCCGATACAAGTATAGGCTTCTCAGATGATCCTATGGAGATGGATCTAAACGCGAGCCCCGGTGAAGCATTTCGGATCTGGGACTCAAGGTGCGACAGTTAGGTTCAGATAAGAATGTAACCCAGGGGGGTAAATGGTGAAGAATAAGCCACTTCGTCTACTGCTCGCAGTCGCTGTAGCGGGCATCTTCGTCGCAAGCGGGCTCTTGGCCATGGGAGTCGCAGGTACCTCTGACCAAGATCAGGTTCCTACACCAGAGGAGATCGGTGCATATTTCCTCAACTCTGAGATGAGTCCGCTGGATATCGACCCCGCCATTTCTAAACAACAGGCCGAGGAGATCGCACTTGATGAATTGATGACCGGGTGGGATATGCCTAGAGGTCGAGGCATCGAGGAGAACGTAATCATTAAATCCACAACGGCCTCGTTTTCTGGGTCAAGGCATGGGAACGAGCCCAGGACAGTTCACGGTCGCCCGGCGTGGATCTTGGCGATTCATGACCTCCCAGTCTCCCTTCCTTGCGGCATCCGAGCTCGGCTATCGGACGCAGGTGATGATCATCATGGATGCGATACTCACTCGCCACGGTACCACGTAGCGATTGATGCGGAAACTGGCCAAATACTAAGTACTGACTTGACCGGCGGTGGAGAAATGCCCGAGAAATGGTACGAGATATTCAAGCAAAACCCACCACCGGAAGACCAACCGACGCGGCCTCCCACGCCCACTCCAACACCCCCTCCCCCTCCAACGCCAACCGAGTGAGGGGCTACGAGTGGGGTTGCGGCCCGTCGTTCGTGGAAGCTAACACCAGTATAGGAATACAGACGGAGAGCTAGGTTAGGCGTCGTCTCTTTTTCCATCCCCACTACCTCCCTTGGCCTTGGACCGGCTGTAGCGTCCTTCCTGTTGCCAAGTCTCCACCGCTTCCCTGGAATACCGCCTTCCCTTGGGCGGGTCCCGCAGGAACAGGCTTCTAAGGGCTATCTTGATAGCCTTCGAGTACCTGGGGTAGAACTTCCCCCGTCGCCACTCGGCCACCGTCTCCCGGTGAGTGCCCAGCTCCTCGGCAATGGCCGCGTCGGTCCATTTCTGCGCCCTAAGCTGGTCTAGAAGCTCCTGGATGTCGTTCATATTCTCCATACCTTGGTGGGCTGCTGTCCCCATAATACCATACTACATTACGAGTGTCCACCTCTGGATACCACTTAACATTACGGGTGTCCCGAAGCTTGCTTGAGGCTAATCAATTCACGTCAATAGGCGTAAATGCCTATGTAAATACTTGACAAGCGTGTGGTAATCTGGTATCATTAAATCATGGTCAACAAGCACACCACCAAAGGAGGAGCCACCATGGCAACCGTATCGCCAGTTACCCAGATCGAGGAGCTCAACAAGAGGCTGGAGAGGGCCCGTGAGCTGGTATCTGAAGACAGGGTTGCTCCGGTGGTTGGCAGGGATGGCCACTTCGTGGTGCAGGGCACCGAGGGCGGCTACTACCTGGTCAACGGTGGATGCACCTGTCAGGATGCCAGGTTCCGGTCGGAGGTCCACAAGGGCTGGTGCAAGCACATGCTGGCGGTGGAGCTCTACAAGGAGTCCCAGCCCGAGGTAGAGCCCAGCCCGAGGTAGAGCCCAGCCAGCCGGAGGATGCCCGGTCCCTGGAAGAGCAGCTCAAGGATTTGTTCTAGGGCACGAAAAGGAGTAGGAGGAACGCACCAATGACCAGCAGATACAAGATCATAGCGATACAGACTCCAGAGGCAGAGTTCGCCTACTACATCATCAAGGACATGATCACCAAAGACCGGATCGGCCCGTGGTTCGAGACTCTGGAGGATGCCGAGCACTGGCTGGCTATAACGGGGCTTCAGTAAGTGAGGCCACGGTACGCAGAGCGGCCCCGCTTCGGCGGGGGGTAATGCGGGAGGCCAGGTCGCAACCCCTGGCACGCAGGAAAACGAGGAGGTCAAACCATGCCAGCAGAGATCACGAATACCAATGGGCGCGACGAAATGTTCTACACCGGTAAGACCCCGTGGCACGGCTTGGGGACGAAACTGGACGGCCCAGCCACCGCAGCCGAGGCCATCGCGGCGGCGTCCCTGGACTGGACTGTCGAGATGATGCCGGTCTACCTGGATGGGGGAGTAGAGATTCCCGGTAAGAAGGCGGCGGTCCGGGCTGACACCGGGCTCGTGATGAACGTCATGTCTAACTGGTACACACCCCTCCAGAACGTGGAGGCGTTCAGATTCTTCGACGCGGTGGTGGGCGCTGGGGAAGCCGTCTACCATACTGCGGGCTCCCTCCGTGGCGGGCGCAAGGTGTGGGCCCTAGCGAAGCTGCCCGGCGACATCAAAGTCGTTGGAGATGACGTGCTGGAAAAGTACGTCCTCTTGGCCAACAGCCATGACGGGAGCCTGGCCGTGACCATGCAGTTGACTGCGGTCCGGGTGGTCTGCTCCAACACCATGTCGGTGGCCCTGGCGTCCGGCCAGAAGTTCCGAGCCTTGCATATGCCAAACGTCATCTCCAAGGCCAACGAGGCCCGCGAATTCCTGGGGCTGACCGAAGCCTACTTTGAGAACCTGATGGCCGGGATCAACCGCTTGGTCGACACCAGGGTCACTAAGACCCAGGTCGATGAGATGGTCTTCAAGGTGTTTGGGCTGGACGAGACCAAGGCCATTAGTGAGCAGCACTACCTGCCGAGACACGCCGCCGAGACTGTCAAGGACCTATTCCACACGGGGATGGGCAACGACCTGAAGGGGGTGAAGGGGACGGCCTGGGCCGCCTACAACGCGGTGACCGAGTACATCGACCATGTACGTCCCCAGGGCGCTCGGCTGGACACCGCCCGTTCCACCGCTGGGAGGTATCTTCAAAAAGTGTGTAAACAGTCAGGCGGTGTACCCTCTCTCTGAACAACACGGGCTCGAGGCCCAAGAGAGGAGATAGACCGCCCATGAGGAAGGAAAGCACTGAGAGTAGGTCGGAGTCAAGGCCGGAGTGGGAGCAGTTGGAGGATTGGGTGCGAAGCCAGGTCCAGAGGCTGATCCAGGAGTTGCTGGAGGAGGAGGTGACGGAGTTTCTGGGAAGGGCGAAGTCGGCGCTCAGATCCGACTCGGACTCAGATACCGGCTATCGGAACGGATACGGCAGAGCCCGGAGGCTTACGCTGAGTTCGGGAACGATACAGCTGAGGCGGCCGCGAGTCCGCGATACCGAGGAGCAGTTCGAGAGCCGGCTGCTGCCGCTGTTCGTCAACAGGACCAGGAAGGTTGCTGAGTTGATCCCCGAGCTGTACCTGCACGGTCTATCCGAAGGCGACTTCGATCTGGCTTTGCGGGGGCTGCTGGGAGAGGACGCACCGGTATCGGCGAGCACGGTGGCCCGGTTGAAGTCCAAGTGGAACGATGAGC
The DNA here is from genome assembly GCA_965248975.1 of Dehalococcoidia bacterium. Lineage (GTDB taxonomy): Bacteria > Chloroflexota > Dehalococcoidia > Lucifugimonadales > JAGWBF01 > CBDFKU01. Next base: position 21,682 of record CBDFKU010000017.1, read on the forward strand.
TTGCCCAATGGCGCAGCCGGCCCCTCGATGACCTGGAAGTGGTCTACATGTGGGTGGATGGAGTCTACGTCAAGGCTGGTCTTGAGAAGGAGAAGGCGGCGGTACTGGTGGTGATGGCGGCCCTGAGCGACGGGAGCAAGGTGGTGGTGAGCGCTGTTCCCGGATACAGGGAGTCCACAGAGAACTGGTCCGAGGTGCTCAGGGACATCAAGCGCCGGGGCTTGAGCTGCCCGAGGCTGGTGGTTGGAGACGGACACCTGGGCATCTGGGGAGCTCTGCGCAACGTCTATCCGCAGGCGGCAGAGCAACGCTGCTGGAACCACAAGATCGTAAACGTGCTCGCCAAGCTTCCAAAGCGACAACAGGACCAGGCCAAGCTCATGCTGCGTACTATCCCCTACGCGCCGACTCGGACAGAGGCTGAGCGGCTCAGGACGGTGTTCACCAGGTGGTGCGGCGACCATTCCTACGAGGCGGCCTCAGAGGCCTTGGAGCGGGACTGGGACCGCATGGTCACCTTCTATGACTTCCCAAAGGAGCACTGGGGGCACCTTCGCACGACGAACCCGGTAGAATCACCCTTCGCGGCCCTCAGGCTTCGGACCGATGCCGCCAAGCGCTACAAGAGGGTCGATCGGGCGATAGCGGTGATCTGGAAAATGTTGATGCTCGCCGAACAGCGCTTCAGGCGTCTGAAGGCCCCTGAGTTGATCGAAGACGTCTATCTCGGTGCACAGTATGCGGATGGAATCGCCATTGAATCAACGGCTGAGAAGGTCGCCGCCTGATATCGTTTACACACCTATTGACGTAACCTCACCGCTGGGGAGCTGGGCAGCAAGCGGCTGGAGTCTGCCTGGTTCGGTAATGGGGCCAAGGTCAAGCAATCGGCATGGGACATTCTAACGGCGATCTAGGCGAAACGCCCTCAGGGGCGTCTGCGGGAACCGACCACCCCGCACTGATGAGCCAGGCTGAAGGGGATAAGGGATGGAGATTTCACAAGGACAGGCAATGGAGTACGTGCGGTCTATTCTGTTGGCGGTTGATGTCCTGGACTTTGGGCGAGTGGACCCACGTGACCTCTTAGAGATATTGGAGGTCCTGCGAGAAGTCGATTCAGCCTTGTGGGAGTGGGCAGATATCGTAGAAATGAAAGAACCGGAGGGGATATGAACGCAGTAGCCACCACCATCCTGAACCAGCTAAGCCCATCGAAGCGCGGCACGGCTCAGAACCGCTTGGCCGCCATGATCGGGGCGACCAACTTCTACAGCTTCGGGAACGGAGTCCAGTTCCACTTTAAGGGCTGCCGCAAGTGGAACGCGGTGCAGATAGAGCTCGACCCCGGCGACACCTACATCATGTGGTTCTGGAAGCTCGACCCTTCCAGGGGGTACCGGGATAGCTCGGTAGATGGACTACATGCCGAGGACCTGGCCCGGCTCTTCACCGAGGAGACGGGTCTGGCGACCGTCCTCTACTGAGACGATGGTAGGCCGAGACTAGAGAGTGGGGTGAACCAATGCAAGTAGACAGAGTGAGAGCGTCCCTCAGATACAGCCGGGACACCGGCAACGGCTGGAAGACCGTGGAGCTGGGGGCTGAGGCCAGCCTTGGAGCCCAGGAAGAGTGGCAAAAGGCCGAGGCCCAGCTTTACACCGAGCTGAGCGCATCCCTGATGTCCCTGTGGGCCAGAGGGACCTTCAATGGTGAGAAGGCCGAGGAGTCACGGGAGCTGGAGCAGCCGGCCCACTGGTGCCAGGAGCACAATCAAGAGTTCCGGCGATTCGAAAGGCAAACCAGCAAGGGGCTATCGGTCTGGTATTCCCATAAGAGGGAAGGGGAGGGCTGGTGTAGAGAGAACAACCCGTTATCCCGTTAAGGGTGAGGGCTGAGCCTAACCGGGCTCAGTAAACCCCCAGCGCCGGTCCCAAGGCCGGGCAGGAAGGAAGGACGAACAATGGGACTTGACATGTACGCCTACAAGACAGTGCGGAGACCTCTTCCCAAAGTGGACTTTCCCAGTGTGGAGGAAGATGAGCTCCTGCACTATTGGCGCAAGCATCCCAACTTACATGGTTGGATGAAGGATCTGTACCGGACCAAGGGTGGTACCCATGAAGATTTCAATTTGATGCCCGTGGCCCTGACCGGCGGTGACATCGACACTTTGGAGGGAGTGGTGGAGAAGACGGCTCTGCCCGTCACCACTGGTTTCTTCTTTGGTGAGTCGCAACCCGAGGACATCCAAGAGGACCGCGAGTTCATTATCAAGGCCCGTAAGGCCCTGGCAGAGGGCTTCAGCGTTTACTACTGGCCTGGTGGTAGGAGGGAGAAGCCAATGAGATGGAATCTTAGATACCAGGAGACGGATGAGGTGCCCGAGGCCCATCAGTATGGGAAGACGCTACAAGGGCGCTGCCGCCCGTGTGGAGTTGCGTACAGGTGGGAGCGGCGAGCGCCGTTACCCAGGCGGCTCTATGAGGCCAGGTGCCCAAGGTGCCAACGTTCGCTGCTGTCAACGACCCACAACCTGAAGTCTGTGCCGTGGAAGGGCTTGGCCCGCAGGGTTGGTCCCAGGGTCCAGCGTCTGATGGAGGCCAACAATCGAGGAGAGGATGTGCGATGAGCGCATACATCGTAGACCGGGAGACTATGCAATACCTGGTGCAGTCGGGACTCGAGGCCGGGTTCCAGCACAACAAGGGCCGGAAGATGCGTTGGTACCACGACGGTGAGAGCTACTGGCTGGACGACAGAAACGCCACCGATGTGGGCCAGATGCTCTGGGACGAGAACATCAAGTCGGTGGCTTATCGCTACAGGGACACGGCTCACCTTGGGCTGCCGGGGCCTGTGGACGAAACTACCTACATCTACTTCCACGAGGACGCCACGGTGGGCTACAAGTGGAACCCCGCCCAGATACTCAAGGCGGCAGATTGCTACGAGTACCAGAGCTGCGAGCACCCTGGCTGGGAGACCAGCAGCGCCAAGGCGTTCATCGACGTGCTTCGGAAGCTGGCATGGACCAGAGTGCCGGGCTACGAAGAGGCCGAATGGGGCCATCCCCAGGTGCCCAGCGAGGTGAGGAGCCAATGGGATCGGATATTTTAAGTGAACAATGGAGAGGAGGAACAGAATGGCGACTAACGAACAGTATCAATCGGGCAACAGCTACCTTACAGTGAGCCCCCGCGTCTTCTACTCCCTGTCTGTGGTCGACCTAGCTGAAGCCTACCGCGACCTGATCGAGGAGGAGACGGGAGAAGAGCTCCATCCCGACAGCGATCCATGGCTGGAACTCTCCTGGGAGCAACGGGACCGGTGTATCCAGGCTGCCGAGAAGGCGTGTGAGTACATTGATTGGCTGGAAATCTTGATGGGCGCGGTCAAGGAAGCTCTGAGGGAGAAAGTGCAAGGTGCCTAGCACCATTATCCAACAGGTGCTCCAGGTCCGGTGTGGAGAGATCATGCCGGACCCCGAGCAGCCCCGGAAGAGCTTCGACGAAGAAGCGCTCCAGAAGCTTGCAAGGAGCATGGACAGCAACGGGCTCCTTCAGCCCATCGTAGTCCGGCCCATCCCTGAAGGGCGGAAAGGTGGGATACGTTACATCCTGATTGCAGGGGAGCGAAGGTGGAGGGCTGCGGGGCAGCTGGGTTGGAAGACCATCCCGGCGATCATCCGCGAGGACCTGACTATAGAGGAGGCGGCTAAGCTCCAGCTCCTGGAGAACATCGTCAGGAGGGACCTGGACCCGGTGGAGGAAGCCAGGGCCTTCAAGAAGATGCTGGATGAGGGCTACACCATTCAGGAGATCAGCGAGGCGGTGGGGCTGGCGGTGTCCCAGATCTCCTGGCGGGTCCAGATGCTCAATGCCCGCGAAGACGTCCTGGTCCTGGTGGCCAGGGGACACCTGAGACCCGCCATTGCCCACGAGCTGTCCAAGCTCTCCCACAACGGACAGGGTAGGGCGGTTCGCAGCATCAACAGTGTGAAACTCACCTACAACGAAGCTCTGGCCCTGTGCCAGAAGATATTCGCCGAAGAGAACCAGATAGAGATGTTCGTCGAGACCAAGCTGTCCCAGGAGCAGCAGAGGGCGGTCCAGACCTTCGGGGAAGCCTTCAAGAGGGTGGGGGAGCTCCTGGTCAAGCTCCAGCGAATGGAGGAGGAGCATCCGGGCCAACTGGCCAAAGCCCTCACTGCCGAGGCCGGACTTATTGAAGCTCAGGTGGATGAGGCCGTGAAGGGCCTTTACAGGGTCAAGAAGGCGTTGCAGACTAACAGAATGCACCGGATTGTGGAGGGGATATGAGTGGACAGTTCAAGTGGGGCTTCCATACCGGGAGAAGCCATGTGGTCGGCAGCAAGGCCACCGAGAGGCCCGTCCAAGAGAAGCAGGGGAACCTGCTATCTTGGAGTGAAGATGTGGATCGGCTCTAAAGATGGGAGAGATCAACCCAAGGCGAGGAGACAGGAGGTCTCATGCATACACTGTATACCATAGGCTACGGGGGCCGCACGCCTGAGCAGGTGGCCGAGAAGCTGAGAGAGCATGGAGTAGAGGTCCTGGTGGATGTGCGGGCTGTGCCTCGTACCAGGATACCGGGGTTCAACAAAGTCCAGCTCACCCGATACTTGACGGACCAGGGTATCGCTTACCAGCACGTGGAAGCTCTAGGCAACCTGAACCGCAAAGCCGGTCCCGGAGCTCCGGTTGTGCTGGTGGATGAGGAAGCTGGTCTGGACACCCTTCAGGAAGTCCTTGAGCATCGGACCGCAGCCATCATGTGCGCCGAGAAGAGCTATCTTGGCTGCCACCGGCGGGACATCGCCGAGAAACTCCAACATAGGGTGGCTGATCTAACGGTAGAGCACCTGAGCTGGTAGAATAGAGGGGTGGGATGAAGACAACTTGGTACTTCCAGAATGTCGTCCTATCCAACCGGCCTTACCTCAAAATCGAATGGATAGAGCGCATCCTGGAAGGGCCAGTTCGGACCCAGGTTCAGGGGAATGGCCGTATCCGACACTGGGGCTTCGTTCCAGAGTTCGGGATGTATTTTCGGGTAGTGACCCTGGCCGATGGAGAAACGGTGCACAACGCTTTTCCCGACCGGGATTTCAACCCCCGGCGCTCAAGAAGGTGATAAATGAAAATTGACTACTATTCCGACGGGGATATGCTGTATATAAGCCTCTTCGACCGTCCATCTGTGGGATCTGCTGAAGTGGCCCCAGGCATCGTCTTTGACTACGACGCTGACAACGTTGTCGTGGGCATCGAGATCGAAGATGGTGCCCGATTAGCCGACCTCTCCAAACTGGATGTGTCCGGCCTTCCCTTGTCCGATCTGGCCTCCACTGGCAAGGTCACAAAGGAGGGTGTTGCGTGAGGGGTCCGGCGGCGGACACGGTCCCACATCCAGGACACAGTTCGCAGAAGAATCCGGCGTTGACCTGTGATGAGTGCAGCCGCCCGGTGATGACCCTCGACCCCGACAACGAGGTGGTCCGCATCGAGTCAAGGCATGGAGGCCACCGGCACGTTACGGTGCTCAGCTTCCAGCAGCTGATTGACCGTCTAACGTCCCTGAGCGTAAAATGTTAGCCAGATAGACACCTAGTTTGTGCGCCTAGTGCGCCGCCTTAGTGCGTGACCTGTTAGCGCCCTCCCCCAAGTAGGGGTGGGCGTCTTCTTTTGTGGGGAGAAGGGTATGTTCGTAGGGGCCATCAACAGCCAGGTCCGGTCCATCCTGTCCCAGTTCGGCCAGTCGCTTACAGGACAGCCAGTCTACGTGGGCTGTTCGGGCAACTTCACCGTGGAGCGGGTCCTGTCCAAGAAGGGGGTAACTGACCTGCACAGCAACGACGTGTCCCTCTACTCCTGCGCTGTGGGGTCCTACATGGCTGGAGAACCTATCCAGGTGGACGTAGCCGATGATGAGCTGTCATGGATGGCCGCCTACATGGAGCCGGGCCTTCCAACCATAGCCACTCTGCTTCTGTGCAGCGAGGTGCTGAAGCACTACCAGAGGCCGGAACCCTACCACTGCCGGATGTGGAAGGCGTACTGCGACAGGTTCGACTCCATGCACGGGGATACCCTGAATAGGGTGAAGGCGGCCCTGGATGGAGTCACCCTTTCTTCCTTCTGGCCTGGGGATGTGACGGAGTTCATCGAAAGGGCTCCAGAGGATGCCCCGGTGGTCTGTTTTCCGCCTACATACAAGGGAGGCTACGAGAGGCTTTACAAGGTCATGGACCGGGTCTTCAGCTGGGACGCCCCTTCCTACACCCTGTTCGATAAAGACAGGTTCCAGGCGCTAACCAAGCTGATCACCTCCAGGCCCGTGTGGATGACCCTGCGGGACCAGAGAGAGCCCGATATGGAGCATTGCTTGAGGGGGATGGTGCAGACCGGCCTCAGAAGCAGACCGGTGTACGTCTACTCCAGCGCCAATTCCTCGGTCTTGATGTTGCCGGCACAGAGGGTGGAGGCAGTTCCCTTACCACGTCTTGAGGGAGAGACTTCTGGTGTCCTCTCCTTCTGCCGCATCACCCAGGCCCAGCTGAACGAGCTCAGGAGCGAGTACCTGTCCCCTTCCATAACGCCCAGCGGTGCCCAGGTGAGTTACGGGGTGAAGGTAGGAGATGGTCTTATAGGAGCCCTGGCCTTCAGCCGCTCCAGCTTCTACGGCGAGTGGTGCGATGCCTACATGCTCACAGACCCGGCCATCCGGCCCACGGTGTACAAACGCCTCTCCAAGCTGGTCCTGGCGGCGGCAGTATCCCAGGAGATGAAGGTGACGCTGGAGCAGGCCCTGAACATGCCGGTCCGCACCGTCGGCACCACAGCCTTTACCGAGAGGGCGGTATCCATGAAGTACCGGGGCCTCTTCGATCTCCACAGCAGGAAGGAGGGACGGTTGAACTACGTTGCCCGGGCGGGGCAGTGGACCCTGGAGGAAGGACTGGAATGGTGGCAAGAGAATCACTCCCAACAGTAGAGGACCTCAACATCGCCCTGGAGGGCCAGCCCTTCAAGGTTGCCGTGGTTCCTGTCGAGGACCTCGAGCTGGTGGAGAAGAACGCCCGCTTCATGCGGAGCGAGACCTTCAGGAACCTGGTGGAGAACATCAGGAAGGATGGGGGGCTCAGCTCCGTGCCCTTCTGTGTCAAGCACGGAGACAGATATCGGGTGCTATCGGGCAACCACCGGGTCCAGGCAGCGGTGGAGGCAGGGCTAGAAAGAGTCCTGGTCCTCTACACCGACAGGGGCCTGAGCAGGCAGGAGCAGGTGTCCATCCAGCTTTCCCACAACGCCATCGTGGGAGAGGACGATCCGGTGATCCTGAAGGAACTGTGGCAGGAGCTGGAGGACATCTCCCTCAAGTTCTATGCCGGCCTGGACGACAAGCTCCTTGCCGAGCTGGAGAAGGTGTCCCTTGAACCCCTTTCCGAGGTGAACCTGGATTTTCGGACCTTCACCCTCCTGTTCCTGCCCGAAGAGGTAGACCGGGTGGAGGCGGTGTTCGAGAAGGCAAAGGGGTCCGTGACCGGTGACAGCATCCGCCTGGCGAGGCTGGCCGAGTTCGACCGGCTGATGGAGGCCATCGCCAAGACCCAGGCAGCCTACAACGTCAAGAACGTGGCGGTGGCGCTGATGCTGGTGCTGGAAGTATTCGAGCGTCACCTGACCGACCTGTCCGAGGGCTGGTTGGACGAAGAGGGGGAACCCAAGCACGGCAAGTGGGTGCCCCTGGCCAGCATCTTCGGAACCGACACGGTGCCCCCGGAGGCATTGAAGGTCATCAAGCAGGCTGTGGAGAAGATGGTGTCCCAGGATGCTGTCAGCTCCAAGGCCCGCTGGCAGGCCCTTGAGTTTTGGGCGGCGGACTACCTGGCAGGTGATTGATGGAGGCATGGGACAGGCAATCAAAGGAAACCGCCGTCGCCTACGAAGCCTTCTGCTGCTACAGGGACATGGGCAGTGCTAGGAGTGGGGTAAAAGTAGGGCAAGAGTTGGGAAAGTCTAAGGCTTTGCTCGAACGATGGAGCAGCCGATGGGACTGGGTATTCAGGTGTCAGCAGTAACGACATTGACCAGGAGCAACAGCGGCGAAAAGAGCATGCGAAGGAGATCCAGGAAGCACGGGACAGGCACGTGCGGATCGCCCAACTGATGCTCCAGAAGTTCTACGAGCGAATTCAGACGCTGGACGCCGAGGCCATATCGCCAGCCGTGATGGTCCAGCTGGCCAAGGTCGGCTCAGACCTCGAACTCCGGGCGCTGGGTGATACGGAACAGCTGGTGGTAACGGGTGCCGACGGAGGTCCGATTCAGAAGGAAGTAAGGGTGATACTAGATGCTCTCAACGACCCTGAAGCAAGAGACGCGCTTGACGCTCTTAGCAAATGCCTGGAGAGCCAGTCCAGCGGCTACGGCGGTGCGGTGGTCTAAGGGCAGCTGGGTGAGGACTCCCCACCTGGACCTGATCTCCCGCAAGGTAGCGTCACTGGCTGTTGGGTGTCAGCGCAATTGGACAGTTCTGGGTCCGAGAGATTGGGGAGAAGAAGCTCCTGGTTTGAGGGTTTCTCTGACCTCCTGATTGTACCGCCTCCGCCGGTCAAAAGTCTCTCGCTGTACCTCCTTCCTCTGGGCTAGAATTGCCTCCAGACGGCCTTCCAGCACGTCAGCCGGAGTTACAACCCTCAGCGCCTGATGATATCTTCGGTAGTTGTAGAACTCGACGAAGTCCCGGATGGCCGCCTCCAGGTCTTCCACCACCTCGTATGGCACCTGGTTAATGTCGTCTTTCAGGGTTCGGTGATATCTCTCCAGCTTCCCGTTGGTCTGAGGGTGATAGGGTGCTGCCAGGACGTGGCGAATGCCCACCACCCGCATGTACTCGCGGAAGGCCCGCGATACATAACCTGAGCCATTATCTGAGAGGAGCTTGGTCCGATCCTCCAGAGGTACATCAGTCATACCAGTAGAGTCAACAGCTTCCTGGACCACCTCTATGAGGGAGTCGGCCGTCATGTCCTGTTGCACCTTCCAGGCCAAGATGAACCGGGAGTAGTCGTCCATCACCGTCACGAGGTAGTAGTAGCCCCATCCCACTACACGGAAGTAGGAGGCATCGGTGGCCCACAGATGGTGGGGCCCTGTGGTCTTGTGCTGGTACTCTTTGCCCGCTGCCAACTGGTATTCGATCCGTTTCACCAGACCCTCCCGTCTCAGGATACGATAGACTGTGGAGGCGGAGACCGATAGGCCTCTGTGGTCGGTGAGCCAAGCTGCCAACTGCCGGCTTCGCCAGGTCGGCATCTCACGGGCTGCCGCCAGCACTACTGCCTCCTCTTCTGGATGCAGGCGATTCCAGGGCCTCTCAGTTCCTTCCGTACCCTCCCAACTACCCTGCCGGTGCCTCCACCTCCACCAATAATACGTGCTCCTGGAAATGCCAAGCTCCCTGAGTCGCCTGTTCTTCCCTCTACCATGTCGCTCCACCTCAGCCACGACCTTCGATTGCTCCACTACGCTCATGCGACGGTGCCGTTGTCGTGTAGGGGCGGCAGAGCTGTTTTTTTGAAGCGGTGCAACTCCAGGGACAACTCACCCACCAGCTGCTTCAGTTCACTGTTCTCCCGCTTGAGCTGCTCTATCTCTTGCCGGAGGTTACGTCAATAGGTGTGTAAACGATATCAGGCGGCGACCTTCTCAGCCGTTGATTCAATGGCGATTCCATCCGCATACTGTGCACCGAGATAGACGTCTTCGATCAACTCAGGGGCCTTCAGACGCCTGAAGCGCTGTTCGGCGAGCATCAACATTTTCCAGATCACCGCTATCGCCCGATCGACCCTCTTGTAGCGCTTGGCGGCATCGGTCCGAAGCCTGAGGGCCGCGAAGGGTGATTCTACCGGGTTCGTCGTGCGAAGGTGCCCCCAGTGCTCCTTTGGGAAGTCATAGAAGGTGACCATGCGGTCCCAGTCCCGCTCCAAGGCCTCTGAGGCCGCCTCGTAGGAATGGTCGCCGCACCACCTGGTGAACACCGTCCTGAGCCGCTCAGCCTCTGTCCGAGTCGGCGCGTAGGGGATAGTACGCAGCATGAGCTTGGCCTGGTCCTGTTGTCGCTTTGGAAGCTTGGCGAGCACGTTTACGATCTTGTGGTTCCAGCAGCGTTGCTCTGCCGCCTGCGGATAGACGTTGCGCAGAGCTCCCCAGATGCCCAGGTGTCCGTCTCCAACCACCAGCCTCGGGCAGCTCAAGCCCCGGCGCTTGATGTCCCTGAGCACCTCGGACCAGTTCTCTGTGGACTCCCTGTATCCGGGAACAGCGCTCACCACCACCTTGCTCCCGTCGCTCAGGGCCGCCATCACCACCAGTACCGCCGCCTTCTCCTTCTCAAGACCAGCCTTGACGTAGACTCCATCCACCCACATGTAGACCACTTCCAGGTCATCGAGGGGCCGGCTGCGCCATTGGGCAAGCTCATCGTTCCACTTGGACTTCAACCGGGCCACCGTGCTCGCCGATACCGGTGCGTCCTCTCCCAGCAGCCCCCGCAAAGCCAGATCGAAGTCGCCTTCGGATAGACCGTGCAGGTACAGCTCGGGGATCAACTCAGCAACCTTCCTGGTCCTGTTGACGAACAGCGGCAGCAGCCGGCTCTCGAACTGCTCCTCGGTATCGCGGACTCGCGGCCGCCTCAGCTGTATCGTTCCCGAACTCAGCGTAAGCCTCCGGGCTCTGCCGTATCCGTTCCGATAGCCGGTATCTGAGTCCGAGTCGGATCTGAGCGCCGACTTCGCCCTTCCCAGAAACTCCGTCACCTCCTCCTCCAGCAACTCCTGGATCAGCCTCTGGACCTGGCTTCGCACCCAATCCTCCAACTGCTCCCACTCCGGCCTTGACTCCGACCTACTCTCAGTGCTTTCCTTCCTCATGGGCGGTCTATCTCCTCTCTTGGGCCTCGAGCCCGTGTTGTTCAGAGAGAGGGTACACCGCCTGACTGTTTACACACTTTTTGAAGATACCTCTCTTGCCGGGTCGCATCACGCACACTGTCCCGAGTCAACCTCTCCTTCCCAGCTTCCATAAACTCCTTCGTCCAGGCGTAGTAGGAGTGGGGTTTGATTCCTTCCCGTCGGCACAGGTCATTAACGGTAGTCTCCCGTCTGAACCCCTCCAAGACGATGCGGATCTTCTCTTCAGGGGTATACTTACGGCGGGTCGCTGCACGGACCTGACGCACGAAGCTTCGTGTCTCCTGGCTTCGCTCCTCAGCTTGACTGGCCTGATCCTCTACCTGGGTCATCAATGACTCCTTTCACTTAGGGTTAATCTACCCCTCTGAAGGAGCCTCTACCACCCCCAACCTCTTCGGTTTTCTAGGCCTCAATAGTGTCCAATTGCGCTGACACCCTACAATCATTGGCCTATCGGGAGGCCGTATGGTTTTGGTCCCGTGCGTACAGGATGAAGGCCGTTGTGGATACCTTGTGGCGTGAAGGAGAGGGGAGTCTGCAAGCAGCTTATGACATGCTTGATGAAGCAGGATGGGACGAGAGAGGTCCAACCAAGAGTCTTCTGGGAATTCATGGCGGTATCGGTGCTAGCCCCGGTTATAAGGGGTACTGGCTGGGTGCTTTTGCCATAGCCTGTAATGTGGTCTGGCGATATGCCAAATTCGCAGGCAATACAACCGTCGCCAATGCAGTTGAACCACTTTGCCATACTACCGCGCAGAGGATTCTGGACCTGCGGGTTCCGGCCTCCGGCATCTACGATGAGATTGACAAAGGTGGAAACATAGTGGAGAGGATGCATCCCGACATCGTGGGGTGGGTGTTCGACGCCTACGATTGGGATGATGAAGGTCAACGATATCTCTCCAGGGCATGGGTACCAATAGCTGCCTCGATCATAGAATGGCTGGGTGAAGCCGTAGGTATATCCGAACCTTTCCAACCAGATTGGCGCAACGGGGCCAACGTGAGCTACGAGAGCACTTTGATGTACTGGAAGGCCCTTGACATGTACATCGGTAACTTTGGATAGGAGGCCACTCGTGTTTTCATTCTTGATGACAGATACAGATCCCGGTCGTGCTGTGGCTCTCAGTGCAGCCGATGACGGCACAGATACGATCGTTACGGCGCTACGGGTTGCTGGTCAAATAGAGGGTTCTCTCGACGCAAGCCAGAAAGCTGCTATCTTGGCCGACATAGAAACAGCTCTGAGTGCCATCCGTACCCAAGTGGAGGTGTAGCGATGCCCTGGGAAGTCGCCTACATAGACAAAGAAACGGACACCCCCCTGGCCGTGCACGTCCATTCCAATGGCAGCCTGGGGGTACGAAACGTCGATACAGACGCCTACTATTCCTTGACTGCAACTCAGATGTCCAACATTTACAACACCGTTAGAGTCCTGATGGAATCCACCCTTCCAGGCCGGATAGCAGGTCTGGGCGGGTTGGTTCTCTCAGGCGGGAAATCTGACATGCCTGTGGCAGGCCAGCCCGGGGGGGAAGAGCGGTTCTACATAGCCGCCGACGAAGGTAGCTGGTACAGGGACAACGGCTCGTCGTGGGAGCTGATGTTTGGAGCAGATGCAGGGCAGGAAGAACCCTCACAGCGCTCCCTGGGGACAGGAAGCCAGAAAGCAGCTGCTGGGGATCATACTCACTACTAGAAGGAGAGACGAACATGGGAATACCAATACTTACAAGCGAAGGGTTCGTGGGGCAGAGGTGGATAATAGACGACTACTTCCAGGCTGGGGAGACCCTACACGCGGGGGATTGCGTGTGCGTTATCGTTGACATAGCAGATCCACGAGTTAAGAAGCTCCACCTGGGACGCCCGGAGAGTAAGGTGATAGGGATCGTTCACACCCCTGCTGGCAAACAGGTAGGGGATGAAGTGGCGCAAGCAGGTAACTACGTTTCCATCGTAACCAAGGGGATAGCTAAGGCCCTGTCGGGAGGACAGATAAACATCGGGGACCCGGTGATCCCTTCAGAGGATACGGGTACTGGTCCTGGTGGCAACTCCGTAGCCAGGGTTGCCCAATCCACTGCCAGCCAGACCGGGCCTGGGGACTCCCACGTTCATGGCTCCGGGGGTGTGAGCTCTAGTGGTAGCCACTCCCACTCGGGGTCTGGGAACACAGGATTGGAGTCGTCCCATAGCCACGGGGGGAGCGGCGACCATGAGCATGAGCTTGGCAGTGCTGGCTCTCCAAGCTCAGGCCACACTCCTTCGGGAACACGGTCGCTTAGCTTGCGGAGGAGCGGCAATCCTGGATACGGCTTCGAGCTCTTCTGGGTAGGTGCCAACATGACTGAGGTCGCTCAGGGACTAAAGACTGGCGGGCAGATGGCTAGCCACAGTCATGGATCAGCCGGCTCCCACAACCACACCTCGGGCAGCGTTGGAAGTGTTGGAAACCATTCCCACTCTGGAGCAGGATCCACAGGGGACGAATCCAGCCACAAGCACACCATCGACATCGACCGTGCCATCGTAGTGGGGAAGTGCCTTACTCCTGCCACGGGAGCCAATCAGGTAATAGACATCCTTGTGGATATCGCTGGCTAGGTCTGCCGGCGATTCGCAGGAAAGGAGTTGAAGAATGTCCGACCGTAGCTTCTTCGTAAGTGCGCCTTTGATCGACCGCCCAGCCCCGGACCCACTAATGGAGGGAAGGGTGTTCTGGGCTATTGATACCAAACAGATGTTTCAGGACGCCGGCGACGAGTGGACCACCCTGATCGAAACCAACGGCCCACCCGACGTAGTGTCGATGCGCACCCTAGGCCCCGCTCCCCTCCAAGCCGCTGCGGGGAACCATGTCCACTCCTATGCGATCCCAGCCCCGTCGGCCCAAGTTGGGGACTACGTGGTAGTGGGGGCAGGGCCAGTGACGCCAGGGGCCAGCCACGGGATCATCTTCAAACGGGACTGGGACGAGGTGTTGGTCGATTGGGAGTACCAGTTCGTGGACCAGCACGGAGACACCATCACCGCCATTGACTCGGAGCTCGCCGTCATCGATCCGCCTATCTCCCGGATTGCCAAGATGACCCTGGAGGTCTCGGGGCTGATTTTCGACAGCGCGAGCTCGACCGTTGGGTACCGGGAACCCGGCGGAGTGTTGACAGTCGAAGCCAACGATGGCCTGGGCAACGTCACCGTCCACTCCCTCGACGTGCAGAGGTGTACCGTGGAGAGCTTGGACGACGACGAGAAGATACGGTCCAGTGGCCGGGTGCCCATCCCTGAAGCTCTGCGGTCCGTCCTCGCCGAGACTGGCGGACCCGACCAGTTCACCTTCTCCGTCTACGCAAGCGAGGCCGACCGGGACTCGGGCTCCGATCCCCTGGCGTCCATCGATGGCCTGGGTCTAGCACAGTGGAGCTACAACGACTTGTCAGACTGGAACCTCAGTTGGGAGATGGAGGAGAACAGCGACTGGCCTGACAACGCAGACCGAATCCAAGCTTTGATTACCCGACTGTACGAAGATCGGGATGAAGCCGAAGCCGACGCCGACGCCGAAGCCGAAGCCGACGCCAACTACTTCTACGAGTTGGTGATGGACTGGTGGGAAACCCCACCGCCTGCCAACCAGGTCACCAGCCTGGTCTTCCAGGGCTCGGGCCTGGAAGAGGGCTCGGAGCCGGACTCCCCTCCTCACTTCACAGATGTGTCCTGGAAGCTCCACTCCCTGGACCTGCCAGGCAGGGCCGTGGCGGACCAGCCCAGGGCCCGAACTCAGCAGGATACGCTGGGTATCAACGCCGACGGTACCGGGCTTGAGCTTAAGCTGGGAGCGGACATACCTCCCTGGCGGGAAGGGGCATTTGCCTTCGCCGGCACACCGGACCGGTACACCTTTGAAATCTATGCCAGCGAAGCAGCCAGGGACTGTGGCCTAGACCCCATAGCGTCGGTCAGCGGCACCGTCATCCACGATTGGGACGCTGAAGGCGCGGAGTTTGAAGTCCACATGTCTAGCGCGGACCCCGAGATAGGGACGGCGGTGCCGGAGGCTGTGGATGCCCTTGCCGACGACCGTAACTCCATCTCGTTGGACTACTTCTACCAGGTGACCTTCCATTGGGACAAACCGGAATATTGGGCGCCTCCACCCAGAATTGACCTGGCGTTGGGGGAGACCCCTGGAACAGTGGTCGTCGATTGGGAACTGTCCCCTGGAGCTCCGGCCCGAGCCCACTACCGGGTAGGCGTTTTCCCGAAGCACCTGGGAGACCACGCCCATTCCAGAGTGCTGTGGCACCCCGACCCCTTCACCCCACCCAAGACCATCTGGGGCCTGCGGCCGGGCGTCACCTACACGGTGCGAGTCAGTACCAGGGTGAGGGTGTGGCAGAGCCCGGCGGAATTCAGCGATAAAACCTGGAAGGACATAACCATACCGGAGCCACCGGCGCTTTCACCGGCAGAGATGAGGGCTCCAAAGAACCTCCGGGCCGAGCCCGGTCCCGGTCGTAGGAAGCTGCGGGTGATCTGGGACAACCCCAGCGGCTTCGACGAGGATAGGGACAGCTACGAGCTCCAGTATCGGAAATGGGTGATAGACGCGGACACCGGGACGCAGGTTTCATATTCAGCATGGGTCTCGGTGGGCGTAACCGGCAGGGATGTGGTTCTGTCTGGTCTAGGGTCCTTCGACCACCTGGTCAGGGTTCGACGGGTGCATGGGGGCGAGGAAGGCAACGAGCCGGAGTATGGCATCTACATCTACGTCACCGGAAGGCCAGGTTGACGGGGCCCCGTCTGCCTCGATGGGTAACTCCCTTCCAGCGCAGAGCTCTAGAATTGCCTGCCCGTCCGAGTACCCCGCCCACGTTAAGAGATTTTCCTGGGACGGCGATGAGGACGACTAGGGTCTCCGCCCCCAACACAACTTTGATAGGAGCCGGGATTCCCTGATGCCGGTGCGACAGCGGGGCAATCTCAAGGATCTGGAGCGGAAGGTACGGCGTGGCCTAGGCCTGGGCCTACGGGACCTGACCCTGGAGGTCAAGACCCAGGTGCAGAAGGAGAATCCTGTGGACACGGGACGCTCCCGTAACGCCTGGACCTTCAGGTTCAACCCCGGCACCCTCAAGGGGATAGTGGGCAACAACGTCCGCTACATCCGCGCCGTGGCTCTGGGTGGAGTGATCCCCGCCCACACCATCCGTCCCCGGAGGAAGAAGGCTCTCAGGTTCCAGACTGGGGGCAAGACTGTATTCGCCACCAGAGCCAGGATACCCAGGAGACAGGTTCCCTCCACAGCCCGTGAAAAGCGGAACATAGGCTTTCACCAGAGGGGAGCGGAGAAAGCCATGAAGAGGGCCAGGGAGCTCCTGGTCCGAGGGATGAGGAAAGCGGGCGTGCCTATCTAGGGCCACGCATCACAGCAGAAGGGAAGCAACTATGGGTCAGCTGGAAGCATTGCTCAACGGAGTCAATCATCTGGAGCCTGTGGACCTGTCTCCCTGGGGAGGACCCGCTGAGGTCCTGGTCCGTCCCCTGAGCAGCCCCGAGGCAGGGCGGGTAGACGCCATACGTCTGGGGAAGCTGAGGTCCCAGGTCCACCTGGAGGGAGCGCAGGCCCAGGCCAACCCCATCATAGAGGACATGGGGGCCTTCCTGGAGAAGCAGCGGGAGGCCAGAGCTTACGCCGTAGCTTGTGGCCTCTCCCATTCAGGAGACATCTGCACCCTGGAGCAGGTGAGTCAGATGCCGGCTCCCTGGATCGAAGCCCTGGCCACCACCATCCTCCGTATCAGCGGGGTGGAGTACCAGGAGGAATCCTTTCGAGACCTACCAGGAGCACAGGCAGATGGTGGAGACATGGGGGATGGAGATGCTCCTACTAAGCCAGAGCGGGATACCGCCAGTCCTAAGCCAGCAGGAGTTGACTCCCCTTCAGCGTAGGGTGCTCCTAGAAGCATTGGCCTACCAGCACGAGCAGATGGAGCAACGGCAGCGGGAAGCAATGAGGAGATAAGGATAGACAGATGACTAGCCGTCAGTACGCCCTGGAGATACCCATAGAGGGGAAGGACGAGATCAGCCGCGCCCTTCAGCAGGCCCAGCGGCAGGTGCAGCAGGCCAGCAGGTCCATGGACCGGGACCTCCAGAACGTGGAGCAATCCATTGGCGAGGCGGGGCGTGCCGCCGAGCAGGCGGGGCAGAAGATAGAGCGCTCCCTGTCCCGGGGTATGCAGAGGGCGGGTCAGTCCATGAGGACCGCTGGCCGTGCCATCTCTCAGACGGGCCAGTCCATGACCATGGGTCTGACCGTCCCCCTGGCCGCTGCTGGACTGGCCTTTGCCAAGTTCAACGATGTGGCGTCATCCCTTCAGGCGGAGGGCCAGTTCAGACGGAGCGCCGAGAGCATAGGAGCCAGCGCAGACCAGATGATGGTGGCCATCCGAGCTGCTACAGGGGGAATAGTGGATGATACGACCCTCCAGCAGGAGACGACCAAGGCAATGGCCATGGGGGTGGGCAAGGACATCACTCAAGTAAGCACCCTGTGGGCGCTGGCCCGTGTCCAGGCCAGGGAGCTGGGAGGTACTGCTGAGCAGGCGTTCCAGCGCATGGCCCAGGCCATTGCCCAGGGGTCTGCCGAGACCCTGAACAGCCAGGGGTTCACGCTGAGGAGTGAGCAGATATTCAGGGAGTATGCGGAGAGCATCGGCACCACAGGGGCGGAGCTGGACCAGGCTACCAGGAGTCAGCTGGTGCTCAACGCCGTTCTGGAGCAGGGAAGCCAGAAACTCTCCCAGATGGACCTGGCGACCCTGGATGAGGCTGAGAGCCTACAGAAGATGACGGCGGAGCTTTCCAACACAACCGACTCGCTTCTTAGGAACCTGCTTCCCGTGATGCAGCAGGTCCTTGGAGCTTTCAACACCATGCCCGGTCCCATGAAGACCGCCACCTTGGCCCTTCTGGGCTTTGGGTTGGCGGCAGGTCCTGTGGCCAGCGCTATAGGCATCCTCACCTCGGGAATGGGGCTAGCCGTAAAGGGGCTAGCGGCCCTCTCCAAGGCCAACATAGTAGCTGCCGCCACCTCCCGCATCCTGGCGGCAGGTCTCCGGGGAGTGTTGGTAGCTTCAGGTATAGGGATTCTGATCGTTGCAATTGGTCTGCTGCTGGTCCACTGGGAGTTCGTCTGGGATGGGATCAAACGGATCACCTCATACGCTGTGGACTTCGTGAAGGACCACTGGGACAAGCTGCTGGTGTTCCTGGGGCCGGTAGGACTCATCATCGCAGGCATTCTCCAGGTGAGGAAGCACTGGGAGACCATCTGGGGTGGGATCAAGAAGGCCACGGCTACCCTGGTGAACCCCATCATCGACATCATCAACAAGCTGATAGGGGCCATCAACAAGCTCCCAGGGGTGAGCATCGGTAAGGTCGGAAAGATAGGCGGGGGAGACAACGGCGCTGTGACAATA
Organism: Dehalococcoidia bacterium; assembly: GCA_965248975.1. GTDB lineage: Bacteria > Chloroflexota > Dehalococcoidia > Lucifugimonadales > JAGWBF01 > CBDFKU01. The sequence goes on from CBDFKU010000017.1 coordinate 40,189, forward strand.
CCCATACCGGAAGCCCACCAGGGAGCCATCACCCGGCGCGCCGGCCTGGTCTCTGTGTTGGCGAACGAGGCCATCATCCCCCTCGGGCGGGCAGGTATGCCGGTAATGGGTAATCGCATCATCAACGTGACCAACCACTTCCATGACATGACCATCCGGGAGGAGTCGGACATTGACTCTCTGGCCAACCGCATCCGGGGTTCCCTGGAGGGCGTCCGGTAATGGCCGTTACCACCCAGGTGAAAGTCCACGACGGGAGCAGCTGGAACACGGTCGCCAACACCAGCCGCATCAGGGTGCGCCGCAGGGTGGGAGCAGGTGAAGCCAGCTTCCGGGTGGAAGATGCATCCATAGCCCAGAGGGATCAGCTGCGCACCGGCAGGGAGTGTGAAGTCGTCATCACAGTAGATGAGACCAGGAAGGTCTTTGGAGGCTTCATAGATAGGCCGCGGATACAGGTGCAGTCCCCAGGCCACTTCAGCATATACCCCAGGGTGGTGGACCTCTCTCATGGGGCGTCATGGCAACGCACCCTTCCACTACACGCGCCCCCGGAGACGAAGTACACCGACAACATCAAGGACTACTGGGGCATCCACTGGTATGAGGTTGACAGGACCAGCGGCGGAGTGGTGGACCATCCATTGACCCATCCAGAGAAGTACAGCCCCGGATACGACAACCTGGCAAGCTTCACCAACGAGATTGTCCAACGGTTCCTGCCAGACTGGGTGTGGTGGGTCGGCCACAATGGTACCGATGACGATGGCATACAGAAGAAGCTCTTTGTCCAGCCCAGGGGCTACAACGACCTTACCGGATCGGTGACCATCACCGAGAGCGACATAGGCCCCAGGTTCGATATACAGCCCACAGTGGACCCAAGGAACTACATTACTGTGGTGGGGGATGATAACCCCCAGGTGGATTCAAATTGGCCCCTTTACGCTACCGCAGAGGACTCCAACTCCCAATCTGCCTATGGACGGCGGGACATGGTGACCAAGGAAAGCGAGGTGGGCGATACCGAGGCCCTGAACAACATAGCTGTATCCATCCTGGAGCAGCGCAAGTTCGACCTGTGGCAGGGCAAGTTCAAGATCGACAACTGGACGTTGGAGCCAGGGGACAAGGTGTCCCTGTACCTCCCCACCATCGGGGTCAACGACGGCGACGGCGGCGTGCCCTGGATACTGATGGAGGTGGAGGAGCAGATGAATCGGGGCACAGCCCAGAGGTGGGGGACCTTTGTGGAGCACAAGGACGCTGCCTTCTTCAGGGTGACCTAGATGCAAGAGCGGGACTTTGTAGAGCAGTTTGGGGAGCTGGCTGCCCGAGTCAAGAGAATTGAACGCTGGCAGGACCAGTGGCGCACCCGCAACAGAAAGGTGGCCAACCTTCGAGCAGATGAAATCCTGGCCTCAGAGGGATATCTGGTGGCCACCGGGCGGGGTCTGTGCGCCAACCGGCATCAGCAGTACAGACCACCGAGGCAGACTTATCCTCCAGGGAGGACCGTTCTCAGAGCTATCGAGCCCGGCACCGAGTATCACAGCCTGCTCCCACTGTACTGGCGGTTGCCGGTGAAGAAACAGACCGTTGAAGCCGGCATCAGGTTCATCTTTAGCGACGGGTCCATAATCGCCCGCCGCCACCGGGGTACACGCTGGGGTATACAGGAGACTCACCCGGAAGACGTGCTCTTCAACAAGGACGGGTTGACCTGCGTGAAGGTGGAGTTCATCGCCAACAATGTGGGGACGGCTAACTCCAGGCAGAGCTTGGGCATATTCAGATTTGAAGGCTGGCAGTTCTGACATGGTCGATCCAAATATTCAACAACGGGTGGCTACTTTGGAAGAGTCGGCCCGCCAGGGAGATGAAGCCCACCAGCAGATCAACCAGACCCTGGAGGAGCTGATAGCCCAGGTCGCCAAGCTGGAGGTCTACCTGGCCAACAATGGCGGCTTTACCCTGTCGGTACGGGACAAGCGGGTGAAGTTCGCTGGGTCGGTGCCCCTTCCCTGGTCGCTGACCCTGGCCGGAGGTAGTGGAGGCGGCGTGGGTTGGCTCGTGGGCCGGATGTTCGGAGTCTGGTAGAACCTAGACCACCTGAGAATCGTGACCAGAGGGAGGTTGTTACAGCTGCCCCCTGGCCCTTCCCTTCTTCCTTTCTCGCTGCTGAGCTGCCTGAGCTTGCCCCAGCTTATCAACCGGGGAGACCATCTGGTGAAAGCGTCGCACATCCTCGTCTCCCAGGGTTCGGAGATACGTGTCGGGAATCTTCCTCCATCCCCCTGCCAGCATCAGTACCCGTGTTAGCAACCAGCAAAAGTGGGACTGCGATAATCTTTACCGGGCCTCCTTAGCTCGGGTCTGACCCGAAGTGGGACCGGCGCAGTGCCTTGAATGTGATCTGTCGACCTCGTTCTCAAGGTGGCCCAACCCCCACCGACCAGGTGAGCAGTGACCTTATAGGAGCCTGGCCATAGGTCCCGTCGCAGTCCTGTCCTCTCTCCTGGCCGTTCGTAGCCATCTCACTCAAGAACAGGAGGAAGCGGTGACGACTAGTGGTAACTTAGATGGTGTTGCCAGGGTGATCGTTGGAGTGGACACACATCTGGACGAACACGTGGCTGTAGCAATCGACCACCATGGCGCACGGCTGGGTGAATACCGGCTGGCGACCACAGCCAAGGGTTACAAAGGCCTGGAGAGCTGGGCTATCGGCCTGGGCGGGGTCGCTACCTTTGGCATCGAAGGTACGGGCTCATATGGAGTGGGGTTGGCTCGACACCTTGCTCGGTGTGGCCACAAAGTTATCGAGGTCAACCGACCAGACAGGTCCACACGCCGTAGACTGGGCAAAAGCGACCCTCTCGATGCTGAAATGGCTGCACGATCCGTTCTCGCTGGGGTGGCCCGGGAGTCTCCCAAATCAGGTGTGGACAAGGTAGAGATGATCCGGGTTCTCAAGATCACCAAGGACTCTGGGATGAAGGCCCGCACCCAGGCCATGAACCAGATGAAAGCCCTTGTGGTCACCGCACCTGTTGAATTGCGGGAGGATTTGGACGGACTGAATGCACGGAGGCTTGTGGACCGCTGCCGTAGCTTCCGCCCGGGTCGATTGGCGACGCCGACAGCTGCGGCCAAGCATGCACTTCGGTTACTTGCCCGTCGTCACAGCCATCTCACCTACGAGATCGAAGGTATCGACAAGGAGCTGGTCCGGCTCACCGCGGAGACTGCGCCGGCATTGGTCCACACCTTCGGAGTCGGAGCAGACACCGCAGCCACGCTTCTCGTTACTGCCGGCAGCAATCCCGAGCGACTGAGGTCGGAGTCCGCCTTCGCCGCCCTGTGCGGAGTAAACCCCATCCTTGCCTCTTCAGGCAAGACCAACCGCCATCGATTGAATCGCGGAGGCGATCGACACGCCAATGCCGCACTCTATCGCGTTGTCCTTGTGCGACTCCGCCACGACGAGCGGACGAGGGAATATATGCAGCGTCGTACGAGAGAGGGGATGACAAAGCCTGAGATCATCCGCTGTCTCAAACGCTACGTTGCTCGTCAGGTCTTTGCCATCTTGAGTGAGTTGGGACGTAAGAACCTGGCCTTACCAGCAGCTGCTTGACATCTATAGGAGCATCACATTGGGACCCGAGAGATCAGGTGCTGGATGGGGGTCTGGTGAGCTCTCTGAGGGCCCTGTTATAGCGTCTGCGGTTTTGGATGGTTTTGGCCTTCACCTCCTTGTATCTTGGTTTGGGTGTGTAACAATCACTTCACTTAGGTGGATCGGGGTGCGGCAGACCGGTTTCTCCTTGGTTATGGAAGACCGCCAGAAAGCGAGGGTCGCCGCACCCCTTCCGAATAGAGCCCGAACAGTTGCCTGGGCCAACCAAGCCCGCATCTTGCAAGGACGGGCCAATAATTCGCAGGAGGTGCTCGTGGAGCAAGAATCGATCTACGTAGGCATTGATGTAGCCAAGGCCCAGGTGGACGTCGCAGTCCGTCCTACGGACGACAGATGGGAGGTTTCCCATGACGAGACAGGAGTCCGGCAGCTGGTCTCCCAGCTGAAGGCCCTTGAACCGGTCATGGTGTTGCTGGAGGCTTCGGGCGGCTTGGAAGTGCCGCTGGTGGCTGCCTTGGCAGCCGACGCGGTGCCTGTGGTCGTCGTCAACCCCCGCCAGGTGCGGGACTTCGCCAGGGCCACCGGGAAGCTGGCCAAGACCGACGCTCTGGACGCGGCGGTTCTGGCTCACTTCGCCGAAGCGGTTCGTCCACCCGTGCGCCCTCTGCGAGACGCCGAGACCCAGGCCCTTAACTCCCTGGCTGCCCGCAGGCACCAGGTGATGACCATGCTGGTCTCGGAGAAGAACCGCTTGAGCGCCGCCGCCATCGCCGTCCGTCCCCGCATCGAGGCCCACATTGCATGGCTGGAGCGAGAGCTGGACGACCTGGATGAGGGACTGCGGCAGACTCTCCGCCAGAGTCCCGTATGGCGAGAGAAGGATGACCTCCTGCGCACCGTTCCCGGCGTGGGAGAACAAGTCTCCATCTCTCTCCTGGCCTATCTGCCGGAGCTGGGCACGCTGGACCGCCGGCAGATCGCCGCCCTGGTAGGGGTGGCTCCCTTCAACCGGGACAGCGGCACCCTGCGGGGCAAACGCACCGTCTGGGGTGGACGCGCCCGCATCCGCGCCGCCCTGTACATGGGAGCGCTGGTTGCCAGTCGCTTCAACCCTGTTATCAGGGACTTCTACCAGCGGCTGCTGGCCGCTGGTAAGCCCAAGAAGCTGGCCCTCACAGCCTGCATGCGCAAGCTGCTCGTTATCCTCAACTCCATGCTCAAGCATCGCTCACCCTGGCGCGACCTGACTCCGGCAGTCGCCGGTCATTCCTCTTGACTTTCAAGACAGTTGCTTTCTGCGTTGTAGGATCTCTTGCCGTCTTCCCTTGAGCACGTCAGATGGTGTCACGTTGGCCAGGGCCTTGTGATAGCGCCGGTAGTTGTAGTAGCTGACGAACGCCGCGATAGCCGCATCGAGGTCAGAGGGCAACTCATAGGGCACCTGGTTTACGTCCCGTTTGATGCTCTGGTGGTAGCGCTCCAGCTTCCCGTTGGTCTGAGGGTGGAAAGGGGTTGCCAGGATGTGCTTGATGCCAACCATACCCAGGTAGTCCCTGAATGCCCTCGAGACATAGCCCGGGCCGTTGTCACTCAGCAGCCTAGTGCGGTCTGTGACTGGAACTTGATCCATGCCGGTCCTGTCCACAGCATCCTGGACCACCTCGATGAAGGAGTCGGCCGTCATGTCTTCCTGGAGCCTGTGAGCCAGGATGAAGCGGGAGTAGTCGTCCATCACGGTCACCAGGTAGTAGTAGCCCCAACCTACTACCCTGAAGTAGGAGGCGTCGGTGGCCCACATCTGGTGAGGGCCTGTGGTCTTGCGGTGGTACTCCTTACCCGCGGCCAGCTTCATCTCAGGCCTCTTCACCAGACCCTCCCTGCTCAGGATACGGTAGACACTCGACTCTGAGACACTGAAGCCCTGGTTGTCGGTGATCCACGCGGCCAGCTGACGGCAGCTCAGCTCCGGCATCTCTCTGGCTGCTGCGAGAACTGAGCGTTCTTCCCGAATGCTGAGACGGTTCCACGGGGGCTTGCCGCCTCCTGCATGGTCCTCAAGTCCTTGTTGGTCCTGGCGTCTGAGCCACCGGTAGTAGGTGCTCTTAGGGATACCCAACTCGCTGAGGGCCTTTCGTTTAGGGAGGGGAGACGAGGCTACTTCGGTAAGTACTTCTGCCTTCTCCACGGCGCTCATCCGCTGGTACCGGTAGCTTCCTGGGGCATGGGGATGGCCGTTTTTTTGAGACGGTACGCCTCCAGCGACAGATCGGCCACTAGCTCCTTGAGCTCCCCGTTCTCTCTCTTGAGCTGCCCTACCTCATGCTGAGTGGCGTCCCGCATCGTGTCGCGGGTCAACCTCTCCTTGCCCGCCTCCATGAACTCTTTGGTCCACGAGTAGTAGGAGTGGGGCTTGATCCCCTCCCGCCGGCACAGGTCGTTGACTGTGACCTCGCGGCGGAAGCCCTCCAGAACAATTCGGATCTTCTCTTCGGGGGTGTACTTACGTCGGGTAGCCGCCTTCACCGTGCGAACGAAGGACCTCGTCTCCGCGCTCCGTTCCTCGGCGGCCTCTGCTTTGTCTACGTCTGACTGGGACACATCTGCTCCTTTCTGTGGGTAACTCTACCCTCACTTCAGGAGCTCTCGCCACCCTCCAAACTCTCGGGTTTTCTTACCCTCCGATGTGTCCCATTATCGCTGACGGCCTACAATTATTTAAGAAATCACTCAAAGTTGCTACCCTTTGGGAAGACAGAATCTACCCAAGGGGTGGCAGTGATGGGACGACGGGAAAAGTATAGGGTGCGCTTGGACCAGGAAGACTGGGAACAACTCCAGCAATTGATTCGAAGTGGGAAGAGCCGGGCTCGTGTGATGACCCGGGCGAGGATTCTACTAAAGAGCGATGAGGGTTGGAAGGCTCCCAAGGTGTCTGAGGCCTTGGACGTCTCCGTAGGCACAGTGTTCCGCATCAAGCGGCGTTTCGCTGAAGAGGGCATGAAGGGGGCTTTGCTGGAAAGGCCCAGGCCCAGGCCACGGAGGAAGCTGGACGACAAGGGAGAGGCCCACCTCATCGCCCTGGCCTGCAGCGCCGCGCCGGAGGGCCACGACCACTGGACCCTGCGGCTGTTGGCCGGGAAAGTGGTAGAGCTAGGGTTGGTGCCCTCCATGTCCCATGAAGGCATCCGCAAGCGGCTCAAAAAAACGTTCTTAAGCCGTGGCAGAAGAAGGAATGGTGTATTCCTAAGGTGAGCGCCGACTTTGTGGCAGCCATGGAGGATGTGCTGGACCTGTATGCCGAGCCCTATGACCCCCGGCGGCCGGTGGTCTGCTTTGACGAGACCTCGACTCAGCTGTTGAGCGAGCCACGGCCGCCCCTCCCAGCGAAGCCGGGACAGCCGCGGCGACAGGACTACGAGTACCGAAGGGAGGGCACCCGGAACCTGTTCCTGACCTGCGAGCCGCTGCAGGGCTGGAGACACGTGGCCATCACCCAGCGGCGGACCCAGCAGGACTTCGCCCGTCAGATGCGTTGGTTGGTGGATGAGGCCTACCCGGAGGCCCCGGTGGTGCGAGTTGTTCTGGATAACCTGAACACTCATCGCCCGGCTTCCCTGTACGAGGCCTTTCCTGCCCCTGAGGCCCGGCGTATCGTAAAGCGGCTGGAGTTCCACCACACCCCCAAACACGGCAGTTGGCTCAACATGGCGGAGATCGAGTTCAGCGTCCTGGCCCGATCTTGCCTGAGGAGGCGTGTCCCCGATGAGGCTGCCCTCCGCCGAGAAATTCAGGCCCTGGAGGGGGAGCGAAACGCCGCCCGAGCCTCTATCCATTGGCGCTTCAACACCCAAGATGCTAGGGCGAAACTCCATCGGCTATATCCTTCAAATCACAGGTTGACTGAGTACTAGGACCGCTACAACTCCCGTTGCTAGCATCCACATCCGCCATGCCAGAGGTTTCCTGTCAACCAACGGGGCGTCCCATTTTGCAGACTTATGCAGCACCTACGTCGCTACGATCCTTCCGGGTACGGGCCTGGATCTTAATCCCGTGACCAAGCTGTCACATGCCAGCACGGCACGGTTATTACGACGCAAAAGAGGTCAGAGGCCGCGGTGGCACCATAGGGGTGCTTTCCGCCTGCCGGGCAGAGGCTGCCGGGGGCTCTCGTTGTGCGAGAGCGCGAACCGGCCTACAGGCTCTCTAGCTTGGCCGCTTCCGGAATCATGCCTTCCAGAATGCGCTGAAGAGCCATGGTGTGGCTGCACGTTGCATGGGTCGCCGAGAAGGCACAAGAGCAGTGCCACCCTGCGTCGTCATAGGTTACCTGGTGGATGTTATGATTTCCGCGAAAGGTGGCACTCAGTGTGGTGATGTTCACCCGGTCACGCTGCTCCGAGTAGGCCCGCGCCTTCTCTATCTTGCTGATCATGCTTGAGTGCATGCCGCCTCCTTGAAAACGTTGTGCGTTTGGAAAGCGTCGCGCACTAGAATTCTATGCCAAAGGTTGTAGTGGGTCAATATCATCGGAGGCCCTCATCTTGGCACAGAATCCCCTTTCATCGCGTCCGCATATGGTGGACTGATAACGGGCCGTGTAATATATTTAGGTTGGGCTGAAGCTGATTCACCAGGATTGTAGTGACTAAATGGATGGAGATCGAATAAGGCAGGGCTTCCTGGAGTTCTTCAGGGACCGGGGCCACACCATCATGCCCAGCTCTTCGCTGGTACCGGTGGGAGACCCTACCATGCTGTTCACCAGTGCCGGCATGGTCCCATTCAAGCCCTACTTCACCGGGGAGACGACACCGCCCTCCAAGTGGCTCACGTCGTGCCAGAAGAGCTTCCGCACCACCGACGTGGACGAGGTGGGGGACCACAAGCACCTCACTTTCTTCGAGATGCTGGGGAACTTCAGCATCGGCGACTATTTCAAAAAGGAAGCCATCGGCTGGTCCTGGGAGTTCGTCACGGAGGTCTTCAAGCTGGAGCCCCAGCGCTTGTTCGTCACCATTTACCTGGACGACGAGGAGGCCTACAGTCACTGGAGTCAGGATATCGGCGTTCCCGACGACCGTATCTACCGCTACGGCGACGCCGACAACTGGTGGGGGCCGGCGGGCAAAGAGGGACCCTGCGGTCCGTGCAGCGAGATCCACTACGACTTCGGCGTGGAGAAGGGTTGTGGCACCCCGGAGTGCCACCCCAACCACGATTGCGAGCGCTTCGTGGAGCTTTGGAACCTGGTGTTCATGCAGTTCTACCAGGACCCCGAGGGAACCCGCACTCCCCTGCCCTCCCCCAGCATCGACACCGGCATGGGCCTGGAGCGGGCCGCCACCATCCTCCAGGGCGTGCGCACCATCTACGAGACCGACCTCTTCCGGCCCATCGTGCAGAAGGTGGAGAAGATCAGCGGCAAGACCTACGGCGCCGACCGGGACACCGACTACGCGCTGAGGGTGGTGGCGGAGCACGCGCGGGCCGCGGCCTTCCTTATTGCCGACGGTGTGGTGCCGGGCAACGAGGGCCGTGGCTACGTGCTGCGGCGGGTGATCCGGCGGGCCATCCGCTACGGGCGCCGTCTGGGCTTGGAGGAGGCCTTCCTCACAGAGGTCTCCGACGTCGCCGTACGACGGTTCCAGGACGCTTACCCGGAGTTGTCGACCAACGCCGACTTTATCCGCAGGGTAGTGGGCCTCGAGGAGGAGCGGTTCGCCCAGACGTTCGAGCGGGGTATTACTGTCCTGGAGGGCCTCCTGACCTCCGAGATGGCCAAAGTATGGGTGCCAGGTGACAGCACCTTCACCCTCTACGACACCTACGGCTTTCCTCCGGAGCTCACCGCCGAGATCGCCCGCGAGCATGGACTGGAAGTGGATATGGAGGGCTTCCAGAGGGAGATGGAGGCCCAGAGGGAGCGGGCCCGATCCGCCGGAGGAGAGAAGTTCGCCGGCGGTATGGAGGTGCTGTCCACCTACGAGAACCTTGGCGTCGGGGCAGTCGGGTTCACCGGCTACAGCGCCCTGTCGCAGGAGTCGGTGGTCGCCGCTCTGCTGGTGGACAACGTACCCGTGGGGCACGCCACGGTGGGTCAGGCGGTGGAGATCGTACTTGGGGAGACCCCCTTTTTCGCTGAAGGCGGCGGGCAGGTAGGGGACGCCGGTGTCATCGCCGGACCCAACGGCCGGGTCCGTGTGGAGGATACCCAGGCGCCCGTGGCCGGCCTCATCGTCCATCGGGGCGTCGTCGAAGAAGGGGACGTCTCCTTGGGCGACCCGGTGGAAGCCCGCGTCGACCCGTCTCGTCGCCTGGACACCGCCCGCAACCACAGCGGCACTCACCTGCTCCACGCGTCCCTGCGGCGGGTGCTGGGTCCCCATGTACGTCAGGGAGGCTCCCTGGTGGCGGCGGACCGGCTGCGCTTCGACTACAGCCACGTCGTGGCCCTCTCCCGGGAGGAGTTGCTGGAGGTGCAGGGGCTGGCCAACCAGAAGGTCCGGGACGACCTGGCGGTACGCACCCGGGAGTCCAGCTACGCCCAGGCCGTGCAGGAAGGGGCCCTGGCCTTCTTTGGGGACCGCTACGGCGACGTGGTGCGGGTTGTGGAAATGTCCGACGGCGAGCCCTTCAGCGTCGAGGTATGTGGTGGGACCCACGTCGGGGCCACCGGCCAGTTGGGCCTCCTCTTTATAGTGGGAGAGTCCAGCGTCGGCGGCGGCATGAGGCGCGTCGAGGCCGTCACCGGCCGGGCCGCCGAGGATCTGTTCACGGAGCGGTCGGCCCTGTTGGAGTCCCTGGCCGGCAAGCTGGAGACGCCCCTTGTGGACCTGGGGGCCCGGCTGGACAGCTACGTTCGGGACGCCGACCTGCTGAGGAAGCGCCTGGAGACCCTAGAACGAGAGAAGCTAAGGCGGGAGGCCCAGGAGTTGCTGCCCAAGGCCCAGGATGTGGATGGCACCAGGGTGCTGGCGGCCAGGACGTCGGCCACAGGAGTGGACTCCATGCGGGAGATGGGCGACTGGCTTAAGGACAAGCTCTCAAGCGCCGTGATCGTTCTGGGCGCCGTGCACGATAACCGCCCCACTATCATCGCCATGGTCACCCCGGACCTGGTTGGGAGGGGTCTTCACGCCGGCGACATCGCCAGGGAGACGGCCAAAGTCATGGACGGCGGCGGCGGCGGCCGTCCGGAGATGGCCCAGGCCGGTGGCAAGAGAGCCGACAAGCTGGACGAGGCCCTCCGGGGCGTAGCCGAACTGGTGCGGAAGGGCGCCGGTAATTGAGGCTGCTGTGCCTGGACGTGGGGGAACGCCGCATCGGCATGGCGGTCAGCGGCCCCGGCGGAGCGATGGCCACCCCGGCAGGATTCATCCAGCGCACCAGGTTGGCCCAGGACATTGCGCGGATCCGGGAAGCCGCGGCAGCCAGGCAGGCCGAGGGCATCATCGTGGGCCTCCCTCTGTCCCTGGACGGGACGGTGGGACCTCAGGCGAAGAGGGTGCGGTCTTTTATCAGGGCCCTTCGCCGCGAAACGGACCTGTTCCTGGACACGGTGGACGAGCGGTTCTCAACGGCCGAGGCTGAGCGGTTGATGCGGGAGGCAGGCCGTAGTCCTTCCCGCCACAAGGGTGAGGTAGACGCGGCGGCGGCGGCGGTGATGCTTCAGGAGTATCTGGACCGGAAAGCAACTAAGTCGGCCCCCTGAGTGGGTCAAAACCGCAGACCCCCGTGCTATAATGGTTGGCGGCCCGCAGGCCATCTAAAGCAGCGATCAATAGTAGGAGGAGCGGTAGCTCATGACATACATCATCACCGAGCCTTGCGTTAATGTTAAGGACGCGGCATGCGTCGACGTCTGTCCGGTAGACTGCATCTACACCACCGACGAAGACGACATGTATTACATCCATCCCGACGAGTGCATCGACTGCGCCGCGTGTGAGCCGGTGTGCCCGGTAACCGCCATTTTCGCTGAGGACGCCGTGCCCGAGCAGTGGAGCAAATTCACCGAGATGAATTACAACTACTTCAAGGAGCGGGACCTCTCCACGCTGAAAAACACCCGATAGACCCGGACCGGACCGCCATACAGGACACCAGGGCCGGGTGACGCCATGAGCGCCCCCGGCCCTCTTGCGGAGAGGGTGGAGGTAGCAATGCCCACGGCGCCAGTACAGGACATAAATCTGTACTACGAAACTACTGGAGAAGGGCCTGCGGTAGTGCTCGCCCACGGGCGCGGCGGCAACCACATGAGCTGGTGGCAGCAGGTTCCCGTATTCAGCGAGCGGTACAGCTGCATCACCTTCGACCACAGGGGATGGGGACGGTCGCTGCAGCCGCCCGAAGCCATGGGCCGTGAGGCCTTCGTGGAGGACCTCAGGGGCCTGTTGGACCACCTGGGGATCGAGGACGCCTTCCTGGTGGCCCAGTCCATGGGCGGCCTGACCTGCCTGGGATTCGCCCTGGCCTACCCTCGCAGGACCAGGGCCCTGGTCCTGGCCGGCACCACCGGCGGCATTGGCGAAGAGCCCATCGTCGAGGTCCTCCGTCAACGCAAACCCACCAACGACGTACTGGATCGAGCCGTGGCCCCCGGCTTCCGGCACCGAGAGCCCGAAAAGGCTTTCCTTTACAAAGAAATCAACCTGATGAATCCGGCCAGGGACCTGGAGCCCAACGGGTTCACCAGCGGCGAAGGTCCCAAGGCCCCGGAACTGGAACAGATGAGGGTGCCCACACTGCTCATCGTCGGTGAGGAGGATGTGGTGATGCCTCCGGCGGTGATCGAGGCGTCCCACAAGCTGATTCCCGGATCGCGGCTAGAGGTGGTGGCCGACGCAGGCCATTCCGTCTATTTCGAGCGTCCGGAGGTATTCAACCGGCTGGTGCTGGAGTTCTTCGCCAGGGTAGAGGCGGGGGCCGAGCGCATCGGCGCCGAGGCTTCCTGAGTGAGCCCTACACGAGAGCGATCCTCGTGGCAAGGCCCAGGTTTCCGTGACTGGTTCGGGCACTATATACCGATCCGTTTGACCCCTCCCCAACACCTCCAAGCTACCGGTTACCCTCAACTCAGTCCTTCAAATTGGTCAATTTCTCGGAATGTGTTTTGACATCGGACAGCTTCAAATCTAACATGAGCACGTCGTAGTACGTACCTGGGTGTGATGGGGCGCTGCCGATGAATAGAAGTCTCCGGGACGATCGGAAGCAGCGGCTGGTCTCCTGTGCTAAGAGCACTTTCGCCAGCAAAGGGTACTACGCGACCAGTATTTCCGAGATCGTACAGCATGCAGGGATCGCCAGAGGGACGTTCTATCAATACTTCGATAACAAGCTTCACATCTTCCAGAGCATTCTGGACTCGTTTCTGTCGGACCTGCAGGATTGCGTAAGGCCCGTTTCCCTCAGCCCAGGCGCTCAGCCACCCCTGGTCCAGATCCAGGACAACCTTGCCCGCGTCTTCGAGCTGGTCCTGAGGGAGAGGGATCTGGCCCAGATACTGCTTCATCACGCCAGCTCCATGGACCGCTCCATGGAGGCACGCCTGGAAGAATTCTACGACCAGTTGGCAGGGATGATACAGCGCTCCATGACACTGGGGATGACCATGGGTTTGGTGCGCCAGTTCAACGCGCGTCTCACCTCTTACGCCATCATCGGGGCGGTGAAGGAAGTAGTGTTTCAGATCACCTCCTCGCGGGAGCCTCAGCCCCCGGTCCGAGAGTTGGTGCAGGAACTCTTGGAGTTCGGAATGGGCGGAATATTGTCCGAATCACGTCACGGGCTTATGGATGCCGCCCGTCGAGGTGGATCCCAGATGCCACGGCAAACCTCCGCGGGGCGCGGATGATCCAGGGCCGACAGGTGACCCGGTAAGAGCCGAAGGAGAAATCACGTTATGGTAGACGTTTTACATAGCACCAACGGACTGCTAACTCAGGGCGCGGACTCGGGCCAGGCAAAGGCTTACGATAGCCTGCTGGTCGGTCTGGATGTGGGCTCCACCACGGTCAAGGCCGTGGTGATGGACCCCGATACGGATGAAATCCTCTGGAAAGATTACGAGCGTCACCAGACCAAGCAGCCTGAAATGGTGAACGAGTTTCTCCAGCGCATCACCGAGGCCTTTCCCATACCCGACGACAAGTTCCGCGTCTTCATAACCGGCAGCGGCGGAAGCATGCTCAAGGACCGCATCGGCGCCAAGTTCGTTCAAGAGGTGAACGCAGTCTCCCTGGCCGTCGAACACCTCTACCCCGAAGCTGGCTCAGTGGTCGAGTTGGGGGGTCAGGACGCGAAGATCATAATCTGGTTCAGCGACCCCGGGTCGGGCACCAAGCGCAAGGTGCCCAGCATGAACGACAAATGCGCCGGCGGCACAGGCGCCGTCATCGACAAGATCAACGCCAAGGTAATGCTCACCAGCGAGCAGCTCCAGGCCCTTCCCTACTACGACACGAAGCTCCACCCCGTGGCCGGCAAGTGCGGCGTCTTCGCCGAGACGGACATAAACGGCCTGCAGAAGAACGGCGTTCCCGCCAACGAGCTGATGGCCTCCCTTTTCGAGGCCATCGTTCAGCAGAACCTGAGCGTCCTCACCCGGGGCAACACCCTGCGTCCCACGGTGCTCCTCCTGGGAGGGCCCAACACCTTCATCCCTGCGATGCGGGATTGCTGGAAGAGCAACATCCCCAAGATCTGGGCGGAGCGCAACTTCCCCTTGCCCGAAGGGGTTGATCCCGCTGACCTGGTTATCGTCCCGGAGAACGCCCAGTACTACGCCGCCATCGGCTCTGTGCTCTACGGCAAGAGCGAGGACCCCGACGTGGGAGTCTACAAGGGGTCCAAGGAGTTGGAGGCCTTCATCGAGGTGGGACGGACCCAGATGAGGGAGTCATCGGGGGACGTGGGCCTGTGCCGCACCCCGGAGGAGTTGGAGGAGTTCAAGAAGCTCTTCGCGAAGACGCCCTGGGAGCCCGCCAAGTTCTCCGAGGGCGATGTTGTGGAAGCGTTCATGGGCATCGACGGCGGCTCCACCTCCACTAAAGCTGTCCTGATGAACAAAGAGGGAGAGCTACTGGCCACGGCCTACCAGCTCTCTAAGGGCAACCCCTTGGAGGACACCCAGGATATCCTGGCCGACCTCAGGGAATACGTCGAGAACCAGGGTGCGACCCTGGATGTCAAGGGAGTGGGGACCACCGGTTACGCCAAGGACATGCTGAAGGAGTCCCTGGGCGCCGACGTGGGTATCGTGGAAACGGTTGCCCACACGAAGTCCGCGCTGCATTACTACGACGACGCCGACGTGATCGTGGACGTGGGTGGGCAGGACATCAAGGTCATCGTGCTCAAGGACGGCAAAGTCAAGGACTTCAAGCTCAACACCCAGTGCTCCGCCGGCAACGGCTACTTCCTGCAGAGCACGGCAGCCAAGTTCGGCTACTCTGTGGCCGAGTTCGCCGACGTGGCTTTCGACGCCGAGCGGCTCCCCGTCTTCGGCTACGGATGCGCCGTCTTCATGGAGACGGACATCGTCAACTTCCAGCAGCTTGGCTGGGAGAAGAGGGAGATCATGGCCGGCCTGGCCAAAGTGCTGCCCAAGAACATCTGGCTCTACGTCGTGGCGGAGCCCAACCTGGGCAAGTTCGGCACCACCTTTGTGCTGCAGGGCGGGACGCAGCACAACCTGGCGGCGGTCAAGTCCCAGTACGACTTCATCAAGTCCAAGGTGCCCAACGCCACCATCCGGGTGCACCAGTTCACGGGAGAGAGCGGGGCCATCGGAGCCGCCCTGGAGGCCATTCGAGTGGTGTCCGAGAGGGACTCCAGCTTCATAGGCCTGAAGGCCGCCGAGAGTCTGGAGTTCACTGCCACCAGGGACGAGTCCACCCGGTGCAGCTTCTGCAAGAACAAGTGCCTGAGGACCTACATCGACACCACGAGTGACACCGGCGAGACCAACCGCTTCATCATCGCCACCTGCGAGAAGGGCACGGTGGAGAAGATGGAGGACATGAAGGTCATCAAGGCCCGGCTGGACGAGATCAGAAAAGCCAACCCTAACTTCGTTGAGAAGGCGTCCACCGAGGCCTTCCGCAGCTTCAGCCCACCGAAGGTCAGCACTATGCTGGAAGAAGAAGAGGAAGGGGCGGAGCAGCCGGCCAAGGGCAAGGGGTTGCTGTCCATGTTCCGCAAAGAGAAGGTGGAGGCGGTCGTCGCCAAAGCCTCTCCGGAGGTCCGGGAGCTTCGCGCGAACATCAAGATCGCGATGCCCAGGGTCCTCAATATGTACACCGTCTCCCCGTTCTTTAGCGCCTACTTCGAGGCCCTGGGAGTCAGCTTCCGCCACATCACCTACTCCGACTACACCGACCCCCTGATGTGGTACAAAGGCTCTCGCCGCGGCTCCATTGACCAGTGCTTCCCCAGCAAGGTCGCCATAGCTCACATCCATAACCTGATCTTCGATCAGAAGGTGAAGCCGGACGTCATTTTCTTCCCGATTATCCAGAAGCTGAAGACCGAGTTGGTGAACGCGGTTGACAGCTCCGCCTGCCCAACGGTGTCCATCACCCCCGAGGTGTGCAAGGCCGCATTCACCAAGGAAGGCGATAGCTTCGCCGAGAACGACATCCAGTACCTGGCTCCCTCCTTCGACATGTCCTTGTGGCCCCTGTTCGAGATCGAGATGTATGACTGCTTCAAGGACTTACTGAAGGTCACCGAAGAGGAGAACCGGGAGGCTATAGAAACGGCCCTTAAGGTGTGGCGCAAGTACTTCGAGGTCTCCCTACGGGCCGAGGCTCGGAAGGTCCTGGATGGGCTGGAAGAGGAAGGTAAGGTGGGGGTGGTCATGTTGGGTCGCCCCTACCACAACGATCCCGGCTTGAACCACGAGATTATGGCCGAGATCCAGAAGAGGGGCTACCCCATCTTCAGTGTGGACTCTCTGCCCCAGGACGAAGACATCCTGGAGCGATTGTTCGGCGAAGAGGTCAGGGCCGGCATCATCATCCACCCCATGGATATCGCCGACGTCTGGAAGAACAGCTACAGCGAGAACTCCAGCAAGAAGGTGTGGGGCGCCAAGTACGTGGCCAGGCACCCCAACCTGGTGGCCATCGACCTGTCCAGCTTCAAGTGCGGCCACGACGCTCCCATATACAACACGGTGGAGAACATCATCGAAGCGTCGGGCACACCCTACTTCACCTTCCACGACATCGACGAGAACAAGCCCACCGGCTCCATCAAGATCAGGGTGGAGACCATCGACTACTTCCTGGCTCGCTACCAGGAGCACCTGCAGCGCAAGGTGAGCTCCGAGGGCGAGCTCCAGCAAATGGTGGGGGCCTACAAGGCCCACCTGGAGCGCACCAGTACCAAGGCCGCCGCCAAGCTTGGCTTGAACGTAGCCGAAGGGCTCGAGACCGCGGGCCGCATCGGGATCAGCGGCAACGACTCCAGGCTCTCCGCCAACGGGCACGAGCATGAGTTGGACGAGGACGGGATACCCCATCACGGCAGCGATGCCTGGGTCCCGATCTCCCTGAACCTGGGCAATGGCGACGGGGAAGCCAGTCGCTCGGTGGTGGACTCCAACACCTACGACCAGATACGGGCGGAGAATATCGCCAACGACGATCCCGAAGACGAGCTGGGCAGCGGGTCCGCCAGCTGCAACCTGCCCGGACAGGACTACCCCAAGAAGGCCTATGAGCAGCTCAAGCAGTTCAAGGGCCACGCCGACGATGAGGAAGAAGATGAGCACGGCAGCAAGATGATCACCCTCATCGATATAAAGCTCCCGGAGAAAAAGGTCGAAGAGCCCGTGGAGGCAGACTAAGGTTCCTGGGTGATTCGAAAGGCACGCCCGCAGGATTTTAACAACTCGCAGGAGGAATCGTAATGGTCAAGGTGATGGACCAGCAGGAGATCGAGGCCAGGACTAAAGAATACGAAGAGCAGCTTCGTGGAGAGATGGGGCTGGGCAAGAAGGAGTTGGAACACTTCGAGAAGCCCTTCGAGCGCCCGTGGCCCAAGTCGGAGAAGGAAACTACCACCATCCTCTATGGCGGCCTGACGCTGGCCCACGAGGAGTTGATCGCCGAGGCGATGAAGGGGCTAGACTACAGGGTACAGCCGATACCCTGTCCCGACAACGATGCCCTGACCCTGGGCAAAGAGTACGGCAACCGCGGGCAGTGCAACCCGACGTACTACACCGTAGGCAACCTGGTGAAGTACCTCAGGGAGCTCAGGGACGCGGGAGAAGAGAACGTCGAGGACAGGTACGTCTACGTGACCGCGGGCGCCTGCGGACCCTGTCGCTTCGGGATGTACGAGGCGGAGTACCGCAAGGCCCTGCGCGACTCGGGCTTCGGCAAGTTCAGGGTCCTGCTGTTCCAGCAGGGCGGCGGGTTCAACCAGAGCGGAGAGGACGCCGCCCTGGAGTTGAACGCCAAGTTCGCCATCACCCTTCTCAAGTCCATCATGGTCGGCGACATGATCAACGAGCTGGGATACAAGATCCGCCCCTACGAGGTGACCAAGGGGCAGACCGACGAGGTCATAGAGGAAGCCAAGGTGATCATGGGCACCGCCCTCAGGGAGAAGCGGTCCATCTTCCGGGCGCTGCGCCAGGTCCGCAAGCGGTTCAAGACCATCTCGGTGGACTACACCCGGGTCAAGCCCAAGGTAAAGATCACCGGTGAGTTCTGGGCCCAGACCACCGAGGGCGATGGCAACTACCACATGTTCAGCTGGCTAGAGTCCGAAGGCGCCGAGGTCCAGGTGGAGCCCATTGGTACCTGGATCGAGTACCTCATCTGGTCGGCCAAGCACACCGCCGAGGAGAAGCTCAGGATCGATCCGAAGAAGAAGAAGACCATCCGGATACTGAAGGTCGGCACGGTGGTGTTCCGCATATGGTACAACCTGTACCGCCGGGCCCTGGGCTTCAGGACAGACTCGCTGCCCAACCAGAGGAAGCTGGCGGAGTACGCCGAATCCTACTACAACACTCACCTCAAGGGCGGCGAGGGTCACCTGGAGATTGGGAAGAACATCATGGTTACTGCGGAGAAGCACTCCCAGATGGTGGTCTCCCTGAAGCCCTTCGGCTGCATGCCCAGCACCATGAGCGACGGCGTGCAGAGCCGGGTGGTGGCCGACTACAAGGACTCGATCTATATACCCATCGAGACCTCCGGAGACGGCGAGGTCAACGTCAAGAGCCGCGTCCAGATGAAGCTGTATGAGGCAAAGATGAAGGCCCGCCAGGAGATCAAGGACGTGCTGGAGGAGCATAAGGTCACCATGGAGCAGGTGAAGGAGTACGTGGCGAAGCACCCCAAGTACAACCGCGCCATGCGCAAGCTGCCCTTGCACCACGGGATCAGCACGACGGCCAACCTGGTGGCCGAAGTAGCCGGGCACATCAAGAAATAGGCTGCGGCCTTAATCCAAGAAGCCGAAGAAGGCCCGGGCAAACACTGCCTGGGCCTTCTGTATTTCCGGCCCTCTCCTCCCCCCTCTGTGGGGGAGGATTAAGATGGGGGGCACCCCCATCCTGCCCTTCCCCCATCGAGGGGGAAGGGATATGACCCCCTAAGCTGGTATAATCTACGCTACAGGAGACACCCTTTCGGGAGGCGGCCGTGGTGCAGCTCAGACCCAGGCTAGAAGGCAAGGTGGCCATCGTCACCGGCGGAGGCGCCCGTGAGCCCGAGCATCTGGCGGGCACAGGCAAGGCCATTTCAGTCCAGCTGGCCCGGGAGGGGGCCAGGGTGCTGGTGGTGGACCAGGTCCTGGAGAATGCCCAGGCCACGGTGGCGGCCATCCAGCAGGAGGGCGGACAGGCCTCCGAGTATCAGGGCGACGTTACCAGCGACGCCGACTGCCGGGGCATGGTGGAGGCGGCCCTGGAGCGCTACGGCGGCCTGCACGTGCTGGTGAACAACGTGGGCATCCTTAGTCCCGACCGGGGCGCCGGCCTGGACATGTCGGAAAAGGCGTGGGACACGGTAATGGCGGTGAACCTCAAGGGCATGTGGCTCACCAGCAGGCACTCCATCCCCCGGATGGCGGAGGCGGGCGGTGGCTCCATCATTAACATCTCCTCGGTGGGAGCCCTGCGCACCGAGATCGACGGCAGCAGCGTGGTCTATGGCGTCTCCAAGGGCGGCGTGATTTCCCTGACCACCATGCTGGCGGTGCAGAACGGCCGCCAGAACGTGCGGGTCAACTGCATCATCCCGGGCAACATCTACACGCCCATGGTGGCCGGCATGCGCACCGCAGAGCAGCGGGATCTGGAGGTGCGGCGCGTCCCGATACACCGGGAGGGGACGGCGTGGGACATCGCAAACGCGGCGGTGTTCCTGGCCAGCGACGAGTCCTCCTGGGTCACGGGCATAACCCTGCCCGTGGACGGCGGCTATCTGGCCAGCGTGCCAGGGGATTTGGTGCCGGAGGGGTAAGATAGCTTGGCAGATTACACTGAGTTCCACGAGGCACTAAAACTATTTGTGCAGGAAGTCTGCGCAGCGATCAGCCAGATAGAGATCCCCAAACGGCCTTGGACCAGAATAGTTCGTGACGAACAAGCAGTTTCTTATCCCAAAGAAGAGCGATCTGACTTAACCTGGCTCCTTGTTCGGTTACGCATCGGATTGCATGAGAATCCAACGGAGGCACTTCAGCGTGTTATACACGAGGCACGAGACGACCAGAAGCTCAGGAATCTGCTCTTACGGGATGCGGGCGGCAAACCTATCACTGACGAAAAAGCGCAATACTGGATCACGGAGCAAATCTGCGGAGCCTTCCTAGGCGCCTATTTTGATCGGACAGAAAATCAAGCCTTTGACGAGACCACCTTTGAGGACACGTTTCACCAGTTAATAACTGAGCTTAAGTCCCCTCTTGTCACTGTGACAGAGGTCAGTCCACTTATAAACTGTAGGCTTGATTCTAGCCAGGTCGAGATTGCTCCCTGGTTGGCCATACGAAAGCTTACAACCGACGAATTAGAGAAGGAACTTAATAAGTATACTGAGATGCCGTTTATGGCATTTCATATGCCGCCGCTTGATCCGATCGGCTCGGATTGTGCCATCGAGGTGACCTATGAAAGAGGTCGGCATGAAGGATGGGGTTCGAGCCGTGAAGTTGCCGACTCGGTTGCCGATCTCTTGACAACCCTCCGGCTCCTCACCGACCGAAGTATCCACATTGCATTCACTAGACGGAAATCAGACAGTATGCTCCAACCTGGAGGCGGAACCAGTTCAAATATCAGGCCCCGTTTGCTAGCCACGGCAGCGCATGTTGACAGTTCCATGCAAAAACAGATCATAGACGCATGGAGTCGTATCCGAGCTTTGGCTACTAACCCCCCGGTCAAGCTAGCCTTGAGGCGTTGGGATATTGTTTCAGAATGATACAACGAGGACGACGCCCTGATCGACTACTGGATCGCTCTTGAATCGCTATTCCTGCCCGATTCTACCCAGGAGCTTAGCTACAGAGCATCCCTTCGGATTGCTGCGTTTGTCGGAGAGACTCCTGAGGAACGTAAACAGGCCTACGGCGACTTAAAGGAATCGTATCGCCTGCGGTCGAGAATTGTACACGGCGACGTCGTAACGTCCAGCGACAAATCGGACTTGATCGGCAAAACGCGCGAGTACCTAAGGGAGACGATCCTTAAGATACTGGGCTCAAACGAGGAGTTTGATCCCGGATCGACGGAATTGGGTCTTCTTGGGCGTTAAAGGAGTTCTCGCTATTTCATAAAATCCGCGACGCGCTCGCCGATCATGATGGTGGTGCAGTTGGTGTTGGCCCGGATCACGTCGGGCATGATCGAGGCGTCGGCCACCCGCAGCCCCTCCAGGCCGTGAACCTGGCAGTGCTGGTCCACCACAGCCATGGGGTCCGAGGCCGGGCCCATCTTGCAGGTGCCCGATATGTGCTGGGCGGGGCCCACGTTCTCCAGGATCCACCGGTCCAGAGATTCCTGGGATGCCAGGTCTGCATCGGTGGGGCCCACCCGCTCTCCGGCCACGCCCTTGAAGGCCTCGTGCTCCAGCAGCCTCACTGCCAGGAGCACCGCCTCCCGCAGGCGCTGCAGGTCCCAGGGGTCCTCCAGCAGCCGGAAGTCCATGTGGGGCTGCACGTTGGGGTCGGCGGAGGCGAGACGCAACTCGCCGGCTCCGTTGGCCAGCTGCAGCTGGCAGGTAAGGCGGACACCCCCGGTCATGCGAGGGTCGATATCCGCCAGGTAGGGGAAGCCGGTGGCGATGATCTGCATGTCGTTGCGGGAGTCGGAGCCCTCGATGGTGTAGCGGAGCATGGTCTGGATCTTGGGCCCGAAGGGGTCCAGGGAGAGGGTCTTGCCGGGCTCGGCCCGCACCGCCACGATGGGATGGTCCCGCATGTTCTGACCTACCCCGGACAGGGCATGGACCACGGAGATGTCCAATTCGCGCAGGTGGTCCGCCGGCCCGACCCCGGACAGCATCAGCATCTGGGGTGAGGCGACGGCCCCGCTGCTGAGCACGATCTCCTCCCCCTCGACCACGAACCGCTCGCCGCCGCTCTCAACCTCCACGCCGGTGGCTCGCTTGCCGTCGAACAGGATGCGCCGGACCAAGACGTTGCCCCTGACGGTGAGGTTCAGCCGGTGGCGGTTGGGGATGATGTAGGTCAAGCCGGTGCTCATGCGCGTGCCGTCGGGGTTGTTCATCGGCACCGGGCCCACGCCGGTGGACTCGGGGTGGTTCATGTCGGGGTCCGCCCGGAAGCCGGCGTCGAGACATGCCCGGTCGAAGGCCGTCTGGACAGCCAGCCACTCGTCACGCGGGTGACGGCGCACCGGCATGGGGCCGTCGGAGCCGTGGAAGTCGTCGCGGATGTCCAGGTCCGTCTCCATCTTCCTGAAGTAGGGCAGGACCTTGAGGTAGGACCACTCGTCGTTGCCCATCGAGGCCCAGTCGTCGTAGTCCTCGGGGACGCCGCGCAGCAGGACCTGGCCGTTGATGGAGCTGGTGCCGCCCACCACTCTGCCCCTAGGGATGGGCGTGGGCTCGGGCTGATGGGCGTTGGCGGTGGCCACGAAGGACCAGTTGTGGCGGGCGCCCATCTGCCAAGCGTAAGGGCTGTAGCCGTTCTTCAGCTCGTCGGGGGTCTGCTCCATGTCGTGGTAGTCTGGCCCGGCCTCCAGCAGCAACACCGAGCGCTCCGGGTCCTCCGAGAGCCGGCTGGCGAGGGTGCATCCCGCGGAGCCGGCCCCAATCACGATTATGTCGTACTTCATGACTTCCCCCTTTTAGACTCCCGGCAAAGGGGCTTTGCCCCTCTGCACTCCCCTTTCGGACTGGGGCACTAGTACTCAGTCAACCTGTGATTTGAAGGATATAGCCGATGGAGTTTCGCCCTAGCATCTTGGGTGTTGAAGCGCCAATGGATAGAGGCTCGGGCGGCGTTTCGCTCCCCCTCCAGGGCCTGAATTTCTCGGCGGAGGGCAGCCTCATCGGGGACACGCCTCCTCAGGCAAGATCGGGCCAGGACGCTGAACTCGATCTCCGCCATGTTGAGCCAACTGCCGTGTTTGGGGGTGTGGTGGAACTCCAGCCGCTTTACGATACGCCGGGCCTCAGGGGCAGGAAAGGCCTCGTACAGGGAAGCCGGGCGATGAGTGTTCAGGTTATCCAGAACAACTCGCACCACCGGGGCCTCCGGGTAGGCCTCATCCACCAACCAACGCATCTGACGGGCGAAGTCCTGCTGGGTCCGCCGCTGGGTGATGGCCACGTGTCTCCAGCCCTGCAGCGGCTCGCAGGTCAGGAACAGGTTCCGGGTGCCCTCCCTTCGGTACAAAGTAGTCCTGTCGCCGCGGCTGTCCCGGCTTCGCTGGGAGGGCGGCCGTGGCTCGCTCAACAGCTGAGTCGAGGTCTCGTCAAAGCAGACCACCGGCCGCCGGGGGTCATAGGGCTCGGCATACAGGTCCAGCACATCCTCCATGGCTGCCACAAAGTCGGCGCTCACCTTAGGAATACACCATTCCTTCTTCTGCCACGGCTTAAGAACGTTTTTTTGAGCCGCTTGCGGATGCCTTCATGGGACATGGAGGGCACCAACCCTAGCTCTACCACTTTCCCGGCCAACAGCCGCAGGGTCCAGTGGTCGTGGCCATCCGGCGCGGCGCTGCAGGCCAGGGCGATGAGGTGGGCCTCTCCCTTGTCGTCCAGCTTCCTCCGTGGCCTGGGCCTGGGCCTTTCCAGCAAAGCCCCCTTCATGCCCTCTTCAGCGAAACGCCGCTTGATGCGGAACACTGTGCCTACGGAGACGTCCAAGGCCTCAGACACCTTGGGAGCCTTCCAACCCTCATCGCTCTTTAGTAGAATCCTCGCCCGGGTCATCACACGAGCCCGGCTCTTCCCACTTCGAATCAATTGCTGGAGTTGTTCCCGGTCTTCCTGGTCCAAGCGCACCCTATACTTTTCCCGTCGTCCCATCACTGCCACCCCTTGGGTAGATTCTGTCTTCCCAAAGGGTAGCAACTTTGAGTGATTTCTTAAATAATTACCAACACCGAGTTGACTGAGTACTAGGGCGACTGCGAGATCGGATGGGCCTCACACCCCCACCTCGCCGGCCGGGCGGTCCAGCAGACCCCAGGCGAACTGCACGAAGCAGTATACGGCGGCGAAGTTGCTCACCAGGCCCAGGGAGACCCGCACCGCCCCGGCGCTCTTGCCGTCGCTGCGCTCCAGCACTGCTTTAAGGTCGGGTGCTCTTCCTTAGCACATTATCCCACAACCGATGGGAGGATTGACACGACGACGGCCTGCGGGTACGTTGGTGGTGGCTTCCCGAGTGACGCGATAAGGAGGTAGGCCGTGGACGGTCCCTTTCTGCACCTGATCAACTACGACGCCGACCCGGAGCACGAGCACGCCTTCGACGTGTGGTACAACACCCACATCCTCAACGTCCTGAAATGCCCGGCTTATCAGTGGAGCTCGCGCTACGTCTCACTGGAAGGCAACTTCGAGGGGCCCTACATCAGGAACCTCACCATGTATATGATCGAGGACATGGCGGCCTTCGAGGTGGTGCTGGCGAAGGACGAGCGATCCCGTCATCCAGCGCTAAAAAAAAGACGAGGAAGACTTCAAGGCCCTCCAGGGGGTACGCTACGTTCATTCCAGCGTCTACGAGCAGGTCGGCGGAAGCCACCTGGGCAAACCGCTGCTGATGGCCAACCGTCCACTGCTGCTAGCCCTGAGCGACGCAAGTCCTGGTAAGGAAGCGGAGTGGGACCGCTGGTCCGAGGAGGTTGAGCTACCGGCTCTGATGCGCGATCCGTGGGTCGTGGCCGCGGGCCGCTTCCGGGCCGTCGAGGGGATCATCCCACCCTGGCTGACCCAGGGTCCCAGGACTCTGACCCTGTGCGAGCTCGCCGGGGAGGAGGCCGCCCGTGCCATGTTCGATCCGGGAAAGATGAGTCCGGCCGTCGGGGGCCTGGTAGCACCGGAGCAGGGGGCGGCTCGCAGAAATAGGTATTTCTACAAACCCATCTCCCAGCACTGGTCGTTCAAGAAAGATTCGCGCTAAGGGATGGTAGCCGAGGCACGATACCGGGTGGCATAGTACCATGGGATTCTGTAGTGTTGCCATGATCCAGAGTAGCAGCGGTCCCGAGGAAGGTGTCTAACTGTAGACCTTCCAGTCGGTCGGGATGGGGTTGGAGATCCACCCCTTGCTGAGGGCGATGGTCACCGCGTGCGTCCTGTCGTTGACATCCAGCTTCCGAAGGATCGAGGTCACGTGGTTCTTTACCGTCTGATCGGTGATCTCCAGGTCCTGCGCTATCTCTTTGTTGCTCAAGCCCGCCGCGGCCAGCTCTAGGACCTCGACCTCGCGGCCGGATAGTGCCCTCCCGGTCTGCCCGGGCCTCTGGAGCCCGTACAGGAGGTTGGTGATGACGCTGGTGTCCACAGGAGTGCCGCCTTGGACGACCTGATGGATGGCGTTTACTATCTCTTCCCGGTTGCCCTTCTTGAGGAGGAACCCATCGGCTCCTGCCTCGATGGCGGCCCCAAGAAACTCTTCCCCGTACGAGGTCAGCATGATCACCTTCAGGTGGGGATAGGAGATCTTAATCCTTCTAAGGGTCTCAATGCCGTCGATGCCCCCGAGCCGGGCGTCCAGGAGGATTACATCGGTAGCGACACCCTGTAGCAAAGACAGGGCATCCTCACCGCTGGATGCGTCCCCCACGACGCAGAACTGCTCCTCCTGCTCCAGCATCCGCCGCAGGCCTTCGCACACTACGTAGTGGTCGTCTACCAGAAAAATGCGGATCTCTTTCTCTAGCATCATGTCACCTCGGCTCCAAGGTGAACTCTTTGTGGGATCCCCCGGTGTATCCCAGCTCCCCTTCGGCCGGACCGGGAGCATCCGAGCAGGGGATGAGGAGGGTTATCTGGGTGCCTATCTCTGGAGTGGACTGAATCCCCAGGGTGCCGCCGAGCATATACGCTCGCTCCTCCATCCCCGCCAGTCCGAGCTGACCGTTGGCGACCAGGCGGCTATCGTCGACCTCGAAACCAATCCCGTTGTCGATGACGGTCGCCCAGAGGGATTTGTTGTTGTACAGGCCGATATCCAGATTTACCTCGGTAGCCCTCGAGTGTTTCCGGGCGTTGGAGAGGGCCTCCTGGACTACCCGGTAGGTCGCCAACTCGGCGAGGGGAGCGAGACGGGGCACCTCTCCGTGTTCGCGGAATTGGGTGAGGATGCCGGTGTCCCGTTCGAAGGCGTCGGCGTATCTGGCGAGGGCTTTCACCAGGCCGACTCTCTCCAGCTCAGGTGGGTACAGAGCCGCGGCGGTATGGCGCAACTCCTCCAGGCTCCGCCCCAGTGAGCTCTGGATATCCTCCAGTTCCTTACCGGCCCGGGCCGCCTCGCCCCGGTGGAAAAATCCGATACAGGTCTCAACGTGGTACAGGGCACTGGTGAGCCACTGGACAGGGGAGTCGTGGAGCTCCATGGCCAGCCTCTTGCGCTCATCCTCTCGGGCCGAAACCGATCTGTCCAGCAGCAGCTCTAGGCGACTCTGCTGAGAGGCCACGTTGGCGAAGAGGCCGGCGTTGGACACCCACATGGCCGTATGGCTGGCCGCCATCTGAAGCAGCTCCAGGTCTTCGCGGGAATAAGGCTCACTGCTGCGCTTGTGGGAGAGGGTGAGAACGCCCGCCAGGTCTTCCCTGTGCTTCAGCGGAATCAGTATGTCGATACGGGAGCTTTGAAGGTCTGCTAGCTCCTGGTGGGACATTGGTAGGAAGCCGGAGTCGCTCTCCAGGTCCTCACGCCTGAGGGATTCGTTGTGGAACCGCATCCAGGTCACGATCGGGCTGGTGGCTTCCAACTGAAGAGGGTCCGACGACTTGGAGGCCCTGTCCGACACTGAGGTGAACCTGAGCCCGTTGCCTTGGGGGACCAGCAGACGAACATCTTCCGCGCCGGTGGCCAGGATAATGGACTGCTCGACGGTGAGCCCCAACATCTTCAGGTCAGTGATGTCCTTGGCGTACCGGGCGAAGTTTTTGACAGCACGAAGGTAATCGTAGCGGGTCCGCAGAAGCCAAGAGTCTACGAGCTTCTGGGTACCGTCTCTAACCGGCTTGGCCAGGGCCACTACTGCGATCACCGCAACCAGTGTCGCGGGCCAAGAGAAACTGAAGGGGCCCTTGAGAAGGACGGCGTTGAGGGAGACGAAAAGCGAAAGATAGACGCCCATCAAGGCAACTATCGTCCCTCCCCACACCAAGCCCTTCGCCATGGCCACTCTGACATCGAGGAGGCGAGGTCTTACGATCATCGGGTCCTCCAGGTGTCTCGTCCAGATCAGCACAATGCGGTCTGGATGATATCACGAGTCAGCAGATTTTTCAAGTCTGATATCGACGTAAACGTTCACGCCCTAACGTGCTTGGCGTCGATAACAGTAAAAATCTAAGACATTTCTTATATTTTTCAAAAAGTGCCGTCGGGTTGCCCATGCTTTGACACCCACATTTTGGAGAGGTGCCCTCAGGACCTGCATCCAGCAAAAGTCCTAATTCGATATGGGCCAAAAGTACTATTCCCGGGGCTCTGCCGTAGCTGGCGAAGAGTGTCGGAAAACCCTCGTGGCCTGGTACATCCGGCCCAATCGGGTAACGGATTCTACCGGCCGCCCGGCCCGTGCTCCCGGATCTTGCGCGAGTATACCATCAGCGAAACCGCATTCTTCCTGTATGGTCATCCGGACCGATCCCCGCAGCCATTCCTTAAATCGAAATGCCGAGAAGATGCCGGAGACGCCCAGACGATGGCGGTCACCGATATATCACATCTAAATCACATGGCGAAGAACTCCCCTCGAAGAGTGTGCTTGTAGACGTTCCAGAGAGCAATCGGGAGCCGTTAGACCGACCTCGTCGCTCACGACTCTGGCCGTGGTACTTTTGGACTAATCAATATTGGGACTTTAGCATGATGTCAGCGGTTGGTTGCGCCTCTATAATTTTGCCTGATCACCAGAGTTGGTCGCGGCGTCCTGATTCCCACCATTATTGTTCATTTCGTCAGGGAATCGGCACCAGGGAGCGGGGCGATGGCTGAGGCGAAAGAAGTCCGTGACGATATGAACGTAGCCAATGGAGATCGGAGCTGGCATATTGGCCAGCCCCCCTTGCTGGTTCCTTGCCGCCGGGCGTTGACCAAAATCAAGGTGGTCGGCGTCGGTGACGGAGGGTGTACCTGTGTCGCGCTCACGTCCGAGTACGATTTGCCCGGGGTCCAGTACGCCCTGGTCAACACTCGCGTCGATCTCCAGCGTGGGTTCGTCAATGTTCCGGAGGTTGTCCAGATCGGGCAACGAGTAGCCAGCGGTTTCGGAGCCGCCCGCTACTCCCGAGTGACCGAGCTGACCATCGAGGACTCGGACGCCCAGCTCAGGAGCGTGCTGGAGGACGCCGAGCTGGTGCTGGTTACCACCGGTCTGGGCGGAGCAACCGGGACCAGGGCGGCGCCATACGTGGCAGCCCTCGCCAGAGAGATGGGGGCCTTTGTCCTGGGGGTTGTCACCACTCCCTTCAGCTTCGAAGGCAGTCGCAGGATCGGGGAAGCCGTGGCCGGCCTGGCCCAACTGCGATCCTGTGTGGACAATGTCATCGTGATTCACAGCGATCGCCTGCTTCGCTTCATCAATCGCGACGCCGAAATAGCGGACGCCTTCGACAAGGCCAACGAAGTTGTGAGTCAAGGATTGCTGAGTATATCCGGGTTGCTTAACGAGCCCGGAGAGCTGGGCGCGGACTTCGAGGATGTCCGCACCGTTCTGGGATATCCCGGAGGTATGCTTATGGCGGTCGGGCGCGGTAGGGGACAGTCGGGACTCGTGGAGGCGGCCCAGGAGGCTATAGCTTATCCACTGCTGAACCTGTCGATGGCGGGGGCCCGGGGGATTATCCTCTTTATTAAAGGCGGCCAGGACCTGACTCCCGCCGCAGTTGACGCGGCCAGCGCCTTCATAAGCAAGGCTTGTAAACATAACCCTCGCACCCTGTTTGGCATGTCTATCGACCGTGGCCTGGGCGATAGGGTACAGCTCACGTTGATCGCCACCGGATTGTAAGCCGATTTCGAAGGTCATAGTACTTTTGGTCTATCAGAAATTAGGACTTTTGCAGGATGTCAGGCACGATGCAGCGTCCCTAGAATGTTGGCACGGTTCCACAGAGCAGAGCGCTAAGGGTGGCGGGTACTCACCGAAAGGAGTAAGCCAATGACTAGTACTAATGGAGACGGAAGAGGAAAAGTGGACGGCGCAGCGGTCCAGGAGGTGATTAACGAAAGCTACGAGCACCAGGCTCCGGCCCCGGCCCCGGAGCAGAGTCCTTGGGAGCGAGCACCTGCTCGCATCAAGGTGATCGGAGTCGGCGGCGGTGGCTGTAACTGCGTCCGACGCATGGTGGACCACCACGTGCCGGGTGTTGAGTACGTCATGGTCAACACTGACGTCAAGTCCCTGCAGGCCGCCTCCCACGTAAGCGAGGTCGTGCAGATCGGACAGAAAGTGACCCGTGGCTGGGGCGCCGGCGGCGACGCCAAGATCGGTGAAAAGGCCGCCGAGGAGTCCGCAAGTCAGCTCAGGAATTCCCTGAAGAACGCCGAGTTGGTGTTCATAACGTCGGGCATGGGCGGCGGAACCGGAACGGGCGCCGCTCCCTACGTGGCTCACCTGGCCAAAGAGATGGGCGCTCTGGTCGTGGGCGTGGTGACGACCCCCTTCAGCTTCGAGGGGAGCCGTCGCATAGGCGAGGCCATCGCGGGTGTCTCACGGCTTCGCCCTTTTGTTGACAACCTGATCGTGATCCACAATGATCGCCTGCTACAGTACGTTAGCCACGATGCCGAAATGATCGACGCCTTCAAGACGGCCGACGAAGTCGTCACCCAGGGCATCCTGAGCGTGTCGGAGCTGATCAACGTACCCGGCGAGATCAACGTGGACTTCGCCGATGTCCGCTCCATCATGCTCCATCCCGGCGGGGCTCTGATGGCGATCGGACGAGGCAACGGGAAGATGGGTGCGCTGGAAGCCGCCAGTCAGGCGATAGCCAACCCGCTGCTGAACCTGTCGATCAAGGGCGCCGAGGGTGTACTGTTCTCGGTCCAGGGCGGACGAGAGTTGACCCTGGGTGGGGTGAACGCCGCCGGAGAGATGATCTCCAAGTCCGTCAAGAAGGACGCCTCGATCTTCTTCGGCATGTCGATCCAGGAGGACCTGGAAGACTCGGTGAAGCTCACCATGATCGCCACGGGGCTCAAGGACAAGGATTTCATGGGAGCCATGTCCGGCAAAGTGAAGGGCTTCCTGGGCAAGAGATAGAGGAATAGGAAGGGGCACTCCCGCGCGGCTACGAGCCGCCAAGGATGCCCCTTCTTCTTTTCGCATGGCACGAAGGGCCCGTGAACTCACGGGCCCTTCCCCTTTATTTTGGCACTACAGTCAGGGTCTACTTTGGTCGAACTGGATTACATACGGTCCCGGGGATTATAATTTACCCAGGGACGGCAAGAGCAGATATCATTCAGCAAGAAGAGAGCTGCTGACATGGCCAGGGTCAACTGGTACGAAGAGCATCCTCCGGCCTGTACTTGCGCTAGCTGCGAGGAAAAGAAGCTTATCCGACGACAGCACGGCAAGGTCGGTCGAAACGCGAAGTGTCCCTGCGGCAGTGGCAAGAAGTTCAAGAAATGCCACGGGCAGTGAACGGATCGACCTCGGGACCCACGGGAAAATGAGGGAATAGGCCAGCCTCAGCCAAGCTCATCTATTATTAGAGCATCCCTCGGAAAACCCCAACCAGCAGCCCATACCCTGCTATAATGTCGGCGTCCCTGGATAGTTCGGAGGTGGTATAGCTATGGTCACGGGCCGGATCCGTCAACCGATCGAGCGGAACATTGCCATGGAACTGGCGCGAGTAACGGAGTCGGCGGCTTTGTCGGCCGCCCGTTACATGGGTATGGGCGACAAAGAGCTGGTGGACCAGGCCGCAGTGGACGCCATGCGGTTCACGCTGGGCTCCATCGCGATGGACGGGATCGTGGTCATAGGCGAGGGCGAGAAGGACGAGGCCCCGATGCTCTACATAGGCGAGCGCATAGGTGACGGCTCGCCGCCGCAGGTGGACATCGCTGTAGATCCCATCGACGGCACAACCTTGCTGTCCAAGGGACTCCCGGGAGCAATCGCGGCCGTCGCACTCTCCGCCCGGGGAACCATGAACGTCCCCGGACAAATCGTCTACGTGAACAAGATCGCCGTGGGCAAGGAAGCCAAGGATGCCATCGACATCGATGCGCCGGTGGAGACCAACCTGAAAAACATCTCCAAGTCCATGGGGCGTAGGGTGGAGGAGATCACGGTAGTGGTGCTGGACCGCCCTCGCCACGAGCAGCTCCTCGTCGATATCCGCGCCATCGGGGCCCGCGTCAAGCTCATCACCGACGGCGACGTGGCGGCCGGTATCCACGCTGCGCTACCAGACAGCGGCGTGGACGTGCTGATGGGCATCGGTGGCACTCCGGAGGGCGTGCTTACGGCGGCAGCTATCCGGTGCACCGGCGGGGCCATCCAGTGTAAGGCCTGGCCTCGCAATGACGATGAGCGAGAGGCGGCCGTGCAGGCAGGGGTGGACCTGGAGAAGGTGTACGCTACTGAGGAGTTGGTGGGCGGCGAAGAGGTGTTCTTTGCCGCCACCGGCGCCAGCTCCGGCGACCTGCTGAGCGGTGTGAGGTTCTTCGCGGACGGCGCCCAGACCCATTCCTTGGTGATGCGTTCGCGCTCCGGGACCCTCCGGTGGATCGACTCCCTGCACGACTTCTCGCGCCTGGACAAGATCCGCTACCAGGGCTGAGCAGCGCTCGGTACGCTGAGCTCCCTACTCTGCCGTCACGGATTCGCCACTAGGAGGCGGCCGCCGCCGCCTTCTCCATCTCTGGGCTGTAGACGCCTTGGCGGGCGGCACTGGTGAACCTCGCACGCTGGTAGTAGGCAGCCTGGGCCTGTGGCACGTTCTCCGCTTTCCCGGACCAGGCCTTTAAGGGCGCAGCCTGGAGCCCGCGGCCGTAGGAGAAGCTGAGCTCCCATGGCGCGCCGGCCGCCTGGCGGTTGATGGCATCCAGGTTTACGGTGGCCTCCGCGTCGGACTGGCCGCCGGACAGGAAGACGATGCCCGGCACAGCGGCGGGTACGGTCCTCTTGAAGCAGGCGATTGTCTTCTCGGCCACCTCCTCCGGGCTGGCCCGGTTGGTAGCGGAGGCGCCGGAGATTACCATGTTGGGTTTCAGCAACATGCCCTCGAGCGTCACGCGCTGCCGGCCAAGCTGGTGAAAGACCTCCCTCAGCGTAGCTCCCGTGACCTTGAAGCAGGTGTCGATGTCGTGATCGCCGTCCATCAGCACCTCGGGCTCAACGATGGGCACGAGGCCGGCTTCCTGGCTGAGGGCGGCATAGCGGGCCAGGGCGTGAGCGTTGACATCTATGCAGTAGGCGCTGGGGATGTCCGGTCCGATAGTAATGACGCCGCGCCATTTTGTGAAGCGCGCGCCGATTTCGAAGTACTCCTTGAGCCGGTCCGCCAGGCCGTCCAGACCCTCGGTCACCATCTCGTTGGGAGCGCCTGGGAGAGGCTTGGTTCCCTTGTCCACCTTGATGCCGGGGATTATCCCTTGGTCCGCCAATATCTTGACCATGGGAGTGCCATCGGCGCCGTTCTGCCGGATGGTTTCATCGTAGAGGATGACCCCGCTGATGTACTCTGCGGCACCGTTGGTGCGAAAGAGAAACTCTCGGTAGTTGCGGCGGTTTTCCTCGGTGGACTCCGCGTTGATCGAATCGAACCGCCTCTTGATGGTCCCGCTGCTCTCGTCCGCTGCCAGGATTCCTTTGCCAGGCGCCACAAGTGCTTGAGCCGTGTCGGCGAGCTGCTTCACGTCCATGAGAAACCTCCCTGCTGCGTTATCCGGGTGTCTTATGGGCCATAGCGCTAAGGTCGGTCGGGAATACCTGGTGCCGAAGGTCGGAGTCGAACCGACACGGGGTTGCCCCCAACGGTTTTTGAGACCGTCGCGTCTACCATTCCGCCACTTCGGCCCTGAACCCTATTTTATATGTAAAACCCGGGAATTACGACCTCCGCCGTAGATGTCCATCGCGACGTTCGCACTGAATGGGCTGCCGCGCAGTCCAGGCCGGAGAGAATTATCGATGGAATCTTTACAAACTCACTGGTGTGCCTCACGACCAAGTCACATGAGCATAGCAATATATCC
The DNA here is from genome assembly GCA_965248975.1 of Dehalococcoidia bacterium. Taxonomy (GTDB): domain Bacteria; phylum Chloroflexota; class Dehalococcoidia; order Lucifugimonadales; family JAGWBF01; genus CBDFKU01. The sequence goes on from CBDFKU010000017.1 coordinate 73,748, forward strand.
ACGTGGAAACCGGGTACATATCGTGCAGAGGGGCTGGATGCCGGAGAGGGTTTACGCCATGAACAATGGAGCGAAACCCCGAATCGTCGTGCTGGGAGGTGGATTCGCGGGGCTGGAGTCAAGCTTCTACCTGCGGATGCGCCTGAAGGACCGTGCGGACATAACCCTGGTTTCAGATCAGGATCACTTTCTGTTCAAGCCGAACACCATTTACATCCCCTTTGGCCTTGACCCGGAAAAGCTGAAGATACCGTTGGAGCAGCCGACGCGGCGCAAGGATATCCGGCTCGTCCAGGCCCATGCGCGGGGGATCGACGCTGACACAAAGGCGGTCCACGCGAAGCCGTTCGCGTCCGTAAGCATGTGGGTGATGGAGCAGTACGACAAGGCCACCTTCGCCCAGGTGCAGCTGCGGCTCACGGGCTCACCAGAGCTGCCGGTGGAGTCCAACCGGAGGCGATGGATCTCTACAGAGTCGGGTCGGCCCGCACGTGGCGTCTGGGGAAGAAGCTGCTGGGCGTGTACCTGCCCTGGCGCTTCCGTGCGGGCAATCCCTTCCATGTCGGCCTGCCATGGAAGGGTATGGAGGTTGGGCTGAAGGTAATGTCCCGGGTCCGGGCATCGTAGGCCGCCCGGAAGCTCACTCCAGGGTAATGGTGCGCATGGCCAGCTCGGTCCCGTTGACGCTGAACACGAAAGTTGGCGGTGTACCTATGGGTAGCCCCCCTCGGTCGAAAGAGGCGAGGTAAAAGGGGGCAGCCAGGAAGGGTCTCTCACGGCCTGGAGGGTCGTCCTCTAGCTCCAGGTTAACACGAATTACGGTGCCTTCAGGGACAGCGGTGTCGAGGGAAAGAGGGTCTCCCTTGAGGGGCCGCCACATGTAGAAGGCCACCACTGCTACCTCTTGGTTATAGTTGACCCGGTCCAGGATCTCCTGGTTCCCCCGGACCCGGACCAGATCGACGGAGTCCAGGAACTGCCTCATCCGCTCCTCGGAGGTGATGATTCGGGCCTCCAGTATCTCGGCGAAGGGATCGGCGGCCGGATCTACCCCCTCCGGGACCAACCAACCTCCCAGAAGGAAACGAGTGCTCAGATTGTTGTCGGCCGGCGGCGTCTCGGCCGCCGGGGTGCCGTCCTGGCGCCCCACTCGGTCCGAACCACAGGCCAGGGCCAGGGAGAGCATTACGGCGGCTGCCAGTAGCAGAAGCGACTTACCTACCATGGGGTGAAGTGTACCAGACGCCGCCCGTTGCAGGGAATGAGCGAAGGGTTGTAACCCATCCACGGGCGGGATAGACTGGAGCCGGATATAACGGCCCCTAGGCCTCGGGTGATCAGGTTCGGAGAGGATGTGGGCCGATGGTATGGAAGGAGACAGCGAGTTGTCCGAATTAGCCTTTATAAAGGAGTCCTTGAAGGAGCTTCACGGTGCCCTGGACGAAGCTTTGGCCGGACTATCCCAGGAAGAGGCCCACTGGAGACCCGGCAACAAGGGCAATCACATCGCCTTCGTGGCCTGGCACTACACCCGGAGTGTGGACAACCTCGCGCGCTTCGTGCTACAGCGTAAGCCGACCATATGGATGGAGGGCAAGTGGGACGAGAGGTTCGGCCTGGACTCCAAGATACAAGGTACGGGTATGGCGCCCGAAGAGGCAGCGGCCCTGAGGGTACCGGACATACCCGCCTTCTGCGAATATATGAAACTTGTCTGGCCGGAAGCCCGGGCGTATCTCGACACCGTCGCCGAGGCTGACCTGGGGCAGAAGATGACGATCAGGCCGCTGGGCGAGGTCACTCTGGAGCAGGTGCTGGGGAACACCATGCTGACCCATGGGTACACCCATCTGGGAGAAATCTGGGCCCTCAAGGGGTTCCAGGGACTGAGGGCCAGCCCGATCTGATCCTACAGGCCTCTGCTCAACTTTACGGAGTCGCGGCTAGCTGGGATGCTTCTACGCCGGTCAGCGTGGCCACCACCTGGTCCAGCAGCTCTTCAGCCCGGCGTCTTATAGCCTCCCTGGGGAGGCCGCCCACGGGGTGGCTGGTGTATATCACCGGGTAGTCGGGGGCTCCCCACATGTTTGCCATGGCCGTGGCCGTGATCTTGAAGGGGTCGGTGCAGATCGTAGCCGATGGGATGCCCGCCTTCTCCAGATGGATGCCGTCGTGCACACTGCACGCGCTGCAGGACCCTCAATCGCCTATGGCGACGATGGCGTAGTCGCAGTCCCTTCCCATGTGGGCCACGGCCTCCGGGTCGGCCGGTTTCGAGGCCGAAGGCTTGCGGTGATACATCACCTCGGCCACGCCGAACCTGACCTTCAAAAGGTCAGCCAACTCCTCCAGGAGCTCCTTTCCGTTGGGCTTGCTGTCGTCGATGAGGCCCACCCGTTTGCCCCTGAGGTCCACCAGCCTGGGCGCGCCGGTAAAGCTGGCCGCCGTGGGCCGGGTAACCGGGTCCACCAGTACGTACCGTTTACGAGTGTCCAGTGCCATCTGCAACCTCCTTTTCGGATCGGGACGCCGGTTCGGCTAGGGGTTGACCTGTCTGATAACCTTTGTCACCGCGGTCGAGGAGACCCTGGGTCCCCAGCTGGGGATCAGGGAGCACGCCGGGTTTTCCGGGCCACCGGCGAATATTACCATGATCTGGTCGGGGGACGGGATTAGCTGTACGAAGCTCGATTCGTCCTGGGGCTCCACCTGTCCCGGTATCACCTCCACCCGCTTCAGGTCGGCGACGGACCGGCGTATCCTGGGAAACAGGTACTGGCGGACGTCTTCCTTGCTCCATCCGTCCCAGATGTCGCTGGTCCCGGCCACCACCACCGCGATCTCTCCCTGCCTCACCAGCGTGGAGGTGTCGCCGATGGACCCCGAGTTGGCCATGGAGGTGCCCAGGCTCGAGGCCGCATCGGCCACGCCGTTCAGCACGATCTCGGGCACGCTGGCCATCCTGACCTGCCGGGGCCCGTCGCAGGCGAAAACCGTGACGGTGCTCTGGTTCCGGGAGAAGCCCCTTTCGACGTGCAGGGGATTCCAATGGGTCTGGGTCTCGTTCTCGGCGATGCAGAAGCTGAACTTGCCCGGATGCCCAAGCATGCTGCGGTCGAAGAGCCCGGGTATGGCGGCGCAGGCGTTCATCAAAATGAGCCGGATCTACCTGCCGATGGTGGAGTTGGCGCGGTTCCCCGGGCCGAACAGGTTGTTGCGGCAGTTGATGTCCAACTCCCTGACCACCGGGCCGTTGACGATGACCAGGATACCCGCCCCGCCGAGGCTGGATGAGGGGCCCATCAGGTTGAAAGCGGGGTCCAGCATCGCTTCGGTGGCCGCCAGGACCACCGGAAAGTGCTGGGGTAGGCAACCGGCCATCACGGCGTTGGCGGCTACCTTCCCCGCCGTCACCTCCCTGCGTCGCTCGGCCAGGGAGCCCAACAGCTCGTCGGGTGGACGTCCGGCATAGTCCAGGAACTGCTGTACTCGCTCGATCGTGGGAGGCACCACCGGGAGGCCGTCGGTCCAACCCAACTCATAGCACTTCTCGATGGCCTCAACCGCGTCGCCCCACTCTGCCTGGACCGTGTCCTTGAGTTCGGTGGTCATGGCTCCTCCCTGGAAGGGTCTCGATTTGAGGGTACGCTGGCATACGCCAGGAGCTCAGTCAACAAAGGTCATCCGAGGGGAATATAAAAGATGGGCTCAGTTGCGGCGTTCCCAAATGGTAAAGAAGTTGGGCGACTGGTCTTCCAGCGCCTCACGCAGCTCCTGCTGGTCGATGCGTTTAACGACCTCACGCTCCTGGGCCATCAATCCGTGGAGCTTATCGGAGCACTCCTGTACGAAAGCGGGTTCCGCGCCCTCTCCCAGCAGGTGCTTGAAGGCCAGGGCGACCTGTTGAGAGTCCATGGACAGGGCCGCCCCGCTGATGATGAACACGGCTACCGTTGGGAACTCGTCGCTCTCCTTCTCGGTATGCCCGAGGGTGTCCATGATGGAAATCATGCCGGCCTCTCTAACCAACTCCTCTACCCTGAGGGGGAGGTCCAGTAAGTGGGCGAAGAGGTGGGCGTTGGGCTCTCGGAGCGTCTTGCTGAAACCTTGCTCGATCTGTTGGAAGAAAGGGCCGCCGAAGGTCTCGAACGTGTTCAACAGCTCAAGACGTGGAGCTCCCCAACGGAGATCAACTGCCAGAAACTCCTGCAGGTGAGGGAAAATACAGAGGCTGATGTCGGTGTGCTCGGGGCTCTCCTGCCCCAGGTTGAATAGCTCTTCCATCCACGTGCTCTCTACCGGAGTGCCCCGGTGTCCCGCGAAAGGCGGGGCGTATTTTCCTACCGTGCGAAACCTGCTCCACAATCGATTGTACCATAGGTGATATACTGCTCAAAGGTGAACGAGCAAGCTATTCCAACGGCTCGGGCTTGTATTGTGGAACGGGGAGGGAGATGGCGAGGGGTCCTTTGAGGGATAATTTCGGAGAGGTCGCGGCCCTTCTTCGGCGAGGGAACGCCGGGCTAATGCTGGACCTTGACGGCACCATCTCCGAGATCGTGCCCGACCCAGATGGCGCCACAGTTGGGCCGTCCGTTAAGGAGTCCCTCGCTGAGCTGAACCGGAGGCTAGCCCTGGTGGCCATCGTAACGGGCCGGCCGGCCCGGCAGGCGTTGGGAATCGTAAGCCTGCCCGAGCTCAGCTACGTGGGGAACCACGGCCTGGAACGGCTGGAGGAGGGCGCGCTCACCGTAGCCGAAGAGGCCCGGATCCACGAGCCTTTGTTGAGCGGCTTGATCGAGCGTTTGCGGAGCCGGTTCTCAGGCGTGCGGGGGCTCATGTTCGAGGAGAAGGGGGGCTCCTTCGCCGTCCATTACCGCCTGGCGGATGACCACGAGGCGGCCCGCGACGACGTGCTGCAGGCCGTCGATAAGATGGCGGGCGGGCGGGTGAAGGTCCTCATGGGTAAGACAGTAATCAACGTCCTTCCGCCCATCGAGCTGACGAAGGGAACGGCCGTCGCCTCTCTGGCGAAGGAGTACGGGCTTGCCGGGGCGATCCTCGTAGGGGACGATGTCACCGACGTAGACCTGTTTCGCGGGGCCCGGCGTCTTTCGCGAGATGGAAACCTGGACAGCATATGTGTCGCCGTGGTCGGGTCAGACTCTCCCGCCGATCTGGAGGACGAGGCGGACTTCACCCTTTCCAGCGTGACCCAAGTGGAGGAGTTCCTGGGCTGGATGGTGGAGCAGACCGGCTAGGTCAGCTCCTTGATATCCTTCAGCTGAGAGGAGATCCAGTGGGTTATGTCCTCCACCTCCATAACCTCCGTCAGCTTAGCGGCCCGTTGCTCTCTCTCGTCAGCGCTCATGGTGATGGCCTGATACATCGCCTGCATGGTGCCCTCGATGTCCGCGGGTGATACCGCCAACGCCCCGGCGGAAAGCTGCTTGAAAGCGCCGGTGGTCTCCGACAGGATCAGCACTCCTCCCACGTTGTTCACCACCGGCCCCTCTTTGGCCACGAGGTTCATCCCGTCGATGACAGAGTTCACCAGCATCACGTCGTACAGTTTCATCCCGGCGATAGCCTGGGTGTAATTGTTCTCGATGAACGTGGTTACCGGCACCCAACTCTCGTTGCCGTACGAGGAGTTTATCTCCTGGATTACCTGCAGGATCTCGTCCATGTACCTCTGGTACTGTCTGATGTGGGTTCTTGACGGTACCAGGAAGGCCAGGAAGTTGACCTTTTCTCTGAGCTCGGGGTACCGGGAGAGAAGCAGCCCGAAAGCCTTGAACCCCCTGACCACGTTCTTGCTGGGCTCTGCACGGTCCACCCTGACGATGGTGTTTTCGTTGCACAGGTCCTTGAGCTTCTTCTCGTAGTCCAGGGCTCGGGGTGAGCTGGCTATGCGCCTGATCTCTTCGACGTTGATGGAGATGGGATAGGCCCTCACCCTGGTCCGTCGCCCCTGATGAGAGACCTCCCTGGCCCGGTAGTCTATCTCGCAGTCAGGAAGGAACTCTTCGCAGGTATTGAGGAAGTTGCGCACGTCGTGGTCTGTCTGGAACCCCACGATGTCGGAGGAGCACAAGCCCTTGCAGATGCCCTGAATCATGTAGGAAGGGAGGAGCTGCCAGTACCTGGGAGTGGGCCAGGGTATGTGAGTGAAGTGGTGGATGGTGGCATCGGGCTGGTGCTCTCGAACGTACTCCGGCGCCAGATACAAATGGTAGTCGTGGAGCATGACGATGGCAGGATTGGGGCTTTTCGCCGCCTCGTCCAGGATCGCCTTGGCGAAGGCTTTGTTGACCTCCACGTACCCGTCATGCCATGCGTCGTGGACGGCGGCGTCCAGGTTGGGGTTGTAGGGAGAGTTCCACATGTAGTGCTGCAGGAACCAGAGGAGGGGGTTGCAGAAGACGTTGTAGTACTTGTGGTAGACCCGGCGAGGGGTTGTAACGAATCGAAGAGAGATGCGGTGGCCGGGCAGCGGTGAGGGAATGCTCTCGCCTCCGCTGCTTTCCCAAGCCTTCCGATCCCCTTCACCGATGGCGCTGGCGACCCATGTGAATCCCACCATCTGGGCCAGGGAACTCAGCGCTGTGACGACTCCGCCGCTTCCCCTACGTGCTTCGGTCCGGCCGTCCGGGGACACGTGGTGCTCTACCGGGCCGCGGTTGCTGGCGAGGATGAGGCTTCTGTCGGACAGGAGGGTATCGCAGAGGTCCCTCAGTCGAGCCCAGCGCGCCTCCCTCGTCTCTGTCGCCATCTCGTCCATACCGGGCTAGGGCCGCCTCACAACCCCTTGGCTGGCAAACCTAGCCGGCCCTCCGATCCCGGTCGCCCCTTGGGGCACACTACAGGCATTTTATCAGCGCCTTAGGTCCGACATTAGCATTTCTTAAATGGGCTGTCAAGCTGAGCCGGAGCCCTTTACTGGGCCCGGGCCACACGCTTCCTGAGGGGGACTCCCAGTGCAACCAGGAACATGACGCTTTTGCCCTGGGCGTGGGGCGAAAAGAACTCTGTCACATCGTCGTCGAAGAAGGTGAGCCCCGTCGCGCCCAGCCTCTGGGCGTTGGCCGCCAGGTACAGCTTTCCCCCGATGATGCCCGCTTCTAGCTGGACGGCCCGGTAGCCACGGTTGCCGTACCTTGCGAGGATGCTATGCAGGTCGACGAGGAAGAAGACGTCGATGCTGGCGTCGGCCGGCAGGGCCTGTTGAAGTCCCAGGTAGCCCGCGACGCTGCGGAACTCGCCCTCCTCCAGCAGCTCCAGGGCGTCCCTGTCCCGGTGGAACACGTAGGACCCCGCAGGCAAACCGTCCACCGCATGTACGATCAGGTACAGGTGGTTCAGGCCCGTGCCGTCGGTGTCCAGAAAGTCGGCGGGAATGCCCCTGGTAGACCACGCCAGCAGGTTGGAGAGCTGAGAAAAGGCGATGGAGTGGCGGACGAACTGGCGGGTGGAACCGCGTCGCACGATCACCGGCTCGATGGGCTCCGGGACGCCGTCATCGGGCCGCAACGGGAACAGACGCCCGGTGGGCTCGGGCAACGGCAAAGGGGGAGGTCGCCCGTGCCAGTCTGACGTTTCTTCCTCGCCAGAAAGGGAAGAGGCTGCGTGCATCGCCCTGATGGCCGGGTAGTCCACCTCCTCACGGGACAGCCGTTGGGTCCGGAGTGAGATCGCCGGCACTTCGGGCGAGGTCTCAACCCGTGTACCGGGGACGTGGCCTAGTGGGACCAGGCACAGGGCAACTTCCTTCTCGGTGTCCAGGCCGAGGAGGAGGTTGACGGGTTCATCGACGAAGCCGGCCACAACACTCGAGGGGACCCCAAGTGCCGTCGAAATCGCCAGAAGGTTGGCCAGAATAGTTCCCGTGTCCCAGAAACAGTGACGATAGGTCCGGTCGCGGTACTTCCACGAGTTGCGCCAGTAGGTCCCGGTACACACCACCACGGCCGGGGCTTCGGCCAGGGAAGCGTCGCCTCCGCTGGCCCGCAGAAGAGAGTCCCGGTAGTCGCCTTGGCGCAACCTGGTCAGGACAAAGTCGCGGACCCCGAAGTGGTATACTCCCGCCTCCAAGCCCGGTAAGTCACCGCACACCAGGTAGAGCTCGATGTGGTAAAGGGCCCCGGTGCAGGCCGCCGCCCGGAACAGGATCTCCATTCCAGGGTACTTTCCCCGCTTGGTGATGCCGGCGGAGTGGTGGAAGATGCTGGCCAATGTGGCCGAATCGAGGGACCGCACGCCGTCGACGCTTGGGCTCCCACCGGAAACGGCGCTCAGGGCCGGCATCTCCGACGATGGGAAATCACGCGGTAGCGGGATAGGCTCCAGGTCGGTGTATAGCTTGAAGGGGATGGGCTGGTTGCCGAAGTCCATGTAATGGGGGTCGTTGTGGACGCTCCAGAGGGAGTGCTTGGTCTCGTCGTGGTACGCCCAGGTGGCCTCTATGTCCCGGTTGTTCATCGCAGCTCCCCGATGGGATGGCGTCCGATGGCCCGGTGCCATCGGTCTGGCCCGAAGGTTCCCGGATTATAGCATACGTAAAGGAGATCCTCGTCTTCGCGTAGCGTCTAGCCCGGAGGGAGGTAGACTGGCTGACGCCAGGATTCTGACGGGCGATGGCCTGTCTCTCGTTTCTCAGAGGTACGGATGAGGTCCCATGGCCTTTCGATTATCTTTACTAGGCGGGAGTCTAACGCTCGTGGTGAGCTAGTCGAACTATGGGGGCGCCCTTCGACAAGCTCAGGGCGAACGGGAAATAGCTATCCCGGAACAAAAATCGACTGTCCCGGATGAGGTTCATATGAGGTCCCTGAGACCCTTGACGGAGGGTTGGTGACCTACTATAATGTTGATTCTGGAGTAGCGGTACTCAAAATATGGCAAATATCTGAGATATAAAATTAGCTGGGACACCTTGAGCGGCGGCTTGGGGAAACCCCAGCCGCCGCTACGCACGTTAAAAAGAGAATAGGGAAATAGTAAGTTTCGGAAGTTTTAGCGTGGGTCAAGCTATTAAGGGCCTACGGTGGATGCCTAGGGGCCAAGGGCCGATGAAGGGCGCGGCAAGGCTGCGAAAAGCCTCGATGAGCCGTCTAGCGGGCGTAGTCGGGGATGCCCGAATGGGGAAACCCGTTTCGGTGTTGAGCCGGAACATCCTTCCCGGTAGGGAAGGAGGGTAAGCAGGGGAACTGAAACATCTAAGTACCCTGACGAAAATAAATCAACCGAGATTCCCCTAGTAGTGGCGAACGAACGGGGAAGAGCCTAAACCATCATGACTTAGTGGCCCGGGGGCCTATGTCATGGTGGGGTTATAGGATGCACCCGCCAGTACCCCGGTGCGGGCAAGGAGTTACAAACCTCATTTCTAGCTGAAGGCACCTGGAAAGGACCGCCATAGAGGGTGAAAGCCCCGTAGGCGAAAGGGATGAGGCTCCTGGCGCATATCCTGAGTACCACGGGACACGGGAAATCTTGTGGGAAGTTGGGGGGACCACCCTCCAAGGCTAAATACCCTTGGCCACCGATAGTGTACCAGTACCGTGAGGGAAAGGTGAAAAGCACCCCGGGAGGGGAGTGAAATAGATCTGAAACCGTGGGCCTACAGAAGGTCGGAGCCCGCCCAAGGGCGGGTGACGGCGTGCCTATCGAAGAATGATCCGGGGACTTACTACGTGGGGCAAGGTTAAGGGACTGTAGTTCTGGAGCCAAAGCGAAAGCGAGTCTGAATAGGGCGTTGAGTCCCACAGAGTAGACCCGAAACCGGGTGAGCTACCCATGGCCAGGGTGAAGGTTCGATAACACGAACTGGAGGCCCGAACCGGTTGCTGGTACAAAAGCTTCGGATGAGCTGTGGGTAGAGGTGAAATGCCAATCGAACCCGGAAATAGCTGGTTCTCCCCGAAATGCATTTAGGTGCAGCCTCGGGCATAGGTAAGCGGAGGTAGGGCACTGGATGGGCTAGGGGGCGTGAGCTTACCAAACTCAACCAAACCACCAATGCCGCTTTACCGGTTCCCGGGAGTGAGACTGCCGGAGATAAGTTTGGTAGTCGAGAGGGAAACAACCCAGACCACCGGCTAAGGTCCCTAAGAGCAGGCTAAGTGGGAAAGGAAGTGGAGTTCCGAAGACAGCCAGGAGGTTGGCTCAGAAGCAGCCATCCTTTAAAGAGTGCGTAATAGCTCACTGGTCGAGGAGTTCTGCGCCGAAAATTTAACGGGGCTTAAGCCTGTCACCGAAGCCGTGGATGATAGAGGAACGGGGCACCCGGGTAGTGGAGGCCAGGGGAGTAATTCCCTCAATCCATGAACCGAGCCCCTAAAGACTCTAGCATGGTAGGGGAGCGTTCCTCGGGCGAAGAAGGTGGATCGCGAGGTCTGCTGGAGCGCGGGGAAGTGAGAATCCCGGAATGAGTAGCGTTAATCAGGGTGAAAATCCCTGACGCCGTAAGCCCAAGGTTTCCTACGCAACGTTTATCGGCGTAGGGTTAGTCGGTCCTAAGCCGTAGGCGAAGGCCGAAGGCGATGGACAGCAGGTTAATATTCCTGCACCGCCGTTATCTCGCTTTAAAGCTGAGAGGGGGCGCGGAAGGGTAGGCAGAGCGCGCGACTGGTTGTGCGCGTCCTTTACCGTAGGCCATGCCGGGGTAGGCAAATCCGCCCCGGCGCTACGAGCCGAGGGTTGAGGGTAACTGGATCTTCGGGTCCGGGAAGCTGCTAACCCCATGCCGACAAGAAAAGCCTCGCAGCTATGGGGTATCGGCGTCCGTACCGCAAACCGCCACTGGTGGGCTGGGATAAAAGTCCCAAGGCGTTCGGGCGAACCTCCGCTAAGGAACTAGACAAATTGGCCCCGTAACTTCGGGAGATGGGGCGCCCTGGGAGGTGAGGTCCCTCGCGGACGCAGCCTTTTGGGGCCGCAGAAAAGAAGGCCGGGCGACTGTTTAACAAAAACACAGGTCTCTGCTAAGGAGAAATCCTAAGTATAGGGGCTGATGCCTGCCCAGTGCCGGAAGGTTAAGGGGAGAGGTCATTCCGTAAGGGAGAAGCTTCGAACTGAAGCCCCGGTGAACGGCGGCCGTAACTCTAACGGTCCTAAGGTAGCGAAGTCCCTTGTCGGGTAAATTCCGACCTGCATGAATGGCATAACGACCTGGCCATTGTCTCGGCGGAGGGCCCGGTGAAATTGCGGTGCCCGTGAAGACGCGGGCGACCCGCGGCAGGACAAAAAGACCCCGTGGAGCTTTACTGCAACCTGGTATTGGTCTGGGAACCGGGATGTGCAGGATAGGTGGGAGGCTATGAGCTCCTCACGCTAGTGAGGAAGGAGCCGTCGTTGAGATACCACCCTTCCCTGTTTTTGGTTCTAACCCGCTATAAGGCGGGGACAGTGCCTGGCGGGCAGTTTAACTGGGGCGGTTGCCTCCCAAAAGGTAACGGAGGCGTCCAAAGGTCCCCTCAGGGCGGATGGAAATCGCCCATAGAGTGCATTGGTATAAGGGGGCTTGACTGTGAGGCCTACAAGCCGAGCAGGGACGAAAGTCGGGCAAAGTGATCCTACGGTTCTTTGTGGAAAGGCCGTGGCTTAACGGATAAAAGCTACCCCGGGGATAACAGGCTTATCTCGCCCAAGAGTTCACATCGACGGCGAGGTTTGGCACCTCGATGTCGGCTCGTCCCATCCTGGGGCTGAAGGAGGTCCCAAGGGTCCGGCTGTTCGCCGGTTAAAGGGGCACGTGAGTTGGGTTCAGAACGTCGTGAGACAGTTCGGTCTCTATCCGCCGCGGGCGTAGGAGGCTTGAGGGAATCTCTCCCTAGTACGAGAGGACCGGGAGGGAAGGACCTATGGTGTGCCAGTTGTTCCGCCAGGAGCACCGCTGGGTAGCCATGTCCTGTGTCGATAAGCGCTGAAGGCATCTAAGCGCGAAGCGCTCCCCAAGATAAGGCCTCCCATTCCGATGAGAGTCGGAAGTAAGGCTGCAGAGAGACTATCTGCTTGATAGGCCGGCAGTGGAAGCGAGGCAACTCGTTAAGCTTACCGGTACTAATCGGCCGAGGGCTTGGCCCACGCTAAAAACTCCGAAACACAACTTCCCTGTTCTCTGATTCGCCGCGGGGTGGAGCAGTGGCAGCTCGTCGGGCTCATAACCCGAAGGTCGTTGGTTCGAGTCCAACCCCCGCTACCAATAACCCTAGCTGAAAAGGCCCCTGGAACCTTCTAGGGGCCTTTTCATTTAACGGTACACACGGACCCTTGGCAGGAATCGGTTCGCGCCCACCCTCTATAAATCTGCTAGCTTCCCGGTGCTGCCGACCCACCGAACACGTAGGCCGAGCCCGTATCCGGGAAGAACACCGCCACTTGAGTCTTTCCCGCTTCCGGTGGGGTGCTCAGAGTCTCGACCTCCGTCCAACGACCTCTGATCCCATGGATCAGAGGTCGTTGAGTGGCCCGGCAGCATCCTGGTTGGCTTCGCTGAACTTCACAAACGAGACCAACGGCGAAGGTGACGCCGTACCCTTCGCCCGCCTGACGGTGGCCTCCACCTTCCATCTGAGCGTGTTCACTGCCGGAGACGGCACCGGGACTGTGACCAGCGCCCCGGTAGGCGTCGAGTGCGGCGACGATTGTGGAGGGGACTGCGAGAACGGCACCCTAGTCGGTCTTGCGCCATTGGCCGACGAGGACTCCTACTTCGCCGGCTGGAGGGGCGCTTGCTCGGGGACGGCTGACTGCCGGGTGCCATGGACAGCGATCGTTCGGTGGTGGCCACCTTCGAGCTCCAGATCGCCGAGATGGTCGCCGGGATAGTCCCGACACCGGCGGAACCCTGAGCACCGGCGAAGAAGACCCCATCGAGGCCACGTTGAAAGTGCTCCCCGAGGCGGTCAGTGAGGACACGAGGATATCGGTAGCCGTCTTCAGGATCGGCGCCCCATCGTTGCCTCTCCTCCGAGAGGACGCCGACTTCCTTTCCCGAGTCTTCGACTTCGGCCCCGACGGCCTCCAGTTCAAGATCCCGGCGACCATGGTGGTCAGCTACACCGACGCCGAGGCGGCGGACAGGGATGAGAACAACCTGCGGCCCCTGGTTTTCAACGGCTCCACCGGTGAATGGGATAGGTTGCAGGTACTCACCAGGGACGTCGACAACAACACTATTACCTTCGAGGTCGCGGGCTTCAGCCTGTTCGCCCTGGGTGTCCTGCCACCGACGGCTGCCTGTGCCGCCGACGTAGATCAGAACGGGATCGTGGACGGTGAAGACCTACGGCTAATTGCGGCCGCCCTTGGGGCATTCGAGCCCGACCTGACCGGTGAGGGCGTGGTCGATGTCTTGGACCTGGCGATAATGGGCAGATTCTTCGGGGAGGTCTGCGCTTAAGGGAAACATGGAGGGCAGGACGTGAAGCTGGCTCACGCTGGTTTGTACAAGGTGCCGGCACCTTCCGGAAAGCGGTTTGACACCCAGGTAAAAATGTTGTTAATATTAGGCTACAATGGCATAAGACCCTCATCCGTAGGTATGAAAAAGGTAAGAAGCGGGTGAGAGAAGGGCAAGAGCCGGCGATATGTACGAAGGCCTCGGAGAATGGATCAAGTTGATGGTGATGGGTCTGGGGGGATCGGGCGCCATCCTCACCATGGGGCTGGTCATCGCGCTCTTCAACTAAACGCTACCGCTTAAATAGCTGCCAAAAGAAGAATCCCCTGGCTACGTGCCAGGGGATTCTTCTTTCCTGAGCCTCTCGAGGGTGACGGACCAGTGGCTATCTGGAATCCAGCACCTCTTTAAGGACCACTCGGTGGCAACGGGTGCCAGGCGTGTTAAGGTTCTCGTGGCAGAGCAAAGTGACGGTGCCGTGGGTTTCCTCCAGACGCTCCACCTCCGCCAGACGGGCCAGTCCTTCCCGGGAGCCGGTAACCTGCTCCCGGTACCGAGCGGAGAAGGTTTCCCAGTCCGTCCGTCCCTTGCGATAAGAATCCAGCAATGAGGCGTCCGGGCCCAGGTCCCGGAGCCACAGGTCCACCTTCTTCTTCGAAACTCCCCGGGGCCAGTGGCGCATGACTAGCAACCGGAATCCATCCTGGGGCTCCTGTGGATCGTAGTACACGCTCTTGGTCTTAATCAAAGGCTAACCCCTGGAAGCGAGGTTTCGTGTCTAGGCGCAAGATATAGTCGGGGGTGCCGACACCGAGGGCTGTGAATCGGACAGCCGGTGGGACTCGGGAACCTCCATAGAGGCTCCCGAGTCAGGGCAATACGCTGATACCCTTGCTCCCATCAGGGGATATTTCGCCGATGACCACCGAGTCGGCCACCCCGCCGGCCTGTAGTTCCTTCATCAGCGAGTCAGTCCTTTCGCCGGGGACGGAAATCAGCAGGCCCCCCGATGTCTGGGCGTCGCATAGAAGCAGCTTGGCGGCTTCGGAGATCTCGGGGTGCCAGGAGACAGACCGATCCACGCCGTCCAGGTTACGGTGGGTCCCGCCGGGTGCGATCCCCTGGTCGAGCAACTCCCAGACGCCGGGCAGCACCGGAATGTTGGATAGCCGTAGCACGGCTCCGACGTCGCTACCCTCTACCATGCCCTTCAGGTGACCCATCAGCCCGAAACCGGTAACGTCGGTGGCGGCGTTTACTCCCACCTTGACCATCGCTTCAGAAGCCGCCCTGTTGAGGGTGCTCATGGCGGCCACAGCGCCTTCGATGACTTCCGGTCTCGCCACTCCGTTCTTGCCTGCCGTGGTGATGATGCCGGTGCCCAGGGGTTTGGTCAGCACCAGCCTGTCCCCCGGCTTGGCGCCCGCGTTGGTGATCTGCTTGCCCGGCTCCACCAATCCCACGGCGGCCAGCCCGTACTTGGGCTCGCGATCGTCTACCGTGTGGCCTCCGATAATGAGGCATCCGGCCTCCCGGGCCTTGGTTGAGCCGCCCCGCAGAATCTCGCCCAGTATATCCTTGGGAAGCTCGGCGGGAAAGCCGACGATATTCAGACCCAGCAGGGGCTTGCCTCCCATGGCGTATATATCGCTGAGGGAGTTGGCGACGGCGATGGATCCGAAGCTAAAAGGATCGTCCACGATGGGCGGGAAGAAGTCGACCGTCAGCACCAGGGCGGTGTCTTCGCCGATGCGATAGACTCCGGCGTCGTCCCCGGTTTCCGTGCCCACCAGCAGGTTAGGGTCGTGCATCGCCGGTGGTAAATGGCTCAGGACCTGGACCAGGTCCTCCGCGCTAAACTTGGCGGCTCAACCGGCGCAGTGCGCCAGAGAGGTTAGCTTGATCTCTTCCTTCTGCATGATCCCTCGAAGTGGCGCTGAATCCGACTTAATTATATCACGCCCATCAGGTGTGATCCGGCTGAACCTATAGTGTGAGGGTGTGATATAGTTAAATGAAGGGATCGCCTGCCCTATAAAACTCGAGGATAGTCCGCTGCTGCGAAAGCTCAGATCCCCTATTTACCTCACACTGTTTATGGCCATCCTGGCTTTGGCCATTGCCCTGGGCAGCTGGGGTGTTCAGCTGCGCCGAGATGGCGGCGACGGAAGCTCATCATCAACCAACGCTGTCGGCACCGTCCCCGAAGGCATTCCCACCGAGTTCAACAGGCTGTTCGAGGTGTGGGCGACCCTGAAACGGGACCACTTCGAGCGAGACTCTCTCGATGCGGAGGTGCTGACCGAAGGGGCAATCCAGGGAATGCTCCGGGCACTGGACGACCCCTACGCCTCTTACCTGGACTCCCAGCAGTATGCCATGGAGTCCCAGGACTTCAAGGGTTTCTTCGAGGGGATCGGTGCCGAGGTGACCATGCGAGATGGACAGGTCACTATCGTGGCGCCCATCCCGGACACCCCGGCTGAACAAGCCGGGATCAGGCCTGGTGACATCATCCTTGAGATCGACGGCGAGAGCACGGAGGGGATCTCGTTACTGGAGGCGGTCAGCAAGATCCGTGGGACCAAAGGGGCCGGGGTCGACCTGGTAATTCGACACCAATCAGGGGGCGACCCTGTAAGCCTGACCATAATTCGTGATGTGATAAACGTCACCAGCGTCAGGCTCAAGATGCTGGTCGGGCGGATCGCCCAGGTCAACATAACCAGCTTCACTGATGACACCAACGACGAGATCGAGAAAGTCCTAGAACAGGTGGAGAGGTTTCAGGCCAGAGGAATCGTCCTCGACCTCAGGAACAATCCCGGCGGTCTGCTGGATTCGGTGGTCCACGTTACGAGCCAGTTTGTGGAAGACGGCCTGGTCCTTTACGAGGTCGACGGCCGGGGCAGGCGGCGGGACTGGCCTGTCAGGTCGGGTGGCCTGGCGAAGGACATACCGTTAGTGATGTTGGTCAACGAGTTCAGCGCCAGTGGAAGCGAGGTGCTGGCGGGGGCGTTGATGGACCAGAATCGCGCCACCGTCATCGGAGCCAAGACGTTCGGCAAAGGCAGCGTTAACACCCTCAGGCAGCTCAGCGACGGCTCGGGACTTTACTTCACCATCGCTCGCTGGTATACGCCCAACGGCACGTTGATCGAGGCGGAGGGATTGGAGCCCAACATAGCCGTGGAGCAGCCCGAAGACGGCTCCGAGGACCTTCAGCTTGATAAGGCCATCGAAGTTCTGGAGGCCCAGATAAAAGCTCTTGGACAAGAAGCAGGATAACCACAAGACGATCACGGTCAATAGAAAGGCCCACTTCGACTACCATGTCCTGGAGCGAATCGAAGCGGGTCTGGTGCTCACGGGTACGGAGATAAAATCGATTCGGCGGGGGAACGTCAACATCCGGGAAGCCTACGCCAAACCCCAGGATGGCGAGATGTGGCTTTTCAACGCCCACATAGCCCTCTATAAAGAAGGCGGCATCTCCAATCACGACCCGATCCGTCCCCGCAAACTCCTCTTGCATAGAGACCAGGTGGCTGACCTGGCCGGCAGCGTGGGCCAGAAGGGGCTTAGCATAGTTCCCCTTAGCCTTTACATCAAGGGCCATCACGCCAAGGTAGAGTTGGGCCTGGTGCGGGGGAAACGGCAGTACGATAAACGTCGCGTCATCATCGATCGGGATAGGGATCGAGAGGCCCGGCGGGCAATCAGGCGCGCTGTATAGGCACGGACCCAGTACCGGGTACCTCCACGAACCCCTGACTCTTGCCTCGATCCAACACCACAATGCCCTTGACACGCGACGTCAACGAAGGCTAAAATTGTTATTACACCGCTTGCGCGGGAGTCTAGATAAGGTGTTCTGAGGAATGCCGGGAGGTGATCAATGAGTGATTATTTAAGTAACAGGGGGCGATGGTAGGCACCTGTCTGGACCCGAAAGGGTCGACGTCCCTTAAATAAAGAGCTATAAGTTGGTCGGGCCCAGGCGAGTGCCTACCATCGCCCCGGGGCCTCGAGGCTCCGGCGACAGGAACCTTCAAATGGGCCCTGGCCAACTCTCCAAGCATCCTCAGGCAACTTTTCCGCTACCGGCTCCACTCGAGGAGTCCCACACCTTCCGCGATTGCATTCCTTCTGTTGCGTAGAGCCAGCTTCCCCTACGTACTATTGCGTTCGCCCCTTGGGCAGCATCGGACCCCGTTGTATCCCCCAAAATCCCGTTGTGAGGTACGTTAGCCATGGCAGTCGTCGGATTCGACCACGTTGCGTTACCCACCCTGGATTCAGAGCGGACCATCGAGTTCTACAAGGGTCTGGGCTTCGACATCATCGACGAGGACAAGTGGCGCAAGGGGGAGTCCAGGAACTTCGCTATACAGATCGGTGAGTCCAAGATAAACGTTCACCCGCCAGAGCTGACCGGCGTAATGCGAGGGTCGACCACAGTTCCCGGGTGTGGAGACCTCTGCTTCGTATGGCAAGGCACTATAGATGAGGTGCTCAGCACCATGCGGACGGCAGGTGTCGAGATAGTAGATGGGCCCGCTCCCAGACGGGGAGGCCGCGGTGGAGGACAGACCATGGCCACCAGCGTGTATGTCCGGGACCCGGATGGGAACCTCCTGGAGTTCATGGTATACGGCTAGATTTCACCGCCTTTACCGTCCCGGGTCGGCGAGGAGCATCGATAGTGACAGTTGGAGAACGGTGAGATATCGGGAAGATATACGGTTGACTCGCAAGGCTGCCGGATATCCATTCAGTAGCAACCGCAAGATCGGCTAACGATAACCGTATCCTCGTATCTAATTCGGCTTGACATTGCAAATGCCCGAAACTATAATGCCGTCTGAGCATAGGTGGTGCCGTAGCTAAACTTGTCAGGTGCGACGCCACCCATGATATTCACCTCGATTCCATAGCTGGTAAGGAGGAACGGAATGGCCTTGAACAGTCGTGGTAAAGCGATTCTGCTGACCGTACTGGCGGTCATGGCGCTGGCCCTGGCCGGCGGCATAGGCGCCATATTCGCGTTGGACAACTCCGGGGGCAACGACGCGGCCGGTCCGTAGGGACCCGCCAACTTCGTGAGCCAGGCTTCGCACGAGGACGCGGACGGTGACGGCGTCCCCGATATCGACGACCTCTGCTCCGATACACCGGCCGGTGTTTCAGTGGATTCTGAAGGCTGTCCCCTCACCGGGGGCTCGGACGCGGACGGCGACGGTGTCGACGATGCCAATGACCTCTGCGCCGACACGCCGACCGGTGATGACGTCGATGCTGACGGCACCTTAACAATCGGCGGTAACGGTGACAATGGCGACGACGACATCGACGATCATCTGATGCCCCGAATCCACGTCGAGTCGGGCGTGCTCCACATCGGTGAGTGCATGGTCATCACCCAGAAGGAAATGGAAGGCCCGGCAGTAGCGTCCCACGAGATCATCGATCCCGATACCGGGGAACCGACCGGGGAGTATAAGGACTTTCTCGCCGAGGTAGAAATCATCAAGGTCATCTCGGCCTGCGCCAACGAGCACCCGGAATTCGCCTTCCCCTTCCATGACGGCGGACCTTCCGGCCACATGGGTGGTCCCTCCCGCCATGAGTGGGGTCCTTCCGGCCACATGGGTGGTCCCTCGGGCCATGAGTACGGTCCCTCCGGCCACGAAGGCGGACCCTCCGGTCACGACGGTGGTCCTTCCGGCCACCAGGACGGTCCCTCGGGCCACGACGGCGGTCCCTCGGGCCACGACGGCGGTCCCTCCGGTCACGAGGGTGGTCCCTCCGGTCACGAGGGTGGTCCCTCCGGTCACGAGGGTGGTCCCTCGGGTCACGAGGGTGGTCCCTCGGGTCACCAGGACGGTCCCTCGGGCCATGAGTACGGTCCCTCCGGCCACGACGACGGTCCCTCCGACTACTACGGCCCTGACTTCCCGCGCTTCATCCCGACGTTCCAGGTCGGCGTGGGCAGCAACATCGATACCTACATTGTCGAGTGCCGCAAGGCCATGACCCTCGAGCACGCCAACTGCAACGTGCGCCTGGTAAGGCCCGAGCACCCGCCGGTCCATCATAGCGGTCCCTCCGGTCACGATGGCGGTCCCTCCGGTCACGATGGCGGTCCCTCCGGTCACGATGGCGGTCCCTCCGGTCACGATGGCGGTCCTTCCGGCCACCAGGACGGACCTTCGGATCACACCGACGGACCTTCGGATCACACCGACGGACCTTCGGATCACACCGACGGACCCTCGGATCACACCGATGGCCCGACGAGCCACACCGACGGACCTTCGGATCACACCGACGGACCCTCGGATCACACCGACGGACCCTCGGATCACACCGACGGACCCTCGGATCACACCGATGGCCCGACGAGCCACACCGACGGCCCGACGAGCCACCAGGACGGACCTTCGATCACCGGGGATGACATCGACGGCGACGGCGTAGCCAACGCTGCCGACAACTGCGTGGACGTTCCCAATCCCGATCAGATTGACGACGACTTCGATGGCTTCGGCGCGGCCTGCGACGCCGACGACACCGACCCCAACGTGTAGTCTGACGGGGAACAAAGCGTCGATAGCATTACCGGAGGGGTCCCATCCGGGACCCCTCCGGTCTAACTCTTGAGGGTTGACCTCTAAGCGCTTACGATGTTGAGATACGCATACAGACATAAATGGCTGGCCTGGGGATTGCTCACGATCCCTCTTCTCCTCGTTCTCGTTGTCCAGGCTTCGGCCGACGAGTTGCCCGGCGACCTTGACGGAGATGGAGCGGTGGATGGAGCGGATCTGATCATCGTGTCCGACGCCCTGGGCACCGCGCCCCGTCGGACGAGCGGGCGGACGCCAATGGAGACGGGAAGGTCGACGTCCAGGACCTGGCCTATGTCGGCCAGCGCTTCGGTGACGGCCTGCCGCGGCAGGACGGAGACGGAGACGGTGTCCCCGATGACTCGGACTTTTGCCCGGATACGCCCACGGACTCGCCGGTAGACGGGGATGGATGCCCGACCGAGCCGCCGCCGCCTCCCGAGCCGGAACCCCAGAGCGAGTGCAACGTAACGGTCCAAAAGAACTTCGAAGGACCGCAGAGCGTTTCCTGGGAAGTCCGGGACGAGGAAGGTCAGCCCACCGGCGAGTTCAAGGAAGTGCTCACCGAGACGGAGATAATCAACATCATCTCGAGTTGCACCGATCCCCGAGGCGAGGGGCATGGACCCAACACCCAGGTGGAGACGTTCGTCATCGAGTGCGTCAAGGGAGCAGACCTGAAGTTCGCCGATTGCCGTACGCGTAAGTTAGGACCCCACTAAGCTCCCTTCGACCCAGCCAGAGCTAAGTCTGTTGTACGATGCCCGCCGGTTCCTCCCCTTCACACTGCCACTGATAGCTACGTTGCTGTTCGCCTGCGGGTCGGACGCCACCCGCCAGCCCGAGGCCTCGCCATCCCCCGCGGTGCTTGGAACTCCCGGCCCTTCGCAGGATATTCCGGACGCCCCTCTGGACGGCCTTAGCGCTCCGAACTCGGCTTCACCAGGGTCGCCCTCCCGTCAGGACGGCATCCATCAGGGAGAGGGTGGCTACCTGTTCTTCAACCAGGGATGGATCGAGGGCATGTCCTCCTCGGGCCCCGATCTCGACGACGTGGATGCGGTGTTCTGGTACGTCTTTTCGCGGTTGCCGGACCAGGTGTTGGTCTACCCCACTGAGCACTACTACTATTACCAGCTGCACGTTGCCGGGCACCGTCTTCACGGCAACCTCCGTCTCTCCGCGAGGGACCGGGACCAGGGCATCCTCCACTTCAACTATTTCGAGTTTAACCTGTTTCCTCCCGGCGGAAGGAACTCCGGCGGCAACAGCAAGGCATACGGCGGGCAGGATGGAGTGGAAGTAACGAAGCTGGGCGAGTCCGCCTACCAGGTGAAGTACAGAGACAAGGCGGTCACGTTCAAGTTCAACGTGCTTGTCCAGGAGCCCCCCAAGCTCTTTCCCTTGGGAGAAGACGAGGTCTTCGTTGAGCGCACCTTCGACGAATCGGGCTTTCAGTTCTTCTTGCTGTTCAACGAGAAGGGGAACTATCCATTCTGGGTGCTCAACGAGGAAGAAGAGGTTCCCGACGTCATGGACTCCATCGGCGACGATCTGGTGGCCGGGGAGCACAGCGCGTTCGTCTTCTGGGTAGATAAGGACCACGGGGACAGAAAGGTCCTGGTAGGGGTGTGGCAGGGCTATGTCGACCGCAACACCTACTACGACGGCCCCTTCGACCAGCTGGCCGACGACTACGCGTTGGAATCGGGGATATCGGAGTACATGCAGCGGGCCTACCCCAGCCAGCGTGGTTGGCTGGACGAATACGGCTACTTCACTTACAGAGAGGGCGGAGCTAGGCTCGCCCTATCGACCTACCTGTTTTACGACGACTATGCCGATGCTCGGCGGTTCATGGAGGAGGCCAAGGCCTCGGACGACCCGTACCGGCACATCTCCGAGGCCTGGCGAGAACGCAACGAAGAGCGGGACCCCTAGACGGCCTGGACCTGGGGCGTCAGCATCGGTTTCTCTGAAACCAGCGGTTCCGCCAAAGACTTGGATGCGGCCTATCTGCGGCGAGGAATGAGCCTTGCCAGGATGCGGAGGGCCAGCCCGTTGCGTACGCTGTGCCAGGCCGAGCGGAGTCCCCACATCTCCTCACCGTACACGCGGCGTCTTGACCCGCTGTAGCGGCTTATCACGAACTTCCGTGTGATCTCGGACACCGCCTCGCCCCGGTCGGGAATGACCTCGGTCAGCCGCGTGCAGTACTCCTCGGGCGTTTCCTGGGGGCGTTGGGCCACTCCCGCCAGCCGGCCCAGGAACGCCATGGAAGCGTAGGCGTAGGGGACGTGCCCCATCCGGGCGCCGGTCCACCAGACGTAGTAAGTGCTGCCGACCAGGCCCAGCCCCAGGATCAACCCGAGCAGCGACCACACCGATGTCATGTATCCTGCCCGGCCGCCGCTCTGGCCATCCAGGTCGGCGGGATCGGTCCCGCTGTCCAATGCCTCATTGAGAAGTTCGTCGGGGAGCGACTGGGGCCCCTCAGAGTCGATGCATCCTTCGAAGAAGATCTCCTGAGGACACGAATCCACTTCAGACACAGTGTTGGTCGCCAGGCTTCCCACGGCAGTGACTCCCAGCGGCCTCAGGGCATCCTGGACGTCGGCGGGGGTGGGCTCGAACTCGACCCAGCCGAACCCAGGGAAGTACACCTCCGGCCATGCGTGGTAATGCTTGGCCTGGACGGCCCACTCGGTCCCCGCGGCGTCCGGTATGCCCGGGGCGAACCCCACGGCCAGGCGGGCCGGGATGCCCTGGGATCGGAGCATGGTTATCATGGCCGAGGCGTAGTTCTGGCAGTAGCCTCTCCGCTCTTCAAGCAGGAAAAACTCCACCCAGTCCTTTCCCGGTGGCGGTATCCTCACGTCCAGGCTGTAGGGCAAGGTAACCAGATGACGTCGGATGGCCTCCGCCATGTCGTAGGGGTTGTCCTGGCCGCTGGTCAGATTGGCAGCCAGGTCTCTTACCGTCTTGGGGAACTCATTGGGAAGCTGGAGGTACCGGTCGGCGACCCAATCCGGATAGTCCTGTCCGGCGTTCCTCAACGCAAAGGGTCTCGCCTGGGAAACCGACCCGACAGTGTGATACTTGTAGTAGGGGACCAGTATGCGCTGACCGAGGAGCGCCACGGGTGGCTCGGCGGTCGGCTCCCGCCGTTGGACCGCCACGTATGGGTCGGTCGCGCCATCCGCTGGGGGCGCCAGGGCGAAGCCCAGATTCCATAGCTTTTCGGGAACGGTCTCGGGCAGTGTCTCCTCCAGGACGCTCAGTGGAGCCTCCGGGTCCGGAGGTGGACGGCCGTCTGTCAGCCAATCGATCAGCGCGCTCCTGTGCTCTGCCACCTCGGGTGGGAGGTAGCTGACCTGGGAGCCCACCAGATGGAGCTGGAAGTCGGGCTGGGGAGAGAGCTCCACCGTCGCGGGGATCCGGGCCTTTACCGGCTCGCCGACGGTTACCAGGGCGTTGGCCCGGGAATATATGCGTACCCCTATCTCGACCTGCTTCCTGTCCAGGAAGGGCTCGACGTACTCTTCCAAGGGAACCTCGTCGGCGGCGACTTTCGACCTGGGTTCGCCGGTGGTCCACCCGCTCCCAGTGTAGGTGTCGTACACCCTCATGCGCCATCGATGCGGGGTTTCGGATTCCACAACGAAAAGTAGATCGTCCTTGGGATCGATTGGGCCCCCGAAGGGCAGGTCCTCCGGCGGCGAGAAGAAGGGCCAATCCTTTCTGTCAGGCACCCCGTGGAAGAGGTCGGACCAGCGATTGCTTATCTTGTACCAGGAGTCCCCGAACTGGGAGTCCAGGGAGACCACAATGCCTTCGGGGGCCGGGGCGTGCCACACCGGCGCCACCGTCGCCCCCATCAGGGCGGCTCCTCCCAGGATGGACCCTGCCAACCGCACCTGACGTCCGCGTCCGCTCCAATGTCCCTTATGCCGGTAGGCGATCCCGGGGGCGGCGGCCAGAAGGTACATGAAGAAGTACCAGTAGAAGTCCGTTGGGAGGAAGGTGAGGACCACAAGCAGGACTCCAAGGCCAGGGAAGGTCGACAGCGCCGCCAGTGACCTTCTGTAGGCCAGCCAGACGGTCGCGTATCCCATCCATAGGGTGAGGGATATGAGGAACACCCCCATCATCGCCTCGCCCTTGTTTTCTCCCGAGCTCCCCACCGCACCGAACCATCTGCCCAGCTGGCTGGCCAGGTCTCCGGGCCCGCTGGCGTCGTGCAGGGTATAGGCCCCCAGTAGGAAACCCACGCCTGCTCCCGTCAGCAGTGCCAAGGGATGGCCGACCCACCATGGCACCCGTCGTACGGCCAGGAGGGCCCACAACGGCAGAGGAACGAGTGCCAGGGCTATCAGAGAGGGCAGCCCGTCTACCCACCGGGCGGCCTCGATGGCGGACCCGGTAACAACCAGGGGCAGCCCGACCAGCGCCAGGACCATGATCCCCCGCTTCGTCGGGAACCAGCCCCTATGCTCTTGCGATGCCACGCTCTCACATACCTCAGTAGATGGCTAGCCGGTCCAACACCCCTGTCAGGGGTGTGGATAGATCGTCACCGCGCTTGATGACAACCGCCCATTCCTGAATCGATGCGGGACCGTCGTCCCACCAACCTCCCTCGGCGGATCGGCCGAAGCTGGGGGCGTCCAGGAAGATGGGTACTACCAGGATCCCCCTTCTGATCATGAACTGCATCAGGCTGCCTATCCTGTCGCCCGGCCGGGGGGCCACGATTATGGCCACCGTCCCGGCGCCCAGGTTGCCTCCTTCCTGGGCCATAAGGGTCGTCAGCGGTGTCCTCCCCTTCGCCTTCACCATGGCCAGGGCGGTCAGCAGGCTCCACAGGTGATTGTTGTCCTTTCTGGGAGAGAACCGGTACGGCTGGTCGCCGTCCACCGTCAGGCCGACTGCGTGCCCGTCCTCGATAAGGCTCTTCACCAGGGAGGCGGTAGCCACTATGGCATATTCCTCGGTGCTCTCGTCACCGGAGCCAGCCTGGACTGACTCCTGGAAGTCCAGGAAGATCCACACCTCGTTGATCCCGGCCCCCTCGAAATCCTTGGTCATCAGCTGGTCCCGCCGAGCCGATGTGGGCCAGTGTATATGGGTCATGCTGTCCCCGGGCACATAGTCGCGTACCATGGACGCCGCCGGGCTGTGGCCTACCCGCTGGCCTGCCTCTCCCAGCTCCCCACCCATGGACGGCCCCTCGACCACGGTGCGTGACAGCGGGACGGTGGCGGGGTAGACCAGGATGCTCTGTGGCTGGCCGATGCGGCACTCGAGACTCACCAACCCGGCGGGATCGCTGGAAACCATGGCCAGGGAGCCGATGGTGTTCAAGCCCCGTTGGCGGCAGAAGCCTGAAACGGTCCAGGTGGTGGTGCCTCTAGGACCGATGGTGAAGTCTTCCTCGTCCATGGTAGCGAAGTCGCTGACCAGTCGGGCCCTGAGGCCGAGGCGCGGCAGACCCACTTTCTCGTTCACCACTACCTTGAGGTCCACCTTCTGGCCGACCTGGGGGTGGGCCGAGAGCTCTTCGACTCGGGTCTCCAGACCGCGGCTCTGTAGCCAGGCCCACAGGTATCCCAGGACGGTGCCGCCGGCTACCAGGTAGACGAGCCAGTAAAGGGGCTGAAACCCCGTGACCATCGCCAGAAGCAACACTACGACCAGGGCGCCAAGCAGCCAGAGTGCCTTGTACATCGACCCCACCGAGAGATGGTTGTGGCCCGGACCCGGCCGCTGGACTGCTAGGTGTCGCGTCTCCGCAGGCCGGGGAAAGTGAACCTGGACGCGGTTGCGCCGGGAACCGGCACCGTGTCCAGGATAGCGCTGACGGTTTCTTCCTCGCTCATGCTGCCGCGGCCGTCGGAGCTGAGCACCAGCCTGTGCCCGAGGGCGGGCGGCGCCACAGCCTTGACGTCGTCGGGCTCCACGAAGTCCCGCCCGTCGAGTAGTGCCCGGGCCTGGGCCAACCCCAGGATGCCCAGCGACGCACGGGGCGAGGCGCCCAGGTGGATGGACTCGTGGGTACGGGTGGCGTTGACCAGTGCGACAACATACTCTTTGACCAACCGGTCCGCGTAAACCTCCCGCACCGCCTCCTGGGCCTCCCGTACCTCGTCTCCGGTGGCCACCTGCTCCAGGGACTCTATGGGGTGCAGTGGGAGCTGACGCTCGAGGATGGACACTTCTTCCTCGGGCGTGGGGTACGCCAGATTGATGCGCAGCAGGAAGCGGTCCAGCTCCGTCTCAGGAAGGGGAAAAGTGCCCCCGTGCTCGGTCGGGTTTCGTGTCGCCAGCACCAAAAAGGGGTCAGGCATCGAGTGAGTCATGCCATCTATAGTGATCTGGCGCTCCTCCATGCACTCCAACATGGCCGATTGGGTCTTGGGAGAGGCCCGGTTAACCTCGTCCACCAGCACGATGTGGGCCATTACAGGTCCGGGGTGGAAGGTGAACTCGCGGCTCCTCTGGTCGAACACGTAGACTCCTGTGATGTCGCTGGGAAGAAGATCCGCGGTGCACTGGATGCGTTTGAAGCTAACGCCGATGGACTTGGCCAGGCTGCGGGCGAACATGGTCTTGCCCACCCCGGGGACGCCCTCGATGAGGATGTGACCCCGGGAAAACAGCGCCGCGACTCCCAGCTGGACCATGTCGTCCTTGCCCACAATAACTTTCTGGACGCTGGCGATGATCCTGTCGCCGATTTCCCGGGCCTTTTCCAGTTGGCTAACTTGCACGTACCAGTCCCCCAAACATCTACATACGTTAATTATACACTAACGGATTTCAGTGTCATGCCGGGAGGCGGACTCGGCGTGTAGCGGCAGGGGAGACCAGCGCTGACGTAACTTGATCGGTCCGTTCCATCCGCCTCCCTTTCCGCGGGTGCTTCACCCAGGTCACGGGGATCTCCCATGATTACCCACTGACTTGGATGACATCCACTGTACGTGGAGACTTCTCCCCAAGTCAATCGAAGTCTCGTGGATGCCATGGCCTTTTCATTGTCGCCATAATACCGGTCTAAAGCTGGTTCGCCACAGAGCCACGGAGATAACCTTAGTAGGTCCCTCTCAGGGCCTTCGTGTCTCCGTGGCTAAAATGATCGCGACGTCGGACTTTGCAAAGACCCTGTCCTGGATGCCGGTGGTCCCGACGACCAGTCTCAGGGTTGACAAGGAAGGCCGTTTTCTGTTGGAATTGCTCTACACGGAGTGGGGCAGGTGAGTGGGTGGCGAAAGGGCTCCGTCTTCCGGCGCTTTATCTCTGCAATGATGGAGGGAAGGTAATGGCCAGCAAGACGTTCATCTATGCCGGCAGCGAGGCCGGCTCCTTTTACCGCAAGGTGGCCGGCGAGGCCGACTGGCGGCGGCTTACGGAAGACGACGGCCTGTCCCCCGATCCCGAGGTCAGGGCCATAGCCGTCCATCCCAAGAACCCTGAGAGAGTCTACGCCGGTACCCAGAGGGGCCTTTACCTCAGCACCGACCGGGGCGACCACTGGACGCGGGCCGACCTTCCGGAGGGGCGGACCGTCTGGTCCATAGCCTTCAGGCCGGACAACCCCAACTCCATGTTCCTGGGCACCCAGGGCAACGACGTGTACCGCAGCGACGACAGCGGCGAGAGCTGGCGCTACGTCTCTACCATCGTGAACCCCGATGCTGTTCAGATGTCCTTTGCCGTCCGCATCCTTGGCCTGAGCATCGAAACCAAGAACCCCGACAACATGTTCGCGGCCATGGAGGTCGGAGGCATAGCCCGGAGCCGTGACTCGGGTAAGAACTGGGAAATAATGAACGACGACCTAAGGGGGGTGGTGGACCTGCTGGACCTGCACGCGGTGGCCGTGGGCTCCCCGGACTCCAACGCCGCCTTCATCTCCAACCGGACGGGCGTATGGCGCAGCATGGACCACGGGCAGAGCTGGAGCAACACCCACATCGAGAACTTCTCGCCCCTTTTCTACTCCAGATGTGTCCGGGTATCGCCTCACGACCCCAACACGGTTTACGCCTGCATCGGCGGCGCCTTCTACAGCGAGGAGGGTGGCGTCGTGCGGAGCACTGACCTGGGGGAGACCTGGGAGCGTTTCGACCGAGGAGTATCACCCAGGAGTACGGCATTCGGAGTGGCTGCCAATCCCCAAGACCCCGACCAGGTGTATTTCTGCACACGGAAAGGCCAAGTGCTCGGCACTCACGACGGCGGCGGCACATGGAAGGAGCACCCGCTCCCCGAGGGGGACCAGGACGTCATCAGCGTGGCCTGCTCTTCGGCCTGATCCTCTGCACTGCCGCAGATAGGAAGCGCATGGTAGAGGGACCCTTCAAGGGTCCCTCTACAGTTTATGTGGTGGGGTGCTATAATTCTGGCAGCGCGACCCCGTCACCCAACCTCCCTCAAAGGAAGGCTTTCTATGGCACAGCAAGAGCAGCTGGACCACCTGCTGAAAGAGGCCGAGGTCGTTCAACCGCCCCAGGTCCTGGTGGAGAACGCCTATCTGAAAGACTACGAAGCTGAGTACCGGCGCTCGATGGAGGACCCCGACGGGTTCTGGTCCGACGTCGCCTCCAGCCTCCAGTGGTTCAAACGGTGGGACAAGGTGTTCGACTGGGACTACCCCACCTTCCGCTGGTTCGTGGGAGCGCAGTGCAACATCACCGTCAACTGCCTCGACCGCCACGCCAAGACCTGGCGCAGGAGCAAGGTGGCCTTCATCTGGCTGGGTGAGGACGGCACCGAGCGTAAGTTTAGCTACGGCAAATTGGCCCAGCTGGTGAACCGGTTCGCCAACGGCCTGAAGTCCCTGGGCGTGAAGAAGGGGGACCGGGTCGTCATCTACATGCCGCTGACCCCTGAGGGCGTCATCGCCATGCTCGCCTGCGCCCGCATCGGGGCCGTCCACAGTGTGGTGTACGCCGGCTTCAGCGTGGGAGCGCTGCGGGACCGCATCCTGGACGCCGAGTCCAGGGTGGTGATCACCGCCGACGCTGGCTACCGCCGGGGACGGAAGGTGGACCTCAAGGGCATCGTCGACGAGGCCGTCCAGGACCTGGACCTGGTGGAGAAGGTGGTCTACTGGCGCCGCGATCCAGAGTCGCCCGCCGCCACCGGCCCCCGGGAAGTGGACTATGATGAGCTGCTCAACTCCGGAGATCCCGAGTGTGAGCCCGAGGTCATGGACGCCGAGGACCCTCTGTATGTCCTGTACACCAGCGGCACCACCGGCAAGCCCAAAGGCGTGCTCCACGTGCACGGGGGGTACATGGTGGGCACCTACTACCACTTCCGGACCTTCTGGGATATCAAGGACGGCGACGTCTACTGGTGCACCTCGGATATCGGCTGGGTGGTGGGCCACAGCTACATCGTCTACGCGCCCCTGGTGGCCGGCTGCACCACGGTGTTCAGGGAGGGCGCCATCGACTATCCCCAACCTGGGGTCGCCTACGACATCATCGACAAGTACCGGGTAAGCGTGATGTTCACCGCCCCCACCGCTCTGCGTATGCTCATGCGCTACGGCGAGGAGTACCTCAAGGACCACAGCCTGATGAGCCTGCGGTTCCTCACCTGCGCTGGCGAGCCTCTGAACCCTGAGGCGTGGCGCTGGACCTACGAGCATATCTGTGGCTCGGGGGCCTGGGGGTTCATCGCCGACAACTACTGGCAGACGGAAACCGGGGGGCCTTGCCTGGCCACATTCCCTATCATGCCCGGCAAGCCTGGCAAGGTGGGGAAGCCGGTCCCGGGAGTGGAGGCCGACGTGGTGGACCGGGAAGGCAATCCCATCACGGAGCCGAACAAGGGCGGCCTCCTGGTGCTGAGACGGCCCTTCCCCTCACTCTTCCGCACCGTCTACGGCGACCCGGACCGCTACGCCCAGGACTGGAACCGTATACCAGGCTGCTACTTCACCGGCGACGTCGCCCTGAAGGACGAGGACGGCTACATCATGGTGGTCGGCCGTGCCGACGACGTGCTCAACGTGGCAGGACACCGCATCGGCTCGGCGGAGGTGGAGAGCGCCCTGGTGTCCCATCCGTCGGTGGCGGAGGCGGCGGTCATCGGGAAGCCCGATCCGGTCCGGGGCGAGTCCATTAAGGCCTTCGTGACCCTGCGACTGGGCAACGATCCTTCCGATGCGATGGTCTCCACCCTGCAGGACCACGTACGCCACGAGCTGGGCCCCATCGCCATCCCCGGGGAGATCGACTTCATCCAGACCTTGCCCAAGACCCGCTCGGGCAAGATAATGCGCCGCCTGCTGAAGGCCCAGGAGCTGGGGCTGGACCCCGGCGACGTCACCACTCTGGAGGAGTAGGCCGCTTCGACATTGCAAAGGGGCTAGAAGGAGGTCAACCTGAAACAACGGGTCTTTCTAATAATATTCGCCACTCTGGCTATCATCACCTGGGCAGCGTGCGGAGAGTCGCAGCCAACCCTCGTGCCTACGCCTACCCCGGACCCCCGTATTGACCAGATCGTGGATACGATAGACAAGCTGGGGAATCAGCTGACCCGGTTGGAGGAGCGGGTTGCTGCTTTCTCCGTGCCTGCCCCGACTTCCGAGGCGACGACGGGGACTCCCGCCGCCACTCCAGACCCGATGATGCAGACGCCCACACCCACCCACGATTCGATGATGGATTCGATGGAGGAGTCCAACGTCCAGGAGATCGGGATCATAGAGAACTACGCGGCCACTCGATTCTTCCCTCAGTGGATGGTGGTCCTCAAGGACGTCCCGGTGAGGATGTACCTGACCAGGCTCCACAGGGAGCATGTTAACCGGTTCACCATCGACCCCTTCTACGACTCTTCGGAGGTGATCCTGCCTGGCGAAATCGGCGTGATAGAGTTTGTGCCCGACCAGGTGGGAGAGTTCAAGATTAGCAACGTGGGGCACAACTTCGACGCGACCCTGGTGGTGGTGGAGACGGTGGAAGAGGCGAACAGGCTCAAGCTGGAGCGGGGGAGGCAGATGGTCGCCCTGATTCACAGCGTGGATGAGTTTCGCATCTTCCCCGACAAGCTGGTGCTGGTGGCAGGCCTGCCCGCGAGGGTCCACAACATTAGCCTGATCGCGGAGCACCAGGTGTCCTTCGGGCCCTTTTACAAAGCCGAGGACCTCAATGTGAGGCCAAGAGAGATAAACTTCGTCGAGTTCACCCCGGACCAAGCGGGGGAATTCACCATCCTCCACGGGTTCCAGGGGACGCTCGTCGTCGAGGAGTAAGCGTCTCAGGTATCTTTACCTCGAGAGAAGGGTTGACGCCGGTGGCAAGTAACAAAGCAGCAGCACTGGATAAATATTACGAAAAATACCAGAACGATCCCGATTTCATTGCCGAGGGAATCGCGGTTGCCGTTGTCGAGGAAGCCGCAGGCATAATGAGAGATAAGAGCTTGACTAGGTCAGAGCTGGCGGAAGCTATAGGCGTTCCAAAGGCTCAGGTTTCAAGGATGTTTAAATTGCCCCCGAACCTTACCCTGCGTTCCATTGCTCGTTTGGCGGTAGCGTTGGGAGTCAAACCCCATCTTTATCTCAACGACGGCTGCCTGGATCGATCCTAGCCAGCTCGGGCCGTGCTTACTCGCCGATCAAACACCCACGAAGGTCCTTCCACTGGCCGAGTTTTATCAATATAGCAGAGGAATGAGAATGGACCTGACCACCGTAGACCACCTGCTGACCACCACCCGTTCGGTGCGCAAGCGCCTGGATCTGGACCGCCCCGTAGAGCCCGAGGTGATCCAGCAGTGCATCGACATCGCCCTCCAGGCGCCCACCGGCTCCAACCTCCAGGGGTGGCACTTCATGGTGGTCACCGACCCCGAGAAGCGGGCCGGTTTGGGTGAGATCTATCGCAAGGGGTACAAAGGCTACCGGGAGATGCAGGAGCGCCACCCCGTCAGCCTCGGTGAGGACGACGCCCGGGTGGCCCAGCGGCCTCGCATCGGCGAGTCCAGCTCCTACCTGGCGGAGAACTTCCACAGGGTGCCGGTGCACGTCATCCCCTGTGTCGAAGGGCGCATGGAGTGGGCGCCTCACTTCGAAGAGGTCCGGTCCTACTCCACCCTGTATCACGCGTCCATCTTCGGCTCGATCCTGCCGGCCGCGTGGTCGTTGATGCTGGCCCTTCGGTCCCGGGGGTTGGGCTCCGCCTGGACGACCCTGCACCTGATGTACGAGAAGGAAGCGGCTGAGTTGCTTGGGATACCTGACCACATCACCCAGGCCGCGCTGCTGCCGGTGGCCTACTACAAGGGCACCGATTTCAGGCCCGCGCGGCGGCTTCCCGCAAAGGAGCTAACCTATTGGGACGACTGGGGCCAGCGCCGCTAGCGAGCTCACCCCAGGGCGGCCTTCATCGACGCCAGCCGGGACCTGGCCTCCCGTACCGTGTCCGTGGGAAAGGCTGACGGATCGTAGGCCGCCCGCCAGGCCGCTCGGGTGAACCAGGCCAGGTGGGCCTCGAGGCCGCGAAGCCTGTTCTCGGCTATCCCGGCGTACTCCCTCAGCGTCTGGGCAGGAGTCCGGGGCCCGAAGCCTTCCTTCTTCAGCAGCCTCTCGACCCGGGCGTAAATCCTCAGCATCTCGCTGCGGCCGCTCCCGGGCAGTCGAACGTAGGTCCATCTCCGGGCGGTGCTCCGTCGCCCCCTTTTTACCGCCCTTAACACCAGCCAGCCCAAGACCACCGCTATTCCCACGGTCCATGCTGCCGCCAGGACACCCGTCAGAGAGCCGCTGAAGGCGTCTTTCAGGCTGCTGGCAAGCTTCGACGGCCCCGCCACCGCCGCCTTCACCAGATCGTCGCCGACGCTGCTCTCGAAGAGGTACTTTAGCCCCGCGAGCTGTCCCCCGGGGGCCCCTCCGCTGGCGTAGGGATCGCCCCTATGGGTCCCGTCGAAGGGCACCCAACCGTGCTCCCGGAAATATATCTCGGCCCAGGCGTGGGCGTCCTCGCGCCGGACCTGGTAGGCGCCGGAAAGGGGGTCCCGCTCCCCGGGCAGGTATCCTGTAGCCAGCCGTGCCGGCAGTCCGGCGGCCCGCGCCAGCATCACCGTGGAGGTAGCGTAGTCCAGGCTGCTTCCGGCCTCGCCGTCCAGCAGGAAGGACTCCTGGGATGCCGCGGAGCTGAGCTGATCGGTGGCCGACGAGTCGTATCGCCCATTGTTTCGCAGCTCGTTTACGATGCTAACTGCCTTGTCGTAGCCGCTGGGCGAGCCCTGGGTGATCTCCCTGGCCATTCCGGGAAGCCACCCCATCGACTTGGGAACGTCGTAATACCGTGACGGAGCTCTGCCCGGCCTGTCGGCACGAAGGTTACTGGGGGTCAGGTCGGGCAGGACTGAGACCACCTTGTAGGACGGCTCCTTACCCGAGGACTGCTTGTAGAGCGACCGGTCGGAGGATAATTGGACGTGGGCACCCCGGTAGCCTTCGAAGGTCGTCCCGATCTCGGAATCATGGATAAAATAGGTCTGGGTATAGTGGGGCTGATTGCCCAAAAGGGCCCTGCCGTCCCGCACCGGTGTCCCCTTCTGGGGTAACCAGTGCCTACCGTCGAAGTCCTCGTACGCCTGGCCGCGCCAGTAGCTGGCCACAGGGCTGCGGACGTGCATCACCACTCCGTTACCGCCGCCCGAGGCTGCGGGCGCGCTGGGCACGGCGTCCCCTACCAGCTGGATGTCCCCGGCCGGATCGGGCCCAGGGTCACCTGCCCCCGTCTCCGACGCTCCGTTCCCGGTACGGGGCTCTACCGTCGAAGGGTCTCCTGTGGCGCTTAAGGGAGGAGGCGCTTCACCCGAGAGATCATCCGAAGTTGCGGCCTGCCCCGACGATTGGGGTATCGGCTCGCTCCCCGGCTGAGCCCCCGTCGGGTCGCCGGTGATGGGCAGGACCGATGCCTGCTGGTATCCCACGGCGTTACCTTCGCCCCGGGGAAGGAGAAGGAAGGCCCCGACCGAGAGGAGCAGCACGCCCGCGGCCGTGGCCGACCAGAAGCCCAGGATGGACGTCTTCCCGCCGTGGCCTTGGGCGCGGCCGGAGGCGCGACCCTCGTCTTCGAACAGGGAAACGGCCAGGAAGGCCGCCAGCAGGGCGACGTATCCCAGAAGGAAGATGCCGAAGCTGAGCTCGAAGGCTTGCTGGCTGGCGAAAAACAGCACGATGCCGCTCATGGCGAGGCCGCCGTACAGCCCGCTGCGGGTGCGCATGTCGAAGCTGGCTATGGCCTGTACTAAGAGCAGGAAGTGGGCCAGGGGGAGCCAGTTCCCATCCAGAACCGCCAGGATCTCGGCCTGCATTACCAGGGCCAGAGCGACGATCAGGAACAGCAGGACCATGCTCCAGACTCCCAGATTGCGGTGCCGGCGATGCCAGCTGAAGGCGTGTCCCACCGTCACTGCAACGCCGCCGCCGGCCCAGCTCCAGGGGCTGCCTCCGACCCAGGCCACGGCCAGGGCCGCCAGCCAGTAGGTCGACAGACCCAGCAGCCGCAGTCGCAGAGAGTCCTCGATCCTACTGGCCGAGGTGCCGGGCAAGCGCCACCTGGACCTACTGGCTTGCATGACCCCTGTCCTCTTTGCCATCGTCCTTATGGTGTTTCATGATATTCGTCCCGCCATGGCTATGCTCGTACCCGAACCCTGGGCAATCTCTAACCGCTCCAGTCCTCGCAGGGCATCCACCAGCTGACCCTGACGGCAGGTGACCACCGGGACTCCCAACTTGCGTAGATCTTCCGCGCCCGAACCGGGCCGCTGCTCCACGAAGCCCTGCATGATGACTACAGCCATCCCTGCCATGTGTCCGGCCCGGCGGGAAAGTGCCTCGATCCCCTGTTCATCCGTTTCCGATATCAAGGCCACTACCTTCGAACCGTTGGCAATGGTATCGGCCATGGCCGGAACGCCGGGGCACTGTCTTACTTGAAGCATAGCCAACTCCCTGAGCAAAGAAGCCCAGGGAAGCTCATGGTCCGGTAGCCCTCCCGTGAGCAGGCGGACCTTTCTACCCTGGCCCAGGGCGTAGCCCGAAACGCTGGCCGCCAGCTTGATGGCGTACTCCAGGGTGCTCTGGGGAGCTTCCCCGAGGTCAACGCTGGAGTCGAAGACGATAGTGAGCTGGTCGTCCTGGGAATCCTCGAACTCCTTCACCATGGGCCGGCCCGCGCGGGCGGTGTTCTTCCAGTGGATATGTCTTAAGGGGTCGCCGGAAACGTAGCGCCGCGTCCCGGCTATCTCTTGGGCGGCCCGGACCTTTCGCGGACGGGCCGCCGTACCCTGCACGCCGTCCAGCAAGGGGAAGCTGCCCATGGGGTGCACCTGTGGGTAGACCAGCACCGATAGAGGCGCTTCCAGCCTCACCCTGCGGCGAAAGAGACCGAAGGGCGCCTTCGACTCCACGTGCACCGGCCCGAAGTGGTGAAGACCCCGCCTATAGCACTGGACCGTGCTGGGCAGGATCGTCGGACCCCTTGCGGCCATGGTGGTTACGAAGTACCGCTGCTGTGCGTCGTCCGGTCCTGCCAGCGGGCAGAGATAGCTTATCGACAGCAGGTAGCGGGGCCACGACTTGCCGTTCTCCATGAAGAGCTCGACTCGGACAGCCTCCCCTTCGGAGGGACCGAGGGAGCCCGTCGTTTCGTGGCGAGTGATCCGGCGCCGCGCTGACAGGGACATCACCATGAGGTTCGGTACGGCCACAGAGAGGATGAGGACACCCCACAGCATCGCATCCAGGAGGTATAGCCAGCCCACGTGGGTGAGCCACGCCAGAAGGAAGGTGAAGACGGCGGCCACCGCAAGGACGCCGCCTCGAAAGGTAATCATACCCCCCACGTCCGCTTAGACCGGTACCGCCACCGA
The DNA here is from genome assembly GCA_965248975.1 of Dehalococcoidia bacterium. Taxonomy (GTDB): domain Bacteria; phylum Chloroflexota; class Dehalococcoidia; order Lucifugimonadales; family JAGWBF01; genus CBDFKU01. The sequence continues at coordinate 109,694 of CBDFKU010000017.1, forward strand.
GTCCAGTATCTCGAGGATGGCGTCTCCCGCCGGCATGCCAGCGCCACCGTCCACCAGCACCCGATGGCCGAGGACCAAGGGGGCGACCTCTTTAACGTCCTCGGGAACGACGAAGTCCCGCCCCTCGAAGGCCGCCCATCCCTGGGCCGCCCGAAGCAGGGCCACCCCTCCCCTGGGGCTCACCCCGACCGCCAGGGCCGGGTGCTCACGGGTGGCACCCAACAGGTTGACGATGTACTGCTTTAGCGGGACCGCCGCCTGTACCTCTTTGACCAGCTCCTGCATACCCACCACGTCGTCGGCGCTTAGGACAGGTGTCGCCTCGACGATCCCATGCTCGGAGCGACTGAGAATCTCCATCTCCTGGTCCGGTGTGGGCAGCCCCATGTTCATGGAGACTAGGAAGCGGTCAAGCTGGGAGTTGGGCAGAGGGAAGGTCCCGTAGCTCTCCACAGTGTTCTGGGTCGCGATCACCATGAAGGGCCGTGGCAGGGGTCTTACCACACCGTCGGCGGTAACCTGCTGTTCTCCCATGGCCTCCAACAGCGCCGATTGAGTGCGGGGACCGGTGCGGTTCACCTCGTCGGCCAGCACGATGTTGGCGAAGATGGGCCCCGGGACGAACTCGAAACGGTTCTCCCGCATGTCGAAGATGGACCCGCCGGTTATGTCGGTGGGAAGCAGGTCGGGGGTGAACTGGATGCGAGAGAACTGGCCGGAGACCGACTGGGCGATGGTCTTGCTCAGCAGGGTCTTGCCGACGCCGGGGAGATCTTCCAGCAGTACATGGCCTCGGGCGAACAGGCCGAGCAGTGCGAAGCGTATGGTGCGGCGGGGCGCTACCACCACCTGGGCCACGTTGTCCTCAAGCGCCGAGAACCCCTCGTGGAACCGGCTCCACGTGGTGGCCTCGTTTTCGCCCATCCAGGCCTCTCTTATCAATTTCACTGCGCTCGCCTTTCCCTACATCCGACGGGACGTTTCCGGATTCGTCAGGCCTCCCGCCAACTCGCCGATCGTATCGGCACCCTAGTCCAAGGCATTCCAGGGAAGTATAGCATTCGGGGTATCTACTCACTAGTACTCAGTCAACCTGTGATTTGAAGGATATAGCCGATGGAGTTTCGCCCTAGCATCTTGGGTGTTGAAGCGCCAATGGATAGAGGCTCGGGCGGCGTTTCGCTCCCCCTCCAGGGCCTGAATTTCTCGGCGGAGGGCAGCCTCATCGGGGACACGCCTCCTCAGGCAAGATCGGGCCAGGACGCTGAACTCGATCTCCGCCATGTTGAGCCAACTGCCGTGTTTGGGGGTGTGGTGGAACTCCAGCCGCTTTACGATACGCCGGGCCTCAGGGGCAGGAAAGGCCTCGTACAGGGAAGCCGGGCGATGAGTGTTCAGGTTATCCAGAACAACTCGCACCACCGGGGCCTCCGGGTAGGCCTCATCCACCAACCAACGCATCTGACGGGCGAAGTCCTGCTGGGTCCGCCGCTGGGTGATGGCCACGTGTCTCCAGCCCTGCAGCGGCTCGCAGGTCAGGAACAGGTTCCGGGTGCCCTCCCTTCGGTACAAAGTAGTCCTGTCGCCGCGGCTGTCCCGGCTTCGCTGGGAGGGGCGGCCGTGGCTCGCTCAACAGCTGAGTCGAGGTCTCGTCAAAGCAGACCACCGGCCGCCGGGGGTCATAGGGCTCGGCATACAGGTCCAGCACATCCTCCATGGCTGCCACAAAGTCGGCGCTCACCTTAGGAATACACCATTCCTTCTTCTGCCACGGCTTAAGAACGTTTTTTTGAGCCGCTTGCGGATGCCTTCATGGGACATGGAGGGCACCAACCCTAGCTCTACCACTTTCCCGGCCAACAGCCGCAGGGTCCAGTGGTCGTGGCCCTCCGGCGCGGCGCTGCAGGCCAGGGCGATGAGGTGGGCCTCTCCCTTGTCGTCCAGCTTCCTCCGTGGCCTGGGCCTGGGCCTTTCCAGCAAAGCCCCCTTCATGCCCTCTTCAGCGAAACGCCGCTTGATGCGGAACACTGTGCCTACGGAGACGTCCAAGGCCTCAGACACCTTGGGAGCCTTCCAACCCTCATCGCTCTTTAGTAGAATCCTCGCCCGGGTCATCACACGAGCCCGGCTCTTCCCACTTCGAATCAATTGCTGGAGTTGTTCCCGGTCTTCCTGGTCCAAGCGCACCCTATACTTTTCCCGTCGTCCCATCACTGCCACCCCTTGGGTAGATTCTGTCTTCCCAAAGGGTAGCAACTTTGAGTGATTTCTTAAATAATTACCAACACCGAGTTGACTGAGTACTAGGGTGATGGCTCTCGGGCACCCGAGGGGCTGCACCCAATCAGCTTTGGGGAGCCACGGGGGACCGGGACTTAGCTAGCGACCCTTGAAGTCCGGACGGCGCTTCTCCAGGAAGGCCCGACGGCCTTCCTGGAAGTCCTCGGTGTCGAAGTGCATGAAGGGGAGGTCGTTTTCTTCCTGGGTGAGCCCGGAGAGATTGGGCCGCTCCAGCACCGTGCGCAGGACCTCCTTGTGCGCCTTGTGGGACAGGGGCGCCAGACCCGCCACCTTCTCAGCCAGACCGTAGACCAGCTCATCCACCTGGTCCAGGGGTACTACCTGGTGCACCAGGCCCGTGCGCAGGGCTTCCTGCGCGTCCAGTATGCCGGCGGTAAGCAGGATGTACAGCGCGCCTCCCCGACCCGCCAACCGGACCAGCCGCCGCATCTCGCCGTATCCGATGCTGATGCCGAGGCGAGCCGCCGTGATGCCGAACCGGGAGTTATCGGCCGCGATCCTCAGGTCGCAGGCGTGGGTCAGCTCGCAGCCGCCTCCTACACAGTAACCCTTGATCAGGCAGATAGTCGGCTTGGACAAGGCCTCGATGGCGTCCAACGATCCATCAATAGCCTCAGCGTAGGCCCGTGCTCTGGCCCCGTCGCTGCGGTGGGCCTCGAAGTCCTTGATATCGGCGCCGGTGGAGAAGGCTCGGTCTCCAGCTCCCCGGAAGACCACCACCCTCACTGATTGAGCTGCCTCCAGTTCCAACGCCAGCTCCTTTAGCCGCAGCCACATGGGATAGCTGATGGCGTTGTGCTGGTCGGGGCGATTGAAAGTAACCGTGGCGATGCCGTCCCGTTCCTCCAGCAGTATCTCTTCGCTCATCGGAAGCCTCCTATCGGTACCGGAGACGGGTCCCGGCTTCCAGAGATTTTACACCCTTTCGGGAATCCCGGGCCAGGAATCCAAGATCTTCCGACTATCTTTAGTAGTCAGAAGTCTAACTATCATGGTGGCTTGTCGAACCATGGGGGAGCCCTTCGACAAGCTCAGGGTGAGCGGGACATTTCTGCCCCAGAGCAAAATCGAAAGACCTCGTCAGGAACGGTCCGCCCTTGACAATTCTCCCCACGATAATAGAATCAGGTCAAGGCTCGATGGCAAGAATTGAGCGTCGAGGAGGGAACGATCATGGTAGTTACGGCCGACAACGTACAGATGGACTCCGGGAAGCTCGCCCGGGTGGAAGAGCTTTTCAGGGAGCAGATCGAGAAGAGAGTGCATCCGGGGGCCGTCCTGGCGGTGTATCGCTACGGCCAACAGGTGCTGGACCTGCACGGCGGCATCGCCAACACGGATACTGGGAAGCCCGTGGGTGAGGACACCATATTCGTCCTATACTCTTGCACCAAGCCGATGACCGGCACGTGCATAAACGTCCTCAAAGATCGAGGGAAGCTGGACTGGGACGATCCGGTGGCCAAACACTGGCCGGAGTTCGCCCAGAACGGCAAGGGTGGCGTTACCATCCGCCACGTCCTCACGCACCGGGGCGGCTTTCCCATCAGTCCGCCGGAGCTGACCTGGGACATCTGGCGGGACTGGGATGCAGTGGTCCAGGCGGTGGAAAGGACCACGCCCACCCATGAGCCTGGGACCGTGATCGCCTATCACCCCTTCAACTTCGGCTGGGTTCTGGGCGAGCTGGTGAGGCGGGTCGATGGCCGGCCCTTCTCCCAGTTCCTGCGGGAGGAGATCACCGAGCCCCTTGGGATGAAGGACACCTACGTCGGCCTGCCGCCGGAGCTGGAGGGCAGGGTCTCCAGGATCCATGCGATGGAGGACGCCGCCGATCAGAGAGTCTTGGTGGACGACTTCAACAGGCCCGAGGTGCACCAGGCCGTTGTGCCGGCGGGCTCGGGCATCTCCACCGCCCGAGACATGGCCCGCTTCTTCGCCATGCTGGAACGGGGCGGCACCCTGGACGGAGTGCGCATCCTCAGCCCGGAGACCGTGGCCGAGGTCACCCGGTTGCACCTGGAAGGGAAGGACCTCACTGTAGGAACGAACATCCGGCGATGCCTGGGGATGTCACTGGGGGACCCTCGCATGGGCACCGAAGAGGCTGCGAAGGCAGGCTCCTTCGGCCACGGCGGCGCGGGCACATCGGAGGTCTGGGGTGACCGGGAAAGCGGGCTGGCCTTCGCCTTCATCGCCAACGGTTTCCGGGCCAACGAGACCAACGACCCACGGATCGTGGCGCTGTCCCAGGCGGTGCGGGACGCCTGCCTCTAGCCGCCCATACCCATCTCTGTTCCTAGAAGGTGCCGGCCTCAGTAAGCCTTGATATGCCGCACGTTGCCGCTGGGGATCTTGAAGTAGCCTGCCCTTGGCCCCGATTGTCATACTCGGGCTTTCATGATCTCCATGGTATAGGGACTGTCCCTGTAGGGGTATGATGGCTTCCCGGATCCCCTTGGGCCCAACCTATACGGGTCTGGGTCTATGCGTCCAGCACACAACGGACCGCAGTGGACCTCCATTCGCGGCAGGGCACGATAAGGAGCGCTTTCCCCTCATTCCCTCATCGAGGGACGGGCGAAGTTATTCCGGTTGACCGGCCATCGGGGGGAGGAATATAATAGCGCTCGGCTTACAGGCGAAGAAGGCTCCTTTGCCGGCTGCACGATCTCGACACACGAGGGAGGAATGTGATGGCAGATATTGGACTGTTAGAGGCGATGCATAGCCAGCGGCAGATAACCCGTTACAAGACCGACCCGATCCCCGACGGGGTCATAGACCAGATCATCGAAGCTGCGACGAAGGCTCCCAGCGGCGCCAACGTCCAGCCATGGGAGTTCGTTGTCCTTACCGACCGCAGCACGATAGAGGCCGTGGCCAAAGAGTATCGAGAGATGTGGCTGGCGGGGCGGGGCCAGACGGCCCCACCCGATGAGAACAAGATCTATTCTGCCGCCCGATACCTTGTCCATCACATCCACGAAATCCCGGCCTTGATCATCGTGTGCGTGGACCACACTCGGGGCTACATGCCTCACAATGCCGAAAAGCCCATCAACAGGGGTCAGTACGCCAACTCGATCTGGCTGGCGACCCAGAATATGTTCCTGGCAGCCCGGAGCTTCGGCCTGGGGACTCGCATCTGTGGAGTAGGCGGGCCGGCGGAGCAGAACATTAAGAAAATCCTTGAGATTCCGGACCATGTTGAGGTGGCCCTGATCACACCTCTCGGCTACCCCAAGGGGAGGTTCGGACCCACGGACCGTATTCCCGCGGACCAGGTGACTCATAGGAACAAGTGGGGTAACAAGGGGAAGGTCGCCGCGTAACACACGGCCGGAGTGATCGCTGAAGAGGGCCTGCCTGGGTGGGCTCTCCGGCGCTTGCAAATTGATTCACAATATTTTTTCGCTGTGGTACAATTGGGTCCTCCAAGTCCCCGGAAGTGGATTTGGAGGCCCTTTTTGTATGGCGCGTCGCTCCACAGTCGGCCGGTCCGACCGGCCTTGCCGGTGGACTCATTTTCTTACCATAGAGCAACCGCCGGTATGTCGAGAGATTGAGGGACATGGTTAAAGCCGTCTTCCTGGACTTCTATAACACCCTAGTCCGGTTCTGGCCTCCCCTCGACGAGATACAGCAGGCCGCGTGCAGAGAGCTGGGACTCAACGTAAGCAAAGAAGGAGTCCGAAAGGGCTACGTGCTGGCCGACGATTTCATGAGCGAGGAGAACTCGAAGCTGCCCCTGGCCGATCGTAGCCCGGAGCAACGTGACCGCTTCTTCGCCGAATACGAGCGGCTCATCCTCCAGGGAGCCGGCGTAGACGTTACGTCGCGGCTGGCCGAGCAGGTATGGCAGATGGCCATCCAGGTGCCCAAGGATTTCGATCTGTTCGAGGACGTAGTGCCGGGCCTGGATCTCCTGAAGAAACGGGGAGTCACTCTGGGGGTGATCTCCAACCTGCGCCAGGACATGGACCAGCTATGCAGAAAGCTGGGGCTGGAGCCATACCTGAGTTTCTGCGTGACCTCGGCCGAGGCCGGGGCCGAGAAGCCGCACCCACCCATTTTCCTCGCCGCCCTGGAACGGGCGCAGGTCAGCCCCGAGGAGGCTGTCCACGTCGGCGATCAGTACCGATCGGATGTCGAGGGCGCCAAGGCCGTCGGGATCGTGCCCGTGCTGATCGACCGGGAAGAGCTGAACGGCAACGTCAACGACTGCTCCAAGATAGCCACTCTACCCGAGCTGGACAAGCTCCTGGAAGAGGGGCTGTAGCCGTCCCAGCGGACTCTGGCTACCCCGCCGCGACCGTCTGTATCTGCTCCCTGAAGGCCATCAGCCGCTCAAGGACCGTCACCAGGCCCTCTTTCTGACCGTCGCCCGCCTGACTCACCCTCACGTGTACCTGGGTGTTGCCCACCCGGACCAGGGGCCCAAGGGCCTTCTCCAGTGCCAGCCTGGCTCCGCCCACCTCGTCCTGTAGAGTGAGGGTCACGGTGGCGCCCTTCTGGACTACGGACTCTACTGCCGCCTCTCCGGCCAGCAGCTTCATCTCTACCATATAGAGCAGGTTGTCGACCACCTGGGGAATGGGGCCGAAGCGGTCCCGCAGCTCCTCGCGGGTATCGTCGACCTCATGTCGCTCCTTTACCCGCGTCATGCGCTGGTAGATGGCCAGCCGGGTAGGCAGGTGAGCGATGTAGCTCTCGGGAATGTAGGCGGACAAGTCGAGGCTTACCCGGGCCTGGCCCTGGGGCTCTGCTTCTGCGGGCACTTCGAAGTTCCGGCCGGCCTTGATCTCTGACACTACCTCGTTGAGCAGCTGGGTATACAGGTCGAACCCCACAGCGTGGATATGGCCGCTCTGCTCGGAGCCCAGGACGTTACCGGCGCCCCTGATCTCCAGGTCCCGCATGGCTATCCTGAAACCCGCTCCAAGCTCCGCCGCCTCCAGAATCGCCTTCAGGCGCTTGCTCGCCGCCTCGGTTATTCGTCTGCCGCTGGGCGTCAGCAGGTAGGCGTAGGCCCTGAAGCCCCCACGCCCCACCCGGCCTCGTAGCTGGTAGAGCTGCGAGAGGCCGAAGCGGTCGGCCCGGTCTATGATCAGGGTGTTGGCGTTGGGTATGTCCAGCCCCGACTCGATGATGGTGGTGCACACCAGGACGTCCACCTCGCCGTTGGCGAACTCTACCATCGCCTGCTCTAGCTCGTCCTCGGCCATTCTGCCGTGGCCGATAGTTATCCTGGCCTGAGGCACCAACTTCGCCAGGTTGGCCGCCGCACGGCGAATGGTCTGGACGCGGTTGTGGAGGAAGAACACCTGCCCGCCCCTCTCCAGCTCCCTCTGGACGGCCTCCTTCACCACCTCGTCTCTATATTCCGACACGTAGGTCTTAACAGGGAGTCGCTCTTCGGGGGGGGTCTCCATCGTGCTCATGTCCCGGATGCCGGAGAGGCCCATGTAGAGGCTGCGGGGGATCGGGGTGGCGCTGAGAGACATCATGTCCACCTCGCGACGCATGCGCTTCAGACGTTCCTTGTGGGCGACCCCGAAGCGCTGTTCCTCGTCTACCACCACCAGCCCCAGGTTCTTGAACTGCACGTCCTTCTGCAGGAGTCGATGGGTCCCGATTACGATATCCACGGTGCCCAGCCTCAAGCCTTCCACCACCGCCGCCTGCTCCTTCTTGGTCCTGAACCGGCTGAGCACTTCCAGCTTCACGGGGAAGGGGCTGAGCCTCTCGCTGAAGGTGGCATAGTGCTGTTGGGCCAGCACCGTGGTAGGAACCAGGATGGCCACCTGCATACTGTCTCCCGCGGTCTTGAAGGCCGCCCGCAGCGCTACCTCCGTCTTGCCGTAGCCGACGTCTCCGCACACCAGCCGGTCCATTGGGCGGGTCCCTTCCATCTCTAGCTTCACTTCGTGAATGGTCCTCTCCTGGTCGGCGGTCTCTTCGTAGGGGAAGGCGTCCTCCAGCTCTTGCTGCCAGGGTGAGTCGGCGGAGAAGGCGTGGCCTTCGGCAACCTGACGAGAGGCGTACAGCTCCAGCAGCTCCTTGGCCATCTCTCGGGCGGCCGCTTTGGCCCGCTGCTTGACCCGGCCCCATTCTGGGCTGCCCAACCGCGTAAGGCTGGGCGGCTGCTCACTGGGAGCCTTGTATGGGGCCACCCTGTCGAGATGGTCGGTGGGTACGTACAGCCGGTCACTCTCGGCGTACTCCAGCACCAGGTATTCCTTCTGCTCCTCCCCCGAGTCCATCTGCTCCGTCCCGGCGAAGCGGGCGATCCCATGATCGATGTGGACGACGTATCCGCCGGGGACCAACTCCGACAGGAAGGCTTCGCGCTTGACCGGGGTCTTCCGGCTGCGCCGTCGCTGCTTGGCGGCCCCGAAAAGCTCCGAGTCGGTGAGGAGGACCATCCCGCCCCTGTCCGACGGGAGCGTCCAGCCCTCCCCCAGGCTACCGGGCAGCAGGCTGATGCTGCCGCCGGCAGGGGAGGAGTCGAGGTCGGTGAGAACCGACGCGCCAAGGCCCTCCTCTTCGGCAACTTCCGAGAGGCGACGGGTGTGGCGGCTCACCATCACGACTGCCATGCCCACGTCCGTCCACTCCCTGAGATCCCGTCCCAGCTGGCCCAGCCTGCCGTAGTAGGGCGTGGCCGGCTGAAAGTCGAAGCCGCCGTCGGGGTCGTTCCAGCCACGCAAGGCCAAACGCTGCCGGCCTTCGACCACCCGACCGAAATCGGCCCACTCGTGCTGGGGCGACGGGAAGTTGGCGGGAAGCTCGCCCCGTGCTTCTCTGGTGGCCCGCATCTCCCCCGCCCGGTTCCCGAGGGCCATGGCTTCAGTTTCCACCTCCCCTTCTCGGTCGAGCACGAGGAGCCCCTCTGCGGGCAGGTGGTCCGGGAGGTATCCGCCGTTGAGGAGGCCGTTGTACAGGGGAAGCTCCTCCGACAGGTGCCCTGAGAAGAGGGAGTCCAGCTCCTGGCTGAATCGCTCCCGGGCCTCGGGGGTGCATCGAGTGAAGTTCAGCTGGCCAATGAGCCTCGAAGCCCGGTCCTTGTCCGCTAGGGCAGGCAGTGTCTCCCTGGCGGGAACGATATTGACCAAATCCACCGGGCGCACCGACCGTTGAGAGGAGGGATCGAAGAAGCGAAGGCTCTCCACCTCGTCGCCCCAGAGCTCGATCCTCACTGGCAGGGGAAAGGACGGCGGGTATACATCCACGACACCGCCTCGGTGACTGAAGGTCCCCGGTATCTCCACTCCCTCTTCCCTCTGGTATCCCAGGTCCACCCACCGGGTGAAGAGCTCGCCCAGCCTGACTTTCTGTCCTTTTTGGATGGTGTGGGTCGCGGCGGTAAGCCCTTCGGGCGGAAGGGTCCGCTTCAGCGCGGCGGAAACCGAAGCTATCACCAGTGGAGGCCGGCCGGCGCCGTCGTCTCCTCCGGGAGTGGCGGCACGCCATTGACCGAGAGCGTGGAGGGCCAGCATCCTCTGGTTGTTGGTGGCGGCATCGGCCACAAGGCGCTCGAAGGGCAGCACCTCGGGCTCAGGGATGAGGTGTACCGGCGAATCCTCTCCCAGATAGGACAGCAGGTAGTCCTGGAGCTTGCGTGCATCCTCGGGCCGGGGCGCGATTACCAGGATGGGCACGTCGAGCCGGTCCCAGAGGGCGGAGATGAGGAGAGGCCTGGCGGCATCGAGGGCGGCGACCCTCTGGATCATCTGGCCGGACCTCACCCCATCCTCCAGGCGCCGAAAGGTGGGATGGCCGGATATTATCTCGTGTAGACCGGTAAGACCCATCGGTTTTATTGTGCGCTCCCATGCCTAAACGGGGTACTGTCCCAGACAGTACCCCTGAGCTACTGATTTGATGGCCGCCGGTGCGGCCCTTTCGGAACTATACTACGAGCTAGGTTCCAACTCGCTCCCGCCGCCGATGGCCGGCACGAAATGGACCTCGCTGTCGTCACCGACCTTGTCCAGCAGCCCCATGCGGCCGACCTCGCCGTCGATGGATACTGCTATGCTGGGCATCAGTCTGCCGTCCTCCACCAACCGCTCCTTCATCCCGGGGTACAACGCTTCTAGCCGGTCGATGATACGGCGTACCGTGGTCTCCTCTACGGTGACTTGCTTGACGCCGCCGGTCACCGGTAGAAGCATGGTGGGTATATACACCGTGGCCACGCTTTAGCCCTTCCCGTTCTCCCAGAGCGCCTCCAGCACCTTTCCGGGACTCATCGGAAGCTCCTGCATCCTTACTCCGGTGGCGTCGTGGATAGCGTTGGCGATGGCAGCCATGGGCGGTACGATAGGCACCTCGCCTACTCCCCGCGCCCCATAGGGGTGCCCCGGGTTGGCTACCTCGACGATCACTGTGTCGATCATGGGCAGATCGAGGCTGGTAGGCATCCGGTAATCCAGGAGGCTGGAGTTCATCATCTGGCCCCGGTCGCTGAAGAAGTACTCCTCGTTAAGGGCCCACCCGATGCCCTGGACCACGCCGCCCTGCATCTGGCCCTCGACGTAGCTGGGGTGGATCGCCTTGCCTGCGTCCTGAATGGCCGTGTATCGCAGAATATCTACTTTGCCCGTGTCGGTGTCCACTTCCACGTCCACGATGTGGATGGCGTAGGAGTTGCCGACCCCGCCGGGATCGACACTGGCGCTGCCCACTACGGCGCCTCCGGTGGAGAATGCTGTCTTCATGTGGCTCGCCAGCTCTTTGAAGGTCATCTTCAGCTCGGGGTCCGAGCGGTGAGAAATTACCGCCTGGGTGGCGTCGTACTCTACCTCTTCCACCGCCGTTTCCCAGATCCGGGCCGCCCGTTCCCGCATCAGGCGTTTCACCTCTTCCGCGGCCTCGACGGCGGCGATGCCAGTGGCGAAGGCGGTGCGGCTGCCTCCTGTGACTGCAGTGAATCCCACCGAGTCGGTGTCGACCACCGTCGGCTTTACGTCCTCATAGGCGATGCCCAGCGCCTCAGCGGCCTGCATGGCTATGGAGGCGCGGGTGCCGCCGATGTCCACCGAGCCCTCGATCAGGCTCACGGTGCCGTCGAAGTTGACCTTAATGGTGACGCTGGACTGGAGTCCACCGTTGTTCCAGAAACCCGATGCGACGCCCCTGCCGCGGCGTTTGCCCGGATGGGGTGCCTTGTAGTGGTCGTGGTCCTTGGCGGCCTCCAGACACTCGACGTTGCCGACCCGCCGGAGGGCAGGGCCTTCGACTTTGCGGGTCCCTTCTTTGGCGGCGTTGAGCAGGCGGAACTCAAAGGGGTCCATCCCAAGCTTCTCGGAGATCTCGTCTACCACCGATTCTACGGCGAAAGCAGCCTGTGGAGAGCCGGGGGCGCGGTAGGCGGCCATCTTCGGCTTGTTCAGCACGACGTCGTAGCCGTCCACCTGTCCGTTGGGGTAATCGTAGCACGAGAAGGCGCATGTAGCGGCCGCGCCCACGGCGGAGCCGGGATACGCGCCCGCCTCCATGGCGATGGAGGCCTGGCACGCCGTCAGCCTGCCTGCCTTGGTTACGCCCATCTTCACCTTAATCGAGCTGCCTGGCGCGGGGCCGCTCCCCTCGAAAACCTCGGCGCGGGTCATCACCATCTTTACGGGCAGACCCGCCTTGCGGGAGAGCAGCGCAGCCAGGGGCTCGAGGTACAGGGGGATCTTTCCGCCGAACCCGCCGCCGATCTCGGTGGGGGTTACCTTGGTCTTGACCACCGGGTGTCTCAGGACATCTGCCACACCGTCCCGGACCATGAATGGGGCCTGAGTGGTGACCCACATGTCCAGCTGGTCGTCCCTATTCCAGTGGGCCGTGGCCGCGTGGGGCTCGATGTAACCCTGGTGTACGGATGCGGTGTAGAACTCCCTCTCCACCACAATGTCGGCCTCGGCGAACCCCTTTCCCACATCGCCCATCTCGTGCCGGAAGTGGCTGGCGACGTTGCTGGGCTTCTCGGAAGTGCCGCAAAGGTCGCTGGTATGCATGTCTTCGTGAAGCAGGGGAGCCTCCGCCTTCATCGCCTCCCGAACGTCCATCACGGGAGTCAACTCCTCGTACTTCACCTGAATCAGGTTCACCGCTTCTTCTGCAACATGGGAGTCGATGGCGGCCACCGCGGCCACCGCATGACCCCTATACAGCACCTTGTCGCTGGCTAGGATGTTACCACTGGTGAACTTGAAACTGCGGTATCCGTCGCCCAGCTCCTCCTTGGACATCGAGGCGAAGGGCAGGTCCCTGGCCGTCACCACCGCCTTGACGCCTGGGAGTGCCTCGGCTCGGCTGGTGTCGATGGACACGATGCGAGCGTGGGGGTGAGGGCTGCGCAGCACCTTTCCGTGGAGCAGACCTGTCATCTGTACGTCGGCGCCGTACTGGGCACGACCAGTGACCTTGTCCACGCCGTCGGGACGGACGGGCCGTGTCCCGACCACCTTGTATTCGACCCGGGAGAGCACTACGTTGGAAGCCAAACCAGTCACCTCCAGTGGGTGTTGAAGCCGTAATCGCAGAACGCGGAAATACCGCTATGGGAAAATTATAACATCGGATAAGTGTGATTACATCCCGGTGGGCGGAGAGGCCCACGCTCATGATGTGATTACCGAAGGGAACTATTACCTAGTGGCGACAAAGAGCGTTGCCATGTCCACGTGTGGACGGTGCCTAACTAGATACAAATATTGTTACTCTAATTTACGCCAGCAAGTACTAGTACTCAGTCAACTCGGTGTTGGTAATTATTTAAGAAATCACTCAAAGTTGCTACCCTTTGGGAAGACAGAATCTACCCAAGGGGTGGCAGTGATGGGACGACGGGAAAAGTATAGGGTGCGCTTGGACCAGGAAGACCGGGAACAACTCCAGCAATTGATTCGAAGTGGGAAGAGCCGGGCTCGTGTGATGACCCGGGCGAGGATTCTACTAAAGAGCGATGAGGGTTGGAAGGCTCCCAAGGTGTCTGAGGCCTTGGACGTCTCCGTAGGCACAGTGTTCCGCATCAAGCGGCGTTTCGCTGAAGAGGGCATGAAGGGGGCTTTGCTGGAAAGGCCCAGGCCCAGGCCACGGAGGAAGCTGGACGACAAGGGAGAGGCCCACCTCATCGCCCTGGCCTGCAGCGCCGCGCCGGAGGGCCACGACCACTGGACCCTGCGGCTGTTGGCCGGGAAAGTGGTAGAGCTAGGGTTGGTGCCCTCCATGTCCCATGAAGGCATCCGCAAGCGGCTCAAAAAAACGTTCTTAAGCCGTGGCAGAAGAAGGAATGGTGTATTCCTAAGGTGAGCGCCGACTTTGTGGCAGCCATGGAGGATGTGCTGGACCTGTATGCCGAGCCCTATGACCCCCGGCGGCCGGTGGTCTGCTTTGACGAGACCTCGACTCAGCTGTTGAGCGAGCCACGGCCGCCCCTCCCAGCGAAGCCGGGACAGCCGCGGCGACAGGACTACGAGTACCGAAGGGAGGGCACCCGGAACCTGTTCCTGACCTGCGAGCCGCTGCAGGGCTGGAGACACGTGGCCATCACCCAGCGGCGGACCCAGCAGGACTTCGCCCGTCAGATGCGTTGGTTGGTGGATGAGGCCTACCCGGAGGCCCCGGTGGTGCGAGTTGTTCTGGATAACCTGAACACTCATCGCCCGGCTTCCCTGTACGAGGCCTTTCCTGCCCCTGAGGCCCGGCGTATCGTAAAGCGGCTGGAGTTCCACCACACCCCCAAACACGGCAGTTGGCTCAACATGGCGGAGATCGAGTTCAGCGTCCTGGCCCGATCTTGCCTGAGGAGGCGTGTCCCCGATGAGGCTGCCCTCCGCCGAGAAATTCAGGCCCTGGAGGGGGAGCGAAACGCCGCCCGAGCCTCTATCCATTGGCGCTTCAACACCCAAAATGCTAGGGCGAAACTCCATCGGCTATATCCTTCAAATCACAGGTTGACTGAGTACTAGATTGAGTAAACTCTACCGCAGAAGAGCATCGTAGTCGGCATGAGACCCAATCCAGAACTAGATTAGATTGCCTTCATGCTCGACAGCCAGGGCACGGTACTGCAATCCCACTCGAACTGACCAGAAACGCCCGACCTTCTTCAGTTGTAGCGACGAATGCCTGGGGTTCGGCCGCAGGAGTTCAAAGCATCGATCTGCCAGGCGCTGCACTACTTCTGGCAACTGGTAGTAATTCCGCCAGAAGCGCGCCGTTGCGTGGTGTTTCACAGGTCAGTGCAGCTTCCTCCCTTCAGGCCCTGAAGGGCTTCGTCGGCCAGGGCATCAAGCCGGCCTGCGGCCACGTCTTGCTCTAACTGTTGGTCCCAACTTGTAGCGTCGAACCCCGCGAACCAGGCACGAAACGCGGCGAGGTCCGCCTCTGACAACTGGCACACCGCTTGCTTGACTTCATCAAGCGTGCTCATGGATATAGGCTACCTTTCAAATCCATCGGGCGCAAATGACGTTCACAGCAGAGGAGATTACCTAGAGCGAACTACACGTCAACTGGGCTAATGGCGTCGAGCAGACGGTCCACCAGGTCGGCCATGGAGCCGCAAGGCAACCGGCTGGCTGAGAGCCCTTGTATAGCATCGAGGTCCAACTGTCCTGAAGCCGCGTCTATCTTGGCCAGCAGGTCCCGCCAGGGTGGGTCATCGCCGGACACATCGCCATCTGGCAATGAAGCGGTGTAGAACGCGTCGGCAGACGGGCCGGAGTACAGCACCAACGCAGGAAAAGATTCCGGGGCCAGCCCCAGTTCACTTGCCAGCGTGCGCACCGTGCTAGAGACGCCATGCTGTCCAAAGATCACCAGGTGGTGAAACGCGGCACCGCGGGCCTCGAAGCCGATGCGGAACCGCCGAAAAGTATCATGCGCCGCCGCGTTCCGCTCCGACACCAGGAAGATAGCACTCACCGGATGCTGGTGGTGCCCGTCTTCCGACAGGCTGCGGCACCACCGCGATAGCTTGTCCAGGTCGTGGGCGTCGGCAGGGTTGGAGACGTTTTCCGGCTCAACCACTGGGGTCGTTACCTCGCTGGGAATTCCTTCCCGGCTGCCGGCTAGCCCATTTCAGGGATAAGTCCCAGCTGCTGCATCAGCCCCAGAGAGTCCTCAAGCCCCCAATGCTCCACCAGCTTTCCGTCGGAAAAGCGGCCTATGTGAATTTCCTGCATAGTGATTGCCTTGTTGGTGGGTGCGGCCCCCATGAACTCTCCCTTGTGGGTGCCGCGGGCGGTGAAGCGGCCCACCACCTTGTCCCCTTCGGCGATCAGGTCTTCGGTGGTGACCTGCAAGTCCGGGAAAGCGGTGCGGAGCATAGTTGCCATCTGCTTCATTCCTTCGGGGCCCGACGCCTGCCCGGGCATAGGGTCGTGCTCAACGTACTTGGGTGAGATCAACTCGTCAAAGGTCGACAGGTCTCCTGTGCCAAAGACACCGGCGATTCGCCGCAATGCTGCTTTATTCGCCTCGGACATGTTCCTCCCCTTTGTAGTTTACGAGCGCATCCTTCTCAATGAAGCTGGGAGGAGGCTAACCAGTACTTCTACTTCTGGTTCTTCTCCCAGAGCGCCTCCAGGATCGCCCCTGGGGACATGGGCAGCACGTTCATTCGCACGCCAATGGCATGTTGGATGGCGTTGGCGATGGCCGCCATCACGGGAACGATGGGCATCTCCGCGGTCCCCCGTACACCATAGGGGTGAGCGGGGTTGGCCACCTCGACGATGACCGTGTCGATCATCGGCAGGTCCAGGCTGGTGGGCATGCGGTAGTCCAGGAAGCTGGAGTTGGCCATCTCTCCCTTGTCGTTGAAGAAGTACTCCTCGTTCAACGCCCAGCCAATGCCCTGCACCACTCCGCCCTGTATCTGCCCCTCAACGTAGCTGGGGTGGATTGCTTTACCGGCGTCCTGCACGGCGGTGTAGCGTAGGATATCCACCTTGCCCGTATCCGGGTCCACCTCGACATCCACGACGTGGGCGGCGAAGCAGTTGCCGGCCCCGCGGGGGTCCACGTTGGACCGCCCAACGATGGGTCCGCCGGTGGAGTTGAGCTGGCCGGCCAACTCCTTCAGGCTGATCCTGAGCTCGGAGTCCGATGCGTGGGAGAGTACCCCGTCCTCGGAGTACTCGATGTCGTCGACGGGGACGTCCCATATGCGGGCCGCCCGCTCCATCAGCTGATGCTTGACGTCCTGAGCCGCCTCGTAGCAGGCCCAGCCGGTCTTGAAGGCCACGCCGCTGCCGCCTGTCATCGAGGTGAAGCCCACCGAGTCCGTGTCGCCGACGATAGGCTTGACTTCCTCCGCCGGGATACCCAGAACCTCGGCGACGTGCATCGCCGCCACTGCCCGGGTTCCTCCGATGTCGGGCGAGCCCTCCACCAGGCTGATCGTGCCGTCGGGGTTGACGCTGGCGGTGGCGCAGGCCGGGCCGGTGCCGTTGAACCAGAAGCCGGTGGCCACGCCGCGGCCCCGGTTGGGACCCGTCAGCGGGGTGGAGTAGTGTTCGTGGTCCTTGGTCGCCTGGAGGGTCTCCAGGTAGCCGATCCGGGCGAACCTGGCGCCGGTGACCTGCTGGGTGCCCTCTTTGGCGCCGTTCAGCGTCCGGAACTCGATCGGATCCATTCCGATCTTCTCGCATATCTCGTCGATCACGGTTTCGGCGGCGAAGGCCGCCGCCGGCGCACCCGGTGCCCGGTAAGCCGCAGTCTTGGGCTTGTTGGACACAACGTCGTCACCCTCGACGCGGACGTTTTCCAGGTTGTATGGAGCCAGCATGCACATAGCGCCCGGGACTACCGGCGAGCCCGGGAAAGAGCCGGCCTCGTAGGCCAGGTATCCATTGGCCGCCGTTATGCGCCCGTCTTTCTTGGCGCCCATCTTCACTTTAAGGTAGCTGCCCGAGGTGGGCCCCGTGCCCTCGAAGACCTCGGTCCTGCTCATGGCCAGCTTCACCGGATGGCCGGTCTTCCTGGACAGAGCCGCCGCCACTGGCTCCAGGTATACGTTGGTCTTGCCGCCGAAGCCGCCGCCAATCTCCATGGGGACCACCTTGATGTGGGAGACGGGGATTCCCAGGATCTGAGCCGACTGGGACCTCATAGCGAAGTGACCCTGGCTGCTGCACCAGATGGTGACGTTGCCGTCGGGGCTCCACAGGGCCGTGGCAGCCTGGGGCTCGATGTATCCCTGGTGCACTGACTGCGTGTGATACTCCCGCTCGACGATGACGTCGGCCTCTCGGAACCCTTTCTCTATGTCGCCCTTCTCGTATACGAAGTGGTTCGTGATGTTGGTGGGCTTGCCGTTGTCGTCCTTCTGACCGAGCTCGTCGTGAAGCACCGGCGCGTCCTTCTTCATGGCATCCAGCACGCTGATCACCGCCGGCAGGACCTCATACTTCACGTCGATCAGGGACAGCGCCTCCTCTGCTATGTGAGCGGTGGTGGCCGCCACGGCCGCCACCGCGTGGCCCTTGTAGAGCACTTTGTCCTCGGCCAGACAGTTGTTGGCCATCACCTTCATGTCGAAGGGGATGGCCTCGCCTATGTCTACGGGGGTATGGGTCTGTTTGAGGAAATCCGCCGAGGTCACCACCGCCTTTACACCCGGCAGGGCCAGGGCTTTGCTGGCGTCGATGGAGATGATCCTGGCATGGGGATGGGGACTCCTCAATACCTTGCCATGGAGAAGTCCCGGCAGGTTGATGTCGGCGCCATAGCGGGCCCGGCCGGTGACCTTGTCGGGGCCATCGTGGCGAATGGGCCTGGTCCCGACGACATTGTACTCCTGGGTGGAAAGCACTACGTTGGAAGCCATCAGGCCTTCACCTCCGTCTTACTGGACGCGTCGAGGACGGCTCTGACGATCTTATCGTAGCCGGTACAGCGACACAGGTTTCCCGCCAGCCAGTGGCGCACCCGCCCCTCCGTGGGGTTGGGCTCGCGCTCTAGCAGGGCTTTCGAGGCCATGATGAAACCGGGCGTGCAGATCCCGCACTGCAGGGCGGCGTTCTCCAGGAAGGCCTGCTGAATGGGATGGAGACCCTCGACGCTGGCGACGCCCTCGACGGTGTCTAGCTTCTTCCCCTGGGCCTCTACACCAAGAGCGAGGCAAGAGTCGATGATCCGGCCATCCATCAGGACGGTGCAAGCTCCACAGTTGCCGTCGTTGCAGCCTTCCTTGGTGCCCGTCAGACCGAGCACGTCCCTGAGCACCTCCAGGAGGCTTTGTCTGGGCTCGCAGAGGAACTCGGTCTCTTCGCCATTGATCTCAGCCTGGACGTGGACTTTCCTTGGCATTCTTCTAAGCCTCCCTCGCTCGTTCTATTGCGCCTTTAAGGGTCCGACGGGTCAGCACGCCGACCAGGTGCCGGCGCTGCCTGACGGTGCCTCGCATATCGGCGATGGGTCGGGCCGCAGCCATGGCCGCCTCGGCCGCGTCGTCTATCGTCTTGTCGGTGATCTCCTTGCCCTCCAGGGCGGCAGCTGCCTCGCGGACCAGCAGAGGTGTGGGGGCCACCGAGGCCAGGGAGATGCGGGCCGACGTAACCGTCTTGCCTCCTCCGTCCAGCACCACAGATGAGCCGACCCCGGCCACTGCTATGTCCATCTCGTTGCGGGGAATGAACCGGAGGTAGTGGGCACCGGAGGACTTCTGGGGTGCCGGTATGCGCAGCGATACCAGAAGCTCGCCGTCCTGGAGGACATTCTGACCCGGTCCCGTGCAGAAGTCCTCGGCCGGCACCTCCCTGGTGCCGTTGGGGCCGGCTATGACGCAGGTGGTTCCCAGGATGATCAGCGGGGGAACGCCGTCGGCGCTGGGGGCCGAGTTGCACAGGTTGCCGCCCAGAGAGGCCCTTCCCTGTATCTGAATGCCGCCGATCATAGCCGCGGCATCGATGAGGCCGGGGTAGGCCTGGGATATCGCCTGGTCCTCGTATATCCGGTAGCAGGGCACCGCAGACCCCAGGGTCAGCCCCTCGCCGGGGCTGTAGCGTAGCTCGTTAACCTCGGGGATATCCTTGATATCCACTAGGCGCTCGAGGCCGGGGTAGCGACCTCCCCTGAGCTGGACCAGAATGTCGGTGCCTCCCGCCAGGACTCGCGCCTTGCCCTTCTCCGCCAGCGAGGATACCGCCTCGCCCACGGTTCGAGCGGAAACGTATTCAAACTCCTGCAATGACTCACCTCCTGAGATGGGGTGTGGAGGGCTCGGGGCGTTCGCCAGTCCCGGGCCCATGGCACAGGTGCCAGAGGGCTTACACATGGCATCATAAGGCCTACCCAGACCCGTGTCAATTACCTCCCGTCGAAGGGGTAGCCTTCCTGCGGAGAGTATGATTAAAGAGGCAGTTTCTTTGATTCCGAGGGGGAGTAACCATGGCGCAGGATACCACCTCTGTTCCAACAGAACAGGGACCCTCCTTTTCTTGAAGAGCCTCTATTTGTTTCTGCTCGTCCTGGATAAAGCCAATTGAGCGGTCTCGTTACCATATTGTTGGTAACTTACCCCATCTCTGTGCTCATAGGACACTGGGTTGTGCTAGCGAATGGTGGAGAGAAGAGATGGTACAACTTCTGGCTCACTGGCATGGCGCAACTAACAACAACTGCGGTTATGGTCATGATTCTACTGAGACTGATGACTGACATTCCCATTGGCCGGTACATCATCTTCATGCCAATGTGGTGGGTACTGTGGTGGGCGCATCTTAGGGTCAGCTATGGCATGAGATGGGATCAGGCTCTGATGGTGGTGCCACTAACGGGCATCGTATCCATCGTCGGTGGCTATATTATGGGGGGTGTACTTCCCTGGATTCTGTTCAATCTACTAGCAGCAATCTATTGGCAGCCATACCCACTGGATAGCCGAGGAATAAAGCGGCATTGTCAACGTCAACGCCGTCTTGTCCAACTGCTTCGAAGGCGTATGTAGGGGGAGACGCGTAGCGAACGTGTTGCTTCGTGCACGCTCCCTTCTGATATACTGAACGCCGAAAAGTCTATTACGTCGCGCTGAGGTGATCTAGTGGCAGTACTGCCGAACGGAGCAAGGGTGGACGGGCGTCGCTGGGACGAGCCCAGGAAGACCACCATAACACCGGGGTATCAGGCCTTCGCCGAAGGGTCCGCCCTCATCGAGGTCGGCATGACGAGGGTGCTCTGCGCGGCCAGCATAGACGAACGGGTGCCGCCCTTCCTGCGGGGCCAGGGAAAGGGCTGGGTCACGGCCGAGTACTCCATGCTCCCTCGCTCCACAGGGACGCGCTCTTCCCGCGAGGGCGTCAAGGGCCGTTCCATGGAGATCCAACGGCTCATAGGCAGGTGTTTGAGGGCGGTGACCGATATGGTGGCCCTAGGCGAGAGGACGGTCCTGCTGGACTGCGACGTCATTCAGGCCGACGGAGGTACCCGAACGGCGGCGGTCACGGGGGCCTATGTGGCCCTCTACCAGGCGGTCCTGGGGTTGGTCCAGAGCCGTCTGGTCAGCGAGGTTCCGTTGACCGGGGCCGTCGCGGCCATCAGCGTCGGTATGGTGGACGGGAACACGCTCCTGGACTTGTGCTACCAGGAAGACGCCCGTGCCCAGGTCGACTTCAACGTGGCTATGACCGACCGGGACGAGCTCGTCGAGATACAAGGGGCCGCCGAGGGCAATCCGTTCCCCCGGGATACGGTACCTGAGTACATCGGCCTGGCAGGCAGGGGCCTGGCTCAGCTGTTCCAGGCCCAGCGGGACGCCATCAGCATACTGAAGGGACAGGGGTCTTAGAGCCGTGTTCAGGCGCTTCTGGAGATTCATATTAATATGCGCTGACGTCACCAACACCTATCTGGCCAACAGTGGCCCCCACCACGCCGCGGCCATCACCTACTACGCCCTGTTCTCCCTCATACCCCTGACCCTGGCCATCCTGTTCATCCTGGGGACCGTCGTGCGAGGCTCCGAGGCGCTGGAGGCCAGGCTCGCCCTGGCGGTGAATACCCTGGTGCCGGTGTCCAGCGACGCCCTGGACGAAACCCTCGGCGTGCTGGACAGGACCAAGGCGGTCGCAGGAGTGCTGGGGCTGGTCGGACTGCTGTGGGTCTCCACCACGGTGTTCGGGGCCATACGTAAGGGCGTCAACGCCATCTGGGGCATAAGCCAGCCCCGGCGCTTCTTCCACGAAAAGCTGATGGACCTGACCTTCACCGCCGGAGCCGGCCTGCTGATGGTGGTGCTCCTGGGCCTGACGGCGGCGATGGGTGTCCTGGGAGAGTCCTTCTCGGCCCTGCGCACCGGCAACACGGACACCGACTGGCTGGCGCCTACGCTGCTATCGCCGCTGATAACCCTTGCGGCCTTTATGTGCATCTACCGGTTCCTTCCCAATACCCGGGTCACCTTCCGGGAGGTCTGGCCCTGCGCGCTCATAGCTTCCGTGGCGTTCGAGGGTTGGAAGCAAGTATTTCTCTGGTACACCCACAGTTTCCCCGTCTTCGATACGGTCTACGGGCCTGTGGGCGCGCTGGTCGCCCTCCTCAGCTGGGTATACATATCCGCAAACATACTGCTGGTGGGCGCGCTGGTCACATCCAGGTACTCGGCGTATATGTCCCGACGCATCGAAGACGTGGTCGGAAGCCTCATCGCCTCATTCAGGGCTTCCCCGGGGCCACGGGCGAGCGCCTGGCCCGAGGCGATCAAAACCGAAAGCTCACCCGGAGTCGTAGAGACGGGTGAGGATGATTGATTCGAGAGGCTATCGTGTAACGGCTATTCTCTTCGTGGTGGCGGTCCTCTCTGCCGTTGCATGTAACGGCGCCAGGCCGGCCTCCACTCCCGCATCCCAAGATGACGCCACCTCCACGCCGACGACGACCGGACAACTTTCCACTGTCCTGGGACCGACGTCGACTCCCGAAACCTCCGTAGCCTTCTCACCAACCCGGGTTCCGACCACCCCTACCCCTACCTTCACCGCACCCGACCCCACACCTGACCGACCCACTGCCACACTGGACACCGCTACACCCAGCCCACAGCCCACTGCCACAGACGATCCGTCACCATCTCCTCCCATCGATCCTCAACCCACTCCCATAGTCATTGTCCAGATGCCGGATATCGCCGGAGTGGTGGAGGCGGTGCGGCCCGCGGTGGTTTCGGTCGTGGCCGAGGTGGAGGTGAGGGACATCTTCGGGCGCGTTTCCCGGCAGCCTCAGAACGGGTCGGGGGTCATCTTTGATCCGAGGGGTTATCTTCTGACCAATAATCATGTCGTTGAGGGGGCAGAAGCCGTAACCGTCACCCTGGACGACGGCCGGCAGATCGAGGCGGAGGTCGTGGGGACCGATGGTCTGACCGACCTGGCGGTCCTGAAGATAGCGGGCGAGGGATTCGCCGCTGTGCCCCTAGCGGACCCGTCGGCGGTCCGGGTGGGGGACCTGGTGATCGCCATTGGCAACGCCCTGGCTCTCCCCGGCGGCCCGACGGTGACCTTTGGTGTGGTGAGCGCCCTGGACAGGGCCTTTGCCGTAGGGGCGGACCTGCAGCTTTACGGGCTGATCCAAACCGACGCTTCCATCAACCCCGGCAATAGCGGTGGCCCCCTTCTGAACCTGGACGGAGAGGTGGTAGGTATAAACACCGCTGTGGCCCGGGGTGACTTCTCGGGCCGGCAGGTCGAGGGGATCGGATTCGCGGTGTCTATGGATACGGTGATCCCGGTGGCCCGGCAGCTCATGGAGCAGGGGAGGGTGCAGTGGCCCTGGCTGGGGTTGTGGCTGGCCGACCTGGACGCCCCGACGGCTGCCGAGCTGGGAGTGCCGGCCCGCTCCGGAGTGGTGGTGTCCCAGATCGTCAGGGACGGCCCGGCCTGGAAGGGCGGCATGCGCGGTGGGGACGTGATCCTTTCCTTCGGCGGAGAGAAGGTGTCCTCGGTGAGGGAGCTCATCGTAATCCTGCGGCTCCGGCACCGGGTCGGCGAAAAGGTACCGGTGACCGTCTTTCGCGACGACGAGGAGTTGGCCTTGGAGATCGAGCTGGGGGAAAGGCCCAGCCCGTAGTTTTCAAGGCTCAGGCCTGGAGCCGCTTGACACCCATGAGCACCTCCGCCCCCTCCAGCTTCTGGGTCTCCTGGTGGGACCCTTCGGCCGGTTCTCCTTCCACCAACTCCTCGGCCAGCGTCTCCTGCTGGATGTAGTCGGCGAACTCCCGCATCACTTCCCCTACCGATGCCGGAGCTCGATAGTAGGCCAGTATCCTGTCGGTGATCTCGAAGCCGGCGCCCCGCCTGAGGTTCTGGATGCGATGGACCAACTCCCGCGCCAGCCCCTCCTTGGCCAGCTCTGGCGTGACGGTGGCGTCCATGGCCACCATGTAGCCGCCTTCCAGGGAGACCCAGTAGCCGTCGACCTGCACGATGGCCTCAATCTGAGCGTCCTCAATCCCCGACGATTCGCCGGAACCGTTGTCCGCGGCTTCCAGGGCACGACGGTAGATATGGGCTTCTCGCAGTCCATTCGGGGTGGTGGCGGACCCGTCCAGGACCCGCAGCTCTTTGATGTTCAGCTCGTCCAGGATCTGGGGTTGGACACGGAGGATCCGCTCCCCTTCGTCTTGGGTCCGGAGCCGGACCAGCGCCTTCTCCAGGGGCTGACGCACCTTAACTCCGGCCCGGGACCTGGCTCCTCGCCCCATGCTGGAGATCCTCATGGCCAGCCGGGTGGCCTCCATCAGCGGCCGGTCGACGAGTACCGCCGACGGCTCTGGGAACGCTGCCAGGTGCACGCTCTCGGGCGCCTCACCGTCCGCCGAGCGTACCAGGTTCTGGTACATCTCCTCGGCCAGGAAAGGAGTGAAGGGTGCCATGAGCTTGCACAGGGTCGTCAGACAGGTGTACAGGGTGGCGTAGGCCGAGAGCTTATCATCGTCGCCCTCGCTCTTCCAGAAGCGGCGGCGGCTGCGCCGCACGTACCAGTTGGACAGCAGGTCCACGAACTCCTGGATGCGCCTGCCGGCGTCGGTGGGATTGTAGCTCTCCAGGTGAGCGTCCACCTGGGACACCAGGCTTTTAAGCTCCGACAGCAGCCACAGGTCCAGCTCCGAGGTGGGATGCCAGTCCTGGGGCACCTGGTCCGGGTGAAACCGGTCCACCGAGGCGTAGGTGGTGAAAAAGGAGTAGACGTTCCACAGGGTCAGAAGGAACCGGCGCACCACCTCGTTCACCAGGTCCTGGGAGAACCGCCGGGAGTCGCCCGCCTGTGAGGCGGTGAAAAGGTACCAGCGAGTGGCGTCGGCGCCCTGGGCGTCCAGCACTGTCCAGGGGTTCACCACGTTACCCACGCGCTTGCTCATCTTCCGGCCCTGGCCGTCCAGGATCAGCCCGAGGCAGATGACGTTACGGTAGCTGGGTTGATCGACCAGCAGGGTGGACAGGGCGTGCAGGCTGTAGAACCATCCCCGGGTCTGGTCCACCGCCTCGCAGATATAGTCGGCGGGAAAGCGTCCGGCCTTCTCTTGTTGGCTTAAGCCTGCCAGGGACATGACGTGGTCCTGAGCGTAGGGCATGTTGCCCGAGTCGAACCAACCGTCCATGACCTCGGGGATGCGCCTCATGTCACCCGAGCACTGGGGGCAACGGATCACAATCTCGTCGACGTAGGGCCGGTGCAGGTCCAGCGCCTGCCCTGAGCCTGCCGAAGGGGAGTCTGAGGTAGGCACGTGCCCCGGGACGGCCATCTGCATCAGCTCGGCTACGCTACCGACGCAGTGGAACGCTTCGCATGAGCCGCAGCGCCAGATGGGAATGGGGGTGCCCCAGTAGCGCTCGCGGGAGATGGCCCAGTCCACGTTGTTGGCCAGCCACTCGCCGAAGCGGCCCTCCTTGACATGCTCGGGGTACCAGTTTATCTCCCTGTTGCCGCTGATCAGCTGGTTTTTTGCGGCGGTGGTCCGAATGTACCAGGAGGTCTTGGCGTAGTACAGCAGGGGCGTGTCGCACCGCCAGCAGAAGGGATACGTGTGGTGGTACACCCCCCGCTGATAGAGGAGACCCCTGGCCTGCAGGTCGGCCATGATGTCCTCGTCGGCTTCCTTGACGAACTTGCCAGCGAAGGGGTAGCTGCCGATGACTTTACCCTGGAGGTCCACGGACTGGACGAACTCAAGGCCGTGTTGCCGGCCGGCGCCCAGGTCCTCGTCGCCGAAGGCCGGCGCGATGTGGACGATGCCGGTGCCGTCCTCCATCGAGACGAAGTTGGCGGAAACGACCCTGGGGTTGTACTCGTCCGTTACCGCAAGAGTTGGCGCGTTTTCGGCGTCCTGCTGGTCCCGTGCCTGGAACCGCCGTACCTCGACCCCGTATTCCCTGGGATCGTAGGGGCTTTCGTAGGTCAGCCCCACCAGATCGGAGCCTTTGAGGGCATCCACCATTTTGTAGGGCTCCGGGATGACGCTTTCCAGGAGCGGCGATGCCATGATCAGCCGTTGCGGCCCCCCCTCTGCCTCGATCTCCACAACCGAGTAGTCGGCGTCCTTGGACACTGCCAGGGCGGTGTTGCCGGGAAGGGTCCACGGCGTGGTGGTCCAGGCCAGGAAGTAGGTGGGGACGGTGCCCGCACTCTCGGTCCCTCTCCCGTGGGGAGAAGGAGGCGTGGAGAGGGGGAACTTCACGAAGATCGACGGGTCCGGGGTGTCCTCCCGGTAGCCCAGGGCCACCTCGTGGGAGCTGAGGCTGGTGACGCAGCGGGGGCAGTGGGGAGTGCCCTTGATGTCCTGGTAGATCAGGTCCTTGTCCCAGAGCTGTCGCAGCACCCACCAGCCGGTCTCTATGTAGTCGTTGTCCAGGGTGACGTAGGGGTTCTCCATGTCCACCCAGAAGGCGATGCGGTCGGTCATCTCCTCCCACTCTTTGACGTAGCGGAACACGCTCTCCCGGCACTTCTGGTTGAACCGCTCGATGCCGTACTCCTCGATCTCCCGTTTGGACTTGAGGCCCAGTTCCTTCTCAACCTCAAGCTCCACGGGCAGGCCATGGGTGTCCCAGCCGCCCTTTCGGGGAACGTAGTAGCCCTTCATGGTCTTGTAGCGGCAGATGATGTCCTTGAACACCCGTGCCAGCACGTGGTGGATGCCCGGGCTGCCGTTGGCCGTCGGGGGGCCCTCGTACATCATGAACATGGGACGGTCCTGTCGGTCCCTCTCGGAACGGTGGAAAATGTCCCGGTCCTTCCAGAGCTGCAGGACGTTCTTCTCCATCTCCGGAAGGTTCGCTTTACTGGATACCGTTGTGAACATCGTCACCTCGAAGGAGTTACTGCCACGGAGACGCCGAGGCAGTGAGGATTCTCTAACGTTTTCTCCATGACTCAGTGCCTCTGTGGCTGTAATAGCTTACCAAACATGTACGTGAAGGTTCCACACTGCTCTACTTCTGCAGCAGCAGGAAGAACTCCCGGTTTCCGGCGTCTCCCAGGATAGGAGACGGGACCAGGCCGCGTAGCCGGAAACCGGCCTCCACGGCCCACAGGATGACCTTGCCCAGTACGCCGGCGTGCACCCCGGGGTCCTTGATGACACCACCCCTGCCTACCTCGCCTCGCGCCGCCTCGAACTGGGGCTTCACCAGCACGATGACGTAGCCTCCGTCCCTAACATGGTCCGCCACCGATGGGATCACCTTGATGGCGGATATGAAGGAAACGTCCATCGTCGCCAGGCCGACCGGCTCGCTTTCCGTGCCCGGTGGCAACGCAAACTCGTAGCGGGCGTTGACCCGCTCCATCACCGCGACCCTGGAGTCCTGGCGGAGACGGTAGGCCAGCTGGGCGTGGCCCACGTCCAAGGCGACCACCTTTCTCGCGCCCCTTTGCAGCAGGCAGTCGGTGAAGCCTCCCGTGGATGCCCCTATGTCCAGGGCGACCCATCCGGAGACGTCCAGCCCGAAACAGTCCAGGGCGTGGGCCAGCTTGACGCCGCCCCTGCCGACGTATGGAAGCCCCTCCCTTACCTCCAGGGGCGTGTCCACCGGCGTGGGGGTGCCGGGCTTGATGACCTTCCCGGCGGGGGTGTACACCACGCCTTCCATGATCAGGGCCTGGGCCCTCTCCCGGCTCTCTGCCAGGCCCCTCTCCACCAGGAGGATGTCCGCCCGCCGTTTGGCGGTCCTTCCGCTCATGATCCGGGGCTCTGCAAATTGACACTCATCTTGACCATGAATTATAATCCATTTGCAAACCCGTATCATGTCGTAGGACTTCCTCTTGCCTAAACGTACCTATCAACCCAAGAAGCGCCACCGCCAGCGGGTTCATGGCTTCCGTGCTCGCATCAGCACTCCGGGAGGCAGGAACGTGCTGAGACGTCGCCGATTCAAAGGCCGCCATAGGCTGGCAGTGTAGCGTGCGTCCGACCTAAATGCAGAGAGCGTATCGCCTCACCGGCAACAAACGCTTCTCAGCGATCCACCAGGGTAGTCGAGGATGGGCCAACCGGCTTCTGGTGCTCAAGTGCATTCCCAACGACCTGGACCGGAACCGCTTCGGGTTTCTCGTGGGCAAGAGGGTCGGGGGTGCCGTCGCCAGGAACAGGGTCAGGCGCCGGCTGAGGGAAGCCATCCGCCTTACTCCGGTGAAAGCCGGCTGGGACATCATCTTCATTGCGCGAAGGGACGCCGCCTCCGCCGACTACCACCAGCTCAAACTGGCAGCCGAGGACCTGATGAGGCGGGCGCGGCTCTTGGGCGACCCGGTTGCTGTGCCATTCCTCTCCGAGACACCTACGCATATCGGCGTGGGGACCCCGGCTCTGGAAGGACATCTGGTCCAGGCGAGCCGAAGAATGGCTCACCACCAACTGCGTGGCGCCGGGCACCGGAGAGTACGGGGGTTGATGCTCGGTTGCATCTCGGTCTACCAGAGGGGAATCTCGCCCCACCTTCCCTCGGAGTGTCGCTACCAACCAACCTGCTCCCAATATTCCCGCGAGGCCATCGAAGGCCATGGCGTACTGCACGGAGGCTGGCTTACCCTGAAGCGCCTCGCCCGGTGCCATCCCCTGGGAGGGAGAGGCTACGACCCTGTACCATAGACATTCATCCCGCCTGTCCGGTTGGGTCCCAGCGCAGCTATTGTACCTGACCTGCAGGTTAAAGGACGCCCTCACTCGAAGAAGAGTGCCCTTTTGTGATCAAGAGACCGATGTCTTAACACCTCATGGCTGCACCGGAGAGCTCTCTCCAGGGAAAAGACCGGCCCAACGACCTGGAGGCCGTTTCGCCAAGGCCGCCCTTCTGTTGCTTCCAATGCTCGGGGTCGTGCTGCTGGCGGCGGGCTGCCTGGGGGGAGGAGGCCTCATTCGGTGGAGCAAGGGATGGTCGCCCACCGTCGCTGAGGGCGGGATCGTCTACGTGGGGACCCGGGATGGCGGTGTGCTGGCGCTGGAGGCCAACAGGCGGCGCGCCGACGTTCTGTGGCGGTACACCGCTTCCAGTGAAGTAGCCGAGGGGGTTTTCGGTGTCCCCGCCATTGGGCCGGACCACATATACGTTGGTATCAGGGGAGACAGCGATGGGGAACTGGGGGAGGTCCATGCCGTCAGAAAGGAGGATGACGAGGACCTGAGACGGGAGTGGGTCAAGCCCACCCAGGAAGGTGGCGGCATAGTGGGAGGGGTGGCCCTGGCCGAGGACGAGGGCCTCGTCCTCGTGGGCTCCGACGACGGCAACCTGTACGCCTTCAGCGTAGGGTCGGGCGACCGCGAGTGGAGGTTCGCCACCGATGACCGCATCTGGTCCACGCCTACCGTCCAGGATGGGGTGGTATACTTCGGTTCCATGGACCGCCACGTATACGCAGTGCGGCTGGACCCCGAGCTGGGCCAATCGGAGCGCCTCAAGTGGAAGTACA
This sequence comes from Dehalococcoidia bacterium, assembly GCA_965248975.1. Classification (GTDB taxonomy): domain Bacteria; phylum Chloroflexota; class Dehalococcoidia; order Lucifugimonadales; family JAGWBF01; genus CBDFKU01. Next base: position 138,905 of record CBDFKU010000017.1, read on the forward strand.
AGACGGGTGGGGCCGTTTCTGCCAGACCCCTTATCCTGGATAACATGGTCATAGTGGGCTCCTTTGACAAGAAGCTGTACGCCCTGGACATAGAAGATGGGCGGCCGTTGTGGACCTTCAAGGGAGCAGACTGGTTCTGGGCAGGAGCCGTATCCGACGGCCAGCGCATCATCGCGGCTGCCATGGACGGCAGAGTCTATGCCCTTGACATGGATGGGGACCCCATCTGGACCGGGCCCTTCGTTGCCGAATCGCCGGTGCTTTCCACGCCGGCCATAGTTGGCGATGTGATCGTCGTGGGCACCGACGAAGGTAAGCTTCACCTCCTCGACATCGAAACCGGAGAGAAGCTGGAAGTTTCCAAGGACCTGGGGAGTAGAGTGAAGGCCCCTATCACCACTGAAGGATCACTCGCCTTCGTGGGGATCGAAAATGACGCCGTGGTCGGGGTGGATGTGGAGCAGTGGACCGAAGTCTGGCGAGTATCCACAAAGAAACCGAAACAGTAGGGTAGCGTTGGACTTCATCTTCGATAACATACTGATCAATCCAATGCTGAACGCCTTGACGGTGTTGTACGCTATCCTGTTCAGCAACTTCGGCCTGTCCATCATATTCTTCACCATAATAGTGAGGATGGCGACCCTGCCCCTTCAGCTAAAGCAAACCCGTCAGATGAAGGCTATGCAGGCCCTGCAGCCCCGTATGAAGGAGATCCAGGACAAGTTCTCCAAGGACCCCCAGAAGAGGTCCCAGGAGACGATGAAACTTTACAGGCAGGAGGGGGTGAACCCCCTGGGATGCCTGGGCCCGATGGTTATCCAGCTCCCCATATGGATCGGCCTCTACCAGGCCATCATCAAGAGCCTTGGCACCCATCCCGACGGCCTGATCGGCCTGTCCCAGCGGCTGTACTCCTTCAATCCCTTCGGCGACAGCACAGTGCCCCTGAACAGCGACTTCCTCTGGCTGGACCTGGCCAATCCCGACCCTTCGCCGATAATAGTCCCTGTGCTGGTGGGGGCCACCACGTGGCTCCAGACCAAGATGACGATGATGCCGTCGGCTGACCCCAGGCAGGCCTCCACCAACAAAATGATGCAGATGATGATGCCACTGATGCTGGCCCTCTTCTCATTCACCTTCCCCAGCGGGCTGGCCCTGTACTGGATCGTCTCCAACCTGATAGGCGTTGCCATCCAGTACTTCGTCATCGGCAGTTGGGCCCCCCTCTTTGCGAAAGCCGCTCCTGCACCCGAGCCCGCGCCGCAGCCGGTCAAGGAGCCAGAACCAAAGGAGATAGAGAGCGATGGAAGAGAGAGTAATGTCCGGAAAGACCGTCGAAGAGGCAATCGAAGTGGCCCTGAAAGAGCTAGACGCAAATCGGGGAGAAGTAGAGGTAGAAATATTAAGCCAAGGTAAGCCCGGCTTCCTTGGCATCGGGTCGGAGCCCGCCCGCGTTCGGGTCAAAAAGTTCCCGTCGGCCAATAACGCCGCTTCCCTCGCGATGGAAGTCGTAACACGGATCCTGTCCACCGCAGGGGTTCAGACCATGGCCACCCTTCGCAGCGCCCACAGCCCCGACAGCGGAGGCCCCGTCATCGACATCGCGGGGGAGGACTCGGGCCTGCTCATCGGCCGCAGGGGTGAGACCCTCAGGGCGCTTCAGTTCCTGGTCAACCTGGCAGTCAGGAACCGCCTGAATGGCGAGGACGTCAGGGTGATCCTGGACGTCGAGCGCTATCGAGAGCGGCGACACAACTCCCTCCACGAGATGGCTCTCCGGGTGGCGGATAGGGTCGCTAGTAGCGGCAGGGCCATCTCCCTCGAACCCATGCCGGCCGCCGAACGCAGGGTCATCCACATGGCCCTGGCCGACCACCCCAGGGTGAGCACAGAGAGCGCCGGGTTCGGCGAAAGCCGGCAGGTCACCGTCGCCCCCAAGAAGGACTGACGGACAGCAGGGAAACCGGGGACCGATGCTGTGGTGGGTTCACCGTTGCGCCGACACCACCGCCACAAGTGCCTCCTGTTTCCCTCACCCCCGACCCCTCTCCCATAGGGAGAGGGGTGAAAACCCTTAATCATCTTCTCCCGGTGGTGGGCGCATCAGAATCCCCTCTCCCTCTGGGAGAGGTTAGGGTGAGGGCGTGAACCTCCTCTTCGGCGTTCGTAAGCCGCTTATCGGCGTGGTGCACCTGCTCCCGCTACCCGGCTCGCCCGGATGGAAGGGCGATATGGCGGCCGTGCTGGCCCGCGCCCGACAGGACGCGGCGGCGCTGGCCGAAGGGGGAGCGGACGCCGTTATCGTAGAGAATTTCGGAGATGCGCCCTTCTCCGCCGAACCCGTGGGGCCTCTCACCGTCGCAGCCATGACGCTGGCGGTCCAGGCGGTGAGTGGGACAGCGGATCTGCCAATGGGGATCAACGTGCTGCGTAACGACCCCTATTCGGCCCTGGCCATCGCCGTCGCTACTGGAGCCGGCTTCGTGCGGGCCAACGTGCACTACGGGGTGATGGTTGCCGAGGAGGGACTTATTCAGGGCCGGGCCCATGACACGACGCGCCTCCGGCACTCCCTGGGTGTCGACGAGAGCGTGAAGATACTGGCTGACGTGCTGGTAAAGCATGCTTCCCCCTGAGCGAAGTGGATCTGGCGCAGGTCGCCCGAGAGACGGTCCACAGGGGGTTGGCCGACGCCCTCATCGTAACCGGGCCCGCGACGGGAACCCCCGCCGATCCTGGAGACCTGGCGGCGGTGAAGGCCGCCGTCCCGGATGCGCCTGTGCTGGTGGGCAGCGGCCTGGATGAGCACAACGCCGATGCTTTTCTGCGGCTGGCGGACGGCGCCATCGTGGGCACCAGTCTGAAGGTGGATGGAAGGACCCGCAACCCTGTGGACAGGGAGAAGGTTGAACGGCTGGCCCGGAAGTTCAGAGCTTACCGCTAGCCAGGGTCGACCGTGTCGCCTGGGGAAGGGTCGGAGCGCAGCCCTTCCGCGGAAGGGCGCAGCTCTGTCGATGACAGGTCCTCGCGGAAACGGGACTCGGGGATGGCCTCGAAAAGGTCGGCGAATCCCTCGGGAATGGGGACATCCTCCAGCGGGTGAAATACACCGCCGTCGATCCGGCCTGCCACCAGGAACCGGCATCCTGCCGATCTTATCGTTTCCAGCGCCTCCAGCACGGCCTCTTCGTCTCCGCCGTAGTACTTCGGGTCCACCAGCCTGACCGCTGTGTCCCATCCTATGACAAATGTGCAGCCGGGAAACAGTCCCGCTTTCTGGTAAAACCGCGGGGCCCTGGTGAGAACTACGGTCCATCTATCTCGGAACTGGATCATTCGACGGCGTACCTCTTCCTTCTCCAGGGGTGGCTTGTCCACGTTGGCCACCGACATCTCGAACACCAGCGGAGATCCCAGGATCTCCGACGCGATCTCCGCCAGACCCTCGTGTCCGCGGTGGAGGGGATCGTAGGACCCCGGTAGGACGGCTCCCTTAGTGGGTTGATCCACTGCCGTGGCGCCGTCGGAGTACACCGTTACCGTCCCGACGGCGCCCTCGGTCAGAAGTCCGAGCGGATCCGGGTGGGAAGTGCGGAGCATCTGCATCTCCTCGATCGGTTCTTCGGCCGCCCGGAGGCCCAGGGTCAGGTCCTCCCGTAAGCCGCAGGCCCGCGCCAGGGCATGGAGTATCATGCGGCTGGCCACATCTTCCTCGCCGGCACGACCTCTGAACCCCTTGGCAAACACGAGCTCGTATGTGGTGACCCCTGCACCGTCCCAGACGGCGACGCAGCAGCGATGCTCGCCCTTTTTGGGGCGATCGGTGGCGATGGTCGCCGTGCAGGCCAGGCCGATTACCGACGAGCCGGCTTCGCGCAGGTTCAGCGCCCTGCGGTAGGCGGCCTTCGCCATGCTTCGGGCCGCCTCGGCGGAGACGTACTGGTCCGGTTCGTATCCAAGAAAGGCCTCCATGGCCGGCTGACTGTAGGGCACGACGGCCTCCAGCACCGTCCTGGAGGCACCGGGCACGGCCAGGAGCCAGGCAAGCGCCTCGCCGCCGGCCCCAGCGACGGCCACTACGGCCATTGTGGGGGAGTCGTGAACCGCCTGCACGACATGCTTCACGTCGGTGGGGAGGGCGGAGCCCATCACCGCCTCCAGGGCGTGTAGTCAATGAGTTTCATCCGTTCCCGGGACGCCTCGATCTCCTGCCCTATCTTGCGGTCCCAATCCTCCATCCAGGGAGCAGGAATGGCCCTACGGGCGTCGCGCCACCACAGGGGTTGCCCTTCGCTCACGGTCGCTCCGTCCAGCACTTCCCCTAGGAAGCAGGTCATGTCGCCGCCGTCCATGGCGTTGATCACCCGGCAGTCCAGGTAGCCCCAGCAGTCAGCCAGGATGGGGCTGCCCGAGGCGCCGGCCTCGTGGGGGACCCCCGACAGCTTGTCCACCTCACGGCCAGAGACCAGGCCGAAGTCCTTGATGAACTGTAGCTGGTCCGGGCGGAGGAAGTTCAGGGCGAATGCCTCGCTTCCATGGATCAGCTCGTGGCTGTAGTTGCCCTTGTATATCTGCACCACGACCCGGGGCATGTCGGGCACGATGGACGCCGCGCCGATGGCCACCGCTATCTGGGCGTTGGTCCTGTCGTCCTTGCTGCTGGTCACCGCGGCTATCGGCGACCACAGCAGGCCCATCATTGGCGCGATCCGTCCATAGTCCACCACAGCGTACTCCTCAGGCTCAACCGGCCTCGCCTGCCATTATAACCGACACTCGGTGGGGGCAGGTGGATCTACGAAAGTTGGTGTTGGGCTCTGCCTCAGTTTGACTGGGGTTTCGGGGGTCCCATAAACTACTGGCAGAGCAGGGGGCGGAGGTGTCGCGTGGCGGTCAAGGTACTGATCGAGCGGTGGGTCCAAGCGGGGCACGGAGCGGCCGTCTGGGAGATGCTACGGGACATGCGAAGCATGGCGGTCCGGCAGCGGGGCTATCTCTACGGGAGACATGGCATTCCCTGGATAACCCCCGAATCTTCATGGTGGCCAGCACCTGGGGCAGGAGGGAGTACTGGGAGATCTGGGCCGACGACGAATTCCGCCGCAAGATTGAAGACTGCATCGGACCCATGTTCAGGAAGCCGACGACCATAAAGGTGTTCGAGGAGGTCACGACCCTTCCCAACCCCGACGAGCCTACTCCAGGGGACGGAAGGCGGCGCCCCCGGAGCTAAGTCGCCCGCTCCCTATATGTCACGATCGGGCCAAGACGTGACATATAGGGAGCGGGACCGTTCTAGAGCGATGGCCCACCCTACTCGGGCTGGGCCATCGCCAGGACGTCCTCTCTCTTGACCTCCTGGTTGTGGACGTCTTTGCCGTGCTGCTGCACCTGACTCACCAGCTCGTCGTCGGTCTCCGCCTTGATAACCTGACCGCAGGGGCAGTTGACTACCTTCGCCATCGCATGGCCTCCTTCAAGATGGGATGCCCTATAATAGCAGGGCGATTTTGGCGCTAATTTGGCGTTTTGTTGGTGAACGATGGGCATCAGGATCTACCTCGCCGGCCGGGTGGCTGTGGAGGTGGACGGGCGGATAGTCGTCGACGAGAGCCATTTCCGTGGTAGGCAAGGGAGGCTCGTCTTTGCCTACCTGGTCTGTGAGAGGACCCGTCCGGTCTCTCGGGAAGAGCTGGCCAGGATAGTCTGGCCCCGGGAGACCGCGTTGGCCTGGGAGGTTGCCCTGAGCGCGCTGATGAGCAGGCTCCACCGGCATCTCTCTGCCGACGATTTGAGATGTCGCGGAGTATCGCTTGCCCGGGGGTTTGGGCAGTACCGCTTAATACTCCCCGCCGATGTATGGATAGATCTGGAGGCGGCCACAACAGCTATCGACGAAGCGGAAGGCGCTTTGCGCGCCGGGCGGCCGCAGATGATCCTAGGGCCCGCCACCGTCGCCGCCAACATATCCAGGCGACCCTTCTGCTCGGATGTGGAGGGAGAGTGGGTGGAGTCCCAGCGCAGAAAGCTGGAGCGCCAGCTATTGCGTTCGCTGGAATGCCTCTCCGAGATGTGGCTGTCGGAAGGGGAACCAGGCCTCGCCGAGGAAACCTCAACCCAGGCGATGGAGATAGACCCCTTTCGCGAAACCAGCTACCAGCTACTTATGCGTGCCTACATGGCCGGCGGCAACCGTGCCAAGGCTCTGATGCTATACGAGCACCTGCGGCGGCTCCTCACCGAGGAGCTCGGGGCCGACCCGTCGTCCGAGACCCAGATGGTATACTTGAGGCTGCTGGGTTAGGACGGCTTCGGAGGTGCGACCATGCGGTCCCGTGGGCCCCGGCGACTGGCTATAGGGCTCCTGCTGGGGACTCTGGCCATTGGCCTGGCCTGTGGCGGCGATGACGCCATGCCGACGCCACCCCAGGTTCCCGGAGTGACCGAGCCGCTACCCGACATGATAACGGCTCCCCATTTCATCGACGCCTACCCGCTACACGGCGACGTCCTGGCGCAGCCTCCTCCCCGTGTCGTTCTGAATTTCAACTTCAACCTTTACCAGGACTCCAGCATAACGGTCACCCGTGATGGAGCTCCGGTGGAGCTCGGCCCAGTGGTGATATCGGAGGAAGCCCTGTCGATGGAGGCGGCCTTGGAAGCCGATCCCGGAGACGGAGTTTACCAGGTGGACTACACCGCCTGCTGGCCCGACGGGTCCTGCCATGAGGGTAAGGTGGCCTTCATGGTGGACAGTGCCACGCTGGCCAGCTACGTGGATCTAAGGGGAACGGACGAGCTGACCATCCAGATGGTAGACGGGAAGCTGTTCAACCCGTCCCGTATGATCATCAGCCCGGGCACCAGGGTCACCTGGCTAAACGAGGACCTGGTGGCCCATTTCGTCAACACCGATCCTCACCCTAGCCACAACGTGCTGTCGAACCTGAACTCCCTGGCCATCAACCCCGGGGAGATCTACTCGTATACCTTCACCGAGCCCGGAGCCTGGGGCTACCATTGCAGCGCCCACTTCAACCTGGGGATGGTCGCTCAGGTGGTGGTCAAGTAGCGTGAGCCCAATGGGTCGGTTTACGTGACGCTGAGGAGGCTGCCGCGGGAGGTCCGACGGGACTAGGTCCTGACTCCTACCAGCTCCCCAGTTACGACGATGCGGTGGTCGTAAACCAGCCTGGGAACGCAGGCCACCAGATGGACGTTGGGGCCGCCCGTGTCGTAGAGGACCATGTCGTCCTGGTGAACGACCTTGGTCTCAAAGATACGATAGAGGTACGAAGTCGAGCCGCTGTAGAGGATGACGTATACTTCCCGGCCTTTCCTGAGGAGGTCGGGAATCTTCGGCAGGTTATAGAACACGTTCCCCTCGCCCGCGATAGGGCTCTCCAGGTGACCGAACAACCAGGCGCTGCCTCGCTCGCCGGGGTTGGCCAGCTCTGGGATATGGCCAACCGTGTGCTTCGGGGTTTCGTAGGCCCTGCTGCTACCCAAGTCCAGGATTTGCAGTGACGCCACGCTTGAATCCACGCCAATGGAAGGGATGATGATCCTGGTGGGGGCGGCCAGCGCCCCCTTGTTGGGAACGGTGAGCGGGTCTACGGGGCGGAAACCCTGCAACAGGCTGAGCTCGTGGGATGATGGGGCCTCGCATTCCAGGGGGTTGCTCCAACAGGTGGCCTGGGCCGATTCGTCGGGATAGATCTGCTGGGATGCGATGGCGGAGGGCGATATCTGAAAGCCGGGGTCTTCAACGGCTGGTTGGTCCTCTACGGGACTCGAACCGAAGATCGGAGGAGGTTCCTCTGGCCCGATGAAGGTTGAGGCCTCAGCCCGGTCTACTGTGGGCACCTGGCCGGTTCCTCCGGCTGACCCGATGTACGAGGCGTCGACCCGGGTCTCGTCGAAGGGCTGGGAATTAGCAGGCCTTAGACTCTCCGACACGGGTGGCGTGGTGACGACGGATTCGGGACCGGTGTTCGTGGTAGGGAAGGTGGTAAAGGGGTCGGCCTGGGGACGCTGGACGGTGTAGTTGAAGTCGTCCAGGCCTGCCCGGGCTCTATCAGCGTAGACGTAGTAGGCTATTCCGGCCCCAACGCAGACCGTGCCGATGACGACCAGAAGTATGCCAGACGCCTTCAGGAATCTGTTTTGGAGCCTGGACCGCTCCAGAAGATAGTCGTAGCCTGCTTCCATTGGTCTCCAGAGTGGCGATTATCCTGGGAGTGGAGCCCCCCCGTTGGCCAAGTGGCCCGAGCCTAGCTGATGAATCCTGCCACCGTCCACCCGAAGTTGAGAACGTATCCCGGAGGGAGATGGCTGACCGCAATGGCGGTAAGTCCGGAGGGATCAGCGGACTCGTGGAGAATGCATCGCTCCGTTGCTTATCGGCTCGTTGAGGTAGATATCGCCGTTTCGGATCTTGATGTTGAAGCCACACTGCGGGTTTGTGCACACCCAGGCCTTGTAGTGCACGGCAGCTCCCTGGCTTCCGTAATCGGAAAGCGGTACGAGTTGGCCTATTTCGCACTTATGGCATTTAGGAATCGCCTGATCTTCCACGGAAACCTCCTCCGGGCTCGAGATGCGCCGAAGTATATCAGGGTGTGTCCAGAACTTACAAGGAGCAAGAGAAGCATGTTTTGGGAATTCGCGGCAGATTTCGCGGCTGCCTACCAAAGAAGTCCGCTTACCGAGCCCGATCGAGGTAGCGGACCTACTCCATGAAGTCCCGCAGCTTGCGAGAACGGGTGGGGTGGCGGAGTTTCCGCAGTGCCTTGGCTTCGATCTGGCGTATCCGCTCCCGGGTCACACCGAACTCCCGCCCAACTTCCTCAAGCGTTCTGCTGCGGCCGTCCTCCAGTCCGAAACGGAGTTGCAGCACACGGCTCTCCCTATCCGTTAACGTGTTCAACACGTCCTGAATCTGTTCCTTGAGGAGCTGGAAGGAGGCGGCATCGGCCGGAGCCGGCGCGCTCCGGTCCTCGATGAAATCTCCCAGGTGGCTGTCCTCTTCTTCGCCGATAGGGGTTTCCAGGGAGACCGGCTCCTGAGAGATCTTCAGTATCTCCTCCACCTTCTCCGGATTCACCTCCATGGCGCTGCCGATCTCGTCGGGAGTCGGCTCCCTGCCGTACTCCTGGAGCAGTCGGCGGTGCTGCCGCATCAGCTTGTTTATCGTCTCGACCATGTGCACCGGGATGCGGATTGTCCGGGCCTGGTCGGCGATGGCCCTGGTGATCGCCTGTCTGATCCACCAGGTGGCGTAGGTGCTGAACTTGTACCCCTTCCGATAGTCAAACTTCTCCACCGCCCGGATGAGGCCGATGTTTCCTTCCTGGATCAGGTCCAGCAGGGCCATGCCCCTGCCGATGTACTTCTTGGCGACGCTCACCACCAAGCGCAGGTTGGCCTCCGTCAGGTGGCCCTGGGCCCGTAGGCCCTCGCTCTTGATGCGCTCCAGGTAGGCCCGGAAAAGGGTGTCCATGGACTGGAGCCGGAAGTAGCAATCGGAAGTGTCTACAGTCTCTCCGAGCTCGTCCAGGGTACAGTCCTCCAGGACGTCGATAACGTCGGTCGGCAGGACCCAGCTATCGAGGGACAGCCGGATAATCTTCCGGTCCACATCGGGCTGCTCGATATCCAAGTCCGAGGCGATGCTGGACATTAGCTCGGGGTTAAGCTCGCCATCAGTGGCGGCCCGCAGCTTGGGGTGGTCGGTAATCTGAGACAGGGTCAGATATCTGGAAAGGCCCAGGTTCTCCCCCAATGAGCCGACCAACGGTCCTTCATCACTCAAACGGCGCAGGAGTGCGCAGCATACCTCCCAGGCCTTGGGAGGCCGGTTTTCCAGTTCCACCAGCTCTCTCTCGAGCTTCTGTAGGTGCCTGCCGCCTTCCATCTTGCGGGCCAGCACCCGCTCGTCCTTGGACGTGAGAAGATGGACCCTGCCGATCTCTCGCAGGTACATCCTGACGGGGTCGTCCAGGACCTCGGTCCCTTCTACCTCCTGCTCCCACTCCGCCTCTTCGGCCTCGATAGCGGCGTCGTCGGGCTCGGCCTCGGCAACCGGGGTCGCCGGCGCAGGCTCTTCCCACCGCTCGGCCGGGCTCTCGGCGACGGGCTTGGACTCATCGGAGAGTCCGCCGATCTTGGCCGAAGGATCCACCCCAGCGACCACGCTCAGGATCTCCTCTCCCACCGGCTGCTCGGCCTCGCCATTGACTCTCTCGAGGAACTCCTCTGGATTGTCTTGGCGGCTACCCCTTCGTCTCATTACAGTTTCACCTTTTTGTACCGGCTATCAGTAGCGCTCTCGGCGCTTATTCCCTGAAGACTTCTTTCAGTCTCTCGTTGACCATCACCAGCCGCTGCTCATGCTCGTCGACCTCTTCAGCCGTAGCCTGAGACAGCAGTATCTCTTCTTCTATATTTAACTCTCTGAGGTATTTTTCCTCAAGCCGTCGGGCGCAGAAGACGAACTCCCTCTCTCGCTGCTGGCGATCCGAAGGCGGCGACGGCTTCGATAGAAGGCGCTCGAGATGGCCCTTCAACTCTTCATGAAGAGTCTCCTTCAGGATATCTAGTGTGGAACATTTCATCCAGTTTGTAAATACTTCTCGGTTCTCCGATCGACGGAAGTGCTCCGCCGGGAGATCGCCGCCGGATACGCTTTCCACTAGGCTCTGGTCATCGAGCAACAGGGCCAGGCAGCGCTCTTCCAAGGGATCGTGGTCCGCGGACACGAATGCCGTGGCCGCGGCGTCCTCCCCCTCGACGCCGGTCCGACTGGGCTGTGGCCCCCGTCTCGACTGGGCTCCCTTGCGACGGTCCGCTCCAGAAGCGTTCCTGGTTCCGGGGCGTTCCAGGCTGGCCTTGAGGGTCGCCTCGGTAACCTCCAGGAGCTCAGCCAGACGCTGGAAATAGTAGTCCTGTTGGAAAGGGTCGGGGGTCGCCGCGATGAACCGGTTGAACCTCCCGGCCAGGGCCGCTTTACCCTGGGGAGTCCTTATGTCTATCCTACGGGACAGGGCTTCGAATAGGAAGTCGACGAATGGAGTGGCGTTGTCCACCAGGCTGGTCCACTCCTCTGGACTCTCCTTGATTATCTGGTCGGGGTCCCTCCCCTGAGGCAGCCGAGCCACCTTCAGGGACAGTGCCGAGGCTCTCTGATAGAAGGTGGTGCGCCCGCCGGTGCCTGTGAGTACGGTCTGCAGGGCCTCCCAGGAACTCTCCAGGCTGTTCAGGGTGGCCTCCTGGCCGGCTGCGTCGGGGTCCAGGGCCAGTACGACGCCTGCGGCTTCCCCGGAATCGGTCCTGCCGAGGGTTCTTCGCACCAGGGAAACCTGTTGTTGGGTGAGGGCGGTACCCATGGAGGCGACCACGTTGGCGAAGCCAGCCTGATGCGCTGCTATGGCATCCATGTATCCTTCGACGATGACGATGCCCTGTTCGCGGGCGGCCTCCTTTGCCAGATGCAGAGCGTAGAGTATGCGCCCCTTGTCGAAGATGGGGCTCCGGGGTGTGTTCAGGTATTTAGGTGTGGAGTCGTCTAGTGCCCTCCCTCCGAAGCCTGCCAAGCGACCCTCCCCGTCCCGAATGGGAAACATGAGCCGGCCCCTGAACAGGTCTCGGTAGCCTGATTCGCGGCCGCGGGTTGCCACTCCGGCCAGGACGAGGTCTTCCTGGTTATATCCTTTAGATGCAAGATGGCCCATCAGAGATTCGCCATCGCCGGGGCTCAGCCCTAGCTGTAACTTCTCTACGGTTTCCTGGAGGAGGCCCCTTTCCTTGACGTACTGCCGGGCCTTGGCGCCCTGTCGACCCGCCAGGAGGTTTTGGAAGAGCTCCATTGTAACCTGATTGATGCGGTGGAGGATTTCATCCTTCTCCTTCTGACCCTTCCGCTCAGTCAGATTCACCCCTGCCTGTTGAGCCAGGCTCTTTAGCGCCTCGCCGAAGTCCAGGTTCTCGTTGCGCATGACGAAGGAGAATACATCACCGCCGGTGGCACAGGCCCCGAAGCACCGCCAGCTCTGTCTCTCGGGGAAGACGTAGAATGAGGGCGTCTTTTCGGTGTGGAAGGGGCAGGCGGCCTTGTAGCTCCGGCCCGAGCGCTGTAAGTTGACGGTCCTGGATACCACGTCCAGGATGTCTATCCGGCTTTTTACTTCGTCTACGTCTGACATGCGATAGTTCTATGGGTTCCTATGTACGTTTGGAGTGCCAGTACCGGACTCAGGTGGCTCCCGTCGCCCGGTCAACATAACCTGAATATATTTTACCACCGATGGCCCGAGGTTATAAGGTTCAGACTTGGGAGGCGGGTTGGCCCAGGGACCTGACCTGGCGGCTTCTGAGCCCGACCCCTACGGCCAGGGCCAGTACCAGCGCGCCCCCCACGGCAACAGCTCCCGGAGGACTGAAGTGGAAGGCGATCTGGCTGGACAGGAGGCCGCCCAACGGGACCATGCTCCAGGTTATGGAGTAGATCCCCATTACCCGGCCGCGGAACTGGTCTGGAACCATGAGCTGGAGCGTGACCATCACCCCCATCAGATAGATGGAGACGGACATGTCCGCCAGGAAGAGCGTCACCATCGAGAGGCCGTAGTGACCGGCGTTCGCGGTCAGGGCGAATAGAATAAGGAACATGCCGAAAAAGGCCGCGCCTCCGATGACCACCCAACCCTTATACCGCTTACGGCTCAGGATGGCGCCCAGGATGATGCCTATCAGGCCGCCACAGCCGGCAACTCCCATCAGCCATCCCAGCTTCTCGGCCCCGATCTCCAGAACCTCATCGGCGAACACCGGCATAAGGAACACGTAGGAGATGCCGAACATGGAGTTGAAGAAGGTCATGCCGATCAGGATGAGGAAGATGGGACGGTCTCTGACGAACTGGAAGCCGATCATGATCTCACTGAACACGCTTCCCCTGGCCCGCTCCACCGGCGCCATGGTCAAGGTCTGTGCCACCAGGGCCAGGAAGATGAAGCCCGCTGCGCTCAGGAAGATGGCGGAGGATATGTCGACCCTGCCCACCATCACCCCGGCGACGGCCGGAGCGAAGATGCGGGTGCCTGTCCAGACACTGGAGTTCAAAGCCACAGCCGTCGAAAGGGCCTTTCGGTCCAGCAGTCTTGGGAAGATGCTTTGCCGGGTAGGTGTGTCGAAGGCTTGCATGGCGCCGATGAAGAAGGCCGCCACCAGGATGTGCCAACGCTCCACGGTGTCCAGGGTGGTGATGGTGCCCAGCGCTATCACGATGGCGCCGGTGGCAAGCTGGGTGAATCCCAGCAAACGCTTGGGGTCCAGTTTGTCCGCGAAGGCGCCGCCGAAAAGGTTCAACCCAATGGCAGGGACCGCGATGGCCGTTGTCATGTATCCCAGGTCCCTGGCGTCGCCGTCCAGCTCGTGGGCGATCAACCATCCCAGGCAGAACAGAACGAGCATCTGGTAGCTGGTGACCGAGGCTATCAGCCCAAACCAATAGTTACGGAACTGGGGATACTTCAGAGCGCCCGGGACGTGCACTCTGTCCATTAGAGGGGCGGCCGCTCCGGTCAACCGGGGTAGGTAGGTCCTGGCCATGGTGCTAGTCTTTCAGTGGGATCGAGCCCCAGTTTAGCTCGCCGGCGTCTTCGAGCAGCTTGCGCTCGGCGGCGATATCCCGGACCTGCAATAGTGTTGCGTTGACCTCGGGAGTTAATAATATCCAGTCGGGTCCCTCGGGTATCCAGTAGGGAGAGTTGATCCGCACAATCAGCTTCTCACGCTGATTGAGGTAGATGCCGAACTTGGAACCGCTCTGCATCGCCCCTCCTTGGTCGGTATTCCGCGGTAGGTATTCCGCGGTAGGTATTCCGCGGTAGGTATTCCGCTAAAAGTCCAAGCCGACGGTGCTCATGGCCTCGGTGGGACCGTAGACGCCCCGATACCCTTCGGGCAGCATGTCTGCGATGCGCTGCATGATCATGTCCGTTAAGTGCTCCAGTATCGGCCGGCTAAGCTTCCCCTCCATGACCGGAAGGCTGAAGGGCTGGCCTATCCTGATCTTGACGTGGCAGAGGGGGAAGGGGATCTGCCAGTAGCCCCCGACCTTCTCGGTGCCGGTGATCGCCACAGGGAGGATGGGGGCCTGGGACTTGGCTGCCAGGTACGCCACCCCGGGATGGGCCTTCTTCATTCCCTCGCCGCCACTCCGAGTTCCTTCCGGGAACAGCGCGATGGCCGCGTCTCGCTTGAGCAGCTCCAGGTTCCATCGGATGGCATCGACACCGACGCTGTCCCGGTCCAGCGGGTGCACTCCGACCGCCGTCAGGAAGGAGGAGGCCACCGGATTTGCGAAGAGGCTGCGTTTGCCCATGAAATGTAGCCTGCGAGGAATGCTGGCCACCAGGAAGGGGGGATCGGCGTTGCTGAGATGGTTGGACACCACGATCAGAGGCCCCCTTGGCGGCACCGACTCCTTAGCCTCGACCTCCCATTTGGCGAAGGCGCTAAAACACAGCTTGGCCAGGCTAACCCCCGATGCGTACGTTATTCCCATCGGTCCTTCCCCAGTAGCTCCAGGACCTTCCCCAACACCCCGGTCTCGTCGATGTCCTCGGTGTCCAACACCACGGCGTCGTCCGCAGGGCGCAGGGGAGCGTGGGCCCGGCCCGTGTCGAGCTCGTCTCTGGCTACCAGGTCCTCCATCACCTGTGCGTAGTCCGCTTCCTTCCCACGTATCTCCATTTCCAATTGCCTACGCTTCGCCCTCTGAGAGGCCGAAGCAACCAGGAACAGCTTGAGGTCTGCCTGGGGCAACACTACCGTCCCGATGTCCCTACCCACCACTACGATCCCGCCCTCCCGGGCAATCTCCCTCTGCTGCTCCACCAGCGCCGAACGGACATCGGGTAGCCGCGCCACCAGGGAGGCTCCCCGCTCCACATCGGACCCCCGCAGCTCCTCGGAGAGCTCCCGTCCGTCCACGATCACCGTCCCATCGTCCAGGTCCTTGAGTCGTAGCGATGTGCTCCACGCCAGGCGCCCGATGGCACTCTCATCCTTAAGGTCAATGCCTTGGTCCAAGGCCAGCCAGGCCAGAGCCCGGTAAAGGATTCCCGTGTCCAGGAACCGGTATCGGAGCTCCTTGGAAAGCCTCCTACCAACCGTGGTCTTGCCCGCCGCCACAGGTCCGTCGATTGCTATAGTTAATGGCCTTGCCAATATACCGCCCAGGCAGTGTAGTATGGAGGGCAACACATTTCACGGCCTACCCGGCGCCGATTTCGATTCGACTTTCCGGGCACGCCGAGGCTCCCAACACAGGATTTCGGCGCAAAGGCATCAGGTCGAGTCGAGGGATCGGAGATACCGTATCGCGAGGCGGCCATAAGAAGTATATATTACCGGAGCTGGGCTGTATAGATTTGAACTCCGTATACAAGATCGTATCAGAGCGCGCCCCGATCATCGTGGTCCTTTGCGCAGTTGGGGGCCTCTGCTACCTCGCGGCCTCCTTTGAAACCTTCCCTGGCGACAGGGACGGCATCGTCAAGTTCCAGGCTCTGCGGACCCCTTGGCTGGACGACTTAGCTCACTTGGCCTCTCACCTAGCCAACGCTCTGACCGTTTTCATCTCGGTCGCGATCGCCGCGGTGGTTTTTTGGGTGTTGAAACGAAGGGCCGACACCGCGGCCGTACTGCTTGTTCTCGTAGCCGACGGGCTCAATCAGGTGTTGAAGCAGCTGGTAGGTCGATCGAGGCCCGATTTTGCTATTATCGAGTCTCTGCCGGGGAGCCCGGCATTCCCCAGCGGGCACGCATTCCACGTATTTCTCTTTTTGAGTCTGCTCGTGGTCATCGCCGGCGAGGTCGTAGGGCCACCATGGTTGCGGCGGGGCATCCAGGGAATGCTGGTGTTCATGATCCTGGCCTGCGGCGCTTCCAGGGTGTATCTGGGAGTCCATTGGCCGAGCGATGTGGTGGGAGGATTCCTGCTGGCCGGGCTGGTGCTGGTCCCCATCCTTCGAGCGCGTAAAAAGCTTCTTTCTCGGGTCCCACAGTAATTGTTTTCCCGTCTAGGAGCCGGTTAGACTGAGCTTGCTGTACCGGGCTAACTTAGGCTCCGGACTACGGGAGGCATCATGAACTGGCTCGATATAGTGATATTAGTGACCCTCGGAATCGTCGCCCTGACGGGACTGAGGATGGGCGGGGTCCATCTGGGTGTGGCGGCCGCGGGCATCGTGGTGGGCATCGCACTGGCCAGTCGGCTGCACTACGACCTAGAGCCGGTGTTCTCACCCTTCATCGACAGCGAAGATGGCGCAGAAGTGGCGGCCTTCGTAGCCATCTTCGTGCTGGTTCTGCTTGTATCGGTTGTTGTTGCCCAGATAACCCGAAAGATCCTAAGTAGTGTCATGTTGGGGTGGACCGACAAGGTGGCGGGCCTGGGTCTGGGAGTGGTGGTAACTTTCGCCGCGGGCTCCGCGATACTCTCCATGGTCCAGAGCCATCCCGTGCTCGGCCTGGAGGCGACCATCGATGAGTCGACGATGGGCTCCTTCCTGGCAGACAACTTCGACACCGTGCTGCGGGGGCTCAAGTTCGTCCCCAGCGACCTGGGCACCTAGTCTCCTAAATTTGCGATTCGTCCGGTAGTCTGACGACAATGGCCGCGCTTCCGCTCATGGTTCGACAAGCTTGTATCATGAACGGGTTTTCGTTCCCCTCTCACTCTGAGCCTGGCTTCGTTTCCCTCGCTCACCCTGAGCCCTTCGAAGGGTCTCTACCTCAGATGTGGATTTTCGGGGCTCAGGGCAAGAGCCCCTCGAGGCTGTACGAGGCAATCTTCGTTGCGTCCGTCGCATTCCCGGCTTCCGTCTGGTGAAAAACCGCGCCGGTAGTATTATAATTACCTCATGCTGAATTCGTCGGTTCTGGTGTTGAACCTGGACTACGAGCCCATAAACGTCTGCAACGCCAAACGGGCCGTGATTCTGCTTGGAAAGGGAAAGGCCGAACAGCTGGAGAATGGCCGGGGCGAGATCCACACGCCGTCATCACCGTCCCCGTTCCCTCGGTCATCCGCTTAGGCTACCTGGTCCGCCGTCCCTTCGCCCAGCGTAAGCTCTCCAAGAAGGAGATCTTTCTGCGGGATAGGTACACCTGCCAGTACTGCGGCCTGCGCACCCGGGAGCTGACCCTGGACCACGTCAAACCGCGTCGTCAGGCCGGAGACCACTCCTGGGAGAATATGGTCAGCGCCTGTACACCTTGCAATCGACGCAAGGCCGACCGCACCCCGGCGGAGGCCGGCATGACCCTCAACAAGCGACCCAAAGCGCCCTACCCTAGTCCCTACTACGTCCTTCATAACCGGAATATTCTGGACGAGTGGCGCAAGTTCGTACCCTGGGTGGACTTCGACTAAGGGCCTGAGTAAGGCCGTGACCCGTTAGTTCTTCGAGGTGGCGTACCGGATGATCTCCGCCAGGGGCAGATCTCGGACCACCTCGTAGCCATAGATCAAAGACACGGTCTCCTTCATCCGGTGCCCCACGATCACCCTGGCGTCTCCGTAGGCCGCCCCTACCCGGTCACCCATTTTCGGCAGCGCCCGGTTTATCTCGCGGTACCGCTCGTACTCGAACTTCAGGCAACAACATAGGCGTCCGCACTGTCCTGCCAGGCCTCGGCGCTGACGGGCAGAGCCTGCTCCTTGGCCATACGGACCGTGACCGTAGTGAACTCGGTGAGCCAGTCGAGCAGCAGAGCGCCATGCCGCACCTCCCCAGGCCGCCGATGAGCTTGGCCTCGTCCCTGGCGCCCACCTGCCTCAGCTCCACCCGGCAGCGAAGGCTGGCTCCCAGCTGCCGGATCAAAGGTCGGAAGTCCATCCGCTCTTCTGAGCCGAAGGAAAAGATACACCGGAGGCCGTCGAAGGTGTAGTGGGCGTCCATCATTTTGTAAGGAAGGCCTAGCTCCCTCGCTAGACCCTTGGACAGCTTCAGCGCCTGCTCTTCCAGGGCATTTAGCTCGTCCCTGCGCGCAGGTGCTGTTCGGTGGTTCTGCGCACCACGGGCCCCAGCTGCTCCGGGGGCTGGCTGTGGACCAACTCCATGGGCTCCTTCACGATCCAGCCCAACTCCTGGCCCTTTCGGTTCCGACGATCACATGGTCTTCGTTCGGAAGGTCCAGGTCACCGGGATCCTAGTAAGAGATCCTGTCCGCGCGGCGAAACCTACCCCCACGACTTTACTCATGGACTCTCGTCCCTTGGCTCGGCAGCCTCATCATCAGCACCTCCAGGGCCAGGCGGGCGTTGGCGTTGGCGTCCAAGGCATCGAAGGTCGTCATGATCGCTTTGATGGCACCGACAACCTGGACTGTGGTGAGGCCGGCGGCCGAGTCCTTCAGAGCTTCGATCCGATCCAGGTTGTGCACGAAATCCTCTGCGCCCTCTTTCACCAGGAGCAGGTCCCTCCACCATCGAAGCCACAGGTCCAGCACCCAGGAGGTCGTGTCGTGGCTCTTGTAGTGGCTGGAAGCCAGCTCGGAGGCGTAACCGAACTTCTCTTCCATGGTAGTCGTGGTGAGCCCGGCGGCCCGATCCACCTCCTGGTTTCTCTCTTCCATGATGGAGGGGTCGCCGATAGCCGACAGTGCCCACCCCGGCCTGCCACCGGACAGCCGGGCGAGCAGCTCCGCCTCCCCACGATCGATGGAGTGGGCCTCAGCCAGCTCCGTGGCCAGATCCGTCCAGGGCATCGGTCTCAACTCGAGTCGTCGGCACCGAGAGCGGATCGTTGGGAGCAGGGCGTCCTCGTGCGAGGCTAAGAGGACTATCATGACTTGTGGGGGAGGCTCCTCCAGGATTTTCAGGAGGGCGTTGGATGCCTCCTCGCTCATATGCTCCGCGCCGTCGAACACGTACACCCGGGAGCTTCCTTCGTAGGGTTTCAACCCGGCCTGGCGCTGGGCCTCCCTTACGTCGTCGATGCCGATCTCACGCCGTTGGGACCCCCCTGTCCGGTCGGGGTTCACCCCTATGACCAGCACGTCGGCGTGCTGGCCGGCGGCGACGCGCCGGCACTGAGAGCACTCGCCGCATGGGGCGCCATCGGGGGACAGGCAGTTGACCGCCTGGGCCATGGCCACAGCCAGGGTGCCTTTGCCCACTTGTGGAGGCCCCACCAGCAGATAGGCATGGGCCTGGAGACCCTCGCCAAAGCTTCGGTCCAACTCCTTGAGCACGGGCCCCTGGCCCATCATCTGCCACATGATCCCATTATGACATTTCAGCGGGGGTTGTGCAAAAAGGCGGCGCCTCGATTAGGTCGGATTCTACCGAAGAGGCTCGAAGTGTACTCAGACCACGTCGTACTGCATCATATCCTGGTAGCTTTCGCGGCGACGGATCAACCTGGCCTGGCCGTCTTTCACCAGGGCTATGGCAGGGCGGGGAATAAGGTTGTATGGGCTGGCCATGGCCAGACAGTAAGCCCCTGCGGCCGGTATCGCTATTACATCCTCCGCCTCGATCTTGGGGAGGGTTATGTCTCGCACCAGCATGTCCCCCGATTCGCAGAACTTCCCGGCTACGGTGACCCGCTCGATCGGCTCCTGGTCCATCTTTCCGGCGACCACAGCCTCGTAGGCCGCCTCGTACAGTGCGGGCCGGATGTTGTCTCCCATGCCGCCGTCCACCGACACGTACTTGCGTACGCCCGGTATGTCCTTCACCGCCCCCACCCGGTAGAGAGCCACACCTGCCGGCCCCACTATGGACCTACCTGGCTCCACCACAAGCCGTGGCGTCTCCATCCCGAGGGTCTCGCAGGTGGCCGCCATGGCGGAGATGATGACCTGGGCGTATTCGCCGACGGGCGGGGGCTCCTCGTCCCGGGTGTAGGCGATGGCAAACCCGCCGCCGGAGCCGATCTCCTGGAGGGCGAAGCCGTCTTTTCTGAAGCCGGAGGCGAAGGTCAAAACCCGCTCCATGGCGACGCGGTAGGGGTCCAGCTCGAAGAGCGAGGAGCCCAGGTGGAAGTGTAGCCCCACCAGCTTCAGACCCGCAGACCCCAGCGCCATCCGGATCGCTTCCTCGGCCTGGCCCGTCTCTATCGGGAAGCCGAACTTGCTGTCCAGGATCCCGGTGGTTAGATGGGCATGGGTGTGGGGGTCCACCCCGGGGGATACCCTGACCAGGATCTGCTGGACCACGCCCAACTCCCGGGCCAGGCGGTCCAACAGCTCCAGCTCATGGAAGCTGTCTACCACCACCCGCCCGATGCCCCAATCCAGCGCTTCCCTCAGCTCTTCGGGCCCCTTGTTGTTGCCGTGGAAGTAGACCGCCTGGGGAGGGAACTCGACGGCCCGGGCCACTGCCACTTCCCCGCCGGAGACTACGTCAAGTCCCAGGCCCTCTTCCATGAATATGCCGGCCAGAACCGGGTTTATGAAGGCCTTGCAGGCGTAGATTACGCTGGTCTCCGGGTGACGGCTACGGAACTCCCGGATGAACTCCCGGCACCGGTTCCTCAACGTTTCCTCGTCGAAGACGTACAGGGGCGTGCCAAACCGGTCGGCCAACTCCAGGGCGTCGCACCCCCCGATGGCCAGGTGTCCCTGAGCATTGACCTGTGTGGTGTCCGGGAAGACTTTGCTCTGTGCCTGCAGCATTACGGCCGCTTCTCCTCGATTTTCGTTCAGGCGCCTATCAGCTTGCCCCGCCTCCACAGTCCGTAAGCCACCGCCATTCCCGCTATCCAGAAGGGGCTGAATATGCCCAGCCAGATCCCGCCCGCGGCTATCCCCCGGCCCGCCGACGCCAGGGCTCCCACCGCACCACCGGTGGCGTCGCCGGAGCTCCAGGCGGAGGCTTCCAGCACCGAGACCTAGAGGGTGTCGGTGCCCGTTACCATTCCCGCCTCGGTCGTGCCGCTGACGGTCAGGGTGGCGGTGAAAGGCTGGGGCCGGTGGTTGGGGAAGATATGGCTGGCGGAAGCGGTCGTCCGCTGGCCCGAGAGGTCTCCGGTGACTGGCTCCGAGCCGTCGCCGAAGTCCCAACGGAAGGCCAGGTCGTCTACCCCTTCGGGCCGTGTGAAGGAGCCCGTGAAGCTGATCGCATTCCCCGCCTCCAGCTCATGGTTGGGACCGGCGAACACCTCGATAACGGGGGTCCTGGTGACCGTAACGATCAGGGTATCCTCGCCCTCGGCGACGCCGGCCTCGCCTGTCCCGGTGATGTCCAGGGTCACGATGAAGGGAGAGTCGGTCTCGTCCCGATAGGTGTGAGTCACCGTGGCCGTGGTCCTGGATGTCCCGTCTACACCGGGCGCGGTGCGGGTGCCGACCACCGGCGCAGAGCCGTCCCCGAAATCCCACTCGTAGCGAAACTCGGTGATCCCCTCCGGCGCTGTGAAGCTGGCCCGGAAACGGCCGGAATCCATCTCGCTCACCGTCAGGTCCAGGCCGGCATCCACCTGAATGGTGGCGGGAGCCAGCTCCAGGCTCACATTTATCAGGGAGAAGGCCGAGGTCTCCTCCAGCAGCTTGATGCGGCCCTTTATGCGCTCCATCTCTCCCTGTACCCGGGTGAGCTCCCGCTGTACTTCCAGAAGCTCGTTCACCTTTCCCGTTCGCTCCATCAGCTTGAGCAGCTGCCCCTCCGTTGCTTCCAGGTTCTTCAGGCGTGCCTGGTTGTCCACGTACTCGTCGGTCACGTCCCGGCTGGTAGAAACCTCGGAGTTCACCTCGACGGCCAGGCGTCGCAGCCGGCCTATGGCTTCGTCGGCTCGGTCCGCCGCCACACGGAAAGAGATGAAGCCCCTGTGCTTCTCGCTGTGGTTGGACTGGACCACCCAGCCCCCCAGCTCACGAGCCAGGGCGGCAGCCGTATCCAGGGTGGAAGACACATCGTCCACCACCAGCGCTGTATCTACGGTGCGTACCATTATACGCCCATCGACCGCTGTGGGGATATCGTCGTTCGCCGGTTTGGAGAAGTCCGCTGCCTCCTTGATGTCGGCCGGCAACAGCGGGGGAGCCTCGGGCTCCATCATTCCGTCTTTCTCACGAGCCAGCCGGAGGGAGTCGGCCACTGCTGTCATCGGGGCCGGGGTCGGCAGGGTGGCTGCAACCGACCGTTGGCCCTGGTACAGGTCCGGCTCAAGGGTCTCGTCTTCGCCCGGGGCCCCACTTTCGCCCAGTCCCTGATTTTCGAAGGTCGCCTGTCGGCCGTCCTCGGACGTCCCGCCGCAGGCGGCAACGATCAGTAGCAGTATCATCGGCAGCCCAAATATAAGGTACAGTCTGCGTCGTGTCATCTCTCACCTCCGGGTGTTTCTTGAGAGTACGGACGCAGCCGGCGCTGAGAAAGTTCCCTTGAGCCGGATATTGCCCTCGGACCCGAGATCGGTCCTCGCTGTCGGAGAATGGGCTTTTCTGGTAAGATTGTTGTGAACTTTCAAGTCGGGAGGGTAGATGTGGCTATTCATTACGAGGACGACGAACTGCGCATAGTCAAGGTGGGCGGGATGGGACCGATAGACAACAACGCCTACGTCATATCCTGCCGCATCACGGGCGAAGCCGTCATAATCGATGCCCCGCCCGAGCCCCAGAAGCTTCTGAATGAGCTGGGCGACGTGAAAGTGAAGGCCATTTTCATCACCCACCGCCACGCCGACCACACGGCTGGTCTGGAGCAGGTCAAGGGCCATACGGGCGCTCCCGTAGCCTCCCACACCGACGATGCTCCCGGGCTTCCATCCTCCCCCGATTTTCAGCTAAAGGACGGGGAGATCTACGACGTGGGAAAGGTGAGGCTGCTGGCCAAGCACACCCCGGGACATTCCCCAGGGGCGATGTGCCTGCTGACGGGTAAGCACCTGTTCACCGGAGATACCCTGTTCCCGGGCGGCCCCGGCCACACCGGCTCGCCGGAGGCGTTCCGGCAAGTCAAGGACAGCATCGTTGGCAAGCTAATGACCCTGGATGACGATACCGCTGTCTACCCCGGCCACGGCGGAGACACCACCATCGGCAAAGCGCGAAAGGAGATCGAGGCCTTCGACTCCAAGCCCCACAAGGCCGACCTGTGTGGCAGCGTGGAGTGGCTGAACAGCTGACCGAACGGCCTGTCTACGGTAAATCTTGATAGAGGTTAAGATGCACAACAGTACGGTACTGGACAATGGGGTGACTGTGCTCACCTCCTCGATGCCCCACACTCGCTCGGTCTCCATGGCCATATTCGTCGGAGCGGGCTCCAGATACGAGTCCGACGAGATAGCCGGCGTGTCTCATTTCCTGGAGCATCTTCTGTTCAAGGGTACCAAGAACTGGCCCACCGCCCGAGAGATCAGCGAGGCGGTGGAGGGCGTCGGCGGCGTGATGAACGCCAGCACCGACCGGGAGATGACGGTCTTCTGGTGCAAGGTGGCCGGGCTCCATTTCCGCACCGCACTATCCGTCCTGGTGGACATGATGCTGAATCCCCTCCTGGACCCAGTCGAAGTGGAGAAGGAGCGGGAAGTGGTGCTGGAAGAGCTCAGGATGATCAACGACTACCCCACCAACCGGGTGGACCTCCTCATCGACGAGACTCTCTGGCCCAGCCAACCCATGGGCAGGGACGTGGGCGGGACCCAGGACTCTGTGAAGGGCATCACCTTCGAGCAGATACAGGACTACGTGAGGCAACAGTACAACCCGGGCAATGCGGTGGTGGCGGTGGCCGGACAGATATCCCACGAAGAGGTAGTGGACCTGCTCAACGAGGCTCTAAAGGACTGGGCACCCCAGGAGCCCATGAATTGGTATCCGGTGCAGGACGGCCAGGATACCCCCCGGATTCGGGTGGAGCAGCGCAAAACCGACCAGGCCCACCTCTGCGTCGGACTCCCTGGTCTGCCCCTGGATCACCCCGACCGGTACGTGCTGGGGCTACTGAACGTCATCCTGGGCGAAGGGATGAGCAGCCGGCTGTTCCTGGAGCTGAGGGAGAAGCAGAGCCTGGCATACGACGTGCACAGCTCGATAAACATGTTCCGGGACTGCGGTTCCCTCATCGTCTATTGCGGCGTGGAACCCAAGAAGAGCGAGCGGGCGGTCAGTGCCATACTGGAGCAGCTAGCTAGCCTTCAGCAGGGGATCCCCCAGAGCGAGATAGAGAAGGCCAGGGAGCTCTCCAAGGGCAGGATGCTCCTGCGTATGGAGGACAGCCGAAGCGTGGCCATGTGGATGGGTGCCCAGGAAGCCCTCACCGGCCGGGTGCGCACCGTGGACGAAGTGGTTGAGCGCCTGGATGTCGTGACGACCGATGACGTAGAGCGGCTGGCCAGAGACCTGATCCGAGAGGACGTGCTGAACCTTGCGGTGGTGGGTCCTTACCGCAGCGACCGCCGCTTCAGGAGCCTGCTGAAGCTGTAGGGATTACCCGGCGGGCTTGAAGTAGGGGACGCTTATCCGGTCGGTGGCCTGGACGAAGGTGACCTGCACCGGCATGCCGATCTTCACCTCCCTGGGATCGCACTCGACGATGTTGGTGAACATCTTCACGCCTTCCTCCAGCTCCACCAGCGCCACCACGTAAGGAACCTCTTCGGCGAAGCCGGGGGTGCGGTTCTGGCTGGTCACGGTAAAGGTCCAGACGGTGCCCTTCCCGCTGGCCCTGGCCCAGGCGATGTCGGTAGTCCAGCAGCCGGCGCAGATGCCCCGGGGGTAGAACTGGTACTCACCGCAGCTATTGCACTTCTGGATCAGAAGCTCTCCGCGGCGGCAGGCGTCCCAGAAGGGCATGGTCTCCCCGGTAACGGTCGGCAGTGGCTTCTTCCATTCGGCCATCAGCAGCTAGTCCCTCCCCAGGATAACGGTGCCGCCGCTGTGGCGGCTGCCGATAGTGCCGCCGGTGCCATGGCACAGCGCGATCTTGCAGTCGGACACCTGGCGTGGCGTGCCCTCGAACTCGTGGCGGAGCTGCCGCGTCGCCTCCATCAGCAGGAAGATGCCCCGCATCCCTGGATGGTTGGACGAGAGGCCGCCGCCGTCGGTGTTTATCGGCAGCTCACCTCCGACCTTGAGGCGTCCACCCGACACGAAGTCGCCACCTTCGCCCTTCTCGCAGAACCCCAGGTCCTCCAGCGTCACCACCACCGTGATGCTGAAGGAGTCGTAGATCATGCACATGTCGATGTCCTGGTGTGTTACCCCGGCCATGGCGAAGGCCGGCTCCCAGCTCTGCTTGGCGGCGATGTACACCAGGTCCCGCTTTCCCGCGCCCTGGTGGGCTACCGCCTCCCCCACTCCTAGCACCCAGACCGGCCGCTGCTTGCAGTTCCTGGCCACCTCGGGGGAAGCCACCACCACCGCTCCGCCCCCGTCGGTGATGACACAGCAGTCCAATAGGTGTAACGGCGACGAGACTACGCGGGAGGAGGTCACGTCCTCGACGGATATGGGGTTGCGGAAAAGGGCCTGGGGGTTCATCGCGGCGTGGCTGCGCATCGCCACCGAGACCTCGGCAAGCTGCTCGGGCTTGGTGCCGTACAGGTGCATGTGCCTCTGGGCGATCATGGCGTAGAGGCCCACTGTGGTCAGGCCATACAGCTCCTCGAAGCTGTCGGGAGACGATTCCAGCGTCGGCTGCCCGTACCGGGCCACTCCGCCGGTCCCCACGGATATGTCCCCCGAGCGGGCTAGGGTGCTGTAGGTTATCAGCGCGCAGTTGATGCGCCCGGCCGCTATGGCCGTCAGGGCGTGGGACAGGTGGAACTCAAAGGAGGCTCCGCCAACCGAGGTGTTGTCCACGTACCTCGGATTGAGGTCCAGGTAGTCGGCGAGACTCACGCCGCTGAGGCGGGCGGTCATGGAGGAGGTGAAGAGCCCGTCCACGTCCTTCTTGGAGAGGCCGGCCTCCTCCAGGGCCTTGATGGCGCTCTCGCCCTGGATCTGCTGCTCGCTCTTGTCCGCCGCGTACCTGGCGGGATGCTCGTGGACGCCCACGATGGCCGCCGAGCGACTGAGGTCAACCATGGAAACCTCCGGACGGGGGATAGCCGGGGTGGCATCATCATAGGGAGGTGAGGGGAGGGTGTCAAGGCGTCTCCGGAGGGCCGGAACCTTTTGCCATTCGTCCGCGTCTAACTTGGTGAGGGTATACATTGGTCGGCGGGGACGGTCGTAGCCGGTCCAACGATCTACGGGGTGAGAGGAGCCGTCATGGACCACGCCACCCACAGGACACGCTCGCCGAGCAGACGGCTCCTCCTGCTCGTTCCGATAGTCCTCGCGGGCGCTATGGGCGGTGCCATCGGGTTGTTTGGTGGGGGGCTGATCGCTGCGGCGACCTGCGATTGGAACGTCAAGGAGGCGGGGTGCGTGGAGGACGCAGCCTACGGGGCCGTGGTCGGGGCGTCCGTCCTGATCCCCCTGGGCGTCGTTGTGGGAACCTGGAGGCAGGCAATCTTGATTCGTTCGTAAAAACCCCTCGCCAAGCTGGGGCAAGGCAGGGATAATGTGTGGAAGCGGCGAGGTGCTGCACCTGGGCGGGGGAGGTGAGCATGTTCCGAGAGCGAGACCCACAGGTGAGCCTGTGGCAGTCCGAGTTCCTGGTTCCGCCGAAGAAGGCCAGGCGCTTGGAGCGGAGTTGGGCCGAGGTTTTCCGGAACGAGGCGCTCCCCCTGATTGACGAGGAGCGCTTTGCTCCGATGTACTGCGCGGACAACGGCCGTCCCAACCGAGCGGTGCAGACGGTCCTCGGGGTCCACCTTCTCAAAGAGATGTTCAACCTCACCGACGATGAAGCCCTAGAACAGCTGGAGTTCAATCTGCTCTGGCACCACGCCCTGCGGCTGGATATGGAGGAGACCCACCTCCCCCAGAAGACGCTACACAACTTCCGAGTTCGCCTGATGCAGCACGACGGTGGCCGGCTGGCTTTCCAGGAGACCACGGAGCGGATCATCCAGGCGCTGGGTATACGCACCGGAAAGCAGCGGCTGGACTCCACCCACATCATGAGCAACATCGCCACCCTCACCCGCCTCGGCCTGTTCTGTGAGACGATGCGGTTGTTCCTTCGGGCCGTGAGCCAAGAGCACCCAGAGCTTCGCCGTGTGGTCCCAGAGGGCCTTGTGAGGCGCTACTTGAAGGAAGAAGCAGAAGCGACCGACTACGAGGACGCCCGCTCGGGGGAGGGTCGCCGAAGGCTTGGCGTGTGTGCCCGGGACCTCTACCGGCTGGTGGACGGCTTCCGTGGCACGGCTGCCGCCCAACTGGAGGAGTACCGGCTGCTGGAGAGGCTGCTGCGGGAGCAGTGTGTGGTGGGCAACAAGAGGGACGGGCGCCCCGGAGAGGGCGATGACGACGCAGGGGAAGGGGCGGTGCCCATCACCCTCAGGGACCCGAAGGAGGTGCGGTCCGATTCCCTGCAATCGCCCCACGACCCGGAGGCCACCTACAGCGGGCACAAAGGCAAGGGGTACGAGGTACAGGTGGCGGAGACCTGCCATGCGGAGAACGCCACCCAGTTGATCACTCATGTAGAGGTGACCCCATCCAGCGGGAGCGACACCGACGTGACTGTGCCGCTGGTTGACGGGCTGGCGGAGCGGAAGGTCCGACCGGACGAGCTCTTCGCGGACACGGCGTATGGGTCGGGCCGCAACGCCTTCGAGGCCTCGCGCCGGGGGACGGAACTGGTGAGCCCGGTGGCGGGGTCGGCGCCGGGGAACTCCCACGAAGGAGAGGGAGACGGACCGCCGCCGCTCACTGGGGCGGACTTCCAGATCGACGTCACCGGGGAGCAGGCCACGGTGTGCCCCGCCGGGCACCGGTCCGTCGAGGAGTACGAGCTGGAGGATGCGCCGGAGCGGGTAGAGGTTCACTTTGCCAGGGCAACATGCGAGCTCTGCCCCTTGCGGTCCCGTTGCCCGGTGAAGCTGGACCGGCGTGCGGGGGCCTACGTCCTCAAGGCGGACCTGGTGAAGGTGAACATCGAGGGGCGGCGGCGGGCCGAGGCCACCGAGGAGTGGCGCAAGCGGTATGCCATAAGGGCCGGGATAGAGGGGACAAACTCCGAGCTGAAGCGCGCCCACGGGCTTGGGCGCTTGCGGGTGCGAGGGGGCCGTCGGGTGCGGCTTGCCGTCTACCTGAAGGCGTTGGCGTGCAACTTCAAGCGGATGGTCCATGCACGCCTGGTGGAGATGGAAAACACGGCTCAGCCGGAGGCCGGGACGGTACCTGCGGTCGCAGCCGCGTGAGGGCCCCGCTCCATAACTTCCATCGGGCGCCCTGAGCCACGGAAGGGGTACTGCACGGGATCCTGCTTGTCCTGAGCGCAGCCCCAAGGGCGGTGAGGTCAGCAGCCGACAGCCCGTGGCGCCTCCCTGCCAGACACCCTCGCACTCCAGGGTCCATCTCTAACAGGCCTTTCTACGAAGGAATCAATCTTCCCGACCTTCCTCCTCGCATTTCTTGTCGCCAGCGCAATAGCCGTGGCCGGCCTATCGGCGGCCCTCGCTACCGGGCATGAGTGGATAATCGCGGCCATACCGGTCGCGCAGCTGATGACGTCGGCCGCCATTGGCTGGAGGACGCTGGCTGGAGCGACGAGCACAAGGCGTTGAGGCCCCCGCGGTGAGATTCATCCGAGATTGTAGATTGCCCTTTTTACCTCAGGAACCACTTCGGTGGCGAATCTCTTTGTCTGGTTGACCGCGTCGTCTGTCGGCGGCCAGAGCACGAACGAGTCCAGGCCCAAGTCCCGGTAGTAGCCGACCAAGGCGTCCGTCCATCCGCGGGGCGTGGTTACAAGCCAGTTGTCGTCTCTGGTCTCCGGGGTGTCCACGATAGCCCCCAGCAGGTTGTAACATCGACGGACCTGGCCGGGATCTCGTCCGGCACCACGGGCTCCGCGGTCGATCCTCTGCTGCATTTCCGGAATTACATCCGGGACCGCGAAGGTATTCGACGGCACCCACCCATCGCAGATAGCTCCGGTGAGCCGCAACATACGGGGTCCGTAGGCACCTGCCCAAAGGCGGATGGGCTCCGTCGGATAGGGTCCCGATTTAGCGCCCCTCAGGTAGTAGTAGTCTCCTTCGTACCGTCCCTCGGTGGCAGGGTCCCAGAGCTCGCGCATGACTGTGATTGCTTCTTGGAAGGCGTCTACGGTCTCGCCAGGTGTACGGCGTGGACCTCCGTAAGCGTCTATCCCGTCGGCGAAAATCCCTGCTCCGACTCCGAGCTCGACTCGTCCGCCCGTGAGGAGCGAAAGGGTTGCGGCTCCCTTGGCTACCATGGCGGGGGTCCTCAGGGGGAGGTTGAGCACGTTGGGCATCACCGAGATGTGTTTGGTGGACGTCGCCAGGGCTACGAGCAATGTCCATGCGTCAAGATAATGTCCGATGTAAGGATGATCCTGGATGGCCAGAAGGTCGAGTCGATGCTCGTCGGCGATCCGGGCGACCTCGAAGATCGTTTCTACCTGTCCGGCTACCGGCTCGACGCTGACGCCGAACAGTGGTTTATTCCGTGCAAGCAGTCGCGTCATAAACCCATCCTTCCAGGGAGGTGCTGCTTGGGTGCCGGTGACAGTCCAGGTCTGCCTAGTCATCCCCGTTCGCGGCCGCCGGGACCTTCCGCGCCGCCCCGTTGAGGATGGGGCGCAGGTACTGGCCGGTGTAGGAGCGCTCGTCCTTCATCACCTTTTCCGGTGTGCCGGCGACGATGACGTTGCCCCCCTTGTCCCCGGCCCCCGGCCCCAGGTCCACAATCCAGTCGGCGTTCTTTATCATGTCCAGGTGATGCTCGATGAGCACCACCGAGTTGCCCGCGCTGACCAGCCGATGCAGGACCCTCAGCAGAGCGGCGCAGTCCTCGAAGGACAGGCCCGTGGTGGGCTCGTCCAGGATGTACAGGGTCTTGCCGGTGGCCCTGCGGGACAGCTCCGTGGAAAGCTTGACCCGCTGGGCCTCGCCGCCGGAGAGGGTGGTCGCGGGCTGCCCCAGGCGGATGTACCCGAGACCCACGTCCCGCATGGTCTCCAGCTTGGACTTGATCTTGGGGAAGTTCCAGAAGAACTCCAGGGCTTGGTCTACCGTCATGTTCAGCACGTCGGCGATGCTCTTCTCGCGGAGGGTCACTTCCAGGGCTTCGCGGTTGTAACGCCGCCCGTGGCACACCTCACAGGGCACTGTGACGTCGGGTAGGAACTGCATCTCTATCTGGATGTACCCTTCACCCTGGCAGGCCTCGCAGCGCCCTCCTTTGACGTTGAAGGAGAACCGGCCCGGTGCGTACCCCCGCACCCGCGCCTCGGGCAGGTTGGCGAAAAGCTCCCGTATGGGGGTGAAGGCGCCGGTATAGGTGGCCGGGTTGCTCCGGGGAGTGCGTCCGATGGGGGACTGGTCGATGTTGACCACCTTGTCTATGTGCTCGGTCCCAAGGATCTCTTTATGCTGTCCCGGACGGTCCTTGCCCCTGTACAGCATCTGGGCCAGCTTCTTGTACAGTATCTCGTACACCAGGGTGCTCTTCCCCGAGCCCGATACACCGGTCACGCAGACCAGCAAGCCCAGGGGGATCTTGACGTCGACGTCCTTCAGGTTGTTCGCCCTGGCACCTTTGATCACAAGGAACCTGTCGCCGGGACGCCGCCGGCGCTCGGGCACCGGGATAACCCTGATCCCGCTGAGGTAGTTCCCGGTGATGGAGTCGGGGTAGTCCATCACATCCTGGATCGTGCCGGTCACCACCACGTGGCCCCCGTGCTCTCCGGCGCCAGGCCCGAGGTCGACCACATAGTCGGCGGCCTGCATCACCGCCTGGTCGTGCTCCACCACCACCACGGTGTTCCCGAGCTCTTGGAGGCGCTTCAGGGTACCGATGAGGCGGATGTCGTCCACGGGGTGCAGCCCGACGGTGGGCTCGTCGCAGACGTACAGGACGCCGGTGAGGCCCGAGCCGATCTGTGTGGCCAAGCGGATGCGCTGGGCCTCTCCGCCGGATAGGGTCTGGGCTGTGCGGTCCAGGGTGAGGTAGTCCAGCCCGATGTCGGCCAGGAACCGCAGGCGCTCCTCGATCTCCTTCAGGATCTGACGAGCGATGGTCATCTCTCTGGCGCTGAGCGCCGTGGATGAGCCGGCCCCGTTCAAGTCGGAGGCCTCCTCGTCCCCGATGCGGCGAACCCATCCCAGAGCGTTGTCGATTGTAAGAGCGCACAGGTCCATGATGCCGATGTCGCATACCCTGACCGCCAGGGCCTCAGGCCGGAGCCGCTTGCCCCCGCAGCCGGCACAATCCTGGGCGGCCATGTAGCGCTCCGTCTCACCGCGGACGTAGTCGGACTCGGTCTCTCGGTGTCGGCGTTCCAGGTTGGGGATGACGCCTTCGAAGTTGGTCTCCCAGTTGTACACGTGGCCGGCGTGGGTCTCGTGGCTCATCGTGACCGACTCACCGTTGTTCCCGTACAGCAGCAAGTTCAGCGCCCATTCGGGCAAATCCTTCACCGGAACTTTCGAGGAGAAACCATAGGCCTTGGCCACCGACTCTATCAGGCTTTTGTACCAGCCACTGGACGAGCCGGATCGGGTCCAGGGAATTATGGCTCCTTCGCCCAGGGAGAGTCTCTTGTTGGGGATCACCAGGTCCTGGTCTACCTCCAGCTTGAACCCCAGGCCGGTACAAGGCTGGCAGGCCCCGTGGGGGCTGTTGAAGCTGAATGTGCGGGGCTCGATCTCCGGCAGGCTGGTGCCGCAGTGGACGCAGGCGAAGTGCTCGGAGAAGACCAACTCTTCCCTTCCCTGCACGTCCACCAGTACTACTCCATCACCGTGCTTGAGGGCCGTCTCCACCGAGTCGGACACCCGGTTGGTCTCGAGGTCTTCGCCCACGATCAGCCGGTCCACTACGATTTCGATGTAGTGCCACTTCTTCTTGTCCAGGTTGAGGTCGCCCATCTCGTCCAGCAAGTGGATGGTGCCGTTGACCCTCACCCTGACGAACCCGGACTTGCGGGCGTCCTCGAACACTTCCTTGTGCTCACCTTTACGGCGGCGCACCTTGGGCGCCATCACCATGATCCGGCTGTCCTGGGGCAGGCTGAGGATGGCGTCCACGATCTGCTGGACGGTCTGCCGCTCCACCGGCCTGCCACACTTGGGACAGTGCGGCCGGCCCACCCGGGCGAAGAGCAGCCGCAGGTAGTCGTAGACCTCGGTGACGGTGCCCACCGTGGAGCGGGGATTGTGGGAGACGCCCTTCTGGTCTATGGAGATGGCCGGTGAGAGGCCTTCGATGTACTCCACGTCGGGCTTCTCCATGCGCCCCAGGAACTGGCGGGCATAAGCGGACAGGGACTCGACGTAGCGCCGCTGACCTTCGGCATAGATGGTGTCGAAGGCCAGGGAGCTCTTGCCCGAGCCCGAGACCCCGGTAATCACCACCAGCTTGCCTCGGGGTATGGTCACGTCGATGTTTTTGAGGTTGTGCTCCCGTGCGCCTTTGACGTATATGTAATCTTGGGGCATAGCTCCTGCCTGCGGGATATCGTCAACGATTATTGTAGCACTCAGGGCGGCGGCGCGGCAGGGGGCCTAAGGGTATTTGATTAGATGCCTTGCCGTATGCGCACCATACCGAGGCATCCCGCAGGCGACACTCAACAAAAGACATGGAATGAAGCCGGGTTGAT
Source organism: Dehalococcoidia bacterium (assembly GCA_965248975.1). Lineage (GTDB taxonomy): Bacteria > Chloroflexota > Dehalococcoidia > Lucifugimonadales > JAGWBF01 > CBDFKU01. The sequence goes on from CBDFKU010000017.1 coordinate 171,621, forward strand.
GCAATCAGGATGCGTTGCGCTGATAGGCGTCGGCGGCCCTGAGCACGGTCGCGTCCTCCCCGGTCCGGCCCACCAGCATCATCCCAATGGGCAGCCCGTCCGACGTCCCGCAGGGCACGTTTATCGCCGGGTGTCCAGTGACGTCGAAGGGGCAGGTGTTGGGTATCATCTCCAGGGCGCGGGCGGTGTACTCCTCGCGGCTGGCGTCCGGGGCCGGGATCACCGTGGCCTTCATCGGCAGCGTCGGCATCACCAGCAGGTCGACGTTCTGGAAGACGTCGTCATAGGCTGCCTTCAGCCGACGCGCCAGGTTCTGGGCCTTGGCGTAGTACCTGCCGTGGTACTGGTCCTGCATGTACTGGCCCAGGAGCACTACCAGCTTCGTCGTCTCGGAGAGGTCGTCCGCTCTGGTGTAGCGGCCCCGGGCGAAGACGTCCAGCAGGCTGGTGGTGTAGTGGCCCTTCCAGTTGGTCCCCATGCTGTTCCCCGCCACCATCAGCATGGCGGCGCCCTCCACGGCGATGGCGTTCCAGATGTGCATGCCGTCCCGGTGCCACGGAACGGAGACCGTGCTTACCTGGGCGCCCATTCCCTCGAAGGCGCGGGCCGACTGGTTCACCGATGCATCCACGTCGCTTTCGGACAGGCCTTCCCAGCCGAATCCCTCCTGGACGATCGCCAGACGCAGGCCGTTCACGTCGCCTGTGAGGGCCTGGCTGTAAGCCTCGGCGCTCCGGCCCGAGCCCTGCCTCGGGTCCAGGCCGTCGGGCCCGGCGATGGCCTCCAGCAGCAGGGCGACCTCGGCAGCCGAACGGGCCAACGGGCCGGTGTGGTCCAGGGTCAGCTCGATGGGGAACACCCCGGTGTAAGGCACCAAGCCGTGGGTCGGCTTCAGGCCGTAGATTCCGCACCAGGAGGCGGGGATGCGGATGGAGCCTCCCTGGTCGCCACCGATGGACATGTCCACCTCTCCCGCGGCCACCAGGGCCGCGCTACCGCTGGAGGAGCCACCGGCTGTGCGGGCGTGGTTATGTGGGTTGAGCACCGGGCCGGTGTCCGAGGTGTGGCTGCCGCCGGAGAAACAGAGGCTCTCGCAGACGGCCTTGCCCATGATAGTGCCGCCGGCGTCCAGGATGCGGGTGACGATGGTCGCATCGATGTTGGGAACGTAGCCTTCCAGCACACTGGTGCCGTTCATCAGAGGCAGACCGGCCACGCATACGTTGTCCTTGATAGCCACCGTCTTTCCGGCAAGCAGCCCGCTGGAGGCCCCCTTTATCTCGCAACGCCAGTACCAGGCGCTCAGGGGATTCTCCTCGGGGTCGGGCCTGTAGCCCGCGCCCCGGGCGTACTTCACCGGCAGGCTGGGCTCGGCCAACTCGTCGAGGCGTGAGTAGGAGGCCAGGACTCCGTCCATGAGTCCCCGAAAAGACTCCAGGTCCTCTTCGGTGGCGTTCAGGTTGTAGCTCTCGGCTATGTACGCCAGGGTTTCCAGAGTTGGTCGCTTCACAGGCATGGCCGGGTCCCTCCTATATCACAAATGTAGGGTCGGAGTTCCTGGGAATGAGCTCAGCAATTATAGCCGATGTGGTCCCCGCGGGCCACCAACGCCCTCCTACTGAGGCTGGGCAACTTATCTTGGGGCCGCTTCCAACACCTTTCTGGCCGCCTCGTTGTCCCTGGCCCCACCCTTCATGATGGGGGGGACCAGGTATATCCTCTTGATCCCGAACTCCAGGAAGCGTTGCAGGAGCTCCAGGGCGATGTCGGTGCCTTCCCGACCCCGCTCCAGCTCCTGCCGTACCGCCTCGGGGACGCTGCTGAAAATAACGCCGTCTTTCTGCAGCACCTGAAGGCCGAAGAACACAGGCTGCGAGATGTCCCTTCCGGCCACGGCACTGTAAGCCTCGAGAAAGGCGCTGAGGCGGTCGGTGCCGAAGACCGGCTGGGAGATGAAGAACTGGGCCCCCGCCGAGGCTTTGCGGTGGGTCAGCGCGGCTTCCGACTCGATGCCCCGGTCAAGGTCTATGGATGCGCCTATGCAGAAATCGGTGGGCACCCTCAGGTTCGATCCACGAAAGTCGGTGCCGTCGTTCATGGAGGCCAGGGCACCGATCAGGCCCGTAGGATGGACGTCGCTCACATCCTTGACCCGCTCCCGATCCCTGGCGGTGAACGAGTCCCCCCCAATGACCACCAGGTTCTCGAGACCCAGCATTTGGGCTCCCAGCAGATGGGTCTGAAGGGCTAGTATGTTCATGTCCCTGGTGGCCAGGTTGAAGATCACGTCCTTGCCGGTACGCTGCTTGATGGAGTAGGCCAGTATCGCCGAGTCCACCCTTACCGCCTTGCCGGGGTTGTAGGCCACGCAGATGTAGTCGGCGTCTATCACCGCGGCGTTTTCAAAGGCTGCCGGGTCGGCGCCCCGGGGCGGGGAGAAGTCGCACAGGAAGACCGGGCGATCGCCCTGCTCAGAGCACCGATCCGTGACCTTCATGGGGCTGCCTCCTGGCTGGGGAGTTGGCTGCGGGTTGGGCGGTACAATCTTAGCACGAGCATCGGGTGCTTTGAACCGAAGGATGAGCTTTACGGGGATTCGTGGGTCTTCTATACTGAACCGTCACGATTCCTACCCAAGAAGAGGTGAGATGAGCGTACTCCGGGTTGGCCACAGCCCTGATGCCGACGACGCATTCATGTTCTACGCCCTGTCCAACGGCAAGGTGTCCATCGAGGGCTACGAGGTGCAGCAGGTGTTGGAAGATATCGAGTCCCTCAACCGCAGGGCGATGGTGGGGGAGCTGGAGATCACCGCCATCTCTGCCGCCGCCTATCCCCTGGTGGCCGACAAGTATAGGATCATGGCCTGCGGCGCGTCGGTGGGCAGGGAGTACGGCCCCATTGTAGTCTCGAAAAGCCTCGCTTCGGACGCCGATCTGGAGGGCAAGAGGATCGGCATCCCCGGCGAGTACACTACCGCCTATCTGCTGATCCGCATCTATCTGGAGCGGCCCTTCACGCCGGTGTTCCTGAACTTCGACGAGATCGTGGGGGCTGTGGACGCCGGCACAGTGGACGCCGGCCTGATCATCCACGAGGGCCAGATCACCCTGGAGGCCCAGGGGTACAGAACGATTTTGGACCTGGGCGTCACCTGGGGGAAGGACACCGGTCTACCCATACCCCTGGGTCTGGACATGGTGCATCGCCGGCTGGGAGACGCTACGATCCAGAGGGTGGCCAGGATGTTCCAAGATGGCATTCGCTACTCCATCGCCCACGAGGACGAAGCGGTGGAATACGCTCTACCCTATGGGCGGGGCATCGACAGGGAGACCTGCCGCCGCTTCGTGCGGATGTACGTCAACGAGGACACCATCGACATGGGAGACGAGGGCAGGCGGGCGCTGGAGACCCTCTACCGGCGGGCCCTGGAGCGTGGACTGATTGAGGCGATGCCGCCGCTTGACATCGTGGGGCTGTAGTCCTAATGGCGAAGGTGGCGGGCGTGGTCTGACCTCTCCTCAGGGCTTCCGAGCCGCGCACGCGTCGACAAGCTTTCCCAGCGCCTTCTCGGCTGCGTCCACTTGGCCCTTCGTATGCAAAAGGACTTCCCTCAAATCGGTAAGGGCGTCTCCGAGACTTTTTACGTCGCCTTCCGGGATGGCCTCAAAGGAGGGTAGGACCTCGCCCGTCAGTCTCCCCGCATCCGCCAGTATGTCCGGGATGGCGAGGTCGACTGCCGCCACGTCGTCGTCATTCACCTGGCCGATAAAAGCAGGCAGTTTCTCGTCCAGCAATCGGCTGAGGAAAAATATGTCGATGGATCGAGATTCCCTCATGATATCTTCTCGCTAAGGCTGAATACCAAGGAAGTCTATAGCTGCCTTGATTATATCACGCTCGTCTTTAAGGCGGTTGATCTCCCCCTGGAATGACTGAACGCGATTTCGCTCGATGAGCGTCCGGGCTTCAGATTGATAGATTTCCAGGCGCCTTTCGTGGTCTGTAATAGTTCTTAGTTTCGTGCGGTATGCCTGCCTCAGCTTGCCTTGGGCGGCTAGCCTCACGATATGAGATTCGATGAAGACGCCGAAGCGGGGCCACGAATCCAGAAGTTGCTCGCGGAGTGCTGGCGTCAAAAGGTCCGCAGGATCTCGTAGGTGGTGGTACGCTCTGCGGGGGTGAAGCCGGCATCCCGGATGATGTCGGCCACCTCTTCTATGGTTGTGCGGTTGTAGAAGCCCGCCTCCTGCATCACGTTCTCGTCGAAGAGGGTGCTGCCGAAGTCGTCTCCCCCGAAGTGCAACGCCACCTGGCCCGTTTTCTTCCCTTCGGAGAACCAGGAGGCCTGGACGTGCTGGAAGTTGTCCAGGTACAACCTTGAGAGGGCCATGACCCGCAGGTAGCGGTTGGGCCCGGCAAGCGCTTTCACCCGTCGCTCCAGGGCGGTGTTCTCCGCCTTGTAGCTCCAGGGGATGAAAGCGATGAACCCTCCCGTATCGTCCTGAAGGGCCCGGAGGTGCTCCAGGTGCTCGATGATGTCCTCGTCATCCTCCAGGTGGCCGTACATCATGGTGGCGGTGGTGCGGTAGCCCAGGTCGTGGGCCTCCCGGTGCACCAGGGTCCAGTCGTCGACGCTGCCCTTGGGGAAGAGCCGGCTTATCTTGTGCTTCACCCGGTTGGACAGTATCTCCGATCCACCGCCGGGGATGGTCTCCAGCCCGGCATCCTTCAGCTCCACCAGCACTTCCCGCACCGATAGGCCGGAGACCTGGGACATCTTCATGATCTCGGGGGCGGAGAAGAAGTGGGGCTGTATCTGGGGCAGGCGTCGCCGGGTCTCGCGGACCAGGTCGGTGTAGTAGCTGAGGGGTAGGTCGGGATTCAGACCGCCCTGGAGCAGCACCCTGGTGACCCCTTTTTTCACCGATTCCGCCATTATCTCGATCATCTGGTCCACGGAGTAGGTGTAGGCGTCGGCGTCCTTCTTGGTGCGGTAAAAGGCGCAGAAGGTGCAGTAGGCGTCGCAGACGTTGGTGTAGTTCAGGTTCGTGTCCACCACGAAGGTCACCATCTGCTCCGGATTGTGGTGGTAGCGGGCCTGCTGCGCCACAGGGGCCAGGTCCAGCAGGTTGGCCTCTTGTAGGATGAAGAGCCCCTCTTCCCGGTCGATGCGCTCCCCAGAGTCCACTTTGGCCCGTATACGGTCAAGCATTGGACACTCCAGCAACCCCGATGGAGATAACGTACTCCCTGAACAGGTCTATGGCCTTCTGCTCGGTGACCCCCGCCCAGTAGCGGAACCCCTGGTAGTATTCGACAACCTCCCTGAGACTCATTCTCAGGTCGAGACGGCTCTCGTAGATGGCTGGAACGTGCTCCAACCCCTCGTCGATGCACGAGTAGAGGACGTTCTCCAGGTAGGACATCTGCCTTGGGCTCATGCCTTTTTGAACCGCCCACATGGCGAAGACGAAGGGCAGCCCGGTCCAGTCGTACCACACTTCGCCCAGGTCGTAGCGGTGAGGGTAGTCGGGCACGCCGTACCGGCGCTTGAGGGCCTCGTCTCCGATCACCAGGAAGGCATCGTTGGGCTCCTCCAGGGGGACGTAGCCGGCCGGCTTCACGTTGAACCTGTGGGTAAGCAGCACGGCCAGCAGCCGCCTGGAGGTGGAGGTGTGGCCGGTTATCCCGACGGTGGCACCGTCCAGGTCCTCGATGGGGCGCTTGGAGTAGAAGAGGATGCTCCTGGACTTCTGCGTGGTGGCTATGCAGAACCGTCCCAGCGGGTCCAGCCGGTCTTCCAGGCGAAAGTAGTCTACCAAGGGCAGCGGACCGGCGTCGATCTCGCCGTTTTCCATGGCCTGGGAGAGGGCGCTGGGCACCAGTGAATGGAGCTCTATGTCGTCGCGGTCCAGCTCGTAGTAGAAGGGCTCGGAGTTAAGGTATGGTATCCGCCCCACCCTAATTTTCATACACATGCACCGTGTTGTAGAGGGCGTCCCGCTCCACCGCCACCTTCCCGGCTTCCCGTATGAGCTGGATCACCCGCTCCCTGGCCAAGCCGGCGGGGCTGGCCGCCTTGGCGGCGTGCATTATGCGCTCACGCCCGATGGTGCCATCCATGTCGTTGGCCCCAAAGTGCAGCGCTACAGAAGCGGTCTCCTCGGACACCGTCACCCAGTAGGCCTTGACGTGGGGGAAGTTGTCCAGCAGCAGGCGGGCGGCGGCGATGGTCTTCAGGTCCTCGATGGCCGAGGCCTGCCTGGGGACCAGCCCGGTGTCACCAATCTGGTACTCCAGGGGGATGAAGGCCAGGAAGCCTCCCGTCTCGTCCTGGAGCTCCCTGAGGCTCAGTAAGTGCTCGACACGCTCTTGGTACGTCTCGATGTGCCCGTAGAGCAGGGTAGCGTTGGAGTGGATGCCCATGTTGTGGGCCAGCCGGTGTATCTCCAGCCACCGGTCTGGACCCGCCTTGCCCGGATAAAGCAGCTTATGTATCCGGTTGGACAGAACCTCGGCCCCGCCTCCCGGCATGGAGCGCAGGCCGGCTTCCTTAAGGCGAGCCAGGGACTCCTCGGGAGTGACCTTCCAGCGCCGCTGGAAGTAGTCGATCTCCGCTGCGGTGAAGGCCTTGACCTGGACGTTGGGGAAGCTCTGGTGGATGGTGCCGACTATCTCCACGTACTTCTCGAAGGGCCAGTCAGGGTGGTGCCCTCCGACGATGTGCACCTCCCGGGTCTCCTCGTCGACGTGGCCCAGGATCTCCTCCATGGACATCTCGTAAGCGTCGGGGTCACCCTTCTTCTTGGCGAAGTCGCAGAAGCTGCAGGAGAGGGCGCAGATGTTTGTCGGGTTCAGGTGGCGGTTCAGCACGAAGTACACCCGGTCGCCGTCTCGCTGGCTCTTCACATGGTCGGCCATACGGCCCGCAGCCGTAAAGTCGGAGCTCTCGAAGAGGCGCACACCGTCCTCCAGCGACAGCCGTTCACCCTCCAGGACCTTCTCCCATATGGGGATGAGACCCCCGTCCATGAACCCGATGCCCTCTACCACCTGCACTGGCGTCATACTCCCGGCCAAGCTAAGGCGATTTTAGGCTGCGCCGCTCCGGGTGTCAAGGCAAGGCGGCCCCGCTTGATTTAATGTACAATAGCCTTAACGCCTTAACGAGGTCGAACGATGGCCACAAAGGCGAAACGGAAAGAGCGTGGTCCACTGCCCCGCACCCTCAAGGCGGTGGATTGGTGGTTGAAGAAGTGGGGCCGCTCCGAGCCCCTGACCCGCGAGGATGTGGAGCGCCTTATCAAGGTCAACGGGGGCACGGCCGACCAGCTATGGCTAGCTGGACAAACCATTGACGGCACTGATCTACAAGGAGTGAACCTCCAGGGGGCGTTCTTGCAAAAGTTGAGTCTCCAGGGAGCGGTGCTCAAAGAGGCAAACCTCAGCGACGCGAAACTCTGGGAGACGGAACTTCAGAGGGCGGACCTCTTCCAGGCAAACCTTCAGGGCGCTGACCTCCTGGGAGCGAAGCTCCATTGTGCTTTCCTCTACCAAACCAACCTCGAGGGCGCCTCCCTCGCGACAGCAGAGTTCCAGGGCGCGGACCTTTCGGAGGCGAACCTCAAAGGTGCCCAGCTCGACTCTGCCCAACTCCAAGGTGCCGATCTCTGGCGGGCCAACCTCGACAACGCGTCGCTAAGATGGGCGAACCTCCAGGATGCCGACCTTATGGAAGTTGTGATTTCATCGGCGACTATCCTGGATAAAGCAATATGGGAGCCTGACCTCAAGAACGTCGTCGAGCGCCAAGGTAACTACCTACACGCCAGGGACGTGTACAGGCGGCTCAAGGAGTGGTATAGGGGCGCCGGCATGCAGGCTATAGCCGGGGAGTTCCACTACCGGGAGATAGAGGCCGATAGGAAAGCCCAACGTGAGATGCTTTGGGAAGAACTCAAAGGGAGTCTACGGGCAGCCTGGAAAGGGCTCAAAGGGGAGGACACTAACGGTCGCGGCTAGAATGTAGGATGTTGGCTCCACTTATCAGGCTTCTCAGGCTTCCTTTCTTACGTCGGTATATCAGTCGGTCTCTATCACGATTCGCTGTATTTTTTGGTCGGCTGCCCCGAATTTTTGTCACATCGGTTCGCCTGGTGTTCCACCTGTTTGTTAAGGAGCCAGTCTGGAATTTGTGGCTTGGGGGTGGCGAGCGTCCAGGTAGAGTTCTACTCATTGCTATGGTCATACTCTTTGGGACATGGATCGGCTACTGGCTGGGCGGCACCTTCGTGCTGGACCCAGATACTGTTCCCCGAACAACGGGGCAGCCAGGGGTGCAGGATGCCCTCTACTTCAGCCTCGTTTCTTTCACCGCCCTCGGCTATGGCAATTGGACGCTAGAGCCCCAGGGCTGGGCTCAGTGGATCGGGGGGCGGAGTCCTTTCTAGGCATCTTCTCGGTGGTCTTCTTCTCTATAACCTTCGCCCAGCGCATCACCAGGTAACAGTTTGCTTGACGAGGAAGCGGATACGCAGCACCAGTCTGAGAGCCACGCCAACCTGCCGGTGAAGGACCGGGCCGGACGGGAATACTGCTACAACTGCGTTATCGAGGAGCACCAGACCCAGGCTCAAAACCTGGCCCTGCGCATGATGGGGGACTGGGCCACCGCCGAGGACGCGACCCAGGAGGCCTTCCTCTCGGGCTACCGGGCCTTCGCCGGTTTCCGAGGGGACAACCTGAAGTCCTGGCTGCTTAGGATCGTGGCCAACGCCTGCCGGGACATGCTGCGGGTCCGGAAGTCCCGACCCTCGGTGTCCTTGGACTTCTCCCCGCTGAACCCCGAATCGCCCGACCCGCCCATCGATCTGCCTTCACCCGACGAGTCCCCCGAGGACTACGCCGTGCGTCGTGAGCTGGGACGGACCATCCAGGAGGGGATCCAATCCCTGTCCGAGGACAGGAGGCTGGCGGCGGTGCTGATCGACGTCCAGGGGTTCAGCTACGAAGAGGCGTCCCGGATAATGAACTGCTCCCTGGGCACCGTCAAGTCCCGCCTGGCCCGGGCCCGGGGCCAGCTTCGGGACTTTCTCAAGGGTCACCGGGAACTTCTGCCGGGCCAATTCCGTCAAGATAATTAGAGATGAAATTCTTTAAACAGAAAAGGGAACATACCGCGCTGGAGCAGCTCTCCGAGTACCTGGACGGGCGCCTGTCGGCCCAGGAAACGCGGAGTATAGAGCTGCATCTTGAGGCGTGCTCTGCCTGCCGCGAGGAGCTGGACTCCCTTCGCGACACCGTCCACCTCTTGCGGAGGGTGCCCGAGGTGGCTCCCCGCAGCGTGTTCACGCTGAGCGGGGCGCCGGCGGCCGGCCGACCTGCATCCCAGACCTCGCGGGTGCCCACCTGGGCCTATGGTATGGCCGCGTCGGTAGTCATCCTATTGTTCGCTGCGGTCCTGTCCACGGACCTGGGCGGGCTGCTGGCGGGGGACGCGTCCCAGGATCAAGCTTCTCGTGCCGTGGAGTCGGTCCAGGCGCTGCCCACCTCGCCGCCCGAGGCGGCCACGGCCGCCGAAGCCGCTGCACCGACCGATCTTTTCGCTGAAGAGCCGTCCCAAGAATCGGTAGAAGCCGCCGCCGTTGGTGAGAAGACTTTGGAACCTGAGGCGGGAGCGGAGGCGATCGAGGCCCCTGAGGCCGACATTGCGCCACCGCCGGGCGAAGGCGCTGAAGAGTCTCCCGTGGTGATGGAAGCAATGTCCGCTACCGAGATGAAGGCGGTGGTGGAGCCGTCCGAGCAGGTAGCTGCTTTGGATGCTGCCGAAGACGAAGCGTCGGTGTTGGTGCCTGCTCCCGTGGAAGATACGGAGGCAACTCCAGACCCGATGCGTGAGGCGCGGCAGGAGGCCGGTGACCCAACCGTGGTACCTCAGAAGGCTCCATCGGAAGACGGCGCGGCAGCCCCCACGCCTACCTCGGACCCGACGCCCGAGGCCATAGAAGAAGCCGGCGACCCCACCGCAGTACCTCAACCGACCATCGCCGCCGTGGACGAAGATACGACGGCCGCTGCCGAAGCGCCTCAAGGGCTGCCCGTCGAGGCGCCTGACGGAGGCACCGCCGTAGCATGGCGTATACTCGAGGGGGTGCTGGCCGGGGTCGGTTTCCTTCTGGTTGTCGGTCTGCTTGTGCGTGTCCGCAGGATCAGGAAACAGGGCGTCGTGTGAGCCGGGAACCTTTTCGGGACTGCTCGCGTCTTAAGAGTTAGGTTGGGCGAATCGGCCCGGGAATATTACAGCCAAGAGGAGGGTAACTATGGTCACGTTGCGAAGATATCTAACGAGGAGGAGCACCCTGTTCCTGGTCATCATTGCCATGGCATCCGTGTTGCTCGTGGTGGTGGCCTGTGGTGGCGGGGCGTCGGCCACTTCCACCCCGACTGACACCCCGCCGGATCAGGCCGAGCCCACGTCCACGGCCCCGGCTTCTCAGACCGGCGCGGTGGGTGGGAGTCCTTCTTCCCAGCCGTCCGGCACGGGATCCCAGGCAGTGGACCAGGGGAGAGGGTCCACCGTAGGTGAGCTGGCTTCGGGCTCAGGGACCACGAGCCTGCCGGCCGTCGGTTCCGCCGTGCAGTACACCGCCAATCAGCAGCTGGGCATCTGGGTGAACGGGCGTGGCGTGGTAAGCGCCGCCCCCGATCTGGCCATATTGAACGCCGGTGTAGAGGCCAGCGGGAAGACGGTGGAGGAGGCCCGCAGCCAGGTGGCGCTAGCCATGGACGCGGTGATGCAAGCCCTCAGGGACCGGGGCATCGAGGACAGAGATATCCAGACTACCTCCTTTAACATCTTCCCCGAGTACACTTATAACGAGGTCCGGAGACGCCAGGAGCTGATCGGGTACAGGGTCAGCAACCAGCTGTCGATCAGGATTAGGGACCTGGACTCCGCCGGCCTCGTGATCGACCAGGTGGCCGCGGCCGCCGGGGACCTGGTACGGGTCCAGGGCATCCGGTTCACCATCGAGGACACCGAAGCCCTCGCCGTGCAGGCCAGGGAAGAGGCCGTCAGCGATCTGATGGCTAAGGCCCGCCAGCTGGCGGAGCTCACAGGCGTGCGCCTCGGGCCGCCGGTCTTCCTCAGCGAGGGAGGCGTGAGCGTGCCACGGCCGCCGACCCAGTTCCGGGGAGACTTCGCGGAAGCAGCCATCGCAGCCCCCCAGACCGTGATCAGTGGCGGCGAGCTGGACGTGGTCGTAAGCGTCCAGGGTGTGTTTACCATCATCGAGGAATAGCCGCCTGTCGCGGCCCGGATAGAGAGGTCCCGGTAGCTCCCCTACCGGGGCCTCTCTCTTTCTTCTGTGGTTGCCCCATGGCTGCCCCGCTGATAAACTTGACTCAAGTGTAGTGGAGATATACATGGGCTAGCAGGATTCACCCGGCCCTCGGAGGCCCCTTTCCCGTGAGTGGCCCTTCCCAGCATATGCAACAGGCCCTGGTCCTGGCGCGAGAGGCCCTGGGGAGCACCAGCCCCAACCCGTCGGTGGGAGCCGTCGTGGTGAGGGACGGCGCCATCCTCGGTGATGGCTTCACCCTTCCCCCGGGACAGGCCCATGCTGAGGTAGTTGCAATGCGGCAGGCCGGCGAGGCCAACCGGGGCGCTTCCCTGTACGTGACCCTGGAGCCCTGCTGCAACTACGGCCGCACCCCCCCCTGCACCGATGCTATCATCTCGGCGGGTATCAGCGAAGTGCACGTGGCCGCCATGGACCCGAACCCGAAAGTTCTGGGCAGAGGCGTAGCGGCGCTGACGGCCGCCGGTATCGAGGTGCACACGGGCGATGGTGAGGAGGAGGCGAAGGAGCTTTACGAGGCCTTTGCCAAGCACATCACCACGGGGCTGCCCTTCGTGACCGCCAAGTTCGCCATGAGCCTGGACGGGAAGATCGCTACCCGCAGCGGCGACTCCAAGTGGGTCACAGGGGATCTGGCACGGGAGTACGTGCAGGAGATGCGGCGGGGCTGCGATGCCATAATGGTGGGCGTCAACACGGTGCTTCTGGACGATCCTCGCCTGACCGCCAGGGACCGGGACGGAAAGCCTGCGGCACGCCAACCCCTTCGCGTAATTCTGGACAGCAGGGCGCGCACTCCCCCGGGTGCCCAACTCCTGAAGGAGCCAGGCCTTACCCTGATCGCCGTAACGCAGGCCCCGGAGGATGGGGTAGCCAGGCTGACAAAGGCGGGGGCGGAGGTGCTTCCGTTGCCTCCAACGAAAGAGAGCCTGGTAGACCCCTGCGCGTTATTGCGGCAGCTGGGGGAGAGAGGGGTCGTAAGTGTCCTCGCGGAAGGGGGCGGTCGGCTCCTGGGCTCTCTGTTCGATCTGGATGAAGTGGACAAGGTGGTGGCTTTCATAGCGCCGAAGGTCATCGGCGGCCTCCAGGCGCCTTCGCCGATAGGTGGCGCCGGGCATGGGACCATGTCCCTGGTCCAGGACCTTGAGCGAGTGACGACGGACCGGGTAGGAGATGACATAGTAGTGGTAGGTTACCCGCCTGGACGGGGCGCATTCCCCACCTTCTGCGGAGACGAGGTGTGACATGTTCACGGGAATAGTGGAGGAGGTAGGGCGGGTCAAGTCGCTCGTTCCCACGACCGACGGTTCCTGGAGGTTCGCCATCACGGCACCTGCCGTCATGGAAGAATTGGCCCTGGGCGACAGCATCGCAGTCAACGGAGCATGCCTTACCGCCGTCGAGCTGAACGGTGGGAGCTTCGGCGTCGACCTGGCGCCCGAGACCCTCAAGCGGACCAATCTGGGTGACCTGTCACCGGGGGACGTCGTAAATCTTGAGCTGCCCCTGTCCCTAAATGAGAGGTTGGGCGGGCACATAGTGCAAGGCCATGTGGACGCCACTGCCAGGATCTCCTCCATGAGCCCCGAAGGAGACTGCGTCATCCTGGGCTTTCGCGTTCCCAGAGGGCTCATGCGCTATGTGGTGGAGAAGGGTTTCATCGCCATCGACGGCATGAGCCTTACGGTGGTGAAGCGGGGCACTTCATCCTTTACAGTCTCTGTGATACCATATACGCTAGAACACACGAATCTGAGGGAGAGACGCAAGGGCGACCGGGTCAACCTGGAAGTGGACATCGTGGCCAAGTACGTAGAGAACCTCGTGCGGCCAGCATCTTAGAGCCCGCAATACTTCTCCCAAGGAGATGGGTACATGCCCATAGCTAGCATAGAAGAGGCCCTGGGGGATCTGAAACAGGGGAAGCTCCTCATCGTCGTCGACGACGAGAGGCGAGAGAACGAGGGCGACCTGGTGATGGCCGCGGAGACGGTGACGCCCGAGTCGGTCAACTTCATGGTCACCCACGCCCGGGGCCTGCTGTGCACTCCCGTCCTGGGGGAACGGCTCCAAGAGCTCGAGATGCCCCTGATGGTCAATGGCGACAACAACTCCAAGCACGGTACCGCCTTCACGGTCTCCGTTGACTACAAAGTGGGCACGACCACCGGCATCTCCGCCCAAGACCGGGCTATCACGATAAAAGCCATGATGGACCCTCAGGCGAAGCCCGAGGACTTTACCCGGCCCGGCCACATATTTCCGCTGCGATACCAGGAAGGCGGCGTGCTGACTCGCCCGGGCCATACAGAGGCCGTGGTAGACCTGGCCCGAATGGCCGGCATGTACCCCGCCGGCATCGTTTGCGAGATCATGAACGAGGACGGCTCCATGTCGCGGATGCCGGAGCTGGAGGAGTTCTCCAGGCTGCACGACCTGAAGATCATCACCATAGCCCAGATCATCGCCTACAGACGTAGGACTGAGAACCTCATCCAGCTGGTGGCCGAGGCCCGGCTGCCCACTGTCCACGGAGAGTTCAAGATCAAGGCCTTTCAACACACAATCGAGCCAGGGGAGCACCTGGCGATGGTGGTCGGCCAGTGGGAGCCCGACGAGCCGGTCCTGGTGAGGATCCACAGCGAGTGCCTCACCGGGGACGTCTTCGGGAGCCTCCGCTGCGACTGCGGCGAGCAGATAGACAAGGCCATGGCCATTATCGGCAAGGAAGGCAGGGGCGTTTTCCTGTACATGCGGCAGGAGGGCAGGGGAATCGGCCTGCACAACAAGATCAAGGCCTACTCCCTCCAGGACAACGGCCTGGACACTATCCAGGCCAACGAGACCCTGGGCTTCGAGTCGGACCTCCGCCACTACGGAATAGCGGCCCAGATTCTGTCCGAGCTGGGTATCAAGAAGATGCGCTTCATGACCAACAACCCCAGGAAGATGGTGGGCCTATCGGGATATGACCTGCAGATCGTGGACCGTGTGCCCATAGAGATCGAGGTCAACGAGGAGAACAGGTTGTACCTCCGGACCAAGCGGGGCCGGATGGGCCACGTCATCGCCCACTGCTAGCCTCCGGCCTCACTTTACTCGCCGCCATCTAGCCCTCCCTCCAACGAGGTCGCGTGCTCCGAATCTTCTTAGCACTTCGGGAGGCGGCTTTTGTACGAACTCTCTTTCTATCTGTTCCATAAGATTTCGTTGCTGCGAAAATGAAAAGTATTCATCAGCCTCTGCGACTGTGATCCACCGATATTCGCTGTGTTCTGTTGGCGACAGTCTCACAGGTTGAGGCGCGTTGATGAATCCAATGAACACCGGGACCAGGTTGATACAGTTGGTCAACAGCATAAAAACTTTCGACTTGATTAGTGGAATAGAACCTGTCAGGTGTCAAGCCCGTCTCTTCTTTGATCTCCCTTAACGCTGCCTCCCAAGCCTTTTCGCCTTTCTCGATTCTACCGCTGATCGGCTGCCAGGTTCCCGTTAAGTAGCTACTGCTCCTTTTCAGGACCAAATACATACCCGTATTGTCACGTTTCCAACAAAGATAGGCCAGGATCGAAAACGACGCGATCGGCGTTTCTTGTCTGATGTCTATCATGAATCCTCCTCTAAAGGGCCTGTCCACGGGGTGTCCTTTAGCCCACGCAAGGAGGATAAGGACTTTTCTCTCCCCCTTGACCGGGGAGAGCTAGAGAGGGGGTGGCGGGCAGATTGCTAGCACCCTCTAGCTACTACCAACCGTGGACATCAGGTACTCCCGGATGAACTCGTCCAGGTCCCCGTTCAGTACGCCGTCGGTGTTGCTGGTCTGGTGGCCGGTGCGGTGGTCCTTCACCATCTTATATGGGTGCAACACGTAGCTCCGTATCTGGTTGCCCCACTCCGCCGACACGTGCTCTCCCTTTAGTCTTGCAGTTTGCTTGGCCCTCTCCTCCAGCTGCCGCTCCAGCAGCCGCGCCATGAGGATCTTCATGGCGAACTCCCGGTTCTGGTGCTGGGACCGCTCGTTCTGGCAGCTCACCACGATGCCAGAGGGCAGGTGGGCCAGGCGGACGGCGGAGGCGACCTTTTGCACGTTCTGGCCCCCGGGCCCGCTGGAGCGGAAGAAGTCCACCTTGAGCTCATCGGGCTTTATGCTGATCTCGGGATCCTCGTCGGCGGCGGGCAGCACCTCCACCAGGGCGAAAGAGGTGTGCCGCAGGTGGTTGGCGTCGAAGGGCGACAGGCGCACCAGGCGGTGCACCCCCCTCTCGGCCTTGAGGTACCCGTACGCCAATCGTCCCCCGATCTCCATGGTGGCGCTCTTCACTCCCGCTTCGTCGCCGTAGGAGACGTCCAGGATCTCCACCTTGCGCTGCCACTGCTCGGTCCAGCGGAGGTACATGCGCATCAGCATCTCGGCCCAGTCCTGGGACTCCGTACCTCCCGCGCCGGCGTGCACCGATAGGATGGCGGTGCGGTCGTCGTAAGGGCCCGAGAAGGTAAGCTGGAACTCTTCCTGCTCCAGGGTGCGGGCCATCTGGTCCACCTCGGACCTGATCTGCCCTTCCAGGGAGGTGTCGTCCTCCTCGAGGGCCAGGTCCGTTAGCTCCAGTAGCGAAGCCGTGTTGTCCCTCAGCCCATGCCACAGCTCGACCTGCTCTTTGAGGCGGGCTAGATCGCGCATCTTTCGCTGGGCCTCTTGGGAGTCGTCCCAGAAGGAGGGTACCGCGGCCTCCTGCTCCAGTCTGTCTATCTCGGCTTGCTTATCGGGGATGTCAAAGACGGCCGAGTATAGTTTCGACCTTCTGGCCGATCTCCGCCAGCTTTAACCTCAAGTCTTGCATGGTATGACCTTCCTGATCATAGATGTCTACAGGAGCTCCATTTGGCGGACCGGCTCTGGGGCGTCCGGGGCTCTCCGCCACCCCGGCTCCAGCTGCCCGGCGGCGGCTTTGTGCGCCAGTCTGGTGGTCTTGGGTATTCGCAGGCCATCACAAGAGGCCAGCACCCACTCCGCCGCCTTATCCAGGTCCACCTTGTGGCCGATGGATACGTACACCGGGCTCACGGCGGTGCGGGTCCTCAGGGCCAGGCCCACGACCTCGTCCCTGTGCACAAGCTCGGCCCGGCTCCCCGCCTCGGGCGCCAGCGCCCCGTGCCTGCCGGTGAGGATGGACTTGGCACAGCCTATAGCTGGAACGTCGGTCAGCAATCCGAGGTGGCAGGCTATCCCAAAGCGACGGGGATGGGCGATGCCCTGCCCGTCGGCGATTATTATGTCGGGCTCGGTCTCCAGACGCTCCAGGGCCTTCACCAGGATCGGGGTCTCGCGAAAGGAGAGCAATCCAGGTATGTAAGGGAAGCCGGGCACTCCCTCGGCCAGGCTCACCTCCGCTATCTCGAGGTCCGGATAGCTTAGCACCACCACCGCACCCCGGACCTTGCCCGCGGCGTCGGGAGAAGAGATGTCCACCCCGGCAACGTATCGAACTCGCTGGGGAATAGCGTTGGTCCGGGACACCATCGGTGCCAGGGAGCTCTGAACGGCCTGGGCCTCCTGGACGCTCATCTCCCAGGGGTGAAGGTCCCGAAGCTTCATGGGATCATTATAGCAGGTCTACGTAGTGTCCTGAGTCAGAAATCCGCAGTAGAAAGGGGAGGCCCTTCGACACGCTCAGGGCGAGCGGGGAAGGGCGATTTTCGCTCGTGGTGACGACGTGTACGCAATTGTACCATTCAGGATTACCCTAGAAAGAACCCTACCCTCACGGCGACGTTGAAGGTTGTCGTAATAAGTTCAAAGTCCCGCGGCTAGCTGGGCACCCAATGGACCGTACTGTTGGATTTCACCCCCAGTATGAGTTAGCGTGGCGGCCTGAGGAGCCCCACAGTGAGGGTTTGCACGCTCATACCAACCGGATCCCGGATCGGTTGGAGTTCGAATCCCCATTGGTGGAGCATTGGGAACAATAGACAGAACCTTTGAGATGGCGCTACCTTTAGTGATATCCTAACGCCATTCGGGTCCTAGCGTAATGGTCCTAAAGGGACAGTATCGAGGACCTTCCATTTTACGACGGACATTCAGAGACTGGACGGGGAGACGGGGGAGAGTCGAACTACACCTGAAACACGGACTGGCAGTTTTGGTCGCCGTGGCCCACATGGCCGTCCAGCCCAGGACGGTAATAGTCTGGCCGAAAACGGACTCCGTAACACCTGCCGCAGGTATGTTCTAACAAAGTCCATCGAGCCGTTAAGGTGCCCTGCTTGGCTGCGGGTAGCCTCCCGGACCTCGCGCCGCCTGCGGAGGACCTCCCGTAGTTATGCGCAGCATTGTTCGCTGGAACGGCCTCAGGTAGACCTCACTCCGGCCACTCAATGATTGGTACGTCGTCAGGAACCAGCCGACTGGCAATAACCCGGCGCACCGGTCCGTTGTCCAGTAGATTGCCGCTACTGAGAAGCACCTGAGCAATGGCTGTACGTGGCCCGGCGCGTTCCAACGAGCTTCCTGCCTGCCTGCGAACCACCTCCGTGGTGGTGTTGTGGTCTTTGAGTGTGGCGACCAGTGCCCCCACCGCCTCCGGATCCTGGGTGCCCTTCAGCGAGAATGCGGCCCGCCAGCGCACCTCCTCCGGGATGTTCGGGGCTTTGAGTACACCGACCAGGGCCCCCACCGCCTCCGGATCCTGGGTGCCCTTCAGCGAGAGTGCGGCCTCACCGCGAACCTCCACTAGGGTGTTGGAGTCTTTGAGTACACCGACCAGGGCCCCCACCGCCTCCGGGTCCTGAGTACCCTTCAGAGAGCGTGTGGCCTGCCAGCGCACCTGCTCCGAGGTGTTGGGGTTTTTGAGTAGGGCGACCAGGGCACCCACCGCTTCCTGGTCCTGAGTGCCATCCAGAGAGCGTGCGGCCTGCCAGCGCACCTGCTCCGAGGTGTTGGGGTTTTTGAGTAGGGCGACCAGGGCACCCACCGCTTCCTGGTCCTGAGTGCCATCCAGAGAGCGTGCGGCCCCCCAGCGAGACCCCACGTGGACCACTGAGATTGCGCATGGGTATCCATACAGGGTCACCCCAGTCCTTCGAGGATGATTGGCACGGAACCGATGTTGACACTGCCGCAAGAGTCGAGGCCTTGTCGACAGGGAAACAAATCCTGTTGTCTCCTGCAACCTTCGAACTGGTTCACCATATGACGGACGTTAAATTTCATAGGGTAGGTGAATTCTTGCTGAAGGGGATTGATCGGCTCATCCTGTGGGAGGCCGACTGGGATGGAACGGGACCGCGACATACCGCACGCTCAAGCTCCACACCAGACGTCGATCAACCCGCGTCAATTAGTGGGTTCGTCGGACGTACAGCATACCTGGGGGCGCTTTTGGGCAAACCGGGCGTGTCACTGTTGCCCCTACAGGGTGCGGACGGTGGAGTCGAGCTAAACCGGCTATATGTAAACCGGACATTCCTGCCGGAAAGGAGAGGCCTACAAACTGGACAGACCCCCCGAGTCAGAGGCCAAGAACGGGCGTTAAGCGCAGAGGTCCCGCATGAGATTTTTAAACGAATCGAGGCGGATCTCTGGGAGAAGCTGGAAGAGCGCCGGAGGATTTTAGTAGAGGCGCCAGCATGGACAGGCAAGAGCACGCTGTGTCGATGGCTGCTCCATCATTGCTCCGAACACGCCAAGTTGACGCCCATTTTCATCATCTTCCGTGAGTTCAGTCAGAGCGGCAAATCGCTACGCCAATACTTGGAGGAAGACTATGCGGAGTGGCTAGTACTCAGTCAACCTGTGATTTGAAGGATATAGCCGATGGAGTTTCGCCCTAGCATCTTGGGTGTTGAAGCGCCAATGGATAGAGGCTCGGGCGGCGTTTCGCTCCCCCTCCAGGGCCTGAATTTCTCGGCGGAGGGCAGCCTCATCGGGGACACGCCTCCTCAGGCAAGATCGGGCCAGGACGCTGAACTCGATCTCCGCCATGTTGAGCCAACTGCCGTGTTTGGGGGTGTGGTGGAACTCCAGCCGCTTTACGATACGCCGGGCCTCAGGGGCAGGAAAGGCCTCGTACAGGGAAGCCGGGCGATGAGTGTTCAGGTTATCCAGAACAACTCGCACCACCGGGGCCTCCGGGTAGGCCTCATCCACCAACCAACGCATCTGACGGGCGAAGTCCTGCTGGGTCCGCCGCTGGGTGATGGCCACGTGTCTCCAGCCCTGCAGCGGCTCGCAGGTCAGGAACAGGTTCCGGGTGCCCTCCCTTCGGTACTCGTAGTCCTGTCGCCGCGGCTGTCCCGGCTTCGCTGGGAGGGCGGCCGTGGCTCGCTCAACAGCTGAGTCGAGGTCTCGTCAAAGCAGACCACCGGCCGCCGGGGGTCATAGGGCTCGGCATACAGGTCCAGCACATCCTCCATGGCTGCCACAAAGTCGGCGCTCACCTTAGGAATACACCATTCCTTTTTCTGCCACGGCTTAAGAACGTTTTTTTGAGCCGCTTGCGGATGCCTTCATGGGACATGGAGGGCACCAACCCTAGCTCTACCACTTTCCCGGCCAACAGCCGCAGGGTCCAGTGGTCGTGGCCCTCCGGCGCGGCGCTGCAGGCCAGGGCGATGAGGTGGGCCTCTCCCTTGTCGTCCAGCTTCCTCCGTGGCCTGGGCCTGGGCCTTTCCAGCAAAGCCCCCTTCATGCCCTCTTCAGCGAAACGCCGCTTGATGCGGAACACTGTGCCTACGGAGACGTCCAAGGCCTCAGACACCTTGGGAGCCTTCCAACCCTCATCGCTCTTTAGTAGAATCCTCGCCCGGGTCATCACACGAGCCCGGCTCTTCCCACTTCGAATCAATTGCTGGAGTTGTTCCCGGTCTTCCTGGTCCAAGCGCACCCTATACTTTTCCCGTCGTCCCATCACTGCCACCCCTTGGGTAGATTCTGTCTTCCCAAAGGGTAGCAACTTTGAGTGATTTCTTAAATAATTACCAACACCGAGTTGACTGAGTACTAGGTGTAGTCTTGGGGGTGACGCTGGCCTTCAACTCCGGCGCGGCTCAAGGCAATACACTCACAGTCACCAAGGCCGACGACACCAACGATGGGGTTTGCGACGCCGACTGCTCTTTGCGGGAGGCGATAGCGGCGGCCAACCCAGGAGATACCGTCGACGTTCCCGCCGACACCTATACTCTGACCCTGAGCTCCGAGCTTACCATCAGCAAGAGCCTCATCCTCTCGGGCGTTGGGGCGGCCACCACCATCATTCAGGCCGGTACCTCGACGTCTGGAGCTACCTCCAGGGTCTTCACAGTGACCGCCGACGTTGCACCCGTTGCCATCTCGGGCGTGACTATCCGCCACGGAAATACCAATGGCCGGGGTGGCGGCATATTGAACGCCGGAACGCTGACCGTAACCGACAGTTCCATCAGCGACAACACGGCCGAACTCACCGGCGGAGGCATCCACAACAACCGTACGCTAACCCTCGCCAATATCACCATCAGCGGCAACACGGTTTCCGGGGCAGTGGGCGCCGGTGGCGGTATCTTCAACTCGTGCGATCCGCTGCCCATCCCCGAATTCGTTTGTCGAGGTGTGCTAACTTTGATTCGTTCGTAAAAACCCCTCGCCAAGCTGGGGCAAGGCAGGGATAATGTGTGGAAGCGGCGAGGTGCTGCACCTGGGCGGGGGAGGTGAGCATGTTCCGAGAGCGAGACCCACAGGTGAGCCTGTGGCAGTCCGAGTTCCTGGTTCCGCCGAAGAAGGCCAGGCGCTTGGAGCGGAGTTGGGCCGAGGTTTTCCGGAACGAGGCGCTCCCCCTGATTGACGAGGAGCGCTTTGCTCCGATGTACTGCGCGGACAACGGCCGTCCCAACCGAGCGGTGCAGACGGTCCTCGGGGTCCACCTTCTCAAAGAGATGTTCAACCTCACCGACGATGAAGCCCTAGAACAGCTGGAGTTCAATCTGCTCTGGCACCACGCCCTGCGGCTGGATATGGAGGAGACCCACCTCCCCCAGAAGACGCTACACAACTTCCGAGTTCGCCTGATGCAGCACGACGGTGGCCGGCTGGCTTTCCAGGAGACCACGGAGCGGATCATCCAGGCGCTGGGTATACGCACCGGAAAGCAGCGGCTGGACTCCACCCACATCATGAGCAACATCGCCACCCTCACCCGCCTCGGCCTGTTCTGTGAGACGATGCGGTTGTTCCTTCGGGCCGTGAGCCAAGAGCACCCAGAGCTTCGCCGTGTGGTCCCAGAGGGCCTTGTGAGGCGCTACTTGAAGGAAGAAGCAGAAGCGACCGACTACGAGGACGCCCGCTCGGGGGAGGGTCGCCGAAGGCTTGGCGTGTGTGCCCGGGACCTCTACCGGCTGGTGGACGGCTTCCGTGGCACGGCTGCCGCCCAACTGGAGGAGTACCGGCTGCTGGAGAGGCTGCTGCGGGAGCAGTGTGTGGTGGGCAACAAGAGGGACGGGCGCCCCGGAGAGGGCGATGACGACGCAGGGGAAGGGGCGGTGCCCATCACCCTCAGGGACCCGAAGGAGGTGCGGTCCGATTCCCTGCAATCGCCCCACGACCCGGAGGCCACCTACAGCGGGCACAAAGGCAAGGGGTACGAGGTACAGGTGGCGGAGACCTGCCATGCGGAGAACGCCACCCAGTTGATCACTCATGTAGAGGTGACCCCATCCAGCGGGAGCGACACCGACGTGACTGTGCCGCTGGTTGACGGGCTGGCGGAGCGGAAGGTCCGACCGGACGAGCTCTTCGCGGACACGGCGTATGGGTCGGGCCGCAACGCCTTCGAGGCCTCGCGCCGGGGGACGGAACTGGTGAGCCCGGTGGCGGGGTCGGCGCCGGGGAACTCCCACGAAGGAGAGGGAGACGGACCGCCGCCGCTCACTGGGGCGGACTTCCAGATCGACGTCACCGGGGAGCAGGCCACGGTGTGCCCCGCCGGGCACCGGTCCGTCGAGGAGTACGAGCTGGAGGATGCGCCGGAGCGGGTAGAGGTTCACTTTGCCAGGGCAACATGCGAGCTCTGCCCCTTGCGGTCCCGTTGCCCGGTGAAGCTGGACCGGCGTGCGGGGGCCTACGTCCTCAAGGCGGACCTGGTGAAGGTGAACATCGAGGGGCGGCGGCGGGCCGAGGCCACCGAGGAGTGGCGCAAGCGGTATGCCATAAGGGCCGGGATAGAGGGGACAAACTCCGAGCTGAAGCGCGCCCACGGGCTTGGGCGCTTGCGGGTGCGAGGGGGCCGTCGGGTGCGGCTTGCCGTCTACCTGAAGGCGTTGGCGTGCAACTTCAAGCGGATGGTCCATGCACGCCTGGTGGAGATGGAAAACACGGCTCAGCCGGAGGCCGGGACGGTACCTGCGGTCGCAGCCGCGTGAGGGCCCCGCTCCATAACTTCCATCGGGCGCCCTGAGCCACGGAAGGGGTACTGCACGGGATCCTGCTTGTCCTGAGCGCAGCCCCAAGGGCGGTGAGGTCAGCAGCCGACAGCCCGTGGCGCCTCCCTGCCAGACACCCTCGCACTCCAGGGTCCATCTCTAACAGGCCTTTCTACGAAGGAATCAACGTTGACCAGGAGCTCCGTCAGTGGCAACTCCGCCGAGAACGGCGGCGGCATTATGGGCAGCCAGTTGCAGCTGTCCGAGAGCACGATCAGCGGTAACACCGCATTAGTTGTCGGCGGGATATACCAGATCGGGGTCGAACAGGAAGGTATACTGACCAAAAGCACACTGACCAATAGCACCGTCAGCGGGAACCGGGGGGATCTTGTCGTGGGCGGCATTCGGGTCCAGGGCACGATGACCATCACCAACAGTACGATCAGTGGCAATGTCGGCGCCAACTCGGCCGGCGGCCTACAGAATCTCCTAGGCTTCGCCACTGTTGTCAACACTATCATCTCAGGTAATACAGCGCCAACGGGTCCACAGTCTGGTCCGGATTGCGCATCACATGATGGGTTCCGTGAGACGTTCTTCTCCCAGGGACATAACCTGATAGGCAACGATGCAGGTTGCAACTTCATCCCTGCTCAGAGCGACCTGGTGAACGTTGATCCACTGCTAGGCCCACTAGCAGACAACGGCGGCCCCACCTTGACCCACGCTCTGCTTTCGGACAGCCCGGCGATAGACGCCGGCGACGATGGCGCCGCGCCGGCAACAGACCAGCGCGGCGTCTCCAGGCCGGGCGATGGTGATGGAGACGGCACGGCTACCAGCGATATCGGCGCCTTCGAGTTGGGGCCGAGTCCCCCTCCCGATACCGATGGCGACGGCATCCCCGATGAGGAAGATGAATGTCCCCTCGAGTTCGGGGACCCGGAGTTCGGCGGCTGCCCGACTCCTCCTCTTCCACCGCCCCCATCGACGCCTGTCGTCACGACGGAGACGGCGGTGTTGGTAGATGGCGAGTGCTTCGTCACTACCCAAAAGGAGCTAGAGGGGCCGGTGGCGGGAAGAGGACGATCCGGTCTGGATGAAGAAGCCGCTCGGGAGATTGAGATCATCAAGGTGATCTCGGCCTGCGCCGACAGGCACCCGCGTCCGGGGGGATCCGACACTAAAGACGGGCACGACAATGGCGAGCACAACAACGGCCGGCACCGTGGCCCCTTCAGCCACGTACACACTCGAGTGGAGACCTTCATCGTTCAGTGTGTTAAGGGGCTGGATCTTAGTTTCGCTGAATGTCTTACTCACCGGGGACGGATTGAGCGGCCGAGCGTCCACGACGGCGGTCCCGTTGACTAGCCGGTCTGATGGAATTATCATCGTAACTGCCGGCGGGTGTAACTCAGTGGTAGAGTGTTTGCTTCCCAAGCAAAAAGTCGTGGGTTCGAATCCCATCACCCGCTCCATTTTATCACCTCAGATTCAGCTTTATAACAGCGGTTCGTCGGTTGATTTACACCTCATTCAGCTATGTAGCAAGTCTCTCATGGGCTATCATACAGACTCATGGGTTATCATAGAATCGCATTCATAATGTGGTATGTAGAGTGGTAGGTCTGCCCTATGAGTAAGAGGCCTAATAACGAGCTCAGTGCGGTGCGAGTGAGAACGGAGCGGCGCCCGGGCAGGCACGCCGACGGGAACGGGCTGTACCTGATCGTCGAGCCTGCCGGAAGCAAGCGCTGGATTCAGCGTTTGACCATTCGAGGTAGGCGCACGGACCTGGGGCTTGGTGGCTATCCGCTAGTGTCTCTGAGCGAGGCGCGAGATAAGGCGTTCACAAACCGGAAGGTGGCGCGCTCAGGTGGCGACCCTCGCGCTGAGAAGAGGCGAGAAGCCATGCCCACCTTCGCCGAGGCCGCCGAGGGAGTAATAGCCCTCCGCCGCCCTGACTGGCGACACCCGAAGACGGCCAAGCGCTGGGAGGCCACACTCAGGACCTATGCCTATCCTTTCTTAGGCAATCTCTCCCTTGACCAGGTGAGCAGCGCGGACGTGCTCAGGGCGTTGACTCCCATATGGACGGAGAAGCCGGAAACTGCCCGGGCTGTGCGTGGGCATATCCGCGACATTATGGATTGGGCCATAGCCAATGGCTTCAGGCATGACAATCCCGCAGGCGACGGCGTCCGCCTGGGTCTGAAGCGAGTGCGGCGGGCGAAGACGCACTTCAAGGCTCTGCACTATTCGGCAGTTTCCGGCGCCCTAAAGTCAATCAGAAGTTCCAAGGCATTGACCTCATCCAAGCTGTGTCTGGAATTCCAGGTGTTGACAGCCAGCAGGCCAGGCGAAGCTCGAAACGCTCAGTGGTCAGAAATAGATGTAGGCGCCAGGACATGGACCATCCCATCCGAGCGTATGAAGTCGGATCGGGAGCACCGCGTTCCGCTGTCGGAGTGGGCTATGAGGATATTGGCCGATGCAAGGAGTCTCGACGGTGGGAGTGGTCTCGTTTTCCCGTCGAGGTCGGGGAGGCCGCTGAGCGACATGACCCACCGTAAGCTGCTGAGGACGCTGGGCATAGACTGTGTTCCACACGGTTTCAGGTCAAGCTTTCGAGACTGGGCGGCCGAGATGACAGACGCTCCGCACGCGGTCATGGAGGCGGCCCTAGCTCATGTTGTGGGAAACTCTACCGAAGCCGCCTATTTTCGCTCCGACCTGTTCGACCGGCGGCGGGGGTTGATGGAGGCGTGGGCCAAGTACCTGGGTGAGAGCGAATGAGAAGCCTAACCCCCGTTGGGGATCCCGCCTCCTTAGCTTTCCCGTTGCCGTTGCCTGGCCAGGGTCGTTGACCTCCGTGTACGACTCATGGTGCAATCCATGCAAAACTTCGCGTTGTTGGCGCGGCCATGTAACGACCTCCCGCAGGCGTCACACCGCCTGCGATCATAGTCCTTTGGGAGACCGTCGAGAAGCCACGGAGCATGAGTGTGGGCCAGCGGCGCGGGACTCCACCACCCGCAGTTGAGGCACCGGAGCTTATCAGACGCATCGAACTCCACGTAGCCACTGCATTTGGGACAGGCACCTTGGCTCCCGGCAGCGTCCTGACTTGAGTCACGCATGGAATACCCTCCTATACCAGTATGATTGCCCCGATACCCACCATGACCAGGAGCAACACCGCACCAACCAGCAGGGGCGCATCCACCAACCCGACCAGCAGGTGGGTGTCGTCCGCCGTGCTCCACGTGCCGCCGGCGACGATCCCGCCCCCGACCTCCAGAGTGGCGTCGCCGGCGCTGGTGCCCGGATGGGTCGCCAGTGGTCCGTCGGAAGCGGTGACGGCGCACTCACCGTCGGTCGTCGAGGTCACGGGCAACGCCATCTCCGTGTCTGGCACGAAGGCCCTACTTATCCTGGAGACCCCCGGCACATCGCAGCCGGGGCGCAGCTGCGCGTCCGTGTCCATTAGGGCTTGAAACAGGGGGACGAGGAACGCCACGGCCAGGGCCGCCAGTGCGACCCTGGCCGCCACGTACTGTACCCCTAATGAGACGGTCACCGAGGGACCGTTACATCATCCCGTCGCGGGTGTTCTTCCACCGGACATATCCGATGGCTAGCAGACCCACCAGCAGGATCACCGGCACGAACCCCAGGATCAGGGGCACGAGCTTGCCCAGGCCGGTCCCAAAGATCGGGTTGCGGTTGCTGTCCTCCGAGAAGTCAAAGGCCACCGAGAAGTCGCCCAGGATGCCCGGCACCAGCTGGAGAATGACGATGCCGACAACCAGGGTGACGATGACCACCATGATCGGACTTTTCACTATGGACCTCCGTATAGAAATTAGACTCCGAGGATTTGGGGCGTTCTCCTATGCCATGTGGCGCGAGCCGCCACGGTACCAGGTCAGAAGCAGGCCGAAAACCCCGATTATGGCCAGCACGGGGAGCGCCGTGATGATCAGCTTGTTGATGCCGGAGTTCTCCTCGACGATGCTCAGAGGCTCCATCCACGTGCTGTTGGCGATTACACCAGTGGCCGGAGTAATCGAGGCTCCGCTGGGCAAATAGACAACCGCATCCCCAGTTCCGGCGGTACATGTGGTGGCCCCGCTGGTCTGTTCGGCGGCCGTATCCGTCCCGCTCCAATCCTTGGCGCTGTTGACGTAGGCAAACCGTTCCCCGTTGTACTCGCAGGCCGCCTGGGTCAACAGGTGCGTCTGGCCGAACGCTCCGAAGATGGTTGGCAGTATCGTGGCCAGGACGATCAACACGATGGCCCCGACCACCGCCATTCCTATACCCGAATTCATGCTCATTCCGCCCATAGTCCCTCCTTCACAGTTCCTAGATGGGGCCAGATGTTATACCTCGGACGCCATGATGACAAGGGGGGAATGCAAAACCCCTCCCATGCAAGGGAGGGGTACACGCCGCCGGAAGGTTCTTATATGGTCTGGCTTGAAGGTTACCCGGGGATGGTCCCCTCTTCTACCCAATACACCCACCGATCAGTCGGTGCCAGTGTGAACGTGTCCCTTGAGTCCAGCAGTGTCGGCGTAGGAGCAGGCGTAGGGACGGGGGTAGGTGTCGAAGTAGGGATGGGCGCTTCCGCCGTGGGTGTTAGGAAGGGCTCCGTTATGGGTGTCGGGGCAGGTGTTTGTGTACAGGCGTTAAGTCCGGTCGCGGTGCCAGCCAAACCAAACACGACAGCCATCAGAAAGAATCCCAGGACCCACCGGTTTATCCTGAAGGGTGTGGATTTGCGTCGCAATTTATTGAGTCGAGCAGCGTTACACTCCACACAAGTACAGGTCAGGGGATGACCTCTGTACCAATTAAGCCTCTTCATGGCCCCCTCGCATTCTATTGATCACCGCTAGTGTTCAGAGGCAGGGATACCTAACGTGTGGACCTGGAGATTCTAACCCGACCAGTCACGAGGATACAATGACCGTCCCTGTTGTTTGCTCTCTCCACGACGCTCAGAATCCCCGCACAGCCCATTTCAGGCCCTCGGGCATTCTGGTACATCCGAGCCCTCCAGAGGGCCACTTTCCGAGGCCGGCCAGGCCCTTTTCGGTGCAACCGGCCCGGGACCATCGGTTTCATCGCACCCGGGCGACCCTGAGCATGGCAATCCCGGCCAGAAAAGACAGGATCAGCATGACCACCATGACAGGGGCCGACGCTATGCCCACGGCGTTCAGCAGCCCTACGGCACCGATGGACGCCACGATGACGGCTGGCCCGGCCCAGGCTGCACCCTTGCTGGTCACCACAACCACGGCGATGACGGCGCAAACCACTAGGACCACGATGGCGACGTTGCCCCCCGGCATCTGCGCCAGCACCCACTGGACGGGATCTCTCACCCGGTTTATTCCCTCCTCCATCTCCCCCTCCACGTGCGCAGGATACCCACCAGGATTCCTGTAGGCAACGCCAGGATGACTACGACCAGCCACAGGTCATACAGCCGGGTGGGTAGGACTGACTGCAAGGTCCTGCTGGTCGAAAGGTGGTCCGGTATAGCCATGAACACCATCAGAAACGCCAGGAGCCACAGGCTCTTCTGATACCAGGTGGTATAGGCCGACTGGCTCGCCAGGGTGCCGACGGCCACGCTCGCCAGGGCCAGGGTGAATGCCATCGCCGCCCCTGAGGATGAGTCCACCAGTTGCCACAGTCCCGTGTGGGCAAGGACACCCAGGAGTACGATCATCCTATCGTTGCTCCCCTTCGTCCGTCTCTTCAGCCTCTTCTGACAGGACCCTCTCCCGCCGCAGCTGCTCGTGGAACAGGGCCTGCTCCTGCTGCCGTTGGATCTCCACCTGTTCTCTGTGCTCGGCCACGTCTGGCCGTGCCAGCAGCTCGCCATCCTGCATCTGCAGCAGGCAATAGGCGGTGATGCAAATGAAGATCACCCCGACGATGAAGCCCCAGTTGGCCACCAGTTTCTCGGTGATGGATTTGGATCGGGCTTTGTGGATCGCCAGCCCGTTGCCCTCGATACTGCGCATCCTGGAGTGGCCATCCACCAGGGGCCCCTCCGCCATTTGGCGGATTCCCGGCGACATGTCGTAGAAGGCTGACTGGTGGGTCACCTGGGTCAGGTCCACCTCGGAGGTCTCCACCCGCATGTACCCACTCTCGTAGCTCCCGTAGAACACCTCGTTCTGACGCCCCTTGAAGATCAGCCGGGGCAGGTGCATCCGCATGAATTGGGCCGACTGCCACGGCCGCAGCGGGTCCGGGTTCTGGCTGATGTACAACACTCCGTATACCCGCTGCCACATCTTGCGGGCGGCCACGTACCAGGTGACGATGCCGCCGATCATCAGAGATGACGGCACCGACGACACGATGGGGGATCCCACGAAGAGAAAGGAGGCCCCCAGGAAGCCCGCGGTCAGCAGCCCGCAGGCCGCCGCCGGCCAGAAGGTCAGGGGCAGGTGGACCCACAGGGATATGGTGTCCCCATTGGCCCTCCGGTGCCGGCGGTAACGCCGCCAGATCACCGGCGGCCTGAAGGCCGCACCCTCCGGGCTGTTCAGCGTCGGGCTGGCGTCGTCCCTGGCCTCGGCTATCAGCTCCTCCTGGCTCTTGACCGGCTCGGGCTCTTTAGGGTGTGACTGGCTCAACTTCCGTCTCCTGAATGGTGTTGGTGGCCGGGGTCGGCGGGATGTCGTAGGTCTGGGACAGGACGAGCCACACGGTGATGACCAGCAGAAAGGCGGCGATCCCCAGGACGGCCACGGTCAGTTGCAGCTTCACCGTGTCGCTGATCTTGCCCGGCTTCATGCGTTTCCCAGCCGACGCCTCTTCCCACACCTTGGCAAGCTCCTGTATCAGCGGGGCGTTGTGCTCCGGGCTGGAGGGGGCAGTGGTCAGGATGTACTCGTTGCCCAGAAGCCTGGGAGGCGATCCTTCCTTGGTCCACCCGTATGCCCGGGTGGGCCGGAGGGGCGGCGCCAGCCACCCCTGGTTGTCCGACACCAGGAAGTCGTTCTTCACGTACGCCTTGGTGTCCCTGACTATCGAGCCGTCCGCCGGAAATGCGATCAGGGTCTTGTGACCGGGCATCTCTGCTACCTCCTTCTTGGTTTCCAATAGGTGATCTGCGCGGCGTCCACCGTGATCGTCGTGGCGCGTTTGCGCTTGCGCCGGGACGTGCTCTGGCGCCGACTGCTAGACGGTGAGTCCGCAATGGTGGGCGGTTGAGGGGCCGGCTTCGTCTCGGGGGTCCGGCCGGTGTACTTTACCCGCTGGAATCGCCCGGTCCTTTCGTTCTGCTCATACTTGGGCTTGTCGAAAAAGCTTGCCTGTCGAGGGTCCGGGCGGGGCGGCGGGGCGGTTATGGGCGTGCGGACGGACGGCATCTCCGCGGCCATCGGCATGGCCATCATCCTATCGGTGTGGAACTCCGCCCCCATCGTGGCCTGTGCGGGCGGGCAGACGGGTTTGACCGGCGTGGGCATGGCCACCAGCTGTGGCTCGCCAGATGTCGGCATGGGAGCGGGAACCGGGTCAGCATCGATCGGCTCCGGCTGGTCCACAAGCTGCGGGGTCCCAAAGGGCAGGAGCAGGCTGTCATCGCCGGGCTGTGCGGGCGGGGTCGGCGCTGGCGTGGGAGCCGGGGCCGTGATTATTTCCCTGGCTCGCTGCTCTTCGGAGGGGGTCAGCGTCTCCAGGCGCGTATTGGCTGCGGCCTGGACCTCGGCTATATCAACACCGAGCTCGTCGGCCAGCACTTGACAGCTTGTGAGATTCCGCCTGGTCTCCGAGTAGGCTTTCCGGCGTGCGTGCTCGGCCCTTACATCGTCCGCGAACTGGGCCGTAACAAGGTCCTCTCCAAATCCCTCCAGGCGTTCCGGTTGGGCCGCGCGGGTCTGGGCGCGTTCACGGGCCGCCACCAGCTTCTCCCTGACGGCGTAGCGGTTCGGAACTTTCCCCGTCGTCTCGAAGCCGGCTAGTATCTGTTTGTAAAGCTGGCTGGCGGTTTCATCGCTTAGATCGTACTTCTCCGCCCCCCGCCCTATCTCCGCAGCGATGGGGGCCATTTGCCTGTGCTGGGCGATGGAGTAGAGCACGTCCGGCGGCACATGGGTCAGATACCCCAGGTCGTCCAGCTGGCTGCGACGGGTGAGACGCATCCGGTCTGTGATCCGCCCATCGTCCCAGCCCAGGCGCCGCAACCGACGAACGGTGTTGACCTGCTCGATCAGCCCCGGGGCGGAGATGGCGTAGTTGCTCAGGTCTGCCTGGGTCCTCAGCCGCTCCCGCTCTTCGGGATCGTTTACGTCGCCTTCCAGCACCTTGACCGCGAACTCCGGGACCTCCAACTGTTTCAGGGCCTCCAGGCGGTGGTGCCCCGCGATCACAACATACCTGTCCGGGTCCTCCGGGTCCCGGGCTACCGCGATGGGGTCGTATTCGTCGGGATTCCAGTGCTGCACCAGCTGGCGCACCTTCGCAGGGTCATGGTCGAGCCCCCCAGGGACATCACGCGGCTGAAACAGGTCGGGGCGCGTCACTACCAGGTCCGGCTTCACAGCGACGATTACCGGTACAGCTCCCGCCGATGTCGTCGTGGGCACCGCAACTCCTCCTGTTGTGGCATCGGGCATCAGTTATCGGCCTCCCTTTTTGTAGGTCACCTTGGGCGGAGCGACCCGGCGTGATTGACTGGCCCTGCGGCGGCGGTGTGGCACCGCCTTCGCGGTCACCTGCTTTCCCTGCACGTCCACGTCCAGATTGGCGGCTGTGTGCCGCCCTTCCGGGGGAACTGCGCCGGTATATTCGACTACGCGGAATGTCCTGGTGTGCTCGTCGGTTAGCGGCACGCTCTCCAGGTCGCCGGCAGTGGGTCCCGCAGTGTCCAGCGTGTAGAGGGTCCTGCCCACCCACTGCACCTTGGCCGGGTACTGGCCCGGCAGGACAGCCTTAGGTGGCATGTCAAGAGAAGGCAGCGGCACAGGAATCGTACGCCTCTTTCGCCGGCCCACGGGCTTGGTCCCGGTCACGGGCTTGGTCCCGGTCACGGGCTTGGTCGGGGTCCGGGGTGGAGCCGCGCCCTCGGTGGCCACCAGCTCCTCGAGGTCGTCGTAGGGCACGATCTCTGTCTTGACCGCGCCCTCGGTGGCTACCAGCTCCTCGAGGTCGTCGTAGGGCACGATCTCTGTCTTGGCCGCGCCCTCGGTGGCTACCAGCTCCTCGAGGTCGTCGTAGGGCACGATCTCTGTCTTGGCCGCGCCCTCGGTGGCCACCAGCTCCTCGAGGTCGTCGTAGGGCACGATCTCTGTCTTGGTTCCGGTTCCGGTCCCGGTTCCGGTTCCGGTCCCGGTCCCGATCTCTGTCCCGGTTCCGGTCCCGGTTCCGGTTCCAGTCCCGGTCCCGGTCCCGGTTCCAGCCTCTCGGTCTCGAATGAGGTCTCGGACGAGAGCTCTTCGCCTAGCCTCATTCATCTTCCCTTCCAGGGCTTGTTCGAGGGCCCGGGCGAAGGCTTCGTCCTTAGTCTCATCCGGGCCGCCCGCAAGACGGTGCAAGACATCCTGGTTCCAGGTCCCAGTCCCAACCCAGGGTACAGAGGGCACAGAGCCCTCTGTACCTGTGGGCGCGACGTGTACCCCTGGGATGACCGTCCCCACCGGCCTACTCTGGGGGAAGACCACGACCTCCTGGGGCTTGGACCCGGGTACGACCTCGGGCTTGCCCCACTCCACCGGCTGGCTTTGGGGGGATACAACGACCTCCTGGGGCTTGGACCCGGGGGCAGTGACCGTCCCCTCCGGGGCATCCGCTTTTACTGCCTCCGTGAAGGTTTCTGAGGACACTACAACCTGATCCGTATCCGTAGGCTTGACCGTCCCCGTGGGCGTGGTCAGAGTCCGAGGGTCAATAAGAGTCGCCCCCTCCGGGGTGGGGGTCCAGAGGCCTCCCGGGGGCACCCAGAGGGGTCGGCTGGGCATAGCGGCCTTTGATGGGGCGGGGAAAGCCTGCTGCAGGATGATGAGGCCCCGCTCAGATGCGGCAAGCTGGGCGCGATCACCGAGAACGCGCTGCGCCATAGCAACTTCTTCGAGAGAGCCTCCGCGCACCAATTGCTGTATCTGGGCCTTGTTCATCCGGGAGACCTGGCCATACAGGTCAACCCCCGATATGGGCTCGACCCTGCGGAGAGTCGCAACATTCCCTCCAGCGGGTGGTGGGGGCAAGTCGCGGCTCAGGTCCGTCCGGGTAATGAGCGCATGGCGGTCCTCGAGCCGCTGCACCTCCGCCAAAGTGTGCAATCGCTGCTGCCCCTGCAGAAGCCGCTGTGCACTCGCCGCCGTCTTTGGATCAATGCCCGGGGTGTTGATAACTCCCCGCAATTCGTCGGGGCTCATTTTCTCCATTACCTTCAGCTGCAGAAGCCGCTGTGCATCCGCCGTCAATTCCGCCTGCTTGGGGGAAGAGACTCCCGAAGTGCCGCGAACCCATTTCCCCGCTTTACCGAACATCCGCCCCACTTGACGTGCAGCTAACCCGCTGACGGGCAGTGCCAAGAACTGCGCGAGAGTGATCGCCTGGACCAGGGTGTCATCCTTCGTTTCCCCGCTGGTCTCAAAGGCCCCCCCAGGCGAACGGGCGCTTCTATCATGCCTAAAGTCCGCGTACATGTCGTACCCAGGCAGAAACCCTAGCGGACCGCTCCCGCTATCGTGCAAGACTGGGCTGTAGGGGTGAGCCTGTTCTTCTTCAAAGGCGAGCCGCCCTTCGTTGTATGTCTTCTGGATATCCGCCAGGGCGTCGGCATCGCTGTCCCCCACTACCCCCACCGTGAGAAGCGATTTACTCCGAGCTGCGTGCATCCGCCTTGCGTAGCTCTTAAAGTATTCTTCGGTGTCTATCGGCTCGCCGTCCACGTAGAAAGTCTCGCCCAGGTCCGCCCGAGTTAGCTTTCTGGGCTGAACCTTACGGGGCTTCAGGGCCAGCCCGCCCCGGGCCGCCTCCCGGTTCAAGTAGTCCGCGACC
Source organism: Dehalococcoidia bacterium (assembly GCA_965248975.1). Classification (GTDB taxonomy): domain Bacteria; phylum Chloroflexota; class Dehalococcoidia; order Lucifugimonadales; family JAGWBF01; genus CBDFKU01. The sequence goes on from CBDFKU010000017.1 coordinate 205,427, forward strand.
ACCCAGTTCACGTACTCATCCGCCCTGGCCCGCTGCGTCTCAGGGTCCACCCCCGCCCTGGGGGTAATGTCTTTGAGCCTGTATTTATCTATCAATCCCTGGACGCTGACTTCCACATTGTTGATGTAGACGGTCTTTATGCGCTTCCACTCGTCGATGCCGCGATATAGCCCCTTGGCCTCAGTTGGGGCGGCAGTAGGCAGCGAGGTGGGGGGTTGCACCTTGGTAAGCGGGTCCTGGTTCCTGCCACCAGGTAGCGGGGGGACATCAGCCAGCGGCACGGGAACAGGCTCGGGAGCAAGTACCCCAAGGGTGTCCGACAGTTCCACCGGGGTTGGCAGCACTTGGCCCCTGTCACCAGGCAGCGGGGGGGGTTTGGCGGCCTTCCAGAAGATCTCGTGCCACGGGGAGGCAAATCGGGTCCAAAGGGGCTCCTCTCGGGTGTCCGACAGTTCCACCGGGGTTGGCGGCACTTGGCCCCTGTCACCAGGAAGGGGGGGGGCGATTGTCGGTTCGTCAGGAAGGGGGTGGACAAATATCGGTGTGTCGTAGAACAGCTCCGGCCCGGACTGGTCCCGTTGATGCACTTCGGGGACCGGCTCTGGCTCCGGTTCAGGGTCCACCCACCATTCAGCGGGGTCCCATTGGTGCACGTCGGGGATCTGTTCCGGCTCCGGTTCAGGCTCGGGGTCAAGGTGGTACACGTCGCGGAACGGCTCTGGCCGGGATTCTGCCGTAGACTCCGGCGCAGACGCGGGGCCTACGTCAAGCACAAGCTGGTCCTCCTCCTCCTGCCTGCGCTGGTCCTCCTCCTCCTGCCTGCGCCGGGCTTCCGACCCGTCATCCGCGGGTGCCTCCGGCTCCGGCTCGGGGTCAAGGTGGTACACGTCGCGGAACGGCTCTGGCCGGGATTCTGCCGTAGACTCCGGCGCAGACGCGGGGCCTACGTCAAGCACAAGCTGGTCCTCCTCCTCCTGCCTGCGCTGGTCCTCCTCCTCCTGCCTGCGCCGGGCTTCCGACCCGTCATCCGCGGGTGCCTCCGGCTCCGGCTCCGGCTCTATCTCCATCAGGAGCCTGTCCGCGGGCGCTTCTGACGCAGGTTCCGGTTCCGGTTCCGGCTCAGGTTCAGGCTGAGGCTCCGGTTCAGGTTCCTCTTCCGGGGGCCCAGGCTCTAGCTCCATCAAGAGTCTGCTCGTCATTGGTTTACCTCCCAAATCCCAGACTTCCGGCCACCGCCCGGGCAAACTGAAACAGCAGCCAGGCGGCGATACAGTGACCCACCACACCCAGGGCGGTGCCGAACATCCCGACCACCCCGCCGCCCTCAAACAGCACATAGTTGAAGCTCGCCATTGCCAACAAGAACTGCATCGCGTCTATAGCCAGGCTCAGGGCGGACAGGGGGTTGATGTCACTGAGGCCTCCTCCAAAGGTGCTGCCAGCCCCAACCAACGGCGCCAGCGGGGTCCCGTCCAGGGCGGCGACGAGCCCATTGTCGGTCTCGGTCGAGACCCAGGCCCCCATCCAAGACACCACTCCTATGATGAAGTGCACGGCTAGGAAGGCCAGTACCAGTCCTAGCGTCATCCTTCCACCATCTTCTTGGCTGCGAATACCCCGCCCAGGGAAACGATGACGACGGGGACCAGCGCCATGGCTATGGGCACGTCGAACCACAGGGGCCCCGACACGCCCCACACCAGGATGAACACCAGGGCCCCGACCATCAGGCCGCTGGCTCCCCAGCCCCCGCCGGACACCGCCCAGGCCGCCGCGCCCGCCAGCACCAGCGCCGCCGTAAACAGCAGCGGGATGATGTAGTCCCTCCCCGAGGTTCCCTCGAACCCGGCCGGCGCCATTATGGTGGTCATCAGTTGGCCCACCCCCAGGACATCCCTGTTCGTCGGCGTGGATGGTATGCTGGTGGGCGCCGGGTAGTCATAGCGCGGGAACGTGACGACCC
>CBDFKU010000018.1:0-288814 GCA_965248975.1 Dehalococcoidia bacterium
GCCCCACAGGGACTCCCTCCGGACAATTCAGGTAATCCGGGGGCGTCCAGTCGGCGTTTGTGGTGAACAGCCGACCAGAGTCGAACTCGGCCTGAAACACGGCCTGGGGGTGTTTCTCGCCGCAGCCTAGTAGGCTAGACCTCTACTAGCACCTTGGATCGCACCACAGGTGTTCCATCTTCATCTGGTCGTTGAGGCTGATGGGAGGGTGGAAGTTGTTGATCCTGTCGTCCACGTACATGCCTCTGACGGTCCAGTTAATAAGAATATGTGGGGTGTCCTCCTCCAGGATGATCTTCGAGATCTCGGCGATCATCGCCTTACGCTTCACCCGGTCCTGCTCCCTCTGCTGCTGCACAAAGAGCTCCTCGATCCTGGGATGGGTCCAGCGGCCGAAGTTGGTGAAGGCGTCCTTCACGTACATCCCGGCGATGAAATCATGAGGCTCCGCTATCACCTGGCCATAGCCGGTGGCGTCCATGAAATAGTCCCCGGCCGCACGCCTCGCACCGCCCGTTGCCGCATCGAGGGCATCTATCCTCAGATCGACACCCAGGAAGGTCCTCATCTGGTCGGTGAATATCTGGGCCATGGGGACGAACTCAGCTATCGTTCTGGCTATCATGACGGACTCGAACCCCTCTTGCCCAGCCGAGACCAGCAGCCTTTTCGCCTCGGCTATATCATCGGGATGCTTCTGGCCGTCGGCCGTCTCCCTGTAGCCGGGTAGGTTGGCCAGCTCCTCCTCTGTCTGGCTGAACCAGACGCCATTGGGGAAGGGTCCGCCCAGCGAGTCCCGCCCGGAGCTGAAGGTCTCGATAAAGGGCTGACGGTGTGTGGCGAGGTGGAGGGCATGCCTCACCCTGGCATCGGTGAACGGCTCCCGGCTGGTATTTATGTTGAAGAAGAGGACGGCGATGGGGCCGGCATAGAAGACCTTGCCCTTGCCCTCCATCTCCTGGGCGAGCCGCTCATTCTCCGCGCCGCTCAGCTGGTTGGTGGGGAAGGCGTGGGTGAGGACCTGCCTCGCCTTGAAGGCAGCGAAAACTCTGCCGGGATCCGTGATGATGAAGTACCTCATACCGTCCCAGTAGGGCCGGCCTTCTTTGAAGTAATCCGGGTTCCTGGTGTACTCCACCACGATGTCCTTATCGTGGTTCACCAACCTGAAGGGGCCCGAGCCGAGGATATTCTCCTCCAGCCGCATCTCTTCGTCGGTCTTGGTCTCTACATGGTGCTTGGGCCATATCTTGAAATAGTCGGCAGCCAGGTACGCAAGGAAGGGCGCCGCCGGGAACTTGGTCTCTACCTCCACCGTGCGGCCATCCACCACCCGGGACTCCTTATAGAAAGGCCGGATCAGGCTCACCCGGAGTCTGACCGCGTCGGTGTCCACCATGCTGTCCAGACTGAATGCCACGTCCTCGGCCGAGACACCTCTGCCATCCATCCACCGGGCACTTTCATTGATGTGGAAGGTGTAAGTCAGGCCGTCGTCGCTGAGCTCCCAGTCCGTGGCCAGGTCGCCCCGTATGTCGGTCTGGTCGTCGGTCTCGGGGTTGTACTCTACGATGCCGTTATACAGCGGCCCGCCGAACAGCGAGTGTATGGCATGGCCCTCGTACATGTTCCAGTGAGGAACGGCAAAGGACGACTGCAAAGGGACGTTACAGCACTGTACCCCCCGGATCATCGCAGCGACAGTAGGTGTGGACGTAGGGAGAGGCGTCGCCGTTGGCTGAGGGGTGGGGACAGGAGCAGGCGTGGATGTAGGCACCGGCGTGACCGTAGGGAGCGCTTTCAGGGCTTTCTCTACGATCTGGCCGACTTCCGTGGCGGTCAATGGCGAAGGACCGGCAGCCGCGGCCTCCGATACCGCAGTCGTTACCAGGTCGGCGACCTCGTCCCTCGTGACACCGGGAGTCACTGAGGCTTCCACCGCCGACCGCACCAAGGACGTGATCTCATCGGGGCTGGTTCCCTCGGGCACCGCCGCGGTTACCGCCGCTTCCACCAGCCGCTGGATCTCCCCCTGGGAAACGGGTTCCGGCACCGCCCGCAGCTCTTCCCGGACGGCGGCCACCACCGATTCCTGTACCGCCGAGGAAATCGCGCCTACGTCGACCGGCGTAGCCGTGGGCTGGGGTGTGGCGTCGTCCCCGCACGCAAGGACTATCAATAGCAGCACCCCCATCAGTCCAAGGGCCCAGTATCGAAGTACCTTCGACGGCCTTAGCTTCGCACGCATCGCACCCCTCCTATCTTTTACGGCCTACTGTCTTTTACGGGCTACTATGCCCGCCGTATGTTTCCCCCGCCAAGTAGCGGGAGAGACCATGATATGCCTATCTCAGCCGTGGCCGTGGAGGAGGACCTTCCCGGGCAGCGACCCAGTTTCCTTCCCGTTCTCGAAGGTCACCTCTCCGTTCACCAGGATCCACCGGTAGCCTTCCGCCCTCTGTACCCGTCGCCAGTCACCACCGGGCAAGTCGTGTGCGACCTCGGTCGGCAGCAGCTTCAGCTCATCCAGGTCGTACACCACGATATCGGCTGGAGCGCCTTCCCGGATAAAGCCCCTGTCCTTGATCCCCCCGAAGAAGGCCGGCAGATAGCTCAGCTTGTGGTGGGCCTCCTCCAGACTGAGTACCCCGCTGTCGCGGGCCAGCCAGCTTATGGTATCCGTGGGATAGTTTCCCGTCGTGGCGAACTTGACGTGTGCCCCACCGTCCGACATGCCCGGAAGCATCGACGGCGATCTCAGGACCTCCGCTATGTTGTGAGGGTCTTGACGGGCGAACCTGCCGATGAACTCGGTCCGGAGGTCGTCGGCCACCGCTATGTCCAGGCAGGCGTCGATAACGTGCTTACCCTCCCGCTCCGCGATCTCGGCAATCGTCAGCCCCGAGTAGCGTTCCAACTCCGGGCGACCGACCTCCTCGACGACGAGGCCGGCCACATCGCCATCGATCTGGGCCTGGGCCCGGTTACCGCTGTCCCACTCGGCACGCAGCTTGGCCCGTAGCTCGGGAGCCTGCATCTTCAGCTTCTTCTCTTCCAGCGAGCCCGTGGTCATCTCCCGCCAAGCGGGACTGGCATCGAACAGGTTCCAATCCCGGAAGGTGAACTCCAGCCCACCCCTGGCCGTCTGGCCCTGCCCGTAGATCCGCAGCCCTTTCCCCTTCGAGGCTTCCAGCCAGCGCAGTTTCTCCCGGTGTTGCTCTGGGTCCCGGTCGCTGGGCGTCACGACCTGGTAGAGGATGGGGCGACGGCAGGCTTCGGCCAGCTTCTCGTAGAACCTCAACTGATCCTCGTGCAGAACGCTGCCGTCATCGCCCCTACGACTATAGCTCAGCTGTATGAGGCCCCTGTCTTTCTCCGCCAGGACCCTGCCGAAGGTGAGGATCTCCTCCTCGGCCATCAGGTCGGTGATCATGGGCGTGCCGTCGTAGTCTCGCTGCCCCGAATTCGGCCCCAGGACCTGAGCCGACCATCCGCAGGCACCGGCGTCCATCCCCTCGTCCACCAGCCGGCACATCTCATCTAGCTCGGCCTCTGTGGGCCTCCTCTCTTTCGCACCTTCCCATCCCATTACCCAGGTGTACACGGGCGTCAGGGGCACATAGCTGATCATGTTTACGCCCTTTGGGACCCGGTTCTGCATGCGCTCCAGGAACTGGGGGAAGCTCACCCAGTCCCAGGACATCCCCAGCTTCATCGCGTCGTAGGGAATGGCCTCGTTGCGGGTCAGGGTCAGCATCGCCCGGTCCCAGTCCTCGATCCGACAGGGGGCGAAGCCGAAGCCGCAGTTACCGATGGCAACGGTGGTCACGCCGTGCCAGCCCGAAATGGTGCAGTACGGGTCCCACTGGACCTGGGCGTCGTAGTGGGTGTGGAGGTCCACGAAGCCGGGGGCGACGATGAGGCCCGGGGCATCCAGCACTCGGGTAGCGGTGCCGCCCCGCAGGCCGCCGATCTGGGCTATCTTGCCGTCCTTGATGGCCACGTCGCTCACGTAGCGAGGCGTGAGCAACCCATCGACGATCGTCCCTCCCTTGAGTATGGCGTCAAACTTCGGCATCGTTTACGATCAACGCTCGTGAGATTCGCGGGAATGCTAACATGTATCCTATTGGAGTGTCAATCTAGCTAATAGGGCTATCGGCGTTAAGCGCTGGTCCACGAATATCGTAATAACGAACATCGGACAGCAGGAAATCGACGATACAGGGAAGGCCTCCAGGGAGGGTGTGAACCAGACACGGTGTAGGATGTAATCACAATCGTTCCGGCCGACATTGGGGCCTGGCGCGGGCCTTAGCGTTTTACGTGTGAAATCCTGGTCGATATGAGCCAAGATTGACAGCCAAACGGCCGTAAATTAAGATGACCTGAAAGCCAGGACGACGAAAAGAGAGGCCCGCGGCTGGCCTTTTGAAGAAGCCAGCGAGACCCGGATTAGCAAGGGGGCGTAGATGGCAGACGCTGACATAGCCTTGATGGCCCATCTCATGCGCCGCGCCGGTTTTGGGGCTGCACGCGATGAGCTGGAGGCCAAGGCCGCCAAAGGATACGAAGCGGTGGTGGAAGAGCTGCTGAATCCCGCAGGCCAGCCCGACGTGGAAGTGGACCTCATGGAACGGTACATGCCCGAATATGGCGAGTTGGAGGTCCAGTTCGCCGCTCAGCAGGCCTGGATGTACCGGATGATCAACAGCAGGCGCCAGCTCCAGGAGAAGATGTGCCTCTTCTGGCACGGCATACTGGTCACGGGCTGGGCCAAGGTAGACCACTCCCGCATGATGATGATCTACCTCGACATGTTCCGCCGCCACGGCATGGGCAACTATCGGGACCTGCTGGTGAAGTTGTCCCGGCACCCCACCATGCTCCAGTACCTGGACAACATCTATAACCACAAGGACTCCATCAACGAGAACTACGGCAGGGAGCTGCTGGAGCTGTTCTCCATGGGTGTGGGCATGGACGGGGAGAATAACTACACCGAGGACGACGTCAAGGCCTGTGCCCGTGCCTTTACCGGCTGGAATCTGGAGCCGACTATATCGATTCTCCCTTACGGCCGATACGACTGGGAGTTCGTCTACGATCCCGGAGACCACGACAATGGCGAGAAGACCTTCCTGGGCCGTACCGGCCGTTTCAACGGGGAGGACATCGTCGACATAGTCGTGGGCCAGCCGGCCACGGCCAGGTTCATCTCTCGGCACCTGTATAACTTCTTCGTGGCCGACGAGGCCCCTGTGCCCGCCTGGAAGAATACGCCTCCCAGGGATATGGAGGCGATCGCCATTCTAGAGAAGGCCTTCATCGAGAACAACTTCGAGATGCGGCCCGTGCTCCGAACCCTGTTCAACTCCGACTTCTTCAAGAGCTCCCGTTTCCTCAAGATGAAGAGCCCTGCCGAGGTAGTGGCCGGCACACTGCGGCTGGTAAAGGACCACTTCGAGGTCAAGTTCGGCCTATACAACGCGACACGGGTTTGCGCCTACATGGGCCAGGAGCTGATCAACCCTCCTTCCGTGGAAGGATGGCATACCGGCAAGGAGTGGATAGACAGCGGCACCCTGGTGGAACGCATCAACTTCGTCGCCGATCAGGTGGGCAACCTGGAGCTGCCGGGCGTCGAGCTGATCGTAGACCGGATGAGCGCCGGGACCGCCACCATGTCGCCGGAAGATTTTGTGGACCGCTGCTTGGACCTGATAGGACCGATGGAGGTCGACGAGGATACCCGCGCCGGGCTGATAGACCACGCCAGCCGCGGCGGGGATCCGGGATCGACCACCGAGGATGAAAGCGGAGCGTTCCCCAAGAGGGTAGCACAGATGCTCCAGCTGATAGCCGCGACGGTAGAGTACCAGTACGCCTGATCGGTATGGGAGGATAATGATGGCATCCGACACGAAGGACCGCGTCCTGGTAGTGCTGGCGTTGCACGGTGGCAACGACGGCCTGAATTCCCTTGTTCCCTACACCAACCCGCTGTACTACGATTACAGGCCCGGCCTGGGAATCCCCGACGACCAGGTGCTTCCTATCAATAGCGAGCTGGGCTTCCATCCCAGCATGGTGGAGCTGAAGGGGATGTACGACGAGGGCGATGTCGCGGTGATACAGGGAGTTGGCTATCCCCATCCCGACCGGTCCCACTTCCGTTCCATGGACATCTGGCATACCTGCGAGCCGGACAAGATAGTCGACGAGGGCTGGCTGGGCCGCGCCATCCGTGACCTGGACCCCGGCGGCGAGAACGTGCTGACGGGGCTGAACTACGGCCGGGGACTGCCCAGGGCCATGGTGGCGCAGGGCGTGCCGGTGGCCTCCGTGGGGAACATCGATACCTACGGCGTGCTGACGGGGATCGCTGTGGAAGAGGAACGGGCGCAGGCCCTCGAAGTGTTCTCGCGGATGTACGCTCCTGCCATAGGCACCGGCCCCGTGAAGGACTACATGAGGGAGACGGGTCGCGCCGCTCTGAAGGGCGCCGACATACTGAAGACCGCCCCCGCCAAGTACTCCTCCACGGTAGAGTACGCCAACAACCCCATCGCCCAAGGCTTGAAGGGAATAGCCCAGGTGCACCTGGCGGACCTGGGCACCAGGATCATGTACACCACCTCTCCCTTCAACGTCTTTGACACCCACGCCAACCAGGCGGGGGTCCACGCACGACTGTGGATCGACGTGTCCCAGGCCGTGGCCGACTTCTATCAGGACCTGAGGGAACACGACAGGGGCGAAGAGGTGCTTTTGTTCATGTTTACCGAGTTCGGAAGGCGCGCGCGGGACAACGGCGGCGGCACGGACCACGGCACCGGCGGGCACTGCTGGGTCATAGGGGACCAGGTGAAGGGTGGACTGTATGGCGAGTACCCCTCGCTGAAGCCGGAGGACCTGGAGGACGGGGGGGACCTGCTGCACACCGTGGATTTCCGCAGCGTGTACGCCACCATGCTGGAGAAATGGCTGGAGCTGGACTCGAAGGCCGTCGTAGGCGGCGCCTTCGAGCAGCTCGATTTCCTGTAGCCGACGAAAATGCTCAGCTGAGGTCTACGAGGTTGACTTATGAGTAGCGTGTTTTACGGCATCACCACCCGTTTATATCACTATGACCGCACTATCGGGAAGCGTGTCCTTACGGGAGCGGGATTCAGGGTTCCGGTGGCCTTGGCCCTGGGTCCCGAGGGCCGCATCTACGTAGTAAACCGGCCCCTCGAGTTCTGGCCCGACAACATGCGGGTCACCATAGTGACCATCGACGAGGAGTTCATCGGCCAGTTCTCCAATTTCGGCGATGGGGACGGCCAGCTTAAGTGGCCGACGTCCATCGCCCTGGACAGCGAGCATAGAGTGTACGTGGCCGACGAGTGGCTCAACCGGATCTCCATATTCGACAAGGATGGGGAGTTCCTCGACAAGTGGGGCGTGCCGGGCTCCGATGACAGCCAGCTCGACAGGCCCTCCGGAATCAGGTTTGATAAAGAAGACAACCTCTTCCTGGTCGATAGCTCTAACAACCGGGTCCAGGTGTTCACCAAGGATGGCAAGCTCCTGGCCAAGTGGGGTGAGGCGGGCAGTGGCGATGGCCAGTTCAATCTGCCGTGGGGTCTGGCCATCGACGATAATGGTGACGTATACGTGGCCGACTGGCGCAACGACCGGATCCAGAAGTTTACCCCCGACGGCCGGTTTCTGGCCGAGTTCGGCTCTTCGGGGAGTGGGACCGGGGAGTTCAATCGCCCCACCGACATCGCCGTGGACAAAGAGGGGGATATTTACGTGGCCGACTGGTGGAACGACCGCGTCCAGGTGCTCACCCCCGATGGCAGGCACATCACGACCTTTACCGGTGACGCGGACCTCTCGAAGTGGGGAGAGGAGATGTTGGCGGCCAGCCCGGACATGGTCAGGCAGCGTAACCTGGTCAGAGACCTGGGGCCTGAGAGGCGCTTCTTTCGGCCCGTTGCGCTGGCGATCGACGATGAGGGCAGAATCATAGTCCTTGACGGCCATCGCGGCCGCCTCCAGGTGTACCAGAAGGACGACTATTAGGGGACGGCCATCGACCGCGCCTAGGTATGGGCGAACCAGTCCAGGATCAGGCGATCGTACTCCTCCCGGAACTGGCTCCCATAGTTGTGGCTGGTGTTCTCGAAGATGTGAAGCTTGGCGCCCGGGATCCGGGCCGCCACTTCCCGGGCGTACCGCGGCCCGGTGATGAAATCTTCCCAGCCACCGCAGGTTACCAACGTGGGGCACTTGACCAGGTGAAGGCGGTCTGTGACGTCGTGGCCCACGTAGGCGTCAACGGTGCGGTCGTAGGCCCAGGGCTGTAGGAACGGATTGTGATCGATGCGGTTCGCGACGGCGGCTTGAGTGCTTTCCGGATGGGCGTTGTAGTACTCGGGGGTGACGCACCAGAGGTGCACCTCCCGGGCCCAGAGCACCGGGTCCTGCCGGCGCAGCTCCTTCCAGACGTGCATCACCTCGCGCAAGAAAGGGTCGACCCTGGCGCACCCGGCGCCCACCGAGAGAGAGCGGACCTTGTCCGGATGGTTGATGGCTAGCTGTAGGGCCACTATCCCGCCCATGCCTCCCTGGCCCAGGACCCTCACGCCATCGAGGTCGAGCCGCTCCAGCAGGCCGTTAAGGTCGTCTCCCATCGTCTCGGTGGTGTAGGGAGCGTCGGGCGCGTCCGTTCCACCCATGCCCCGGTGGTCGTGGACTATGCACCTGTAACGCTTGGTGAACTCTTCCCGTTGTGGCCCCTCCAGCCAGCGCGGTCCAAGGCCCCAGCCTCCGGTTACGAGCAAGGGGTCTCCCTCGCCGGCCTCCTGGTAGTGCATCTCGATGTCCGAAACCCTGACCTTTGGCATCGCTACCTCCGCCCTTTGTGACGCCCCTTCCGATCCTAATGAGCTAGCCCCATGTGCCGGTTTTCCCATGTCACCCCTTCGGCTGGCTCAGGGCAGGCTCTGAGCGGCAGCGAAGGGTCTGGAGGGGAGGGGGTTCCTGGCGAGGTAATACCCCCCTCTAGATTCTTCGCCCGCCTTCAGCGGGCTCAGAATGACATGGTGCAGTGTCGTATCCTACAAAAAAACTGCACATCGGGTTAACTAGAACGCCAGCAGGTTGCGCGGGTTGTCCACGAGAATCCTGTCCACCTGCTCCTCCTTGAGGCCCCCCTTCAGCAGCTTGGGAAGGAAGTTGTACAGGTCCAGGAAGCTGGCTTTTAAGGCCACGTATCTCTGAGGTCGGTCCGGTACCCAGGCACCCTGGTGGTCCATCGAAAGGAGGATGCGGTCACCGTAGCCGGCCGCCGCCAGCCCGGTCACCGCGGCAACCCGCAACGGGTCCCAGGTCTCGGGGTTGCGACCCACCAGGTCAAAGGCCATGTAGCAGCCGCGCCTCGCCACCTCCATCAGATTGGCCAGGTTCCCCTGGGTCCCCTCCAGGTGGCCCACTTGGATGCGCGACGGATCGGCCCCTTCCGAGAGGAGGACGTCGAGGGCGATGATGGGACCGGGCCTGGCCTCGGTCGTGGGCAGCAACCAGCCGGACGTGTGTATGCATATGGAGACGCCCAGCGCCTTGGATACCCTGGCCGCGGCGCGGAAGGCCTTCTCCTCCCCTTCGGAGAGGCCGGTGCCGTTCATGGAAATCTTCAGCACCCCGCACTTGACGCCGTTGGGTCCCACTCCTTCCGTTACCTCCCGGGTCATCCGCTCCTCGTACTTCTCCGGCTCCGTGCGGTCCCAATAGAGCGGGAAGCCGCCCGACTGGTGGTAGTAGCCCGTGGCGGCGACGACGTTGATGTCGAGCCGCCTAGAAACCTCCTGCAGGATGTCCACGTCGCGGCCGACCTCGGGCGGCGTCACGTCCACCACCGTTTTCAACCCATGCTGCCGGACCGCCTGGCCGAGGTCGGCGCAAATCTCCCCGAGGACGGCCTCCCGGTCGAAGCGGGGTCCGAGGTCCTCCCGGGCGCCGGTATACCCGAGGACGACGTGCTCGTGGGGGTAGGTGATGCCCACCTGCTCCGGAGGGATATCTCCGAGAACTGTCCGCACTATCGGCATTTTCGCCTCCTCCAGTCGCTGCAGGTAACTCGGCTCCACAACGCCGTCGGTAGCACCTCATCATCGGCATTACCGTTGTGTACCCTGCCTTGAGCAATGGAATTCTAGCAACAAGACCGTACATGGTCAACGACGGTCCATCCGGACAAGCTCCTCCCTGGGCGCGCAGTAGCCGGCGGCTGGCCCACCCTTGCGGCGCCCTTGGCCTGGTGCTACGATGCGCCGTAGTCGGTGGAATCCAGCGGGAGGCTGCCATGAGCTGCGGAAAATACCAGGGGTCCCAGATCCAATACGGCGTTTTCGAGCAGAACAACGTTATGGTGCCGATGCGAGACGGCGTCCGCTTGGCCACGGACATCTACCTGCCTACACTGAATGGAGAGCCCGTGGAAGGCCGATTCCCGGTTATCCTGGAACGCACCCCCTACCACAACGGCAACCCCTCGCTGACTGCCACCGGGCGCTACTTCGCCAAACGTGGCTACGCCGTCGTTCTCCAGGATGTACGGGGTCGGGGTGAGTCCGACGGCTCCTGGAAGGGCGTGGTCCTCGCCACCAACGAGGCCGATGATGGCTACGACACCTGTGACTGGATCGTGGGGCAGCCCTGGAGCGACGGAGGGATCGGTACTATCGGCCAATCCTACACGGGCTGCACCCAGCAGGCCCTGGCAGTCACCAACCCGCCGGGCCTCAAGGCCCAGTTCATCATAGAGTGCGGGTACAACTACCACACCCATACGATGCGCACCGGGGGCGCCTTCGGCCTGGCCAGACTCCCTTACGCCTTCGAGATGGCCGCGGAGGGCAAGGAGGCCCAGGACGATCCCGTCGTGAGGGGGGCCCTCCGGGATGCAGCCAGGAACGTGACCGAGTACATGAAGTATCTCCCAATAAAGCGTGGGAGTACGCCCCTGGCCTTCGCTCCAACCTACGAGAACATGTTCCTTACCCTGGCCTCCCACGGAGACTACGACGACCTCTGGAAGGACCCCATTTGCAACCTGGAAGAGCACATCGACAGACACCCCGACATCCCGGTCATGTCCACCACCTCCCTGTACGGCCACCACGTCTGGGCCAGCACCACGAAGTTCAACGAGCTGAGCGTGCGGATCAAGTCTCCCTTGAGATTGATCATCGGCCCCTGGCTCCACAGCATAATCAGCATGAGCAACACCTGGACCGGCGAGGTGGATTTCGGCCCGTACGCTGTGCTGGACAACCTGAATGACCTTCGACTCAAGTGGTTCGACCAGCACCTCAAAGGGATGCACACCGACGTGCTGGAGGACCCGCCGATAAGCGTATTCGTGATGGGAGGCGGCAGCGGGCGCCGCGATGCCGCGGGCCATATGACGCATGGAGGCTTCTGGAGGCGCGAGCGCCGGTGGCCCCTGGAGGGCACACGCTTCACCAGCTACTACCTTCACGCCGGCGGCGGCCTGGGCCCAGACCTCCCCGGTCGGGACGCTCCTCCCTCCCGCTACACCTTCGATCCACGGGATCCGGTGCCCACTGTAGGAGGTGGTGGCGGCCAGAGCGACGTGGCCTCACCGGGTTTCCTGGTCGTCGGCGCCTATGACCAGCGGGGCCGTAAGGATCTCGAATCATGTAAGGACACCATGCCTCTGGCGCTACGCCCCGATGTCCTGGTCTTCCAGACGCCGCCCCTCGATCAGGACGTGGAGGTAACCGGGCCCGTGGAGGTGAACCTGTGGGCCGCTTCCTCGGCTCCCGATACCGATTTCACCGCCAAGCTGGTGGACGTCGTGCCTCCCAACCCGGACTACCCTGAGGGGTTCGCCATGAACCTCTGCGAAGGAATCGTCCGCGCCCGTTACCGCAACGGCCCAGAGGTGGCTGAGCTGATGCAGCCGGGCCAGGTCTACACCTTCAGGATAGATCTCCAGGCCACCTGTAATCTGTTCAAGGAGGGGCATCGCGTTCGTCTGGAGGTGTCGTCCAGCAACTTCCCACGCTATGACGTGAACCCCAACACCGGCGCTCCCCTGTGGTCTTCTGCCGAGACTCGGGTGGCACAGCAGTCCGTGTACCACGATGCTGAGCACTCCTCCCACGTGGTGCTGCCGATCATTCCCGCCGACCGAGGCCTCAGTTAGGGTTCGAACATCAAAATCACGAAATCGCAACGTTTGGACGGTCATCGAGAACTATTCGTACAAGAGTCCCTTTCCATTGACAGGACTATGGAATTTTGATACGTTGCGAATATGGCATAGGCTGTTCCACGATGGAGAAAGGGGGGTCGGGATGGCGGACTACGACATTATCATCAAGGGAGGCACCATCGTCGACGGGACGCGCACACCGCGTTACGTGAGCGATCTGGCCATCAAGGACGGGAAGGTCGCCAAGATCGGTGGCCTGCGGCGCAGCAGTGCTGACAGGGTGCTGGACGCGGCGGGCCTCGTCGTGGCCCCCGGCTTCGTCGATCTCCACACCCACTACGACGCCCAGATCCAGTGGGACCCCTACTGCACCCTGTCGGGCTGGCATGGGGTGACCTCGGTGGCCATCGGTAACTGCGGTTTCGGGTTCGCCCCGTGCCGGGTCGAGGACCGGGAGCGGGCGATGCTGGCACTGACACGCAACGAGGCCATCCCCCTCGGGGCGATGCAGAAGGGGATGCTATGGGACTGGGTGACCTTCGCCGAGTTCCTGGATAGCCTGGACCGCATCCCCAAGGGAGTAAACGTCCTTACCTACGTGCCGCTGGCGCCCCTGTACAGCTGGGTGATGGGATGGGAAGAGTCCAAGGGAAGGCGTCCTACGGACGCCGAGCTGGAGGAGATGTGTCGTCTGATGCATGAAGGGATGGACATTGGCGGCTGCGGATGGTCCGCTCAGGTCCTGGGCCAGAATTCAGTGCAGCGGGACTATGACGCGACTCCCATGGTCACCGACCTGATGACGGACCGGGAGATCCTCACCTTCGCCAGGGCGCTGGCCGATCGTGACGAGGGCTTCATAGAGCTGGCTTACCGGGAAACGGGCGATGAGGGCCAGGTCATGGAAGAGGCCACCATGAAGATGTTCGAGAGGGTAGCCGAGGCAAGCGGCAGGCCCATCCTGTATCAGACGGTGCAGCCCCAGGCCGACGACCCGACGCCCCACCGCGAGAGGCTACGCTGGCTAGAGGACTGTGTCCGGAGGGGGCTACGAATATACGGCCAGGGCCAGTTCCAAACGGGCGACCTCGAGGTGAACTTTGAGGATATAAACCAGTTCGACGACACCCCCACCTGGCGTGAAGTGACTTTGGGACGGCCCGCGGAGAGAAAAGCCAAGATGCAGAATCCAGAGCTGAGGGCGGCCCTACGGGCGGAGTGGGACGCCGGCACCAGGCCCGTGGCCATCAGTCCCGAATCGTTGCTGGGCCTGTTCGTGGAGGAGGTGGCCAGTCGCGATCTCGAACACTACGAAGGCGTGGGCGTCGGGGAGATTGCGGAGAAGGAGGGAAAGCACGTCGTCGACGCTCTGCTGGACCTGGTGGTGGCCGACGATTTAAAGACCGAGTTCAGGGCCCCACGGGGCCGGGACAATGCCCAATACATGGCGGAGGTGGTGAACTCTCCCTACGTCATCGCCGGGGTTTCGGACGGCGGAGCACACGTCAAGATGAGTACGGCGGGAAGCTTCCCTACGGAAACCCTGATCTGGCTGGTGCGAGACGAGCAGCTGGTAAGTCTGGAAGAGCTACACTACAAGCTGAGCTACCTGCCGGCCTTCTTCGGCGGGTTCCAGGACAGGGGCTTCCTCCGCGAAGGGGCACCGGCGGACGTAGTGATATACGACCTGGAGAATTTGCGGTTGTTGCCAGTGGAAGTCGCCCATGACTTGCCCGATGGTGATTGGAGACGGGTGCGGAAGGCGGAAGGGTATCGCTGGATTCTGGTCAATGGCCAGGTGACCTCAGAGGACGGGAACCCCACCGGCGCCATGTCGGGCAAGCTCCTGCGCCACGGTAAGGCCTGAGCCCCCTGACCCCCCAACACCCTTATCGTCGCCGGTTTAGCGTCGATGGAGACTTATGCGGGTGCGGGTACCTCGGAGCGGATAAGCCCTTCGTGTTGTAGCTGCGACCACAGGTCATCGGAATAGGATGCTCCACCATGCGAAAGTTCTCCTCGGCCTCCGCTCGTCGTCCCGGATGGCTCCGAAGTATCAAAGACGCTTCAGAGGTGCCTGCGTAATGCTAGAATCTAGGTTCCGGTAAAGTGTTGCTACGCCGTCCGTCCCGGACTTATCGGCACGATCGGCTAAAACTTCGTAAGTTGCCGACAAGATCCTCGCTCTGGCGTGTTGGCCGAGCGTAGTGACCGTACAGTCCGCAGAGTAGACGAGGCAGTTGGGGTCTAAACCTAGTCCTTCTGGTACCCCCGATTTTACGCCTGCTGTCGTTGTCCAGGGAAAATGTCAGGGTCAAGTGTTCAGCGAAAATGTCAGTAGTCCCTATCTCTGTTTTGGTTTCACTAAAGGCGAAGATCATGGCCTAGTCCCCTGGTTGTCCAACAGCCGCTTTAGCGTGGCATAGCCGATGCCCAGTTCCCTGGCAGCCTGCCGCCGGGAGAGCCCACCCGTTCCGATCCGCTCCACCACTTTGGCATATTGCTCCTCGAACTCAGGCCGTTGACTCACCCGAGGCCGACCGATGCTCTTTCCTTGCTGACGTGCCCGTTCCATGCCGGCCACCACCAGGTCCCGGTGGACCTGCTTCCTTGCGGGGTCCTCATACCAGATGGTCTCCCCGGCCAGAGGCCCTGGAGGCACCTGGGCTCTGACACGTTCTTTGGGCCTCCAGTCCGTGGGATCCGGGTCGGGAAGTGCCGCTACCACCGGACCGGCAGGGGTCCGAGCCCGCAGTTCGGTGGCTAGAGGCGGAGCTTCCCCAGGAGTCAGGATCTGCTCCCGATGCCGCACCAGTAGACGACCATCCAGACGTTCCTGCACCTCCACCCGGGCCCCTGCATAGCTGGGCCGCTCCATATTGGGATAGAGTTGCAAGGTGCGCCCGTAGTATTGCACCGTGTTGTCTTTGGCCACCCGGCGCAGCTCCTTGATGCACAGGACACTACCCAGGTCCAGCTCCGGGTCCACCGGCCGGTAGGCCGACTCCGCCTGGTCGGCGGGCACCCCGAAGCGCTGGTTGAACCGGGACAGAAACTCGCTCAGCACTTCATTCCCTCCGCCAGGGTGCAGGCGCCAGCCAGACGTCCTTCTCCGGAAGGACCACCAGACGGTCTTGGAAGGTGCCATTGGCTCGCTCAACCCTTCCTTTTGCCTCAGGCTGTGGGCCAATATCTGGGTGATCCCCAGTTCTCCCAGCGCTCTACCCCATTGGGTTGATGGCCCTTTCCGGGGATCCTGGGATAGGTCCGATGGGTTACGCCGGGCCTTGAAGACGGCATGCCCATCGGTGTACACCGCCATAGGCACCCCCTCACGCTCGATGATGCCATGGAGCAGAGACAGGTAGCCTCGGGTGTCCTCCTGTTCCTGGAATAGGGCATAGGGTGCCGTCCCGGTAGCGTCATCCACAGCCAGCAGCAAGGTAAGCCAGGCTCCCCGGTCCTCCAGTCCTTCCCCGGAAGGATGGCTCCCATCCAATTGGAGCAGCATCCCTTCTTGGGGCATCCGTTGCCTTCGACACCGGTGTAGTGAGGGCCGGCGGTGGAGGGGACTGGACAACCCGGCCCTGACCAAGAGCCGCCTTACCGTGGGTCGGGATAAGATCACTCCTTCCCGTTCGGCCAACAACTCGGTCAGCTGGG
Source organism: Dehalococcoidia bacterium (assembly GCA_965248975.1). Lineage (GTDB taxonomy): Bacteria > Chloroflexota > Dehalococcoidia > Lucifugimonadales > JAGWBF01 > CBDFKU01. The sequence goes on from CBDFKU010000018.1 coordinate 15,896, forward strand.
TATGATTGATGCCGCCATAGCGTCCTTGGGCCAGGCTCGCCACCTGCTGCTGGATAGGCTTCGGAGTAGTGTTGGGTGGCACCCGGCCCCGGCTCTTGTGGGCCAGCCCCCTGGCCCCTTCCTTTCGATAGGCCGCTAACAGTCGCCATCCCTGCCGTTCACTCAATCCCAGGAGCGGGGCCTCCTCCTGCATCGACCAGTGCCGCTCTAATACCCCGTTCAAGATATGTAACCGGTTCTGCTCTTTGGTACTCAATGTCAGTCCTTCCATAAACTGACATTTTCCCTGACCAGTTACCTACTGACAAAATTGTAGACCAACAACACGCCTGCCGTGGATACGGTGCAATGTACCCCCCTTATGGATCGTCCTGCTCTACCGTAGTGGACATGTCTATCGCGGCCGTATTACTATTTCCCCACAAGCGTCAGCGACCGCGTGCAACGACATCGACCGTCTCCTCGGTGAAGTTGAGAAGCCGATCACCAGCAAGGAGTGATTCTCGTCATGGGTTTGCCGGGGTTAACTGGCTCCAGGCGCGAATCCGATGGTCTGCGAGTCTTTGGCCACAGGGTGGACTCGGCACGAACATTGCTGGTGCTCGTGCACGGGTTCCGCGGGAACAGGGAGACCACGTGGGGCCAGACGCCCCGCTTGCTTCTGGACATTCCCCAGAGAACTTTCGACGTTGCGATCTACCAATACCCATCGAGGTTCTTCCCAGTGGGCTTGGTGGGCGTGGACGGGCAGGCCGAGGCTCTGGTTCAGGAGATCGAAGACCAAGCCAAAGCCCACGGCTACAGCCAGGTGGGCCTGGCAGGGCACAGCATGGGCGGGCTGATCGTGTCCCTGGCCGCGACGCTCCTACTGGGGCGAATCCTATCCGATTCACCCAATAAGGGCGCACCGCCTGTGCTCTCCGGTCTGCTGTGTGTAGGCACGCCGTGGGAGGGCGTGACCATCGCGGGGCTAGCAAGTCCCTGGCACCTCCAACTAAGAGATCTTTCGCGCGGGGGCGTTGGGGTCCGAGAACGAGCAAGGGGAGGCTTCGAGAACGCCGAAGCGAAGGGGATATGGGCCCACAACTTGGTGGCGATGCGCGACGGTATAGTAGCCCCCCAGCCCGTGGAGACGGCACTGCGTAGGTACTGGATCAAGACGACCCATACGGGAGCCGTGGCGGCCAAGAGCGCCCAGGACGACAGGTTCGCTCCTTTCCACGAGTGGGCACTTAGGGCCTCCCAGGCCTCACTACTAACCTACCTGCGCGATCTACGGCGCCGCGTCGACGACCTTGGGATCCGACCGATTAGTGAAGAGCACGGCAGGGTCCTTTTCGAGAACCGATCCGCCACGGAGTGGGAAGCCTCTGAAGGTGACGGAGTCAGCCCGGCGGGGCGGCAAATTATCCCTGACTTGCTGGGCAGCCGCACTGAGAGGGACAGGCTGCCCGAGGTAGTATCCGAGCTGCTACACTCCAGTGAAGAGCGGGTGGGCCTCACCGGCGAGGGTGGCGCGGGAAAGACTACCGTCCTCATAGAGCTGGCACGGGAGGCTGTCGCGGCGGCCATTAAGCAGCCGGGGCGATCGCCGGTGCCCTTGCTGGTGCGCCTCCGATACTTGGGGGAGTCAGCCCCACGCTCCAACCGCGTCCACGAGGCTGTGCAAGCGATAGTCGACGCCGTGGAGGCGGGTCCGCAGGCCTCTGCCTGGATGGAGGAGAGCGTCACCAACGGAGTGCGCCCTCCTTTGCTGGTTCTGGTCGACGGTTTGGATGAAGGGGGAAGGGCACAGATCGGTCTCGTGGAGGACCTGGGCCGCCTGCTGGTCCCCGGCGACAGAATGGTGGCTGCCGGCCGTCCGGAGGCGATATTCAGGACCCGGTCCTTCAAGACCTACCGGCTGGACCCGCTGACCAGAGAGCAGGCGACCCGCATAGCCGAACGCCAACTGGGTAGCAGCGAGGCAGCAAAGTTCCGCAGCTGGGTGGAAGAGGCAGATCCGTCCTTCGCGGCGAAACCCGGCCAACTCGAAATGCTGCTGCGTATGTGGTATGGAGAGCCTAGAGAGGCAAAGCCTGCGCCCTGGTGCGTTGGGGAGCTATATCATCGGGCGCTTCCTTACATGTTTGGACGGGAGCGGGACCCAGGCGCAACCGTCATAAGGCTATCGTCAGAGGATCTAAACGGGCTTGCCCGCCGGTCCGAGGAATGCCTCCCTCGCCTGGCGTTCCGGCGATTCGTGTTTGGTGAGCAGCCCGACCTGACGGCCTTAGACGGCGGCTTTTTGCAACACCTGCAATCGTCCGGAATCGTGGAGCAGCGGTCATACACTGCGCTGAAGCAAAGCTGGCATTTCGCATCAGCGAGGTGGCAGGAGTACTTCGCATCCTTGGAGTTACGAAGGGTGGTCCAAAGCGGTGAAGCCATAGACGGCAAGGCCATCACGCCGCCGAGTCTTCTGAACATCTGGCGGATGGCCACCACTGACGACGAATCAGGTCGAGTAGTGGTCCAAGCAGCCGGGAACCTTTCGCCGGTGCTGCACGCCGTTGTGTTGGCGGCTCTCGGAGCCATGGATGCGGTCGACGTTACCCTCGGCCTTGTACGCAAGGGTGGCACCGGGGCCGGAGTAATCCCAGGTCTGCTTCGGGGCACTCCGGGACGCACGGCCGTCGTTGCCCTTTCTGCGATACTGTCAGACCCCAAGACCCCGGAGGAGGTGCGCCGTCGGGCCGTATTCTCGCTTAGGGGCACACAGGACCCGGAGGCGGCCGGGGGTCTAGTCGCGCTACTCAAAGATCCCGACACCCCGGAGCAGGTTCGTTGGCAGGCCGTAACCTCGCTGCAGGGCACCCAGGACCCGGAGGCGCTGGGGGTCCTGGGTGCCGCACTCAAGGACCTCGACATCCCCGAGCAGGTACGCTGGTACGCCGCATTGTCGCTGGAGGGCACCCAGGATCCGGAGGCGCTGGGGTCCCTTGTCGCGCAACTCAAAAACCCCGACAGCCCAGAGCAGGTACGCTGGGGGGCCGCATTCTCGCTGGTGGGCACCCGGGAACCGGAGGCGTTGGGGGCCCTGGTCGCCGCACTCAAGGATCCCGAGACGCCGGATGCGGTGCGCAGACGGGCCGCATTCTCGCTGGTGGGCACCCAGGATCCGGAGGCGCTGGGGTCCCTTGTCGCCCTACTCAAAGACCCCAACGCCCCAGAGCAGGTACGCTGGCGGGCCGCATCCGGGCTGAAGGGCACCCAGGACCCGGAGGCTCTGGGGGCGCTTGTCGCCGCGTTCAAAGATCCCAACACCCCGAAGGGGGTTACCTTTCAGGCCGCAGTCTCGCTGAAAGGTACCCACAACCCTGAGGCGCTCTGGGCCCTGGTCGCTCTACTCAAAGAGCCCATCACCCCGGAGGAGACCCGCTGGCAGGCGGGATACGCGCTGAGCCACGCAGGGCCACGTACAGCCGTTGCCCAGGCTCTGCTCAGTGGCCGCAACGTACAGACCGATGGTCTGGTGCACCGGGTTATTGCGAACCGGCTGGTCCCAGACGACGTATCAATTATTGAGTGGCCGAAGTGAGGTCTACCTGAGGCCGTTCCAGCAAACAATGCTGCGCCCAACTACGGGAGGTCCTCCGTAGGCGGCGCAAGGTCCGGGGGAGGCTACCCGTGGCCAAGCTGGGCACCTTAACGGCTCGATGGACTTTGTCAAAACATGACTGCGGCACGTGGTACGGAGTGCGTTTTCGGCCGGACTATTACCGTCCTCGGCTGGACGGCCATGTGGGCCACGGCGACCAAAACTGCCAGTCCGTGTCAGAGGGAGTTCGACTCTAGTGGAACTGGAGTACCATCTCGGCTTCCTAACTAGAGTCGGGAGAAAAGAGAGAGTGTCACAAATCGCCTGATTTGTGACAGTAGCCTCAGACCCTGTTTTCAGCTTCGGGCTCGACTCCGATTCCAGGCGGAGGGTTTGTGACGCCTTGGATCGTCGGTGGGATCCACTTGTATAACCAAGGGCGAGAGATCTTGAATTCTCGGGCTACCTCCGTTATCGCTCCCGGCTCACCAATGCGACTTCGCACTGCGTCACAAAGTCCACATTGGCCCTGGGCCAACCGATGGGCCGTCCGGACTTCGTTCCATGGGCCTCGGCGTATCGCAGTCCGTCCTTGACCCGCTCGGCAATCAGAGCCCGCTCGAACTCCGCCATCGCTCCCACGACCGAGAAGAAGAGCCGGCCGTGAGGAGTGCTAGTGTCGATAGCCATGTCATGGATCAAGAGCCTGACTCCATGGTTCTCCAGTTCCCCCAAGATCTGGAGCAGGTGTGAGAGCGACCGCCCGAGTCTGTCCAGCTTCAAAACAGCCAAAGCTTGAACTTCCCGACGCCGAACGGCCTTCATCAGATCATCCAGGACCGGCCTGCTAGTCGTAGCGCCGCTAACGCCAGCCTCCGGGTAAAAGATGGGCTCAAACCCCAAGCGTTCGACCCACCCGCGCAGGGGCTCTTCTTGCACCCGGACTTCCTGTCCTCGGTCGATGGTGCTGACTCGAAGATAGATAGCAGCTTTCATAGCCTACACATCTCCATCTTTACGTTACGAACATTTTCCCCGGCATAGCTGCCCAATGACCCTTGTTCCCTCTCGATATCGGGATGGAGAGCCTCTCGACTCCCCGGAGACACTGGGACATGACCGGCCCCTTCTTTCCCACTTTTCTTCCCCCTAAGGCGCTGCGCCTGCCTGTTTACGGACCCGACTGGCTATCACATCTTGTCCACATCATCTGGATCCGCCCCAAGTGCCTATAGCATGTGTCGGGCGTAGTCTGTAGAGGCAGTGTCACCCTCTGCCTCAGCGTCGCGAAGTTCGTTGACCCAGAATGGAATCGAAGTTCGGCACCAACCCTCTAAGGCGGGGTTGGTGCCGGGTACTTCAGCGGCAGGTAGATGCTCCAGCAGGAAGTGTCGTATCTGGATGATGTGTTCAGGGTTCCGGGTCGGTAGCTGATGGACGGGAGAAATCCATCTCTCCAAGTCAGAGATAGACAGGCCAGGGCTAAGGGGTATTGGGGGGCAACCCACGTCTTCCCACTGAGCCACCAGATCAGCGGCATCGGTTGGCGGCCATGTAAAAAGCATCATTAATTCGGGTTTGTGCTCCTTCAGGGTATCAATAAGCGCGTTAGGGAAGCTCTCGGGGACCTCCATTTCCACTTGCCCATCTTCCACCCAGATGCTGCCCCCACGGTCCCGTACCTCTCTCGGCAGGTTATCGGCGTTCATAGCTTCAGCCTCCGCTTCCCATGGGGCAGACTACCTCCGGTATCGGTCGGAGCAGGTGACGTTTGGGGTGACAATTCACTACAAGAAGTGTCACCGTCGTCTAGCTTTGCGGGTGACATTTCGTCACAGGCACGTTTCATATCAGGAATGACACTTGGTCCTTGGGTTGTCCCTCATGTGAGGAGTCATTATGGAGATCAACCGGAACGTTAGCTGTGGATGACATTTCTGAAGTGTCATGGTTGTAGCTGGGGGCCGCATTTTCTAGTCGGTCAAGGGCATATTGGGAGGCGCCGTCGGAGTCGGTGACCATGGCGACCCCCCAAAAACCGCGGGCAGTCTTACGGGCGACTGTTCGTCGTTCCTCTTGGTATCTATCCCGAAGGCGCTGCGAAAACTGCTTGGGCCCTATGCGTTGAGCCTTTGGGATGCCATTGGCGTCGTTCCACCACGTATACTCTTTCCGGAGGTGTCCAACCTCCGTCCAGGCACCCGGGACCTCCACGGCGCAATCTTCAAGGAAGTCTGCAAGTGGGTCCATCTCAGCCCTATAGTTAGCGATGGCCTGCTGGACAAGCCGAGGAAGCTGACCAACGCCTTCGCGTTGGTATTCAAGGCAACCTTGGACAGCCCTCGCCAACACAGACGGTCCGGCTACCTCCATGTCCCGGAGCATGGACCTAATCGTGGGGTCCGGGTTCTCGAACTTCACGACGAAGGGTATCTCCCGGACACGGCGCCACATACCACTATCCGTGTCTGGGATTCGTGGACGGTCGTTGGTGATGACCCAGACGGTAAACCAGGGAATAAGTTCGAAAGTCTCTTGGTGGTGGCTTCTCGTGGGGATCGGATCGCCGCCTGTCGCACGTTTCAGCAAAGCGACGGTGCCGCCAGTCTCAACCTCGGAGATTGCCACCATCCTACGACCGCGTAGTCGGGCCAGGTCGGGCTGCGGACCGTGGGAGTCTCTTCTGGAAGTGAAAGTCTCTAAATCGGCGCTCGCGGCGTAATCGCCGAGGGTCGCCTGGATAGCACCCAGGAAAGTTCCTTTGCCGCTTCCTCCAGGCCCATGGCAAACGAGGAACAAGTCATCGTCAGCCAACCCTACGATGGTGGCCCCAACGCACCGTTGCACATAGGAGCGGGTTTCAGCATCGGGTAGGGCCTCTGCTAGAAACCGGTCCCACAACTCCAGCCGGGCGTTAGGGTCAAAGGAGACCGGAGCCAGCTTAGTAATTAAGTTCTGCCAGCGGTGCGGCCGCAGATCCCCGGTTCGAAGGTCTATAGTGCCATTGACGCAGTTTAGAACCCATGGGTCAGCATCCAGTTCGCCGGGCAGCACGGGAATTCCCGGCTCGGACTTCGCTAGGTCCACCATGGCAGCAATTCGGGGTGCCTGTTCAGATCGACGAGCGTGTGTCCAGAGAGTGTCGACACGCTCTTTGAGCTTGTGGGCGTGGTTCTTGTCATACCGGCGCTCGGCCTCCGCGGCTTCGGAGGCGAGAGTGCTGGCTTCTGTGTATATGGCGTAAACGGTGTCTTTGGCCCAAGCGACCAGCCGCCCAGTGTTGTCTTCGGTCCAGCGTGTCCCGTCCCACACGAGCCATTGTTTGAATGGGTGGCAGTAGAGGATGTCCTGCCCGTGGCGGGCCACCAATCGTCGCCCGTTACCAATGTCAGTGAGGTGCGCCTCCATTTCATCACTGGACGTCGAGGAGCCGTCGGGCTCGGCTCCGTTACGAGAAGGGGGAGCCCATGGTACGGCCGCTCCGAGGAGGGTTTCTAGGCACTCCCGGGTGCCACCAGCAACGGCGAAGTCAGCAGCGTCTCCTTTGGGAGGTGCGTCCGGCCAGGTGATGATCCTGGGAGCCACACCGAAGGCGGCCAGGCCACCGGCGACGCGGTCCATGTGGTTGCGGCCGGGATCGTCGTTATCTGGCCACAGAAACACCTCACGCCCGGCCAAGGGCTGCAGAGCCAGCCGTCCCGGTGTACCCGAGGCCCCGGTCACGGTCCCCAGGGCCAAAACGCCGAGCTGAGCCAAGGCCTCACTCGCTTTCTCCCCCTCAACTACGACCAGGGCTTCACTTGGTCTTCCTGCCGCGTGGTCCGTGCGGTATAAGGGCAGTTCGGCAACCTTTTGGCCTCCCAGACCCATGCTCCCGTCGGGCAGAGTCCACCAGAACTTTTTGCGGCCGCCTGCATCGCGCCGGTGGTGGACGGCGGCTAGGTTTCCGGTACCTTCCCTGATAGCCCAAGTCTGCTCTTGGGCGTGAGGACGACTCAGGCGGCTTGATGCCGGGAACAGATCCTTCATCTCAAGTCCAGCGGCTTTGACTACCTCTGATGTAAGACAACCCGCGAGACATTTCAACAGCACCGTGCCATCCTGGGCCCGCCGGATCGATAGAGAGGGCTCCCTATCGTCGTGGGTCGGACACTCAGCTTTATAACCGTCGCCAACCTGCCGGACGCGACTCAGGTGGCGGAGGACATGTTCCAGTGCGCTGGTGGTGTCGCCGGCGTTCATGGCTTGGCTAGCTGACTCGACCGTCTTCTGCCTCCACCTGGGCCTGGATAAAGCGGTCCAGTTCGGCTTAAGGAGGAGTTGCCTCCTCCCAATGTAGAAGCTGCTAATGGCGCCCGTGTCCATTAAACGATACAAGCTCGCACGAGCGATGCCGAGATATGACACCGCCTCCTCTATACTCAACCCAACCTTCTCTAGTGTGCTCACTTAAGGCCTCCTCTTGCATCTCGGGGCGTCTCATGTTATAGTAGCCTATCATTTTGCATCTCAAGCTATATCATATTACAGTAAGCTATCATTATATATTGCGCAATGAACGATAGCCTGCAAAAACCGAGGTAGCAATGCCAAGGAGCAAGGTCAACCCGGAGTTACACGACTTCGCCTATGACCTATATCGTGAGGGAGCAGGCCCAAAGGCCATCTATGAAGCAATTTGGGAAAGGTTTGGCGATGAGGCTGTAAGCGAGCGGACAGTGGCTACCTGGGTTAAAGGGTTCAAGTCCCTATCTCCCGAGACGATCGCCCTTGACTCCCCCTTCCAGTGGCACCTGATGGACAGATATGGTCTACCTTGGGAGGCTGGCCAGTACATCATGGACATCCTCTACCTGATTGAGGAGATCCGGGAGGTCCAAAAAGCTAGGGCAGAGACAATCCCTCGCAACGGAAGGGTCCGTATTACACCCCATCCCACCGCCCGTGACGCCCTGTGGTGCTGGAGGGTACACCTGGCTGCTCCAGAGATAGCGACCACGGTAGGATATCTGAGCGATGTTTACCATCTTGCAAGGCAATTTGCCTTCCGAGAGATAGCTCGGGACGTGCTGGCCAGTCCCGTGGAGACGGCCGACCTGGAGGCCCTGCTGGTATATAAGCCCTGGCTGGACTTCGGAGGGGAAGATGTGAGGCACCAGGCTTACCACAAGGCGCTGGATGAAGGAGCTGTTCTGCCGCTGTCAGCCAGCCGGGATACAGTGCATAAAGCCTTTGATGTGGTTTTAAACGCGGCCACGGAGGAGAACATAGATGTCGCTCTCGACACGTACATGCCTGTTTTCATGGCTGCTGGTCCCGGCCATTTTGTGGATCATCCTGAGCTCCTCGAGTCGCAGCAGACCGCATTAGGACAGGCAAAGTTCGAAGAATGGCTGGTGGATCATCCTGAGGTCATGGCGTCACAGTAGATAATGGAATTGGAAGGAGCCCAACATGAAGCGGAGAGGCAATAACGAGGGCAGCGTTTATCAGCGGGCGGACGGCCGATGGGCCGCCTCGATTTCTCTGGAGGGCCGGCGCTTCAGCCGCTATGGCAAGACCCGCCAAGAGGCTTCCAGGAAACTCCGGGAGTTGCAGCGTAACCAGGACCAGGGTCTACCAGTTGTTACGGCACAGATGCTACTCAGAGACTACCTGGTCCAGTGGCTAGATAATATCAGGCACAGGGTCCGCCCCAAGACCTTCGAGGGGTATGAGTCCCTTATTCGTGTCCACGTTGCCCCTCGCCTGGGTCATATCAAGTTGGGGAAGCTCACCCCTGAGCTTATCAGCAAGGCGTGGAGCGAAATCTCGACTCAGGGGAAGTCGGCCAGCGTCATTGAGCATTGTCACCTCCGGCTCTCGAAAGCTCTGAATGACGCCGTGAAGCGTCAGCTGATTTACCGGAACCCCTGCCAGGCCGTATCACCGCCCAGGGTATACAGGAAGGAATTGCGGCCGCCCAGCGCCGAGGCCGTGCAGAGGCTGCTGGAGACGGCTAAGGATACGGAATATTACGAAGCCATGCACACTGCCTTTTACACCGGCCTCCGACGTGGGGAGTTGCTTGCCCTTCGTTGGTGTGATGTTGACCTGGACATGGCCACTACCTCGGTAAGTCGCACTGTTTACCGGGCAAAGGGCGGGCGCTCAGTATTCACAGAGCCAAAGACTGCGAAGGGAAAGCGCCTTGTCAGCTTGACACCATCCTCGGCTCTAATGCTTAGGGCGCTCCGGGAACGCCAGGAAGTGGACGGGATGCTTCAGGGCTTTCAGGTCACAAAGGACAGCCTGGTGTTCCGCTACAGTGACGGGTCCCCTATACTCCCAAGGGCCTTCAGCGGCGCCTTCAGGAAGATCATGCATCGAGCAGGACTCGAAGGCTACCGCTTGCATGACGCTCGTCATGCCCACGCCACGCTGATGCTCCGGCAGGGTGTCCACCCAAAGGTAGTGAGCGAACGGCTCGGCCACCCGGATAAGCATCACCCTGGATACCTACAGCCATGTTACCCCAGGACTGCAGGAAGCGGCGACCCTGCGCTTCGAGGAGGCCTTAGCGGAACCCAGCACGCCCCAGCCTCACCCGAAACCGGCGCTAAAGTAAATCTGCTGTCAACCGGCCAAAGAGAAGGTCCCAGGAACATCCTGGGGCCTCTTTCCGTATCTGGAAGATGGTGGAGCTGAGGGGATTCGAACCCCTGACCCCCTGCATGCAAAGCAGGTGCTCTCCCAACTGAGCTACAGCCCCTTGAGGAATCGACGGCATCCGACCGACATCGGAGAGTGCTCTACCTTCAATTATAGCGGGGTAGTGCCTCCCTATCTACGCCTGGCCTATCAGCGTTCCCAAGATTTTGGACCTATCCAGGATGGCTGTTAACCGCCAGGACGATGCTATAATCTAGACAGAGCCGACATTCGTATTCGAAAATGCTTCGTAGTGTACCGGTGGGCGTCCATTCAGCTCACGACACGTCGGCGACCAGCTTGGATGGGAGATCCGTTGTTATGAGTAGCGAGCTTCTAGTCTTTCACGAAAAGCCGGCAGCTCAATACATGCTGGCCGGCTGGAAGCCCCAGTGGTCCGATGGCGGAGAGATTTCCAGCGGCCTGCCCCAATACCTGATCGAAGAGCTCGGCGCCAAGAAGATAGGCGAGTTGGGAGGCCAAGTCTCCTTGATGTGTTATCCTTTCCAGATTCCCGGAACCCATGACGCCTTCAGGCCGGGAGGAGCCTACCGGGACGGTCTGCCCGACAGAGGGATGTACCGGGAGAACTACTTTTACGACGCGGGCAACGGCTTCGTTATCTTCCTGGGAGAAGAGCCTTGGTTCCGCATCGATGTCTACGGACAGGCCTTCTTTCAGGCAGTGAAGGAGCTGGGAATCCGGCGAACGGTGGCGGTGGAAGGCTACAACGGACCGGCCCCTCCAGACATGGAGAGGAGCGTCAACTGCACCTACAGCAAAGACCACATGAAGGAAGATTTGGAAAAGCTCGGTGTGAGATTCTCCAGCTATGGCAGCGATGGGAGGAGCGGTCCGACCATAGGGATGGCCCTGATTACCCTGGCCCACTATGACTACCCGGAAGTTGAGTTGTTCAGGCTGGGATCGATGGCGCCGGTGTACTCTTCGCTGATCTCCAACAACCAGCCTGTGGGCATATCGCGAGACCATCGATCATTTTACGGCATCATGCGCAGAATAAAGGCCAGCTTTAACCTGGACATCGACCTCGCTAGGCTCCTTGAGCGCGGGGAGGCGGAGTCCAGACGACTACAAGAGATGCTGGACGGCCTGGCAGACTCCAACGCTAACGCCAAGGCTATCATCGAAAAGGCCAGAGCCGACTACACTTTCACACCCTTCGTTGAGCCCGTAGAGCTCGCTCCGGAGCTGGACAAAGCGCTGGACGAGATCATTAGAAACATGCCCGAAAACACTGGCAATGAGGAGTCGTAATGGCGCGATCAGTCCCTGAAAGTGGTTGGCTACAGACCCCAAGGATACGCATGCATTATCTGGACTGGTCCGACTCTTCGGACACGCGAAAGCGGACGCAGGAATCTCCGGTGCTGGCGCTGCATGGGTTGGCCTCGTCCTGCCACTGGTACAACCTGGTCATCCCTCACCTGGCGGACGCCCACCGCTGCATTGCTCTGGACCAGCGGGGCCATGGCCTGACCGACCAACCGCCCGGCGGCTACGACTGGGACTCGGTGGCCGCCGACGCTGTGGATGCCATGGACGTCCTGGGCATCGAGAAATCCGCCGTGCTGGGCCACTCCTGGGGTGGATATGTGGCCCTAAGTGTAGCCTCCAAATACCCCGAGAGGGTTTCTCGACTGGTGATGATAGACGGCGGCTTCATGGACTGGACCCTCTGGCCTGGGGCTACCTGGGAGTGGTTCAGCGGCCTGCTCAAGCCCCGAGACGTTTCCGGCACGCGGGAAGACTTCTTGAGCCGCCTGAGCGACCAGATGTCCGACTGCTGGAGCGACCAACTGGAAGGCATCGTCATGACCATGGTCAAGGTAGGGCCCGACGGTTTGGTCCGGGACATCCTCGAGCCAACCAACCATGCCCAGGTGCTGGAAGCCATGTGGAACGAACCCCCTTCGACGATGTTCCCCAAGGTGAGCTGCCCCACGTTGATCGTGGCGGCCGGTCCCCGGAAGGAGCAGGAAAACTCCGATTGGACCCGGATGCGCAGGGAAATGGCCGACCAAGCCCAGTCGGCCATTCAGGACTGCAACGTCGAGTGGATCCCCGAAACGATCCATGATATCGGCTACCACAAGCCCGAGCCGATGGCCCGGGTGATCCGGAGCTTCCTGTCCCAAGGCTGAGCCTCTTGTAAAAGCGGGGCAATACCCACGGCCTCAGGTGTCTACACTCTCCTACCCCTTGAGCCTCCTCTGCTAGCATCTAGCTAAGTCTAAGCACCACTCGCGCCTATCCCCTGTCCCATTAGGGCAATGTTTCCTCGATGTTAAGACCGTGGGAAGGGTTTAGTGTAGTGAGCGCTTTGAGAGTATCGCCAATGTTGTGCATCCTAAAGAACTGTGTCAGATGCAGCGGAGACCTGGCCATGGACGATGGCGACTGGCGATGTGTGCAGTGCGGCCAGTACTACTACGGCCAGTCGCCGGATTCAGCGACCGGAACACCCCGTGAGGCCATCGAGAACTCTCAGCCCCTCAAAGAGGCTTCGCATCGGGAGCCCATGGCCCGGCCCAGCAGCTCGGGGCGTGCTTCCGCCAAGAGGTCAGGAGGACGCAGCCGGGCCAAGTACGACAGGGACATCGGTTCCCTGATCGAATCCCATGCCACCGCAGAGTCCAAGTGGTGGGAGCGCAACCGCCACATCGTAGATCACCTGGACAATGGACTTTCGATCGCTGAGATCGCTGCATTGACTTCTCGTGGAAAGCGGGAGATTCGCAGCATACGGGAACGCTTGTTCGAGATGAGGGCGGCTAACGGCACTGGATAGCCCTTCCTCTACCCCACGAACCCTCGACCTACAATCCACGAGAGAGCATGCCCTGCCAACACACTCGAACAGAGCGGCGCTGTCCCAATTGACACCTCCTTCGCTGTGTGATATACACGTACACAGCATCCTGACAGCTAGCAAACGCCAAACTTCCTGGTCTGGCGCCTCCGGATCCCATCCAGACCAGTCTTCGGTTCGAGCTAAAGAGGAGTAACGGGTGGAATTCCTTGTGGTGGGGCTGAATCACCGCACCGCGCCCCTTGAGATCAGAGAGCGACTCGCAGTCCCCAAGGCCCAGCTACCTGAAGCCCTCGACGCGTTGTCGACCCGCGTCAGCCAGGGAGTCATCCTCTCCACCTGCAACCGTTCCGAGGTGTATACAGCCGGCGTCGAGGATGGTCTCAAGGGACGAGTCGATGAGTTCCTGGTTGACCACTTCGGAGTCTCTATGGAGGACCTGGGCCCCTATCTCTACAGCTACCAGCACAAGGAGTGTGTCCGCCACCTTTTCCGGGTGTCCTCCAGCCTGGACTCGATGATCATGGGTGAGGGACAAATCCTCCGCCAGGTTCGGGACGCCTTCGAAGCAGCCGCGCAAGCCAACACGGTGCAGGCACCACTGTCGCGGGTCTTCCATCGGGCATTGAGGATGGGCAAGCGTGTAAGAAGGGATACCGCCATAGGCAAGAACGCCGTGTCAGTCAGCAGGGCATGCGTGGAGCTTGCGCGGCGGGTCCTGGGGGACCTGAGCCAGCGTCGGGTCATGGTGATGGGCACCGGCGATGCAGGGAAGCTCGCCACCAGGGCGCTCCAGGACTCCGGTGTAAAGTCCGTCGTGGTGACCAACCGCACTTTCCAGCGGGCAGCGGACCTGGTTGGGGAACTGGATGCCCAGGCCGCGCCCTTCGAGGACATGCCTCGTCTCCTGGAAGAGGTCGACATTGTCATCGGCTGCACCGGCTCTCCCGGGTACGTCCTGAGCGCCGGGATGGTAGAAAACGCCATTGCCCGCCGGCCGGACAAGCCGCTTTTCCTCATCGACATTGCGGTGCCCAGAGATATCGATCCCGACGCCGCAGAAATCCCCAACGTATATCTACACGATATTGACGACCTACAGGCTATCTCCAACACTAACCGGCTAGAGCGAGAACGCCAGGCCAGTTATGCCGAAGAGATCGTCGCCCAGGAAACGATCCAGTTCCTGGAATGGTATGAGGATCTCGACAAGATGCCCACCATCAGCGCGCTGAGACGCCGGGCCGAGGAAATCAGGGAGCAGGAGCTAGCGAGACTTCTCAAGATGCTTGACGGCAGCATGACTCCAGGAGACGTCGGCCACCTCGACATGATGAGCAGGGCGCTGGTGAAGAAGCTATTGCACGCCCCCACCGCCTACCTGAAGGAACACTCCGGCTCCGACGACCTCCGCCTGGTTCGAGACCTGTTCGACCTCGACCATGAAGCCGTGTTGGACGAGGCCTCCGATCAGGAATAGCGGCGAACAGGGCACAGACGACCTCGCCGGACCGGCCAGATCTCGAGAGCTCTTCTCTCAGGCCCAGGAGCTGATGCCAGGCGGTGTCAACAGTCCCGTAAGGTCCTTTCGCTCCGTCGGAGGCGTCCCCAGATTCATGGCGCGCGGTAAAGGCTCCCGAGTCTGGGACGTCGACGGCGCGGAGTACGTGGACTATCTGTGTTCCTGGGGCCCCCTGATACTGGGACATGCCCACCCCGACGTCGTAGAGGCCGTGAAGGCCGCCGCCGAGGGAGGGACCAGCTTCGGCGCGCCGGTGCCCCAGGAAGTGGATCTAACCCGGCTGATCTCAAGGGCCTTTCCCTCCGTGGAGTTGGTCCGGTTGGTCAACTCCGGCACCGAAGCATGCATGAGCGCCATCCGGCTGGCGCGGGCCTACACAGGGCGCAACAAGGTAATCAAGTTCTCCGGCTGCTACCACGGTCACGCCGACGGCCTGCTGGTGAAGGCGGGCTCGGGCGCATTGGCCCTGGGTGTGCCCACCAGCGCCGGCGTCCCTGAGGCTTACGCCGGGGAGACCCTGGTCGCCGATTACAACGACCTGGCTTCCGTGGAGGGCCATTTCCAAAGGCACCCCGAAGACGTAGCCGGGGTCATCGTGGAGCCGGTGGCCGGCAACATGGGCGTGGTGCCTCCAACGCCCGGCTTTCTGGATGGGCTGCGCCACCTGACCCGGGATGACGGCTCGCTGCTCATTCTGGACGAGGTTATCACCGGCTTTCGGGTCGCCTACGGCGGCGCCCAGGCTCTCTATGGGCTTGAGGCCGATCTGACATGCCTGGGCAAGATTATAGGCGGCGGTCTACCCGTAGGGGCCTATGGAGGCCGCCGAGAGATCATGGAGATGGTGGCCCCCCTGGGGCCGGTGTACCAGGCCGGAACCCTCTCGGGTAACCCGCTGGCAGTGGGGGCCGGAATCGCCACGTTGGCGGCTTTGGAGTCTGAGGGGGTCTACCAGCGGCTGGAGTCCCTGGCGAAACGTCTGGTGGACGGGCTTGACCGAGCCGCCCGGGAGACAGAGGTACAGGTCACCATAAACCGGGTAGGCTCCATGTTCACCGCCTTTTTCAATCCGGGCCCGGTGGGCACTCAGACCCAGGCCGAGGCCTCGGACACGGCGAAGTACTCCCGGTTCTTCCACGCCATGCTGGGGAAGGGCGTCTACCTGGCACCGTCTCAGTACGAGGCCGGCTTCGTCTCCCTGGCCCACTCCGAGGAGGACGTGGACTTCACCATCGCGGCTGCCCGGGAAGTGCTGGGAGAGATCGCCTAACCGGGCCGTCTCCGGGTCACGACTTCCTGGACGCAGGACCCGTCTGTTCCTCCAGGCGTCGCTCCCGGCGCAACGCGAATATCACGACGGAGGATTCCAGCACCTCTTCCCCGCAGATGGCGAGGGATAGCGCCAGAGCCACACCAAGTGCCAGGCCCAGGCCACGCCCAGCCCACCAGCGCCAGGCCGATGACCAACCCGCGAAAACCTACGATCCAGGTGAGCACCTTCGCCGAATCGCCCCGCAAAGCCCCTCCCATGCCCGCCAACTCTTTCCTCAGGCCGCCGACGCGGGGTATATCCGCCACGAGAGGTCGATCAGAGAGTCCACGGGTCGTCCACTCTTAGCGTAGGGTGGATTTTCCGCTTTGTGATCCACCGGGAAGGACGATTTCGCCATCCTTCGAAAGGGTCGATGGCAAGGTGACGCTCTAGAACCCCTAAGCGTCCAGCGGACCCGTGGCCAGAAGCGCTTCCACTAAGCTTTCGTCCGTTCTTCACCGGATGATAAGATGATGGAGCCCGCCAGCCTCGTATTCCATGAAGGGCCTGAAAAGATGTACGACGCCATCAGCGATTTCCTGCGGGACCTCAGCGACTACAGCCGCCCCCTTTGGACGCTATTCGTCCTGGGAATGGTGACCACGTTGTCCCTGGCACTGTACGCATTCTGGGAAACGACCCTCACCCTGATACGGGCACATCGCGGTCGGAAGCCCGGCGTCGGAAGCGGCCCCGGTTGCTGAGGACACCGTAACATGCTCTTCCCCAATGCCGGGGTAGAGGTAAATCCGGCCCTCCTCCTGCTGTTGGGGCTCATGGTGGGCACGCTGGGCGGTTTCTTCGGGGTAGGAGGCGGCTTCCTCATCACAGGCGGCCTGCTGGTCTTCGGCGTTCCTCCCCTGTTCGCGGTGGGCACGGGTCTCACCCTGATCATGGGGACCTCCATCATCAACACCCTGAAACACCGCAAGAGGTGGAACGTGGATGTGAAGCTGGGAGGACTCACCCTCATCGGGACCATCCCCGCAGTGCTGGTTGCCGAACGGGTAAACTCTCAGTTAGAAGCCTGGGACGTGGCGGGCCCGGTCATCAGCTACATCTACGTTGCTTTCCTGGCTTCGGTTGGGGCCTTTGTCCTGTACGATTACTTCAAGGTGCGGTCTTACTCCGGTCCCAGGAGCGACCGGATCTCCACCGGAGGACTGGCAAAAAGGGTTCAGGCCCTCAAAATTCCACCCGACTCCATAAGGATACCGGGATATGTGTCCTTGTCGACCTACGTTTCCCTTCCTGTGTCGAATATACAGAGCATCTCTATATGGGTACCCATCGGTATCGGCTTCGGGGTCGGGTTCCTGGCGGGCCTCCTGGGGGCCGGAGGGGGTTTTATCCTGATGCCGGTGATGTTTTTCGTGCTGGGCATCCCCACAGCCGTAGCGGTCGGCACCGGCCTGCTGCAGATCACCGTGACCGGCCTGGTGGGGACCGTGGTCTATTCGATGTCCGACAAGGTCGACCCGCTGATGGTCGTGATTATGCTGGTCACAGCCTCCGTGGGTTCCCAGATCGGTGTCATGGCCACCGGTTTCGTCGAAGGGACGAGGATAAGGTCCCTCTTCGGCATCACCATCCTCAGCGCCAGTGTCGCCGTGGCTCTAAGGCAGGTTTCGGAGAGCTCCGACATCGGTTTCCTTTCCACCGCTGCCTCCGTTCTGCTCCTGGGTGTCGCGGGAGCGGTGTGTGTCGCCATCGCCCTGATGCTGCTATTATCTAGGAACGTAGAACGCGGGGGCCCGGGCGCCCGGCCGGGAGCGTCTGACGCCCCCACAGAACCGAAGAACGTCTGAAAAGGAGGTAGCAGGATGCCCAGCTACGTGCTGTTGCTGAACTACACGGACGAGGGGATGCGTAACATCAAGTACATGCCCCAACACGTGAGCGCCTTTCGCCAGGCTATAGAGGCCTCTGGCGGAAAGGTGCCGCAGATCCTGCTGACCCTGGGCCAGTACGATCTGGTGGCGATAATAGAGGCGCCCAGCGACCAGGCCTGCGTATCCATGGCCCTGGGACTTTCCAGTCTGGGCAACGTACGCAGCACCACTTTGAAGGCCTTCGGCGAGAACGAGATGCCGGAGATAGCGGACAGTATCCCGTCCCTGGAGGACGATTTCGCCCGGATACTAAGCGTCCTACGCTCGCCCCCAAACAAGCCATGACCGGCGGCCGGCAAAGGTTCCAGGCTAGACCCGGGCGCCACAGAGTGCGTGCACAGTCTCTTCGACCAGTGGGCGAGGAACGTCGCTCCTGACCAAGGCCTGTCCCACGCCCTCCAGAAGCACCCACTTGACCGAGCCGCCCTCGGTCTTTTTGTCCAGGGACATCGCCTCCAGGACCCGCTGGGGGTCCACGCCGGCGGCCGAGGTGGGTAGCCCGAACCGCTCCAGAATCCACCGCTGGCGCTGGACGACTTCTCCGTCGATCATACCGAGGGCCTCACCTATCGCCGCCGCTCCCATCATACCCACCGAGACGGCTTCACCGTGCAGGTACTCGCCATAGCCGGTGGCGGCCTCCAGAGCGTGCCCTATGGTGTGGCCATAGTTCAACAGGATCCGCCGGCCCAGGGTCTCTCGCTCATCCTCGGTCACTATCCGGGCCTTGATTGCCACGCTGCGATGGATGGCTTCCGTGGCCACGTCCGGCCCGTTGCCGCGATCAAAGGCCCTGGAGTCGTAGGTTTTGACGTCCAGCAGCTCGTCGGCATGCACTTCGAGAAAGTCGAACAGCTCGGCGTCCAGGATCAGGCCGTGCTTTATGGCCTCGGCCCAGCCCTCCGCCAGTTCCCGCCTACCCAGGGTTGCCAGGGCGGAGACGTCGGCCAGCACCATGCGGGGCTGATAGAAGGCTCCCACCAGGTTCTTCCCTACTGGCAGGTTAACCGCCACCTTGCCGCCAATGGAGGCGTCGACCATGGCGGCCATGCTGGTGGGGACCTGGATCAGTCTCATGCCTCGCAGATAGGTGGCTGCCACGAACCCGGCCAGGTCTCCCACCACCCCTCCGCCCACCGCCACCACCCCGTGGCCTCGCTCAGCACGGCGCTGGGCGAGCCAGGTGTAGATGGCCTCGGCCAACTCCAGGCTCTTGCTACGCTCGCCGGAGGGGATTACAAAGCAGTGGGCTTCCACGCCGCTGTGTTGAAGGGAGATCTGGACCTGCCGGCCGTAGAGGGGGAAGACCTGCTCGTCGCTGATTATGTAAACTGGTCCATTCACGCCCATATCCAGGACATGCGGACCGATGCAGCTCAGAAGGCCACGGCCCACCAGCACCGGATAGCTTCCGCCGGCATGAGTGACGACGGCCGCCAGGTTAGGGTCCTCCATCTCTGTGTCTCCGTGACTCCGCGGCGCATCGAGGGCAGCCACAACTTCCTGGGCGGCCTGGGCCACTGTCAGATCGTCGGTGTTCAACGTGCGGTGGGCCAGCGCGTAATAACGCTGCCGGCTCTCCTTCAGGGCCTTGATCCGCTCCAGGGGGTCGGGCGCGTTCAGGAGAGGGCGGACCGCCCCCGACTGGCCGTCGCGCGACAGGCGGCGGTAGATAGTCTCCGGCAGCGCGTCGAGGCAGACGACGTACCCGCTCCTCAGCATCAGTCCCAGATTCTCGGGGTCCGCCATGGCTCCGCCGCCCGTGGAAATCACTCTGCCTCGGCGCAAGCAGGCCTCTTTGAGGGCCCGATTCTCCATCAGGCGGAATGTCGGCTCCCCTTCTTCCGCGAAGATCTTCTGGACCACTTTGCCAGCGGTAGCCTCTATCTCGGCGTCGGTGTCGACGAACTTCCATCCCAGGATACGGGCGACCTCGCGTCCGACCAGGCTCTTGCCAGTGCCGGAAAAGCCCACCAGGATGATGTTTTCGGGGGCGTCGGTCGTTCCCATGCTCAAAGTTCGGGGCTGACGACGGGCGCTCTGGGTCCCACCGTCTTTAAATAGCTTTTGTAGTTGCGGCGGGTCTCCTCCACGTGGTCGCCGCCGAACTTCTCCATGAAGGCATCCGCGAGCACCAGCGCCACCATGGCCTCGCCTATGACACCCGCCGGAGGGACCTGGCACACGTCGGAGCGCTCGTAGTGGGCCTGGACGACCTCACCGGTGTCCAGGTCCACCGAGGGAAGTGGGTTGACCAGGGTCGATATGGGCTTGACCGCGAAGCGGGCCACCAGGGGCATACCGTTGGTCATTCCACCCTCGGTGCCGCCCGACCGGTTGGTGTCCCGCTGCCATGGATTGGAGGGATCGCTGACCGGCTTGATGACATCGTGGACCTGGGACCCCCGAAGGTCCACCGACTCCCAGCCTTCGCCCACGGACGCGGCCTTGACGGCGTTGATGGACATCAGCGCCTGGCCAATGCGGCCATCTATCCTACGGTCCCAATGAACGTGAGAACCCAAGCCTACGGGCACGCCGGTGGCCATCACCTCGACGACACCGCCCACGGTATCTCCCGCCTCCTTGGCCTCATCGATGGCCGTCATCATCCGCTGGCCGGCCTCGGGATCGGCGCATCTGACGGGGGATTCCTCCACGGCCTGCCAGTCTTTGGCTCCGTCGACAGCGGCCCAGTGGCCTCCTATGGCGACGGCGTGGCTGTGCATCTCGATGCCGAACTCCTCCAGAAGCCTCACGGCCACGGCTCCGGCGGCGACTCGCGCCGCGGTTTCCCGGGCGCTGGCCCGCTCAAGGATATTGCGTACGTCGTCGAACCCGTACTTCATGGTCCCAGCCAGGTCGGCGTGCCCGGGCCTCAGACGGGTCACTCTCTTTACCTCCGCCTCGACGGGCTCCACGCTCATGGGCTCCTGCCAGTTGACCCAGTCCTTGTTCTCGATGGTCATGCCGATGGGGCTGCCCAGCGTCAAGCCGTGGCGTACGCCGGACATGATCCGGGCCCGGTCCTGTTCGATGAGCATGCGTCCGCCGCGGCCGTAGCCACGCTGGCGCCGGGCTAGCTGGGCCGCGATGTACTCCTCACCGACGGCCAGTCCCGCGGGAATGCCCTCCACGATGATGACAAGGCCCTGTCCGTGGGACTCGCCCGCCGTCAGGAAGCGGACCATTGGGTCCCTCCGGGCATCAGTTCTGGTTTCCTGCTCGTCATCCGATAATCCTCAACAGCTACCTCATAGCCTCGGTCGCCGCTTCCAGCATGACCGAAACCGGAGCCTCCCTACCGGTCCAGAGCTGGAACGAGGCGGCGCCCTGGTAGACCAGCATGGGCAGGCCGCCAAGAGTGGCGGCCCCCGCCTTTCGCGCCTCGCAAAGTAGCGGCGTCTCAAGAGGATTATACACCAGGTCGTACACCAACAGCCTCGCGGGAATGTGCCGGCCATGGACGGGAGTGCCGCCTTCGTCGGGGCCGTGTAGCATGCCCAGGGTCGTGCAGTTTACCAGCAGGTCGGCTTTAGCGACGGCGGCAACGAGGGCTTCTCCGCCGTCATCCAAGGGGACCGCCCGGACTACGGGACAGTGATTGCGGACCAACTCCGACAGCCTTTCCGCCCGCTCCAGGGTGCGGTTGGCTATGGCTATCGAGGCTGCTCCCGCTCCCGCCAGGGCCAAAGCCACGGCCCGGGCGGAGCCTCCGGCGCCTATGATGACCGCCGCCCGTCCCTTGGGCGTGAAATGGGCGTGTTCCTCCAGCGCCCGCAGGAAGCCTACGCCGTCGGTGTTGAATCCGGCCAGCTTCCCGTCCTCGTTGACGATTGTGTTGACCGCCCCGGCGTTCCGGGCCCACTCGTCGACGCGGTCCAGGTGGGGCATCACCGCCTCTTTGTGGGGCACTGTGACGTTGGCGCCCCAGGTATCAGGCGAACGTAGCCCGTCGACGAAGCCGGCCAGCGAGCCGGGCTCTATCTCCCAGGCCTGGTAGGCGGCGTCCAGACCGAGGTGGTCCAGCGCCGCTTGCTGGAATACGGGGGAGACGGAGTGCCTTATGGGGTATCCGATGAGGCTTACGCGGTAGGTCATGATGCTTCTATTTCCAACCTGATCATCAGGTCGAAGAGTCAGTCCTCGATCTTCGCTCGAAGGTAATCCATAAACTGAGCAGGGGTCATGATCCTCAGTCCGGATACACGGGCCACCTCTGGATTATCCAGGAAGTGGCGAGTATTGCCCGTTACAAAGACGTCTGGTCGAGCTACCATGGCAGCGGCAAGGATCGGCGCATCCGCTGGGTTGATGACTCCCCGAGCCCTAGCAAGTTCTGCGAGGGGAGGATTGCCAACAACCTCCGGCGGTACTCCTGTGAGAAGTCTCTCCAGTACAGGAATGGCCCTCGGAAGCTTCTCTCTTATGGTAACCACCAGCTCCTCCAGGACCTGGCGGGATATCACGACGGTGATTTCTCCACGGACATACAAGTTCAGGATCTCGCCGGGTGGTCCTCCTTGAGAGTGGAGCCCGGAGAACAGGACGTTTGTGTCCAGGAACACCCGGAGGCCGAGTCTAGCCACCATCATGGGGCGGTTTCAATCTCTCCCTCACCTTGCGCCCCGCCTGACGTAGCTCTTCCTCAGTGACCTTAGACTCCTTGAAGATCTGCCTGATCTCTTGAAGGGCGTCCAAGGCGGCGTTCCGGACCGGACGGGCCACAAAATGGTCTCCCTCCACCGTCACGTTGAGGCTATCGCCCACTTTGAGCCCTAGTCGCTGGCACAAGTCCTTTGGGAGGGTTAGCTGGCGCTTTGGCCTTAGCGTGAGTTCCTTGGAATTTTCATCGTATTGTTCCATCTAGTCGGACATCCTACATCCGATATCCTACACCGTTTTACCCACATTCGTCAAGCAAAATGGCGACCACACGCCGCTCACTCACTCAGCAAGAGCCCAGCCAACTCCGCCACGTCCGCCAGGTCCTCCAGGCTCCTTACGATGGCGACGATGGCCTCGACCCTGTCGGGAGGGAGTTTGGGGCCAGCGTAGCGGCGGAACTTATCCGCCATCTCGTCGTAGGTGTAGGGGTTTCCGGGCGCGCCCTTCCAGCCGGCTACGGTGAAGCTGTGGCGATGCCCGTCCAAGGCCAACGATACCTCGGCGGCAGGGCCTCCGGCGCTCCCGAACCTGTTCGGATCCACTTCCAGGTCCATTCCGGCCGACAGCTCTCGGATTCGGCTATCCCAGAGGGTGTCCTCGTTGTAGACCGTGGGGTCGGCGATATCGCGGCAGAGGGCCACCGCCGTGGAGAATGGCAAGCTGTACTGGGCGCCCAGGAGGTTGACGGGCTCTCTATCACCGTGGCGATGGACCATCCGGTCGGTGCCCACCACCTTGACGCTTTCAATCTGCGCCGGATCATAGGGCACCTCGGACCGGAACCGATGGATGCCGTCGATCACGGGGTGGAAAGAGGCATGGCAGGCATAGGCCTTCACCATCATGCCCAGCAGATGATAGCGCTCTCCCAGTCCCTCCACCAGCAGTCCTGGCTCCGGCGACGGTGAATAAACCCTGAGGAAGCCACGGTCGCCCTCCAGCACCGTGGATGGGCCTGTGAAGCCTTTGTCGGCCAGAACCGCGCTCTCCAGCCCCATCTGGGCGCCACGGCCGACGTGGATGCGCTTGGTCATCGCCCCTTCCCTCGTGAACTCCATGAGGCCGCCGGCATGGGACCCGGCGATGCCCAGGGCGTTGACCAGTCTCTGTACGCCCAGCCCCAGGGCCTTTCCCGCCCCCGCCGCGCCACCGAAGGGGGCGTTGGTGGCGGGCCCGTGAAACCCCGCGACGTCCTCCACCGCACGGGTGGCCGCCATCCCGACCCTACAGACTGCCTCGTACCCCAGGGCCACCGCCTCCAGCAGAGTCTTACCGTCACGGTGGTCCCGCTGGGCTATGGCCAGGGCTGCGGGAAAGACCGCGGCGCTGGGGTGGCACGAGCCCTGAACGAAGGCATGGTCGGTCTCGAAGCTGCCGATCATGGTCCCATTGACCAAGGCCGCATAGGAGGGCGAGGTCGTCCAGGACCGCCCGAACACCGAGCAGGGACCCTGGGGCGCATTCTCCCGGGCCATCTCCGCGACCATGTCAGCCCAGGGAGTGTCGGAGCCTACGAATCCGCTGGCCAGGTCGTCCAGGATGTACACCCTGGTAGCCTCGACCACCGATGGCGGCAGGTCGTTATAGCCGGTCTCTACGACGAACTCCGCGAGGAGTCGCGTTTCGTTCATGGGATTACCTTTCTGCCGAGGACCTTGTCGGTACGGAGGAGAGCTCTTGCTACTTGCCCAGGGCCTCGGTGGCCGCGTTAGCGCCGCCGATACGCCCGAAAACGGCCCCTCGCACGAGGCCCGTCCCGCCGGGGTAGTTATGGTAGAAGAAGTCCCCGGTGATCTCACCGGTGGCGTATAGGCCGGGGATAGGGACGTCCTCGGTATCCATCACCCGTGCCCCGGAGTCTATCTTGAGGCCTCCGAAGGTAAAGGTGATGCCACATGCCACCGGATACACGGTGTAAGGTGGCGAGTCCACTGTCAAGGCCCAGTTGGACTTGGGGGGAGTCAGGCCGCTGGTCCTCTTCCCGTCCTTCCCGGAGGGATCGAACTCGCCAGGCTGCACCGCGGCGTTAAACTCTTCGACGGTCGCCTGGAGGACGTCGGAAGGGACACCCAGCTTTTCCGCCAGGTCCTCCATGGAGTCGGCCACGATCGGCGTTCCTGTTGTGTAGCGCTCCTCCAGCAGGTGAACGGTCTTGCGGTCGAAGATCTGGTAGGCGATGCCCCGGGGTTGAGCCAGGATGGCCCGTCCCATCTTCACATAGGTGTAGGCACCGGTGTCCTCGCCTTCGTCGACAAACCTCTGTCCAAGGCAGTTAACCATGATGGAGTAGGGGTAGGACAGCCGGTTGGTCCTGTCGGTGAGGTCGAGGTCTCCGACGGGAGCGGCGTTGGCGTCGATGGGGGTGGCATGGCATCCCTGCCAGTGGCCCACGGGCATGGCGCCGATGTCCAGAGCCATGCGTAGGGTCTCGCCGGTGTTGAACCGGGTACCCCGCACTTTCACCTGGTCCCAACCGGTACCCAGGTAGCGGGCCCGCATCTCCGGGTTGGCCTCGAACCCTCCTGAGGCCAGCACCACGGCACCTGCCGGCGCGTCCTCGATCCCCTGGGGGGTCTTGACCCTGACTCCCGTTATACGCCCGGCGTCGTCCTGTAGGAACCCGGTCATCTTCGCCTGATAGGCGACATCTATTCCGGCCCGTTGCGAGGACTCGAACAGGTCCTCAACGAGGCCGACGCCCTTGTTTCTGGCCTGCAGCACCGCACCTGGGTTGAAGCGCACCCGCTCTCCCGACCGCGTCGACCAGACGATGCTCCACTCCCAGGATACGCCCAGATCGGTCATCCACAGCATGGTAGGGTGGGACTGCTGTATCAGGGTCCGGGAGAGCTCGGCGTTGGCCTGGCCCTCGGTCACCCGCATCAGGTCAGCCAGATATCGATCGTCGCCGTAATTCCCCACGTCCACCAGGTCCCACTGGCTGTTGGGCAGGTCGGGGCGCAGCGGCTTCAGGTCCTCTATGCTATCGTAGGCGAACCGAAAGATGCCGCCGCTGAACCTGCTGTTGCCTCCGCGCTCGGCTTCAGGCGCCTTTTCCAGCACCAGGACCCGGGCGCCCTGCTGGCAAGCCGACAGGGCCGCCGTGAGGGCGGCGTTGCCGGCCCCCACCACGATGACGTCGTACCGGGAGTTGGATTGGCTTCTTACCATTGACGCTTATCCTCTAGCATATGCCCTCCGGGATATCCTCACCAGACTCCACCATATCTTCGATGTAGGCCTCGGTCGCATCCTGCAGCGCACTGAACGCTCCCTCACTGGTATACCCCAGGCCGTACAGCCGCGCAAGGCATCGATCCATGCACCCCAGCGGCCGTCATCGTCCTCCTCTAGCTTCACTCTAAACGTGTAGGTTTTCACCCTTGAAGGCCACTGACCACCTCTAAACAGCGTGCCAGCGTCGCAGCCCGGTGTCACGCGCACGACGCAGCACACTAAGCCGCCGGGGGGCCTCATGGTGTGCCAGGGCGTGGCCTGCTCGTAGGCATGGGCCACCTTCAGCACGGCGGCGTCGCCGTCGGGACGGCCGCCGATCTGAAGCCCGATGGGCAGCCCACTGGAGGTGAGCCCGCAGGGGACGGACACTGCCGGGGCGCTGGCCAGGTTGAACATGTAGGTGAACAGGTACCGCAGACGGGAGCTGGTCGCCTTGCTGGTGATCGGCGGGTCGTCCTCGACCGGCTGAGCTGCCCTCCCCGACGTGGGAAGGACGACGACATCGTATTTCTGCAGCAGCTCGATGTACCTCTGCCGGAACAGGCTCCTTATCTTCTGGGACTTCATGGTCAGACGGGCCGGCATGATGCTGCCCAGCAAGAGCCCGATGCGGGTATCGTGGCCGTAGTCCTGGAGCCTGTTCCTGAGCCACTCCCGGTGGTCCAGGGCGGGCTCCGAGCGCAGCAGCACCGCGGTCACCGGGGCGGCCTCCCTGGCCAGCGGCAGCGACACCACCTCGGTGGTCGCTCCCAGCTCGCCCAGCACCTCTACGGCCTTGGCCATCGCCTGCCGCTCGTCGGCGTCCACCGCGTCCGAATCGACGAACTCCTCCAGGACACCCACCCGCATGCCCTTGATGTTGCCGTCCAGCGCCGCCCGGTAGTCCGGGACGGGGCTGCTCCAGGTGTGGGGGTCTTTGGGATCGGGGCCGGCTATGGTCCCCAGGGGTGATGGCGGCGTCCTCCACAGTCCGGGATATGGGCCCGACGGTATCCATGGACCAGACTCCGCGCATGACTCCATAGCGGCTCACCCTGCCCCAGCTGGGCCGATGCCCCACCAGGCCGCACCAGGTCGCCGGGAACCGGATGGAGCCGCCGGTGTCCTCGCCCAGGGAGGTGGCACACAAGAAGGCCCCGGTGGCGGCGCCGGAGCCGCTGCTGGACCCACCGGCGTACATATCCAGGTTCCAGGGGTTTCGGGGCGTGCTGAACCGGTGGGTGAAGCCTGTGAGTGCGAACTCGGTGAGGTTGGCCTTGCCCAGAAGAACTGCGCCGGCCTGTTTCAGGTTTGCGACCACAGTGGCGTCCTGGTCGGGGACGAAATCTGCATAGAAGCGGGAGCCACCGGTGGTACGGATGCCTTTGGTCCAGAACTGGTCCTTCACCGCCACAGGGATGCCATGCATCGGGCCGAGGTAGTTGCCCCGGCCTATGGCCTGCTCTGCTTCCCGCGCCGACTGCAGGGCCTGGTCGCGGGTGACGGTGAGGTAGGCGTTGAATTTGAAGTCCAGGCTGTCGATCCGGTCAAGGTAGGCCTCGGTGGCCTCCACCGGCGAGACTTCTTTCTTTTCGATCAGACGTGAGAGGTCGGTGGCAGAGAGGAAGGGTATGTCCGCCTTTTCCATGGTCCTCCACCCGCAAGCAGTCTAGGGCGGTCCCGCATGTTGGATCGTTGACGGTCTATTGGGGTGGCAGGATGATCGGCAAAGGCTCGACCTCGTCCATCCCCGGGGGGTTGATGCTATCCAGGGCTTCCAGCAGGGCGTTGAGGCTGTACATCACCTCGGTCAGCTCCGGGTCCTCGATCTCCAGCCCGACGGCGTGACCCAGGGCGCGAATCTCGTCTTTGGTCAGATCGGCCATCCATGACCTCCATGTGCTGATGGTATCGGTGCTACCCCGCCGCCACGTCGTGTCGCGCTAGCAGCAGCTCCAGGATACGTGGGAAGAACCGCCTCACGATCTCCTCTGTCTCACCCTCGGTGAGACTGCTTAGCGGGTGTGGAAAAACGATGTAAGGATAGTCGGGGATCCCCTGCAACCTTGCCATCGCTTTGGCGTTCCCAGTGAAGGGCTCGGAGACCACCACTACCGTGGGGACTCCCCGCTTCTCCAGGCTGATTCCGTCGTGCAGACTGCACGTCGAGCAGGACCCTCAATCCCCCACCGCCGTGATCGCCACCTGGCACTGGGACGCCACGTCGTCCAGTACCTCCGGTTGGAAGGGCCTGGATGGCGCGTCCTTGGCGTGGTTTACCGAGCCGGCCAGGTCGTAACGTTCGGCCAGCAACCCGTGGGCGAACCTCAGGATCCGCTCGGCGGGCCTCCCCTTGCCGTTGTTCAACAGGCCGATGGTAACGCCGTTCAGGGTCTCGGGCCTGGCGGCCATCTGCTCACTGGCGGCCACCGTTGTAAGCGTCGGGTCTATCAGGGTCACTCCGGCCATAGGGCACCTCCTCGGTACGTATTCCGGGCTAGCTCTCGACGATCTGCCGGGTTATCAGCTTAGCGTGGATGCCAAGCCCGTAGGGCGGGACGATCATGGCCATAGGCCCGCCCTCGCCGCCACCGGCGACGATGTTGAGGGCCTCGGGCGATTTCAGTATGGGGATCATCTCGTCGTCCATGTCCTTCGGAGGAGGAGTCGAGTACATGAAACCGTGGCCACGCCGGATCTCCCGGCACAGCCTCCTGGCCTCCTGGAACAGGAACTCCCTCACATCGGTCTTGGTCCAGCCGGCGTTCCCCAGGTGGTACAGGACCTCAGGCGACAGTACCACCAGGAGCTCCCGATGCCACGGTGGCATGAACCTCATCTTGTCTGCGACGCTGAGCAGGATCTCCCTGGGATCGGAGCTGCTGTATCCCCCCTGCTGGGGATACATCGCTACGAAGACACTGACGGCGCTGGACCCCGGAGGCAGGCCACGCTCGACGTGGAGTGGCTGCCATCCTTTGGGAAGGGCCTCTGCCCGCTCGGCGATGCACATGGAGTAGCGGCCGGAGAAGCCGAAGACCGTCTTGTCCATCTGGTCTGGGCGGTTACCGGTACAGTTCCAGGGCACCAGGTGCAGGGCCCTGCCGATGGCAGCGTTGGCCCGGTTTCCAGGACAGAACAGGGCGAAACTGCTGTTCATCCCAAGCTTCTCGACTATGGGGCCGCCGACTATCGCCATAATGGCGGAGCCGCCGTTGTTCAGCGTCGCACCGTGGAGGTTGAAGGCGGGTTCGCCCATGGCGTCCAGGGCGGCCAGCACCACCGGAAAGTGCTCTGGGAGGCATCCGGCCAAGATGGCGTTGGCCGCCGCCTTCTCCGCAGTGACCACGCGCCCCGCCACGGGCTCTACCAGGATAACGTCGGAGGGCTCTCGGCCCACGTACTCCAGGAACCGGCTTATGAGCCCTTCTGTGGGAGGCACAACCGGCAGGCCGTCGGTCCAGCCCATTCGGTAGCAGTACTCGATGGCCTCCGACTGGTCTTCCAGCGCGTGCCGAGCCGAGGCGGTTCCCTGCGTGGCCATATACCCAACTCTCCGAGGTTTCGACTAGTGTAAGGCAACCGAAGGCAAACCGCAAATCACCGGCGGACGGAGGGCCACGCCACTTATTGTTGTTCAGGGAACCCGATCAGGTGGCTACTCCGACAAACATCAACGCGGCCCAGACTATCAGCACGAAGCCAGTAACGCGGCTTAGCCGGTGGCCACCCAGAGCGATCTTCTCCAAAAGGACGAACCCGGACAGCGCGGCTATCCAGATCAGGTTCATTACCCCCAGGACGAACAGGAGGGTCATCAGGACCCAGCAGCAACCGAGACAGAACACCCCGTGTCCCATGCCCATTCGCAGGGCTCCACCGACGCCGTCTCGCCACCCGGTCATCAGGAATCCCATAGGGGAGCGGCAGTGGGTCAGGCAGACAGACTTGAGGCGGCCCCACTGAAAGGCTCCCGCCGCCAGCAGCA
The DNA here is from genome assembly GCA_965248975.1 of Dehalococcoidia bacterium. Classification (GTDB taxonomy): domain Bacteria; phylum Chloroflexota; class Dehalococcoidia; order Lucifugimonadales; family JAGWBF01; genus CBDFKU01. Next base: position 45,597 of record CBDFKU010000018.1, read on the forward strand.
ACCCGCCGCCAAGAAAGGAGCTGCCGCTCTCACCCATCATCGAAGACATCAGGCCGCCGGTGTGGAGGCCCCAGTTAGCCACGGTGGCCAGCGCGGCGAAGCCGGTCCAGGCTATCACGTAGCCGAGGAGGAATACTCCCGTCGGCACGAAGGGGCCCTCCTGCTCGCGACGCTTGCGGTTGACGCTGGCGAACAGCAGGATCATCGGCGCGGCTGTGGGGACCATCATGGCCACCATCATGACCAGCCACATCACGAACATCGTGGCGAAGTCGACGGCGCCCCAGGACTGGGTGTTGGGCATGGCCATGTTCCCCATGTCTCCGGCCAGGTGGACCGTGTAGGCCCACGCCAGGGCGGCGATGGCCACGATTCCGGCCAACACGACGACCCGGTCTCGCTTGAGAACGATCTCCAGGGGTGTCGCCGACAGCTGCATCAGCGGCTCTCCGAAAGTGATATGGACAATCGGCACGCCCCAACGGGCGGTCTGGGGCGTGCCGATTTCGTGTCGACCATTTAGGGCAAGCGGTGGGCCGAGGTCTCTTAGCCCTGGTTGCCGTACTTGAACGGAGCCACGAACCCGGCTTTGTCCGGCCAGGAAAAGTCCAACTCCTGAAACGACGATCGCATCTCTTTCGCTGATACTACTTGGGCTTCTTTGAAAAAGAATCCTTCTTCATGCTCGATCCTGATTCCTTCGGGCTCCCCCGTTACCGGATTCTTGATCGGCTCAAAGGCGACCGAAGCTGTGGTGCCCATCTTCGCGATGCTATTCTTGCCGTCATGATTTACCTCGATGGGCACGTACTGCGGCTCCAAGACCTTGGACAGGGTCGTGATAACGATCTCGAACGGTCCTACTCCCTTGGCTTCGCCTGTGATGATTTTCAACAGGGCGTCCCGCTGTTGCTCGTTAGCCCTCTCGTCGAAATATGGAACAGCGACGCCGTTCCCTTCGTGCAGTGCCCCCGGCCACCTGGCGGCGACACCGAAGCTTAGCCCACCCAGGGACACGTCACCATAGGTACCACTCTCGATGTGCCATACAGAGACGTCCTCACAGAAACCCCGAGTTGGGGGCGCCTCGAACTCGCACGGGCAGCCATAGTCGCAGCTGCATGCCTGGAAGTATTGACCCTCGAGTCTCCATTTCACCTGTTCCTGCGTTGTCATGTTCCCCCCTTTCAGACATATTCAGATATATACGGGGTCGGCTTACATCGCCAACAAGGTTCGGCAGCGTGTCAATGCCATGAAATGGCGCCCCGGGCCTTCACCTCGGCCTTCGGCCACCCCTCTCCCTGAGGGGGAGGGGCCGGAAGTGAGGGTAGGTTAGCTCTCCGACGGAGCCGATAGCAGGCCCCCGACGATCCGATCGGCGGCGCCGTCGATTTTCGCCAGCACTTGTTGTGGGGAAAGGGCAACCACCTGGCCGGGCACAGTCACCGGCTCATACGAGGGCATACCGTCGAGACGGGCCTGGGCCTTTACGATACCCCGAAATGCCTCGGGACAGAGAAAGACGGTCGGTACACCGCGCCTCTCCAGGTTCATTGCGTCACGCGAACCGCGCCACGTGCAGGTCCCTCAGTCGCCTTCCAGGATGATCGCCGCCTGGGCCTGGGAGACTATGTAGTCCACCGCCTCCTCGGGCAGGTCTTGTCCCGACGTGTTTTCCTTCCTGATGGGGAGTACCTGGGTCGCTCCCTGCCGAAGGAAAATCTCTCCCACATGGCCTGCCACCAGCTCCCCATGGGTGACCTGCTGGTTGTTGAAGGCGTTGATCACCGCGACGGTTGCGCCCTTCAGGCTGGGAAGCCTGGACGCTGGACGGGTCTCCTTGGCCGTGTGCTCAGCCTTGGGGTTGAGAAGGACCGTTTCCTCGTTGGTCTCTACCGTAGCCATCGTACCTCCTCAGCTAATCGTTGGAACCTTGAGAGTAACGCTACGCAGCCCGATGCAGAACAGGATGGACGAATAGCTGCCCACTTCCCCTCCCGCTACCATGACAATGATGTCGTCGGGGCGGTGCACCACGGGGACCAGGGTCTCGTCGTCCTCGGTGTCCACCCACCTGGGCCAGCCGGTGAAGCCCCTGAAGTTGTAGCAGCCGCCCTGCTTGAGCTTGCCGAGGGGCTTTCGCGCCGTCTCCCACAAGTGGTACTTCACGTCGTCCTTGGACCATCCTTCGCCGGCGATTACGTGAGCATGGGTGGGGCTCAAGACGACCACCACTTCGCCACCCCAGTAGATGTTGTAGGTCCCCATGATGGCCATGGAGTCGGCGATGGTGTTCAGTATTCCACGGGCAGTGGTGCTTACCAGGTCGGTGACGTGGTGCGGGCCCTGGGATCCGATGAGGGTTACGGTGCTATCGCCTGCGTCGAACCCGCGGTCTACGTGCAGCGGCAGCCATGGACTGACGCCCTCGAACTCGGCGATACAGGAGGTGAACTTGCCCGGCTGGGAGTGGGTGGCGACGTCGAACTGGCCAGGCGGGCCGATGGCGATGTTACGCACGATGAGGGCGATGGCCCGCCCCACGGTGGCGTTGGCCCTCCAGCCTGGACCGAAGAGGTTCGCCCCGGCATTGAAGTCCAACTCCTTGATCAGCGGCCCGTTGACTATCAGCAGCGGCGAGTCGCCGTGGATGGTGGTGAGCATTCCCTCCAGGCTTCTCTGGCGCCGCGCCATGCCCTGGACCGCGGTGAGCACTACCGGGAAGTACTCCGGGAGGCAGCCGGCCAGGACCGCGTTGATGGCTACCTTCTCGACGGTAACCTCGGAGCCTATGGGCGGAAAGACGCCCAATACCTCGCCGGGTTCCCGCCCGACAGTGGATATCATGGAATGTACCCTCTCGGGCGTGGGAGGCACCACCGGCAGCCCGTCAGTCCATCCCTGCTGGTGGCAATACTCCACCGGGTCGATTCCCCCGGCCAGCTGTACGGATGAAGCAATTAGCCCGTCTGCCATTCCGGTTTCCCTGCTTATATCGGTCTATTTCCTACGTTATACTGCTTTTACCAAGACCATTGCCACGATATGGGTAGTCGCCTCTGGCAAAGCGAACCCAGTATAGCAACGACCGGTGAGCAGTGTCAATCTCTCTCAAGCTGATGCCTTGAGCGCCGGACATCCGTTGACAACCCCAACTCCGGGCCTTAAAATTCCTATCTAGTGAATACTAGACCAGGAACGGTACAGGGAGACCATGCTAAGAATTCGTCTGAGACGGGTAGGGAAAAAGGGTAGACCGTCCTACCGGATAGTAGTGGCCGATCAGCGGGCGCCCCGGGACGGCGCCTACGTGGAGTGGATAGGCAACTACGACCCGATGGTCGATCCGCCGCACGTGACCCTCAACGAGGAGAAGGCAGTCTCGTGGCTGCTGAAAGGGGCCCAGCCATCGGGGCCGGTGGAGAGGATCTTCAACTGGAATGGAATCTACGAGAAGGCAAAGGAGCGATGAAGGAGCTGATCGAGTACATTGCTCGCAGTCTGGCCACCAGGCCGGACGATGTCAGGGTGACCGAGGAGGTTGAGGAAGGCAGAGTGGTACTCAGGCTAGAGGTGGCCGACGAAGATAAGGGCAAGATCATCGGGAGGCAGGGAAGGGTCGCCCAGGCGATGCGGGTCCTGCTCCGGGTGGCTGCGGTGAAAAACGATACCAGAGCCATGCTCGAGATAGTCTGAGAAACGACTCCAGATGAAGAGAGACCGCAGCTTGGGGTAAGCCCCAGGGATAAGAGGCCCCACCCCTATGGACCATAGTGCGGCCCCGGGGAAACCTGTGATCGTGGGTAGGGTGGTGAACCCTCGGGGAATGAATGGCGAGGTCCAGATAGAGGTCATAAGCGATTCCCCCGGTCGGTTCTCGCCCGGGGGAATCTTGTTTCTGGAGGGTAAGCCCCGCACCATCCGACGCTCCTCTCCTTCGGCCAACGGCCGACTCTACCTTAAGCTGGAGGGGATAGACAGCAGGACCGAGGCCGAGGGCCTCCGCCATATGCTCCTGACCGTGTCCGAGGACATGGTGCGCCCGCTGCCCGACGGCGAGTATTATCACTTCCAGATCATCGACACAGAGGTATTTACCCGCGAAGAGGAGTACCTGGGCCGGGTCACCGAGATCATATCCACAGGAAGCAACGACGTATATGTGGTGTCTCACGACGGTGCGGAGCTTCTGATCCCGGCCCTGGAAGATGTGATCCTGGAGGTGGACCTGCAGAAAGGGACCATGATCGTCGAGCTTCTGCCCGGGCTGAGATAGGTCCTTGACAGGCCGGGCGGTCCTCTTAGAATCCAGCCTGTTTCCCGCCGTTCCACACTTGAATCATCGAATTCCGGTAGCGAATCCCTCAAACCGACCCAAGGAGGACTCCATGCCCATCGTAAGGATGTCGTCGGAGTTGGACCGCATCTTGCCGCCGGGGCAGGACCTGGAGATTCTGGGCACGGGCTTCGGCGCCTTCGGCGGGCCAACCGAGGTCGATAAGGGCCCAGCCGAAGGGCCTCTGTGGTGGAAGGAAAGGGGATACCTCCTGTTCAGCGACATCGCCCAAAGCAAGCAGTTCAAGTGGACGCCCGACGGCAGCATATCTGTGTTCCGGGAGCCCACGAACCGCGCCAACGGGGTCACCAGGGACCGCCAGGGAAGGATCGTGGCCTGCGAGGACTACGGTGGACGGCGGGTGATCCGCCTGGAGCCCGACGGGAGCACTACCGTTGTCGCCTCGACCTATAAGGGTCGGCGGCTAAACCGCCCCAACGACGTCGTGGTCAAGTCCGACGGGAGCATCTACTTCACAGACCCGGGCGCCCCCGACCCGACCCGAGACCTGGAGTTTTCCGGCGTCTACCGGGTCTCCGCCGACCTGGGCACCATGACCCTGCTGGTCCGGGACTTCGTTCTGCCCAACGGCCTGGCCTTCTCGCCCGACGAGTCCGTGATGTATGTCGCCGATTCCTATCGTAAACACATCAGGGCCTTCGATGTCCTTCCCAACGGGACCCTTGGCCTGCACACCGACCGGGTCTTCTGCGAGATGAATCGTGAAGAGCCGGGAATCACCGACGGAATGAAGGTGGATTCGGAGGGGAACGTCTACAGCACGGGGCCCGGCGGGGTATGGATCATAGACCCCAACGGGAAGCATCTGGGAATCATCGTGACCGGCTCTTTCCTGACCACAAACGTCGGATGGGGCGGCGACGATTGGAAGACCCTGTTCATCACCACATACCACGAGCTGGCCCGCATCCGCCTGAACGTGGCGGGGGTGCCTGTCCCTCGTTAAGCACCGTCCCTGCCTGCAACCTGACCTTCGAGTGCCTACGATGCGGAGGCCGACAGCTCGCCTCGGGCGGCCTCCACTGACTCCCGGTCGGGACCGATGATCAACGTCGAATCGTCGCCGCCCGTCTCCAGGGAAACGCTGATCCCTTCGCCCACCCACAGACGGAGGCCATCGCCGGTCTCCACCAGATCCCACTGGCCCTGGCTCTTCAGGGTAGCGAACCCCAGGTACGCCTGGAAGAACTCCTGGGCGTCGGCCGTGGTGTCCCAGGAGTAGCGCATTGCCAGGAGCACCCTGCCTCCATCATCCTCCAGCAGGGTATACGCATCTCCGCCCCAGCCTGCCGCGGCCTCGATGGCGCGGCCTTCACTCAAGAAGGTATCGAGGTAAATCTTGGTGAGGAGCTCTCCCAACACCCCGGCATCTTTCTCACGCCAGCCCGCTCCCAGGGCGGCCTTGAGGTCTGGCAGAAGGATGTCGTCGGGCGCCTCTCCGGATAAGTACTTCTGAGGATGCAGGATTTGCTCGGTGGAACGGGGAGGATCTCTATAAGCTTGATCGATGGCGCCAAATCCTCCTTCCAGGTAAAGACGAAAGACGAAGGCCGGCCCCACGCTGTGCTCCCAGCCGAAGGTCTCGGTAATTATGCGGGGAGCCCGGGCCGCCTCCGGCGACATGGAAAACTCCTCGATGACCTTCTCAAGGGCCGCCGCCAGGAGCGCCTGCCGTTCAAAGGGAAGGGTCTCGTAGAAGAGATATTCCGTTAGATTGGCATCGCCTTCCCTGAGGGCCGCCACAGCCTTGCCGGCATCGAAGGTGTCGGCCCGTGCGCTCAACCCTTGCAGGTCGAACTGTACGTCCTGTAGGGCGTGGGCGTATTCGTGGGCGTAGGTGAGCCACTCCAGGGGCTTCAGCGTCTCGCCCTCCGTCACCACAGTGAGGGATTTGTCGTCTGGCTCGTAGAAGCCGAGCACGCCCTGGCCCAGCAGATCCAACAACTGCTGCACCAGGTCGTCGGTCTCCGCGCAGAGGTCCATGATTACGCAGAGGCCCTTCAGCCGGTCTACCTCGCGCCTATCCTCGTTATCGATGGACCCGGCTTCCTCCGCGGCGAACCTTTCCCGGGTGAGAAGGCTCCGCGAAAGGGTGGCCGGCGGTGGCAGTTCCCTGATGCGGACTACCTTCTCGTCGATGACGTCGAGGATGTCGTCGACGCTTCCGCCGGGATCTATGTCGCCCTCGGGGAGCGGCAGAGTGATCTTGAAGGAGTCAAGTACCTTGCGGAACTCATCGTCGAACTGGTCGAAGACAGCCTGGGTGGCGATAGCCCAGACGACGAAGGTGCGGGATCCTCCCACGGCGACGACGAACTCGCCCCTGACCGGCGACAGCTGTCCCGACCACTCCAGGCTGAGGAGGTACCTGGGGTATTCTCCTTCGATCAAGTCGCGGGAGATCTCCTGCAAGTCCTGGAACTGGGAAACCTCGGCCATAAGCTGAACAAGCTGGGCCTCCAGGTTCGTCGGCCCCGTTATGTCGCTAAAGAACAGTATCAGGCCGCCAAAAGCCGGATTCAGCTGGATGACGGTGGGATCGGTGGTGAATATACGCCACCCGGGAGGGTAGGAGAAAGTTATCCCCAGTCGCTCGTCAACGTAGGTGTCGACGGGCGGTGCGTTCGGGGTGGAAGTAGGCTCAGGTGTGACCCGAGTAGCCGTCGGCGGCGGAGTGGGGGTGTGCGTCGGCGTTACCGTCGGAGTCGGCGGAGGTGTTGCCGTCGGGCGCACGGTGGGCGTCGGGCTGGGGACCGGCGTGGTGGTAGGCAACGGAGTGTTAGTAGGGGTAGGCGGCGCCGTCGGGGTCGGTGTGGGAGTACGTGGCGTGGCCACCGAAGTCGGCGTCAGAGACGGGACGGGTGAGGGAGTCGGCCCCAACGTTGGGATAGGTTCCTCAGTCACCGCCGGCGTGGGGGACGGCGACGGGCTCGGCCTCGGCGTCGAGGTAGGTGATGAGGTCGGCTCCATGGTGACCGTCGGCGGCCTAGTAGCCTGCGCTGTGGGCTCATTGGTGGCTGTCGGCGTCGGCTCGATGGTGGGCGTGGTCGTCGGCTCCTCTATGACGGGAGGAACGGGGGTGGGGGTGGAAGCCGGGGCCTGACCCTGGCACGCAACGGCTAGCACCAGAAACACCGCTCCGCATGGGAGGCCGGCTTTCAAGAAACCCAGGCCCATTCTAACGGTCACATACCTTCATACCGGTATATCTCTTCCAGATGGGGCCGGTCCGCTCACACTTCCCTAACCCGAAGAGAGAACGATCGCTCGGATCAACCGTGAAACTCCAGAACATCGCCGTCGGCCAGAACGTAGTCCCTTCCCACCCTCTGGCTGTCAAACTTCCCGGAACCCCACAGCAGGGCGTACCTGAGCCTTCGCTTCCAATCCTTATGCAGGGCCTCGGCCGCATCCTGCACCACGCTACCCTGGAGCAACACCACCGGGGAGCCATAGCTGGGGTCCTCCCCGGGCGCCTTAGTGTACACTCGCACTTTGCCCAGGGCGCGAAAAGTGGCCTCGGTCAGCTCATTGAGACCCACCTCCTCGGCAGTGGAGACCATCAGGACTGGGAAACGATCTCCGTACCGGTCCGACAGCCTCTGGAACTCTTCCAGCGCGCCATCGGCGTCCGCTTTGTTCCCCACAACTATAGCGCGCTTCTGCACCCTGTGATCGTCGATATCGGGGTCCTCTTTGGCTCCCAGCAGCCGATAGCCCCACCTTTCCAGCTCCGCCGTGACCTCCTCAATCTGGGCGATGGCGCCCGCCTCCAGGTCGAGGACTAGTAGGAGCAGATCGGCGCTCCTTAGCAGGCTGAACAGCCGCGTCTGCATTTGGCGAGCGTCTATGGATGGAGTGTCCACCATCTGAATCCGCACGTTCTCGAACTGGAGCATACCCGGCAGCGGCGTCTGAGTGGTGTAGCGGTAGCTTGCGACACGGGCGGCGGCTCCGGTCAGGCTGGCCAGGAGCTGGGACTTGCCCGCGTTGGCAAGGCCCACCAGCACCGCCCGGCCCGCCCCTTCCTTGCGCAGTGCGAAGGGGTCGGCCAGGCCGCCTCCGCCAGGCTTCGGTCGCTCCAACTCCTCCATGAGCCGGGCCATCCTCGCCCGCATGTCGGCGCGGAGATGGTCGGTGCCCTTGTGCTTCGGCGTCGCCGACATCATCTCCTGCAGGGCGGCCACCTTCTCGGGTACAGTCTTGGCTTTCCGGAAGGTCCTCTCGGCTTCGTAGTAGTGCGGAGGCAGATTGGTGGGCATCGCTCACCCCAGCTTGCTAACAAGGGCCTACCGGCCCCGATAGGACGGCTGACGCTTTTCCATGAAGGAGCGGCTGGACTCCTGGAAGTCCTCGGTGAGGTGCAGCTTCAGCGGCTGAAGATACAGGTCAGCCTCAGCTGCCATACGGCACCACGCCCAGCGGCTTATCCTGACCCCAGCGCGCACGGCCAGAGGGGGAGCTTTGAGGATGTTAGTCGCCAACTCTTCCGCTGCCTCCAGGTGGTGACCCACCGGCACCATCCTGTTAATCAGGCCCAACCGATACAGCTCGGACGCAGGCATGGGCTCGCCCGTCAGCAGAAGCTCGGTTGCGATCTTGGAGGGCATGAATGTCTGAACCTTGGCCCATACCGTGCCGGCAGGGAGGCCTCGTTTGGTCTCGGTGATGCCGAACAGGGCGTCCTCCGACGCCGCTATGAGGTCGCATTCCATGGCTATGTTGATTCCGGCGCCGAGAGCGTAGCTGTGCACTGCGGCGATCACCGGCTTCCAGTTGACCGACCGCCCCAGGTAGCCTTCGGAGTTGGCGCCCGACGACCACCTCGTTCGCTCCTGGTCCGGCATGTCAGCGAAGCGCTGCTTCACGTCGAAGCCAGAGCAGAAGCAACGGCCGGATCCGTCGAGGATGGCGACCCAGGCCTCCTCATCCAGATCGTACTCCCTGAAGGCCTCTCTCAGCTCAGCTTCCATCAGCTCGTCGACGGCGTTGAGGACCTCAGGCCTGTTGAGTGTTATGTAAACTACCTTCCCGTGGCGGCGGTAGTCTATGGTCTCGTAGGACACGTCCACACCTCCCCGTGGGTGGGAGCGTCGTCTAGCTGCCCCTTGACGGAACTATAGCAGGGGGGGTCATCTCAGTCAAACCGACTGCCACCTATGACTTGAACTATGCAGTACATTTGTTCTATAGTTTAACAATGACGTTTGGAGAGAGCAAATGAAGATATATGCCCAACACCCGGTCCCGGTTTCGACCTCAGTTTCGACCATGGTAATAGACGTTGTCCCGGAACGCTATCCTTATCGCGACGACGGTTGTGAGATCGCACCTTCATGTCTCAGCTGTCCCCTTCCCCAGTGCAAGTACGACGATCCCGGCTGGCTGAAGCGGCAGGAGAAGGACCAGCGAGACAGGGAGGTGATGGAAGCGATGCTGGTGCGGGGATTGTCCGTCGCCCAGGTCTCGGCGACATTCGCCCTTAGTCAGCGCACGGTGTTCCGTATCCTCAAGCGGGCGGACCGGAGGGAGATCATGGCCGTTGCCGACTGAAGCGGTCGCAACGTGTTGACACCCACCGGCGGAGTGATATGATTTAGGTGCCATCCACCCGCCGGGGGGTGAGCCTGGTTCACCGGCGTAAGGGACGTCTGGCGTCCCGGTCGCCAACCGAGAAAGGCCACGGCGCGAGACGTCTCTTGGCGGGCCAAGGGACGTCTCGCTTTTTATTAATGGACACCAATAAAGCGGTCCACTCCACCATCGGGTTTATCGGAGCCGGAACCCTGGCGACGGGCCTGAGCATCGCCATGGCCCGCCAGCTCTACGAGGTCCTAGCAGTGTCCAGCCGCAGGCCGTCATCGGCCGAAGCACTGGCCTCGAAAATACCCGGTTGCCGGGCGTTCACCGACCCGCAGGAGGTCGTCGAGCGATGCCGGGTTGTCTTCATCACGACGCCCGATGACGCCGTACTCGGGGTGGCCTCTGACCTGACGTGGAAGCCAGGCCAGGGTGTGGTCCATTGCAGCGGAGCCGAGAACCTGGACGTCCTAGAGCCAGCTCAAGGGATGGGCGCATGCGTTGGCTCCCTCCATCCCTTCCAGACTTTCGCCTGCCTGGCCACCCCTGAAGAGGCCGCCGAAAGGACCCAGGGCATCACCTTCGCTATCGAAGGGGAAGGGTGGATTGGCTCCTTCCTGGAAGAAATGGCCTCTCGGCTTGGCGGCCGGTCGATTCGCGTAAGTCCCGAGAAACGAGCTCTATATCATGCCGCGGCGGTGATGAGCTGCGGGTACCTGGTGACCCTGATTGACTCCGCAGATGAGCTACTGAAAGCGGCGGGGTTGTCCGACGAAGACGTCCTGCCGGTGATCGCCCCCATCGCAGAAACGACTATTAGAAATGTTTCCAGGTGTGGCGTCGACGCCAGCCGTACTGGGCCTGTTGCGCGGGGTGATTCCATGACGCTGCAAAAGCACCTCGAGGCGCTGCAAAGCCACCTGCCACAGCTTCTCCCCCTTTACCGTAACCTGTCCAGGCAGACCGTTCTCCTCGCGCGCGGCAAGCTGACTTCGGAGGATGCAGAGGCGATGGAGCGGCTGCTGGAAGCTTACCAAGACGGGGGCTCTGAACTTACACCCGACGTCCGGAGGCATGGATAATGGCCCGCAAGGTGACTATACGGGATATCTCCGAAATGAGGGCCCGGGGGGAGAAGATTCCCGTGATTACGGCCTACGATTACACCATGGCCCGAGTAGTCGACGATGCGGGAGTCTCGATGATCCTGGTTGGAGACAGCCTGGGTATGGTGGTCCTTGGCTACGACTCCACCATACCGGTAACGATGGAAGACATGATCCATCACATCAAGGCCGTGGCCCGAGGCGCGAAGCGGGCTCTCGTTGTAGGGGACCTTCCCTTCATGAGCTACCAGGTGGACACCGCTCAGGCGCTCCGCAACTCCGCACGATTGATACAGGAGGGTGGGGCCCAGGCGGTGAAGCTGGAGGGCGGGGAGAGGGTCGCGGAAACGGTCCGTCGCATCGTGGAGGCGGGCATTCCCGTAATGGGCCACATAGGCCTCACACCGCAGTCGATACACAGCTTCGGGGGATACAGGGTGCAGGGTAAGGATAAGGTGGACGCCGCCCAGATAATCAAAGATGCTCAGGCCCTGGAGGCTGCGGGAGCCTTCAGCGTCGTGTTGGAGCTCGTTCCGACGGCCCTGGCCAGGACCATCACCCACCGATTGTCGATCCCTACCATCGGCATAGGCGCCGGGCCCGACTGCGACGGCCAGATCCAGGTGCTGCACGACATCATGGCGCTATATCCGGACTTCGTCCCCAAGCACACCAGGCCATACGCTCACCTGGCCGACATGATGGGCCAGGCCATTACTCGTTACATCTCCGACGTGAAAGAGGGCTCCTTCCCTTCCGAGAAGGAAAGCTTTAACATGGATGAGCAGGTCCTCCATGAATTGGAGGCTGTGATGGAAGGACTGGAACAGCAGATCGATAAGGGGTGATGAAAAATTGAGCGACCCTAGGAATATTGAAACATGGCGCGGCTCTGCCGCCGAGCTTAGCGCTTCACTCCTGTTCATTTTCCTTGCCGCCGATTCCGTAAGGCTTTCAAGCAGGAACTTTATGCCCGGCCCCCGCGAGCTTGAGGAGACCATGGCGGTTCGGGCAAGGCTGCCCAGGCATAGCCTAAGAGCGGCATAGCCCCTTTTGGGGCGTTCTTAGGGATGTCCCAAAGGGCTTTTGCATAGTGTGCAACCCCTTTACACATAATTAGGCGATAGCCATTCCGAATCAAACTCGGTTCCGAATGTCGTTGCGCCTTACTCAGCAAATAGCCGAAAGGAGAAACGAGATGCCCTCGAACCAGTACTGGTGGCCGAATCAGTTGAACCTGAAGGTTCTCCGCCAGAACTCTCCCCTATCAGATCCCATGGGCAAGGATTTCAACTACGCTGAGGCGTTCAAGACACTTGACCTCGATGCCCTGAAGAAGGACATCGAACAGGTGATGACGACCTCCCAGGACTGGTGGCCGGCGGACTACGGCCACTATGGGCCGCTCTTCATCCGCATGGCGTGGCACGCCGCAGGCACGTACCGCATCACCGACGGCCGCGGCGGTGGAGGCTCCGGCTACCAACGGTTTGCGCCCCTCAATAGCTGGCCCGACAACGCGAACCTCGACAAGGCGCGCCGGTTACTCTGGCCGATCAAGCAGAAGTACGGCCGGAAAATCTCGTGGGCAGACCTGATAATCTTCGCCGGCAACTGTGCCCTGGAGTCGATGGGATTCAAGACCTTCGGTTTCGGCGGCGGGCGCGAGGACGTCTGGGAGGCCGACGAGACTGACTGGGGGTCTGAGGGTACGTGGCTTGCAGACGAGCGCCACAGCGGCGACGGGGAACTCCAAGAATCCTTCGGCGCCGACCACATGGGACTGATTTACGTGAATCCGGAGGGGCCGAACGGTAACCCGGACCCGCTCGCTGCAGCTAAGCATATTCGCCAAACGTTCAGCCGCATGGCGATGAATGACGAGGAGACGGTTGCGCTCATTGCCGGCGGACACACCTTCGGCAAAGCACATGGTGCCGCCCCTGATCACCACGTCGGTCCCGAACCAGAGGGTGCCGGCCTGGAGGAGCAAGGCCTCGGCTGGGAGAACAGATTTGGCAGCGGCAAAGGCGGCGATACGATCACCAGCGGCCTGGAGGGTGCCTGGACCACCACCCCGGTGAAGTGGGACAACAACTTCTTCGAGAACCTGCACGGCTACGAGTGGGAGCTGACGAAGAGTCCTGCCGGTGCAGCACAGTGGGCCCCCAAGGATCCATCTGCAGTGGCAACCGTGCCGGATGCGCACGATCCGTCGAAGAGGCACGCCCCCATGATGCTCACGACGGACCTCTCTCTGAGGATGGACCCGGTCTATGCGCCCATTGCGAAGCGCTTCCTTGAGAACCCGGAGGAGATCGCAGACGCCTTCGCCAGGGCGTGGTACAAGCTGACCCACCGTGACATGGGGCCCCGCCGTCGGTATCTCGGCCCATTGGTTCCGGCAGAGCCGCTGTTGTGGCAAGACCCCGTCCCCGACGTCGATCATGACTTAATCGGGGAGCAGGATATCGCCGGCCTCAAGGCCAAGGTCCTCGCATCGGGATTGTCCGTTTCCCAACTGGTCTCGACCGCCTGGGCGTCGGCGGCATCGTTCCGCGGCACGGACAAACGCGGTGGGGCGAACGGGGCGCGCATCCGCCTCCAGCCGCAGAAAGATTGGGAAGTGAACGACCCGGCCGAGCTGTGGAAAGTACTGCAGACGCTGGAGCAGATCCAGACGGAATTCAACGGCTCGCAGACCGGTGGGAAGAGGGTCTCTATCGCTGACCTGATCGTCCTTGCCGGGTGCGCAGGCGTCGAGCAGGCTGCGAAGAACGCCGGGCACAACGTGCAGGTCCCCTTTACGCCGGGGCGCACCGACGCGTCTCAGGAGTGGACCGACGTGGAGTCGTTTGCCGTGCTAGAACCCACCGCAGACGGGTTCCGCAACTACCTCCAAGCTGAACATCGAAAACCCGCGGAGGAGCTGCTGGTGGAGCGGGCTGACATGCTGACGCTGACCGCTCCCGACATGACGGTGCTCGTTGGCGGTGTGCGCGTCTTGAATGCGAACGTCGGACAGTCTGAACACGGCGTCTTCACCAAGCGGCCTGGGACGTTGACCAATGATTTCTTTGTGAACCTGCTCGACATGAACACCGAGTGGCAGGCATCCTCCAAATCTGAGGACGTGTTCGAGGGACGCGATCGCGGGACCGGTGATCTCAAGTGGACCGGCACCAGGGTGGACCTGGTCTTGGGTTCGAACTCCGAGCTCCGAGCCATCGCGGAGGTCTACGCATGTGACGACTCGCAGCAGGCGTTCGTGCGCGACTTTGTGGCTGCGTGGGACAAGGTGATGAATCTTGATCGCTTCGACCTTGCCTGATCTCAGCGGGGTGCTCGTAACGGTCGGCCCCTGTTCATCCGACAAGTTGAGGTAGCTGCGGAAGACGGAGTGAAGTTTCCGGAGAAACCGTTGGCTCGGGGTAGCTAACACCGGCCAGGTTTATCCTGCGATGTCCTGCTCCGGGCCATCGTCCCAGCTTGCCCAAGGGTTGGCTAGAAATGGAAACCACCGCCGGCATTGCCGAGTTCCGAGATGCGCGGAGCCGGATCGTAGGTACCGTGGGCCTGGTCCCCACCATGGGGTACCTCCACGAGGGGCACCTCACCCTGGTGCGCCGCGCCCGCGCCGAGAGCCACGCCGTCGCTGTAAGCATATTCGTCAACCCGTCCCAGTTCGGGCCTGCCGAGGACCTCGACGCCTACCCCCGGGACATGGAGCGCGACCTGAATCTGTTGGCCGCGGAGGGCGTGGACCTGGTTTTCGCCCCACCTGCCTCAGAGATATACCCTACCGGATTCGATACCTGGATCGAGCCGGGCGACATAGCGCAGCGGCTCGAAGGGACGCAGCGCCCGGGCCACTTCCGCGGCGTGGCCACAGTCGTCGCCAAGCTGTTCAACGTGGTACGTCCTGACCGGGCCTACTTCGGACAGAAGGACGGACAGCAGGTGGCGGTGATAAAGCGGATGGCGGCCGATCTCGATATGGGGATCGACATCGTCGTGGTGCCCACGGTCCGGGAACCCGATGGCCTGGCCCTCAGCAGCCGCAACGTTTACCTCGACGAGGAGCAGCGTCGGGCCGCACCGGTCGTCTATAGGGCGCTGTGTCGAGCCCTCGACCTCTGGGAGCAGGGGGAAAGGAACGGCGAACGTCTACGTCGGGAGACTCGCCAGGTACTGGAGTCGGAGCCCTTTATAGACGGGATCGATTACGTTAGCGTGGCCGGCCTCTCAGACCTCAGGGAGCTGGACGCCATCGACCGTCCAGCCATGGTTTCCACCGCGGTGCACTTGGCCCGGACCCGGCTCATCGATAACGTGATCCTGGAGTAGCATGGAAGAAATAGTACCGGTGTTCACCGAGGCCCAAGGGAGACTGCTGGAAGACGTGGTCGGCCGTATCATTCCCGACGAGGGTGAGTTCCCCTCCGCAAGAGATCTGGGGGCGGCCTCTTACATCCAGGAGCTCGTCAGACCTTCGGCCGACCTGGCGGCACTATTCCGCGAGGGTCTCACCCACATCGAAACTGTGGCGCGGGGCACCGAGAACTCCGGCTTCGCGGACCTTTCCGACGATGCCAGGGACCGGGTGCTCAAGCAGGTGGAGCAAGAGCGGCCCAAGTTCTTCAGCGAGCTCGTCCGGCACACTTACAACGGCTACTACACTAACCCCGCCGTATTCCCCTTGCTAGGCTACGTCGGAGACCCACTCCGGCCACCCGCTTACGATGCAGACCCCCTGGACCCGAGTCTGCTGGATAGGGTACGTCAGAGGGGATCCATATACCGGGACGTGTAGCAGCGGTAAGCCCGCCACCAGGCGACGGCGATGATTATTGTGTCTTCGGGGCCACCGCCTCGGACTTCTGGAACTCGGGGATCACGTACTTACCGAACAGCTCGATGGACTTCATCACCTTTTCGTGAGGAATCGTCTCCGTCTGGATCATGATCATCAGCTGGTCGCAGCCCGCCTCCTCGTGGAGCTTTAGCGCCCGGATGCAGCTATCGGGATCTCCGCCTATCACCACGCCACGGTCACACAGGGTGTCGGCGTCCATCTTGTTCCAGATGGCGTAGGAGATGCCCGCGCCGCCCGTCAGGTCCACCACCGCCTCATCCGCCGGCTGGTCCCCCTGTCCCACGTCCACGTACCGGCTGAAGGCCTGCTGCAGATGGTCTGGGACGCCGCCCCAGCTCTCCAGCAGCCGGGAGTAGACGTCCTTCTGGTCCTGCACGTAAGGCCGTCCCGGCCCGAAGAACCGTTTGATGGACTCCACCGCCAGCTCCCTGGCCTCCCGGTTGTCCTCGCCGCAGTATCCCAAGGTGGCGCTGGCCCACTGGTTGTTTACGACGGCGCCTACCGGGGTGGCCTCCTTGATCCGCTCTCGGTAGGCGTCGATGTGGGGCTTCACCAGGTCGGGAGCAGAGGCCCCGAAGGCCAGAACACCTATGCCCTTCTCCGCCGCTATCTGGTAGGTGGCGGGTTGGAGGGCGGCAACCCACAGAGGCGGGTGAGGTTGCTGATATGGCTTGGGCAGTACCTGGCGAGGGGGCACGTTCCAGAAACGTCCCTCCCACTCGAAGGTGTCCGACTCCCATATTTTGGGGATCATGGTTAGGGACTCGTCCCACATTTCCCTGGTGTCCCGGGGGTCAATGCCCATGCCCGTCTGCTCGTAGGGAGCGGAGCGGCCGGTGCCCAGGTCCACCCGGCCGTGGGTGAGGTGGTCCAGCATGGCCACCCGCTCAGCGACGCGCACCGGGTGGTGGTAGGGCAGGATCACCACTCCGAAGCCCAGCCGGATGCGCTTGGTCAGC
Organism: Dehalococcoidia bacterium; assembly: GCA_965248975.1. Taxonomy (GTDB): domain Bacteria; phylum Chloroflexota; class Dehalococcoidia; order Lucifugimonadales; family JAGWBF01; genus CBDFKU01. The sequence continues at coordinate 62,478 of CBDFKU010000018.1, forward strand.
CTGCTGAGGGCGCCGTAGAACACCTCGGGGCTGGGCGACGCCGAGAAGCCGGTGAGGAAGTGATGCTCCACGAACCAGACGTAGTCGAAGCCCACCTCGTCGGCCAGGATGCACTGCTCCAGGGTCTCCTCGATGACTTTGTGATCGTCCAGATCGGGCCGCTGCATCTCGTACTGCACCGCTAGCTTCATCGCGCACCTCCCGTTATTCCACGAGCACGAAGCGCACTGCGTCGGCGACGACGAACCCGTTCGCGTTGGCGGACAGGTCTACGTAACCGCGACCTCCCGCCACGAAAGCGAAGGTTCCAAGCAGATTGAAATGACCTCCATCGACACGCTGGTCTACTCTAACCGTGGTAATGCCATCGGCGTGCTGGATAGTGTAGGGAGCATCGGAGGCCCGGTTGGGATTGGCCACCCAGTGGGCGTAAACGTCGTAAGTGCCCTCCACAGGAAACCGCGGCAAAAAGCGTGCAATATGATCTGTCGTACCCGGCGCATGAAGTTCAAAAGTGCCATTGTAGGCGCTCTCGCTGACGGAAGAGGACCAGTCTCCCTGGATCACGAAGCCGGCATCCAATTCCGCGTTGTCCACGATCACCTCCACCGGTTCCATGGGTGGCGGCTGGGAAGACCACGTCGCGAAACCCTCGTTTGGCGCCCTGTCGCTCACGCCGCCGAGTATGGGGATGCCCACCTCCCAGTTGAAGCTCTGGGGATCGCCAAGGAGGTCTTCGGCACCTTGAGGCTGACCGTGTCCCCGACCATATCGAAGTCGGATAAATCGGGCGGCGGTTGGACGTCATCGTCCAGGAAGCCCTGCCAGCCGTTAGCGGTGTCGTAGGCGACACGAACGTTGATGTCAGGCGGGAACTCGTTGAAGGCCCCGTTCTCGTCAAGGTCCAGGTGCCACACGAACCCGACGGCCTGAGGAGGCTCGTCGGGGATCGCCCCGTTTACGTCCATGCTAAAGAGGAGGTTCGTTCCCTGGTCCGACACCGATGCCGAGACGATGTCCAGGTAGTCCTCCTGGATCGCTCCGATCCAGTCGCCTGCCGAGTCGGTGATCGTGGAGGCGAGGGCCTGCTCCACCAACACGAAGCGCACCGCGTCGGCGATGACGACACCGTCGGCGTCAGCGGATAGCTCTACATAGCCCTCGATCCCCGCCAAGAAATCGAAGGTTCCCAGCAGGTTGAACTGGCCTCCATCGAGCTGCTGATTGACGCGCACATCGGTCGCTCCTCCGACGTGGTGTATGGTGTAGGGGGCGTCGGTGGCGCGGTTGGGGGCCATCACCCAGTAGGCGTACACTTCGTAGGTCCCCATCCCTGGCAGATCCGGCGTGAAGCGCGCCCGCTCATCCCTGGTCGCCGCCGGATGAAAACGCAAGGTGCCATTGTAGGTCTCGGCATTTATGATGATACCCCAGTCCCCATGGGCAATCTGGAACCCGTCATCCTCATCGTCGACGATTACCTCCACACCGACGCCCCTGACCGTGAGCTCGAAGGGCACACCGCCTCCGTTGGCCGCCCAAAACGGGACGCTGGGCTGGTTTACGAAGAACCCGAAGGCGTCCACGTCCTCCGTCGGGATAAGTACCTCTTCAAGGGCCGTGAGGGGGTCTTGCTGGCTATAAAGCAGGATGGTCTCATCGGTGGTCTGTACGTTGCCCACCACGAAGGCCCCGCTCACTTCGCGAGAGATCAGGCCCGCGGCGTAGGCGATGCTCGTTCCAATGACAGCCAGAACGGCGACAAGGACAATCCCGCTCCTGAGGTTCAGCCTGATGGTCACGCTGGCACTCCCTTTCCAAGATAAAGGCCCCCGACAGCAAGATCCCTGACGTCGATTCTTCCATCGTTGTTTATGTCCCCGCGATCACCCGGACCGACAGTCTGGCCCAGCTTCCCGGCAATAACCTGCAGATCTGCCCGGTCCACAATCCCGCTGCCATCCAGGTCCAGGGAGGCCTCTATGGGGACCAGGTTAATGGTGACGCTGCCGGGGACATCTCTGGAGATCTCCCGGGTCGAGGCATAGGCCATGCTTCCTGCCAGGGCGAGCAGGCACAAGGCGATAAGGGGGATGCTTTTCGTTGCCGGCACAGGTATCCGAATCACAGACTCCCTCTCGACCAGCAGTCCACTGCCGGTGCGGGCCGGTCATGTCGCTCCACGCCCAGTGAGTTATGATCGAGGTGTCTGGTTCAGCCCACGGGCTGCGGGCTGGCGAAACGGGCGTCCAACTCCAGCATCTCCGACAGGCCAACGGTCTCGAAGAAGTCGTGCACGCTGACCATGCTGTCCATCAGATGCTCGGTGGTGCCCCGCTCCTTGAGCTCGCGCATCACCTGGGCGACTACGTGGCAAACGGTGAACATGGCGCTGCCAGGGAAGATGACGAACTTGAATCCCAGGCGCTCGAGCTCGGGCGTCGGGATCAGGGGAGACTTGCCGGACTCCACGAAGTTGTACAGCAGGGGCACGTCGACGGCATTCATGACCCGCTCTATGTCCTCGTTGGTTCGAAGGGCCTCCACGAACAGAACGTCGGCGCCCGCCTTGACGTACTCCTCGCAGCGGACAAGGGTGTCGTCCATGCCTGTCACGGCGATGGCGTCGGTGCGTACGATGATCACCATATCATCGTCGGTGCGGGCGTTCACGGCGGCCCTGATCTTCTGGACCATGTCTTCCGTGGATATGACCTTCTTGTCGTCCAAGTGGCCGCACCTCTTGGGAAACTCCTGGTCCTCGATGTGGAGGGCCGCCACCCCGGCACGCTCGTACTGGCGCACGGTGCGGTGTATGTTTATGGGGCCGCCATAGCCCGTGTCGGCGTCGGCGATGACCGGCACGTCCACCGTCTCGGTCATGGCGGCCGCCCTTGAAACCATCTCTGTCAACGTAGCCAGGCCCAGGTCGGGCTGCCCGATGTGAGTGGCCGAGACGCCGGCGCCGGTCATATAGACGGCCCCGAATCCCGCCTGCTCGACGATCTTCGCCGTCAGGGTGTCGTAGGCCCCCGGCGCCACTATGATCCCCGGCTCCCGCATCAGCTGCCTTAGCTTCGTGCTCGCCCTCATCAGACCCTCCTCAGCATGTTATTTTAGAGCTCGTCAATGAAGCCCTTAAAATGCTCCGTGCCGTTCCAGCGTGCCAGCTCTTTCTCCTGGCCCTCCATGGTCACATCGCCAGCTTCTTCCAGGAACTCGATGTGGCTGACCACCTCGGCGAAGGCCAGGAAATAGTTCCGGCCATCCAGCTGGCGGTTGGAGAAGTATTTCCTGGTAAGGGTGTCCAGGTCCCGGGGCCTGTCCCTGACCAGCTCCAGCAAGGCATGAAACCGCTCCCGGTGGTGGTCTATTATCTCACCGGCTCTCTCCAGGCCGACAAGATTGAACTTCCCGCCGAAGTATGCACGGTGGGCGGGCATGACGCTGACATCGGCTCCGAGTATAGATACCCGTTTGAGGGACCGGAGGTAGGCCTTAAGCCCGTAGCACTCGTTGACCGTCCGGTACCCCGGAGGAAGCCGGTCGCGGTACCTGGTGTAGTTGTGCCCCACACTTGGATGGGGGGTGATCTGGGGCAGTATGTGGTCTCCGGAAAACAGGGCCCGCTGGAACATGATGCACAGCTCGTCGGGGGAGTGGCCGGGGGTGTAGTAGTAGGTGAACCCGTCGAGGGAGGCTCCGTCGGCGACCGGGTTTGTCACCACCAGCCGGCTGCACAGACCGTAATATTCCTTAAGCCGCTCCTCGAAGTCCTGGTCTGGGAGCTGCGTGAATCCGACCGATCGTCGTCGGTACCCCTCCTCGGTTGCCAGTTTGCTGACCCCCAGCAGGCTGCTGTAGATCTCGTGGGCCCATAGCTCGGCGCCGCTCCTGGCCACTACGTCGAAGCAGCCGCCATCGTGGTCTATGTGCCCGTGGGTGACCACGACGCGGCCCACTGCGCTCAGGGGATAGCCGACAATCTCCAAGCCCTCTTCCAGGTACTGGATGCTGCCGTTGCATCCCGCGTCGATAAGGGTGAGCTTGTCCGCTTCTATGACGTAGCTCCAGGTGGGACCCAGAGGGCTCTTCCATGCCTGGGGAATGCCGATGCCATGCACAACTGCACCGGTGGGCAGAGTGAACCTGGCTACCATTCTGTTGCCGGAATCGTCCCCGGCCTTTATCACCTCCGGCTCGATGGGTCCCGCTTTTACCGTTTCCATGCCACCTCAGCTATCACCCTTCCCCTATTGGACGGGAAAAACAACTCCTTGTCAAGCACGCGGGGACCGGCGAGCTTGACACTCCCTCGGGGTCGGCACTACCATCTGGCCAGAGGCAACCTTGACGAGACTACGACTTGAGTTCTGAAGGCGAAATTCGATACGTGGTCAACTGGCCTGCTCGGCTGGAGGAGATGGTCCGTTTCGTCGGCTTGACCGACGAGGACCGCCTGCTCACCCAGGAGACCGCGCCGACCATAATGAACCACGCCCAGGGCCTCACTGACGCCGTATACGACCATTTCCTCAAGTTCCCCCAAGCACGCAAGTATTTCGTCACCGAGGACGGCGAAGTGGACCAGGAACGGCTGGACAGGAGGAAGCACACCTTGATCCGCTGGTTCAGGGACACCGCCGCGTGCGTTCTGGACGAAAGCTTCTCGGTGTACCTTCTGGCCATGGGCATCAGCCACAGCCATCCGCCCACCCACCGGGCCCATCTCGGCGCCGTCCCCTCGCGGTACATGATCGGGACGATATCCTTCGCGCAGACAGCCATTGCGGAGCTGCTCCTCCGGGAGACGCCGGACCCCCACCGCGCTATGGCCGCCAGCGCTGCCTGGAACAAGCTGCTGATGGTGGAGCTGGACGTGCTGCTGGCGGGGTACCTGATCGAGCCCGGTATCTGAACCCAGGTTTGACTGCCCAAATGGAGCACACTACAATACGACCTACGCTCCTACCCTTGATGGAAAGGTCAAAGGGGAATCACGTTGCTCAGATCGGACCAGGCCCGGTCGTTCCTCTCCCGCTACGCGGTCTCCCTGACCTACCTGGAATACCGAAAGCTCTGGTTCGCCACCCTGTGCTCACAATCCTCAGCATGGGCCCTGATTGTGGCTCGCGCAGCCCTCGTCCTGCAACTCACCGATCGTCCCGAGTGGACGGGCTACGTCACCTTCGCCGCCATGATCCCCTCGGTCCTGATGTCCCCCATCGCGGGATACCTGGCAGACCGTTTCGACCGCCGCACAGTCCTGGCATGGGCCTACAGCGTAAACCTGGCCCAGAACCTGCTGCTGGCCGTGCTGGTGGCCACCGGGCTGATAAACGAGTGGTATATTCTGCTTCTGTCGGTCCTCAACGGCTGCGCCAGATCGACCCAGATGCCCGCGGCCTCGGCGCTGCTGGCCAACCTGGTGCCCAAGGAGCGCATCCTCAATGCCGTCTCCCTGTATCAGGCCACCCAGCACGGGTCGCGGTTCGTGGGCCCCTTTCTGATCCTGATGGTGCTATGGATCACTGGGAATCAGGACTGGGTGTTCTTCCTGTCCGCCGGGCTCTACGCAGCAGGACTGGCCATAGTCCTGAAAATCCGCGTGGCCTCCCGGGGAGTGGTGGAAATGGGGGCCGGGTTCGGAGTGGTCTCGCGAAACGTCGTGGCGGGGCTCGGCTATATGTACCACACACCCCTGATCCTCTCCATCGTGGTATTGGTGGTGGCTCACTGCGCCATGACCATGTCCTTCGAGTCCCTGTTCCCTGTGCTGTCCAGGGAAAAGCTGGGGATGGAGAGCGGCAGGTCCATCCTGGGCAGCGCCAGCTACCTGATGGTGGGCTATGGCGCGGCCGCCCTGGTCACGGCGCTGGGCCTGGCCGGGGTGGAGAGCGAGCGGACCAGGGGGCGGCTTTTCCTGTGGCTGGGAGTCCTCAGCGGCCTCACCCCCTTTGCCCTGGCCATGTCTCCCAACCTGCCCTTGGCGGTGCTGGCGGCGGCGGGCATGGGCCTGAGCCAGGGCGGTTTCATGACCCTCAGCCACGCCATGCTGCAGACCCTGGCCCCCGACGCCATTCGCGGCCGCCTGATGGGCGTGTATAGCTGGCACATCCAGGGATTCATGGCCAGCTTCAACCTGATCAACGCCACCGTGGCCGGCTTCACCTCCCTTACCGCCGCCATCGTACTGACCGCCGGGGGAATAGGCTTCGTCGGGGTGATGTGCTTGAGCTTCATCAGGAACCCTTTACGCCTCCTGTACTCCAGGGGCGTGCCGGCCGAAGCCCGCGCTGCCGCAGCCTCGGCTGACTGACACATATCAGGCGCCGGCGACCGCTATCATTGCCCAAACCATTTACGCCGGCCCACGGCCCCGATATAATATCCCCAAACCCATCGTAGCCTTACTTCGGTTCCTGGCCAAACACGGGAAAGACTGGAAAGGGGGTTCGCAATGGAGATCAGCGGTAAGAGAGTCAGCGCGGGAGCGATCGAGTTCGCCATCCAGCACCTGGACCTGGACGGCGGGTTGCCCGGCCACCCCACCGCCGACCAAGGAGTCACCATCCAGGTAGTGGGGCAGGTGAAGAACAAGGAGACGGAGCTTCTGAGGTTCGACTGCTTCGACCAGGCCCCCCACTATCACTACGGCCCCGAGAACAAGAACGAGATGTTCCCCATGGACAAGACCACCGCGGAGAACCCCATCGGCTGGACCATCGGCCAGTTGCGGGACAAGCTGCCGGTGATGCTCACCCGGGCGGGCTACGAGAAGCTGGCCGGGCAGATCGACCCCGAACAGGTGGGGCCCAAGCTGGACGAGGTCGAGTCCATCGCCCGGGAGATGGCCGTAAAAGAGAGGAACACCGTGACCCACAACCGTGGAACGTTGGTCATCGAGGCGGGCGCGGTACGCTTCGGCCTGGAGTACCGCCACCTCGGCGGAGACGAGGGCCAGGCGATTCATGTGCTTGGCGACGTGTCGGGCAAAGAGATCGAGCTTCTCGCCTTCGACTGCTTCGTCAAAGAGCCCCACTACCACTACGGGCCCAGGAACCAGAACCTGCGCATATTCTGGGACAAGACGGTGGTGCCCGACACGCTGCGGTGGACCCTGGACCAGTTCAAGGCCGGTAAGCTGGGGCCGATGATCCAGAGGGCGGGCTACCCAGGGATAGTGGCCGAGCTGGATGCGGGTCTCATCCAGTCCAAGCTGCCGGAGGTGGAGTCCCAGGCGCTGGCCATGGTCAAAGCCAATACCAAAGCCGATGCGAAAGAAGGATAGGCGATTTCAAAGATACGGGCGTGGTCCCACTCCTAGCGGGTCACGCCCTTGTCTTTCAGGCTGTGGATCTTAGCGGCGCTATAGCCCAGCGACGCCAGTATCTCGTCGGTGTGCTCGCCCAGGGCCGGGGACGCGGCTTCGGCCCGCAAGGGTGTCCCACTCATCTTGGCCAGTGGCCCTGCCATCCTGAGCCGACCGGCCAGCATGTGCTCCAGGTCAACCACCATATCGTTGGCCACTACCTGGTCGTCGTCCAGCATCTCCTCGGTGAACCTCAAGGGATGCGCCGGCACTCCCGCCTCAACAAGAATATCCATCCACTCGGCACTGCCCTTCCCCTGAAATAGCTGTTCAGCCTGGGCGATAAGCTTTTCGCCGAAGGCCTTCGCCTCTGGGGTATCTGGGTCGTAGTCGGGCTCTAACCGGATGTCGCGCAGGCCCAGCACTCCGAGGAGCTTGTGGCGTAGCTGGTCACTGAGACACCCCACGGCCAGTACTCCGTCCGCCGTGTTGTAAGTGCGGTAGTATATGTTTCCTGGCCTGGAGGCGTGATACGACTGGTAGTGGGCCTGGAGTTGTGGATACGGTTGGCCCAGCGCCTGCATATCGGCCATCTCCTGCAGCAAGGCGCTATGGGGCTCCCTGTCCACCGCCTCGACTCGAAGGAAGCGAGATTCCTGCAAGGCCAGAGCGGTCGACAGAAGGCTGGCCTCGATCCTCTGCCCCCGGCCGGTTCGTTCCCTGGCGTAGAGGGCGCCGCAGACCGCCCACGCCATGGACAATCCCGTGGAGATATCGACCACCGGCGAGAAAAGATGCTGGGGGACACCGTCGGCCGTCTTCCCCTCGGCGGCCATCAGCCCCGACATAGCCTGCACAATCAGATCGTAGCCGGGTAGATCGCTCCTGGGGCCAGCGCTCCCGAAAGCCGTGTTTTCGCAGTAGATCAGGCGCGGATTCTCGGCGGAGAGAGTCTCGTAGTCCAGGCCGACCTTCGACAACACGTCGGGCCTGTAGTTGACGATGGTCACGTCGGCCCGCCGCGCCAGGTCCCGGGCGATCTCCTGCCCCTCCGGACGAGCCAGGTCCAACGGCAGGCTACGCTTTCCCCGGTTGACGGCCATGTACTGGCGGCTCTCCAGGGGGATGAACTGCCGGATGAGGCGCCACGGCTCGCCCCAGGGCGGCTCTACCTTGACGACGTCGGCGCCCATGTCGGACAGGAGCATCCCGGCGAAGGGAGCGGCGATGATCTGGCTGAACTCGAGGACCCTTATCCCATCAAGGGGTCCCGCCATCGCTGGTCCTCCCTCCGGGTCAACCGCCGGTCTCGGCGTCGGGCGCTTCCGGCCCTCCGGCCTCTGGAGCTCGGGCCTGCCGCATCTGGTCGTCGAACCAGCGGCGAAGCTCGTCCAGGGCCGGCGGGGCCACGTAGAACACCTGGATGTCGGCGGGGAACTGGACCCGGTGGCTGTCCCCGATAACCAGGATCGCCGACTCGTCCTCGCCCAGGGTCTCGTCTATCCTGGTGGCGATGTGTTGGTAGCGCAGGCCGGTGACCTCCATCAAGGACTGGAAGACGGTAGTGGTGGCTTTTTCGCTGATCAGGCCGACGGACAGGCATCGCTGCCAGTCAGAGGTTTGCTCCACCAACGACCTGTCTTCAGTGGCTTCCAGTTGGGCGCCGGCCTCGCATTTGCTCTTTATCATGGAGTAGCCCGAGGGATTGAAGTGCTCGACCAGCCCGGTTCCATCGTCGCCGGACAGGTAGACCGCCTCGTGGTACACCCGGTTCACCGGCCCCAGCGCTGCCTCAAGGCGTCCGATGTGATCCTGGGCTCCGGACCAGTACCGCTCTATCTTCTCATCCAGCTCTGCAGGGGCATCTCCGACGGAGGTAAAAAGGGGCACCAGGTACAGCTTGCGTCCTTTCCTGTACCTGTCCGCGTCGGGCTTCTGTATCTCACCAAAGGGCGTAGTCACTTCACCTCGTTACGGTAGAAACGTTCATCTGCCTATGCCACCGGAACCCTGGCACCCTGATCCGAAGAACGCTGGATCGCTTCCAGGAGGCGATGCCGCTTCACCGCCAGGTCGAAATCGGGTTCCGGGGCATGGTCCTGCTTCATGGCCTCGCTCAACCTCCGGTATAGCTGCCCCACGTTGAATGGCGCTCCCTTGGGCATCTCACCGGGGACCCAGCTCAGCCGGTCTGGTATGGAGATATGCTCCATGGCCCCGTCACCCTGGGCACCGTGGAGGTGGATGTCGGCGAACTGGACCATCTGGGTGGAGGAGGCCACCAGGGTGCCTCCCCTGCCATACACCTCCATCCTCCAGCCGGTGCCGTTCCAGGGAACGGTGGCGACATGGGTGGAAGCCGCAGCGCCGTTCTCCAGGGTTCCGCTGACCAGGACGTTGTCGGGCGCAGTCACCTTCACAGTCTCGCCAGAGTCGGCAAGGTCCCACGCCGGTACCTGGGTATTGACCTGAGCTGACACCTCGCGGAACTCACCGACACACAAGCAAACCACGTCGATGGCGTGGCCGGTGGCTATGGACAGCGTGGTCGCCCCTTTGCTCTGGTCGGCGGTCCAGGCGCTGCCGGCTCCCCTCTGGAGCAGGCCTCCCAGGAACATCGTCATGTTGCAGGACAGCACCTCTCCCACGTACCCGTCCTGCACCAGCTCTCGCAGGCGCAGCAGGACCGGGTCGACCCGGGCCTGGAGCCCGATCATGGTCTTGAGCCCCTTCGATCTGGCCAGGTTCGCCATTTTCTCGGCCTCGGCCAGATTGGCTCCCAGCGGCCACTCGCAGAACGCCGGCTTACCGGCCTCCAGCGCAGCCATGACTATCTCGTCGTGGAAGGGGACCCTCACCGATACCGAGACCAGGTCTACGTCGGGGTGTCCGACCATCTCCCGGTAATCGTGAAAGGCGTGGCGAGCGCCGTAATGTCTGCCCGCCTCCTCCGCCGTCTCTTTGTGGGCTGTGCATATGGCGGCCAGCTCATACTCTGGCAACGCCGCCAGGGCGGGCATATGAGCCCTCATTGCCCAGCCGTAGGTGGCGTTGGCTCCCACTACTCCGATCCCGATCTTCTCTCCTGCCATCCTGCTCCTCCTCTCCCGGTCGACCTATTGGTCCGCCGGGCTCCGTTTCACGCGACCCTAACTCTGTACGCCCGACTGCGGCACGACTTCGAAGTCGAACTGCTGTCCTAGCGACCTCATCACTCCCCCGGGCGCAGGATATCCGTGACGGGCCATGATGCGGGCCAGCTCCCGGAAGTACTTCTCGAACCCTCCCGGGGACACGATCAGCAGGAACCGGGCCGGCCCTACGCCAGCGTTGGAGAAGGTGTGCACCAATCCCGGGGGCACGAGAACGAAGGTGCCCGATTCCCCCACGGTGGTCTGGTCCCCGATTTGAAGGGTGAGGCTCCCCTCCAGGATGTAGAAAGCTTCGACGGTCTTTCGGTGAACGTGAGGAGGCGGACCGGCGAACCCGGGGGAAGCGGTGTACTCCATGAGCCCTAAAGCGCCGCCGGTATCGGTGCTGGAGGCCTTGAGGATCAGATCGTTCCCCATGACAGAGACCTGCTCACCTTCGCCTGGCCCCAAGATTATTCCACCACCTTGCACCGTCATCCACGCTCTCCTTCAGGGCGTCCTATTGATTTCCAGGGAGTAATCCGGGCCATTATACACTCAGTCCATCGAGATCAGCCGAGGTAGACCGCCATGCTCATTCGTCGTCATCCTCGTCTCCGACCCAGGTGAACCCCATCTCCTCCAGACCGCCCTTCAGCACGCCAGCCCACTCCTCGATGGGGACCGATAAAGGCACCACCACCTCTATCTCCCCCGACGGTAGCTTCCGTACCGCCCCGGGGTCCTCTTTCTCCAGGGGCACGCTGATCTGCTCGCGGTGGATGCCGTAACCGTCTGTCACGTCGAAGATTACGCCCATCTCCCGCATGCCTATGATGTCGTCGCTCATAGTCCCTCCGGGGGGTTCTGCCTTCGGTCCCGTCGCCCGTTCTTGGTGATCTCGTCGAACCATGAAGGTCGCCGGCCTTCGACGAGCTCAGGCTGAGCGGACTAGGGAGGCTCCGTCTTGCGGTTTCCTTCCCTTTCCCAACGAGCTATGGTATTTTACCCCCTTGAGGGCCTTCTCTCAAGACACCCCTGCCGGAGGAGATCATGTCGGCGACGTCACCCCATGGCATCAGCTACGGGTCCAACAGGCCGGTGGTCATGGGGCGCCATGCAATGGTCTGCTCGGGCCATCCCCTGGCCTCCCAGGCCGGCGTCAGCATCCTGCAGAAAGGCGGAAACGCTGTGGACGCCGCCGTTGCCGTGGGTGCAGCCCTGAACGTGGTGGAGCCTGCCATGTCAGGCATCGGGGGAGACGGGTACATCATGATCTACTGGAAGGAGACCGGCCGAATCCAGGTAGTCAACGCCACGGGAGCCGCGCCCTACGCCGCCACCAGGGAGCGCTACCCGGAGGGTATCCCTATGAAGGGCCCGCTATCGGTGTCGGTGCCGGGCCTGTTGGACGGATGGATGGCCGCCCACCAGCGATACGGAACCTTGAAGTGGGCCGATGCCTTTGAGCCGGCCATTGACCTGGCCGACAACGGGTTTCCCGCCAGCCACGTTCTTGCCCAGGGCATCGCCGCCGACACCGATCTCCGCCGCTCTGCCCCATCTGCAGCCATCTTCTCCCCGAACGGCCAGCCCCTGGGAGCCGGCCAGATCCTGTACCAGAAGGACCTGGCTCGGACCCTCCGCAAGATCGCTGCCGAGGGCACCGACCCGTTCTACAGGGGAGACATCGCCCGGGCCATGGTCGAGTATCTCCAAGGGCAGGGCGGCCTGCTCACCATGGAGGACCTGGCAGGCCACCGCACCCGGTGGCAGGAGCCTATCTCCACGACCTATCGCGGCCGTACGGTCTACGAAGCTCCCCCCAACTCCAGCGGACACGTTCTGCTACAGGAGCTGAACCTGGTGGAGACCCTGGACCTGGCGGCCATGGGCTGCAACACAACGGAGAGCGTGCATGCTATGGTGGAGGCCAAGAAGCTGGCCTTCGCCGACCGCGAGGCCTACACGGCGGACCCCGAGTTCGTCGACGTGCCCATGCCGGGTCTGCTCTCCAAGGAGTACGCCCGAGAGCGGGCGGCCCTTGTCCGGCCCGACCGCGCACTGGAAGGTGTCCGAGAAGGTGACCCGTGGCGATATCAGGAAGGGAAGGACTCCAGAAGAAGGGCCGGGGTCTCACAAGACCAGGAGGACACCACCTGCTTCTGCGTAGTGGACCGCTGGGGCAACGCCGTCTGCCAGCTCCAGAGCATCCAGAGCGCCTTCGGCTCCAGCCTCGTCGCCGGAGACACGGGCGTGCTGCTGAACAACCGCATGACCTACTGGCACCTGGACCCGGACCACGTGAACTACCTCCAGCCGGGGAAGCGGGTTCGTCACACGATGAACCCGGTGATAGTGCTCTCGCCGTCCAACCGCCTGTTGCTGGTCTGCGGCACCCCTGGGGCCGATACCCAGGTCCAGACTAACCTCCAGGTGATCACCCACGTGCTAGACTTCGGGATGACCGTGGCTGAAGCCATCGAGGCTCCTCGCTGGCGCCACGCCCAGAACCCCACCGAGTCTACCGTGCCCCATACCTGCGTGGACGAGCTCCAGATGGAGGGACGTTTCCAGTCTCAGGTCATGGACGGCCTGAGAGACCGTGGCCATCCCGTTAGCATCCTTGGCGATTGGGGCGGTCCGGGCAGCGCGATGATGATCCAGCTGGACCCGGACACCGGAGCCCTGTTCGGAGCCGCCGACCCGCGACGAGACGGGTACGCCGTCGGCTGGTGAGTCGAGCCCTCACCCCTGGCCCCTCTCCCAGTGGGACGGGGATGGCCCCGATCCCATCGAAGGGGCAGGCCCATCATCGATAAGGAGGGAACCATGACCTTCGGATGCACCATTCCGTCCAGGGGCACCCTGGCGACCCCTCAGGACCTCAAGTTCCTGGCCGCTCGCGCGGAGGACATGGGGTTCGACCACCTCTGGGTCAGCGACCACATCGTACTGCCGAAGCAGGTCTTTTCCGCCTACCCCTACACCCCCGATGGGGTGCCTCCCTTCGATCCCGGCCAGCCCTACTGTGAACCCCTCTCCACGCTCTGCTATCTGGCGGCCGCGACCCGGCGGATCAAGCTGGGTATCCACGTCCTGGTTCTGCCCTACCGGGAGCCGGTGTTCACCGCAAAGATAATCTCCACTTTGGACCACCTCTCAGAGGGCCGGGTTATCTTAGGAGTCGGCGTGGGGTGGATGGAGGAGGAGTTCCTGGCGCTGGGACAGGACACCTACGCCCATCGGGGCGCGGTGACCGACGAGCACATCCGCATCTACAAGGAGCTGTGGACCCAGGACAGCCCCAGCTTCCAGGGCCGCTATCACCGGTTCGACGAGCTGGAGTTCCTGCCCAAGCCGGTCCAGAAGCCCCATCCGCCCATCTGGGTGGGAGGCCACTCCACCCCGGCGATGAAGCGCGCCGCCCGCCTGGGTGACGGCTGGATGCCAGTTGGGCTGAGGCCGCCAGCCGGTCTCGAGCCCGACGAGATGGCGCAGCAGGTCGCCAGGCTGCGGAAGATGACTGAAGAAGCCGGACGCCCCAGGGACGAGCTGGACATCGTCTTTAGCACTTTCCTGCGCTTCGATCGCCCTTCGGAGCCATCCAGACAGACGATGTCGGGCACCCCGGAACAGGTAACGGCCGATATAATTCGGTACCGGGAGGCTGGGGTACAGCACTTCATCTTCGGTCTATCAGGGGACACCATGGATACCCTGTTGGGCAACATGAACCGGTTTGCCAGAGAGGTACTTCCGAAGGTGGGCTAGCAGAGGAGGGCCATCGTTTCAACGGGATGATAGAATTACTGTAGGTACCTATGAGGATAGTGAGCGATGAAACAGAGGATCGCGGTCGACCCTAATATTCATTTCGGAAAACCTTGCGTTGCAGGAACTAGAATTCCGGTCCACAGCGTTCTTGAACTAGTCAGAGAAGGTCTTTCGTTTGAGGAGATAAACCAGGATCATTACCCGGATCTCGAGGTCGCGGATATTCGCGCCTGCGTTCAATACGCCATAGACCTAGTACTCAGTCAACTCGGTGTTGGTAATTATTTAAGAAATCACTCAAAGTTGCTACCCTTTGGGAAGACAGAATCTACCCAAGGGGTGGCAGTGATGGGACGACGGGAAAAGTATAGGGTGCGCTTGGACCAGGAAGACCGGGAACAACTCCAGCAATTGATTCGAAGTGGGAAGAGCCGGGCTCGTGTGATGACCCGGGCGAGGATTCTACTAAAGAGCGATGAGGGTTGGAAGGCTCCCAAGGTGTCTGAGGCCTTGGACGTCTCCGTAGGCACAGTGTTCCGCATCAAGCGGCGTTTCGCTGAAGAGGGCATGAAGGGGGCTTTGCTGGAAAGGCCCAGGCCCAGGCCACGGAGGAAGCTGGACGACAAGGGAGAGGCCCACCTCATCGCCCTGGCCTGCAGCGCCGCGCCGGAGGGCCACGACCACTGGACCCTGCGGCTGTTGGCCGGGAAAGTGGTAGAGCTAGGGTTGGTGCCCTCCATGTCCCATGAAGGCATCCGCAAGCGGCTCAAAAAAACGTTCTTAAGCCGTGGCAGAAGAAGGAATGGTGTATTCCTAAGGTGAGCGCCGACTTTGTGGCAGCCATGGAGGATGTGCTGGACCTGTATGCCGAGCCCTATGACCCCCGGCGGCCGGTGGTCTGCTTTGACGAGACCTCGACTCAGCTGTTGAGCGAGCCACGGCCGCCCCTCCCAGCGAAGCCGGGACAGCCGCGGCGACAGGACTACGAGTACCGAAGGGAGGGCACCCGGAACCTGTTCCTGACCTGCGAGCCGCTGCAGGGCTGGAGACACGTGGCCATCACCCAGCGGCGGACCCAGCAGGACTTCGCCCGTCAGATGCGTTGGTTGGTGGATGAGGCCTACCCGGAGGCCCCGGTGGTGCGAGTTGTTCTGGATAACCTGAACACTCATCGCCCGGCTTCCCTGTACGAGGCCTTTCCTGCCCCTGAGGCCCGGCGTATCGTAAAGCGGCTGGAGTTCCACCACACCCCCAAACACGGCAGTTGGCTCAACATGGCGGAGATCGAGTTCAGCGTCCTGGCCCGATCTTGCCTGAGGAGGCGTGTCCCCGATGAGGCTGCCCTCCGCCGAGAAATTCAGGCCCTGGAGGGGGAGCGAAACGCCGCCCGAGCCTCTATCCATTGGCGCTTCAACACCCAAGATGCTAGGGCGAAACTCCATCGGCTATATCCTTCAAATCACAGGTTGACTGAGTACTAGTGACGTCAGAAGATATCCATATTGCTCCTGTTGAACCGTGAGGTTCCTCTTAGACCAGGATGTTTACACAGCCACCATGCGTTTTCTTGTAGAGTCAGGACACGATGTCATTTCTGTTGCTCAGGTAGGTCTGTCGCAGTCCAGTGACATGGATCTGCTTGAAACAGCGGGGCAACAAACCGAATATTTGTCACTCGGGACAGGGATTTTGGTGGCTTAGTTTTCGTGGAGGGTTCAGATGTCGGAATAATATATCTTCGGGTGTTGCCTTCAACCCATCAAGCTGTTATCCAGGAGCCAGAGCGAGTCCTGAGTTTATACACAGAGGGAGAATTGAGAACCGCGTTCGTGGTGGTCGAACCCGGAAGACACCGGTTCCGAAAATTACCGGCTTCAGAGTAGTCGAACGAGGTCTGTAACGGCCTTGGACGGTCCCGATTTGGTCCCGCTCCTCACAGGCTTGAAAAACCCCTGCCAGTCTGCCAAGATAGGTATATGAGAATAGGCGCCTTCGAGCTACCCGAGCCCGTCCCCGAGCTCAAAGACCCCCACGCCTTCACCATGATCCGCCCCTGGGTGGACGTGGGAAGCGCGGTGACCATCACACTAGCCCACCTGGAGCGCCACTACGGCGCCCAGGAGCTGGGCAGGCTCGCCAGGCCGGGCACCTTCTTTGACTTCACCCGCTACCGCCCGACGATGTCCCTCGCGGAGGGTAGCCGCCAGATCACCGTGCCCAACAGTGTGATCAACTACGCCCACACCCCCGAGGGCTACGACCTGGTCTTCTTCCATCTGCTGGAGCCCCACCTGTCGGGCGAGGAATACGCCGACTCCGTCCTCGAGGTCTTCAAGTACCTGCGCATCGGCCGGTACTGCCGCCTCGGCGCCATGTACGACGGCGTCCCCCACACCAGGCCCCTTCTGGTGACCGGCGATACCGGCGGAGTTCCCACCAGAGGGGACGGAGCCAACCTTCGCAGAAGGCGGAGCACCTATCAGGGGCCTACGTCCATCCTGAACCTGGTCTCCGACGGCGTCCCCAAGCTGGACCCGGAGATCCAGGTAATGACCTTCACCGTCCACCTTCCTCAGTACCTTCAGATCGAAGAGGACCATCTGGGTGCGGCCCGTCTGCTGCAGGTGCTGTCCTCTATGTACGATCTACCCGAGGACCTGCCGCCTACTGAGAGGAGCGAGCGTCAGTACAGCGAGCTGAGCAAAGCCGTGGAGCGCAACACCGAGCTGAAATCCCTGATCCAGAGGCTGGAGGAACAGTACGACTCCCAGGAGGCCACCAAAGAAGAAGAGGAGCCTCCCCCATCGACACCACTATCGCCGGAGGTAGAGCAGTTCCTTCAAGAGATGGACCGCCGCTTCGGGGAAGAGAGATAACGGGCCGCCCATGGATGTGACCTTCGAGTGCGGAAACCCAGATAAGCCAAAAGGCCACGCCCTGGCCTATTTCCGCGCCAGGTTCGAGCCCGAGGTCGTCTACGTCACCTACATCGTGGTGCTTCCGGTGTCGATGGACTTCGCCAAATACGTCCCTCCTTTCCTGGCGTCCCACCTGGGCAACATGCCCCTCAACGATCTGTCGGCCTTCTCCCTGCCTCCCGTGCCCGAGCAGATGAAGAGTTACGATGAGCTCCGCCGCCTGGCAGAGATGCGGGACGACGATCTGCTGTACGGCGGCACCGTAAACTCCGCCGATGCTCCCGAGATGATGCAGGCTGCGGGCGAGGTTGTGCAGTACTACGCCAGGGCCTGGTCGGAGCGCGCCGTTCAGGCCGACGCCGAGGATGCGGGAAAGGAGAGCAGCTCCGTCAACGAGGTCCTTTACGGCCTGATGGGCGAGAGAGATAAGCTGACGGAGCTGTCAAAGCTGGTGGGGAAACTCCGGTTCGCCGTTGAAGGCGCCGACCATACGACTACCGCCGAGACCGAAGAGGACATCCGGGTCCTGGGAAGGTACCTCCCGGAGAACTACGACATCCCGGACCTGCTGCGGGCCGTGATGGAACCCTCCGCCGGGGGCGCCCAGCTGGCCCGGCTGCACCTTGACCGATGCTTCCGGCTCTCCACCGGCGACGACGCCGGGGCTCGGGAGTTGGAGGAGAAGATCGAGGAGCTGAAGGCCTCAGGCTGAAGCAGCCTCATCTTTCCGGGCGGACCCGGCCCATTGAGCCCGACCACCCCCACCGAGGAAGAAGAGAGTGTACCTCTCCCACCTGAGCCTGACCAACTTCCGTAACTTCCCCCATCTGGAGCTGGACTTACCGCCGGGGGTCGTTGTTTTCTACGGAAGCAACGCCCAGGGTAAGACCAGTCTCCTGGAAGCCATTTACCTCCTGGCCATCGCCAGGTCGTTCAGGGCGGAAAACGAGCACGAGGTGGTCAACTGGCAGGCGGCCACCGAGGAAGGGAGCGCCCTGGTAGCCGGCGCCATCGAGAGGAGCGAAGAGAGGCTGCGGGTCCACATCGGCTACCAGTGCTCGCCTACATCGGATGCGCGAGCTTCGTCGTCCGGGAGCAACGGCCGGCCTTTCGGGGTGCGCAGGCAGATCAGGGTCAGCCGCGTCAAACGTACCGCCGCTGAGGTGGTCGGATTGGTGAACGCCGTTTTATTCAACGCCGAAGACATCGAGCTGGTCCAGGGCGCTCCCGCGGTCCGCCGTCGGTTCATGGACATCCTGCTGTCCCAGGTGGACCAGTCCTACCTCAAGACCCTGCAGCGGTACCAGCGGGTGCTGCAGCAGCGTAACCGGCTCCTCCGGATACTCCAGGAGCGGCGGGGCGAGGAGGACGAGCTCACCTTTTGGAGCCAGGAGCTGGTCCGCGAGGGATCGTCGATAATCGGCCGGAGACACCTCGCCATGGCTGCCCTGGCCGACCTCTGCCGGGAGCGTCACGCCGACCTCACCGGAGACACAGAGGACCTGACCGTCAAGTACGTGCCCAACGTGCCCCGTGGCGGAGAGATCGGCAGCGACGCAGATACCGAACGGGAGTTTTTCGAGGCCCTGGAGACCAACAGATCCAAGGAGCTGAGGACCGGCACCACGGCGGTCGGCCCCCATCGCGACGACTTTACCCTGTACGCCGGCGGGGTGGACATGGGGACCTACGCTTCCAGAGGCCAGGCCCGGACCATCGGTCTCTCCTTACGCCTGGCAGAGGCAGCCTACCTCAAGTCCGTCCGCGGTGAAGAGCCCATCCTGCTCCTGGACGACGTCCTCTCGGAGCTGGACTCCTTCCGCAGGAGCCGGGTGCTGGAGGTGGTTCTCCAATACCAGCAGGTGATCATCACCACCACCGACCTCGGACCCCTTCGGGAGAGCGACCTCGGCGGCGCCACCTACCACGAGGTGAAGGAGGGTGCGGTGGCTCTCGTGAGGACCGAGAACAAGCGTCTAGCATGACCGGTCTCCCTTGTCTAGCTGGCCCAGCGCGGCTGACCAACGTCATCAGGGCAGGATGACGTTGGAAGACTACCTCGAAGCGAACCGGCAATACTTCAACTCCCTTACACCCATCCACCAGAAGTCGGACTTCTACGATGTCGAGGGCTTCAAGGCTGGGAAGACTACCCTCACGCCCATCGAGCTGAAGGAGCTTGGAGATGTTTCTGGAAGGTCGCTGCTGCACCTGCAGTGCCACTTTGGGTTAGATACCATGTCGTGGGCAAGGCTGGGGGCACAGGTAACCGGGACGGATTTTTCGGACCGGGCCATCGATCTGGCCCACTCCCTTAGCCTGGAGACCGTGATTCCGGCGAATTTCGTCTGCTGCAACATATACGACCTGCCCGATCACCTGGGAGAACAGTTCGACATCGTGTTCACGTCCCAGGGAGTGGTTAGCTGGTTGCCGGACCTGGACCGATGGGCGGAGGTGGTTTCTCATTTTTTGAGGCCTGGTGGGACTTTCTATATGCTGGAATTACATCCCTTCGCGATGGTTTTCGATGCGCTTGCCGGTTCCACAGAGTTGAAGGCCCAAACCCTTTACTTCCACCCACCCGAGCCCGCCCGGTTCCTGGCAGAGGGCACCTACGCCGACAGCGATGCAAGGATAGCTCCCCGGCCCATCTACGAATGGACCCACAGCATGAGTGCTATCCTCAATGCCCTGACCTGCGCCGGGCTGAGGATTGAGTACCTCCACGAGTTCCCTTACTGCTTCTATCAGCACTTTTCAGGGATGGCAAGGGGCGAGGACGGTTGGTGGAGGCTAACCGCCTGCGATGGCATGATTCCTTTGATGTTCTCCCTGAAGGCAACTAAATAGCCGATGTTACTGCTGCCCTGACCCCCTTGCCGGGTAGGTCGTAATTTCCGATAATCGACTATGTACACCCGAGGAGGAGCCTTGGACCAGATTAGCGAAAAGCTGGAGCACGATCTGGAGTTGGCCGCCGGACTCATACGTGTGTCCAAGCACATGGTGGCCTTCGTCGGGGCGGGAATGTCCGTGGAGAGCGGCATCCCCCCGTTTCGAGGGCCCGGCGGGCTGTGGACCCAGCACGGCCAGCCTACTTCCCTCAGCTACCAACAGTTCCTGGACGACCCGACGGGCTGGTGGGAGCAGCGTCTCAGGGACGAGGTGGAGCCGGGGAACACGACGTACGAGCTAAAGACCGCCGTTGACGCCGCCAGCCCCAACCGGGGCCATTATTGCCTGCGGGAGCTGGAGAATCTGGGGTTCCTGAAATACATCATAACCCAGAACGTGGACAACTTGCAGTCCGAGGCCGGCAGCGTCCGGGTCGCGGAGATCCACGGCAACCGCACGAAGTTCCGCTGCGTCCAGTGCGGCATCCGCCGGCCCAGGGAGCGGCATCCCGTCGTGGAGGTACCGCCCCGGTGCCCCGAATGCGCCGGTCTCCTCAAGATTGACAGCGTAATGTTCGGGGAGCCCATCCCTCCCGACGTTATGTCGGTATGCGTCGAACAGACCGAGAAGTGCGACCGCATGCTGGTCATCGGCACATCGGGCACCGTTCAGCCGGCGGCCCGGCTGCCCATGGCCGCCCGGAGCCGGGGCGCCGTCCTGATCGAGATCAACCCCCACGAGACTTCATTGACTCACCTGGCGGACGTGGTCCTGAACGGCCCCTCCGCCGAGATACTCCCGCTGCTGATGGACCGGGTAAGAGAGGGACCCTGGGCCTAGAGTCCCGGGCCATCTCCGTCGCCGCCGGCGTCGGGTCCAGCGCTGGGCGTGGCCTGTACCGACGGCCCGGGGCCCGCTTCCTCGAGATCACGCCGGATGACCACCCGTTCGGGACCCCAGCCTTCGGGGAACTGCAGTGTCCTCACCGGGTAGTTGATCACAATCCCTTCCTGGTTGAACCGCCGGTGAAGCCGCTTTATGAGGTCGCTCTGGACGCCGAAGCTAGCCAACCGGTCCCTGGCCTGAATGAACAGCCAGAAGTCCACGTTGGAATCCCCGAAGCCGTCGAAGCCGAACCAGCTACCATAATCCTTTACGGCAACGGGATTGGTGTTTAACACGTCGTCCATCACCTCACGAGAGACCCTCTCGACCTGATACAGGTCACTGTTGTAGCTCACTCCACAGGTTAGGTAGATGTTGACCGCGGGCATCGGCGCCTGGTAGTTGGTGATGATGGTCTCGGCGAACCTGGAGTTGGGTATCACCACCAGGTTGTTGCGCCAGGTGCGGATCCGCGTGCTGCGCCACCCTACGTCGGTAACATACCCGGAGATGCCGTTCTCCAGCTCTATGAAGTCCCCGGTGGAGATGACGCCTTCGGTCATCACGTAGGTGCCTGCGAACAGGTTGGCCAGGGTCGGCTGGATCGCCAGGGCCACAGCCAGGCCACCGAGGCCCAGGCCAGCTATGAGTGGGCTGATGTTGATGTTCAGCTGGTCGAGGATGAGCAGCCCGCCCAGTCCGTAGACGATCACCGTCGCTATCCTGCGGAATAGAGGCAGCAGCCGCGATTGCACGCCGGCCCGGGTGGCGGGCGTCACGTTGTCCGAGTACCAGTCAAGGGCGTTGGAGACAATGGAAGCGACGGCTACGACACCCAGCACGATCCCCAGCAGCGCGCCGATGGTATCTATGGCGTTCTGTTGGCCCGAGCTGGGGTCCAGGGGCACCGTGAAGGCGAGGTACCCCCCCAGGACCACTATCCCGAAGGTCACCGGCCGGCGCAGGACGACCAACATGCGGGAGTCTAGGTCGGTGGGGGTCCAGTGGGTTATGCGCAGGATCAGCGGAAAGAGGAGCCTGTAGAAGGCGAGGGATAGTGCTACTGAGAACAGGAAGATCCCAGCGGCGATGGCAGGCTCAAGCCACGCCGGATCGTCCAGACCGATGCCACCCAAAGGGGAGTACATTAGATGCTATCTCGCCCGGCAACAATGCCGGCCGGGCGTACATGGGGCTCTCGGATTCGTGGCGAGTTTGGTCATATGGACCGGCTATCGAAAGCGGATGTGGTGCCTTGAGTTCGAGTGTAGTGTCGCTTCGAAGCGGCTGTCAATGAGTTTGGCGCCCGCCAAAATCCTCTTCTGAGAACAGGCCTTCCCACGGGCTTTGCCAAGGTGGCTTGGATGGGTCGATCCAGAGAAGCCAAGCCCCTTCCTTCTGACAGAGGAAGGGGCTTGGGATTAAGAGCGGCTTTAGATCACAGGGATACGGGTTCTACCGAAACGCCGGGATCACTTCCTTGCCGAAGAGCTTAATGGACGACATGACCTTCTCGTGGGGTATCTGGTCGGTCTGCATGACCATCAAGATCTGGTCAACCCCGGCCGCCTGGTGCTGCTTCACGCATTGGATGCAGCTGTCCGGGTCACCGGCGATGATTACTCCCCGCTCGGCCAGCACATCGTGTCCCAGCTCCGCTAGCATGTGCCTGGGAGCGCCGCCTCCCGCCAGGTCCAGCGCACCGGCGTCCAGGCGCCCGAAGGTCGCTTTGAGGTCGTCAGGCACGCCGCCCCAGGACTCCAGCAGCTTGGCGTAGACCTCCTGACGGTCGGGGGTATAGGGCTTGTCGGGGCCGAAGAAGACTTTAAGCGCGTGGGTCGCCAGGGCGCGGGCCTCTTCGTTGTTCTCTCCGCAATGTCCTATCGTGAAGTTGGCCCACTGATTGTTGATGAAGCCGCCCACAGGCTCGGAGGTCACCACTTTCTCGCGGTAGGTGTCGATATTCTGTTTCATCCCCGACGGCGCTCCGGACCCGAAGGACAACACCCCTATACCGCGCTCGGCGGCCAGGTCGAAGCTTGCGGGCTGGGTGCAGGCCAGCCATATCGGAGGGTGAGGGTCCTGCTTGGGCTTGGGGATGACGGTGCGCTTGGGTACGTTGAAGAACTTCCCTTCCCATTCGAAGGACTCCCCCGACATCCAGATCTTGGGGATCATGTGCACCGCCTCGTCCCATATCTCCCGGGAGTCCCTGGGGTCGATGCCCAGTCCTGTCTGCTCGAAGGGGCTGCTGCGGCCGGTGCCCATGTCCACCCGGCCGCCGGAGATGTGGTCGATCATGGACATCCGCTCGGCCACCTGCACCGGATGATGGTTGGGCAGTATCACGACGCCGAATCCCAGCCGTATGCGTTTGGTGATCCGGGCCAGCGCCGAGATTATCACTTCTGAGGCCGACGAAGCGGAGAATCCCGTGAGAAAGTGGTGCTCCACTGCCCACACGTAGTCGAACCCTACATCGTCGGCCAGGACAGCCTGCTCCAGCACCTCTTCGTACAGCGCGGAATAGTCGACCTCGCCGTTGGATGAGGGCCGTTGCATCTCATACAGCAGACCGAACTTCACCACTTACCTCCTCTGGGGGACCGTCGTCAGCGCCGGTGCCAAGTGAGGCCACTATATCCACTTCCCCGGCGACGTGTCAACTCGAGGCAACCACCATCGATACCTCGCCCCTACATCTCGATATCGTCCCTCAGCTGCACCGGAACGCTGGAGGCGCTTCCCGCCAGCCGCTGACGGACCACGCCTGCCAGCAGCTCGCCGAACTCCGTAGAGGATGCGGCCAGGGCCTTGAAGTCTGCCCCGCTCATAGCCAGAAGGTTCACAGAGGTCATGGCCTGGATGGAAGCTGTGCGACGGGTGCCCTTGAGCAGCGACATCTCGCCGAAAAGCGCCCCCGGGCCCAGTACGGCGATCTGGCTCTCCTGGCCGTCGGTTTCCCGCACCACCTGAACGCTGCCGTCGATGATGATAAAGAAGTTCCTGGGAAGATCGCCCTGGCGGAATACGAACTGGCCTTCCTCGTAATGGGCGCGGGTGACTCCCTGGTTGCTGGCTACGTCCTGCTTCACAATGTCACGACGGAACAGCAGGGCGAGGTTCCAGTCGATGAGAACCTTTATCTTGCGCTCCAGCCGGGGCAGCTGGTAAAGATAGTAGCTCCTGTAGAACCACCACGCTGGTATCCCGGAAAGCTTCAGCCCGAAGACTTCGGCGGCTGCGGAGAAACGCCCCAGCGGAACGACGACACCCCGACTCCGGTACGAGAAGGATCGGGCACGCCCGCCCCTTATAGTGGACAGGACGTTGGCGGCCACGTGCTTGGCTTGACGCAGGGCGTATTGGGCCGTGGGAGGGCAGGTACCACCGCCAAGGATGTCCGGGACCGCGGCGCAGTCCCCCACGGACCACAGTCCGGGATAGCCCGGAACGGCCAGGGTCCCGTCCACCATCAATCGCCCCCGAGGGTCACGCCGGCAGGGAAGGCGGTCCAGAAGGCGGTTGGGAGCGGCTCCGAACGCGGCCACCAGCGTCCTGGTGGGTATCACGGTACCGTCGCCCAGCATAGCGCTCTGAGCCGTGGCTCCATTAATTCTGGAGTTCAGCCGAATCTCGATACCCCTCCTCTCTAGCAGCCGGTGGCTGAAGACGGCCAGGTCCTCGCTCAGCTCTGGAAGGATGCGCTTGTAGCCTTGCAGTAGCATGACCTTGACCTCTCTGGGGTCTACGTGGGTGTAGCTGCTGGCGGCCTCTCGCATGAAGTCATTAATTTCGGCGGCCACTTCCACTCCGGTGTATCCGCCACCGGCGACGACCAGGGTGAGCATCTCCCGCTTCTGTCCCGGATCCTCCTCGACCTCCGCCCGCTCCAGCAGGGCTATCAGGTGGTTGCGCAGGGAGAGGGCGTCACCCAGGGTTTTGAAGCCGAAGGCGTGCTCCGCCATGCCGGGGAGGACGGACAGGTCGGCGGTGCTGCCCAGGGCTACTATGAGATGATCATAGGGTATGTTGCGATAGTCTCGGCGGCCGGGGTATCCCAGAACGACCTCATGATTCGCTACGTCTATGGATTCGATCTCGGCCTGATGAAAGTCGGCGTGGGGGCATAGCCGCCGGATGGGGTTTACGATGTGGGGGGGCTCGATGTTCCCCGAGACCACCTCGGAAAGCATGGGTTGAAAGAGAAAGAAGTTGTCCCTGCTTATCACGGACAACTCGATGAGGCCGCGGCGGGCAGCCTTTTGGAGGGCCAGGGCGGCATAGACCCCGCCGTACCCCCCGCCCAGGACGACCACACGGGGGCGTCCACCGGCTGCCGTACCCTTCGCATTAAACGTCATTCAAGCACGAACGGCTTACCCTAGCCCGATTCCCCGCGTGCCAAAAGGGCAAAGAGGTCTGTCTGGAGGTCATTCCTCTTCGAGAGGATAGTGGACCCCCAGCTTTCCAGTGGCGGCCCGTCATCCCCCCATCGGGCTTCCGAGTCGTACAGGTAGTAGGCATCCCACGCGACACGAGAGTAGAACTCCTCTTGCTCTGCGAACCACTGGCCCGCTACTCGATTTTGGTCCCACAGATGGATCACCCTTGGATCATCCATGCCACCCTTGTCCCATCGCTCCCGAGAATCGCCGTACAGCATGGAGAACCACACGGCATATATTTGTAGCTCCGCCTCGGGGTTCTTCGCCAGTATCTCCCTCTGCACCCAACGGGTGGCAGCTTCGCAGACAGGTCAGGTGGGAGAGAGGAGCAGCACGAGCCGCGGAACACCATCGTCGCCGTTGAACAGGCCTTGCAGCTCCTGGATCGACCGAAGCTCGCCCAAGCCCGGCACTATCTGGGACCCGAGGGCGGCCTCTGAGCCGACCGTGGAAGATGGGTTGCCGGCCGTATCACTTCCACCCTGGCCACAGGCAGCCATGACGGTTACGGCCACGGCAAGACCGAAGACCAACGGTAAGCTACGAGGGGATCGCAGCGTAGTAAAACCCACACCTAAATACTACCACGGTGGCGATGCCTGCAGAAATGTTTCCCGAGGCCGGATAAGCGGGGTCCTGAAAACCAGGGCTATGGCAGGCAGCCTAGGTTGCGACCAGGCTAAACCCCATGGCGTGGCGCTGGCAGGTGTCGGGGTGGGTCGACGTGTGGGAGTAGGCCGAGGTGGCCGCGATGGCCCCCTGCGCCGCGGCCGTTATGGTCTGTTTCAGGTCTCCCGAGCCGTCAGTGACGTCGCCGGCGGCAAACAGGCCGTGGACGTTGGTCCGCATCTCTTTGTCCACGTGGACCTCGTTCTTTTCGTTCAGCTCTGCGCCCAGGCTCTGCGCCAGCTCTATCCGGGGATCTGCCCCGATCTCGATGAAAAGCCCGTCCAGGTTGAGCTCGTTGGAGCCGTTGTGCTGCCGGTCCAGCACGACGCTGGAAAGGCCGTCGACGCCCTTAAGCTCGATTACGTTTGCGGAGAAAACCGGCTCGATGTTCGGACTGTCCATCATCTGCCGCAGATTGACCGGCTCCGGCCGGACGAACTCCGGCCCCCTGTATATTATGTAAACTTTGTCGGCGTACTTGCTCAGGAGCACGGCCCCCTTGACCGCGGCATCACCGCCGCCCACCACCCCGGCCACCTTCTTCCGGTATAGCGGAGCGTCGCAGACAGCACAGAAAGAAACCCCCTTGCCGGTCCATTCATCTTCCAGGAACAGGCCCAACTTGCGTCGCTCCCTCCCAACGGCCAGGATCACTGCTGTTGCCTGGTACGTATCTTTTCCCACCCTGGCCTGAAAGCAATGTCCGACGTTCTCTATCGCGTCGACCCTCTCGTCCACAATCTCCACGCCGTACTTCTCCACTTGCTCACGCATGTGCATCATCAGCTGGCCACCGTCGATTCCGACATAGCCAGGATAGTTCTCGATGAGCCCTCCTGTGGCCGTCTCCCCTCCGAACACATCGCCCGCCACCATGGTCCTCATCTGGTACCTGGCCGCATACAGGCCTGCGGCGAAGGCTGCCGCGCCCTGCCCAACGACCAGCACGTCGTACATCTTGGGTTCCCCTACCATCCCCGGACCTCCTGAGAGACACGCCGTGCCCCATATGATTTTCGAACCGTCGCAATGACATTATACGGTATCCGAGGCTGTGGCAGGCCAATGCGCCCGTCTACCACAGCCTCGTTCTGTGCTTCAGGCTCCGTTCGGTGCCTTGATCTAAGCTATCTGCGGCACCGCCGGGTCCGATGAGCCCCGGAGGATGCTCTGGAGCTCGGGGCCCTCCAGGGTCTCCTCGGAGAGCAATCGCTTCGCCAGGAGAGTCAGCTTCTCCCGCTGTCCTTGAAGTACGCTCGTGGCGGTCTGCTTCGCCATGGCCAGGAGGTTCCCGATCTCGGTGTCTATCTTCTCGGCCACAGCGTCGCTGTACTGGCCTCCTTGGGTCAGCTCCTTGCCCAGGAACACGAGCTCCTGGCCGGCGTCGAAGGTGCGGGGGCCGAGCTCTACGCTCATGCCGTACTCCATCACCATCTTCCGGGCTATGGAGCTGGCCCTCTGGAGGTCGTTGGAGGCGCCGGTGGTTACATCGCCGATGACCACCTCTTCGGCGGTCTGGCCTCCCATCATCACCGCCAGCATCGCCTCGAACTGCCCCTTGGACCACAGGGCCCTATCCTCGTCGGGGAGGAGGCTGGTATAACCGCCGGCCGCGCCCCTCGGCACTATGGTCACCTTGTGTACCGGGTCAGCCTTGGGCAGGCTGGCCGCCACCAGGGCATGCCCAGCCTCATGGTAGGCGATGATCTCTCGCTCCTTCTCGCTTACATTCCTGCTCTTCTTGGCCGGCCCCGCGATCACCCGGTCGATGGCTTCGCCCAGGTCGTGATCGCTGATGCCGTCCTTCTCGTTCCTGGCGGCCAGTATGGCGGCCTCGTTCACCAGGTTGGCGAGGTCGGCGCCGCTGAAACCGTGGGTGCGCCGGGCCAGGGTCGACAGATCGACGCCGGGCAGCAGCGGCTTCCCTTTGGAGTGGACCTTCAGGATGGCCTCCCGACCCTTGGCGTCGGGGAGGTCCATCATTACACGCCGGTCGAACCTGCCGGGGCGCAGCAAGGCCAGGTCCAGTACGTCGGGCCTGTTGGTGGCGGCGATTACGATGACGTTGGTCCGCTCGTCGAAGCCGTCCATCTCCACCAGTATCTGGTTGAGGGTCTGCTCCCTCTCGTCGTTGCCGCCGCCAATGCCGGTGCCCCGGTGCCTGCCCACGGCGTCGATCTCGTCGATGAAAAGAATCGCGGGGGCGCTTTCTTTGGCTCTGGTGAACAGGTCCCGCACCCGGCTGGCGCCTACCCCCACGAACATCTCCACGAACTCGCTGCCGCTGATGGAAGCGAAGGGTACCCCGGCCTCGCCGGCCACCGCCTTGCTGACCAGTGTCTTGCCGGTTCCCGGCGGGCCCGCCAGCAGCACACCCTTAGGTATCTTGGCTCCCAGCCTGGAGAACTTCTCCGGAAAACGCAGGAACTCCACGATCTCCGAAAGCTCCTGCTTGGCCTCTTCGGCCCCTGCGACGTCGTCGAAGGTAACGGTGGGCCTCTCGATGAGGGCCACTTGGGCGCGGCTCTTCCCGATGCCCATGGCCTGGTTGAGGCCTCCCCGGGCGCCTCGCATCATCCAGAAAATCAAACCCCCGAAGATGATGATGGGCAGGAAGGCCAGGATTACCCCAAGGAAGCTGCCACCACCCTCCTTCACCTCAATCTGCACGCCTCCAGGGCCGGTGTCCACACCTCGCTGATCGAGCTGCTCGAGGATGCTGACGCTACCCTCTTTACGCGACTTGAACGTGTCGCCGCTGGTAGTGATCACCTCCAGTTTGTCGTCCTTGACCTCGATCTTGGCCAGCTCGCCATCCTCCGCCTTCTGGAAGACCTGGTTTATCCCGATCTCCGGAATCCCGGATGACCGGGGAAACAGAAAGAAGAGCGCCAGTAGGGCCACTCCACCTATGAGGATCCATCTCATGGGAAAAATTCGTCTTGGTTGCGCTTGGTTCACTTTAGCTGCCTCCTCAGATATCCAACACCATGGTACCGCCGTCACGCACCTGGCACATCCCTCGCCTCACCGGTTTCAGAGAGACAGGAGGTTGATCTTTCGATCAACCTCCTGTACTAGGTCTGAATAAAGAGGCATCACCGCCGTCTTCCCGTTCAGGGAACGCCGACTCAGGGTACACTAGCCGGCGGCTCCTCTGAATATCTCGGTGTCGGGCTTGAAGGCACCCCAGGCGAACCAGAAGTGATTGGCGTGGACTACCGGGGACAGCGTCTCCCCGGCCAATGGGCCTTCCACCGCCTCCCCCAGGATGTTCCACACGCTGCCGGTACCTTCGTCGACGAAGCCGTCACCTTCGGCCCTGAACGTGAGCTTCCGACCGCCCAGCTCCGGCTCGAACACCCCCGTCGCACCAACGTCCTTGGAACCCCTGATCGAGCGCTGGTCCAGGGCAGAGTTGGTGCCGGCCTTGAAGAAGACCACCAGCTCCTTGCCGCCGACGGTGTAGTGGACCACCTTCTCCTCTTCCAGGATCGAGAAGGGGAATGCCGCGTCTACTCCGTTGACGGTCACCGCTAAGACCCGCTCTTTGGGGAGCAGACGCCCATCGGTGTCGCCGTCGAAGAGGAAGGGAGGGTTGTCCACCCGATCGTAGCCGGCGTAGGGGTTCTCTCCGTAAGGCCGGCGGAACCCGGTGTCACGAGAGAGAACTATCCCTTCGGGATTGGCTCCCTTGAAATCCTCCCATGAGATGATGGAACCAGGCAGAAGGGTCAGCTGCCTGCCTGCGAACTGCCCGACGATGCCCTCTCCCGTGAACTGTTGCCACCAGGTATGGGTCTGACGGTCGAACATGATCAGGTCGCTGTTCCGGAGGTTGCCCGATACCCCGAAATCGAACACTTCGCCGTCGAACCTCCTGTCGAAGACTATGGCCGAGTTGCAAAGCGGGCAGAAGGTCACAGCCACCGGAACGCCGCCCACGATGTCGTTGACGATCTCGTGCCAGGTGAGGATCTGCAGAGGATAGGCCCGGGCGTCGCCGTCAATCTCGAAGGCGATGACCGGCTCCTGAGGGCCGAGCCAGCGATCAGCATCGTCGAGGGTGACGAAGTCCGGGTCGGCTATCGCCGGGATCCCATCCGGGCCTAAGACCGGAGTTATCTCGTCGAACGGGACGGTGTGCAGGCTGAAGTCGGTCTTCCATGGAGACGTGGAGATGCCCGCACCCCTGAGCGCGCTCCGGAAATCCGGATCGGGGGTCACCGAGGATACCCCACCGGGGTCACCCGTGGGCGTCTCCGATGGGGGAGGAACCGTCGGCGTACTCCCGGAGGGCGGGACGGTCGGCGATGGACTGCTTGTGGGCTCCGGGGTTCCTCCGATTAGGGAATCCCCCGAGTCGAAGCCCCCGGCCAATCCCAGGCCCACTACTCCGAACACCGCCGCCAGGCCCACTACCGCTACGGATATAAAAATGTTCTTCCTGCTGGTCACTTAGGTGCTCTCCTGCATAGACTAGGGAAAAGTAGGTTCTGTATGCGTCGCCACGGTCATCCCAACCGTTGCTTTACCACAGGCCTCCGATGGTCAGCCAGTAGAACACGATGTACGCTCCTGCCACCAGCATCAACAGGGAGCTGAAGGGCTGGATGAAGCGCAGCGCCTTACGCAATCCGCCGACCATGGAGCCTTTGAACAGCGCGATGCCAAGGGTCAGGACCAGTATCACTGTGCCCATGCCCAGGGCGTACAGCACCAGCTGGCCCAGGGCGGTGGGGATGTCTGTCACGGCCAGGCTGGTGCCCACCACCGCCAGGAAAATGGGCAGCGTGCAGCTCAGAGACGCGGTGCCGTAGCTCAGTCCGAAAAGGAAGTATCCCTTCACGCCTACCTGGCCCGGATCGCCCATCCGAGAGGCGGCCCTCGCCGCGATGCCGGTGTAGAGCTTACCTCCGCCCACCAGCCAGGCGCCCACCAGGGTCAGCACGACGCCGATGCTGAACCCCAGCCAGGGAATCAGGTCCACCACCGACCGGGCGCCGGCGCCGATGACCAGCCCGGCCACACCAAACAACAAGATGAAGCCGCCGGTCACCACGACGCCTACCAGCAGCGCGCGGCCCAGGGGTTTGGCCGGATTCCCGCCCGTCGAGGTCTTCTCACTTGACCCCAGGTATAGGCCCAGGTATGCCGGCAGCATGGCGAATCCGCAGGGATTCACCGAAGAAGCCATGCCGGCCGCGTAGGCGAAGCCAAGGGGCGCCAGAAGGCCCAGCGAGCCCAGCCGGGAGCCGGAGCTGCCGGAGAGCGATTCCACGAAACCGTTGACGCCACCCGTACCTGAGCCTCCGGTTAGGGCGGCGCCGACTATGGCCACCGCCAGAGCCAGACCTCCTACGACGAGGGGCACGACCAAGGTCCGAAACGATCCCCTGCCTTCGGCCTTCGGATGGTCCGCCTCTTTGCTCTTCTGGACACTGGGATAGGGACGTCCTGGCAACCAGGTAACATTCATCTGCAGTGTTCCTCGTTTGTTTTGATGACCAAGACGCCTACGAGATTCGCATTCCGTGACCGTGTTCCAAGGTTTAAGCGGCAACTTTCTGAGGAATGTCGTGGGTCGACTGAGAGAATACCATCGACGAAGATAACTCCAGCATGAGCTCTTCGGCCTCGGTCAGATAGCGGCCGCATTGCATGCATGATGTGTAGAGACCGTACTTGTCCGAGTCTTGGTACAGGTCTCCGGTGCACTTCGGGCAGGACTTCATCCAGAACATCGCTTGAAAACCTCCTCGATAGGACCCTGATATCCCCGTTGCGGGGCTCTGTTACCATCGTATCGACTGCGAGTCCGCTGCACATCCTACGACTCACCGATCACAAAAAGACAAGGGGGTTGATCTGAGATCAACCCCCTTGTCAGACGCGGAACGATCTTAACTGTTGGTGGGCGTCAAGGCAGATACAGGTCTATGCCAGGGAGGGCGCCAGCGACAGAGAACCAGAAGCCCCGCCTCGATGGGACTGATTCCAGGGTTGCGCCATCCATGGGACCCTTCACGGCGCGGCCCAGCCGGTTCCAGATACTCGCGGTCTCGCGATCCATGAACCCTCCTTCAGCCACGTCGAAGGTCAGCTCCTTTCCATCCACGGTAGAGAAGAAGGCTCCTCCACTGGCTTCGCGAGAAAACACCACTACCGGTGTGCCGCCTACCCGATCGTTCACCGCCGCGTCGCCGATCAGGGCTACGGGATAGGCTTTGACCGCAGAGCCTACCTCCACAGTGATCACCAGCTCGCTGATCTTGAGGCGGTCGTCCAGGCTCTCCGGAGAAACGGGAAAGGCGAACCTGCCCGAGTCCAGAAAATCCGTGTAGCCTATGGAGGAGTCCGGAGCATAGCTCGAGCCGAAGGCCTCTTCCCCATCCGATAGCAGCAAGCGGGTTTGGGGATGAATACGTCGCCACTCGCCCCAGCTGATGGTCACCGACGGCAGCAGGGTGAGACGGCTCCCGGACATGTCGCCCACGATAGCCTCGCCCAACACCTGGAACCAGTAGGAGCCCGTCTCGTGGTCGTACATCACCAGGTCCGACTCATAGAGGGCGCTGGTGTTTCCGAAGAGAAGCGTTCTCCCGTCCAGATCGCGGCTGTAGACGGCTCCGCTGCCGCAAAGCGGGCAGTAGCTCACCAGTACAGGGACGCCATCGATGACGTCGTTCACCAGCTCCCGACGGTTCAGTATCTTGACGGGATAGGCGTAGGCCGAGCCGCCCGATTCGTAGCCGATCACCAGGTCGCTGTCCCGCAGCCAGGTCAAGCCATCGACGGCACCGTACCGGGGATTATAGATGGGACGAATAGCGTCCCTGAGGGATCTCATGAGCCGCTGGGACGCATCGGAGAGCCTGGTGAACCCTCCGTCGAAGGTGTCGAACACCACCTCCTCCAGGGGTACGCTGTGCACCTCCAGGTCCACCGCCGGCACCGCGTCCAGGTCGACGACGACCGGCTCCGCGGTAGGGCTCGGCCGGGGCGTTGCAGAGGCGGACGGAGGTTCCGTCGCTTCGGGCGCATTCGTGGGCGTGTTAGCCGCACCGCAGGCCGCCGCCACCGCCAGGACCAACGCACAGACCGCCAGCGCAGCCCTGCTCCGGGATACCGCTCGTATTGGGGCGAATCGAGCCACCACTGACTCACCGCGCAAGCTGAGCTACCCCTCGGATGACCCTGCCCGACACTCCGTTCAGCATACGGCCGACCTCGATGTCGGCAGCGGCCTGCATTCCCGCCATGGAGTAGGTGGGATAGACGTGGATGGACCTGGCCACGTCGCCTACCTTCAGACCATGGTCGATGGCCAGGGTCCACTCCTGGATCATCTCGCCGGCCCGCGCCGCCACTATCGTGGCTCCCAGGATGGTCCCGTTCTTCTTGTGCACCACCTTGAGGAAGCCCATGGTGGCGCCGTCGGTCAGCGCCCGGTCCACCCGATCCATCGGCCAGGTGGAGGCCGTTGCGGCGCTCCCGAACCTGGCTACTGCCTGGGCTTCGACCATGCCAACGTGGGCAACCTCGGGGTCGGTAAAGGTGGTCCAGGGGACCCGGTCCAGAACCGCCCTAGAGGCGCCGGGCAGCAGGGCGTTCCGGACGGCCATGAATCCCTGCCAGCCCGCGTAGTGGGTAAACTGGTAGCCGCCGATGCAGTCGCCAGCGGCGTAGATGTGACGCCTGCTGGTGCGCAGGCGGTCGTTCACCGAGATCCCTTTATCGCCATAGGTGACCCCGGCCCGCTCCAGGTCGAGGCCTTCGACACGGGGCCGCCGGCCCACGGCTACTAGCAGAGCGTCGCCCGTCAGCTCCCGTCCGCCGACGGCCAGATGAATCCCGCGGTCGTCCTGCCAGGCTCGCTCGGCAGGGGAGCTCAGCCGCAGCTCCACCCCTTCTTCCGACAGCACTCCAGACATTGTGGTCGCTGCTTCTGGCTCGTCCTGGAGCAGGATCCGGTCGGCAGCTTCGACAAGGGTAACCCTCGAACCCAAACGCCGGAACGCCTGGGCCAGCTCGCACCCGATGGGGCCCGCGCCCACCACCAGCAGGTGGCTCGGAAGGTCCTTCAGGGACCACAAGCTCTCGTAGGTCAGGTAGCCGGCGTCCTGCAGCCCCGGCACCGCGGGAATCAGTGGACGCGCGCCCGTGGCGATCAGCACACGGCGCGCCGTCAGGGTCCTCTCGCCCAGGGCGATGGTATGAGGGTCTACGAAGTGGGCATCGCCGATAAAGACGTCGATCCCCTCGGCCTCCAGCCTCTCAGGGGACTCCTGGGAGTACACCCCGTCGACCACGGCCTTCACGTGGTCCATCACCGGCTCGAGGTCGACCCGGGGTTCGGCGGATGCTATCCCGTGACGATAGGCCGTGCGCATCTCCTGGACCACCTTGGCGGACCTGAGCAGCGTCTTGCTGGGTACACATCCGGTCCAAGTGCAGTCGCCGCCGATGCGGTCCTTCTCGACCAGGGCAGTCCGGGCGCCCAGCCGGGCGGCGAACCTGGCTGCGGTGATCCCCGCCGACCCGCCCCCGATGACGGCCAGGTCGTATGAGCCCTTCATTGAACCTTCCTCACGGCGGACCTCCCTCACGGCGGTCTACGAGGTTGGCCGCTCGCCCAGAGTGACCTGGACAGTCTTCATGTTGTCTTCCCTGAAGAAATCGATCTCCACGGTCGTACCGATGCGATAGTTGATCAGCATCCCGTCCAGCTCTGCCATGTTGGTTACCGCCTTGCCGGCCACCGTTACTATTACGTCCTCGACCTGCAGCCCCGCCCGGTCCGCGGGAGAGCCGTTACCCACGGAGACGATGCCGAGGCCCTGCTTGACCGGTAGATCGAAGTTGGCGGCCAACGCCTCGGTGATGCGTACGAAGGATACTCCGAGGAATCCCCTGTCGATGCTTCCTGTTGCGATCAGCTCGTCTATCAGGGTCTCACGGGGTCTATTGCGATGGCGAACCCGATTCCCTCGCCGGTTGGGATCTTGGCCGTGTTGATGCCAACCAGCTCCCACCGCAGGTTGACCAGGGGCCCGCCGCTATTCCCCGGGTTGATGGCCGCATCGGTCTGAATCAAATGCTGCATGCTGATGGTTTCCGAAAAATCGACGGACCTGTTCAAGGCGCTTACCCACCCGCCGGTTACGGTCGGGCCTCCCGGGAGATTGAGGGCATGTCCTATGGCCGTCACCTGGTCGCCGACCTGGAGCTTCGAGGATTCTCCGATTGATATGGGCACCAGGTTGTCCGCCTCGATACGCAACACAGCCAGGTCCAGCAAGGCATCCCTGCCGACCAGCTTCGCCTCGAAGGCCCGACCATCGCTGAGGGTCACTACGATCTTCTCCGCGCCGTCTATCACGTGGTTGTTGGTGAGGACATGCCCACTCTCGTCGATAATCTCGCCGGTGCCCACGCCCATGGTGGGTACGGGCTGGTTGAACTGGTCAAGCTGCAGCGCTTCTGTCTGAACGTGCACCACCGAGGGCGTCAGCTCTTTGATGATCTGGGGGATGGTCTTTTCGACCGGCGTCGGCGTCGGCTCGAGGGTCGGAGTAGGAACCATGGTGGGAGTAGAGGCAGGGTCTGGCGCCGGAGCCTGCAAAGCAGGAACCGTCGGTGGCAAAGTCGGCGTGACGGTCGGCGCAACGGTGGCCGTTGGCGTAGGGGTCGGGGTCGGTTCTGGGGTAGAAGTTGGAGTGGAAACGGCCGCTCCGCAGGCGGCAATAATCAGGGTAAGGGCTACGGCAGCCCCCAGACCAACTCTGCTGAAGAATAGCTTGCGTGGGTTCACGGTAAAGCCTCCCTGAGGAATTGTCCGACCGGTTGTCGGAAGATTGGGCTGAAGGCCTCTATGGCAGCGGCGTCGAAGATCCAGGGCAGGGGTCCCCCAACACGTCCTATCCCGCGGCCAACGCCTCTTGGACCAGCTCCTCCAGCTTGCCAGGGGGCAGGATTCCGCCCCACTTGCGCACCACCCTGTGGTTTCGGTCGAGGAAGAATGTAGTGGGGAAGCTGGTGATGTCGTACTCTCTGGTAATGTTGCTGCTCCCGTCGGGCCCGACGGCGTAGGTGACACCCACCTCGTCGACGAAATCCTGACCGTCGTCGGCGGTATCCAGCCCCAGTAGCTGTACACCTATGAACTGAACCCCTTCGGCCTCGTGAGCCTTGAAAGAGGCCTCCAGGTCCGGCATCTCGGCCCTGCAGGGCGGGCAGGACGGGAACCAGAAGTTCACCACCACCGGCCGGCCCTGGAGCTGGGACAGGGTCAGCGTCTCACCCTTGGTGTGGTTGGAGTTGCCGAAAAGGGTGAGCTGGAAATCCCCGACAACCTCGCCTTCGTCCACCGGCTCCATGCTCTTGAAGACGTCTGACGAGCCGTTGCCTCCGCCCGAACAGGCTGCGATGATCAAAGTTACGGCGCCGGCCAGCAGCATCCACCGCCATGGGGAACGCCAGGGGCTCGTCGTCTCAGCGCGGTCCGCAGTAGCCGTATCCGAACTCGTCCTGGTCACGTGAAGTCTCCTCGACCGACTGGTTGGTGCCTTCCGTATCAGGAATTGGATGCCGGATCAGTCTATGCGATCTGCCGGGGAAAGCGGCTACCTTCGGTGCGCCTGTATCCGTCTGATCTCGGAATATAGCTCTTCGGGCTCGCAGTCCTTCACCAGGAACCCGTCGGAGCCACTGGCGAGGCATTCCTCGACCCGGTCCCCAAAGGTGCTGAAAAACAGGACGCCGACGTCGGGTAGGGCGCCCTTGATTATCCTCGTGGCCTCGATTCCATCCATGCACGGCATCTGGGCGTCCATGATGACCATGTCCGGGAGCAGCCGGGTGGCCTTATCCACCGCCTCTTGACCGTCCAACGCTGTGCCTATCACCTGGAAATCTGGCTGGGCGTTCAGCAGGCTGGACAGCCCGTCCTGGATCGCGGTGGAGTCGTCGACCACCAGGATTCGGATCACGACGTCTGCATCCCTGCCATCGTATAGTTGAGCATTTCTCAGCACCTCGATCACCCGATCAGGCTCGTGAAGCTGGGGCGGATCATGCGACGGTAGTCCTCGCGGGCCTCATCGACTGTGGGGCCGCCCTCGCAGCCACCCACACGGTTCCTGACGGAACACTGCCGCTGCATGGTTGCAAGATACATCCCGAAATCGGTGCATGAGTCGATCAGCCAGTTTAGGCTTCTTGAAAATTGGTGTGTCACTTTTTTCTCCTTGCCGGGTAGTTGAGTTATCGACGGCCCGCTCCCTGCATCGCTGACAGGTCTCTCAGCGGGCCTATGCCTTAGGCGGCCGCTTGCTGGACCGGCTGCGCCATGGCCGCCAGATCGCTCAGGCCGTTGCCGAGCGCTCCCAGTCGGGCCTCTTCGTGAGCCGTGAGGTATCGTCCACACTGTACGCAGGCAACGTACGGGCCGTATACGTCCGAGCTTGCGACCAGGTCGCCTGCGCAAGTGCCGCAACCTTTCAACCACAACATCTCATCCCTCCCATTCCTGGCACGCTGGGTGTTCCCACTCCTGTGCCTTCTGTCTAAATACATCTTAGGACCGCTCCATCGACGCCACATCCCTCAACCGGGCGATTCCTCCGTAGCCAAGAGGTTGACCCTGTCGTCGACCCCAAGAGGGACCGGCGGTAGGCCATCACGCCCTCATCCTTTCTGTCCTAGCCTCCGATACAGCTGACGCAATAGCTCGGGTCCCCTCCTGGATGATCATGCGCCGCGCCTCCACGAAGCCGACTATGGTGGCGAAGAAGCGTCCTATGGCGAAGAAAATCAAAGCCATGCCGAAGAGCATCCAGGGCTGCAAGGTGGCGCCTAGGATGCGGACCGCCAGGAAAGAGTCCTTGAACACGCCGGACATGGCCCCAGGTCCACCCAAGCCGGCGAACTGCTCTCCCAGCATCCAATGGATGCTCAACGCTAGCAGTACGGCTATCGGCAGAGTGGCGCTCACCACGATGGCCGCGCCCACCAGAAGGGGCCTCAGCAGGTTCCATGGTGCCAGAGACATGGGCTCATAGATCGACAGATCCTCGCCCTCCGGTTTCTGGCCCCGGGCCACGGCGATGAGCTTGCTGAACCCCCTGGGCAACAGCAGGGCTGTGGCCCTGAGGTTGATCACGATGGTGACAAGCGCCAGTCCTATAGCCAGCATGATCGAAGCGATGCCGATGAACCTCGTGGCGCTTATGACGGGGCCCAGCATTCGGTCCAGGCGAAACGCGTTCTGGAACTGGGCGGAGTCGGTGTCACCGGCGAACTGCAGGCTGAGCATGGTGTTGAAGTTGAGGTCCCGCACTCCGGTCATGGTAAAGAAGAAGACTCCCACCACGAAGATGCCGAAGATGGCCAGCGGGGCAACCAGTCGACCCGGCCACAGCGAAGTTTCCACCGCAGGACGACGGACCGTCCCGTCGGACAGGTCGGCGACTATGTCTCCGAAGCCCCGCCGCTGCTCCCGGAGCCAGCCGATTATTCGAACCAGCAGGAAGGCTATGGTAAACAGCAAGACGGCCAGCCCCAGGTTGATCAGCGGGTCTATGGTGCGATCGAGAATCCCTTCGACTCTCAAAGCCGTCGGGCTGACCAGCCCGTCGAACTGCCTGCCCAGGGCCCACCCGATGAAACCAGAGCGGACGAAGGCCAAGGGCGTAGCCAGGACCATAATCGAGAATCCCACTATGCCCAGCTTCAGCAAAACCCCGGGAACGTCCGGCCGCGCCCCTTCCACGTCCGAAGCCACATTCGGGCGCAACGCCCGCCTCGTCAGGGCCGGCAGAGTCCTTGCCTGGAGACTCAGGTTCCATATAATGGTCGCCAGGCCGGTGAGTATCCCGAAAATGAGCAGTCCCTCTCCCAGGAACTTTCCGGACCCGATCAGCGGATCCAGGATCCGGTCGACCATCAGGTAAGTCTCGTAGGAGGCTCCGGAGGTCTGACCGTCGAACTCGGCCTGCTTCAGCAACACCAGGTTGGCGTCCCACCACAGGGTCACCAAGAAAAAGCTGCCCATCACAAGGATGCCGGCGAAAAGGAGCTTTGAGAAATGCCGGGCGTACCACGGCTCTTGCGGGGCCTGGCCGACATCCACGCCGGCCGAGGCGTAGGCTTCCATGATGCTTCGGCCGGTGGCCCGCAGGTTGCGGACTATGGTGGCGATGGCAAACCCGATTCCCAGCTTCATGAAGCTGAGTCCCAGAAAAAGCCAGACCGACAGAGTGTGACCGATGACCTGGTCGGCCGTCTGAGTCGCTTCGAACAGCCTCCCTCCGGTGTCGCCGTCGAAGAACTTGCCGGCCCATACACCGATCAGCGCATCCCGGCCAGCGGTCATGAGAAACAGGCCCGACGCGACTATGACCAGACCGACGATCAGAAAGGTGGGATATCTGGGGATGAGCCGCTCGATCATGATGCCCCCCTGTTTGTCCTGGGATTGCTTCTAGTAGAGCGACGAAGCGCGGAGGCCTGGCCCATCGGGGAGCCAGGCCTCCGCGCTCGTCCTGGGCAGCGAGCTATCCGCCGGCGTTCCTCCTCAGGCGTTCCCAGGTCTCGGTGAATGCCAACCGGGCGGGCTCCGAGACCTGGGGTAGAACTCGGCTCTGTACTCGCTGGTCGGCCTCGTCCAACTCGGGCGCGACTTTGAGCGCCGCAGCCCGGGAGCGTATGATGGTCCAGCGCTCGTTTTCCGGCATTTCACCCAGGATCTCCACCCGCGTGGCGACGAGCTTCTCGCGGGTTCCTTCCTTCACCTTGGGGCTGTTGAACGCCCCGATCATGTCCCGGATGGACTCCTGACGTTGGACTTCGTCCAGGAAAAGCATCTGGCTTATCCGCCCCTTCATCATGGGCTTGCGCATCATCTGCGGCATCCCTGCCAGCATCTTCATCATGCCCACCATATCGCTGCCGTACTCGGTATCGGCACCACCCCCTCCGCTTTTCTTCCCGAACATTCCCATAGCTGACCTCCTTGGACCTGGGTCCCTGTTTGTGGGGGCGATTTGTACTTTGATTTTCGCTCCCTCATGCTCAGGATACCTTCCGAATCCACCGGGGTAATCCCCCATCTCATCGATTCGGGAAATGAAAAGGGGTTGATGCTTGGCATCAACCCCTTGGGCGCGGACAGTTAAACGGTGGCGGCCGTTACAGCTTGATAACACCCTTCCTGACGGCCTCGGCCACGGCTTCTGTGCGGCCCTTGACCCCCAGCTTGTTGAAGATGTGGATCAGGTGTGTCTTGACGGTGCTCTCGCCGATCATAAGCTGGGCCGCTATCTCCTTGTTACCTATTCCACCGGCCATGAGCTGGACCACCTCGATCTCTCGCGAGGACAGCCCACCGTCCTGCGCCGGCAACTTGGAGAGTTGGGAGAAGCGGTCCAGTAGCTTGCTGGCCACCCGCGGCTGGATCAAGGACTCCCCTTTGTGGACGGCCCGCACGGCCTTCAGCACCTCTTCCGGCGGAGAGTCCTTCAGCAGATAGGCCCGTGCGCCCGCCTCGACTCCCTTGAAGACGTACTCGTCGGTGTCGTAGGTCGTCAGGATGATGATCCCGGTGTCCGGCGCCTCTTCCTTGATCTTCTGAATCGCTTCGATGCCGTCCATCTCCGGCATCTGGAGGTCCATCAGGATAACATCGGGGCGAAGCCTTCGCGCCTTGGAGACGGCTTCTACCCCGTTCTCGGCCTGCCCCACGACCTCCATGTCCCCTTCTTCGCCCAGCAGGGTAGCCAGGCCCTGCCGTACGATCGGATGGTCGTCCACTACCAGAACCCTCACCCGTTCAGCCATGGTCTCATCCTCCGTTCAGCGACAGGGTTGCCTCCACAAGAGTGCCCTGGCCCGGAGCGCTCTGTATGCTCAGGT
This sequence comes from Dehalococcoidia bacterium, assembly GCA_965248975.1. Classification (GTDB taxonomy): domain Bacteria; phylum Chloroflexota; class Dehalococcoidia; order Lucifugimonadales; family JAGWBF01; genus CBDFKU01. Next base: position 103,429 of record CBDFKU010000018.1, read on the forward strand.
CACCCCCCAGGAGACGCACCCGTTCCTTCATGCTAATCAGCCCGAATCCGCCGTCCCCGCTTCGCGGTTTCGACTGCTCCGGATCGAAACCCATTCCGTCATCCTGGACCGTCAGACGGACCCTGGAGTCTTCATAGGCCATCATAACGTTCACACTGGTGGCATTGGCGTGCTTTAGCACGTTGGCCAGGGCTTCCTGGCAGATCCGGAAGATACCCGCCTCAACCCCCGCCGGTAATACCCGCCGGGCTCCAGATAGCTTGAAAGAGGACTGCATCTCCCCGGCGCTGGCGATCTTTTCGGTCTCATCCTCGAGGGCATCGGGCAGCGCCCGGCCCCCGGACAGGCCCAGGCTCAGATCCGACACCGACCGCCGGGCCTCCTGAAGGCTGTCGCGGGCCAGTCCGCGAAGACGTTCCAACTGGGGCAGCACCTGCTCATCACCACTTCGCACAGACCGCTCCAACACGTTAAGCTGCCATATTATGGCGGTCAGGCCCTGGGCAATCGAGTCGTGTATCTCCCGCGCCAGACGGTTACGCTCTTCCAGGACCACCAGCTCTCGCTGGGCCTCCTCGGCCTGACGGCGCTCGGTAACGTCGCGCACGATGGCGACTACGCAGTGCCGGCCCGAGACGTCGAAACTGGAGGCCGATATCTCCGAGGGAAGCACCTCTCCTCGTTTGGTGGTACACGTTAGCTCGTTAGTCCAACCCTGGCCTCGCAGGAACACCGTGTGGGCAAACTCCTGCAGCTTGGGCATCTCGTTGGGGTGGATGGCGGATACCGGTGTCACAAGCAGTTCGTCTTTGGAGTAACCAAGCATGCCGCAGGCCCTGGGATTGGCGTCCAGGATGGCGTCTTTCTCGGGATCGATCAGAAAGATGGCGTCGTTGGAGTGGTCGAATATCTGCCGGTAGCCCTCCGGCGACACTCCATCATCCCCACTGGTCCCCCACCCCGGCAGCAGACGTTCCCAAGACCGTCGGTCCTCTTCCTTCGTCACTCGTCTGCTTCCCTCCGGAAAGGTCCCACGATGCCCACTCGCCCTATTATACCCATAGGAAGTTTGTACATCCAGGCTTTTAGATGCCTCCCAGCCTTCACCGGTTTCCCCGGGCGTCAGGCACCTACTGACAACAAAGCTGAAGGGGGACCCACGACCATTTGGCGTTCTGGACATCCAAGTGGGTAACCATTATCCTCAAATAGAGGCTGTTGTTTCAGGCATGTCAACCATATCTGTCCGGGACCTGGTCAAGGTATACAAGGGCGGAATCAGGGCCGTAGACGGCGTCAGCTTCGACGTGGAGGCCGGGGAGGTCTTCGGCTTCCTAGGGCCCAACGGAGCCGGCAAAAGCACCACCATAAAGATCCTCACCACCCTGCTCAAGCCCACCTCGGGCACCGCCGAGGTACTGGGCCAAGACGTTGGAGCGTGTCCCGCCGACGTGCGTCGTAGCATCGGCTACTCCGCCCAGGACGTCGGCATCGACGAGAACGCCAGCGGCCGGGAGAACCTGGTCCTCTACGGTCACTTCTACCGCCTGGACGGACGGACCATCCGGCGACGGGTCGACGATGTGCTGGAGCTGATGGACCTGACCAGAGAGGCCAACCGCCAGGTGGCCACCTATTCCGGGGGCATGCGCAAGCGCCTGGACCTGGGCACGGCAATCCTCCACAGACCACCGGTGCTGATCCTGGACGAACCCACCGTGGGGCTGGACCCCCAGACCCGCGGCCACATCGCCGACTACGTACGCAACCTCAGCCGCGAGTCGGAAATGACGGTCCTTTTCACGACCCACTACATGGACGAGGCCGATGCCATGGCCGACCGCATCGCCATCATCGACCACGGAAAGATCATGGCGATAGGCACTCCCATGGACCTCAAGCGGGAGATCAGCGGCGACGTGGTAACTCTCACCATGGCTCCCACATCCTCGACCGAGGACGGGTCCCTGGACCATGGCCGAGACCTGCTCCGTGGCCGGCCTTTCGTCAAGGACCTGCAGCAGCTGGACGGTCAGCTAAACGTGTACGTGGAGAAGGGCGAGACCGACCTGCCTCACGTCATGAGGATCATGGACGGAGGCGGCCTGACGGTGCAGACCATCTCCCTGTCCCGTCCCAGCCTGGACGACGTCTTCCTCAAGTATACCGGCCGCACCATCCGCGACGAAGAAGGCCAACGCACGTCATGGGCTCAGATGGAACGGGCCCGCAGGAGGCGTGGGTGAACGTCCTCTCCGACACCTGGTTCCTGTTCGTACGGCACATGAAGGTGTCGCTGAGGACGCCGATCTGGCTGTTCATCAACCTGGTGCAGCCTATCATCTGGCTGGTACTGTTCAGCCGGGTCTTCGAGAACCTGACGGACCTTCCCGGCTTTACCGGCGACAGCTACCCTCGAGTTCTTCGCGCCCGGCGTCATCATAATGACCGTCCTGTTCGGCGCCGCCTGGACCGGGATGAACATCATCCAGGATATGGACCTGGGCATACTGGACAAGATGTTGGCGTCGCCCGTCACCCGTGTATCCATTGTCCTGGCCCGGGTCTTCGGCTCCGTGTCTACCCTGGTCGTTCAGTCGTTGATCATCTTCCTGATAGCGTGGATTATGGGTGTGGACGTGGCCACCGGGTTCCCCGGCGTGCTCCTGACCGTGGTCATCGTGATGCTGCTGGGCCTGGGCATCGCCGGCCTCTCCAACGGCCTGGCCATAGTGATGCGGAAGCCGGAGCCGCTGATCGCTTTCGTCGGCTTCATTTCACTGCCTCTGATGTTCCTATCCTCGGCCATGATGCCCGGAGACCTGCTTCCCGACTGGATCCGGACGGCCAAGACCTTCAACCCGGTGAGCCACGCGGTGGAGTCGGTGAGAACCCTGATCATGGTGGGCTACGACTGGGAGGTCATCCTACCCGACCTGGCGATACTGGCCGGGGTGGCCATCTTCATGGTTTACCTGGGCGACCTCGATGTTCCGGTTCCGGACGGCTTAGGCCCTCACCCCCTGCCCCTCTCCCTTTGGGAGAGGGGCAGGGGGTGGTTGATAGGCTGACTTTCGCCCCGATGAATGAAATCGGGCGGCGGTCAAGTGTCTCGTCCCCCTCGGCGGGGGAGGAGTCAGTCTACCCCTTCTTCCAGAACTTCCACCCCGGCTTGCGGGAGCTTTCGTCGGACGCGGCGACGGGCTCCTCGTGCACCGGTGCGGGAGGTTCGACGGACCGGGGGGTTTCGGCGGCGGCCACAGCGGGAGCTTCGGCGGACGTATCGACAGCCTGGGGTTCGTCCGCCGGTCCCGGAGGAGCCTCGGCCGGCGTCGTAGAAGCCTCGGGCCGGTCCTGTGCCGGATGTGCCTCCGGCTCCACCTCCAGGTCCAGGTCACCGCCGAAGATGTCCCAGGGATGGAACTCCTCGACGAAGGCCTTGGCCTCCTCCATGCTGGCCAGGCCCTTCTGGGCGCGGCCGGGGTCGTAGGTGTTGGTCTTCGCCAGGGCGTCGAAGCCCCCTGCGGTGCTCCTGACCATTCCCACCTCCACCTCTGTCTCGTCGTCCAACACCAGGATCAATCGTTGGCCCGCCCTGCGCTCCTGCCAGAACAGTTTCATGACTCGTCACTTCCTCCATCGATTTTCAGGGATCCGGCCGCAACCTGGCCGGCCAGCCTGTCCGGGTAGTCCGTCACCACCGCGTCTAGCCCCATCTCCTTGAGCCGCCCCATGTCCTCTGACGTATCCAGGTCCCAGGCTGCTACCTTCTTTCCCTGGCGGTGGAACCTGGCCAACAGCTTCGGGGTGAGGGTGCCCCGATCCGGGGCGTACCACTGGGGGTTCACCAGGGGACTCAGCCAGCGGGCCCGTAGAGGCAGGGGATGGCCGCCGGATGATATGTATCCACGGACGATCCTCGGCTCTATCGCCCGCAGCAGGACCATGGCCAAAGGGTTGAAGCTGGCGACCATCGCGGTCTCCATCCTGCCGTGCCGGCGAATCGTCTCCACCACCTTCAGCACCAGGGGCCACGCACCGGGCCCCCGGGCCTTCATCTCCACGTATATGGGAAAGTCGTGGGGCAACTCCAGGAATACCTCCTCCAGCGCTGGCACGCGCTCGCCGGAGAAACGGGGGTCGAACCAGGAGCCCGCGTCTTTGGACTGCAGCTCATCTAGCGTGTGGGCGCCCACCGGGCCGCGTCCGCCCGTCGTCCGGTCCACCGTCCTGTCGTGGAACACCGCCACCCGGCCGTCCCGGGTCAACCGCACGTCCAACTCGACGGCGTCGGCACCGACCTCCAACGCCCGTCGGAAGGCCACCATGGTGTTCTCCGGGGCGATCCCGGCTCCCCCGCGATGGGCCACCACCAGCGGGTGCTCCCGCGAGGCGGGAGCTATCTTCCAACCGACCCTTGTTACCATATCCTGGTGTAGTATGCCATCCGGCACAAGGGCCACGCAACGTCCGTCTTGTCACGGCCTTCAGTGGCGGAGTACAGTAAGGTACTACACGGGAGAAATGCTTATATGCCCCTGTCACTGTGCTTCGCCGGCTGCGGCCGGTACGCCCGAAACGTCGCAGCAGGCCTTTCCTCAATGCAGGATCAGGTGGAGCTCTTCTTCGCCAGCCGGGACCGGGACAAGGCCGATGAGTACTGCCGGACCTTCGACGGCAGGGACGCATTCGGCAGCTACGAGGAAGCCGCCGGGGACCCCAGGGTTGAGGCAATGTACTTTTTCACACCCCATCATCTCCACTGTGAAAACACCCTGATGGCGGCCCGGCACTCCAAACATGTCCTGGTGGAGAAGCCCATATCCCGCAGCCTTGACGAGGCCCAGCGCATGATCGGCGCCGCCCGGGACGCCGGAGTAACACTCATGGTGGGCGAGAACGCCCGGTTCATGCCCGTGGTGCGGAAATGCAAGGAACTGATGGACCAGGGCGCCATAGGCAGCCTGAGGCTGGTCCAGGTCCAGGCAGAGCAACGCCATGCCCCCGCCGACTGGCGACGCAGCCTGGAGATGAACGGAGGCGGCGCCCTGATAGACGGTGGAATCCACGCTGTGGACAACCTGGTATACCTGGCCGGTATGCCCACCAGCATCTACGCCGCTACGCTGCCCAAGGTCCTGCATCAGCTCGAAGGCGAGGACGGTATAGTCGTGATGACCCGTTTCACAGATGGCGCCACCGGCCTTATCAACTTCTCTTGGGGTAACGCGTCGGGTTCGGGAAGGCCCTGGGCTGCAGTCACCGGCTCAGAGGGACGGATTCGATTCGAGCTGGGCAACCCGGCATGGCTGACCTTGGAAACGGGGGAGGGGCAGCAGGAGTTCCATTTCACAGACCCTGCCGCCAGCTGGCGGGACATGGTCGCGGAGTTCGCCGACGCCATCCGGCAGGGCCGGCGGCCCTCGCCCTCGGGGGAAGACGGCATGCGCGACCTGGAGGTCGTGCTCAAGGCCTACGAGTCTGCCCGGACCGGGGCGCCGGTGGCCCTGGAGTAGGGCCGTACCCGGAAAAGTTGTGTCCGCCGGGCAGGTGTGCTAAATATATTAGGTCGAACAGTCTCGGAAAAGGTCCGGCCTGGGTCCAGGCCAGGATCACAGCCCGGAATCACAGCAAGGAGGTTGGAAATGGCAACGTACACCACCGACATGTACGAGGGGATGCTGGCGGAAACGGTGACCATTCGTGGCAAGGGAGGCGACTCCATCAACGCGTACCTGGCCCGGCCGCTGGGGACCGGGCCCTTCCCTGGAGTGGTCCTGATCCATCACATGCCCGGCTGGGACGAGCTTTACCGCGAGTTCACCCGCAAGTTCGCGCACCACGGGTACGTCGCGATCTCCCCGGACCTGTACCACCGCACGGGGCAGGGCACTCCGGAAGACGTGGCGGCGAAGGTACGAGCCGACGGCGGCATCCCCGACGACCAGGTTGTAGGCGACATGGACGGCGCGATGGGCTACGTGCAGTCCCTGCCCTACTCCAACGGCAAGGTGGGCCTGATCGGGAGTTGCTCCGGAGGCCGCCTCACCGTCCTGGTGGCCAGCCGGACCACCGGTTTCAACGCTGCCGTCGACCTGTGGGGCGGCCGGGTAGTGATGTCCAAGGAGGAGCTGACCCCCAACCAGCCCGTCGCCCCCATCGACTACACCAAGGACCTTTCGTGCCCGCTGCTGGGGCTTTTCGGCGAGGATGACACCAGCCCGCCCCCGGCCCAGGTAGAGCAGCATGAGCAAGAGCTTAAGAAGCACGGCAAGAATTACGAGTTCCAGATGTACCCCGGCGCCGGCCACGGTTTCTTCTACTACGACAGGGCCATGTACCGCCAGGAGCAAGCGGTCGACGGCTGGCAGAAGGTCTTCGCCTTCTTCGAGAAGCACCTGTCCTAGCAGACGACCCTGACACCTGAATTAGATATGACGTCCAAGTAGATCGAGGAGAGGCCCATGTGCACGATGATCGTGGAGAAAGCCGAGATAACCGGCAGCGGAAGGGGGCCCAACGGGTGGTTCAGCCTGCAGCAGGCCAACGTATCCTACGACCACCCGTACCACATGCCCCTGGACCACGCCCTGAACATCGATTTCGTGAACCCCGATGACGGGCTGGCAGCCCGCATCGCGGTGGAGCTCAGCCCCGAGTCGGCCCGCAAGCTCGCCGAGACGATAATGGCGACACTGGAACGGGGGAGCAGGGTGTAAAGACCGAAACCGGATCAGGCCCGTACTTCCACCGGGTTGTGGGCGCCTAACCCTCGCTTGATGCGGGAGGACCGCCCAACCCGGCAGCGGGACCGTCGACCCAAGGGGGATGATGCGATGCCTATCATGACAGGCGGCCGGTTCCTGGCAGAGACCTTGAGTGGGTACGGAGTGACGCACGCCTTCTTCGTCCCCGCCATCGTGCGGCGGGCGCTGATCGAGATGGAGAAGGTCGGGATAAGGCGCATCGTGACCCACGGAGAGAAGGCCGCCGCCTACATGGCCGACGGCTACGCCCGGGCCTCCCATCGCCCCGGCATTTGCATGGCCCAGTCCGTGGGCGCGGCCAACCTGGCCGCCGGGCTCCAGGACGCATTCCTGGCCCTCTCCCCGGTCATCGCCATCACGGGGCACCGGCCGCTGATGCACCAGTACCGCAACTCCTACCAGGAGATCCAGCACGTCCTGCCCTTCGACTCCGTTACCAAGTACAACGTCGTGGTCAACAGCGTGGAGCAGCTGCCCCACCTGGTGCGGCAGGCCTTCCGAGAGGCCACGTCGGGGTCGCCGGCGCCGGTGCACCTGGACTTCCAGGGGACCCAGGGAGAGGTGGTGGTGGAGGCCGAGGCGGACCTGGAGATAGCCATCGAGGGGACCTTTACCAGGGTCCCCGCCTTCCGACCGGAGCCCGAGGAGTCCAAGGTCCGAGAGGCGGCGCGGCTTCTCTCCGAGGCCCGAAGGCCCGTGATCGTCGCCGGTGGAGGCGTCACCGCCTCCGAGGCACAAAAAGATGTGGTCGGGCTGGCAGAGATGCTCTCCATCCCCGTGGCCACCTCCCTTAATGCCAAGGGCGCCATCCCCGAGAATCACCATCTCTCGGTGGGGGTGGTGGGCTCCTACTCCCGGTGGTGCGCCAACCGGACGGTGGCCGAGGCGGACCTGGTGGTGTTCATCGGCAGCCACACGGGGAGCCAGGTCACCCTCGACTGGAAGATACCTGCGATGGGTACGCCGGTGATCCAGATCGATATCGACCCTTCCGAGCTGGGCCGCAGCTACCCAACCGCAGTGGCCCTCCAGGGAGATGCCAGGGCCACGGTGCGACGTCTCATCGAATCCCTGGAGCCCATGGGCCCGAAGACGGAGTGGCTCGATCGGGTTCGCGGCCTGGTACAAGACTGGCGGAACGAGTCCGCACCCATGCTCAGCTCCGACGCCGATCCCATCCGGCCCGAGCGCATCTGCAAGGAGATCACCGACTACCTCCCCGACGACGCCCTGCTGGTGTCGGACACCGGCCACTCCGGCATCTGGACCGGAGCCATGGTGGAGCTCAGGTCTCAAGAGCAGGGGTACATCCGCTGTGCGGGCTCCCTGGGATGGGGCTTCCCCGCCGCCCTGGGAGCCAAGTGCGCCGTCCCGGAGCGCCCGGTCCTCTGCTTCACCGGCGACGGTGGCTTCTGGTACCACATCGCGGAGCTGGAGACCGCCGCCCGCTACGGCATCAACACCGTCACGGTGGTGAACAACAACCACTCCCTCAACCAGGAGAAGCGGGGCACCGAGCGGGCCTACGCCGGCGAACCAGGCAACTCCGACGAGGTGTGGCAGTTCCAGGACATCGACTTTGCGCGGGTAGCTGAAGCCATGGGGTGTTTCGGTGTGCGAGTAGAGCGGCCAGCCGAGCTGGGTCCCGCCCTGGAGAAAGCCTTCGCCTCGGGCAGGCCGGCGGTGGTCGACGTGGTCAGCGACATCGAGGGGATAGCAGCGTCTCCGTGGGAAGGGTAATCGAGGACCTCGGTCCGAACAATCTAAAGGTGGTGCATCATGGGTGAGTACGATCTCGTTGTACGCGGCGGGACTATCGTGGATGGGACGGGCATCCCGCGGTACAAGGCGGACCTGGCGGTCAAAGACGGGCGGGTGGCCAGAATCAGCGGCAAGATCAGCCCTGGAGCCGCCAGGGAGATCGACGCCTCCGGTTGCTTCGTCGCTCCCGGCGCCATCGACCTGCACACCCACTACGACGCCCAGCTCAACTGGGACCCCTACGCCTCCCTGTCCGGGTGGCATGGGGTCACATCCCTGACCGTGGGCGAGTGCGGCTTCGGCTTCGCCCCCACACGGCCCGAGGACCGGGACCTGAACATGCGCATGATGGACCGCATCGAGGCCATCCCGCTGGAGTCGATGCGCCAGGGTATGCGCTGGGACTGGGAGACCCTCCCTCAGTATATGGACAGCCTGGAGCGCCACGGGTTGGGCGTCAACGTGGGCGCCATGCTCCCCTTCTCGCCCCTGCGTGGGTACGTTCTGGGGATGATGCCCGCCCGAGAGAGGACTTCGGTGACGGAAGCCGAGCTAAACCAGATGAAGCAGGCCCTGCACGATGGGATGGCCGCGGGAGCCTTCGGTTTCTCCCTCAACAAGAACATGGAGGACCGCCCCGAGGACGGCAGCGTCCTGCCCAGCCACGTGGCCTCTGACGACGAGTTCCGTGCCCTCGCCGGCGTCCTCCGAGGGTTTGGGGTCGGCCACATCGGCCTGGTGCTAGGCTTCGGGTTCACCCGGGAGCAGAGGGAAGGGATGCGCGGGCTGATAAGGGAGATGATGAGGATCAGCGGCCGCCCGCTCCATGTGCTGGACGTAGAGCTCGCCGAAGACCCCGACTGGCCAAAGGCGTGCCATGACGAAGGGCTGCCCCTGCTGGTGCAGCGGCAGTGTCCAATCACCGGCACTCAGTTCAAGCTGTCCGAGTTCAACATGTTCGACTACATGCCTAACTGGGTGCAGCCACTGGTGGGAACTCCGGAGGAGCGGGCCTCCAAGCTCTGGGACCCCAAGGTCCGTGACGCCATGAGACGCGACATCCAGGACTGGCCCGGGCCAAGGACGGACTGGGACAAGACCAGGGTGTTGGAAGCGGTCCACGAAAAGAACCAACGCTACGAGGGCATGACCATAAACCAGCTGGCCGAAGCCACCGGCAAAGAACCCCTGGACGCTTTTCTCGATCTGGCCATCGACGAGGGCCTGGAGACCGAGTTCGAGGTGACGCCCCGCGACGCCCCCGAGGAGCTGGAGCTGAAGGCACGGCAGTTCAACGAGCCATATACCCACATCTCCGCCTCCGACGGCGGCGCCCACACCAGGTTCCTGACGCTGTCCACATGGCCGGTATGGTGGCTCTCCTACTGGATCCGGGAAAAAGAGATAATGAGCCTGGAGCAGGCCCACTACAAGATGAGCGCCCTGCCCGCCTGGCTCACCGACTTCAAGGACCGGGGCACCCTGCGAGTAGGGAGCTGGGCCGACGTCATCGTGTACGACCTGGCGCAGCTTGGATTCGTGCACGACCGGCCGGTCTTCGCCGACGACTTTCCCGGAGGCGAACGCCGCATAATCCAGGAGCCCACCGGGCTGAACTACGTGATCGTCAACGGCGTGGTCACCTTCGAGGGAAACGAGTGCACGGCTGCCTTGCCCGGCAAGCTGCTGCGCAGCACTGAGATGGTGGGCTAGTATAGCCCGAGTCAGGCTACCGGCTACCCCGGCCGGCCCGTGCCACGAACTCTCCCAACCGGTCCAGGGCCTTCAAGATGTTCTCCTGGGAATTGGCGTAGGAGAGCCTCACGTATCCTTCGCCGAACTTGCCGAAGGAGGTCCCGGACAGCAGGGCTACTCCCGCCTCGGCCAGGGCCCGCTCCTGGAACTCCTGGCTGGGGATGCCGGTGTCCGCGATGCTGGGAAAGGCGTAGAAGGCGCCCTCCGGCTCCGGGCACTGGACGCCCGGTATCCGTCGCAGTTCCTCGGCGATGACCCCTCGCCTTCGTCCGAACTCCTCGACCATGGCCCTCACTCCGTCCTGGGGCCCCTCCAGCGCTTCGATGGCCGCCCTCTGGGTAAAGGAGGCTGCGCAAGAGACGCTGTTCACCGCCAGCTTCACCACGTGAGGAACTAGCTCCTCCGGGAACACCCCATAGCCCAGACGCCAGCCGGTCATGGCGTAGCTCTTGGAGAACCCGTCCAGGATGATCGTGCGTTCGGCCATGCCGGGAAGGGAAGCGATGCTGCAGTGCTCGCCCTGGTAGACGATGTCCTTGTAGATCTCGTCGGAGAGGACGTAAACGTCGTCCCGGCGCCGGACCAGCTCAGCGATAGCCTCCAGCTCTCGCCGCGACAGGACCGCGCCCGTAGGGTTCTGGGGCGAGTTGAGGATGATCAGCCTCGTCCGGTCGGTGATCTTCGAGGCCAAGTCGTCCAGGTCGGGGTGATAGCCGGTCTCACCGGGCAGCCTCATGGGGACCGGCTTGGCGCCGCAGAACTTGATCATTGACTCGAAGATGGGGAAGCCGGGGTTGGGGTATATGACCTCCACACCCCGCTCGGCCAGAGCGAGGATTGTGAAGAACATGATGGGCTTGGCGCCCGGGGTTACCACGACGCGGTCGGCCGCCACCGGGATGCCCCTGGTGCGGCCGACGTTGCGAGCGATTGCTTCCCGGAGCTCGGGCAGTCCGGGCGTGGGGCCGTAGTGGGTGTAGCCCTGGCGCAGGGCCTCCGCTCCGGCCTCGACGACGTTGGCCGGCGTGTCGAAGTCGGGCTCCCCGATCTCCAGGTGGATGATCTCCTTACCCTGCGCCTCCAGTGCCCTGGCCTTGGCTAGCACCTCGAAGGCGGTCTCGGTGCCCAGACTCATCATCTTCCTGGCAACGGCCATATGTAAGCTCCAGTCTCCAGAGTGACTATGCTCAAGCGACGACTGGGGTTTCCTGGCGACCGCAAATTGCCCTTAACCGGGGGACGGAACGGCGACCGAAACTCCAGCCACAACCGTTTCTATGTCGTCAGGTACGCCCTCTCCGGAAGCTACGACATCCTCCAGGTACAGTCCGATGGCCTCCTCCGCCATTTCAATGGCGTGAGCAACGTCCTCGCCCCATGTCGCACAGCCGGGAAGTGCAGGAACCGAAACGCTGTATCTCCCATCGAGTTCCTTCGTAAGAATTACGGTATACCTGGCCATCACACTCCTTACAATAACTCCCTTAGCTGGTCTTCAGTAAAATTTGCGGAGCTACAGTCCTGCCACTCCCGTGACGGGCGATGACCACTCGTCTTACGAACTCCGGATGTCGCATTATCGAATGTGAACCTTTCCCGTGTCGAGCAAGGTACCAGCCCGCGCGCTGAAGCGCTCTAATCAGTTCGTCCGGCCTAACCTGAATCATCAGCCACCAAATCAGAGTTTACACGATCCGAGCCGACATTGATAAGTGTACCCCAGAGGACTATAATCCTTGATGGAGCAAGGTCAGATAACGCCGACACGACCTGGAGCAGATTCAGCATTGGACCGATCCCGTAACGGACAACAGGTAAAGCTTACTGTCTTCGACAACGAGCCCCTGGCATACCTGGCCCAGCAACGCCTCCAGGAAGAGGCCATCCCATGCATGGTGCGGCCCCTGGGGGCCGGGCCCGGCGGCTGGGGGGTGGCCACCAACCTTCCCCACGCCATTTACGTACGTGCCGACGACGAGATGAAGGCCCGCGAGGTCCTGGACTTGCCTCCCTCTGAGATCGCCGAAAGGGAGGGGCTTAGTCCCCAGTCCCCCGGATCTACTCACCAGCCTTCCCTCTTGGTCGTCACTTTTCTGATCATTACGGTAGCCGCCCTTCTGTTCGGCATAGTCGAGCTGCTGGTGCGGCAGATCCTGTTTTGATGCGCGAGCCAGCCCCCAGCCCGATGCCGGCGGCCTCACTTACATCACCCTCGGGGTCCCCGGATCCACACCGCGTCGCAGGGGCCGGCTGTGATCCACGTTTCTTCCAACGGCCAATAATGGATCTCGTCCCGGTGGCAGCCGAAGAGAGATCCTTCCGGGACGCTTCGGCCCCCCGACTTGAATAGCAGGGGCTGGCGCGATACCTTTGCGTCGGGTCCTCTCAAAGCCTTCCAATACCCGCAGTTCCGGCTGCTGTGGTTCGCTTCTGTTGCCTCTGTTATACCCTTCTTCATGAACATGGCCGGCCGGGGCTGGTTGATCCTGGATATGACAGACTCTCCATTCATGGTCACCGCGGCCCATGCGGTGTCTATGACCCCGATGATAATCGTAACTCCCATCGGGGGAGTCATTGCCGACCGGCTGGACCGAAAGACCATCCTTATCGCCGGGGAGGTCATTGCCTGCCTGAGCCTACTTGCGCTGGCGATCCTGCTCTTTACCGGCAAGGCCGAAGTGTGGCACGTCTTCGTCCTGGGTTTCATCAACGGCGTCGCTTTCTCCACGCCGATGCCCGCCAGGGCGGCAGCGGTCCCCGACCTCGTTGGCCAGGGTGACGTGGCCAAAGGAGTGGCCGTATACACCATCGTCTTCAGTGTGTCCCAGCTTGTCGGCCCGGCTCTCGGGGGCTATCTGCTGGACCTCGACCCGGAGCAGTTCGGTTGGGCCTTCCTGGCGGCGGCGCTGTTCGCCGCCGTCGCCATCGGGTTGCTGGTGTTCCTGCGGCTTCCTCCCCAGGCGGCCGTTACGGAGGCGGCGCCCCGAACCAGTGCACTGTCCAGCCTCGCCGAGGGCCTGAAGTTCGTCAAAGCCAGCAACCTGCTCATCGGTATCCTGCTGATGAGCATGGCGTTCTCGATATTCGGGCTACCATACCAGACCATACTGCCCGTGTTCGCCAGGGACATCCTGGACAGCGGACCCAACGGCCTGGGACTGCTGCTGGCGGGAGGCGGTGCAGGGGCCATAGTCGGGTCGATGGTGGTGGCCTTCGTCAACAGACCATCGCAGATGCAGGCTATGATCATCGGAGCGGGCATCAGCTTCGGCGCAGGGATAATCCTCTTCTCCTTTTCAGACATATTCTCGATCTCGTTGGCTTTGAGCATCTACCTCGGGCTGATGATGCAGATCTTCGGGGTTGCCAGCTTCGCGGTGATGCAGGTGGCAGCCCCGGCGCATATACGCGGCCGGGTGGTCAGCACCATGATGCTTGCCTGGGGGATGGGGCCGGTGGGAATGTTCCTGCTTGGTTCCGCCGCCGAAGTGATCGACCCGGAGATCGCCCTGCTGGTGATGGGCATCATATCCATGGGCCTGATGGCCGCCATCGTGGCGGCCGTCCCTGCGTTGAGGCGTATCGACGCCGAGCTGAAGGGGCGCCAAACTTCCCTGCTGGACGAACCAACGACCTCCGAAGCACACGCCCCGGCCGATAACGACTAATCGCTCCGGCCTCTCGACACCGTAGGAGGCACCCGTCGGTCCTAATCTGAGCCGCAGATTCGACGAAAAGGAGAGTGCCTCATGAAAAACCAGCCGGATGCGGCAGTTTTGTTGGGCAGGATGTTTGGGCTGATCGTCATCGTAATCGCCGTCGCTTTGGGCGCTAAGCTCGCTTCCGAGGCGTCCGGGAACGAGGTCTGGGTTTTCCTGGCTACAGTAGTCACGCCGGTGGGAATAGGATTCCTGATTGTCATGGCGGCGGAGGCCATAAACCAGCTACGGCCCCGCTGACCCAGGAACGGGTGGCCTACACGTAAGGTTGTAGCTCGATCTCGTGTAGGGCCGGGATGACCTCTTTCCCCAGAAGTTCGATGGAGCGCATCACGTCCTTGTGGGCCATGTCGCCCTCGTTGCCGTAGATGTGGAAGTAGCCGGGGTTAAGGTGTGTTACGATCTTGGTCAGCTTCCGAGTGACCGTATCGGGGCTGCCCACGATGATATTGTCGACCTCCTGTAGCTCCTCGTAGGACGCCGCCTTTCCCAGGCCCGCCCCGACTCCCGGGAGGGTCATCTGAATCTTCACCGCCGCCCTCGATTGGTAACCGGGGGGATCGTTGTGCTCCCTGGGCCCCCGGTTGCGGTGCTCGTCGTTCCACATGAAGGTCCGGCCCACCTCCTGGGCCTTCTCGTCGGTGTCGGCCACAAGCACCTTCAGCAGATACCCGAAGTGCTCGGGACCCGCCTGAAAGCCGACCTCGGCGGCGATGTCGATGTAGATCTTCCTCAGTTGGTAGGTATAATCCAGGAGCGAGCCCAGATTCATGTAGGGGATCCTGCGGCGGGCGGCCCAGACCACGCTCTCAGGACTGGATACTCCCGGAAACCAGACGGGTGGATGGGGTTTCTGCATTGGCAGCACCCAGGGGTTCACCAGCCGATACTGGTAGTGCTTCCCCTCGTAGCGGAAGGGTCCCGGCTCTGTCCAGCACTTGATTATCAGGTCGTGGGCCTCCTCGAACCTCTCCCTGTTCTCCGTTGGGTCGACGCCTCCCTGCAGCGTCTCCACCGCCGTCCCTCGCACGAACCCGGATATTACCCGGCCCCCGGAGTAGCAATCCAACATGGCAATTTCCTCGGCCAGGCGTATTGGATCGTTGACGGCGATAACGTTCCCCAGGATGGCGATCCTGGTCTTTTTCGTGAGCTTGGCGATAACCGCTGCGTCCAGGTTCACCGAGGGCTTCATGCACCAGAAGGCGGCGTGGTGCTCGTTGGTCATGATGCCATCGAAGCCCACCTCGTCGGCCAGGGCATACTGCTCGTGATACTGGTTGTACAGATGATGGGCCTTCACGGGATCGAAATAGGAGTTGGGGAAGTCCAGGCGGCCGGAGGGGTACTTCTCCACGTCCTGAGCCGTTACGTGGCCATAGGGCTGCTCGGAGAACCAGAAGACCTCGACCTTATCTTTCATCGGCCACCCCTTGCCCAGGATTCGGCGTCCCGTTGAGTTCCGTTCTTCCTCGACGTCTCACCGGAAGAAGGTCAGGATGGAGGTGAACCACTCCCACCTTAATCCTCCCCCGCAGAAGGGAGGAGACTAACGGAACCCAGGCAACTCTACTCGTAGGGCTGCAGCTTGATCTCGTGCAAGGCTGGGATGACCTCTTGGCCCAGCAACTCGATGGAGCGCATCGAATCTTTATGAGGCATCTCTCCGTCATTGCCGTAGAGGAGCATGTACCCGGGGTTCAGGTCGTCCATGATATGGGTCAGCTTCTTGATGACCGTCTGCGGGCTGCCGACTATGAGGGTGTTGAGGTCCTGCTGATCCTCGTAGCTCAGCCGCTTCCCGGCGGCCCTTCCCCCGCCCCCGGCTAACGCCGTCTGAATCTTCACCGCATCGCGGGACTGGTATCCAGGGGGGTCGTTCTCCTCCCGCGGGCCCTTCATGCGGTGGTTCTCCACCCAGGTGAAATGGCGCCCGATCTCCTGGGCCTTTTCGTCGGTATCCGCCACGAGAACCTTCACCAGGTAGCCGTAGTGCTCCGGCCCGGCCTGGAACCCGGTTTCCCGGGCCGTGTCGATGTAAATCTGCCTCAGGGCCTTGCAGTGCTCCAGCAGCGATCCCAGGTTCATGTAGGGGACGTTGTGGCGGGCCGACCAGACAACGCTCTCCGGGCTGGAGAATCCGGGGAACCAGATGGGTGGGTGAGGCTTTTGCATAGGCAGGACCCAGGGATTGACAACCCGGTAGTGGTAGTACTTCCCTTCATAGCGGAATGGGCCAGGCTGGGTCCAGCACTTGATGATCAGGTCGTGGGCCTCTTCGAACCTCTCCCGGTTCTCCGTCGGGTCGATGCCCCCCACCAGGCTCTCCACGGCCGTCCCACGGACGAACCCCGAGATCACTCGGCCCCCGGAGTAGCAGTCCAGCATGGCGATCTCCTCGGCCATGCGCACCGGGTCGGTGACGGGGATCACGTTTCCCAGGATGGCGATCTTGACCCGCTTGGTGACCTTGGTGATTACGGCCGCGTCCAGGTTAGCCGAGGGCTTCATGCACCAGAAGGCGGAGTGGTGCTCGTTGGTCATGATGCCGTCGAAGCCTACCTCGTCGGCCAGGGCGTACTCTTCGTGGTACTGGTTGTATAGCTCGTGGGCCTTACGGCCGTCGAAGTAGATGTTAGGGAATCCGATGCGCCCGGATTCGTAGGGTGCGACCTCTTCTTCCTTAATGTGCCCGTAAGGCTGCTCCGAAAACCAGTAAACGTCTGTAGTTTCTTTCACTCGCCTGTCTCCCTGCTGATCCTTAGGTCACCATCCCTTTAAGAAGTGCCCTTCAGCACTATCTGCACACGACGACGGACCCGCTTGATTCTCCCACCATATTAGGCACCGAGGAAGCTTTTGGCAAGCTTGGTGTTGATCGGCGCCTCCCTACCCGTAAATTGCCCCAAAATTGGTTGGTCAACATCTTGAAAAAATTTAAGAATATTGTTAGTATATGTATGATCTTCAGGTGTGGGGCCCCGGGCCATCTCTCGAGGTAGTCCGGGCGGGTTAGGTACCCCATCTTCTTCGGCGAGGCGCTCCCCGGCGGGGCCGCACCGTCCGGCCAAGCTCTACGAACCAACGCTGTAGCCCGTTACTCCGTTCCAGGGTACATGGGGAATCGGTGCCGTACAGGTGGCAGGGTAGATGAAGCTGCACAGCCAGTCGCTATTGGATAGTGTTGTCGTGAAGGTCGGCGGGCGCGACTGGAACGTGGACTTTACTCTGGACGAAGAAGTGGAGTTTCATCAGCTGGAGGATGGGCTGCGGCACTACCTGGACAAGAGCCACGGTTGGTTCGAGGGCGAGGCCGTCACGGTGAACGTGGGCCGGCGAACGCTCAGCACAGACGAGCTGTCCAAACTGCGTCAGGTCTTCGAAGAGGAGTTCCGTCTAAAGGTAGCCCAGGTTAAGTCTGCGTCCGATACGTTGGAGCTGGCCGTTCCCCACGAAACCCACGCTCCCATCGTCTTGGCCCAGCCGAGGAAGCCTCGGGTCGCAGAAGAGCCGCAGGAGCCGGTAGAGAGCCCCTTGTTCATCAAGAAGACCTGCCGGTCGGGATACGCCATCCACCACAACGGGGACGTGATCGTTCTCGGGGACGTGAACCCCGGAGCCAACATCACCGCTACCGGCGACATCGTCGTCCTGGGAGCGCTAAGGGGCATCGCCCACGCGGGCCTGGATGCGGCCGGCCCGGCGAAGGCGATTATTATCGCCCTGTCCCTGAGGCCCATACAGCTCCGTATCGGCCGCCACGTAACGGTGGCGCCGTCCAACGGCAAGGGAAGCCCAATACCAGATCACCCTGAAATCGCTTACGTTAGGGAGGGCTCCATCGTAGTAGCTCCCTTCACCGGTGGGTTTCGGTGGTTGGAGGAGAGGAAGATGCCATGAGTGGTAAGACTTACGTTATCACCTCCGGTAAAGGAGGGGTAGGCAAGACAACGACTACGGCCAACCTGGGGACCGGCCTGGCACTTAGGGGCAAGAAGGTGATCGTGATCGACACCGACATAGGCCTGAGGAACCTGGATGTGGTGATGGGCCTGGAGAACCGGATCGTTTACGACCTGGTGGACGTAATCGAAGGCAAGTGCAAGCTCAACCAGGCCATGATCAGGGACAAGCACGTCAACGACCTTTACCTCATTCCCGCTGCCCAGACGCGGGACAAGAGCGCCATAAACCCGGAGCAGATGCGGACACTCTGCGCCGAGCTCAAGGAAGAGTTCGAGTACGTGCTGATAGACTGCCCGGCCGGCATCGAGCAGGGTTTTAAGAACGCCATCGCCGCGGCGGACCAAGCCGTAGTCGTGACGACGCCCGAGGTCTCCGCCATCCGTGACGCGGATCGGGTCATCGGGCTCCTGGAGGCGGCAGAGCTTCCGGTCCCGGAACTGGTGATCAACCGCCTTCGGCCAGGTATGATCAAAGAGGGCGACATGATGAACAAAGATGACATTATGGAGCTGCTCTCGGTGCACATGCTGGGCATGGTCCCCGACGACTCCCAGATCATCGTGTCCACCAACAGGGGGCTCCCGGTGGTCCACGACAAGAAGTCCTGGGCGGGTGAGGCCTACCGCCGGATAGCGGCCCGCATCGACGGCGAGGACCTCCCTTTCCTGGAGTTCACCAACGGCCACGGAATGGTGTCCCGCTTCAAGAAGTTCATCGGCATCAACGGGAAGGACCCTTCCCATGATTGATCTGATCAGATGGGCCCTCAAGCGGCAGGAGCGAAGCAAGGATGAGGCCCGACAGCGGCTTCAGGTGATCCTGGTGATGGACCGGATCGGGCTGGCGACGGACCAGATGGAGGCCATGAAGAGGGACATCATCGCGGCGGTCTCCAGGTACTTCGTCGTCGACGAAGACTCGGTGGACATGGACATGCGACGGTCCCAGGAATCCCTGGTGCTTGTGTCCAACATCCACGTAAAGGACGTCATCCGGGCTTTCGCCACCCGGTAGCGGACCGCCAACCGCCGGCGTACACTCCTGGACACCGGGGGCGGTGGGGTGTACGCCGGTTCGAACCCTACCGGGCCTCCAGGTGGACTACACCCTCTTATTCCCATTTCTCTGGTAGCTTTGTCACCTTGACATGAATTGACGCCCCATGTCATCATGAGACCAAGTTTACGAACGGAACCCGTGTTGATGAGCACACCGTTCGGACGGGGAGTCCAGTTGCTATGAGGTTTCAGACGCCGGTCCCCGGGGGAACCGGCTACGGGGAAAAGGGCCTAATAGAAAAGATGTTCCCCACGGTCTACAGCCTGTGGAAGGTGATCCGGAAGAACAAGACGCCCGCCACCCGTCCTCCAGATCGGCATCGACAGTTCCCGCAACGCCCTCCGAGAGAAGTGGGGCAGCCTGCCCAGGCCGCCGCTAACCAGCAGTCTCAACCCAATGCTCCGGAGGCCCGCGTCGCCACCCAGGCGCCCGCTCAGCCCCAACAGCAGGCCGCGAGGAGCACCCTCGAGGCAGCAGCCACGCCGACGACGCAGACAGAAGCTCTGCCCCAGATCCAGGAGCAGCAGCCCCGTCCTCTCCAGGCCGAGAGTCGCGCCGCCCAGGCACCGCCGACCCCTGCCAGACAGACCGACGACAGGCCGGACCTTGGGCCCAGGGTCGCTCCGGCCGCTACCGAGGTACGCCCGGCAGGCCAGCCTCAGCTGCGCCAGCAACGCCGTCGTAGGCGGGCCGAAGCTTCCCAGCCGGCAGCGCATGCACCTCTCCTCGACAGTCCGCCCAGCGAGGCTGCTTTGCCCGCAGCTGATAGTCGCAGGGCGGTCGAAAGTCCCTCTCCCAAAGAGGAACCCCACAGGGAATCACCACGTCCCGCAGCCGTCGAGTCCAGCGCCGGTATGGCCGAGTTGGAGGAGAACACCGCCCGGGCCCGCGAAGAGCTGAGCTCGATCCAGGGGGTAAGGCGAGAGGCCGCCGAGATCAGGAGGATGGCCCAGAACGCCCTGGATGAGGCCGAGACGCTACAGCGGGAAATCGAGAGCGTGATGGGCCAGGCCCGAAGCATGTTCACCAAGGTCTTGGCCCTCAACCCCGAGGACCTCAGGGCCATGGCGGCCAGCATCAAATCCATGAACGAGGCCATCAGGACGGAACGCCAGTTGCAGCGGCTCACTCGCCAGCAGGTGGAACGGGAGGCCGAGGGGGCGCGGCAGAAAGCGATTCAGTCCATCCTGGCTTCCCCGGCGGCGGTACGAAAGGCCAGCAACCAGTCCACCCGTGAGCTGGAGGAGGCCCGACGCGTGGCGGCCACGGCCCAATCCTTGAAGGAATCATCCAACGCCGACCTCATGCGGGCCGAGGCGATCAAGTCCGAGGCCGAATCCCGCATGAAGGAAGAGGCTACGCGGCTTCTGGACGAGCCATGGCGGGGCTACATCGACCCGCCCCGGGAGTCCGTCTCGTCATCCCGGCTCGGGCTGGAAGACGACGACATCTGGCATCCTTCGATCTCCGAGTATGATCTGGAGGACGACGAACCCTATGCCGAAGAGCTCACCCAACAGGCAAGAGAGCGGCGACGGCCGGAGCCGGAACCCCCTCCGGTGGAACGGCCCCGGCGAGAGCCCCCCCCGGGCTCAGGCCCAGCCGGAGCCGCTCCCAGCGACCCCTTCCCCTGTGCCTCCTACCGGCCCGGATACGCAGGCTTTAAATGAGCTCGATCTCCTGGAGTCGTCGCTGAATGAGTTTCTCAGATCCGCAGCAAGCTCCGGCACGGTCGTGGAAGAGGTGGGGACCACAGACCAACCGGCCGACGAACCCGGGGGCCTGTACCTGGATAACCTGGACTTCTCAATGAGGGATTTTTCTCAGAGCGCCGCCGAACCCCGGCCCATTGCAGAAGGCCTACCTGGCCCGGGGTCTGCCTTCCCGTTCTCGAAGACCCCAGGGCCCCTGGAGCCGCCTTCCAACGGAGCGGACGACCAGATGGGAGATGAGCTCCTTGGCCAACTACGGGAATCGCTGGCGGGGCTGGACTTCGACACGGGGAGTTCCGCCGGCAGCGTCGAGGATGTCCCCGCCTCCCGGCCGCCGCTGTTGCCCGACGACCTTATTGCCGAGCTTGAGCGAGCACAGCCGGAGATGCTTCCAGAGATACCACAAGCTCCTCTGTCCACGACTCCGAGCGACTCCTATACCGGTATCTTCCGCATAGTGTTCAAACCGGCGGCCGATCCCGCCACGCTGTCCTTCTTCTGGGACATCCTGGACTCCGTGGCGGGCGTTGGCAAGGTTGTTGCCGAGACCCCCCTTCCCGACGGCTCCGGGCACGAGTTTACCCTCGATCTGGGAAGCGACGTCCTCGAAACGGAGCAGCTTCTGGCGAGGATACCGGGAGCCGAAGTAGAGGTCCTGGGTTCGGACCGGCTGGGCATCCATCTATCCCCCTTGGTGGACTAACGCTCACCTGTGTAAGCCCCACACATTAGCCCACCTTGTGGCCCCGCTTGCCCTGGGCTTGTCAAAGGGCCACGCGCCATGGTTCGACATGCTCACCACGAGGGGGACTTCATGACAACCAGGCCAATTTCGCGACCAAGTATCCGGCGATGCGCCGTCGTCCGCTGCTAGTACTCAGTCAACTCGGTGTTGGTAATTATTTAAGAAATCACTCAAAGTTGCTACCCTTTGGGAAGACAGAATCTACCCAAGGGGTGGCAGTGATGGGACGACGGGAAAAGTATAGGGTGCGCTTGGACCAGGAAGACCGGGAACAACTCCAGCAATTGATTCGAAGTGGGAAGAGCCGGGCTCGTGTGATGACCCGGGCGAGGATTCTACTAAAGAGCGATGAGGGTTGGAAGGCTCCCAAGGTGTCTGAGGCCTTGGACGTCTCCGTAGGCACAGTGTTCCGCATCAAGCGGCGTTTCGCTGAAGAGGGCATGAAGGGGGCTTTGCTGGAAAGGCCCAGGCCCAGGCCACGGAGGAAGCTGGACGACAAGGGAGAGGCCCACCTCATCGCCCTGGCCTGCAGCGCCGCGCCGGAGGGCCACGACCACTGGACCCTGCGGCTGTTGGCCGGGAAAGTGGTAGAGCTAGGGTTGGTGCCCTCCATGTCCCATGAAGGCATCCGCAAGCGGCTCAAAAAAACGTTCTTAAGCCGTGGCAGAAAAAGGAATGGTGTATTCCTAAGGTGAGCGCCGACTTTGTGGCAGCCATGGAGGATGTGCTGGACCTGTATGCCGAGCCCTATGACCCCCGGCGGCCGGTGGTCTGCTTTGACGAGACCTCGACTCAGCTGTTGAGCGAGCCACGGCCGCCCCTCCCAGCGAAGCCGGGACAGCCGCGGCGACAGGACTACGAGTACCGAAGGGAGGGCACCCGGAACCTGTTCCTGACCTGCGAGCCGCTGCAGGGCTGGAGACACGTGGCCATCACCCAGCGGCGGACCCAGCAGGACTTCGCCCGTCAGATGCGTTGGTTGGTGGATGAGGCCTACCCGGAGGCCCCGGTGGTGCGAGTTGTTCTGGATAACCTGAACACTCATCGCCCGGCTTCCCTGTACGAGGCCTTTCCTGCCCCTGAGGCCCGGCGTATCGTAAAGCGGCTGGAGTTCCACCACACCCCCAAACACGGCAGTTGGCTCAACATGGCGGAGATCGAGTTCAGCGTCCTGGCCCGATCTTGCCTGAGGAGGCGTGTCCCCGATGAGGCTGCCCTCCGCCGAGAAATTCAGGCCCTGGAGGGGGAGCGAAACGCCGCCCGAGCCTCTATCCATTGGCGCTTCAACACCCAAGATGCTAGGGCGAAACTCCATCGGCTATATCCTTCAAATCACAGGTTGACTGAGTACTAGGCGAAGTAGCTGTCGTTGATGTAGGTCAACACCGCGGCCACCCTAGGATGGACTTCCTCGCCGTCACCAAGCCTCAGCTCCTGGTATATAGCGTTTACGTAGTTCTCAACCGACTTCTGACCCAACACCAGCTTCTCCGCTATGGCCATGTTGTTATACCCCTCGGCCATCAACGACAGAACCTCCCTTTGGCGGGGAGTGAGCCGCGCCACCAGCGAGCCCTGACGAGGCTTTAGACCTCTTACGACTCCCGGATCCAGCACTACGAAGCCGGCGGCGGAGCCTTCTATGGCCCTGACCAGCGCCGCAGCGTCGCCCACGGACCGTTTTAGCAGATAGGACCAGCCGGAAGCCTCGCTCATGGATAGGCTTCCGATGTACTCTTTTTCGTTGTGGTTCGAGAGGATCACGATCCCTATATCTGGGTTTTCTTCCCTGATGATGCGCCCGGTCTCGATGCCGTTGGGCTGGCTACCCAGCTCGATGTCCATCAGGATCACATCCGGCGCCTGCTCCTTGGTTGCCTGGATGGCCGCGGCGCCGCAGGCTACCGCGTCTACTACCTCAAACTCCGGAAAAGATGCGAGTGATATCTTGAGCATGTCCCGGAACAGTCCTTCGTCTTCCACGATCAGAACTTTTATCAATGCGAGCCTCCCAGAGCCTATCCGCATTATTTTATGAATTAAACCTCTGAAAAGCAATCATGCTGGACTTCTCTGGTACCATGCCGAAAACGAATCCTCATCAAGAAAGGGAATCCCTCCAGCCCGCCGCCGGTCACCGGGTTAGATCCAGCGAACAACAACGGCCAGGACAGTAAACATCCTGCCAGAAGGTTCGTCGGAGAACTTTGACTGGGCCGGGCCTACCTACCTTGGCGCTTGTGGAGCGTTTATTACCCTGGTCCGTTGGCCGTCCAGGAAGGTTCGAATGTTTTCCACGATGTGATCGAAGAAAACCCGATAAGTCTCGACGGTGACGTAACCGATGTGTGGAGTGATCACGGTGTTCTCCAGGCGTCGCAGAGGATGGTCCAGGGGCAGCGGCTCCCGGTCGAAGACGTCCAGGCCCGCCCCGGCGATGGTCCCCGCTTCCAGTGCCCGTACCAGGGCCCCCTCATCGACGATAGGACCTCTCGAGGTGTTCACCAGATAGGCTGTGGGTTTCATGAGGCCCAGCTCCCGCTCTCCGATCAGGCCCCTGGTCCTACCGCTGAGCACAAGCTGAATGGTCACGATGTCGGACCTGGACAGGAGCTCGTCCTTGGTCACCAGAGCGGCGCCGAGCTGGTCGGCGCGTTCCTGCGTCAGGTTCTGGCTCCAGGCGATGACTTCCATGCCGAAGGCCTGCCCTATCCTGGCCACCTGAGATCCCAGGTTCCCAAGACCCACGACCCCGAGCACCTTTCCGTGAAGGCCTATCCCCATGCTGACCTGCCACTGGCCCTCCCGGGTAGCTCGGTCCTCACGGGGGATGTAACGGAACAGCGCCAGGATGAGGCCGAAGGTCAGCTCGGCCGTGGGCGAGGGCACTGACCCGGTGCCCGATACCACTATCCCCAGCTCCGACGCCGTGTCGACGTCGATGACCGCGTTACGCATGCCCGTCGTCACCAGCAGCTTGAGTGCCGGAAGCTTCCTCAGCAGGCTGGCGGGGAATGGAGTGCGCTCCCTCATCGCTACGACCACCGCGAACTCCCGGAGCCTGTCGGCGATGGCATCCTCATCGACCAGGTGGTCCCGGAACACTTCCACCCGGGCGTCCGCCGGGAGCTGCTTCCAGTCGCCCATCTCCATGGCGACGTCCTGGTAGTCGTCCAACACAGCGATGCGTACCACGCTAAACCTCCCGGTCTGGAGAAAATGAGCGGGACAGGAGCCACCGCCCTGCCCGTGCTGGGCCGGTCCGTTGGTCGTTGGAAGCTATTGCCCGGGGGCCGGAGCGTCGCTGCTGAACATGTCGGCCGCCATCTTCCAGGAACCGTCGGCCTGGCGTTTCAGGACCATCAGGTATTTACCGACGTCGGTCGTCCTTTGGCCGCCCTCTAGCTCGATGTCGATGCTGTACGTGCCTACTTCATAGGCCAGGTCCCCGTTGAATTCCACATCCACCGCATTCAGCATGATGCCCCGCATACCCATATCGCGGGCGCCTTCGAAGAACCCCTGGATCTCCTGGGGACCGTTGATCATAGGCATGTTGGGTGGGAGGATCTTCCCATCGTCAGTGTAGAACGCCGCGACGGTCGCGGCGTCCCCTGCTGCGAAGGCTTCGGTAAATCGGGCCCTGAAATCGTCAAGCGCTTCCCTAGTCACGTCAAGGCCCCTCCATTCACTCGATTGCAGCATTGTACCATATCCACCGGCACCTAAAGGTCAAGCCAGCGTGACTGTGGAACTCATGGAAGAGAAGTGTTAACATGTACCGGTCTCATCGGCAGGGATATGAAGGGGGATCAACCATGGCCAGCCGCCAGCACCTCAATCCCGAAACCATGTCCCAACCCCGGGACTACAGCCACATCGTAAAGGTAGGAGACACCGTCTACATCGCTGGACAGGTGAGCATCGACCCGTCCGGCAACGTCGTGGGCAAGGGCGACGCCGAGGCCCAGGTGAGGCAGATATGGCGCAACCTGGAACACGCCGTAGCCTCCGTCGGCGGCACCCTCCAGGACATCGTCAAGACCACCACTTACGTCACTGATATCCAACATGCCGCGGCGGTGCGCTCCGTCCGGCATGAGCTTTTCCAGTCCTCCAAACCGCCGACCAGCACCCTCCTGGTGGTCTCGGCCCTCGCCGACCCCGACTATCTGGCGGAGATCGAGGCCATCGCGGTCCTGGGGCAGTAGCCAAGATGACCTCAACCGATACCGGGGTCGTCAAGGCCAACGGGATCAACTTCCACTACCTGGAGGCGGGACAGGGGCCGCTGGTGCTCTGCCTGCACGGTTTCCCGGACAACGCTCATTCCTACCGCTACCTGATGCCCGAGCTGGCCGAGGCCGGATTTCGAGGGGTGGCGCCCTTCATGAGGGGGTACGCACCCACCGAGGCCCCCGCCGACGGTCGCTACCAGACGGCCCTGCTGGCCCGCGACGTGCTGGGTCTCATCGACGCCCTGGGTGCGGACAGCGCCCGGCTCGTGGGGCACGACTGGGGCGCGCGGGCCGTCTACGGAGCCGCCCTCCTGGCGCCGGAGAAGATCACCAGCCTGGTGACCATCGCCTCCGCCCATCCAGGGGCGGCAGACACTAACAGCTACCACTACCTGAAGGGCATGTGGCACGCCTTCTACTTCCAGTTTTCCTCGGCGGAGCAGGCCCTGGCCCACGACGACTATGCCTTTCTCGAGGAGTGGTGGAGGGACGCCTCGCCTGGCTGGGACATCCAGGAGGGCGTGATCGCCAGAGTCAGGGAGACCTTTCGGAAACCTGGAGTGGTCCAGTCGGCGCTGGGCTACTACCGGCACAACTTCAACCCCGACCTCCACGACCCGTCGCTGAAGGAAGAGCAGGACCTGGTCAACTCCGGGACCGTATCGGTACCAACCTTTTCCCTCCACGGCGACAGCGACCGGCCTGGGAGGCTGATGGCCTTCCTGGGCATGGACCGGTTCTTTAGCGGTGGGCTGGAGAAGGTGGTCGTCCCCCACACAGGGCACTTTATACATCTAGAGAGGCCAGACCTGGTCAACCCCAGCATCCTCCGGTTCCTCACCCGACCCGGAGCCTGACAATAACGAGGAGGCGTCATGATTTCCCAGCTACGCATCTACACCGTCAACCGTGGAATGATGGACCAGTGGGTCAAGCACTTCAAGGAAACCGTCGGCCCTATACAGGAGAAGGTCGGGATCAAGATCGAAGGGATGTGGGTGAACCAGGACAAGAACCAGTTCATCTGGATTCGGACCTACGCAGACGAGGCGGACCAGAAGGCCAAGGAAGAGGCGTTCTACAACTCCCCGGAATGGGAGGCGGTGAAGGACCACACCCGCAGCCATCTGGCCCGCCTGGACGTCCACACCATGAGCCCTGCATGACCCTGGGACCCCGACCACGAGACCAGGCCCCAAAATCGATCAGGAGGTTACACCATGGTAAGTCCGGTAGACCCCGCCGAGGTGCGCATAACCGGAGAGAACTCCTTCATCCGTCTTAGCCTCGAAGAGGGTGGTCCCCTGACCGCCCGGGTCAGCCACTGGCGGGTCCTGTTTTCGCCTGCCGGTCCTGGTCACGTGCTGTTCGTCGAGGGCGAGATTACCGATAACAAGCCCGTCCTCTACGCCGACAACATAGCACTGATACGCTGGTTCCAGCAGGAGATCGAGACCACGTCCAGCTTCTCCGACCAGAACCTCCCAGTGATCGAAGCCGAATTTACCAGGGAGGGCGACTACCGCTCCTTCTCCACGGAGAGGGCGGTGCACAGGGACGGAGAAGTGGTCATGACCTGGTACGACCTCGGCGAGCCCACCATGATGTACATGGAGCCGGGGTCCCTGGCTCCGCGGCCCCATTCGGTGTACACCGTACTGATCCCGGCGAGAAAGGCACAGCTGGTCATCGACGGGGAGATGGCCGCGGGCCGGCCCTTCCCCCAGGACCGGGGTGGTCGCGAGGGCAGCACCTGCTCGCTGGCCTGGTCCGAGAGCTGGCTGATGCCCCGCTAACCTGCGCGGATCCGTCGGGAGATTCTAGCCGGGATCTCCTTCGTCGAGCTGCACCAGGATACCATCGGGGTCCAGGAAGAAAACGGTGTTCACCCGCCCGGAGGCGTCCCGGAAAGCATCGACGGGGCCGCAGGGCTGGACCCCCTTTGCCAGCAGCTCCTGAGTCAGTCCGTCAAGGTCCGCCACGGTAAAGGACATGTGGCTGATGCCGATCTGGTCCAGCTTGACGGGCTGGCCGTCGGGTGAGTCGCCGGGGTGCTCGGTGATGACCAGATGGGGAATCAAGTCCTCCTCCCCATAGGACAGATGGACGATCCGCCGTTGGGCGTGCCGGTTCTTGTACACATTGGGCAGGCCGCCGGTGGTGGTGTCCTGCACCCGGTCAGACAAGACTCGAAACCCCAGCAGGTCCCGATAGAAGCTTAGGGAGCGGTCGAGGCTCTGTACACATATCGCCACGTGGGAAACGGCTATGGCCGGCATGTCGATTCCTCCTTGCGTTCAGGATCCATGGTTCGATGAGCTCACCGTGAGCGGTGGAAGCCTCTCCACTCCCAGCGACGGGACCTTCGCTCTCCGTTGATGATTGGATCTTCGTCTATCCTCAGAGTGAGAAGTTCCGCTCACATTGAGCCCGTTTGAGCCCGTCGAAGGGTCGATAACATCCGATCAAACACCAGCCGTAGGAGAGTGGAAATGCTCACCGCCCTGGGTTCAGTCGCCGTCGCCATCATGCTGTTGTCCTACTGGCTGGAGCCCCGGTCCAAGTGGTTCGTCCTGAGCTTCGCCGCCGCCTCGGCCGTCACCTCGGCCTACAGTGGCCTGGTCGAGGCCTACCCCATCACTGCCATCGAGGCCCTCTGGGCCCTGGTGGCGCTACAGCGGTTCTGGCGCCGGCACCGCCAGGAGGCGACAGCATTCGGTTAGATTACACTAGCCTCCTCCCCCCTTGCGGGGGAGGATTGAGGTGGGGGTAATCACCCCCATCCTAGCCTTCCCCCGTCGAGAGGGAGGGGATTCGGCCATCGAAGGGCTCATCCCTCACTGGGCAGTAAATCCGCCGTCGATGACCAGCTCGCTGCCGGTCATGAAGCTGGACTCGTCGGAGGCCAGGAACAGCACTCCGTAGGCTATGTCCTCGGGCTGACCGATCTTCCTCAGCGGGGTCTTGCCGATTCGCTCCTCGCGCACCCCGGGCTCCGAGAGGATCCTCTCTGTCATGGCTGTTTCGACGAAACCGGGATGCACGGAGTTCACCCGGATGCCGTCCCCGCCGTACTGTATCGCCGCCACCTTGGTGAAGACGCGCACCGCGCCTTTGGAGGCGTGATAGGCCGCCCCGGTATGGCTGCCCACTATGCCGTAGATGGATGAGATGTTCACGATGGAGCCGCCCCCGGCCTTCCTCATCTCGGGTACGGCGTACTGGGTGCCCAGATAGACGCCCTTGGCGTTCACCGCCATGACCCGGTCCCACCACTGCCCTTCCCCCTCGTTGTCCCGCCTCCGGCTGCCGACTCCGGCGTTGTTCACCAGCACGTCCAGCCTGCCGAAACGCCCGACGGTGGTCTCGATGGCCCGTTGCCAGTCATCCTCGCTGGTCACGTCCAGCCTGACGAACAAGGCCTCGCCGCCAGCCTCTACGATCTGCTCTTCCGTCCGCCGCCCCTCATCCTCCAGTACATCTCCCAGCACCACGCTGGCTCCTTCTCTGGCGAAAAGCCTGGCCTCTTCAGCGCCCATTCCCCTGGCGCCGCCGGTTATGAGGGCCACTTTTCCTGACAGCCGCATAGAAAATCCTCCAATTTTGCTTGAACGCTCTCACCCCCAACCCCTCTCCCACGGGGAGAGGGGTGTTCCGACGCCCGTTCAGTGGGCGGTGTAGCCACCGTCGATGACCAGCTCACTGCCGGTCATGAAGCCGGACTCGTCGGAGGCCAGGAACAGCACTCCGTTGGCGATGTCTTCGGGCTTGCCGATCCTTCCCAGGGGGGTGGCCCGCACCAGCGCCGCCCGCCGCTCCTGGTCGGTGCCGAACCCATGGGCCGTGCCCGGGGTGTCGGTAAAGCCGGGGTGAACCGAGTTGATGCGTATGCCCTCTGGGCCATACCGGATGGCTGTCGACTTGGTCAGAAGGCGCACCGCTCCTTTGGAGGCGTCGTAGGAGGTGTTCCCATAGCTCCCTACAAGGCCCATGATGGAGGAGATGTTGACGATGGAGCCGCCTCCGGCCTTCCGCATCTCGGGCACGGCGTGCTTGATCCCCAGGAACACTCCCTTGGCGTTCACGTCCATCATCCGGTCCCACCACTCCACGGTGGTCTCCTCGGCGCTCTTGCCGTCCCGTGTAATGCCGGCGTTGTTCACCAGGATGTCCAGCCTGCCGAAGTGCTCGACGGTAGATTGGACGACACGGACCCAGTCGGCCTCGCGGGTAACGTCCATCGAGAGGAACAGCGCCTCCCCGCCGGCCTCGTTTATCTCCGCCTCGACTTGGCGTACCAGATCCTCCAGGACGTCCCCCAGGACCACCTTGGCGCCCTCCCTGGCGAACAGCCTGCCCTCCTCGGCGCCGAGGCCCCGGGCCCCACCGGTGATGAGGGCCACCTTCCCTGCCAGTCTCACGGGAACCCTCCGTTCGTGCCCTCACCCCGGCCCTTCGACAAGCTCAGGGCCACCCTCTCCCAATGGGAGAGGGGTCGGGGGTGAGGGATTGATGACGCCATTTTCACCGTTCTTGGTTCCGGAGTCAACCGGCCGAAAAGAGCCCTCCCTTGGTCCTCAGTTCTGCCGCACGCCCTTGAGGGCCGAAGGTCCAGGGATTATAATCTCACCCAGAGCCGCTCAGAACAGATACTCGTCGTAGCTAAGGTGGGAAGGATATATGGCCTCGACTCCCAACATGACCGACTACGAAGAGACGTGCCGGAGCTTCGCGCTGGACGTCCCCGAGCACTTCAACTTCGGCACCGACGTGGTGGACAGGTGGGCCGAGGACCACACCAAGCTGGCCCTCCTGTCCATCGACCCCAGCGGGGAGCACGCCCAGAGGCACACCTACTGGGACATGAAGGTCCTGTCCAACAAATTCGCCAACCTCCTACTGAGGCTGGGCGTCGCCAAGGGAGAGCGAGCCTTCGTCATGGTGCCCCGGATCCCCGAGTGGTACCAGGCGTTGCTGGGCATGATCAAGCTGGGCGTGATACCCATGCCCGCCACCACGCTGTGCACCCCGGCGGACATCGAGTATCGCATCAACCGAGCCGAGGCCAGCGTGGCCATCACTGACCTGGAGAACGCGGCCAAGATCGAAGATGTGGTGGCCAGCTGCCCGACCCTGAAACACCTCATCCTGGTGGACGGCACGAAGAAGGGGTGGGTGAACTGGGATAGCGAGGCTCCAGGGCTTTCGGCTCACCTCAAGGGAGTGAAGCCCACCCATAGCAACGACCCGATGCTGATTTACTTCACGTCGGGCACGGTGGGCCACCCCAAGATGGTCCTGCACACCCAGGCATCCTACGGCATAGCCCACGTGGTCACCGCCAAGTTCTGGCAGGACTTAAAGCCCACCGACATGCACTGGGCCCTGTCCGACACCGGCTGGGCCAAGGTGGCCTACGCCAAGCTCTTCGGCCAATGGACTCAGGGCGCCACAGTGGTGCAGCACAACGCCAAGGGCAGGTTCGACGCCGCGCTTACCTTGGGCATCCTCGAGCGCTACGGGGTCACGACCTTCTGCGCCCCTCCCACCGCCTACCGCATGATGGTACTGGAGGATCTGAAAAGCTACGACCTGAGCAACCTCCGACACTGCACCGGAGCCGGGGAGCCCCTGAACCCCGAGGTCATGAAGATGTGGGAGGAAGGCACAGGCCTGACCATATACGACGGCTACGGCCAGACGGAGACCGTTCTGCTGGTGGCCAACTACCCCTGTCTGCCGGTCAAACCCGGCTCCATGGGCAAACCGGTGCCCGGTTTCCGCCTGGGCATCATCGACGACCTGGGAAACGAGCTGGGCCCCGACGAGGAAGGACAGATCGCCGTCAAGGTCAGGCCCAAGCGTCCGGTGGGGTTGCTCAGGGAGTACTGGAAGGACCCCGACGAGATGGACTATGCATTCAAGGGGGACTGGTACCGCACCGGGGACCGCGGCTACAGGGACAAAGACGGCTACTTCTGGTTCGTGGGCAGGGACGACGACGTCATCATCTCGGCGGGGTACCGCATCGGCCCCTTCGAGGTGGAGAGCGCACTGATCGAGCATCCCGCGGTGGCCGAGTCCGCAGTCGTGGCCAGCCCGGACGAGATGCGGGGGACCATCGTCAAGGCTTTCGTGGTGCTGGCTCCCGGGCACACGCCTTCCGAGGAGCTGACCCAATCCCTCCAGGACCACGTGAAGAGGGTCACGGCTCCCTTCAAGTACCCTCGGGCCATCGAATACGTATCGGATCTGCCCAAGACTATCAGCGGCAAGATCCGCCGGGTCGAGCTGCGAGACCGCGAAAGGGCCAAGGCCGGATGAAGGACATAGTCGTTCCCGAAGACCCCAACAGGCTGCCGTGGGAGATGACCATCGGCGAGCTGATAGACCGCGTCGCCTCCCGATACCCGGACAAGGTGTACCTCCACTACCAGGAGCACCTCGTCACCTACCGGGAGTTCCGGGAAAACTGCCTGCGCGTGGCCGGCCTGTTCAGTGGCCTGGGGGTTGGCCACGGGGACCGGGTTTGCGTGTTCCTGCCCAACGGAAGGGAGATGCTGTACGCCTGGATGGGCCTGTCCTGCGTGGGAGCTATATGTGTGCCCATCAACACGGCCTACAAGCAGGCCGAGATGGCTTTCATCCTCAACGACTCGGAGGCCAAGGCGCTGGTCGCCCACCACTCGCTGATGGACGTGGCCGTGGAGGCAGCGGCCCAATGTCCGACGCTGGAGCACACGCTGGTAGTGGGGGGCGACGGGCCTGCCCCCGGGTGGCGGGCGTTCTGGGCCTCGATGGAGGATGCGGTCCCTTTGCCGGCCGCCAATGATGGGGTCCGACCCCAGGACGTCTCCATGCTGGTGTACACCTCCGGCACCACCGGAAACCCCAAGGGCGTCATGATGACCCACCAGATGTACGTGGCCGGAGGACAAGGATTCGCCACCTGGACGGGAGCCACCCCCGATGACCGTTTCTTCACCTGTCTGCCCTACTTCCACGCCAACGCCCAGTACTATTCCACCATGGGCTCGCTGGCCATAGGCGCCACCCTGGTGCTGGAAGACCGTTTCAGCGCCTCCAGGTTCTGGGACCAGGTCAAAAGCTCAGGCGCCACCGTGGTCAACTTCATCGGTATGATGATGCCGGTCCTGCTGAAGCAACCCCGGGAGGACGCCGACCGGGACAACTCCGTGCGCGTCTTCTACGGCTCCCCCGCACAAGCGCCCGAAGTGCTGGCCGAGTTCGAGGAGCGATTCGGGGCCAAGGTGCTAATCGCCTTCGGTATGACCGAGACCTGCTACGGGACCATAGAGCGCCTGGGGCAGCCCCACCGGGGCGGCTCATCCGGACTGCCCCGACGGCATCCCGACCACCGGTTCGTCAACGAGCTGCGTATAGTGGACGAGAGCGGCAACCCTCTGCCCCCCGGCCAGCCAGGAGAGATCACCCTGTGCAACCCCGCGGTGATGCCCGGATACTGGCGTAATCCCGAGCGGACCAGGGAGGCTCTGCGGGACGGCTGGCTCCACACCGGCGATCTGGGCCGGGTGGACGAAGACGGCTACCTCTACTTCGTGGACCGGAAGAAGGACGTGGTTCGCAGGAGGGGAGAGAACATCTCCTCACAGGAAGTGGAGGACGTTATCAAGGGACATCCGGGGGTGCTGGACTGCGCCGTCATCGCGGTGCCATCGGACCTGGGGGAGGAAGAGGTGAAGGCCTACGTCGTGCCCAGAAGCGCCGCCGAGCACTCCTTCGGGGGGGTTACTTCCGAGAGCGGAACTCCACAGGCTGTGACGCCGGAGGACCTGGTCTACTGGTGCGCGGAGCGGCTAGCCCACTTCAAGGTGCCCCGCTACCTGGAGCTACGGGAGGACCTTCCCCGGACCCCCAGCCTGAGGGTGCGCAAGGACGTCCTGCGCCAGGAACGGGAGGACCTCACCGCCGGCTGCTTCGACCGGGAGGCGGCGGGCATCCGGCTACGGTGATTCTACCTTAGCCCGTTGGCCCAACCACGATCTTGCCGACTGTTTTGGGCGTCGACTGTTCGCGGAACGCCAGCTTGTCCACCATGGGCGCCCAGTCCGCGTCTATCTCCACGCCCAGCCCGTCGGCTATGCGCACCATGTAGTTGTACAGCGCCGTGATGTGGACTATGTCTACCACGTCCTCGTCGGCCCAGCCTGCGTCCCGCAGCGACTCGACGTGGTCCGCCGTCATATTACCCGGGTCTATGGTCAGGCACTCGGCAAACTCCAGCATAGCCACCTGCTTGGGCGTCAGGCCGGCGTTGCGGTAGTTCGCGCCGCCCTGCTCCGCCAGCCGGGAGTCGGGGACCTCGTTGCGCAACAACGTTGCGTGGGCCGCCGTTCAATACTGGCACTTGTTCAGGGCCGACACTACCGTGGCTATCATCTGCTTCTCCGCCGGAGTCAGCCCCGATTCGGGCCCCATCACGTTCATGTTGTGCACCTGCAGCGTCCTCATGATGCCGGGACGGATGCTGTTCACCGACATGACGTTGCTTATTTGGCCTCTCGACTGCAGGGCTTCGTCGTACATCGCCTTGAGGTCCCCTGTAGCCTCGTGATACGGCACGGTGCGCACGTAAGGCATCGGTCCTCCTCCTCGTGAGCCTTCTTCTAAGTCCGAGTCTACCATCGAAAGCAGGGGCTATCAAACGGCGCCCGGCACACGCGTTGACCCAATATCTGTGACCGTGTACAGTACACACCGACAGCGTAGCGGCTTGGAAGGGAGACCAGGATGAAATTCGGACTGATGTACGAGATACAGATCCCGGAGCCCCATTACGAAGGGATCGAGCGGGACCGCTACAGGCAGGTAATGGCCCAGGTAGAGCTGGCCGACGAAGTAGGCTTCGACTACTTCTGGACGGTGGAGCACCATTTCCTCACTGAGTTCTCCTACTGCCCGGCCCCCGAAGTCCTCTACGGCGCCATCTCCCAGCGGACCAAGCGGATCCGCATCGGGCATGCGGTTGTGCTGCTGCCCCAAAAATACAATCATCCCATCCGCGTGGCCGAGCGGGCGGCCGTACTGGACATCGTCAGCGACGGCCGCATGGACCTGGGTACCGGCAGGTCTACCACCCTCATCGAGATGGAAGCCTTCGGGGTAAACCCGGAGGAGACCCAGGCCGAGTGGGAAGAAGCAGTGACCATCATCCCCCGTATGTGGACCGAAGACCCCTTCTCCCACAACGGTCACTACTTCCAAATCCCGCCTCGCTCCATCATCCCCAAGCCGGTCCAGAAGCCCCACCCGCCCCTATGGGTGGCATGCAGCCAGCCCAACAGCTTCAAGCGGGCGGGAGAGATGGGCCTGGGAGCGCTGTGCTTCAACTTCAACGGCTCGGAGCAGGTGAGCGAGAGGGTCAAGGTCTATCGGGAGGCGCTGAAACACGCCCATCCTGTGGGATCCTTCGTAAACGACCAGTTCGCCAGCATGTGCGTCGTCCTCTGTGGGGAGGACGACAAAGAGACCAAGGCCATAGGCGGGCCGGCTGGGGAGTGGATGATCCAGAAGGCCTACGAGCTGTACACTCCTTGGCGCCAGCAGGGCGTCAATGTCCCGGACTCCTACAAGTTCGCCGTGGGCGCTGTGGAGCAGGAGAGGACCGGCCGGACCGCGGAGCAGCACATGGAAGTGGGAGCCTTCGCCATGGGCGACCCCGACACCTGCATCAAGACGATGAAGATGTACGAGGCAGCCGGGGTGGACCAGGTACTGTGCTTCATGCAGATCGGCGACGTACCCCACTCCAGGATCATGGACTCCATCAAGCTGTTCGCCAAGTACGTCATCCCCTACTTCCAGTAGGGATCGAACTCCTTCCCCCTTTT
The DNA here is from genome assembly GCA_965248975.1 of Dehalococcoidia bacterium. Taxonomy (GTDB): domain Bacteria; phylum Chloroflexota; class Dehalococcoidia; order Lucifugimonadales; family JAGWBF01; genus CBDFKU01. The sequence continues at coordinate 139,026 of CBDFKU010000018.1, forward strand.
CAGGGGAAGGTTGGGATGGGGGTGTCCCGTCTCCTCAGTCCTCTCTTGTTACTGGCGAGGAAGACCCGTTGGTGGTGAACACTCCCCGGCGGGTAGCTTCCGCGAGGGCGACCTCTGGTATCACAACTCGGGGCCCTTTATCGCTCACGGCTACCTCAACGCGCTGGCCTGGCAGGGCCGTGAACTCTCTTTCTCCATCCAGGGCGATAGTGCAGGGCGCGTGATCGATCCCGACCCGCTCGCCGAGGGATAGCACCCGCCACTCCTGGATCGGTACCTGGCTCACCATTCCGGGAGCCACCGGCGCCAGCACCGTCGTCTCCCCCTGGCCGGGACAGTAGTACAGCCCCGCCTTGTCGGTCATCGAGATTGCACGAAGCCGAGAGCCAATGGAAGAGAGTCCGATGCTGGTGGGCTCGGCCCGGGTGAGAAACACCTCGTGAATAGTGGACATGTCCCAGATGGCCCGGGCTGCCACGAAACGCTCTTTGGAGACTGCCAGGTCAATCAACGCGAGGTCTCGGAACTCTCCGTCCAGGTACACCTCGATGCGCTTGCTGTTGACGGTGACCATATCCCTGTCCACCAGGCCCAGGGCGGTGATTCCCGCGGCCATCCCTGCCAGGGTGCCCTCGACCATCGTTGGAAAGACGTTGTTGGTACCGGTGGATATGGGGACTAGGGGTATGCTGCCACAGCCCTTGGCCACCGAGCGATTGGTGCCGTCGCCGCCCAAAGTCACCAAACATCCCACACCCATTTGGTTCATGGCGCTGGCGGCGCGAACAGAGTCGTGGACGGAGCTGAACACCGGCATGTCCAGGACGTCCAACTCGATGGAGATCTGGGCGTCGTCCCGTGCGCGACGGCAAAGGTGGGACAGGTCGGGCATCACCACGGCCCGTCGCACCCCCACCGCCTCCAGCCCCAGAAGGACCCGGCGAACGATGTTTACCTTCTCGCCATCGGGAACGACCCTGCCGTGGGCGACCAGCCGGCGTATATCCTTACCCGCCGCCGGGTTGGCGATTATGCCGACGGACGGCACCTCTGAGCCTCCGGTCCCGCTCAGGTCGACAACCTCATGACGCCACTGCCGTAAAATCGCCGCAAACCGTTCATGCTATCAGGAAGCCACCATCCACCAGGGGTCCTCCAGGCGGCCCTTCACCGTCCGCAGGAAGTCCGCCGCTGGCGCGCCGTCGATCACCCTGTGGTCGAAGGTAAGGCTAAGATACATCATGGTGCACTTAACGATCTCCCCGTTGTGGACCACGGGTTTCTCCACCGCCCGCCCCACTCCCAGGATACCCACCTGGGGCGGATTAATGATGGGGGTGAAGGCGTCGATCTCGAAGGCGCCCAGGTTGGTGATGGTGAAGGTACCCCCGGTGACCTCGTCGGGGGTGGCCGTGCCCTGCCTGGCCTTGTTCGCCAGCTCACGGCTCTCCCGGGCTATCTCCGCCAACCCCTTCTCGTTCGCATTGCGGATGGTGGGAACAATCAACCCTTCCTCAAGGGCCACCGCCAGCCCGACGTTGATCTCGCCCACGAGCGTAATCTCGCCCTTGCCCTGGACGGCGTTCATTCGGGGGTGCTCCTGCAGAGCCTTTGCCGTGGCCTTGGCGACCACAGCAAGGGGGGTGATGCCTCCCTCGGTCATCTGGCGGGCCAGACCCTCCCGCAGCCTCATGGCGTCGGTAACGTCGGCTTCGGTGGTTAGGGTCACTTGGGCCGTGGTCAACAGGCTGTCCAGCATGCGGGTGGCGATGGTCTGGCGCATTCCCCTGAGGGGAACGACCTGCTGCGCCGGATGGGCCTCTCCCGTGATAGCCTTCTCCACATCCTCGACCAGGACCCTGCCGTTGGGGCCGCTGCCTGAGACGGTGCTCAGGCCGATGCTGTGCTGCTGGGCCAGCCGCCGCGCAGCCGGCACAACCTGGGCGGGAGGCCCTGAGGGGGCAGCGGCCGGAGCTGGGGCTGTGGGAGGCGCCTGTATGGCGGCCTCCACGTCCGCGATCATAATCCTGCCGTTGGGGCCGCTGCCGGAGACAGTGCTCAAGTCGATGCCGTGCTCCTGTGCCAGCCGCCGCGCTACTGGCACAACCTGGGGCGTGGCGGCTCCGGGTTGTACCGGAGCCGATGCAGGCGCTGACCGGGGCGCTGCGGGCGCCTGGGCTGCTCCGGCCACGGGGGACGTCGCGGCGGGCAGCGGTACTTCCTCGCCCGGGGCAGCTATGACGGCCAGGACTGTCCCGATGGGGACCGTGGCGCCCTCGGCGACATTGATACGGGCCAGCACGCCGGCGTCCAGGGCCTCCATCTCGGTTTCCAACTTGGCCGTCTCGACTTCGACGATGGGCTCGCCCTTCTCGATGGGGTCGCCCTCTTTTTTCAACCACTTGACTATGGTGGCTTCTTGCATCTCCATGCCCCACTGAGGCAACAAGACATTGGTAGGCAAATCCCGCCTCCTTGCGACCGGCTTCACTCGGGGGCCCAGTTGCTCCTCACCCCGACTCTTCGGCAGGCTCAAGGCCACCCCTCTCTCTATGGGAGAGGGGCCGGGGGTGAGGGCCAACCCTAACTTAAGCTATTGCAGTGTCACCCTGGCGGCCTGGGCGATGGACTCTGGGGTACAGTACAGAAGGGGCTCCAGGGCTGTGCTGAAGGGCACGTGGACGTTGGCGGTCCCAAGCCTCTGGATGGGCGCCTGAAGGGACCAGAACCCCTCCATGGCCACTATCGCCGCGATCTCACTGGCGGCGCTGCAGGTCTTGTGGGCGGTGTCCACCGTTACCAGCCGTCCCGTCTTGGCCACCGAGTCGAGGATGGTCTGTTTGTCCAGGGGCACCAGGGTCCGTGGGTCGACGACCTCGGCCGAGATGCCCTCCTCGGCCAGCGTGTTGGCAGCCTGGAGGGCCAGGGTGACCATCCCTCCGATGGCGACGATGGTAACGTCGGTGCCCTCCCGCTTGATGTCCGCTACACCGAAGGGTACGGTGTATTCTTCTTCGGGCACGTGGGACCGCGACCCCAGGATGGTGCGGTCTTCGAAGAAGAGGACCGGATCGTCCTCGCGGATGGCCGTCTTAAGCAGCCCCTTCCCGTCGTAGGCGTTGCTGGCGAGGCATATCTTGAAGCCGGGGATGTTCATGAAGACCGGGTGGGGCCGGTCCGAATGGTGGGCCGCCATGCTTCCACCGAAGAGCATGCTGGCGCGGAATACGATGGGCAGGTTCACCTGGCCGCCGAACATATAGCGCATCTTGGCGGCCTGGCTTATCAGGGAGTCCATGGCCACCCACATGAAGGGGGCCGCCCCGTCGATGATGGGCCTCATGCCCACCGCCGCCGCGCCCACCGCCGCTCCGTACACGGCGTTTTCGGAGATGGGGGTATCCCTCACACGATCGAATCCGAACTCCTGGGCCAACCCTGCGGCGGCCCCGTAGACGCCATGCTGGATGTTCTGGCCCATGAGGAAGACCTTCTCGTCCCGGGCCATCTCCTCGCGCATGGCCTCGTTGAGTGCCTGGGTCGTGGCGATCTGCCTGAGCTGCGTCTGCACCTGCGCCATGCCTACCTCCTATCGCTCCCGGGTCGAGGTCGCGGGGGCTACTCCAGGGGAATGGGGACGGCGAACATGTCGTCGAATATGGCCGATGGCTCCGGGAAGGGACTCTGCCGGGCGAACTCCGCAGCCTCGACGATGCGGGCTTTCTCTTCCTGATCTACCTGGTCGATCTCCGCCTGAGTGGCGATGCCCTGGGCCACCAGGTTCCCGGCGTGCAACTTGATGGGGTCCCGCTCCATCCACTCGTGCAACTCTTCTTCGGTTCTGTACTGGACCTTGATGATCCGCTCCATGCCCAGGGAGTGCTCCTGGAAGCGGTAGGTGCGGGCTTCGACCAGCGAAGGCCCCTCGCCGGCCCGGGCCCGGGCCGCGGCATGGGACACCGCTTCGTGGACCGCCATCACGTCCTGACCGTCCACCAGGACCCCGGGGAAGTTGAAGGCCTGGGCCCTGTCGGCGATGTTTTCCGAGGCGCACATATCCTTGAAGCTGCTGGTCACGGCGTACTGATTGTTCTCGCACAGGAAGATGACGGGCAGCTTCCAGACGCCGGCCAGATTCATCGACTCCCACACGGCGCCCTCGTTGCTGGCGCCGTCGCCGAAGAAGGTCACTGCGACGCGACCGTTGCCCTGGAGCAGGCATCCCAGGGCCGCGCCCACCGCGGTGGGGGTGGCTGAGCCCAGGGTGCCGGACTCGCCGAGGCTGCCCACGCTGAAGTCCGCCAGGTGCATGGAGCCACCCTTGCCTTTGCAGATCCCGGTGCTGCGGCCCAGCAGCTCCGCCATGGCCTTCCGGACGTCGCCGCCCTTGGCTATGGGGTGGCCGTGGGAACGATGGTTGCCGGTCATGTAGTCGTCTGGGTTAAGGGCCACGCAGGCGCCCACCGCCACCGCCTCTTCGCCGACGTAGGTGTGGGCCGACCCCACCATCTCGCCCCTGGACACGAACTCCTCCACCTGGCCCTCGAAGTGGCGTATGCGCATCATTCGCCTCAGCATCTCCATGAGGACGTCCTTCTCCACGGCCATGCTGTCCCCTCCTCGGGCCGCACGCCCGGTTCGATGCCGGGGGCGACGATGATGCTTTATTATGGTTGGGTTGCTATTTCAAGTCAATAGACGGCACGCTCGGGCTGGTGGCCCGCGTCCCATGGCACGACCTCACCAGGGAGACGCCAATAAGCCCAGGTTCTGCGCCAGGATTACCAGGTCCCTGAGATCGATGACACCGTCACCGTTCAGGTCTCCGGCCAGTAGGATGACGTTCCCCACCACGGCGGTCTCGCCCGGCTCCACTACGACGCCCTCCTTCGTGGCCGTCAGATACATCTCCTTCTCCGCAGTGAGGGCATAGCTGCCCGGCGGCAAGCCTTCGATCGAGTAGCTCCCGTCCTCGGCAGAAGTAGCGCCGTTACCGTTCGTCCGCACCGTCACCCCAGAGTGGTCCGGGCTCCCCTGGAGGAAGACGTTGCCACGGATAGCCCCAAGCGCCACCGTCGTGAACGCATAGGTTTCCGTCGACATGGCGTTGGGGGGACTGGCGAGGTCTGTCGAATCGACGGTGACGCTGACCTCCCGGCCGAAATCGAAGCTGCCTGGAGGGTCGTAGGTAACGGTGTAGTCGTCAGGGCCGCCTGTGGCCACCGACTGGCCGGTCACGTCCACGCCGTCCACCGTGAGCACGATGGAGGCCTGATCCACGCCGGCGCCGTCGTCCCTCACGTGGACCACCACGTCCGTATCCACCGGCACCCCGGTGGCGCCCGGCACCGGGTCGTGCCCCGAGGTATAAGGCGGCGTCGAGTCTACGCCGTGCTCCAGCACCACCTCCGCCTCCTGAGAGAACCATCTCTCGTTGCCGTCGGTATCGTAGGCCGTTACCGCGATGCGATACGTCCGGGCCAGGTTGAGCCCGGAGAAGGTAAAGCCGGTGACGTCGCCCACGTCGATAGGAGAATCCCCCTCGGCCGCCCCGGTGCCCTCGTAGGGAAAGCCCGGCGCGTCGCTGTCGTAGTACACCCTGTAGCCGGCGATGTCGGCCTCGGGGTTCCCGGTCCAGGCCAGGGCGATGGTCCCCGCGTCGGAGTCACCGACGGCGGTCAGGCCTAGGGGCGGCGAGACGGGCGCGTTGGTGTTGGGCTCCGTGAGGAAGGGGGTGAAGTCCACGATCCCCAGGCTGATGTCGTCGAACAGGTCGAAGACCTGGGCCGCGATCTCTGCCTCGTCGGTGGTCCCCCACCAGTTGTTCTCGAAGTCGGCGTCGGGCTCCGTGTTGGGGAGGACGTTGCGCGCTGTGTGTGGGGCGTCGTTAGCGAACACGTTGTTGCCGCCGAAAGTAGATTCGCCGTCGGGCGCCCAGTAGATCGTTGAAGAGGGGGAAGTATTCCCCACGATCGTATTGTTTGACAGAGTTCCACCTGCCCAATAAACGGCCCCACCTTTGCCAAACACTTCTTCCCTGAAGATGTACTCCCCAGAGGCCGTGTTACCAAAGATCGTGTTGCCCGTTACGTTACCGCCGCCATAGATGCCACCTCCGTCGCCCTCTGCCACATTTCCAGCGATGACGTTGCGCGTTGATATAGTGCTACCATGGATGCCACCCCCATGCCGCCCTGACCTGTTCCCGACAATCAGGTTGTTGGCTAGCTTAGCTTCGTTAACGTCAAAAATTTTCACGTAGATACCGCCTCCATCTGTGGAAGCCGAGTCGCCGGTGATGGTATTCCCCGAGGCAGTCACCGTGCCACCCATCTACATCAGTGCTGGCAGGGTTACCATCTCGGACGATACTATCGCCGGGAATATGGTGTCTTCGTTTGGCGGCGGCATGCGAATCACCCAAGCCAAAGCCCCGGTTCTCGGCGATCGTGTTCCCAGAAATTAGCACCTCAAAGTCATCGGTCGAGCCACCGGTACCAATCCAAATACCTCCCACGTCACCCTTGTTCTGGATGATAGTGTCGTCGTATATTGTGGCAGTAGCTCCGCCGATTAGTATGCTACCGTTACCGACCATGCGTGTTATTACGTTGCCCTGCACCGTAGCGGTGCCAAGAATAAAGTGGATACCCTCCTCCCCGGCCGTCAAAAGTGTTATTGAGCACCTTCATATCGCTTTGGATTGCCCGAATAACACGGACACGGAGGTTTCTGAAGGTACCGCGGTTAACGAGGAGGCCGGAGGACTCGATACGGAGGAATCCGTGGTACCAGATCCGGCTCCAGAAAACTCAATGGTGCAATACTCCAGAATGGAGCCCGACAGATAATTGCCTTCTTCGTCGTAGATCGTTTCCACGCTGCTGTCGGTAAATAGGATATTCCCCCAGTCCCCACGGGCAGGCTCCGCCGCGTTGGACGTGAACACTATGGTCGCCTCATCGGTGCCCCTGGCGATTAGCTCACCGTTGACCTGCAGGAACACCCCCGCGCCGAACCGCATCTCCACGCCGGGCTCGATGGTGAGGGTAGCCCCCTGGATGACCAGGACGCTGGATGTCACGATGTAGGGGCTATTCTCCAGGGTCCAGGTGGTATCGGTGTTTATGAGGTCCCCTACTTCAGTGGCGGAGGGTCCGGCCAGCGCCCTCAGCCCCAGGAAGCTGCCCGAGAAGACGCCTGTCCCTACCAGCACCATGCACATCGCCGCCATCACTGCCAGCCTTAACCGTCGCGCCATGTCCCACCGCTTTCTCATGCCCTATCTGACTGTATGCCGGAAGCCTCAAATCACCCTATCCTCCGCCAGCCGCCGCAGGCTGTCCTCGTCGTAGCCCAGCCAGGAGCCGTACACCTGGGCGTTGTGCTGCCCAAGCCGTGGGCCGGCGTGGGAGACGGCGCCCGGCGTCTCGCTGAGCTTGGGCACGATCCCCACCATCTTGGTCCGTCCCAGCTCGGGGTCGTCGATGTCCAGGATGTCTTCCCTTGCTTGGTAGTGGGGGTCCTCCACGATCTGGGCCACGTCATACACCGGGCCCACGACGCCCCCGGCCGGGATCAGCACGTCCATGACCTCTTGCACCGAGCGGGAGCCGATCCAGTCTTGCAGGACGACGTTGAGCTCCTCGCGGTGGGTCATGCGGGAGGCATTGTCCTTGAACCGCGGGTCGTCCAGCAGGACAGGCAGGTCCATGGCCCTCGCCAGGTCCTCCCAGGTAGCCTGAGAGGTAGCCGAGAGGCCCATCCATCTCCCGTCGGCCGTCCGGTACAGGCTCCGGGGAGCGGCGTCGGGGAAGTCGTTGCCCACCCGCTCCCTGACGATCTTCAGCAGGTCGTAGATGGTCACGTGGGGTATGCACAGACGAAACAGGGGCTCGAAGAGGCTCACGTCGATAACCTGCCCCCTCCCATTTCCAGGAGCGTTCCGGTGGTAGAGGGCCATCATCGTCGCCATGGCCCCGAAGACCCCCGCCACCTCGTCGGCCATGGGCACCGGCGGCAGGACCGGTGGCGTGTCGGGGAATCCGGTCATGGCGATGATGCCGCTCATGCACTCGGCCACGGTGCCAAACCCGGGCCGGTCCTTATAGGGTCCCGTCTGTCCGAAACCGGAGAACCGGACCACCACCAGTCGGGGGTTGTCTTGTGCCAGGTCGTCCGGGCCCAGGCCCCAGCGCTCCATGGTGCCCGGGCGAAAGCCCTCCACCAGGACGTCGGCCTGAGCCGCCATCGCTTTCAGGATTCGCTGGCCTTCGGGTAGTCGAAGGTCCAGGGTGACCGACTCCTTGTTCCGGGAGTGGACCTTCCACCAGAGGGAGACGCCGTCGACGAAGGGACCCCAGCTGCGCAGCGGGTCTCCTGCGACGGGACGCTCTACCTTGACCACCTCGGCGCCGAAGTCGGCCATCAGGCTGGTGGCGGTGCCGCCGGCCACGATGGTGGACAGGTCCAGAACCTTCAAGCCCGCCAGGGGTCCAAAGCTGTCGGCCACTGCACCGCAACCTCCGTATCGGATTCCTGCTCGCGTTAGCCACGATTATAGCAGAGGGGATCCTGTCGCCATGTATTGACACAGTTAATATCTCAAATTACTATTCTTTATATGTTCCTAACCCCGATGACCCGCATCGGCTTCACCTGAGGAGGCGTCTGGCTAGAGGCGGAGGGTGCCTCTGTCGGCGATCCCATGGCCTAGCTCCCCGGCCTGAAGGAACCATCAGGTCCAACGGGACCTCTTCCACCCCCAAGGCGCATCCCTCCGATCCTCTCCAGGTATACACACCGTGAGTGTCGCAAGAGACTGTCGCTAGTCGCTCGACCGCGCCCAGGTGTAATCAGGCAGACTTTCTTGAGAGATGATCCGGAGAATACCTCGATTGAAGATATTGTGCTTCGTTCCACTGGTTTCGATCAAGGTCAAGGGCCCTTGCCGGCTCTGGCCGGCGCTCCTTCCCATGACTCTCCTTGCCCCTTTGCTGCTGTTGGCCTGCGACGCGTCCGCCAAGGTACTGTCAATCGGGGGCATCCCGGACCAAGAGGCGGCCACGTTGAATCGGCGGTTCGGCACCATGGCCGATTATCTCAGCCAGGAGCTGGGCGTCGAGGTGAAGTACGTGCCCAGCGTCGCTTACTCGGCCCTGGTGACCGGATTCGAGAAGGATGACGTGCACCTGGCCTGGTTCGGCGGCCTCACTGGTGTGCAGGCACGGGCGGCGGTCCCCGGCGCAAAAGCCATCGCCCAACGGCCCAGGGACACCGCGTTCCACTCCGTGTTCGTCGTGCAGTCTGACCTGGGCGTGGACGGCCTGGAGGACCTCAAAGATCTGACTTTCACCTTCGGCAGCGAGAGCTCCACCTCGGGCCACCTGATGCCACGCCACTTCCTCGCCCAGGCGGGAATCAACCCCGACACGGACTTTCGGGGTAAGCCCAGCTTCTCGGGGTCCCACCACAAAACCTGGAAGCTGGTGGAGAGCGGCTCCTTCCAGGCGGGTGCGCTGAACGAAGCGGTATGGCAGAAGGCGGTGGACGAAGGCCAGGTGGACCTCTCCACAATTCGGGTGTTCCACACCACTCCCCCCTATTTCGACTACAACTGGTCGGTCCGGGGGGATCTGGACGACACGTTCGGCGGGGGATTCACCGACCGGCTCCAGTCAGCGCTGACGAAGCTGGATCCGTCGCGACCCGAGCACAAGGAGATCCTGGACCTGTTCCAGGCCCAGAGCTTCATAGCCACCAGCAACGAGAACTATTGGGCCATAGAAGACGTGGCCCGGGGGCTGGAAATTATTCGATGACCGCCGCAGTCAATGGACAGGCGCCCATGTTCGTCCTGGAGGACGTGTCCAAGTCCTACCCGGGAGGGACGGCCCTAGCCCCCATCACCCTAAAGATCGAGACTGGGGCCAGGGTGGCAGTCCTTGGTCCCAGCGGCGGGGGAAAGACCACCCTCCTTCACCTTATGGGTGGCGTCATCCAGCCCAGCCGGGGTAGCGTCCTGGTGGACGGGCGGCCCATGCTCAGCCTGAACCCTGGACGAGAGCTTGCCGGCTTGGTGGGGGTCATCCACCAGCAGTTCGACCTGGTGCCCCACCTGGCCGTGGTCCACAACGTCCTGGCCGGCCGCCTGGGCCAGTGGAGCACCCTGCGCTCCTTATTCTCCCTGATCTCCCCCAGGGAGCGAGATCTGGCATCGGAGGCGTTGGAAAAGGTGGGAATCGCCCACAAGCTTTACGAGCGGACCTCCAGGCTGTCTGGAGGGGAGCAGCAGCGGGTGGCCGTGGCCCGCCTCCTGGTGCAGACGCCCCGGGCCATCCTGGCCGACGAGCCGGTGGCCTCCCTGGACCCGGCTCGGGCCGAGGCCCTGGTGCACCTGCTCGCGGACATCGCGGAAGAGTCGGGCAAGACCCTGGTGGCCAGCATCCACTCGGTGGACCTGGCGCGCTCCTACTTCTCTCGAGTGATCGGCCTCCGCAACGGCGAGCTCCAGTTCGACCTGCCCGTCGGTGAAGTCACCGACGTTATGCTGGGTCGGCTATACGACATCGAAGGCTTGAAGGATGAAACACAGATTAGCCTTCCTTGAGAGCCGCGCCCTCCTCACTTTTCTGCTGTTGGGGGTGCTGGCATGGAGCCTGTGGGAGGTAGACTGGGGAGGTCCTTTGGTCCACACCGGTGGAGCCGGGGCCGCCCTGGATTTCTTCCGCTCGCTGTTTAGTCCCGACCTCTCCGCGTCGTTCCTGAAGCTCACCCTGGAGGCCAGTTGGTACACCGTCGCCTACGCCGTGGCGGGGACCACCCTGGCCGTAGCAGTGGGACTACCCCTGGGGGTGGTAGCTTCGGGAGTTCTGGCCAAGTCAACGGGCACCCGGTGGTCCATGGTGCTGGGCACCCGGGGCTTCCTGGCCGCCATACGATCGGTGCACGAGCTGGTGTGGGCCTGGCTGTTCGTGGCGGCCATCGGGCTCTCCCCGATGGCCGCCATCCTGGCCCTGGCCATACCATACGGCGGCATCCTAGGCCGAATCTACTCCGAGATCATTACCGACGTACCCGAGCAACCCTTACGAGCTCTTCGGGCCTCGGGAGCCTCTGAGCTGAAGGTACTGATCTACGGCAGGCTGGCCATGGCCCTGCCGGACATGCTCAGCTACACGTTCTACCGCTTCGAGTGCGGAATACGGGCGGCGGCCATCATGAGCTTCGTGGGCATCGCCGGACTGGGCTACCAGATCCAACTTTCTCTGGACGACCTGCTGTACGGGCAGGTGTGGACACTGCTTTACTTCCTGGTGTTCCTTATCCTGGTCGTGGACGTTTGGAGCACCGCCGTGCGGCGGAGGCTGGTGGCATGAGCGCCACCCTGGATCGTACGGGCCCCGGAGCCCGACCCGGACCCACGGCGAGGCCCGTCGCCAGGCCGCGCCTGGGCATCGTGGGCTTCTCGGTCGGCGCCTTCGTGCTCCTGGCCGTCGCTTCCTGGACCTTCATCCTGCAGGACGACAGCGGCTTCCCCGACCTTTTCTCCGCGGCTACCTGGGAGGCAGCGGGCGACTTCCTGGGCAGGCTTGTGGGCAAGGGCTCAGACGCCGACGCCGCCTTCCTGGACCTGGGAAACTGGGGAAGCACGGGGAAGCTGGCCCTGGAGACCCTGGCCATGAGCGTCCTGGCCATCGTTTTCGCCGGGGCTGGGGTGCTGCTGACATTCATGCCGGCGGCCCGCAACGTGGCCCTGGGGGAGCTGGCGCCGGCGGGCCCCTGGGGGACGGCCTACGGGGTCCTTTACTTCCTGGTCCGCCTGATCTTTGTCTTCACCAGGGGCGTGCCCGAGCTGGTGTGGGCGATGATCATCGTCTTCTTCCTGTCGCCTGGGATCCTGCCGGGCGCCCTGGCCCTGGGGCTGCACAACTACGGCATACTGGGCAAGCTCTCGGCGGAGGTGGTGGAGGACCTGGACGCACGTCCCGCCCGGGCGCTGAGGGCGTCAGGGGCCGGGAGCTTCCAGATGCTGGCATACGGCATCATGCCCCAGGTGGTCCCCCAGTTCATCACCTACCTGCTGTACCGCTGGGAAGTGGTGATCCGCACCACCATCGTCGTGGGGTTCGTCAGCGCCGGCGGACTCGGGCGAGACTTCCGCCTCAGCATGAGTTTCTTCCACTACACCGAGGTGCTGCTGCTGCTGATCTGGTACGTGATCCTGGTGATCGGCGTGGACCTGCTGTGCGTCTGGCTGCGGCGTCGGGTGCGGGCGTGACGGCCGGGCTGGATGCCATGAACTTTCACTTCGTTTTTACGTTAGGGCCAAATGGTCGGGCACCTCTACTTCGCCACGTGTTGCACTAATCGCTGCTTCCTGAATCGTCGCGTAAGCCTCCACACGATCCTTGACTAGCTGCCAGACCGACGTTACGTAGGAAAGCCAACCACGGTTGTATATTCTATGAGCTTGTTGAAAGTGGTTCGTTTTCTCATCTAGTTCAATTTGCCAGTAGAACCACTCTTGGTGCTCTTGCTGCCGTTCCCAAAACGTTTTGGCACCCTGAAGGTGACGATAAACCGGTATCCAGTCGTCCGCAGATCGGCCTTGCCGCGCAAGGCCCTTTAAGTTGTGAAAAAGGTTCTCGAAGTCGACCAAAGTCGCTAACTGAACCCACAACTTCGCATCTTCGTGTCCTAGCGCCTCCCAGTTGACTGACTTGTCTGAGTATTCGTGCCAGAGACGATCTGCAATTTCTTCCACCCCATCCTTTTTTGCCCGGTCTGATGCGTTCTCGTAGGCATCGACCCATGTCTGTATCGCATCCCGACAGATCTGGGATACATTCGTCACGTCCCTGATCGGCTCCATCCGCTTGATCAGCTCGTTCGGTACGTTTATACCGATCCTCAATGGCGACCCTCCTGTATGCTTTTTATATAGTCTAACATACCTTAATTAATAGACATACGCAACTAGGCAAACAGGTGTTCTGGCTAGAGACTCTCCAGGATCGGGAAGCACCGACATGACTCTGCAGCGGTACAATGCGGCGTAGCGGTATCGTACAGCCGACAACGTTAGCAGTCCCCACCTTTGGACGCGATCGGGGTGCTGGACCACCTTACGTGACGGAACTAACAGCAGAGGATTCTGATCCGAACTTGGCCACCAGCCGCGGCGTTACTCGTAGGGCTGGAGCTTGACCTCGTGGAGGGCCGGGATCACTTCCTTGCCCATCAGTTCGATGGAGCGCATCACGTCGTCGTGGGGCATGAGACCCTCGTTTCCGTACACGTGGAGGTAGCCGGGGCTCAGGCGCTCGACCATCTCGGTCAGCTTCCTGGTGACGGTTTCGGGGTTGCCCACGATGATGTTGTTGACCCCCTGTAGCTGCTCGTAGGTCATCCCCACGCCCAGGCCGCCCGCGCCGGCTACGTTCGCCGTGGGACGCTGGGCCTTCACCTTCACGGCCTCCCGGGACTGGTACCCCGGCGGGTCGTTGTGCTCCCTGGGGCCCCGCTGGCGGTGTCCCACAGTCCACATGAAATCCCGTCCGATCTCGACAGCCTTCTCGTCGGTGTCGGCCACCAGCACCCGCAGCAGATAGCCGAAGTGCTCGGGCCCAGCCTTGTAGCCCACCTCAGCGGCGGTGTCTATGTACACCTGTCGGAGCCACTCTGTGGTCTCCACCAGGGCGCCCAGGTTCATGTAAGGATGGCGATGGGTAGCCGCCCATACCACGCTCTCGGGGCTGCCGGTGCCGGGGAACCAGATGTCGGGATGGGGTTTCTGGACCGGCAGCACCCATGGGTTCACCACCCGGTACTGGTAGTGCTTTCCCTCGTAGCGGAAGGGGCCGGGCTCCGTCCAGCACTTGATGATCAGGTCGTGGGCCTCTTCGAACCTCTCCCGGTTCTCGGTGGGGTCCACCCCGCCCTGGAGTGTCTCCACCGCCGTACCTCGCACGAACCCGGAGATGATCCGGCCGCCGGAGTAGCAGTCCAGCATGGCGATCTCTTCGGCCATGCGCACCGGGTCGTTGATGGCTATGACGTTCCCCAGTATGGCGATCTTGACCCGGCTGGTTAGCTTGGCGATAACGGCGGCGTCAAGGTTAACAGACGGCTTCATGCACCAGTAGGATGCGTGGTGCTCGTTGCTCATGATGCCGTCGAAACCCGCCTCGTCGGCCAGGGCGTACTGCTCGTGATACTGGTTGTAGAGGACATGGGCCTTCTGGGCGTCGAAGTGGGTGTTGGGGAAGCCCAGGCGCCCCGAGGGGTACTTCTCCAGGTCCTGGTCGGTTACATGTCCGTAGGGTTGCTCGGAGAACCAGTAGACTTCAACCTGGTCCTTGGGTCTCGGAAGCTGGTCGGCCATGGCCCCTCCTTTACCTTCGAGCCAGAGCGCCGCCGACGGTTACAGGCTCGACAGGAACGGTTGCGTCATCTCCAGGAACTCCTGGAGCTTCTCGGTCTGCGGGGCGTGGCCGCACTCCTCTATGACGCGCAGAGTGGACCCCGCCAGAGCCTCGTTGTATATCTCGCCGCAGTTCAAGGGGACGATGCCGTCCTGACGTCCCCAGACTATCAGGGAAGGGACCTTGATGAGCTTCAGGTAGTCGGGAAGGTTGGGGTTGTGCATGTAGGGCTTCCAGCACAGCCGGGAGGCCATCTCCCGGTTGCTCCAGACCTGGTTCTGCTGCTCCGGGGTGAGATCGTCCAGCTTCGGCGCCTTGCTGATGTCGTAGTAGGCCAGGCCCTGGGTCTGCTCCGGCGAGACCATGAGGATCTCGGCGATCTCTCCGACTCTGGGTTTGATCCCGACAGCGCCCACAAGTACCAGCCCCTTGACCACCGACGGACACATGGCGGCTATCTCCGCAGCCAGCCAGCCCCCCATGGAGAACCCCACGATCGGCACCCGCTCCAGGCCTGTAGATCTCATCAGGGCCAAGTAGAAATGGGCCATGTCACCCATCTTGGAGACCCAGTCAGGCCGCTCCGACTTGTCGTAGCCGGGATGGGACGTGGCGTACACCGTGTACTTTTCTGACAGCGCCTGATGGACGGGCATCCACCCCGGGTTTCCGTTGGCGCCGTGGAGGAGCAGGATCGGCTGTCCGCTCCCTCCCTTCAGTATCTGCGTCTTTGCTCCGGCCAACTCGACGAACTCCTCGGTCCAGCTCTGGGTCGCAGTCATCCTAGCAATCCTCCCCTAATACTGTTGCCTAGACATGCTCGGGACAAACGGCTTTATAGGCAACACCGGGCTTCGACTGAAGTTTGACTCAGCCAATGGTTTTTGTCAACACGCAGCGGCGTTGCCGGGGCCGTGCCGAAGTTGCGAAACCGGGGGACTCCCCATATGATGGGCGATGAGCTCGGTACAGATGGACCTATGGGCTCGACGACCATGACGGAGGGTATGGGCTTAATTGGCAGGTATCAGGGGGTACGCGAGACCGCTGGGGCACATGAAGGACGTGTACTACGGTTGGTGGCTCGTAGGGGTCGCCGGCCTGGTGATGCTCATTGGTATCACTCCCATGTTTTACGGCATGGCCGCCTGGTTTCCCGTGCTGGAAAGACGGTTCCAGTGGACTCGGGCCCAGCTGTCGCTGGCCTTTTCCCTGAGCCGGGTAGAGGGCTCGCTATCCGGACCGATCGCAGGCTACCTCATAGACAGGCTCGGATCCCGCCGTATGGCCTTCATCGGCCTGCTGTGTACGGGGCTGGGGTTCGTGATGTTCAGCCAGATAAACGGCCTGTGGCAGTTCTACCTTGCCTATCTGGTCGCCAGCATAGGGGTGGGGCTGGGAACGTGGCTTCCCATGATGACCGTCCTGAACAGCTGGTTCATCAGAAGGCGGGCGACGGCCATGTCTCGCGCCATGGCCATGTCCGCCCTGGGAGGCATCCTGCTGGTGCCCGTGCTGGCCTGGGGCATAGACCCGGACCGCTTCGGACTGGACGGCTGGAGGAACGTGGCCCTGGGTATAGGCATCTTCACCATGTGTGTGGCCTTCCCGGTGTCACGGCTGGTGCGGAACAGGCCCGAGGATTACGGGCTGCGCCCCGACGGGGACCCCCTGCCGGCGGAGACGTCTCTCCCGGCATCGACGGCGAGGCCCCTGCCGACCCCCGAAGAGGAGGGGTTCACCTGGCGGCAGGCCATCCGCACAAAGGCCTTCTGGCTGATAAGTGTCGGCCACGGCTCGTCCTCGGCGGTAATAGTAACCGTGACCGTGCACCTGGGCTCCATCCTAAACGTGGACAGGGGTTTTTCCTTGCACACGGTAGGTTTGGTGGTGGCTACCTACACGGCCGTCGGTGCCATCTTCAACCTGGTGGGCGGCTACATGGGCGACCGGGTGCCCATCAGGCTGGCCTTGTTCTGGTTCACCGCCATCCAGGCGGCGGCAGTGGTGGTGCTGCTGGTGGCCCGGGACCTCACCACCGTGTACGTGTTCGCCGTGCTCATGGGCATCGGCTTCGGGGGCCGGGCCCCGTTGACCTCGGCCATCCGGGGCGTTTACTTCGGCCGCAAGGAGTTCGCCAGCATCACCGGTGTATCCCAGTGGCCGGGCAATCTCCTGATGTTCTCCATGCCCATCTTCGCCGGGTACATGTACGACGCCGCCGGGAACTACAACGTCTCCTTCGGTGTCCTGGCGGCCATCGGTTTCACCGGCTCTTTCCTGTTCTTGTTCCTGGGAGAACCCATGGCCCGCCCGCCTTCTTCCGTAACGGAGAGCGGCACCGCGGCTCAGGCTTGATCCAGCAGTCCCCGTACCATCGCGAAGATCCCCTCGAACATGTCCCGGGTGAGGCGTCCGGTCTGGGTGTTCTGCTGGCTGGGATGGTAAGAGGCGACCAGGTGAGTCCCGTCGGGGAGGGTATAGGTCGCTCCATGGGCGAACTTAAGGGCAGGGGATGGACGGCTGCCGCCGGTTCCGCCGGGTGAGGACGGGTCTCCGCTCCGAGGTTCCGCCTCACGATAAGCCTGCAGGTAGGCGTCGAAGCCGATCTTCCCCAGGGCGATTATCACGCTGACGTTACTCAAAAGCGCCATCTCTCTCAGGAGAAAGGGGCGGCAGGCCAGAAGCTCTTCCCGCAGGGGCTTGTTTGCCGGCGGGGCACACCGGATGGCAGCCGTAATGTAGGCGTCCCTGAGCTCCAAGCCGTCGTCGGGATGGCGGGAGGTAGGCTGGTTAGAGAATCCGTACTTGAACAGGGACTCGATTAGCCAGTTGCCGCTGCCGTCGCCGGTGAACATACGCCCCGTGCGGTTTCCTCCATGGGCCGCGGGCGCCAGCCCGACAACGAGAACCCTGGCCTCCGGGTCGCCGAATCCAGGAAGGGGTCGTGCCCAATACTCCTGGTCCCGGAACATACGCCTCTTGGTGCGGGCTACTGTTTCCAGGTACTGCACCAGGCGCGGGCACCTGGTGCAGCTAATGACCTCCTGGCGCAGCCCATCGATGGTGTCCATATCCCTCCCACCTGTATCCTGGAAGTCCCCTGGTATTATACTGCCAAGGAAACCGAGCGCGCGGAGCGACCCATGGAACCGGACCCTGTAGCCTCCCTGGTGGAACGAGTGGACCTGAGCCGGCTCAGGTCCCACGTGTCTCGTCTCGCCGTCGGGGAGCGCCACAGCCAGTTCAACCCGGCCCTCCACTCGGAGACCGTGGACTACATAGCAGCGGCCTTCGAGGAGTATGGGCTGGGAACCCGGCGGCACTCCTTCGATCGCCACGGCCGAGGGGGAGTGAACCTGGTCGCCTTCAGCCCGGGGTCTTCGAATCCGGAGACTCGGGCTCTGCTGGTTTCGGCCCACTACGACACGGTACGCGGCTCCCCCGGCGCCGACGACAACGCCAGCGGTGTGGCGGCGCTGCTCGAGTGCGCGCGGGTCCTGTCGACCGTGCGGCTCTCGACGCCGGTGGAGTTCGTGGCCTTCGACATGGAGGAGAAGCAGCCCGGAGGTGGCGCCCTGGTGGGCAGCAGGGCCTTCGTCAAGGCCACTGGAGGCAACAGGTCCTACGAAGCGCTATACAATCTGGAGATGGTGGGGTACACGTCGGGGCCCGGAACCCAGGGCCACCCCCCAGGGTTCCGTTTCATCCTCCCCGGCGCTTACAAGTGGGGCCGACAGAGGGGGTTTCTGGGCGATTTCGTAGCGATAGTGGGCCGGGGTCGAGGAGTAGAGCTGAGCCGCAGGTTCCGGGATGCGGCCCGCCGCTGGGTCCCAGAGCTGGAGGTGTTACCGCTGGAGTTCAGGCACTCGATACCTCTGATGACCGACATCTTTCGCAGCGACCACGCCCCGTTCTGGGCCGCCGGCGTTCCCGCCGTCATGATCACCGACACCGCGAACTTCCGTAACCCTAACTACCACAGACCCAGCGATACGCCCGACACTCTGGACTACGAGTTCATGGGGAAGGTCACCCAAACCCTGGTGGCTACCGTAGCCCAACACGCGGGAACGGACTGAGGACTCCGACGGCCCGAAGATCAGACCTTCGCGGAAGGCGGAGTGCCCGCCAGCAAGGCCTTGCGGACATTGTGCACGTCGCCCTTCCTCTTCTCGATCTCCTCGGGGTTCCACAAGTCGGAGTAGTTGAAGGCCAAGGGACAGTGGCCGTAGGATTCCTCCACTTCCACGATAATGCCCTGCTGCACGCCCCGGTTGCCGTCGGGGGTGTACTGGGAGGCCTCGACGGCGTGGCGGTCCAAATCCTCCCGGTCGGTGATGGTCACCCGGCCGTTGACCCTGACCGTGTCGTTTAGCCCGGGTATGAAGAAGATCAAGCCCACCTGAGGGTTGCTGTCCATGTTCTGATAAGACTGGAACAGCTTGTTTCCTGCGACGTCCGGCACCAGTAGACGCCGATCGTCCAGGACCCGCACGAAGCCCGGCTTGCCTCCCTTTGGCGAGGCGTCGCATTTGCCCTCGTGGCTGCTGGTCGCCATGACGATGAAGGGCGACTCGGAGATAAACTGCTTGATGGGCTCCGAGAGGACGTCTTTCACCTTGGCGACGGCCTTCTCCGATGGAAACCCGAAGGCGCTGTTGAATCTGTTTTCGCAGTCATCCATGGAGCCCTCCTCGTGCGGCGACCCCGCAACATCTGTTCTTCTTCCGGCTTGTCACGACCGTCTCCAGGTTATCAGCAATTTTACTCCGGCCTACCGGTACTTACAACGGCACTTCTCGAACATCCAGGACAATTTCGGAATAGATCATCCCGCGGAAAGCGTTGACCCGGTCCGAAACCGCCAATACAATTGCCATGATTAAAACTCGGTTGTCTCAGGGTGCCGCCCACGCTCCCTGCGAGTCAGCTGCGCAGCTTTGGCGGAGGTGATGTAGTATGTTCCAGTCCGGACCGAGGCCGAGCTTATGGAAGTCCCGTCCTATCTATGCGCGGGTCGCCATAGTAGGGTTCCTGCTGGTTGGGCTCGCCTCCGTACTGATACTTATCCCGGGCATCATCGACGAGAACGAAGCGCTTTGGGCAACCGGCCTGCTGGGCGTCATGGTATCCCTGGCCTTCGCCGGCGTGCTCCTGAAGATACGAGGATGGACCCTTATCGTTTCCGCTATACTCGGCCTGGGCGCCCTGGTGATCTACTCGGGCCATATCTTTGACTACGGCCTCTCCAACCCCGACAGCTTCTTCGATTTCGTGCCCGGCCTCCTGGCCCTCTTCGGCAGTCTGATGGCGCTGGGTGGCAGCATCGCCGCCTATATTCACGGCAGGCGGCCCAGTCCACGCACCCATGCCCTGGGAGTAGAGGTCGGGGCCTTCTGGGCCATTGGCCTGATCCTGCTCGCCGGCACCGTCGCTTCCGGGGTTCTCACCGTCTCCAGTCGGTCCACCGTTAGCGCCGAGGAGGCCCTGGGAGCGATCGTCCTGGACATGGACAAGATACAGTTCGAGCCGGATAGCCTGGAGATCCCGGCGGAACGGGGCGTGCGGCTGCTGTTGAACAACAAGGACCTGGTCTACCACACCTTCTCCATCAAGGGGCTGGACATCAACCACGGTGTCGTAGGGCGCAATGAGCGTCTGATCCAGCTGCCGGCCCTTCGGCCGGGGACCTACGAGTACACCTGCGAGGTGCCGGGGCACGAGGACATGAAGGGCACGCTCATAGTAAGCCAGTAACTACACCGGCCCGAATAGCCATATCTGCCCGAAGAATCATATCTGGAGGGGGGAAAGTGAGCTTTCGCGACGTGCACACACGAGGTACCAAGGAGCTGGCCCCCGGGGTCAGGACCCGCACTTTCTGGGGAGAGAATATGCTGCTATCGATGGTGGAGTTCGACCCGCACTCCGAGGTTCCCAACCACACCCATCCCCACGAGCAGGGCGGCATGATGGTAGAGGGAGAGCTGGAGATGGGCATCGGCGGGGAGACCCGGCTGCTCAAGCCGGGAGACGTCTACATTATACCCGGCAACGTGGAGCATTGGGGACGGTCCGGGGCCGGGCCGGTGAGGGTGCTGGACATCTTCAGCCCCGTGCGGGAGGAGTTCAAGTACTAGCGGATAAAGCCCCACGCACCCCGAGGCCAGTAACGGATCCAGGCCTTGCCCACCATGAGCTCTCGCGCAACTGGGCCGAAGACGCGGCTGTCGTCACTGTGCCGGCGGTTATCACCCATGACGAAGTACTGGCTGTCCTCCAGGAACCACGCCTCCGAACCGCCGTCTGCCAGGCCCTGTCCACAATGGAAACCGTGATCACCCGGGGACACCTCGCCTTCAGAACGGCCAATCTGTGTCCCGCAAAGGTAGGGCTCGGCTAGGACCTCACCGTTGATCCCGACTCGGCCAGCGACCACGTCAACCCTCTCTCCGGGCAGTCCTACGATGCGCTTGATGTAGTTCCGGCGGGGTTGTTCGGGGCGCCTCAGCACAACGACGTCGCCACGGGATGGCGCCCCCCTGCGGTACGCCAGCCGGCTTACCAGGATGTACTGGTCCATGGCGAAGTTGGGCAGCATGCTATCGCCTTTGACTACGAAACGGGCCGCCATCAGAAGGTCGGCCACGCCCCGGACCGGCCAGGACCTGAGAAGGGCATCCAGGAAGGAGCCCGGCCGGCGGGCATGAGCCGCCGGCTCGGTGGGGTAGACTCCAGTGGAGCTCATCTTTCTGCCTGCCGATCGCCTCTGAGCGTAATCGTGTCCCCGCCGCCTCCACCGGTGCGGCTCCTCAATGGATGCATCGATGGGGCAGCGGTGGAGATGGATTCTAGGTCCCGAAGCGGACCTGGGCAACCTCGTCCTTGTAAGTTACGTTCTTGGTGGCCCAGAAGATCTCGGCGATCTTGTCCACTGTGCCGACCAGATCGTCGGCCGCGGCCTTATCCACGTTCTGCTTGTTCCTTGAGGCCAGCTTGTTAGCCTGCCAGAAGGTGGTGTGCAGGTCGGGGTACTTCTCCAGGTGGTCGGGGCGGAAGTAGTCGTGCCAGAGGATGTCCAACTCCTTCTTGCAGAGCTCGGCGTGCTCTTCCTTGACCTTGACGTACCTGCCTACGGTGTTCACGTAAGCCTGTATGGCTTCGGCCCCGGCCTGGTCCGGCATCGGCACCTCCAGGGCCTGGATCCTCATCACCATTTTGGCCACCGTCTGGGCGGCGATCTTGGCCGAGATTGGGTCGTAGATCCCACAGGGGATGTCACAGTGGGCGAGGGCTACGTCGGCTGGAAAGACCCGGTTGAGTACCTTGAAGATGCCGTTCAACATCGTACCTTTTGCCTCCTCCGAAGAATTCATGGGTGACATTCTAACCCTTTGCCAAGATGGCCGCAACAGCTTCCCGGGAGGGCTGGACTTTGCCTCGGCGCAAAATATAAACTTACCCCTGTTGTTTTCCGGAGCAACACACCACCAGATACGGAGGAGATCGGCGACATGTACAGGGTCATATCAGCGGACGGTCATATCGACTTCGAGTGGCTGCCTCGAGACCTCTTCGTTCGGAATGCACCAGCCCGGTTGAAGGACCGGGTGCCCCAGGTGGTCGAGACCAGGGAAGGCGTGAAATGGATCATTGACGGCAAGGACCTGACCAGCTTCGCCTTCGGAGGGCCCGCTGTTCTAGAGCCGCCTCCCAGGGGCGTTTCCCAGCACATTGACCGGATGCACGACGAGGGTTTCTTCATGGACGGAGCACACCCCACCACTCCAGAGTTGCGCATCCGGGACCAGGACATCGACGGCGTCGACGCCGAGGTAATCTACGGGGTCTCGGGGCTGGGCAACTTCCTCGAAGACCAGGAGATAATCCGGCTGGTTTACTCTACCTACAACGACTGGGCGGCTGAGTTCCGCAAGGCCGACCCGCAGCGCTTCGTGACCCTGGCCTGTATACCCAACGACGATCCGGAAGCCGCGGCGGCAGAGCTTCGCCGGGCGGCGAAGCTTGGCCTCAAGGGAGCCGACTTCGGGGTATCGACGGCGGGAAAACCCGTGTGGCACCGGGACTGGGATCCTCTGTGGGCGGCCGCCCAGGACTGCGACATGCCGATCTCCTTCCACACCACCGGTCTCCCCCACAGGCTGCCCTCGGACGTGCAGATGGCCAGGGACTACCATTCACAGTACTGGGCCACGGAGATGGTGACCTTCCAGCTGGCGGGCGCCGAGTACCTCACCGGCATCGTGTTCTCGGGAGCCCTGGAGAGATTCCCGGGCATGAGGTTCGTCCTAGGGGAATGCGGACTGGGCTGGATACCCTACATCCTGGGCAGGATGGACCAGGAGTACGATGACCAGTTTCGCCACCTGAATTTCTCTATCAAGCCTAGCGAATACTGGCGGCGACAGGGCTACACCACCTTCCAACACGAGCCTGGATTGGAGAAAGTGGTGGAGGCGGTCGGGGAAGACAACATCCTCTGGGGATCCGACTATCCCCACCTCGACGGCGTCTGGCCCGACTCCTCCAAGTTCCTCCAGGGAGACATGGCCTGCCTGGAGGAAAGGGTGAGGCAGAAGATTACCTGCGAGAACGCGGGCAGGCTCTACGGCCTGATTAAGTAGACGGCGTCCCTACTCACCCCTCTCCCTCTGGGAGATGGGCCGGGGGTGAAGGTCCAGTCACACCAGTTCCACCGGAGTGGCGATGCCCTCCAGATCCTGTTCGCTGGCCGGTTCCGAGGGGGCCACCCCTAACTGGTTCTCCATGAGCCAGTAGACCTGCTTCAGGTGATGGGTGCTGTGCCTAAGGATTATGTTAAGTAGCTCGACCACCGTCACCTTACCGCCGTAGTGGGCCGGCACGACCCTTTCGAAGGCCTCTCTGTTTTCGCTCTCCAAGAACTCCTTCAGGCCATCGCGGACACCCTCTCCGTACTCGGCGATGGCCTCCGTCGTGGACACATCCTTGAGGCGCCCCCTGGAGGCGGCCATGTCCTCGGTGGTCATCGCGCCGCTCCGGTGGCTCTGCCAGGCCAACTCCGGGAAGGACAGGATGTGCAGGAGCAGCTCCCTCACGGTTTCGGGGCGCCAGGGCTCCGTCTGCTCCAGGTGGTCGGGAGATAGCTGCCGCACCGCGCGAATTGCTGCCCCCAGGACGCGGTCGTACTTGTCGGCCAGCCACTCCTCGTTGCCGGCCGGCTCCATCTCCACGTTTAGCTTCAGCGCGGAGATCAGCTTACGTGGGTAGTAGCCGACGACGGCCTCGTCCCGGTCTATTATCGTGACCGGCACCGACCTGATACCCCGGCCTTGCAGGTATTCTCGGGCTGCACTGTCGTCCGCCAGGTTGTGGTGCTCATACTGAACACCGTTGGACGCCAAAAAAGCCTCCAGCGTCCGGCAGCTGAATCACCCGGGTAAGGTGTAAAGGTCTATCTTCATGCCACCCTCCTATCCGTCTTGGTTCGAAGATCTCTCTATCTGCCGGAGATGGATCCTCACCAGCGCGAGCTCGTCGTAGGAGTACTCCTCACCCAGGAGCTCCCGAGCCGGCGACAGGTACTCCAGGCTTCCGGCCTTCCGAAACGCCGCCGTGATACTAGCGATGCGATCGGCCGGCGGCAACATATGAGCGATGTCCAAGCTCTCACCAGCGGTCGTCATTCGCTCCAGGTGACCCCTGATGGTGCTGCCGGTCAGCCCGCGACAGGAGGCGATCTCGGGGACGTTCAGCTTCTCCGCCAGGAGGCGTCTGGTTTCCTCAAACGTGCCGGCCGATCCTCTGGCTGCCGCCGGCTTTTCTGCCCTTGTTGCCTGGGGCCCTTGCACCGTCCCGTTTTCCCGAACGTACTCGCGAATCACTTCCAGGAAACCCCCGCTATACCGTGCGAGCTTCACGTTCCCCACCCCTTCCACTTGGGCGAAGCTTTCGGGAGTCTGGGGCAGGTGCAACGCCATCTCTCGCAGGGCGTCGTCATGGAAGACGACGAAGGCCGGCACTCCCTGGGCGTCCGCCAGCTCCCTGCGCAGGGTGCGGAGTCGCTTCAGGAGCTCGGGATGGTATTCCAGGTCGGCATCCTCGAACGCCGGGCGGCTAGATGGCCTCGGTTCCCTTTCTACCGCGGAGAATTCTCGCTTGGGCAAGGTCAGGGTTAGCTTCTCCCGCCGCTTGAGAAACTCCATTCCGGCCTCGGTCAGAGAAACGGTCGGGTAACGGTCCCCGTTTTTAGACAGCAGCCCCCTGGCCACCAGACCAACAATGATCTCCTTGAGCTCACCCTCGCTGAAATTCCGGGCTATCCCGAACACGCTGAGCTTGTGGTGGCCCAGGTCCCTCAGCTTCTTGGACCGGGAGCCCCGCAGGACGCTGATAACGTGGCTGGCCCCGAACCTGTTATCCGTGCGGTACACCGCCGACAGGACCTTCTGGGCTATCTCGGTGGCATCCTGCTCTTCCCGTGGGGTTTGGCAGACGTCGCAGCTGCCGCAGCCGGCCTCGTGCCATTCCTCGCCGAAGTACTGGAGCAGGAACCTGCGCCGACAGGTCTGGAGCTCACTGTACTCGACCACCTGGGCCAGCTTTCGCCGGGCGGTCTCCTGTTGAATTGGGTCTTCCATCCGGTCGATATGGTAGTCCTGCTTCGTCTTGTCTGTGGGGGAGTAGAAGAGGACGCACTCGCTGGGCAGCCCGTCACGTCCGGCCCGGCCCGTTTCCTGGTAGTAAGCCTCGATGGTCTTGGGCAGGTCGAAGTGCACGACCAGGCGGACGTCCGGGACGTCCACCCCCATGCCAAAGGCGACGGTGGCGACGATGATCCGCGCCTGGCCGTGGATGAACCCGTCCTGGGTCTCCCGGCGCACCTCGGCATCCAATCCGGCATGGTAGGGCAGGGCCATCATGCCCTTCTCGGTCAGGTACGAGGCCAGGCTCTCTGTGTCTTTTCGCGTGGATCGGTACACGACGACTGATCCTTCCCGATGGCGGCGCAGAAGGTCCAGCAGGGCATCCAGCGGGCGCTCCTTGGGCAGAACCGCGTAGGCGAGGTTGGGGCGGTTGAAGCTGGACACGAAAGACCGTTCCCGTCGTAGGCCCAACTGACCGATGATGTCTCGGCGCACCTGCTCCGTGGCCGTAGCCGTCAGTGCGATGATAGGAGCCTCGGGGAACTCGTCCCGCAGACCCTTCAGGTTCCGATAGTCGGGCCTGAAATCGTGACCCCACTCCGAGATGCAGTGGGCCTCGTCGATGGCCACCAGGCTGACGGTGACGCTGTGCAGGAAGGCGCGGAACCCAGCCAGTGCGATCCGCTCCGGGGCGACGTAAAGTATCCTGAGCCGACCGTTCCTGGCCCAACTCTGGACCTCGGCCGCCTCCCGCACCGAAAGGGTGCTATTGATGTAGGCCGCCTCGACGCCGTTGGCCCTGAGGGCATCGACCTGGTCCTTCATTAGGGCGACTAAAGGTGAGACCACCAGGGTAAGCCCGTCGAGACACAGGGCGGGCAGCTGGTAGCACAGCGACTTGCCGCCCGCGGTGGGCATGAGCACCAGCGCGTCTCCGCCAGATAGGACGTGGGTTACAACCTCTTCCTGCCCCGGCCGGAAGCGGTCGTATCCGAATTGGGACTTGAGGAGCAGAAGAAGGCGGCCATCCTGGCTCATCGGGCACCCACCTCCCATCGTGGTTCAAAGCACTGAGGCGTCACGGTCTGTTGCCCTGGGACTGTGTCGGGCTGCCGGATCAGCCGGTGCCTTCATTGAGCAGCTTCGCCACGTCTTTGGCGTGGTAGCTCACGATGATATCGGCGCCGGCACGCTTTATCGCCGTGAGCACCTCCATCACCGCGCGCTCCTCGTCCAGCCATCCATTGCCCGCCGCGGCCTTCACCATGGAGTACTCGCCGCTAACGTTGTAGGCCGCTATCGGGTGGTCGAACCGCTCCCGGGCCCTGGCGATGACGTCCAAGTAGGCCAGGGCGGGCTTGACCATGACGACATCGGCGCCCTCCCGGATGTCGTCCTCGATCTCACGCATGGCCATGCGCCAGTTGCCAGGGTCCATCTGGTAGCCCATGCGGTCCCCGAATTGGGGTACCGAATCGGCCGCCACCCGGAAAGGCCCGTAGAAGGCGGAGGCGTACTTGGCGGCGTAGGAGATGATGGGGACGTCCTTGAAACCGCTGGCGTCCAGTGCGGTCCTGACGGCCCCAACCTGGCCGTCCATCATGGCCGACGGGGCCACCACGTCGGCCCCCGCCGACGCGTGGGATACGGCTGTCTTGGCCAGCAAGGTCAGAGTCGAGTCGTTGTCCACCCTGCCGTCCTCCACCACACCGCAGTGGCCGTGGTCGGTGTACTCACAGAGGCAGACGTCGGTGATCACCAGCAGGTGGGGCACCGCCTGCTTGATCACCCGCACCGCCTCCTGGATTATGCCGTGCTCGTCGTAGGCCTCGAGGCCCAAAGGGTCCTTGGCCAGGGGTAGCCCGAAGAGCAGGACCCCCGGTATCCCCAGCTCGGCCACTTCGGTGACCTCGGCCAGGAGGTGGTCCAGCGACAGATGATAGGACCCGGGCATGGGTGCGATCTCTTCGCGGATGCCGCGGCCATGGGTGACGAAAATGGGATAGATGAAGTCGCAAGCGGAGATGCGGGTCTCCCGGGACAGGAGCCGCAGAGGCTCCAACTCCCGCAGCCTTCGCAGCCGGACCTGGGGAAAGCTTGCCATTCTACTCCCACTCCCTGGCGACGTAGTACTCCACGATGGCGCTCACCAGCCCGGATATTGTATACTCCCGCGCCTCGATGTCCACCCGGAGGCCCCTCTCCCGGACCGTCGCAGCAGTGATCGGACCGATGCAGGCCACCAGCGGTCCCTCCAGCAGAGGAGCGCTCCCGTGCAGCAGGTCCAGGAGGTTGGTCACCGTGGACGAGCTGGTGAACGTCACCAGGTCGATGTTGCCCGCCTTCAGGGATTCCACCGCCAGGCGGCGAGAGCCCTCGGGGGCTACCGTATGGTAGACCGGGACCTGGTCCACTAACGCGCCGGCCCGGGCCAGGCCCTCCCCCAGGTCCTCTCGCCCGATGTCGGCCCGGGGCAGCAGGATGCGGGTCTCGGCGATTCCCCGGGTCTCAAGGGCTCGGACGACAGCCTCGGACACGTACTCGGCAGGCACCAGGTCCGCCGAGATTCCGTGCTCTTTCAGGGCCGTAGCGGTGGCGGGCCCGATGGCCGCCACCCTGGTATGCCCCAGGGCCCTGGAGTCCCGGCCCAATGAATCCATTCGACGGAAGAAGGCGTCAACGCCGTTGGCGCTGGTAAAAACGACCCATCCGTACTCCCGGAGAGACTCGATGGCCGAGTCCAGACGAGAATTGTCCTCCATGGGCAGGAACTCTATGGTGGGAACCTCCACGGGCTCGGCGCCCTCGTCGGCCAGCATCGCCGACAGCGCCGACGCCTGGGTCCGGGACCGGGTGACCAGCACCCGTTTTCCGAACAAGGGGCGGTTGTCGAACCAGCTTATCTCCCGCCGTAGATCGGCCACCTGCCCGATGACCGCAACGACGGGCGGGGCCAACCCGGCGTCCTCGCCCCGGCCCACTATGTTCTCCAGAGTGCCGGTCACTACCCGCTGAGAGGGTTCGGTGCCCCAGTGCACCAGAGCGACCGGCGTGGAAGCCCCCATCCCCTCCTCGATCAATGTGCGGGTGATGTGACCGAGCTCATTCCATCCCATGAGGAGGACGAGGGTCCCTCCGCCGCGGGCCAACAGATCCCACCGGACCGCCGGCTCTTCCCTGGATGGGTCCTCGCTTCCGGTGACCACGGTAAAAGAGGCGGACGTATGGCGGTGCGTGACAGGGATACCGGCGTAGGCCGGCGCCGCGATGGCCGAGGTAACCCCCGGCACCACCTCGAAGGGGATCCTTGCCTGAGCCAGGGCCAGGGCCTCCTCCCCTCCCCTGCCGAAGACGAAGGGGTCTCCTCCTTTGAGCCTGGCCACCACATTCCCTTTTTTTGCTTCCGAGACGAGGCAGCGGTTTATCTCATCCTGCTCCATGGCCCGCTCCCCGGCTCCCTTGCCTACGTAGACCAGCTCCGCCCCCTCCCGAACCTCTTTCAAGAGCCGCGAGTCCACGAGCCGATCATGGACCACCACATCGGCTTCGCGGAGGCGCCTTAAACCCTTGACCGTAATCAGGCCGGGGTCACCGGGCCCAGCGCCGATCAGATAGACCTTACCCGCCAAGGTTCGTACCCTGCCCCTGCTTCAGGAGAGGGCCCGCGCCCTTCTCGATGAGGCGCTGGTAGCCGTCCAGAGCGACCTCGTGAGGGTTGTCGGCCCTGCCCCTGACCTTGGCCTTGAATACGGTGCCACCGTCGGCGGAAGCCAGGAAGACGGTCAGCACCATGGTTTCGCCGTCGGAGCGGGCGTAGGCCGCCACGGGCACCTGGCACCCGCCTCCGAGGGCCTTGAGGAAGGCCCGCTCAGCGGTGACCTCCCGCTTGGTAGGGAAGTGCTCTATGGCCGACACCAGAGCCGTCGTCTCGTAGTCCTCTCGGCGCACCTCGACCGCCAGGGCAGCCTGGCCCGGCGCCGGGACGAAATCCTCGTGAGGCAGGTACTGGGCCACCTCCCCCTCCAGGCCCATCCGCTTCACTCCGGCGGCGGCCAGAATGGCGCCGTCATAGTCCGGCCCTGTGGCCTTTCGCAGGCGGGTGTCCACGTTTCCCCTGATGGGCACCGCTTCCACGTCGGGACGCAGGCTCTTGAGCTGGGCCGCGCGGCGGGGGCTGCTGGTGCCGATCCTGGCGCCGGCAGGCATCTGGTCCAGCGGGCACCTCCACTTGTTCACCAGCACGTCCCGGGGGTCCATTCGCTCCCCCACCGCTCCGATGGCCAGCCCTTCCGGCAGCTCCGTGGGCATGTCCTTGAGGCTATGCACGGCCATGTCCACGTCGCCGCTAAGCAGGGCCCGCTCGATCTCCTTGACGAAAACGCCCCGGCCCAGGTCGGCCAGGGGCGTTTCGGAGGCGGTGTCACCGCCCGTCTTGACGATCACCACCTGAAAATCCACGTCGGGGTAAAGGGCCCTGAGCCTGCCCAGGACCTCCTCCGTCTGTCGCAAGGCCAGGCCGCTGCCCCTGCTGCCCACGAGGACGGTCCTCTTTGCACCAGGGGATGGAGCGGATTTATGCATGGGCGACCCTCGATGATTCCGAACGGCGATACAGTCCGTCGGAGAGGCGGCTACTCCAGGACGGAGCCTATCTGGCTGCTTTCGAGGAGCCTGGACATCAGCAGGTCCAGGGCCTCCTGGGAGCGGCCCGCCCTGACCAGCTCCACCAGGTCGCTGCTGATGGACTCCTGCCATCGATCAGGACCCGGGGCCACCCTGCGAAGCTTCAGCTCTTTGCGAGCCGAGGCCATGATCCCGGCCAGGTCGGCGTAGTCCAACGCGCTCCCGCTTTCCAGGGTTTCCCGCAGCTTGCGGGCCAGGGCGGGACTGGAGCCACCGGTGGATATGGCCACCGTCACGTCGCCCCGCGTTATCACCGATGGAGCGATGAAGGTGCACAATGGGGTGTTGTCCACCACGTTCAGGACGACCTTTTCCCTGGCGGCCTCGGCGGCGACGGCCTCGTTAACCGGCTGCCGGTCGGTGGATGCGATAGCCAGGAAAGCCTCCTTCAGGTCGCCTTCCCGGTACTCCCTGGGCAGCCATTCCAAATCGCCCCGGCCGGCCCTGTCACTAAGGCCGGGAGTCATCTCTGGGCTAATTAAGCGGACTCTGGCCCCGCAGTCCAGCAGACCCTGGACCTTCCGCTCCGCCACCTCGCCGCCGCCTATGACGACGCAAAGTCTCCCCTTCAGGTTTAGGAACACGGGATAGTATGGGGCCACCGCAAGCCCTTCTCTAGACGAAATACCTGACCCGGGTCTTCTTGTACTCTCGGGTGCTGTAGAGGACGATGTAGTCCGTGATCCCCGTCGCCTCGGAGATCTCCTGAGCTACCTGCTCGCACCCCTGCTTTTCGGTGGTGTGGATCATGGTGAAGTGGGTGTAGGGCCAGTCGGGGAAGGTGGGCCGCTCGTAGCAGTGGGTCACCGCCGGATGGGCGGCCATCTTCATACCCACTTCTTCCGAGGAATCCGGAGAGACTTTCCACACGCCCATCCCGTTGGCCATGAAGCCGGCTTTGCGGTGGTACAGCACAGCGCTGTAGCGGCGCATGATGCCCCGCTCCTGGAACTCCCTCGCCAGATCGAACAGCCCTTGGTTGGTGAGGCCCAACCGCTGCGACATCTGGTCGAAGGGACGGGAGGCCATGGGCAGGTCTTCTTGCAGCTCGCGGATGGCCTGGATATCGAAATCGCTGAGGGCCACTGGCACGTTCCAGTCCTTCATCTTCTCGCCGTTGCCGTTGTACCCGTCGGGGCTATAGTACTGGTGGGCTGCGCCCTTCTCTTCAAGCATATCGAAGTTGACGCCGATCTTGAAGAACCGGATGGTGGGCATAATCCGGAAGGAATGGGCACCGGTCTCACCAGCCATGCGCTCTACCGTGGCCTCGATGCTGTCGCCGGGGGGCACCGCCACCGTAAACCACAGGTTGTAGAAGGAGCCTTCCCTGGCGTAGTTGTGGCTCACCCCGGGATGCTCGTTGATCTTCAGGGCGCCCTGGTGCAGCCGGCCGGGGTCGAAGGCCATGGCCACCAGGCTTGTCTTGTACCCCAGGCGTCGTGTGTCGAAGATGGCGCTGATCTGCCTTACGACGTTACTGTCCCGGAGCGCCCCGAGACGGCTAAGAATTTCCTCTTCCGGGATGTCGAGCCTCTGTCCCACTTCCCTATAGGGCTCGTCGACCAGCGGAAAATCCGACTGGATGACATTGAGAAACTTCCGGTCAGTCAGGTCCATTCCCTGTCTTCCACACCTCTTTAGGATTTATCGATAAGGTTAGCACACGGCATATTGGGGGTCAACCGGACTGGATACGGGCCACCGAGCTTTTCCTTGTCACGCTACGGGCGGGTTATGGGCCACGTTGTCGAATAAAGGAGATGGTGGTATAGTGGAGGTAGGATGGGAGCGGGGAAGTTGGAAGAGAGCATAGCAAAGCAAAGGCGGCGGCTTTTCAGTACCCTCTACAGGGAGATTGGCGACGAAAAGGTGCTGAGGGCAATGGAAGAAATTCCTCGGGAGCTGTTCGTCCCGGAGGACAGCCACAGAGCAGCCTACGATGACGTCCCCCTTCCAATCGGCGGAGGACAGACCATCTCCCAGCCCTTCATCGTCGCCATGATGACAAGCGCGCTGGAGCTAATGGGGAACGAAAAGGTGCTAGAAATAGGAACCGGAAGCGGCTACCAGACCGCCCTCCTTTCCAGCCTCGTACCGCAGGGAAGGGTCCTGACCCTGGAGCGGGTCCCAGGCCTGGCGCGGGCGGCTGAATCTCGGCTGAAAACCCTGGGCTACCACAACGTGGAGGTGCGGACCGCGGGAGAGGTCCTCGGCTGTCCTGAAGAGGGCCCCTTCGACGCCGTTATCGTGACGGCCGCGGCGCCAAGGCTGCCCAAACCGCTGCTGGACCAGATGGCGCCCTGGGCACGCATGGTAATCCCGATAGGAACGCTGGAGGAGCAGGAGCTGGTCATGGTCCTGAAAACCAGTGAAGGGCCCACGGTGAGGATGCTGGGGGCTTGTCGCTTCGTCCCACTGATAGGGCCCGACGCCTGGCCGGAGAAACGCTGAGAACCCCGCGCCCTTCCCCGTTGTCAGCTTTAGCTGACCGCTGATATACTAGACCGGTGGAAGGGAATATGACTTCGACAGCCGTGCAGTACGAGACCGTAATCGGTCTCGAAGTGCACGTTCAGCTCCTCACCCGGAGCAAGATGTTCTGCTCGTGCCGGTCCGACTACCAGACGGCATCGCCCAACAGCCTGGTCTGCCCGGTCTGCCTGGGTATGCCCGGGGTGCTGCCGGTGATCAACAGAAGGGCACTGGAGTACACCATCATGACCGGGCTCGCCCTCGACTGCAGCATCTCCCCAAATACCAAGTTCGACCGCAAGAACTACCCCTATCCAGACCTGATGAAAGGCTATCAGATCTCCCAGTACGACACACCCATCGCCAGCAACGGCCACCTGGACGTCGAGGACGACGGCCACACCACCAGGGTGGGGGTTACCAGGGTTCACCTGGAGGAGGACGTGGCCAAGCTCCAACACGTCAGGGAAAACGGGGAAACCTATAGCCTGGTGGACGTCAACCGCGCCGGAGTTCCCCTGATGGAGGTAGTCAGCGAGCCTGACATGCGCTCCCCGGAGGAGGCCCGGGCCTATCTGACCGGCCTGCATACGATTCTCCAGTACCTGGGGGTGACCACGGGCAACATGCAGGACGGCAGCTTCCGCTGCGACGCCAACGTGAGCGTGCGCCCCGACGGCGACACCGAGCTAGGGGCCAAGGTAGAAGTGAAGAACATGAACAGCTTCCGGGCCGTGTACAACGCCCTGAAGTACGAGGTCGACCGCCAGGTGAGCATCGTGGAGGACGGCGATAGAGTGACCCAGGAAACCCGAGGATGGGTAGAGGACCGCTCCGTCACCGTCTCCCAGAGAAGCAAGGAGTACGCCCACGACTACCGCTACTTTCCGGAGCCCGACCTGCCGCCGGTTGCCATCGACGGAGCTTGGGTGGAAGAGCTGAGGGCGGCCCTCCCTGAGCTGCCCGCCCAGCGGCGGGCCCGCTTCATGAGCCAGTACGGGCTGCCCTTCTACGACGCCAACCTCCTGACCGGCTCCAGGGCCACCGCCGACTACTTCGAGGCCTGTCTGAAGGTGCGGCCCGTCGAACCCGAGCTTCTAGTGTCCCGGGCCAAGGTCATCAGCAACTGGGTCCTGGTGGAACTGGGACGCCTGCTCAACCTCAGTGGAACCGCGATAGAGGACGCCAGGGTAACCCCTGCCCATCTGGTCGAGCTGGTGGAGCTTATCGAGTCCGGCACCCTTGGCTCGACTCTGGCCAAGACGGTGCTGCAGGAGTCGTTCGACACCGGCGTGGCGCCCGGCGAGATCGTCAAAGAGCGGGGCTACGTGCAGATTAGCGACTCCTCTGTCGTGGAGGCCGCCGTGGAGGAGGCCATCGCTTCCAACCCCCAGGCCGTCGCCGACTATCGAAAGGGCAAGGAGACGGCGGCCAAATTCCTCATTGGGCAGGTGATGAAGATCACCAGAGGTCAGGCCAACCCGGCCATGGTCAACCGGCTGGTCGTGGAGAAGCTCCAGGCCACTAACCCATTGTAAGCGGAGAGGCCATTGTCTCTTGATATCGCTCAAATTCTGGTTTCGATACTCTTGGTGGTTATAGTCCTGATGCAGGTGCGAGAAAGCGGCAGCGGGTTTTTCGGCAGCGCCCAGGCCAGCTATCGCACCCGCCGCGGCCTGGAGAAGGCCCTCTTCCAGTTCACCATTCTGCTGGCAGTGATCTTCTTGCTGATGTCCACCCTCAGCGTCAGATTCGGCTAACTTGGACGGCCCTTCGCCGGCTACGACGGGATGAGCTCGGCCGTCATCACACTCACCACCGACTTCGGCACCGCCGACCCATACGTCGGAATCATGAAAGGGGTCATCCTCGGCATAAACCCCAAGGCCACCATCGTGGATATCAGCCACGAAGTGGGTCCCCAGTCAATCGCCGAAGGCGCCTTCGTCATCGGCATCAGCCACCACTACTTTCCCCGGGGGACGGTCCACGTCGTGGTGGTGGACCCAGGAGTGGGGAGCTCCCGAGAGGCCCTGCTGCTGACCACTCCCACCGCGACGTTTTTGACGCCCAACAACGGAGTCCTCAGCTATGTGATAGAGACCGGCTTTACCGGGGAGCCCGAGATCGTGGACGGTTCCCATGTCCATCTACCGCCGGGTTATGGGGCCTACCGTCTCACCAACCCGGATTTCTGGCTCCGGCCCTTGAGCTCCACTTTCCACGGCCGAGATATCTTCGCACCTGTGGCCGCACACGTCTCCCTGGGGGTAGCGCCTCAGACTCTGGGCCAGGAGGTCCCCCAGATACGCTGGTTACCCCATGGGCGGGTACGATGGGAAGGAGAAACCGTGGTCGGGGAGATAATCCATGTGGACCGCTTCGGGAACCTGATCAGCAACATCCCCTCGAACCTGGTATCCCGTGCCGGCTCCATCGACGTTGAGGTCAAGGGATATCGCATCCATGGGCTCAGTTCGTCCTATGCAGAGGGAAGTGACCTGCTGGCCATCGTCGGCAGCCACGGCAACCTGGAGGTGTCGGTAAAAAACGGCAACGCGGCCCGCAGCCTTGGGGCTGCCGTGGGCGACCCGGTGAGGGTTATCCCTGCGTAGCCTGGGACCTATCCGACTCTATTGACACGTCTGGCGTCCATGCTAAGATTGGGAGCATCGGAGACCGCGTTCGAATTGGCCATGGCTGGAAGGGGGCTACGATGGACCTGGACCGCGATCAGCTGCTGAAGATCTACGAGACGATGGCCAACATCCGCAACTTCGAGGAGATCGTCGTGTACGAGATGGCCCAGCGGGCCCTTGGAGGCGGCGTCCACTCGTCGGCGGGCCAGGAGGCGGTGCCTACAGGCATCTGCGCTAACCTGCAGGACACCGACTCCATCGCCAGCACCCACCGCGGCCACGGCCACTGCATCGCAAAGGGGGTTGACCCCACCCTGATGATGGCGGAGCTGTTTCACCGCAAAAACGGCACCAACCAGGGCAAGGGCGGCTCCATGCACATAGCAGACATGAGCAAGGGAATGCTGGGGACCAACGGTGTCGTCGGCGCCAGTGTCCCTCTGGCAGTGGGAGCGGCCTTAACCAGCTCTGTCAAGGGCACCGACCACGTGGCGGTAGCCTTCTTCGGAGACGGCGGCGCCAACCAGGGGGTGGTCCACGAGAGCATGAACCTGGCCTCGGTCTGGAAACTTCCGGTCATATTCGTTTGCGAGAACAACCACTACGCTGAGTCCACGCCAGTGGAGTACTCTACGTCGATACAGAACGTTGCGGACCGAGCCGCGGGTTACAACATGCCCGGGGTTGTGGTGGATGGGATGGACGTGTTCGCCGTGTACGAGGCCGCCGGCCAGGCAGTGAAGCGGGCCCGCTCCGGTCAGGGCCCTACCCTGCTGGAGTGCAAAACCTATCGATTCTACGGCCATACCAGCAGGGACAACCCCCACAGCTATCGCACCGAAGAGGAAGAGAACCACTGGCGTAGCCGGGACCCTTTGATCCTCTTCAGAAACAGGGTCCTGGAAGAGGGCGTCCTGAATACGGAGGACCTGGACAGGATCGATCAGAGGTCGGAGAAGCTCATCAAGGACGCTATCGTGTTCGCCGAGGGGAGTCCTCTACCCTCTCCCGAGGAGATATACACCGACGTCTACGTGGACTATCCCCTGGAAGCGCTGAAGCGGGGCGCGAACATGGCCGTCTGAAATCCGTTCCCATGGTCGCAGCGAGACCGACTCAAAAGTGTAGGGAAAAGGAGGACCCCATGGCTACGACCGCCACCCGAGAGCTCCAGTACAGGGAGGCCATAAACCAGGCCCTTATGCAGGAGATGGAGCGGGACCCCAACGTTATCATCATGGGAGAAGATATCGCTGGCGGCGCTGGCAGGGAGGACCAGGGGTTCACAGATTCCTGGGGAGGTCCTTTCAAGACCACGGTGGGCCTCATCGGCAAGTTCGGCCCCCAGCGGGTCAGGGACACCCCCCTGTCCGAGGCGGGCTTCATCGGCTCCGCCATAGGGGCCGCCTCGACGGGCCTCCGCCCTGTCGCCGAGTTGATGTTCGTCGATTTCGTGGGAGTTTGCCTGGACCAGATCCTGAACAACGCCGCCAAAATGCGCTATATGTATGGCGGCCAGGTAAAGGTGCCCTTCACCCTCATTACCCGCATCGGCGCCGGCACCAGCTCAGCGGCGCAGCACTCCGAAGCCTTCTACTCCATATTCGCCCACATACCGGGCATAAAGGGCGTGGTGCCCTCGGACCCTTACTCGGCCAAGGGACTGCTCATATCGGCTATCAGAGACGACGATCCGGTGATATTCTTCGAGCACAAACTGCTCTACCCCGAGTCCGGTCCTGTGCCCGAGGAGCCCTATGCCCTTCCCCTCGGCAAAGCACGGATCATGCGGGAAGGGAGCGACATCACCCTGGTGGGGATCTCCCGGATGACCCGGGTCTGCCTGGAGGTGGCCGATACCCTGGCCAACGAGGGCGTGAACGCGGAGGTGATCGACCTGATGAGCATTTCACCGATAGACTACGACCTCATAATTGAGTCGGTGCGCAAGACCCACCGTATCGTGGTGGTGGACGAAGACACCCCCCGGTGCAGCGTAGCCACCGATATATGTGCGGCCGTCGCCGAAGAGGCCTTCGACTACCTGGACGCACCGCCGTCCAAGGTGACCGCACCCCATACTCCGGTACCCTTCAGCAGGCCCCTGGAGCAGGAGTACATACCCAATCCTCCCAGGATCCTGGCGACCGTGAGGCGGCTCCTCTCCGGTTAAACATCACGTGGATCAGACCCGGCTCTTCGAGCGACTGGACCGGCGACGGCAGGATTTCTTGGCGTCCTTCACAGGGCTGCCTGACGATGTGCTGCTGACCCCCGGCGTGACTGGAGAGTGGTCCGTGCGGGACCTCATTACCCACGTGATCACCTGGGAGGAGGAAGCGTTGAAAGCGCTGCCTCTGGTCCTGAACGGCAAGCCGCTGCCTCGCTACGCCTCGGTCGGCGGCATAGACGCGTTCGACGAGCGCGAGCAGGAGCGCAAGGGCGACATGTCCCTAGACCAGGTCAAGCGACATTTGGAGAGGACCCACCGGCGGCTGGTGGCCTGGCTGGAAGGGGTTTCAACAGACGCCTACGCCTCGGAGGGGCGGTTCTTGAAGCGCTTGCGGCTGGACAGCTACGGACATTACCGGGAGCACACCACCCAGATACTGTCGTGGCGAAAGTTGCGGGGCTTGTAGCGCCGACGGTTTTTACGTGCGCCATTCCTGATTTCGTCAACAGATCACGAAGATACTATGAGGTATCTAAAGATGACACCTGGGCGGCGCATCAAGCATCAGTAGCAAGGTCATTCCGGCGGAAGCCGGAATCCAGCTAGTACTCAGTCAACCTGTGATTTGAAGGATATAGCCGATGGAGTTTCGCCCTAGCATCTTGGGTGTTGAAGCGCCAATGGATAGAGGCTCGGGCGGCGTTTCGCTCCCCCTCCAGGGCCTGAATTTCTCGGCGGAGGGCAGCCTCATCGGGGACACGCCTCCTCAGGCAAGATCGGGCCAGGACGCTGAACTCGATCTCCGCCATGTTGAGCCAACTGCCGTGTTTGGGGGTGTGGTGGAACTCCAGCCGCTTTACGATACGCCGGGCCTCAGGGGCAGGAAAGGCCTCGTACAGGGAAGCCGGGCGATGAGTGTTCAGGTTATCCAGAACAACTCGCACCACCGGGGCCTCCGGGTAGGCCTCATCCACCAACCAACGCATCTGACGGGCGAAGTCCTGCTGGGTCCGCCGCTGGGTGATGGCCACGTGTCTCCAGCCCTGCAGCGGCTCGCAGGTCAGGAACAGGTTCCGGGTGCCCTCCCTTCGGTACTCGTAGTCCTGTCGCCGCGGCTGTCCCGGCTTCGCTGGGAGGGGCGGCCGTGGCTCGCTCAACAGCTGAGTCGAGGTCTCGTCAAAGCAGACCACCGGCCGCCGGGGGTCATAGGGCTCGGCATACAGGTCCAGCACATCCTCCATGGCTGCCACAAAGTCGGCGCTCACCTTAGGAATACACCATTCCTTCTTCTGCCACGGCTTAAGAACGTTTTTTTGAGCCGCTTGCGGATGCCTTCATGGGACATGGAGGGCACCAACCCTAGCTCTACCACTTTCCCGGCCAACAGCCGCAGGGTCCAGTGGTCGTGGCCCTCCGGCGCGGCGCTGCAGGCCAGGGCGATGAGGTGGGCCTCTCCCTTGTCGTCCAGCTTCCTCCGTGGCCTGGGCCTGGGCCTTTCCAGCAAAGCCCCCTTCATGCCCTCTTCAGCGAA
The DNA here is from genome assembly GCA_965248975.1 of Dehalococcoidia bacterium. Classification (GTDB taxonomy): domain Bacteria; phylum Chloroflexota; class Dehalococcoidia; order Lucifugimonadales; family JAGWBF01; genus CBDFKU01. The sequence goes on from CBDFKU010000018.1 coordinate 177,602, forward strand.
ACGCCGCTTGATGCGGAACACTGTGCCTACGGAGACGTCCAAGGCCTCAGACACCTTGGGAGCCTTCCAACCCTCATCGCTCTTTAGTAGAATCCTCGCCCGGGTCATCACACGAGCCCGGCTCTTCCCACTTCGAATCAATTGCTGGAGTTGTTCCCGGTCTTCCTGGTCCAAGCGCACCCTATACTTTTCCCGTCGTCCCATCACTGCCACCCCTTGGGTAGATTCTGTCTTCCCAAAGGGTAGCAACTTTGAGTGATTTCTTAAATAATTACCAACACCGAGTTGACTGAGTACTAGCCTGGCTCTTCATACAGGTCCCGGCATTCCGGGTTCGAAATCTCGCGCAACTCGATTTTCCACTCGCGCTTCCATTCCTTGATCGCCTTCTCCCGCGGGATGGCACTCTCTATCGCGCCGTGCGCTTCTTACTAAACCAACAGGTTTGGAGGTCACGCCTGCGTACAATGTGCCATTCCGCCTGCTCGCGAGGAGATACACGCAGGGCTGCCATCCTGGGTTCCGGCTTTCGCCGGAACGACGAGGGCGGTACGAGGAGCGTCGTCCTCTTTCTCAAAATTCAGGATGACTCATGTTTTTACCGCAGCCCGATGGAGGAGGCTGCAGGTCACACTTCTCAGGGCGGATCGAGCAGCTGCGCCGCGTCTCCTTTCGCCAAAGACGTCCCGACTTCTCTTTCTTAGATTAGAACACTTGTGATATTCTAGATTGTAGGGATGCTTCATCAATACCCAACATTAAGTACTTTCCCCACCCGTATCATGCGCAGGATGGGCATTTCGCAACAGGGAGCATTGGCCTCCGACAATCCACTTGCGGTACGGTGGCCTCGAAGGCGATGACGCGACTTCTAACGATAGTCGGAGTAGTTCTGCTACCCTTATCCTTGGCCCTGGGAGTGCTTAACCGTCTGTCCGCGGCCACCCTGGTGGCTGCCACCCTGGGACTCATCACCGGACTGGTCATCGCCGCCCTCATTTCGATCCCCCTGTTTACCCTGGACGGATGGCAGGGCTGGGGCATTCCCTTGATCCTCAGCTTCTCCCTGGGGACCCTCGGGCTGGGTGTGGGGGCACACCGCAGTAGAGACATGGGAGGGATGCCCCGATGGGAGTCCGGCGGTGATCCATCCCAGATCTCCCGGGGCGTCGGCATCCTCGTGGACACCAGCGCCATCATCGACGGGCGTATCGCCGACCTGGGCCAGACCGGGTTCCTGCGGGGCCCCCTGGTGGTGCCGGGGTTCGTCCTTGACGAGTTGCGCCACATCGCCGACTCCAGCGACGCCCTGAGGAGAAACCGGGGCCGCAGAGGGCTCGAGGTGCTGGGCAAGCTCCGCAAGGAGACCGACGTCGAGATCCAGGTGCTGGACGTGGACGCGCGAAACGGCGTCGAGGTGGACAGCCATCTGGTGAAGCTGGCCAAAGCGATGAAGATTCCCATCCTGACCACCGACTTCAACCTGAACAGGGTGGCCGAGGTGCACGGCATCCAGGTCCTGAACCTCAACGAGCTGGCCAACGCAGTCAAGCCCATGGTGCTCCCGGGAGAAGAACTCACCGTCAACATCGTTCAGGAAGGTAAGGAGATGGGACAGGGAGTGGCCTTCCTGGACGACGGGACCATGGTCGTGGTGGAGGGTGGCCGGCGCTATCTAAACAGCCTGCAGGACGTGACGGTCACCAGAGTGCTCCAGACGACGGCCGGGCGCATCATATTCGCCCACCCCAAAGCCGGATAGGCATGTCGGGACCTCCTCCCCAGGCGACCGGCCCGGGCGCGCCCTGCGACAGCATTGGCGTAATCGTCGTCGCTGCGGGGGAGAGCAGCCGGATGGGCGGCATGGACAAGATATTCTGGCCTCTTTTGGGACGGCCTCTGATATCCCACACCATGGATGCTGTGCAGGCATCCCCCCAAGTGGCGGAAGTAGTGCTGGTCCTTTCGCCGGAGAAAGTCTCGAAGGGTCAGGAGCTGGCCGACGAGGCAGGCTGGAGTAAGGTGACCTCGATCTGCGCCGGAGGGCGGCGACGCCAGGACTCGGTCCGCCTGGGGTTGCAGCAGCTGGCCCCGTGCGATTGGGTTGCGGTCCACGACGGCGCCCGACCCTGCGTCACCCCGGACCTCCTGGAACGAGGCGTTGACGAAGCCCGGGAGACGGGCGCGGCGGTGGCGGCGGTGCCCGCCAAGGATACCGTCAAGGATACCGTCAAGGTGGTCTCGCCGGCCGGCCTGGTCGAGTCCACACCGCCTAGAGACTCTCTTTGGTTGACTCAGACCCCCCAGATATTCCGGCGCGATCTGCTGGTCGAGGCTCACCGCTCCCGCGGCGAGGCCTTCACCGACGACGCATCGATGGTGGAGGCCCTGGGCCATCGGGTCAAGGTATTCATGGGCTCCTACGATAACCTGAAAGTCACTACCCCAGAGGACCTGGCCATCGTCGAGCTTCTACTGCGAACGAGACTGGACGGGGAGGGTGCGAAATGCCTTCCAGGGTAGGAGTCGGCTTCGACGCCCACCCCCTGGTCGAGGGGCGCTCCCTGGTCCTGGGTGGCGTCGAGGTGCCCCACCACCTGGGCCTCAGCGGCCACAGCGACGGCGACGTCCTGGTCCACGCCGTGATGGACGCCCTACTGGGCGCCGCAGGCCTTGGTGACAAAGGGGTCCACTTTCCGTCCAGCGACCCCAGCTACAAGGGCATCTCCAGCCTGGTCCTCCTCTCCCGGGTCGCCCAGATAACACGAGACGCGGGATGGCGGATCGAAAACGTGGATGCTACAATGTTGGCGCAAAAACCCGTTCTCAGTCCCTTCATGGGCAGCATGAGAGAGAAGATAGGCGGCGCCCTGTCCATCCCCATCGCCAGAGTGGGCGTGAAGGTCACCACCACCGATCACCTGGGGTTCGTGGGTAGGGAAGAGGGGATGGCCGCCCACGCCGTAGCGTTGTTGGAGGAAGCCGTATGAGGCTGTACAGCACCCTCTCTGGAGAGGCGCAAGAGTTCCTACCTGCCGGAGATCGGGTGAAGATGTACGTGTGCGGGATCACCCCCTATGCGCCCGCCCATCTCGGCCACGCTATGAGCGCCGTGATCTTCGACGTCCTGCGTCGCTACTTGGAGCACATCGGCTACCACGTGGACCACGTCCAGAACTTCACCGATGTCGACGACAAGATCATCCAGCAGGCCCAGGAAGAGGCAATCGATCCCCAGGAGCTGGCGGAGCGGAACATCCGTGATTTCATGGCAGCCATGGACGCCCTGAACGTCAAGAGGGCCGGCACATACCCTAGGGCCACCCGGGAGATACCCAACATCATCGGAGTCATCGGTTCCCTAGTGGAAAAGGGCTACGCCTATCCTTCCGACGGCGCCGTGTATTTCCGCGTCACCCGTTCCGAAGGCTACGGGAAGCTCAGCCGTCGCACCCTCGAAGGCATGCAGGCAGGCGCCCGGGTAGAGATAGGGGCTGGCAAAGAGCACCCGATGGACTTCGCCCTGTGGAAGGCAGCCAAGGACGGCGAGCCCTCCTGGGACAGCCCCTGGGGCGAAGGGAGACCAGGCTGGCACATCGAATGCACCGCCATGTCGATGGAGTACCTGGGAGAGACCCTGGACCTTCACGGGGGCGGCCAGGACCTGATCTTCCCTCACCACGAGAACGAGGTGGCCCAGAGCGAAGCCCACACCGGCAAAGTCCCCTTCGCCCGATACTGGGTCCACAACGGCCTCCTCCACATGGGCGAGGACAAGATGAGCAAGTCGCTGGGCAACCTGGTCTCCCTGGCGGAGGCCCTGGGGCACCATAATCCCGACGCCCTTCGCATCTTCTTCCTGAGCTCCCACTATCGCAGTCCCTTGACCTACAGCGAAGAGGGGCTGGACTCCACCGAGAGGGCTGCCGAGCGCCTGCGCAACGCCCTCAGGGAGGACCCTCAGAACGGCGAAGCCCATCTGGACCCGGATCCTTACGCGGACCGCTTTTTCCAGAGCATGGACGCCGACCTGAATACACCCCAGGCCCTGGCAGCCCTGTTCGACCTGGCCAGGGAGATAAACAGGGCCAGGGAGTCGGGCTCCGGGATCGGCCTGGCCCAGGAGACCCTCAGGAAGCTGGGCGGTATTCTTGGACTCACCTTCAGGCAGTCAGGAGACGACCACCGGGGCGAGGCCACTGCGTTTATCGACCTCTTGCTGGAGGTGAGGGCGGAGGCCAGGTCCACCAAGCAATACGCCCTGGCCGACCAGATAAGGACCCGCCTGTCCGATCTCGGGGTCGTGCTGGAGGATACCGCCCAGGGTACGCGCTGGCAGTACCGGTAGCCGGCGGTTTCCGCGGCTCTGGGAGGGTTGAGGACGGTCCGTTGCACCACACCGTAAGCAGTCGAGGCCACTTCGCCCGCAGGCGAATACGCTTTCCCCGCACCGGTCTGCACTGGCTAGCCCGAATCGGCTCCCTGCTTTCCGGCCGCCTCATCTGGGCAGCCGATCGGTTTTTCCAGCCCGTTCCCCTGGCCCGGGACCGCTTCGATCGCCGGTTCCTTCTCGCACTGGTGGCCGTCCTCGCCTTCACCCTGGTGGCCTACTGGTCCCTCACCGACTACTGGGACGTGGGTTGGTTCGCCGGGGAGGACGGCGTGAGCGAGTGGTGGTCGGTGGCCACCTTCCTGGCAGCCGCGGTATTCGCGGTCCTGGCGGGTCGAGGGCTGATCCAGACGGGGCATGCCAGGATCGGGTGGCTCCACGTAACACTGGCCGTAGTGTTCATCGTCGCCGCCCTGGAGGAGATCAGCTGGGGGCAGCGGATCTTCGGCTGGTCCACTCCGGAGACCCTCGCAGAGATCAACGAGCAGGGAGAGACTACCCTCCACAACGTTCCCAGCTTCGACCGGGTCCTTCCCACCATCATCTTCTGGGGCGGCACCGTCGCACTGGTCGCGGCCCTCGCACGAGCCGTGCTCCACCGCCAGAGAAGGATAACCACCGCCGACTTCATCCTGCCCTCCCTGGTGCTGGCCCCGGCGCTGCTGATGATCATGTTCTGGATCGGCGCCGGACAGGACTTCCCCGGGAACCTTCCCCGCATGATCCTCACCCACTACGGCCTAGATCCCGTAGGTTCGGAAATTCCCGAGGTGCTCACGGGCCTGTGCCTCTGCCTCTACACCTACACCAACTTCAGGAGGTCGCGGGCTTTGAAACGGGCTATCGCCGCCGAAGCTGAAGTATCTCAGAGGACTCCGGCTACATTTTCTCACTCGCCTTAAGAGCCTGATGTCCCGCTCCGATCCCCCCGATGCCAAGGTGAGGAGCGCCGAAGTTCCCCTCTGGAGGAAAGATGTCCAAAGCAGACCTGCTGGAGTCCCTGGCACGCATCGTAGGCCGGGACAACCTGACCACCCAGGCAGACGACCTGGAACGCTACTCGACCGATGCCCTGAGTCCATCCCGAGCTTTCAAGGCCGCGGCCAGCATCGAGAGGACCGCCGACGCGGTGGTGACGCCCCGCTCGGTGGAGCAGGTCGTCCAGCTTGTCCGGCTCGCATCGTCTACCAAAACTCCCATCGTGCCCTACGGAGGCGGCACGGGGGTCATGGGAGGGGTGATTCCGGTACGTGGCGGAATAGTTGTAGACATGAAAGGGCTTAACAAAGTACGCGAGGTGAACGCCACGGACCGGACCGCAGTAGTGGAGGCCGGCGTGGTCCTGGAGGACCTGGAGAGGGCCTTGGAGCCCCACAACCTGATGGTGGGACATGACCCCTGGAGCGTGCCGATAGCCACCGTGGCCGGCGCCATCTCGACCAACGGCGTGGGCTACCGGGCCGCGGCCTACGGCCCCATGGGCGACCAGGTGCTGGGCCTGGAGGTGGTGCTGCCCGACGGCAGCCTCCTCGCCACCCGTGGCATACCCAAGTACTCTTCTGGCCCCAACCTGAACCACCTTTTCATCGGCTCCGAGGGAGTGTTCGGTATAATCACCCGGGCGACCCTCAGGGTTTTCCGGCGCCCCGAGGCCCGCTCCTTCGCCACGGCGGGCTTCGACTCCTTCGACGGCGGGTTTAACGCGGTGGCCGAGATGTTCGCCCTGGGGCTAAAGCCGACCCTGGTGGACCTGACCGAGGAGCACGGGCCCGACGGCAGCAGAGTGGTCCTGTACATGATGTACGAAGGCTACAAAGAGGGGGTCTCTGCCCAACGCCGCCGCTCGTTAAAGGTCTGCAGCGATTTCGGGGGGACCTACCAGGGGCCCAGGGAGACCAGGGACTACTGGCTGACCCGCCACAGCAGCGGAGAGTGGTACCGGGACGAGATGCTGAACCAGCCGCGCAGCGTCCGCTGGCTGCGGCGGGGCAGGGCCTTCGACTACCTGCACATGGCGCTGCCGGTATCCGGGATACTGGAGTACCGCCGACGCAGCGGGGAGATCCTCTCGGCACGGGGGATCAAGGTGGTGGAGTACGCGATTTGGACTCAACCAGAGCTCTTCTCGATGCTCCTGGTCCCCGACGGGCGCGCAGATATCCCTGCCGATAGCATGGGAGAGGCTGTGGACCAAGTGCGTACCCTGGCCCAGGACATGGGCGGGACCATGGAGTACTGCCACGGAGTTGGCGTTAAGCTGGCCCATCTGCTACCCAGGGAGATGGGGGTCGGATTCGAGACGGCCAGGGCCATCAAAAAAGCGCTGGACCCCCACGACATCATGAACCCGGGCAAGCTGTTCTAGGGGCGGCTCCACTTCCGAGATATCACTCCCAATCCTTGTCCGGAACGGATACTATCCCATCTCGTCGAGCACGATGTTGGCGCCTCGCCCTGGACCCCGACATGGGAGGACTGCGCCTTATGCCAGCGCATTAGTCTATAATAGTCGCGTCCAGTATACTAGGGTGGTAAGATTCCAACTAGCTATGGGAGCGGCGTGGCCGAATACAGGGACATCCGCCCAACGATCACAAAACTTTTGCCCAAACTGGTAGAGGAGATTGGACCTCGAAAAGTCGTCCTTTTCGGCTCCTATGTCCATGGAGAGCCTGATGGCGACAGCGATATTGACCTTCTGATTATCGCCGACATGCAGGAGGATTTCTTCCGTCGGCTAGCAAAGGTTAGACGGGCCATCTCAGGGCTACACCGGGGCATTCCTCTGGACGCCATTGTGCTGACTCCTGAAGAGGTCGAAGAACGGGTCAAAGCGGGAGACACGTTCATCAAAGAAGCTCTGGAATGGGGCGAAGTCCTCTATGCAGCATGAGGATTCCAGCTATCCAGGCGAGTGGCTCCGTATAGCTGAACGGGATCTCCAGCGGATATCAAGGTGTTTGAGAGACAATGATCCTGAAGCCGCGGGATTTTTCCTTCAGCAAGCTCTGGAAAAGTTCTTGAAGGCGTTCCTCCTCTCAAACGGCTGGCGGCTGAGGCGTGTCCACGATTTGGAGGCGCTCCTCGACGATGCGACGGAGTACGACCCGTCTCTAGAAGAGTTTCGTTCCCTGTGCCAGGAGACCAACGGTTACTATTTGGCAGAGCGATATCCTCTCCCGTTCGTAGCAGGCCCGAGTGAAGCCTACGTGCTGACCGCAATGCAGACTGCCCAAGCGCTGGTACAACGTGTAAGAACCGCACTGAACACCCATCTGGGGCCGTAGGAGAGGCTGAGGGCAACGAATTCCGGGCTAACACCCTAATCAACGTCAACCCCCAACGCTCCCAGGAAGCCCTCCGCCCCGTAGGCGCAGGCGTAAACCACGACGATGAACTTTATCACGGTGCCGATCCATACGATCCAGAGGAAGCGACCCAGTGGGTAACGGAGGGCGCCCGCGATCACACCGGCGATGTCGAAGAAGGGGTTGGGAATCACCGAGAGCAGGAAGAGCACCAGCCAGCCCCGACGGCGCATCCAACCCTCTACCCGTGCGTAGAGCCTGCCGCGGTTCACCGTGCCCCGGCCGCTGACCCCAAGGGCATATGCGGTGAGCTCGCCAACGGTTCCGGTAGTCCCCGCCACGAGGGCCACCAACAATGGGCTTAGGAGAACGCCGCCGGCACATACCGCGGCCATGCCCGGCACGGGCACAACCAGGCCCGCACTGGCGATAAAGGAGAGGGCCGTTACAGTAGGATAGCCGGTGTTACTGGGATCCAGCTGGCCCCTCAGGAAATATACGCCCGCCACTATCCCCAGCACGGCTACAAAGATCAGCGGGCGTATGAGTCCCACGCCGGCCAGCCGGCTCCCATGTGGAGGGACCAGGCGGCCTGCCCCTATTCGTGCCATCGCCCAGGAACGGACGCTCATCGGGGCACTTTCTCTCCGTCAGCCGCCCGGCCCTCGAGGCCCGTCGGGAGGTGTCGACTCTCACGGAAGACGGCGGCGGCCGGAGTCGGGAATCACCCGGCGGCGCCGGCCACTACGGCGGACTTGCTGAACGTAAGCCCGCCGTCACCGGCGCCCACCACCACGTGGTCTCCCTCCTGGAACTCCCCGACCAGTATGGCCTTGGAGAGGGGGTTCTCCAGGTGCCTAAGGATCGCCCTGCGCAGCGGCCTGGCGCCGAAGGTGGGGTCGAAGCCCTCCTTGACCAGCCACTTGCCGGCCTCGGCCGTCAGCTCGAAGGTGATGCTCCGGTCCTCCAGCCGCTTCCGGACCTCGTGGGCCATCAGGTCCACTATGCGCGCGATCTGGTCCTCGGCCAGCGGGTCGAAGATGATTATCTCGTCGATCCGATTCAGGAACTCCGGCCGGAAGGCCCGCTTCAGGGCTTCCTGCACCGAGTCCCGCAGCCTCTGCTCGTCCAGGACGTTGCCCCCGTCGCGGCGGAACCCGAAGGGCTGCCGTCCCACCTCGCCGGTGCCCAGGTTGCTGGTCATTATGACCACTGTGTTACGGAAATCCACGGTACGGCCGTGTCCGTCGGTGAGGCGCCCGTCCTCCAGGATCTGCAGCAGGACGTTGAAAACGTCGGGATGGGCTTTCTCGATCTCGTCGAAGAGGATCACCCGGAAGGGGTGCCTGCGTACCGCCTCCGTCAGCTGCCCGCCTTCGTCGTACCCGACGTAACCCGGCGGCGCCCCGATGAGACGGGACACGGTGTGCTTCTCCATGTATTCGGACATGTCCACGCGGATCATGTTCCCCTCGTCGTCGAAGAGGAACTCCGACAGGGCCCTGGCCAGCTCCGTCTTGCCCACTCCCGTAGGCCCGAGGAATATGAAGCTGCCGATGGGCCTCTTGGGATCACTGAGCCCGGAGCGGGCGCGGCGTATGGCCTCGGAGACCGCTACCACCGCCTCTTCTTGGCCGATGACCCGGTTGTGCAGGCTCTCCTCCATGTGGAGCAGCCTCTCGGCTTCCCCTTCCAGGAGCTGGGCCACGGGTATCCCTGTCCAGTTGGAGATGAGTCCGGCGATGTCATCCTGGTCCACAATCATGTCTATCTTCTTATCCTGCATCCACACATCCCGGCCCTGGTGGTACTCCTGCTCCAGGCGCAGCCGCTCGGTCCTAATCTGGGCCGCCCCCTCGTAGTCGGAGCGCTGGGCGGCTGCCTCCTCCTCGTTGCTCAGCTCTTGGAGCCGCCGTTCGATTCCCATGAGCTCCCCGGGCAGGCTCTCCGAGTCGATTCGCAGCTTGCTGGCCGCCTCGTCGATCAGGTCCACCGCCTTGTCGGGCAGGTTGCGGGCAGTGATGTAGCGCTGGCTCAGCCGGGCCGCGGCTACCAGGGCGGGCTCCTCGATTTTCACCTTGTGGTGGGCCTCGTAGCGAGGTCGCAGGGCGCGAAGGATCTCCACCGTCTCCTCGACGGTGGGCTCCTCCAAGTAGACCGGTTGGAAGCGCCGTTCCAGGGCCGAATCACGCTCGATGTACTTGCGGTACTCGTCCACGGTGGTGGCGCCGATGCACTGCAGCTCGCCCCGTTGCAGCGCGGGCTTCAGCAGGTTGCTGGCGTCGATGGCGCCCTCTGCGCCGCCCGCTCCAACGACAGTGTGTATCTCGTCGATGAACAGGATGACCTCGCCCTCGGCGCTCTTGACCTCGTCCATGACGGCCTTGAGCCTCTCCTCGAACTCGCCACGGAACTTGCTTCCCGCCACCAGCGCGCCCATATCCAGGGCCAGCACGCGGCGGCCTTTGAGCACGTCGGGGACGTCCCCTGCCACGATGCGTTGGGCCAGGCCCTCGGCGATGGCGGTCTTGCCAACGCCGGCTTCGCCGATGATTACCGGATTGTTCTTCTTGCGCCGGGTAAGGGTCTGCATCACGCGGCGGACCTCGGCGTCCCGGCCTACCACCGGATCTAGCTTGCCCTGGCGGGCCAGGTCGGTCAGATCGATGCTGAACTTGTCCAGGGAGCGATACTTGCTCTCCGCTCTGGGGTCGGTGACGCGATGGGTGCCCCGCACCTGCATAAGCGCACGGTAAACGACCTCCTGATCGACGCTATGCTCCTTGAGGATGCGGGCCGCGTCCCCCTCCGGCTCCATCGTTGCACCGATGAGCATGTGCTCGGTGCCGATGAACTCATCCTTCATCCGCTCCGACTCCGCCCTGGCGTTATCCAGGAGGCGAGCGGCTCGGGGTGTGGCGTATATCTGGTTGGTCTCGTAGGCCACCTTGGGGGACCGTTCCAGGGCCTCGTGGAGCCGGACCTTTATCGACTCCGCGGAAACTCCCAGGTTGTCCAGTATGTCCAGGGGTAACCCCTGCTCCAGCTCCAGCAGGGCCAGCAGTAAATGCTCGACGTCCCACTGGCTGTGGTTGTAGCGGCGCACCACCTCCTGGGAGTTGGCCAGCACCTGCTGCGCCTGTTCCGTGAACTTTTCGGGTCTGAGTACCATTACATCGCCTCCTGCGGCTGGGCCGGGCCGTTCGAGACCCCGCGCAGCCGCCTGACCTCGTCGGACAGCCTTTCCACTTCGTTTTCCATCTGGCTGATTCGCTCCATGAGGCGCAACACCACATCAACCCCGGCCAGGTTGACACCCATGTCCTCGGTGAGGGCCTTGATCCGCCTCAATCTATCCATGTCCATGGGCGAGTAGAGGCGCCTCCTCCCCTCTGAGCGCGAGGGCCTCACAAGGCCGACCCGCTCGTAGTAACGAAGGGTCTGGGCATGTACACCCACCATACGTGAAGCCACGCTTATGACATAGCAAGGTTCGTACTCATCAGGACGTTCTGTCGTCAAAATTGTCACCTTCCACCGGAGCGCAGCTCCTCGAAGAGCTGGCGCTCCTTTTCATTGAGCTTGCTTGGCAGGACCACCCTGGCGGTGACATAGAGGTTTCCTCTGGAAGCCGGGGAGCTCAGACGGGGCATCCCCTGCCCTGCCAACCGCAGGCTCTTACCGTTCTGGGTCTCGGGCGGTATCGTCAGCATGACCTTGCCCTTCAGGGTGGTCACAGCCACCTCACCACCCAGGGCCATGTCGGCCAGGGGCACCTCCACCTCGGTGTACAGGTCTGCACCCGACCTGCGGAACCGCGGGTGGGAACGCACCGTGATCTGCAGTAGGACCTCTTCCTGGCGGCCGTTGCCGGCCGCCACCCGCACCTTGGAGCCGGTGTCCACGCCGGGCGGGATCTTGACCTCCAGCCGTCGAGACCCATCCGGGCCGAAGCCGGCTATCTCGACGTAACGGGTGGTGCCGTTGAAGGCCTCCTCCAGGTTTACCTCGACACCAACCAGCGCGCTGGACCGAACGGAGGTTCCTCGTCCCGAAAAGAGGTCGTCGATGGGACTGGAGGCGGATACGTCGCCCAGGTCGAAGATCGAAAAGGGACTGGGACCGCGGGAGAACCACTCGGAGAAATCTCCACCCCTCGAAGCCCTGGCCCGCTCAATCTCGTCGGCGTGCTTCCAGTCCTTGCCGTACTTGTCGTACTTGCCCCGCTTTTCGGCGTCTGAGAGGACCTCGTAGGCCTCGTTTATTCGCTTGAATTTTTCTTCGGCTTCTGCGTTTCCCGGATTCACGTCGGGATGGTACTGGCGGGCCAACTTGCGATAGGCCTGCCTTATTTCCCTTTCCGAGGCTGTCCTGGGAACGCCTAGTAAACCGTAAAAATTTTCCATCTCAGCCAACCTTAATTCCATTTAGAATTTTAGTCCTTTTAGCATTCACTGTCAAGCATTATGTCTATAATTTCATAACTAAACGCATGGTTATTTAATTTATCTATTGATAATTACCACTCAAGTCTTTTTAATTGTACATGGAAGGCATGGGAGGGGCGAGAAATGGGCCCACAGCAACCCCGGACTATCTGAAAATGCTAAAATCTCCAGGAGGACAGCAAAGGAGGAGAACTATCTCCACCGGGAGCACCGAGTCGGTACCTTCCGCCGCGAGGTAGCCCTGCCCGAACACCTGGACACCGACAAGGGGGAGGCCACTCCAGAGAACGGCATCCTTACGGTTACCATACCTCGGATCGCCGGAGCCAAGCCCAAGACCCTCAAGATCGACGTGAAGGCCCTGGAAGGTGAGAAGGCCTAGCCTACCCGTCGGGATGGGAGGGCCCATGTCCCGTCCCAAGCCACTAAGGGGGCCCGCCGGCAGCATACTGCCGGCGGGCCCTTGATCTTGCTGGTAGCCGCCGCGTCCCTCCGCCAAAGCTACCCTAAGGGCGGGGCTGATGGTCCGTTACTCCGGTTTTGTCCCCCCTCCGGCACCTCCTTATCCCGCCTCCGACGACCTCTCGTCAGCTATGACTCGGGTCTGAACAGGTACGGATAATATTGACACCCCTCGACCTCCAGCAGTATCATGGGTAGGTCAGGGATCGAAGGGCTCCTGATCACGGTCGCACGTTAAGAAAGGAAAAGGTGAGCCAAGTGAACCCACTTAAATTCCTGTTCGACCTGTTCGGCTCGGGACGCCTGCAGGCCGCCAGAGAAGAGGCACAGGCCGCAGTTGCCGAAGCTGAAGAGCAGCAAAGACGGATACTCATAGAAGCGCGGGAAGAGGCGCTGAGGACCCGAACCAATCTGGAAAACGAGCTGAAGGAAAGGCGCAAAGAGTTACAACGGCAGGAGAAGAGAATCAGCCAACAAGAGGAGAAGCTGGAGCAGAAGGTACAGGTTCTCGATCAGAAGGAAAGGAACCTGGACACCAAAGAGCAAGATATAGATAGGGCCAAGGAGGACCTCGACGACCTCAAACAGCAGCAGATGAGGCAACTGGAAGAAGTGGCCCGCCTGACCATGGCGGAGGCCAAGGAGCAGTTGCTCAGGAAATCCGAAGACGAAATGAAGCACGAGCTGGCCCGTCGCTTCTGGGAGCTGGAGCGGGAGATGAAGGAGGAGGCTGACCAGAAGGCCCGGAAAGTTATCACCTCGGCGATTCAGCGACTAGCCAGCGACGTGGTGTCCCAACACACCACTTCCGTCGTTCCCCTCCCCAACGACGAGATGAAGGGGCGACTGATAGGCCGGGAGGGCCGCAACATCAAGGTGTTGGAGAGCCTCACCGGCGTGGACGTAATCATCGACGATACCCCGGAAGTGGTCACCATCTCGTGCTTCGACCCCGTACGCAGAGAGACCGCCCGGTTAGCCCTGCTGACCCTAGTCCAGGACGGCCGCATACAGCCGGCACGCATCGAGGACGTGGTCGAGCGGGCCCAGAAGGAGATGGAGGAGAACCTCCAGCGCGAGGGCGAGAAGGCCACCTTCGATGCCGGCGTTTCCGGCTTGAACCCGGACCTGGTAAAGCTGCTGGGCCGCCTCAAGTACCGCTACAGCTATGGGGAGAACGTCCTACAGCATGCCGTGGAAGTCTCACTGCTGTCGGGGATGCTGGCGGCAGAGATCGGCGCCAACATCGAAGTGGCCAAGGCGGGCGGACTGCTCCACGACATCGGCAAGGCCCTCACCCACGAGGTGGATGGACCCCACGCCGAGATCGGCGGGGACGTTGCCCGGAAGTACGGCCTGCATCCCGAGGTGCACCGGGCCATAATGGAGCACCACGATGAGGATCGGGGCTCGGTGGAGGCCTTTCTGGTTGCGGCGGCCGACGCCATGAGCGCGGCCCGGCCCGGCGCCAGGAAAGAGACCCTGGAGCACTACGTGAAGCGCCTGGAAGCGCTGGAAGGGGTTGCCACCAGCTTCCCCGGTATCGAGAAGGCCTTCGCCATCCAGGCGGGTCGCGAAGTCCGCATCATGGTCAAGCCCGAGAACGTCGACGACGTGGCCGCTTCGGCCTTGGCCAGGGACATCGCCAAGAAGGTGGAATCGGACCTGGTGTTCCCGGGCCAGATCAAGATCACCGTTATACGAGAAATCCGCTCCGTAGAGTACGCTCGGTAGCGAACTATGCTGGACGGCGACGGCCGGACTCCGGCCTCAGGTCGCAAATCCCCTGGCGAGGCTAAAGGACAGCCCGCCAGGGGGGATAGGCCCGAAGCCGCAGGAAGTTCGCTGGGGGCTGCCGCCGTTCCCATCCAACGGAACCACTCCCACTCAGTATCTATGTCGGAACAGCAGGGCCGGGGCCCCTAGATCCCGCCCGCGGTTCAACGTTAGGAGCCTGCACCTTGCGCATTCTCATGATCGGCGATGTTATAGGCAAGCCGGGCCGGGAGGCGATCCAGTCTCTGGTGCCTGGCCTTCGCCGAGAGCTCAAGATAGACCTCGTGGTAGCCAACGGCGAGAACTCGGCGGGTGGCTTTGGCCTTACGCCGGAGACCGCCGAGGAGATACTCGACGGCGCCGTCGACATCATCACCTCGGGCAACCACATATGGAAACAGAAGGAGATCATCCCCTATATCAGCGAGGAGTGGCCCCTGATTCGACCCGCCAACTACCCCCCGGGGACCCCAGGGAAAGGCCATATGAGAGTAGGCAACACCCTCGTGGTTAACCTCATGGGCCGGGTCTTCATGAACACGCTGGACTGCCCCTTCAGGGCCGCCGACCAGCTTCTCGCCGAGGTGAACGGGACCAATCCGGCGAAGGTGGTCGTCGTCGACTTCCACGCCGAAGCCACCTCCGAAAAACAGGCCATGGCCTGGTACCTGGACGGCAGGGTCAGCGCCGTCGTAGGCACCCATACTCACGTCCCCACGGCAGACGCCAGGATCCTCCCCAAAGGAACCGCATTCGTCACCGACCTTGGCATGACGGGACCGTACAACTCGATTATCGGGAGCGAAGTAGGCGCCGTCCTGAATGGATTCCTGACCCAAATGCCCAGACGGCTCACGGTCCCTAACGGTCCTGTGATGATGAACTCGGTGCTGGTGGAGGTCGACGACGAGTCGGGCGCAGCCACCGGTATCCAGCGAATCGACAGGATGATGAACTAGCGTGGTCGAAGTCGATCTGCACCTCCACACCACCGCGTCCGACGGCCGGCTCACCCCCACCGAGCTAATCGACCTGGTGGCCGGAAAAGGCCTCAAGGTCGTTGCCCTCACGGACCATGACTCCACCGAGGGACTGGCTGAGGCCCTGGATGCGGCCAGGAACTATCCCGAGCTCCGAGTGATTCCCGGCATCGAGCTGAGCACGGACATCCCCGGTAACGAAATCCATATCCTGGCTTACTTCATCCAATATGGTGACGAGGATCTCCAGAGCACACTGCGGGGCTTCCGCGAAGGAAGGGTGGACCGGGGAAAGAAGATGGTGGAGAAGCTCCAGAGCATTGGGTTGGAGATAGAGTGGGAGCGGGTACAGGAGATCGCGGGAGACGGTTCCGTTGGCAGACCCCACATCGCGCTGGCTATGGTGGAAAAGGGATACATCTCCGAACCCAAGGATGCTTTCGACGGCTACCTGGACAGGAACGGCTCCGCCTACGTGGAGCGCCCGAAGGTGACTCCCGTCGAAGCAGTAGAGCTCATAAGCCGGTGGGGAGGTGCGGCGGTACTGGCCCATCCGGCCGAGACCCCCGGCCTGGACGACATCATCCGGGAGCTGAAAGCGGCGGGGCTGGCGGGCATGGAAGTCCACTACGCCCAGTACTCCCCTCAGAAGGTGAGAGAGCTGGCGGAGATCGCCCGAAGATACGATCTACTGCCCTGCGGCGGCAGCGACTACCACTTCCTGGGTAACTCCAACGAACCCGAGCCGGGCACGCTCGGGCCTCCTATGGAGGTGGTGGAACGGCTGGAAAAACTGGCCACCGGTAAGGCTCGGGCCTGATATGGGCACGTCCCATTTGCGAGTAAGGTAGACCTTTGGAGCTTGTCGGTCTATATATCTACTCCTACCTGATAGGATCGGTGCCCACCGCCTACATCATCGGCCGGTTGGTGATGGGAATAGATATTCGCCGGTACGGTAGCGGCAACGTCGGGGGCACCAACGTCTTCTACAGCGTTGGCAGACGATGGGTCGTACCACTTGGATTCTTCGAGTTTTTCGTCAAGGGTGGCTCCGCCGTCTGGATAGGTATCTACGCCATGGACCTGGAAAAGTCTTCCTTCCAGTTGATGGGAGCCCCCCTTCTGACCCTGGCGGCGAACAACTGGTCGCCTTGGCTGAAGATGACCGGCGGCAGGGGGATGGCGATGGCCCTGGGTACCTTGCTGGCGCTGGCGTACAAGGAGCTGATCGTGTTCGCCGCGGTGGCCATCGGAGGATGGGCCATATTCAGGAGCTCCGGAGTATGGGCCTTCATAGCCCTCATCCTGCTTCCCCTGTGGAGTCTCCTAGTATTCCAGGAGCCTCTGGCCGTAACCATCTACTGCGTTGGTCTCGTAGCCCTCGTGACCCTGAAGCGCCTCACCTCCAACTGGAATCCTTTGCCAGCAGGCGTGCCCAAGAGAGAGGTGTTTATCAACCGCCTGATCAGGGACCGAGACCTGGCGCGGCGCGAGGACTGGCTTAAACGGAGCCCAACGGGAACAGACGAGAGGACAGGCTAGACTAATGGAACAATCGCAATCCCCGGAGTTTCCCGATCGACCTCTCGACCAGGAGTACGGGCTCCATCGATGCGCCACTCATCCCGACGTAGAGACGGGACTGGCCTGCGGCAGGTGTGGCAAGTACATCTGCCCACGGTGCCTGATCCAGACGCCCGTGGGCTCTCGCTGCAACGACTGCGCCAAGGTGACTACCCATCCGACCTTCGACGTAAAGCCGACCTACTACATGAGGGCCGCGGCTGCGGGCGGCGGCGTAGGAATAGTCGCCGGAATCCTCTGGGGGGTACTGCTGAGTCTGGGGCTCTTTTTCGCGGTGCTGTCTGGTATGGCTGTCGGATACGCTATTGGAGAGGCCATCAGCAGGGCTTCCAACCGCAAACGGAGTCAAGGATTGGCGGCTGTCGCGGTTTCCAGCGTCGTCCTGGCCGTGCTAGCCAGTTTCACCGTTGGAAGCCTATACCTGGTGACCAGCCTCTTCGGACTTCTCAGCGTCGGGGTAGCCGCCTACATGGCAGTCAACCGGGTCCGCTAGCTCTCCCCACAGCCGGTCCACCGCACTCCTTACCGCTTCCGCCCCGAACCCACGTCGTCGGAGACGCCCCGTCAGGCTCCGCTTGAAGGCCCCGTAGTCTGTAAAGTGTACCTTTCGCACCATGGCGGCGGCCGCGCGGTAGGCACCGCCTTCCTCGTCCAACCCGACCACGGTCTCCTCGATCACATCTCGCGGAACCCCGTGTCGACGGAGCTCCCACCTCAGCGCGGAGGCCCCCCGCGGACGGCTCCGTTCCCTGCTTTCTCTCCAGAACCTGGCGAAGGCCACGTCGTCCAGGAGACCACGGTCCCTTAGATGGCCGATGGCCCGATCGACCAGCTCCAGAGGGAAGCGCTTGGTGAGGCGATTGCGGATTTCGGCCTCGCTGCGGAGCCTGTACGCGAGGAAGCGGAGGGCGGCGTCGACCACCCTTTCCAGGGACTCTTGATCATTAGAGCGCAGAGGGGCCATCGGGTCGGTCCCTTCGTTCTAGAGCTCCTCCGGCTCGTCCTCTTCCGCTGACACCCCATCGGTGGCCGGCACAGCTTGTAGCCCCGATGGGCGCTGGGCTCCCCGGATATAAGACTCGATCTCTCCCGCTAGGTCGGAGTGCTGTGTCAGGTACTCCTTGGAGTTCTCTCGTCCCTGGCCCAGGCGCACCTCGCCGTAGGAGTAGAAGGCGCCGGCCTTCTTGACGAGGCCGTCGGCTACGCCAAGGTCCAGCAGGTCGCCCATCTTGCTTATGCCATGGTTGAACATGATGTCGAACTCGGCGGTGCGGAAGGGCGGGGCGACCTTGTTCTTTACGATCCTGGCCCTCACCCTGCTGCCGACGACCTCTGTGCCTTGCTTGATGGAGTCTATGCGCCGCAGGTCGATGCGCACCGAGCTGTAGAACTTTAGGGCCCGTCCGCCGGGAGTTACCTCCGGGCTGCCGTACATCACCCCCACCTTCTCTCGAAGCTGGTTGATGAACACCACGGCGGTACGGGAGTGGTGGATGGCCGCGGTCAGCTTGCGCAGGGCCTGGGACATGAGCCTGGCCTGAAGACCGACATGGGAGTCGCCCATATCCCCCTCCAGCTCCGACTTGGGAACCAGTGCGGCCACGCTGTCCAGCACCACCGTATCGATGGCCCCACTGCGCACGAGGTACTCGGTTATCTCCAGGGCCTGCTCGGCGCTATCCGGCTGAGCTATCAGCAGGTCGTCCAGGTTCACGCCACAGTTCTCGGAGTAGGCGGGGTCCAGGGCGTGCTCCACGTCGACGTACGCGGCGGTCCCACCCTTCTTCTGACTCTCGGACATTATGTGGATGGCCAGGGTGGACTTCCCGGCGGCCTCGGTGCCGTATATCTCGGTAACCCTGCCCTTAGGGATGCCGCCTACCCCCAGCGCCAGGTCCAGGGAGAGAGAGCCTGTGGGTATAACCTCCGTGGTTAGCTGCTGGCTGACCTGTCCGAGGCGCATGATGGAGCCCTTGCCATACTGGCGCTCGATCTGGGCTATCGCTATATCGAGAGACTTCTCTTTCTCGGTCATCAACCCTCCATCCTGCACACTACGCTCTTATTTGGCATATTAGCATACGCCCTTCGGGGCCACAAGAAGCCCGTGTCACTCAGTGTGTTTCGACTCTACTCTGAGGACAGTAGTTTCCGCTCGCCCTGAGCTTGTCGAAGGGCGTCCCATGGTTCGACCAGCTCACCATGAGCGGTAGTTTCCTTCCAACGCGGTGGTTTCCTTCCAACAAGGATAATCGAACGCCCCTTGTAATAACGTCGCCGTCGGGTACAATAGCCGGAGGAATCCTGGGAAGGAGGCGCAGCGACGATGGAGATCGAGAAGAAGCTATCGGAGATGGGCCTGGAGCTGCCCCCCACGCCGGCTCCGGGTGGTAACTACGTGCGGTGGGTCCGCACCGGCAACCTACTGTTCGTGGCCGGCCACGTGCCTCGGCTGCCCGACGGCAGCTCTCTCAACCCCGGTAAGCTGGGCCGTGAAGTCAGCGTCGAGCAGGGATACGAATCCGCGCAGAGGACCATGCTCAACTGCCTGGCCAGCGTCAAGGAGGCCCTGGACGGCAACCTGGACAGGGTTACCAGGGTGGTCAAGCTGCTGTGTATGATCAACTCCGCCCCCGACTTCGGCGACCAACCCAGGGTAGCCAACGGCGCCTCGGACCTGCTTGTGAACCTCTACGGGGATGCCGGCCGCCACGCGCGATCGGCCGTCGGCATGGGAGCCCTTCCAGGCGGCGTCTGTATCGAGATCGAGATGATCGTGGAGGTGTCGGACTAGAACTGCCGGTAGCGGTTGACGATGGGCAGGCGGCGATCCTTGCCGAAGGCACGGGGGGTTATCTTCACCCCCGGCGGCGCCTGCCTCCGTTTATATTCGTTCCTGTCCACCGCCGTGATGACCTGCTTCACCATCGTTGGGTCGAAGCCCATATCCACCATCTCCTGGTAGCTCCGGTCGTCCTCTACGTAGGCCTTGACCATGGGGTCCAGCACCTCGTAGGGCGGCAGGCTGTCCTGGTCGGTCTGGTCGGGCCGGAGCTCGGCGCTGGGGGGCTTCTCCAGGACGGCCTGAGGGATAACGTCCTTGGGCCGCCCGTTCTGGTTTCGCCAGCGGGCCAGCTCGTACACCAGGGTCTTGGGCACGTCCTTGATCACGGCAAACCCGCCGGCCATGTCACCATACAGGGTGGCGTATCCCATAGCCATCTCGCTCTTGTTGCCCGTCGTCAACACCAACCAGCCGAACTTGTTGGAAATGGTCATGAGGATGTTGCCCCTGATGCGCGACTGGACATTCTCTTCGGCGGTTCCCGGCTGCATCCCTTTGAAATGGGGCTCCAACATGTCCAGGAAGGCCGCGTGGCCCGGCTCTATGGGTAGGACCCACATTTCGACGCCCAGGTTGTCCGCCAGCAGCCGGGCGTCGGCGATGCTCCCTTCGCTGGAGTAGCGAGAGGGCAATGCCACCCCCAGTACATTTTCCGGGCCAAGGGCGTCCACGGCCACGCACGCTGTTAGGGAAGAGTCCACTCCCCCCGAAAGGCCGATGATCACTTTGCTGAAGCCGCTCTTCCTGACGTAGGCCCCGGTGCCAAGGACAAGGGCGGCGTACACCTCCGCCGGGAAGTCCAGGGACTCCGTGAGCTCCGCGGCGGGCAATGGGGGCCGTTCCCGCGGCTCGTGCGGGGAGACCTGGACCACCAGGGGCGTCCCGACCTCCCTCAGGATTGCCTGTTTCTCTTTGCGGGGCCTGGGATCATGAAGCCGCGACCGGAACACCGCATCCACATCCAGGTCGGCGATGACCATGTCCTCCTGGAACATCCTCCCCCTTGCGATAAGCTCGCCGGTCTGGTCGAAGATCAGGCTCCCGCCGTCGAAGACCAGCTCGTCCTGCCCGCCGACGGTGTTGAGGTAGGCAACGTATAGCTCGTGGTCGGTGGCCCTTGTGGCTACCATGCGCTCTCGATAGGCGAGCTTACCTGCATGGTAGGGAGAGGCGTTGATGTTCACGATTACTTCTGCGCCGGCATCCCGCTGCACTGAGATGGGGCCCGTGGGGTACCAGATGTCCTCGCAGATGTTGACCCCCACCTTCACCCCGTTGATGGTGTAGACCGGACAGACCGTGCCCGGCTTGAAATATCGGTCCTCGTCGAACACGCCGTATGTGGGGAGGTGTATCTTGTGGTACACCCCTGCCAGCTCGCCGCGGTATGCTACCGCGCAGGCATTGTGTATGTCTGTGTCGGAGTCCACGAAGCCGACGATCACGGCTATATCCTCGGAGGCGGCCACCACACGACGCATGGCCTCCAGGTTGTCGTGGATGAAAGAGGGTTTGAAGAGGAGGTCTTCCGCCGGGTATCCCGTGATAGCCATCTCCGGGAAGGCCACCAGATCTGCCCCCAGGCCTCGGGCCTCACTGATGAGGTCGACGATCTTCCGGGCGTTCCCGTCCAGGTCACCCACCGTGGGGTTCATCTGGGCCAGGGCCAGCCTGAGGGTCCGCATCATAGTCGCCCGCTACGCATTTGCGTGAGAGTATAGCACACAGCCTTATGGGCACCAACGGAGCCGCCTCACACCGCAGGGTCTTTCGATTATTGCTCCAGGCAAGTATTTCCGCTCGCCCTGAGCTTGTCGAAGGGCGCCTCTATGGTTCGATAAACTCACCATGAGCGGTAGTTTCCTGCCGACCATAGATAATCGAAAGGCCCTTTCTCACACCGCAGGGTCTTTCTGGAATGGGGGTATTCATCCGATATATTGATATATCTGCCCAGAGGACCCGCCCCAACCAGATGCTTCGCTACCGCTCAGCATCAAAGACCTTGCTCGCACCGGCCTGTGGCCCACCCCTCTCCCACCGGCAGAGGGTCGGGATAGGTCCTACAGCCGCTTCAAGGCGGCCTCCAGGCGGGCTGCGGCGCCGTCCACCTCCTCCGGGGAGACGGTAAGCGGTGGCATGAAGCGTACAGCATTGGGCCTCACCGCGTTGAGCAGCAGCCCTTCCCCGTTACAGGCGGAAACGACTCTGCCGGAGATGTCGTCGTCGAAGGCCATGGCCACCAGCAAGCCCCTGCCCCGTACGTCGGCCACAAAGCCGAAGCGGGACTTCACTCCCTCCAGGGCCGCCATCAGCCGCTCTCCCATGGCTCGCGCGTTGGACGATACGTCGTTCTCTACGATGTGCTTGCTGGAGGCGTAGGACGCGGCGCAGGTGAGGGGGTTGCCGCCGAAGGTCGAGCCATGGTCCCCCGGCTCCAGGGCCATGCAGTAATCCTTGGACATGAAGGCTCCAATTGGCACCCCACCGCCCAGACCCTTGGCCAGGGCCATCACGTCGGGCTCGACCCCGGACTGCTGGTACCCGAAAAGGGTCCCCAGCCTGCCCATCCCCGTCTGCACTTCGTCCAGGATCAGGAGAAGGCCCTGCTCATCACACCACTTCTTGACCCTGGGCAGATAGTCGTCGGCCGGTATGTTCACCCCGCCCTCTCCCTGGACCGGCTCCAGCATCACCGCGGCGGTGCGGTCGCCGGTGGCCTCCATGATGGCCTCGACGTTGTCGAAGTCCACGTGGACGAAGCCTGGCATCAGCGGCTGGAAGGGCTCGTGGTAGTGGGGCTGCCCGGTGGCCGATAGGGCGCCCATGGTGCGGCCATGGAAGGAGTTGTAGGCGGTAATGACCTCATAGGCCCCGTCCCGGTTCTTCTTACCGTACTTCCTGGCCAGCTTCACCGACCCCTCGATCGCCTCGGCGCCGCTATTGCAGAAGAAGACCTTGTCCAGGCAGCTGTTCTCCACCAGAATCTGGGCCAGCTGGAGCTGGGGCGTGGTATAGAACTGGTTGGAGGTCTGCAGAAGGGTGGCGGCCTGCTCCACTATGGCACGGGTGATGTCGGGATGGCAGTGGCCCAGGTTGTTCACAGCCCAACCCGAGGTAAAGTCCAGGTACTCCTTGCCATCGACATCCCAGACCCGGGTGCCCTCCCCGCGGACGATGACCACGGGCTGTCTCCTGACAGTGAACATGTAATACTGTTTTTCCATCTCTACCCAGTCGGTCCGCCCCGATGCCTGGCTGCTCATTGCGAACTCCCTCCTAGCGTGTTTTCGAGCCCCCGCAGCGCCCGTTCCAGCTCCTCCAGGTTCTTCCTCAGTTGTTCGATCGCGTCCAGGGCGTCCTCCAGGTCACCGATGTCTATTGGTGGAGGAGGTGTCGTGCCGTCACCATCTCTGGGTTCCACCGGCGTGCTTGGCGGAGCCTCTCCCAGAAGCAGGCCCAGGCTCTCCTCGAGGGTATCTCCCATCACCACTTTCTGCTCGTCGGCCAGAATGACCTTCTTCAGCTCCGGTAGCCGACGCCCCGTCTGGGTCTGGGCCTGAATGTACAGCGGCTCCACGTACAGGATCGACTGGTCCATGGGTATCGCCAGCAGGTTGCCCCGAATACACTGCTTCCCTTCACCGCACAGGAGGGTGAACTCTCGGCCTATGTCCTTGTCGTTGGTTATCCGGTTCTCGATCTGCTCAGGGCCGTCGACCTGACCGGTAGGGAAGATCAGGGTTACCAGCTTACCGTAGTTCTCGCCGTCGTTTCGTGCGGCCATCCACGCGACCAGGTTCTGCCGTGTCTGGCTGGCGGGGGTGAAGGGTAGCAGCAGAATGTACTCCTCTTTCTCCTCCCCGGGCAGCTTCATAATAACATAGTAGGGCTCCACCTCCTGGGTATTGACGGCGGTCTCGAACACCTCCTGAGCCCGGGCCCAGAGGTCACCCTTCTCGAAGAACTGCCTGGGATTGCTCATGTGATACCGCAGATATATCTCGGTCTGGGCCAAGAACAGGTCCATGGGGTACCGGATATGTTCTCGCAGGGAAGGGTCGAGACGGTCTATCTCATCGAAATCCTGGAACAGGTCGGGCAGGGCCCGGCGGTACATACCGATGAGTGGGTCGTCCGGGTCGATGACAAAGAAGCGGACGGCGCCGTCGTAGGCGTCGATCACTACCTTGACGCTGTTGCGGATGTAGTTGAACTCGTCGTTGAGCCGGGCGGAATAAGCGTAGCGATCGGTTACCGTGTAGGCGTCTTGGATCCACCACAGCTTTCCCTCGTTACCCACCACCAGGTAGGGGTCGCTGTCCAGCTTGAGGAACGGGGCCAGCACGTGTACCCGGTCCTGGATATTTCGCCGGAACTGGACCCTGCTCTCGGAGGAGATCTGTCCGCTGATCAGGATGTTGAAGTCCAGGAACTCCCAGGCGAAGGCAGCCCGTCGAAAGAAAGAGCCCAGCTTGACGCCGCCTTGACCTTCGTAGTTCTGGTATACGGGGTCGCCCGTGGGGTCCGGGAAGTTGAACTCCGAGGTATCGCTGTTCACCACCACGAACCCCCGGGTGTTCTCTCCGTAATAGATCTCCGGACGCCTGACCTCCAGGACTCCTTCGGGAGGTATGGC
Source organism: Dehalococcoidia bacterium (assembly GCA_965248975.1). GTDB lineage: Bacteria > Chloroflexota > Dehalococcoidia > Lucifugimonadales > JAGWBF01 > CBDFKU01. The sequence goes on from CBDFKU010000018.1 coordinate 202,037, forward strand.
CTCCACGAAAAACTTGGGGCTCCCCGCGTCGGTGTACTCGGTCACGGGGCTCATGGCCAGACCGAAGCCGTGGGTGTACGAGAGCTTGCGGTTGACCCACTTCTGGGCCTCTCCCACCAGATCTTCGGGGGATAGCTCCCGGGCCGCCAGCATCACCTGACGGTAGTCCCCGTTGGGGAACCGGTAGCGGTCCACGTCCACTGCGACGAAATTGTAGTACAGCTCGAAGGCCTGCCGCTGGTTGTAGACGTCGCGCAAAGGCCTGTGGTCCCATAGCCGGATGTTCTTTATGGTCTCCGGGTTATTGGCCACCGTTTCCGCGTCCACTACTGGATTGTACTCATCCAGGGAGCGATCCTCGACCAGGTCCAGGTTATAGGCGGCCCTGGTGGCGTCGATGGCCCGCTGGATGTAGACCTCCTCTCGCTGGACCTCGTTGGGACTCACCCGGAACCTCTGGAACATCACGGGATACACCCCGCCCGCCAATATGGCCAGGACCGCCCAGAGGGAGAAGGATGCTATCATCAGCCTGAGGCCGCCGTAGAAAAGGCTCACTACGAAACCCACCGCAGCCACCAGCGCTATCGCCACCAGGAGCCACAAGGCGGGAATCCGGGCGTTGACGTCGGTGTAGCCCGCCCCGGGAGCCGCGCCCCTGCCCGAGAACGCCAGCTCGAATATGTCCAGGTAGTGTGCGGCCGCGATGGTCAGCATCAAGAAGGCGGCCAGCACGGCGACATGGACCCTCATCCTCGGGGTGATGCTGAACTTCACACCGCGGATGGCGAACATTGACAGATAGAGGGCTATTACCGCCACCAGGGTCGCTATCACGATCCCCATGAACCACCCCTGGATGAAGTGGAGCATCGGCATCACGGCGATGTGGAAGGACATGTCCTTGTTGAACTGCGGGTCCTCCACACCGAAGGGGATGCGGTTGAAGAAGAGCAGGAAGGTCTCCCAGCGGCCCTGGGCCACCGAGCCGAAGACCACGCTCATTATGAAGACCGTCAGGATCACGCCGACTATGAGACTTAAGCGGGCCAGCCTCAGGGTGTCGGGCGGCAGTGGTAGTATAGACTCACCCCGGGAGAAGCGATAGGCGAAGTAGAGGTTGACCAGGAGGACGCCCGCAACGACCAGGGTGCCTCCGAAAAAGAGCCAGAGGCGTATCCCCAGGATCTTCTTGAACACCCCCAGGAGCCCCATGCTGTCGAACCACAGCCAGTCGGTGTATATACCCTTGGCAATGTACAGCAGGACGATAACTAAAACCACCGCGGCGACACCTACGGCGATCCTGGTGATCAGCCGCAGGTTGCGGGGCTCCATGCCGGTCTGGCCGGTTTCCCACTCGGGAACGACGTCCCCGTTGTTCATCCGTCGGATCTCCTTGCACCGTTATCCACCATGGCGACGCCCGTTTAGGCCCGGTCGCGTCGGGAGGCACCTCATCAGGCCGTTATCCTTGTGCCTACGAGCTTACCCCGGAAGCAGCTCATCAGCGCTCCGGGCACCCTTCCATCGATTATCTCGGCCCCGGGAACCCTCCCCAGGGCGCGCAAGCATGCTTCCAGCTTGGGGATCATCCCGCCCCTTACCACTCCGGACGACAGGAGCAGCCGGGCGTTCCTGGCGCTGAGCCGCTGTATCACCCGCCCCGAGGCATCCATTACCCCCTCGACATCCGTGAGGAAGATCAGCCGCCCAGCCTCCATGGTGTAAGCCAGCTCCCCGGCCGCGGTGTCGGCATTTATGTTAAGGATGGATCCGGAATATGTTGTCCCGTCCACCCGATGCACCCCAACGGAAGCCACCATCGGCACGTACCCCGCGTCCAGTGCACCGAGCAGCACATCGGGGTTGACGCCGCGTACGTCCCCCACATAGCCCAGCTCGGGGTTCGCCACCTCTGCCTCCAGCAGCCCGCCGTCCACGCCGCTGAGTCCCATAACCTTGCCCCCCAGGGCCAGCATCGAGGCCACCAGCTGCTTGTTCACCAACCCTGTGAGGACCGCCGTGACCACCTCCAGGCTCTGGGCATCGGTGACCCGCAGTCCCCTGATAAACCGAGGCATCGTTCCCTGGCGCTCCATCCACTGGGAGACGATGCTGCCTCCCCCGTGGACCACCACCAACTTCACCCCTTCCCGCTGGAGGGCGGTCAGGTCTTCGAGGGTGGTATCGCGGCTGCCGAGGGTGCTCCCTCCGATCTTGACCACGACCGGCCTATCCACCACTCGACACCCCGTTTCCGCGGAGAGGAAGTGCTGGACGGGCTTCGTGGCTCGATGAAGCGCCGCCCGGACCGTCCTCGGACAGCACGCCGGCGGCCCAGGGCTTCGGAGGCCCGTGGGTGGGCGTGCCTTGGCAACAGAGGGGATAGGAGTGGGTAGGGAATTCCACGTACCGTCTTTGCTCAGCGGTTCTCTAGGTAGTGTAGGCGCTGTTGAAGGTGACGTACTCTTCGCTGAGGTTGCAGCCCCAGGCGGTGGCCCGGCCTGGGCCCAGGTTCAGCAGGATCCGGAAGGTCACGTCGGGACCCTGCATGAGCACCACTACTCCGTCCCTGTGGAAGGGGATGGGGCGTCCGTCCTCCATGATACAGACATCGTTAACGTAAAGGGCGATCTTGCCTTCGTCCACTTCGGCGCCGCTGCGGCCCAGGGCCGCGATGATCCTGCCCCAGTTGGGATCGGCGCCGTGGACGGCTGTCTTCACCAGACTGGATGACACGACGGTCCTGGCCGCCAGCCGTGCCTGATCCGTGTCCTTCGCACCTTCCACGGTTACCTCGATGAGCTTTGTCGCCCCCTCCCCGTCCCTGGCCATCTCTTTGGTCAGATGGACGCAAATCTCGTCGAGGGCCCGCTGGAAGAGGTCGCCGGCAGGCGTGCCTTCCTCGATGGCTCCCGCTTGGGCAGCTCCGTTGGCGAAGATGAGCACTGTGTCGTTGGTGCTGCCGTCTCCGTCCACGGTGAGCATGTTGAACGAGGAATCCACCGCCCGTTTCAGGGCGCTCTGCAGGAAGTGCGCGCCTACCTCGGCATCGGTGGAAAGGTAGCAGAGCATGGTGGCCATGTTGGGATGGATCATCCCGGACCCCTTGGTGATGCCGCCTATGGTCACCGTCTTCCCCTGGTGCTGGAACAATACCGCCGCCTCCTTAGGGTGCGTGTCTGTGGTGAGGATGGCTCGGGCCAGGTCGTGGCCACCGTCCTCAGAGAGCTTTATCTCGCCGATGCCGGCCCGGACCAGGGCCATCGGCAGCTCGACGCCGATGATGCCGGTGCTGCCCATGAGCACCTCATCCGGCCCGAGGCTCAGGTTCTTGGCCGCCTCGGCGGTGGCCGCCTTGGCGTCGTCGTAGCCCTGGGAGCCAACGCAGGCGTTGGCTATGCCGCTGTTCACCACCAGAGCCTTAGCCTTGCCGCCGGCCACCCGTTCCTGCGTAAGCACCACTGAGCCCGACTTGACGGCATTGGTGGTGAACACGCCCGCCAGTGTGGCGGGGTCGTGAGAGAGGAGTATGCCCAGGTCTAGCTTGTCCTCGGCGTACGTCTTCAGCCCCGCGTAGGTTGCGCCGGCCGAGTACCCGCTTGGGGTAGTCACGGTGCCGCCCTTGATGAACTTTATCTCACCAGCCATCCGGCGTGTTCGCTCCTAGTTGGTTCCTTTGAGATTGCTTTGAGATTGCTTTGGAGTATATCATAGTGAGCTCGGCAGCCACCACACAAGGTTGCCCGCGACAAACCAAGCCATAATTCCATCACGCAGACAGCTTCAACTCGCCTTCACCTGGCCCTCGGCATAGTAGGGGGCATATATCTTCCTGGCTTCCTCTCGGCGCCCCTTTTCGGTGATTTCGAAGAAGAGCTCGCCACCGAGGGATCTGGCTGGATATTCGGACAGAGACTCTTCGGTGGGCCCTCTCCAATGCATTCGTAAAACGTCCTGAGTTATTTCACCCCGCGGTTCGTAAGCCCCTGAAGAATAGTCGTAGAAATATGCTTTCAAAAGCCCGAGGGAGGCGAGTTTAGCTAGGGCACCTATGAAGGAACTCCTATCCGTATCTGGCAATTCTTTCTTCAAATCCGCGTAGAGGATGTGCAGAGGCTCTAAATCATCACACAGGGAACTAAGAAGATAGTGTTCAAGTTTGGTTAACTTCATTGGTCCTCCATGGGTCGCGCCCAGTGCCTGTGGACTACTTCTCCATCTCTATCATATATCGTATGCCGAGCTAACTCTCCACCAGTCCGCGGGTTTCTGAATCGCTCCCGCACGCTTGTACCGCCCCTATATCGCCTACCCTTGGATGCTTCGACAACTTCGCCTACTTTCTCCCATTCCTGAGGGTTTCTCTCGATGTCTCCAATTAATACGCGGATGTCGGGCTGATATTCTTGCATTATCGATTTTCGGACATATATGCCTCACCGAACCGGGCCACCCATAGAAGCTACTTCACCACCACGTTCACCAGGCGGCCGGGAACGTACACCGTCCGCGCCACCTCGCCCTCTCCCAGGAAACCTCGCACCTTGGGGCTGTCCATTGCTAGGCGGATAGCCTCTTCCTCGGCGATGTCCACCGCCACCTGGATCCTATCCCGCAGCTTTCCGTTCACCTGCACCACCAGGGTCACCTCCTCCTCGGCGGCAAGCTCGTCGTCCCATTGTGGGAAGGCCTGGAGGTGGATGCTGTAGGGCCGTCCCGTCCGCTCCCAGAGCTCTTCGGAGAAATGGGGTGCGAGGGGGGCTAGCATCAGCAGAAACTTCTCGACGCACTCAACCCAGGTGGTGGAATCGACGCTGCCGTCGGACCAGACCCGGTTCAGGTGGTTGGACAGCTCCATCAAAGCCGCGATGGCCGTGTTGAACTTGTACCTGTCCAGGTCGTTGTGGCACTTCTTGATGGTCTTGTGGAGCGCCCGCAGGGTATCCTGCACCGCCCCGTCCTCGCTGGGCCCTGCGTCCAACTCCGAGGCGTCGTGCTGGCACAGCTCCCAGACCCGGTTGAGCCACCGGGCGGCCCCATTGATCCCCGAGGCACTCCAGGGACCTCCCTGGTCCCATGGGCCCAGGAACATCAGGAAGCACCTGATGGCGTCCGCTCCCAGGGTGCCCACGTACTCGTCGGGGTTAACTACGTTGCCCCGGCTCTTGCTCATCTTCTCGTGGTCTTCTCCCAGAATCACACCCTGGTTGTAGAGCCGAAGGAAGGGCTCCCCGAAGGTCACCAGGTCCATATCCCGGAGGGCCTTGGTGAAGAACCGGGCGTAGAGGAGGTGCATGACGGCGTGCTCAGCGCCGCCGGTGTACTGGTCGACGGGCATCCACTTGGCCAGGACCTCCGGATCGAAGGGACCCTGGTCGTATCCCGGGCTGGTGAAACGCTCCATGTACCACGACGAGTCCACGAAGGTGTCCATCGTGTCCGTTTCCCTGCGGGCAGGATGGCCGCAGCCTGGGCAGGTGGCATTCACGAACTCTCGGTTCAGAGCCAGGGGCGAATCGCCGGTGGGTTTGAAATCCGCGCCGGAAGGGAGGAGCACCGGCAGGTCATCTTCGGGCACCGGTACCGTACCGCAGCGCTCGCAGTAAACCATGGGTATGGGCGTGCCCCAATACCGCTGCCGGGAGATCAGCCAGTCCCGCAGCCGGTAGGACACCGCCCTTTTCCCCCAACTCCGCTCTTCCACCAGGTCGGCGATGGCTTCCTTGCCCCGTTCGCTGGGGACCCCGTCGAACTGTCCAGAGTTGACCATGGTCCCCTCGGAGACGTAAGCCTGATCCAGCTCGCTGCCGTCCCAGTCGGTGGGAGCAATCACGACGTTTATGGGGAGCCCGTACTTCCCAGCAAACTCGAAGTCCCGCTGGTCGTGGGCCGGCACCCCCATAACGGCGCCGGTGCCGTAGCTCATGAGGGCGTAATCGGCGATGAACACCGGGACCTTCTCGCCGTTGAGGCGGTTGACGACTTGGGATCCCAGGAAGACCCCGGTTTTCTCTTTTTCGGTGGTCAGGCGCTCGATCTCCGTCTGGCGCCGTGCCTGCTGTACGTAAGCCTCCACCTCGGCCCGCCGCTCCGGCGTCGTGAGTTTCTCCACCAGGGGATGCTCGGGGGCCAGCACCATGAAAGTCACACCGTAGATGGTGTCGATTCGAGTGGTGAAGGTGCGGAGCTCCGTTTCCTCCAGCCCTAGATGGGAGACGTCGAAACCGATCTCCACTCCGTCGCTGCGGCCCACCCAATTGCGCTGCATCGTCAAGATCTTTTCCGGCCAGTCCTCCAGGCCGCCGAAGTCCAGGAGCTCTTCGGCGTAGGCGGTTATGCGCAGGAACCACTGCTCCAGGTCGCGGCGGGTGATGGCCGTGTCGCACCGCTCGCACCTGCCGTTGACCACCTGCTCATTGGCCAGGACAGTCTGACAGGAAGGACACCAAACCACCGGTGCCTTGGCGCGATAGGCCAGGCCCTTTTCGTAGAGCCTCAGGAAGAACCATTGGTTCCACCGGTAGAACTCCGGCAGACAGCAGATCACCTCCCTGTCCCAGTCGTAGATGGCGCCCATGCTGCGGAGCTGCCGGCGCATGTTCTCGATATTGCCCATAGTCCAGGTGTAGGGGTGGATCCCCCGCTGGATGGCAGCGTTCTCCGCGGGCAGCCCGAAGGCGTCGAAACCCATGGGGTGGAGGACGTTGTAGCCCTGCATCCGGCGGAAACGGGCGTGGCAGTCCGCGGGGGCCATGGCGTACCAGTGGCCGATGTGAAGGTCGCCGGAGGGGTAGGGGTACATGGTGAGCTCGTACCACTTGGGCCTGGGGTCGTCGTCCCGGACCCGGTATATTCCGTCCCTCTCCCACCGCTCCTGCCACTTCCCCTCGATGGTCTGTGGATCGTATCGAAGCTCAACCAACCGTGTGGTCATCCCAGGTCACCCCTTACCTTGCCCAGTATCGCCGCCCAGTATCTTCGCAGCAGTCTCTGTTGCTGGCTATTTTACTATAAATGCCCGTACCGAGGGTGGAGTTTTTTGCTATACTCGGGTCTAAGGAGGGAACGGTTGGACGTTAACACAGAGTATTCCTTCAACGCTCCCCCGTCGCGAGTGTGGGACGTGCTGCTGGACGCCGAGGTCATCGCCCGCTGCATGCCTGGCTGCGAGAGGCTGTCGCCTCTGGGAGACGACCGGTACGAGGCCATTATGAGCGTCGGCCTCGGGTCCATCAACACTTCGTTCACCGCTCAGATCACCCTGGCCGACCAGGTTCCTCCGAAGTCGTACACGCTGATAGTCGAGGGCCAGGGCGGGCCGGGCTTCGTGCGGGGAGAGGCCCAGATCTCCCTGGAAGAGCAGGGAAGCGGGACCCTGGTTAAGGTGGACGGCAAGGCCCAGGTCGGAGGCACCATCTCCAGAGTCGGCCAGCGCTTGATGGGGAGCGTGAACCAGATGATGATGGACCGCTTCTTCACCTGCCTTCAGCGAGAGGCGGCCGAGTAACATCAGGCCAGGTGCAGTATTCGGGCCACCCTCAGCACCCTGGTTGGCAGAGGCTCTAACAGCCTCAGCGCCAGGGCTATCAGGTAGCTCATACCGACTCCGATAAGGGCTCCAACGACCACGTCCGACGGGTAGAACACGCCCGCGTATATCCGGGACAGGCTCCATATCGCCGCCAATCCGTAGAGGAAGGTCCCCAGTCTGCGGCTACCGAGCCACGCGCCCGAGGCCAGAGCGAAGCTGGCGGCCGCAGGGTTGGCCGGGAACGAGGAGTCGGTCGGCTGGTAGAAGAGCAAAGTAATCTCGTGCTCAACGAAAGGCCTGTCCCTGAAGTAGAGCTCGTTGGTGATCAGCACCACAAGGTTGGCGAACCCTACGGAGAGCAGGGCGGTCAGCACCGCCCGCTGGTTGACGTCCCTGCTCTCCGGATCCCTTCCCACGAACCACAGCGCCAGCAGGAATAGGGATATCGACACCGGGATGAAGTAGTCGCTGACGATGAGCTTCATTGCGTCGTCCAGACTCTCGAAACGCCCGGCCCACTGATTGAGCCAGAGCACTATTTCTGTGTCGACACTCTGTAGCGTTTCCATAAGCTCCTGACGGTGCCGGCGATGACCGCCCAGTAGGTCGTCTCCCGAAGGGCGTCCAGGCCGGGACCAGGCAGGCGGCTGGCTTTGGCCAGAGAACGGTTGATGACGGACGAAAGGAGGAAAGTGAGCACCGTAGCCGTACCCGCCCCCAGGGCGAAGTACCCCGCCATCTGGTTCCCGTCCAGGCCGCCTTCGGTGTCCGATACGTTGCGCGGCTCCGAGAGGAAGAACCATAGGAAGGCCAGGACCACCGCCGACAGCCCCACTACGACGGCCAGTCTGCGGAAGGGGATCAGAAGCAGTCCTCGCAAACCGGCGTAGACTGCGACCAACTGAAGGACGCCGAGGGCCGCGATGAACACGAAGACGAAGTAGTCCAGGGCGAAGGGGCCTGCCATGCGCTACTCTTGGGGTATCACTTGGCTCTCGGCCTGTTCTTCTTCTCGCTGAGATAGCTTTCTAGTCGTCAGGAAGTGCCTGAGCCCCACCAGGATCGGAAGACCCAGCGAATAGAGGATCACCGAAAGAGAGGCTCCGGTAATCCAGGCCAGCAGCGCCATAGGAATCATGATGATGCCCAGCACGATCGTGGCGCTTTTGACCACCGGAAGCAGCGCCACGGCACAGAGACTCAGCGGGATGGCGGGTATGGGGATGAGGGCCATGAACACTCCCACGGCGCTGGCGGCGCCCCTTCCGCCCCGTAGCTGGCTGAAAATGGGCCAGCTATGGCCTACGATAGCTACCGCCCCGGCGGCCATCGCGGCGGCCGTGCTGCCGATAATCACATTCACCAGGACGACGGCGAGGGCGCCTTTCGCGATGTCAATGGCCCCGACTGTCAGCCCCACCTTTGGTCCGAGGACGCGGTAGGCATTGGCCGCGCCCGGGTTGCGGTCCCCCTCTTCCCTGATGTCCTTGCCCATGAGCAGGCGCCCCGCGACGTAAGCAGAGGGGATGGAGCCTATAAGATAGGCTAACACCAAAGAGCCTGCCCACTCTGCGCCTGACCAGCCCATAGTGCTCGAGTCTCCCTGGTTACCGATTTAGCCGTATGTCAACGCCGTTTAGGCCGAGGCGGCCTTCGGACCTGCTACACACCCACGAGCCTGGGAGTAACGGAGGTGCACCAGTGTAGATACTTGGGGTTCTTGCCGACGACTATGTCAAAGTACATCTTCTGCAGCTTGGACGATATGGGGCCCGCGACGCCATCGCCGATCTTCCGGTTGTCCAGCTCTATCACCGGAGTGAGATGGGCCGCCGTGCCCGTAAGGAAGCACTCATCGGCCACGTATATCTGGCTTCTGTCGATGTGACCGGTCACCACTTCCAGGTCCAACTCGCTCTGAGCCAGTTGAACCACGGTGGCCCTGGTGATCCCTGGCAGCACGTTGTCTTCGATGGGGGGAGTGTAGAGCTTCCCATTCATCACCAGGAACAGGTTCTCCCCGGAGCCCTCGCACACATGACCGTCCTGGTTCAAGATTATCGCCTCGTCGAATCCCGCCATCGTGGCCTCGGTCTTGGCCAGGATGCTGTTAACGTATATGCCAGATATCTTGAAGCGGGCCGGAATCATGGGGTCGTCCACCCGGCGCCATGAGGAAGTGCAGCAACGTAGGGTGTCGGTCCCCAAGTAGCTCCCGAATGGTACGGCGATGAGGCAGAAATCGCTGTCCAGCTCCTGGAGTTTGAGGTTGGCCACTCTCTCGGCGCTCTTGTACGCCAGGGGGCGTATGTACAGGTCCTCGGTGATCCCGCATCGCTCCACCAGCTCCACGGTGATGCTGCAGAGGTCCTCCAGGGAGTAGGGGATGTCGAGCATTAGCATGCGGCACCCCAAAAGCAGTCGCTCGTAGTGCTCCCTCATCCGGAAGATGAAGATGCTCTGCTGGTCCGCGTTCCAGTTGCCCCGTATGCCCTCGAAGACCCCGGTACCGTAGTGCAGGGCGTGGGTCATGATGCTCACCTTAGCCTCGCTCAGAGGGACGTACTCTCCGCGCAGGAAGGCGATGGGGGTAGGGGTCACCAGGCACCTCCTCTTTAACCTTGAGGCTGGGGTAATTATAATCAGCGACAAGCTGTAAGGCAATACGACTTGCTACGAATGACATCCGTGAAGACGATATCCTTCTACATACTGGCGGTACTGCTGATCGCCGCCCTTTCGGCCGGCATCGCGCTGGCGGTGAGCCGAAACGGATCTGGGGGACCGGGAGTGGAGATCCTGCTGCCCACGGCCACACCTACTCCCGTGTTGAAGGTGTACGTCAGCGGCGCCGTCTCCCGGCCCGGGGTTTACCCCATGGCGGAGTCGGACTGGCTGGCCGACGCTATCGAGGCAGCCGGAGGAGCGACCCGCCAGGCCCGGCTGGACTGCGTAAACCTGGCCCTCAGGGTGAAGGACGAGGCCCAGTACCATGTTCCCGACTCGGAAGAACAGTGCCAGCCCGCGTCGAGTACCCCCTCCCGAGAGGACGCCGGGATAGACCTGAACACCGCCCCTGTCGAGGATCTGAAGTCCCTACCGGACATAGGCGATGTGAGGGCTCGCGCCATCGTGGACTATAGGGAGGAGCACGGCCCCTTCCGGTCCACGGAGGAGCTGATGAACGTAAGCCGCATTGGCCCAGGGATTTTCGAGAAGATCAAAGACCTGGTCTACGTTTCGGAAGGAGCTCCGTAGGCCCGCGACGGACACCCGTGATCACCAGCACCACCAGGCCCGCCCCAACGACGGCAGCCCCCAGTCGGAAGGTGTCACGAAAAGCCAGAACAAGCGCCCCGGCCTCGATTTGGTCCGGCGGGAGGCCCTGGCCGGCAAGGACCGATAGATGATGGTCCCCTCGAAGGTCGAAGACCAGGCCGCCGATGGCGACCGAAAGCACCCAGCCCAATGCCCATACCAGGGAAAGGACACCTGACACCGTGCCAAGTCGCTCGGCCGGCACCGCCTTCAGGGCCATGGAGTATAGCGCCGACTGAAAGGCGCCCAGCCCAAACCCGACCACGGCCATCCGTACTCCCACGTCACCTACCGACGACGACCCGTCCAGGAAGCTCATCCAAAAGAGTCCCAGGCCCACAGCGAGGGCTCCCCCGATCCCCACATATTTGGGGTCGACCCGGTCCGAAAGCCGGCCTCCTACCGGCGACGCGACGAGCATGGCGGCAGCCATGACCGCCATCATGGCCCCCAGGAACAGGGCTCCCCGTCCCAGGGCATCGGCCACGTAGAATGGGAAGACGAACCAGATAACGAAGACCCCTAGATGGAGAAGGAACGTTCCCAGGCAGGCCCCTCTGAAGCCGGGCAAACGAAACAGCTTCAGGTCCAGCACTGGCCACCGGGCGGTGAGCTCGGAACGCAGGAACAGAGCCAGCAGTAGGGGAGTAGCTACCAGGGATCCAACGACCAAGGGTGACTCCCACCCTAACCGGTCGCTCATCTGGAGGGCGAACACCAGGGCCACAACTGCAGCAACGAGGCTGGCCCCGCCTACGATGTCGAAGGAAGGACGGCCCGCCGCCGGGACGCCACGACCCAGCACCATCCAGCCCAATAATAGAGCGATGGCGCAGAAGGGCAGCCTGCCCAGGAAAATAGACTCCCAACCCAGGGAGTCCACCAGAACGCCGGCACCAAGGGTACCCGCCAGGGTGCCCAGGGCAAATCCGGCCGTGATAATCCCCAGGGCAGCCCCCCGGTTTTCGCTGGTGTAAGCCATACTGGCGATGGCCGGCGCCACCGCATAGAGGCTACCGGCACCCACTCCCTGGAGCACTCTCAGGCCGAACACGGCGCCTAGGCTGGGCGAGACGGCGATCACAGCCACCGCCACCGTGTAGCAGACGGCCCCCGCAAGGTATATCCGCCTCAGGCCTATCTGATCGCCGACGCTGCCGGCCACCAGAGCAAGGCCGGCGCGGGTGGCGATGAAAGTAACTATGATCCACTGAATGGTGCGGATGTCGGTGTCGAAGTGCTCGGTGATGGTGGGGAGGGCCACGTTGACCGCGACGTCCATCGACACCAGGAACATGCCCAGAACCGCACAGGCCACCACCAACCACCTGTACAGGCGGGGGGACATACGCTCAAAGGCGTCGGGCAGGTTCGTCAACGGATGTTCCATGGCAGCTTACCATTGTACCCCCGACGCCTATCGTGGAATAATACCCTCCGGCGAGGCTCTTGCATGATAAGGGCCCGCTCCTCGATGCCGTGCACAATATCCTGCGCAGGAGGCAGGGCTCCATGGACCGAAGCCACGAGACCAGGACCATAGCCTACTCCCGGGTGGTAAGCCTGAGCCACCTGATTCACCCCGGTATTCCCCTCTGGCCCGGTGATCCGTCGGTCGAGTTCAGCGGCACGTCGGTGCTGGAAAAGGACGGTTACTTCCTGCGCCGGTTCTCCATGGGCGAGCACAGCGGCACCCACATGAACGCACCCATCGCCTTCCACGACAGCGCTCCGGGGATCGACGATTACCCAGCAGAAGCACTGATCGCACCAGCTGTGGTAGTCGACATCCGTGACCAGGCAGCCGCCGATCCGGACTACGCCCTGTCCTGGGATGACGTCTCAAAGTGGGAACGCAGGCACGGCCGAATCCCGTCCGACGGCGTCGTGCTGCTACACACCGGATGGCAGGAGAGATGGGAGGACCCCGTCGCCTACCTCAACCGGGATCTCTCGGGAGCCTTCATTTTCCGGGGTTTGGCGGCGCAACGACGAGGACGCTGCTGGAAGATCGGGGGATTAGAGGTGTGGGGACCGATGCCCCCGGAGTCGATCCGGGACAAGACCGTGCCTTCGCCACCAACCGGCTAGTGCTGGAACGGCAAGGGATCGTACTGGAGAGCCTGGCCAGCCTGCACCGGCTTCCGTCAACGGGGGTCACCCTGATAATAGGCGTGCTCGGCCTACAGGGCGGATCGGGATCTCCGGCGGCGGTTATCGCCTTGGCTCCGTGAACGATGGAGCCGGCAAACCGCTTAGGTGGACCCGCGAAGACGGGGGTCGAGGACGTCCCGGAGGGAATCGCCCAGCAGGTTCCAGGCGAACACCACGATGGCTATAGCCAGCCCCGGAAACACACCCAACCAGGGAGCCACTTCGACGTAGTTCTGGGCCGCGCCGGTCAGCATGCCTCCCCACGATGGGACGTCGGGCGGAACACCCACCCCCAGGAAGCTCAGGGAGGCTTCGGCGATGATGGCCACACCCAGGGAGATTGTAAACAGCACGATGAAAGTGGCCATGCAGTTGGGAGCCAAGTGCAGCAACATGATCCGCCAGGGGCGGGCACCCACGGCACGGGCCGCCAACACGTAGTCCGTCTCTTTAATGCTCAGGGCTTGAGCTCGTATAGTACGCGCGGATATCGGGATGAACACCAACCCAAGCGCGAAAATCACGTTTTTCTCGGCCGCGCCCAGAGCCGCCATGATAGCCAAAGCAAGGATTAAGGGTGGGAAGGCCTGCACAGCGTCTACCGCCCGCTGTATGATCAGGTCGAACTTCCCTCCGATATAGGCGCTCGCTATACCTACCAGGAAGCCAATGCCTATACCGAAGATACAGCTCAGGAAGCCTACCCGAAGGGAAATCTTGGCACCATGAATGAGCCTGCTATACACATCACGGCCCAACTGATCGCCGCCGAGCCAGACCTCGGAGCTGGGGGAGGCGAACACGTGCTTGACGTTGGTTTTGCGGGGGTCGGTCCTGGAGATGGGCCCCGCGAATATGGCCAGGACTATCAGAACAACGGCGATAAAGGCCCCGAAGGCGCCCAGGGGCTTCCTCCGGAAGAAGGTCAGCAGGGTATTGAGGTATTGCCCCGCCATCTGCTGGGTCCTGACGAAGGTAATACGTCCCTCACCGACGGCCGGCGCTTCTACTCTACCCTCATCCATCGTTCCTCCTGGAGTCGGACGTCGCTAGGCGTAGCGGATCCTGGGATCCAGCCAGCCATAGAAAAGGTCTGTTAACAGGTTCAGGCCCACCACCAGCAGGGTTATCAGCATCACCACGCCCTGGGTTACCCCGTAGTCGCGTTGGAAAATGCTGTCAAGGAGCAGCCGCCCGATGCCGGGCACCAGGAAGATCTGCTCGATGATCACAGTGCCACCCAGCAGGGCGCCGAACTGCCATCCCGCGACGCTGACTACCGGCAACAGAGCGTTTCTTAGGCCGTGGCGGGCGATCACCATTCGCTCGGAGACACCCTTCGCTCGCGCGGTGCGAATGTAGTCCTCGCGCAAGACCTCCAGCATAGCCGACCGCGTAACCCTGGCGATGAATGCCATGTTGAAGAAGCCCAGGGCCAGGGCCGGGAAGATGAGCTGTTGCAGGTTCTTCCCCGGGTCGTCCCACAGATCAGTGTATCCCAGGGGAGGCAACCAGTTAAACACTCGCACGAGTAGATAGATGAGCAGAATACCCGTCCAGAAAGTAGGAAAGGCGACGCCGGCAATAGTTACGAGCCTGGCTACGTAGTCACCGATCTTATCCTGGCTGACGGCCGAAAAGACTCCCAGGGGCACAGCAACGACGGTTGCCCAGAGAAGGGCGAGGATAGTCAGCTCGAGGGTGATCGGGAATTTCTTCTTCAAATCGTGGGAGATGGGAGTCTGGTGGAGGAAGGACTTACCGAAGTCTCCCTGGAGTATGCCCCATCCCCAGCGGCCGTACTGCTCGACGATGTGCTTGTCGGTGCCCAGCTTGGCGCGCAGCTTGGCCAGGTCCTCCTCGGTGTAGGCCGCATCCCCGAGCTCTCCCGATAGCAGCTGAATGGCAGGATCGCCTGGGATCAGCCTCATGATGGCGAAAACCACCAAGGACATGAAAATCACGGTTGGTACGAAGAGCAGAAATCGCTTAAATATGTAGGCGTACATTATTTTTCAGCTATGAAAAGGGCCAATCTTCCTGTACAAGTAGAAGCAATAGAATCATATTTTTTCAGTAATGTCAACCGAACCTCACACCCGAACCGAAGCCATCCAGAATGTGGCGCTCCTGCCCATACTCCTTTGTACGCACCGATCCGGCCGTCGGATTTCCAACGTAAGCAACGAGAGCACGCGGTATATAGCCCGACGGGAAGACGGACGCCTTTAGGTGGCAGCCGCCGCAAGGCTCTCCACCGCTTCGCCAACATCCCCTAGAGAGAGGACCGTGACATCAGGGTGCACGTCGACTTCCTTCTGGTGATCGTCTTTCCTATCAATCCAGACGGTCTTCATCCCAACCTGGCTGGCCCCAAACACGTCGTTCAGCAGGTGGTCCCCCACGTGGACTACCTGTTCCGAGGACAACCTAAGCTCATCGACGGTATGGAGGAAGATGCGCCCGGCGGGCTTGGCCAGCTTCAGCTCGTCTGAGAAGGCCAGGGCGTCGAAATACCCCAGTATGCCCAGCTGCTCCATGTAGGTACGGAAGGTGACCCCGGGGGTCATGCCGGTGTTGGAGATCAGACCCAGAGAGTATCCAGACCCCTTCAACCGGCTTAGAACACCCTTCGCATCCGGATGAGGCGGCGGCGGATAGTCGAACAGGGAGTCGGCGTAAACTCCGGCTATGCGCCCGACCACCTCTTGCGATAGCCGTGCCGGCAGCCCCTCGTCGATATGTCCGACGAAGATCTCGATCTGCTCCGTGAAGCTGACATCCAGCTCCTCAGCCCGGACGTCGTGGCAGGTGCGGTAGCACTGGCGATACGCCTGGGCCACCTGGTCCTCCGAGTAACCTTCGCCGGCTTCCCGAAGAATCTCCATTGCCCCGTCCAGTCGGACCTGCATCCTCGCCAGACCCAGATCGCGGTTGTCGATCAGCAAAGTCTGCCATAGATCGAAGGTGACACCCTTGATAGTCACTCGCTACTCCCCCGCTGTTGAATCTTACCGATTGTACAACAATCGCGCCAAGTACAATTCTACGCACCATTCGGCAGTGAACTGTAACCGATACCATAGTGAATTCCATCCCTCTAACGACCTGTGGTATATTTCTCATGCAGCTCAGGAAAACCCTGCTAAGGAGGCCCAATGGCGGACAAAAAGGTCGTCCTGGCTTATAGCGGCGGCCTGGATACTTCGGTGGCCATCCCCTGGCTCCAGGAGCAGTACGGCGCCCAGGTCGTGACCCTCACTATCGACTTGGGGATGGTCGACCTGGAGGCGATACGTCACAGGGCCTTGGAGATCGGCGCCTCAGCCGCCCTGACCATCGACGCCCGGGACGAGTTCATGAGAGAGTTCGCCTTCCCGGCATTGAAGGCAGGGGCAATGTACGAGGAGCAGTATCCCCTGGCCACCGCCCTGGGCCGGCCCCTGATCGCCCGTTGCCTGGCGGAAGTGGCCCGGAAGGAGAACGCCTACGCGGTAGCCCACGGCTGCACTGGCAAGGGAAACGACCAGGTCCGCATCGAGGTTGGAACGATGGCCCTGGCACCGGAGGTCAAAGTCATCGCTCCGATCCGAGAGTGGGGAATGACCCGCGAGGAAGAGGTCGAGTATGCCCGGAAGCGCAACCTGCCGGTTCCTCTGGGCAAGGGGCCCTATTCGGTGGACGAAAACCTCTGGGGAAGGAGCGTCGAAGCCGGAGACTTGGAAGACCCCTGGCTGGAGCCCCCGGAAGCCGCTTACGCATGGACCAGGCCGGTTAACGCCACACCTTCCGAACCGGAATACCTCGATATCGGATTCGAGGGTGGCCTGCCCACCTCGATCGCCGGCGAAGAGACGGAGGCCGTCGACCTGACCAGGCACCTCAACGAGCTTGCCGGGCGGCACGGGATCGGCAGGATAGACCACGTGGAGAACCGCCTGGTGGGTATAAAGTCCAGGGAGGTATACGAGGCGCCGGCTGCCATGGTCCTCCACGCCGCCCACAAGGCTCTGGAGGCCCTGACCCTGAGCAGGGAGCAGGCCCGCCTGAAGGCCAGGATCGCCCAGCAGTACGCCGACATGGTGTACAACGGGCTGTGGTACACCAACCACCGTCGAGACCTGGACGCCTACGTCGACAGCACCCAGCGCCACGTCAGCGGAACCGTTCGGGTGAGGCTGCACCGGGGCGTATGCACCGTCGTCGGCAGGAAAGCTGACCGGGCCCTATACCGACACGAGCTGGCTACCTACGACAGCGGCGACAGCTTCGACCACCGCTCGTCCGAGGGGTTCATCGCCATATACGGCCTCCCCGCTCGCACCCAGGCCCGCATCCAGGGCGAGGAGTAAGCGCACCACAACGAGTAGGAGACTGGGATGAAAGTTTCGGAGTTACCGGTGGAGGAGCTCAAGGATTTGATCCAGACTCATACTTACATAGCTATGAACGAGGCTCTGCTGGACTTCTTCGGCGACCCCGATGAGGGGCTAGAGTTTAAAGAGGAGTTCGTGCAAAAGCTTTTGGCTTCACGAGAGGCCGTCCAGAAGGGGGATGCGGAACTTATCCCTGCTGAAGAGGTGACACGACGCCTCCGATGTCAACCTAGAAGAAATGGGGAAGAAGCTGGGCGGTGACTGAACCATGTCGTCCGTAGATGTGAATGCGCTGTCAAATCTTTCGGTCAACGTTTACAAGGCCATCGACACTAGGCTCGCCCAAGCCAAGGTCGATGGTAACTGGATTCCAATTTTCTCTGTAATCAGGCTGTCAAGATTAACCGTCGATGCCATAAGAGAAAAACATACCACCCTCATAAAACGATGGGGCGAAGTCCGCACCTCCAGCTTTGCAATAAGCCTAGAGCAGCAGGAGTTTTCGACCCAAGAGTGGTCTTCTCTGACCCAAGACTTAAACAATGCAATAGTGGGGAAGGAAGGCTTCCTAAGGCCTGAATCCTCCGCCAGACAGACGATCGGCTCCGAAAACGAGTGGCCTGCCATTGCCGCTTTCATGCCCATTGAGAGAGTCGAAGGAGTCTCATGCGCTGACTTATTGACTCAAGTGCGTGCCCAGTTCCCTCTCGGGAGATTCCCAACCCTCGATGATGCTCTCAAGGTTCTGATGGATACCGGAGTTGAGACATCAAACGCCAGCCTAGGATCTTATGTACATATACCGCTCTACGCTAAGATCGACTCATATGACCTTAGTGGGGCAGATTTAGACCTTAGCGTTTCCCTTGACCCGGCCCTCGAACCACTTGAAGCCTCCGTGGTGCAAAGGGACCGGGAACAACGACTAAAATTTTCGGAACCACTCCGGGTGCAGTCACAGGCCGGCCAAACTCAATTGGAAGGCGTTACCACTTGGAAAAAAAGTGTGTCTCTCCATGACGTCGACTTTTACGACAAAGTACAAATTCGCCTATGGCACCTGGCATCTCAGATTGAAATAGATAGTCGTGAGGTGAATATAGGCCCCCTATTATCTCGCAAGGAAGCTGTGGACTATCCCTTGATCAATTTACTCCCTCGCTTCTGCAGCTGGGACGATCTCGAATCATTGTTGCTTGCCACGGATGCGGTTAAACACGAGCACGCAGTTAGTACACTTTTGAGTTTGCTAGGCTTTGAGACAATCCTTCTAGGGAAAGCAGGACATGCGCGATTCGACAATGACCCACAAGTAACTGTTGATGTTTTGGCGTATCGACGAGTTCCTCCTCACACGATATTTCTGATTGCTTGTAAAACGGGGAATCCTCCGACTGGCACCTTTGATACTCTAATCCGAGCCAAAGACGCAATCAGCAATTTTTTCGTCGGGAAAGACCTGTACCTTAAACTTGTCCTGTTCTGCTCCATAAGTGTCCCTGTCGCAAAGAGTCTAGGCTGTGACCATGGGGTAACTGTTGTTGATGCCACCGACATTCCCAAGATAGTTGGTGCCCTAAAAAATAATGATCCCAACCGGGCTTTAAACGAATATTCTCTGATTTAAAGATCTCCATCCCAGGGAGTATGCAGTCATTATCCGACTCGATTAAGAACATGGACACTAGCAAAGGCAACTACACCTCCTCCATCCAGTACGACCGGCGCCTGTACAGTCAGGACATCGCCGGATCTATCGCCCACACCCGAATGCTGGCGAGGCAGGGGATCGTATCTGAAAAGGAAGCCGAGCTCATCGTCATGGGCCTGGTCTCGATCCGAGAAGAGATCCAGGGGGGCACCTTCCCATGGAAGGAGGA
The DNA here is from genome assembly GCA_965248975.1 of Dehalococcoidia bacterium. GTDB lineage: Bacteria > Chloroflexota > Dehalococcoidia > Lucifugimonadales > JAGWBF01 > CBDFKU01. Next base: position 221,302 of record CBDFKU010000018.1, read on the forward strand.
CCTGGAGGACCTTCACATGAACGTCGAGGCCCGGCTCCATGAGAAATTAGGCGGCGATGTAGCCGGTAAGCTGCACACAGCCCGCTCCCGCAACGACCAGGTGTCCCTGGACATGCGGATGTATATCAAGGACACCATCGGCGAGACAGTCGAGGGCCTCCGGGCACTCCAGGCGGCCCTCCTGAACGTGGCCGACGCCCAGAAGAGCGTGGTGATGCCGGGGTACACCCACCTCCAGAGGGCGCAACCGGTGCTTCTCGCTCACCACCTGCTGGCCTACTTCCACATGCTGCAGCGGGACAGCTCTCGCTTTCTGGACTGCCGCCGGCGGGCAGACGTTCTCCCGCTGGGCAGCGGCGCCCTGGCGGGGGTCCCCTACGACACCGACCGGGAGTTCCTGGCCACAGAGCTGGGATTCGCAGAGATCAGCCCCAACAGCATGGACGCCGTCTCCGACCGGGACTTCCTCGTGGAGTACCATGCCTGTGCGGCCCTGTGCATGGCCCACCTCTCCCGGCTAGCCGAGGAGCTGATCATCTGGTCCTCCCAGGAGTTCGGCTTCGTGCGCCTGGCAGACGAGTACGTTACCGGCAGCAGTATCATGCCGCAGAAACGCAATCCCGACTTCGCAGAGCTTGCCCGGGGCAAGACCGGTCGGGTCTACGGCCACTTGATGGGCATACTCACCGTGCTCAAGGGCCTGCCCCTTACCTATAACCGGGACCTGCAAGAGGACAAGGAGGGCACCTTCGACACCGTCGACACCCTCCTCGCTACCCTGGAAGTCTTCGCGGGGATGGTCGCGACGATGGAGGTAAACGCCCCCCGGCTGGCCCGGGCGGCGGAGGATGGCTACCTGCTGGCCACGGACGTGGCAGACTACCTGGTTCGTACCAAGGGGTTGCCCTTCCGCGAGGCCCACGGTATCGTGGGAGATCTCTGCCGCTATGCGGCGTCCCATGGCAAAGGCCTCCAACAACTGACCATGGAAGAATACCGGAGATTTTCTCCCAAGTTCGGGGAAGAGGTCTATGGCATCACCCCGGAGACGTCGGTGGCGGCACGGGACCTCCCCGGCGGGACCGCCCCCGGTCAGGTGGAGAAGTCTCTCAACCATGCCAGACGGCTCCTGGAAGAGTCAAAGGAGGGAAAAGGTGGCCGACCGACCGGCTCCGGCTGACGCCGGACTGTTACCCAAGGTGAAGATAGCTCCATCGATCCTCTCGGCCGACTTCGCACGCCTGGGAGAGCAGGTGGCTGAGGTTACCAGCGCGGGGGCGGACTACATCCACCTGGACGTGATGGACGGGCACTTCGTCCCCAACATCACCTTCGGCCCGGTGCTGGTCGAAGGAATCCGCTCCTCCACCCACCTGCCCCTCAACGTCCACCTGATGATAGACGACCCCGACCGCTACATACCGGACTTCATATCCGCCGGAGCGGACCACATCATCATCCACAGCGAGTCCTGCCTTCACCTCCACCGCACCATACAGCGGGTGAAGGATGCCGGCCTGCAGATCGGCGTGGCAGTGAACCCCGCCACCTCCCTGTCCGCCATCGAGGAGGTGCTATCCTACGCCGACATCGCCCTGGTGAGCACGGTGAATCCCGGCTTCTCCGGACAGAATCTAATACCAGAGACAATGGGCAAAGTGGAGCGGCTGCGGGATATGCTGAACGCTGGGGGCTACGGTGCCGAGATCCAGGTGGACGGCGGCATCAACGCCAGGACCGCGCCAGCGGCCGTGAAAGCGGGAGCCACCATCCTGGTAGCAGGCTCGGCCGTCTTCAACAACGTGGAATCCGTGGGAGACGCGATGAAGCGGCTGAAGGACAGTATTGGCCAGGATACGGGGGTCTAGGCCCGGGCAAGCTTGTGGCGCGTCCTCAGGCAACGGGTGCAGATCTTGACCTTGCGCATCCCACGGTCGGTAGACAGGGTTAGCTTATGTACATTGGGCAGGAACCGGGTTCTGGTGCGCCGCTTGGAGTGGCTCACGTTGTTGCCCGACATCCCCACCTTGGAGCAAACTTCACATCTCATAGCTATAGGCCACGTTTGACTGGCAGTGTCCCTTTCTGTAAAATCCGGGAGAACCGGAGACTTGGGGCTACAGCATATCATGGCCCGCGGAGCCGCTGCAAGGAACCGCGTGAATGAAACCCATCGCCTTGCTCGCTCTGGTCTTGGTCGGAGTAGTCGCCGCGGCGGCCTGTGGAGGTTCCTCTGGAACCCCCATGTCCGGCGGGATAACCGGCGGCGTCGTTGTAGAATCCCTGGGAATAGTAACCACGGTGGCGGGTAACGGCAACGACGACCTAGGGGGCGACGGAGGCCCTGCCATCGCCGCGATGCTTTCGGTTCCCAAGGACGTTGCAGTGGATACCCAGGGCAATATTTTCATCGCCGATACGGGGAATCACAGGGTACGCCGTGTAGACGCGACCACTGGAATGATAGCTACCTTCGCCGGCTCGATAAACGACGAAGGGTTCTGGGCGGGCGACGGCGGCGACGGCGGCCCCGCCACCGAAGCTCAGCTAACCAGTCCAGAAGGCGTGGCCGTGGACCGCGAAGGCAACCTGTTCATCGCCGACAGGTCCAATCACCGCATCCGCCGGGTGGATGGGGCCACAGGCATGATCAGCACCGTGGCAGGCACCGGCGAGTCCGCCGACTACGTCCAGGGCAAGTTCGGTGGCGACGGCGGGCTGGCAACCGAGGCCCAGCTAAACAGTCCCATGTCGGTCGCCATAGACACCGAGGGCAACCTGTTCATCGCCGACACCTGGAACAACCGCATCCGCCGGGTGGACGCCGAGACGGGGATTATCACCACCATAGCCGGCTCGGGCACGGTGGCCTGGTACAGCGGCGACGGCGGCCCCGGCACCGAGGCCCAGCTGGCCTTCCCCCACAGAATAGCGGTCGACTCCCAGGGCAACGTCTTCGTGGCCGACACCGCCAACAACAGGGTTCGCCGGATCGACGCCGACACAGGGATCATCACTACCGTGGTGGGTGGCGGAGCCAACGTCTACGCCGGAGGCCTGGCCGTCGAAGCCTACGTGCCCACCCCTACCGCGGTAGCCGTGGACGGCGCCGGCAACCTGCTGGTCACCGACATCGTCGCCGACCGCATCCTCAGGGTAGATGCCGAGACCGGCATCATCAAGCCCCTGATCGGCAATGGTAAAGAGGGCTTCAACGGTGATGGCGTTCCGGCCATGGAGGCCCTGCTGGGCGATCCCTGGAGCATAACGGTGGACGGCCATGGGAATCTCATCTTCACCGAAAGGGCCAATCACCGCGTCCGCATAGTACGTCCGAAGACGTAGAGGAAGGCGGCTCAAAAAGCATGTCGGCTCAGCGGCGACCCGATAACAACATGGGCCTGGACGGTGGCGACCTCAGGGAAGCGTTCCAGGCGGCCGCCCGCTGCCTGGAAAAGCATCGGGATGCCATCAACGCCCTGAACGTGTTCCCCGTCCCCGACGGCGACACCGGCACCAACATGCTGCTGACCATGCGGTCGGTGAACGAGGAATGCTCCCAGGCGACGGACTCTTCCGCCGAAACGGTGGCGGGCGCCATGGCCAGGGGGGCACTCCTGGGCGCCAGGGGGAACAGCGGCGTAATTCTCTCCCAGTTTTTCCACGGACTCTTCCAGGGACTGAAGGGGAAGGACCGCCTGGACGGGGAAGACTTGGCCCGGGCCTTCGGCCTGGCTTCGGAGGCCGCTTACAGATCGGTAAGCGTGCCCGTGGATGGCACCATGCTGACGGTGATACGAGAGCTGTCCCGCGGAGCCTCCCGACAGCTGGAGGTCGACCCGGAAGCCGCCGGATCCGCGCTGGTGGTGTGGGGCGCCGCAGTGGAGTCGGCCAAACAGGCCGTCTCCCGGACACCCCTCCAGCTTCCCGTCCTGAGGGAGGCCGGCGTGGTGGATGCCGGGGGACAAGGGGTGGCTACTCTGCTGGAAGGGGCCTGGCACCACCTGCTGGGAGAGGACGTGGAAAGCCTCACGCTGGAGCTATGCACTCCCCTTTCCCCCGACGACGCCTCCGTGGACCAGGATCGTCCCCACGCCCCCTCATTTGCAGTGAGCGAGGAGTACCTGTCCGACACTGAAGGGGACCTGTACGGGTACTGCACTCAATTCCTGGTGCACGGACAAGAGCTGAACGTCGACCGGATCCGCGAGGAGATGGCCTCCATGGCCGACTCCGCCGTGGTGGTTGGAGACGACGACCTGGTCAAGGTCCACATCCACGCCCGAGACCCGGGGCCGGTGATCAGCTACGGCGTCTCTCTGGGAACCCTGGACCAGGTAAGCATGACCGACATGGACCGGCAGCATCAGGAGTTTCTGGCCCTTCACAGAAGCGGAGGTACAGAAGCACCGCCCGAGGAAAGCGCACAGGGCGAAAAGGCAACGTCTCCGGCCGTGGTGGCTGTAGCCTGGGGCGACGGCTTCACCAAACTGCTTCAGAGCCTGGGCTGCGGTTGTATCGTAGCCGGCGGGCAGACGATGAACCCCAGCACCAGGGACCTGCTGGAAGCGGCCAGGGGGACCGGAGCGAGGGACGTGATCCTCCTTCCTAACAACTCCAACATTCTGCCGGCCGCCCGGCAAGCAGCCTCTATCACCGGGGAACCCGGGGCTCAGGAGGACATGAGACTGCACGTGGTTGCATCCCGTACCATCCCCCAGTGTGTTGCCGCCTTGCTAGCGTTCAATCCGGAGGTGGCGCTCGAAGACAACCTGGAGTCCATGGGAAGTGCCCTGGCCTCGGTCAAGACCGTAGAAGTTACGAAAGCCGTGCGTCCCGTTACTCTTGGCGGTTTGGCCGTCGATGAGGGACAATATATCGGTCTCCTGGAGGGCGACCTCGTGGTCGCAGGGGGCTCGGCCGCGGACGTTCTCCAGGAGGCTCTCTATAAGGCCGGAACGGACGCCGGCCAGCTGGTGACCCTCTACTGGGGCTGCGACGTCCGGGAAGAGGAGGCCGCGGAGGCCGCCGCCAGGCTCAGGCGGGGTATTCCCAGCCTGGAAACGGAAGTGGTCTACGGGGGACAGCCCCTATACGACTACATCGCCTCCCTGGAATAGACGGGGAGTAGCCCGCGAAGAACGCTCGGGAATCCGACCGGAGGCTCGATATGGCTGTTAAGGTAGTCACCGACAGCACCTGCGAACTGCCCAAGAGTCTGGCGGAGCAATGGGGCATCACGGTGATCCCTTGCAACGTGCACTTCGGCGACGAGGTGTACAAGGACGGGGTGGACATGGGCCCCGACGAGTTCTACAGCCGGCTGGTGTCCAGTCCCAGGCTGCCCACCACCGCCCAGCCTTCGGTGAACGACTTCCAGCAGGTGTACTGCGCCCTGCTCGCCGGGGGTCACCAGGTGGTCTCCATCCACCTGTCCGCCAAGCTCAGCGGCACCCTGAACTCCGCCACCCAGGCAAAGCAGGCCCTGGGTTCGTTGGAGCCAGGGTCAGGCCGCGTCGAGATCATCGACTCGGGCATGGCCTCCTTGGGGCTCGGGCTCAACGTCCTGTCGGCGGCCCGGATGGCGCAGGAGGGAGCCTCCTGCGACGAAGTCGTCACCGGCGTTCAGGAGTCCCTGCCACGGTCCCACTGCTACTTCCTCCTGGACACCCTGGAATATCTCCAAAAAGGTGGACGCATCGGCAAGGCCAGCGCGTTCCTGGGCTCCATCCTGAACATCAAGCCGATCCTGACCATCAGGGACGGCGAGGCCCATCCCGCCGAGCGCGCCCGCACCCGTGAAAAGGGACTGCAACGCCTGGTGGACACGGTCAAGGGCCTGGCCCCCTTCGACCATCTCGGCCTGATTCACAGCACTACACCGGAGGAGGCCGAAGCCCTGGCGGGACGCTTCACCGACCTGATGCCCAGGGACCAGATCGTCATGGGCAGGTTCGGGCCGGCGGTCGGCACCTACCTGGGCCCCGGCGCACTGGGTATCGGCCTCATAAGCTCTATCAGCGCTCCCTAGCCCGTCCCTCTCTCCCGTGCTAAACTTGCCATAGAGATGGCCACCAGAGACGCCTCACCCTCCCTCCGGCTGGACTCCTTCATCAAGATACTCAGGCTGGAGGAGAGCAAGGGATTCAGCGACACCGCCGTAGTGGGCGGTATGGACCGCTTCCTGAAGCTGCACGCCGATTCCCTGGCCGCCTCGGGTCTCGGCCTCGCCGACCTCCTGAAGATATCCTACGCCGGGCTGGATCCCTCCCAGCGAGGGGAGTGGGCGAAGCAGTGGCTGGCCCGGCTTGAGGCCGGACCGGCCGATGCGGCGCTTCCTTCCCTGCCAAAAGAGGTCGCGGCCCCCTCAGAGGCCGGCAAGCCCCCGTCGACGAGATCCAGCCTCAACCTGGACTCCCCCGTTAACCGCCTGCGCGGCGTCGACGTCAAGCTCTCGGCCAAACTGAAGCGGCTGGGCGTCTCCGGCATCAGGGACCTCCTGTACCTCTTCCCCAGGCGCCACAACGACTTCTCTACCACAGTGAAGATATCCGATCTGGAGCCCGGTGAGGAACGGACCATCGTCGCCACCGTCTGGGAGGCGAGGGAGACCACGCTGGGCCGGGGGAGGCTCAAGGCTGCGGAGGCCGTGGTCAGCGACGAGACGGGCAACATCAGGGTGGTTTGGTTCGGGCAGTCATACCTGGCCAGGATGCTCAAACCCAACTCCAGGGTGGCCATCAGCGGCCGGGTCGAGGTGTACAAGAACCAGCTTCAGTTCCAGTCGCCGGAGGTGGAGATCCTAGACCGCCAGGAGAGCCTGATACACACAGGGCGCCTGGTGCCCGTCTACCCCCTGACAGAGGGGCTCAGTCCCCGGCGATTACGTACGATCGTGCGGCAAGCCCTGGAGGAATGGCTCCCTTCCCTGGACGAGTTCCTGCCAGAGGAAGTCAGACGGCGCCTGGATGTCATGACCCTGCGCGACGCCATCATGCAGGCCCACTACCCCAACGACGAGCCGACCCTGGTGGCCGCCCGGAGGCGCCTGGCCTTCGACGAGTTCTTCCTACTCCAGATGGCGGTGCTGATGCGTCGTCGGACCTGGCAGGAATCGGTGGAGGGCATACAGATCAAGGCCGACTCCGCCGTCCTCCAGGGCTTTCAGGCGTCCCTACCCTTCAGCCTGACCGAGGCTCAGGAGCGGTGCATCGAGCAGACCATCGGGGACATGAATCAGGGAACTCCCCCGATGAACCGCCTCCTCCAGGGAGAGGTGGGCAGCGGAAAGACCGTCGTCGCCCTGGCAGGGCTCCTGACGGCAGTGGGCGCAGGCTATCAGGGCTCGATCATGGTACCTACCGAGGTGCTTGCTGAGCAGCACTTCGCCACGGTGTCCCGGCTCCTGGGCAGCCTGTCCGGGCCCGTTCAGGAAGAGAACCTGATCACCGTCTACCTCGACCCCCTCCCCAAGCCGGTGTCGGTGGGGTTACTCACCGGCAGCACTAAAGGGGCCGTCAAGCGGGAGCTACAGCGCCGGTTGTCTGAGGGGACCATTGACATCATCATCGGGACCCACGCCCTGATCCAGGAAGGGGTGGAGATGCCCCAACTTGGGCTGGCGGTCGTAGACGAGCAGCACCGCTTCGGGGTGGAGCAGCGGGCCGCCCTCAGGCAGAAGGGCGGCGTGGTCCCCCACGTTCTGGTCATGTCGGCCACCCCCATACCCAGGACCCTGACCCTCACCCTCTACGGCGACCTGGACGTATCCACCATCGACCAGCTTCCTCCTGGCCGGCAGCAGGTGCTGACCCGTGTGGTGCCTCCAGAGAGACGGGCTGCGGCCTACGACTTCATCCGGAAGGAGATCCGGAACGGCCGCCAGGCCTTCGTCATCTGCCCCCTCATCGAAGAGTCGGAGGCTATCGAGGCCCGGGCGGCCACCGACGAGCACCAGCGCCTCTCCACCGAGGTGTTCCCCGACCTGCGATTGGGGTTGCTCCACGGCAGGATGACTCCCCGGGACAAGGACGAGGTCATGGCCGCCTTCCGGGACGGCGACATAGATATCCTGGTGTCCACGGCGGTTGTGGAGGTGGGCATAGACGTGCCCAACGCCTCCGTGATGGTGGTGGAAGGCGCCCACCGTTTCGGGCTGTCCCAACTCCACCAGTTCCGGGGCCGCGTGGGCCGGGGCGAGCACAAGAGCTACTGTCTGCTTCTGTCGGAGTTCTCCACCCCCGAGGCCAAGGAGCGCCTCTCCGCCGTCGAGCGGATACACGACGGCTTCCAGCTAGCCGAGGTGGACCTGGACCTGCGGGGGCCGGGCGACCTGTTCGGCACCCGCCAGAGCGGCCTGCCCAGCCTGAAGGTCGCCCGCCTGTCCGACCAGGAGCTTCTCAGGGTCGCCAGGGAAGAGGCAGCCGGCCTTCTGGAAAACGACCACTCGCTCCAGGACCCGTCCCACGCGCCCCTGGCCGGGCAGGTTGCCCGGTTCCTGGAGCTGGTCCGCGACGAAGTCAGCTAGGCACCCGCGGCTAACCAGGTACTTCCGATAGGCCCGGACCGGTCCCTATGGCCTTTATTCGGCCACGAAGATGGCTTGGAGTTGGGTTCGTTTCGGAAAAACTTTCCGCCCATATCCTTCCAGCCCTGGCCCATTACCGACCTAACCTCTCGGAACCTAAGCTGGATATCTCAGTTTTCGAGAGGTACCAGCCATTGAGTCCCTGTAGGCGGTTCTTGATGTTCGAGTAGCGGGTCCCTTACTAAGAGCTTCGATCTCGGCAACCCTGATCATCGTCTCCATCACTCGTTGGGCTGCTCGCCCACGAGCCTCATCACTGTCGAGCTCGGGCTCTATCGCGTTATAGACTTCGTAGGCAAACGCCAGAGATACGAGGGGTTGACTCACTCCTCTCTCTCCTTTTATCCCAAGATCAATCAATCTCGCTGCTTCCGCGGAGGATTTCGGATCCCTCACCCTGAGGGCTTCAAGCCCCCGTTGCCATAGTTTATGATAGGCTTCTCTGTACTCGATTGCAGCTCGGATCGGTTCTTCAGCTCCCCCTAGGCGAGCTTCCTTTGCCACTTTCTCCGCAGCCTTAAGCTGTGGAGCCGTGCGTTCGCGGTCCCACCCCCTGTCCTTCGACCATCGTCGGAGGAGGGAAACCGGGGTCGGCTTGCCGGTTTCCCCTGAAAGAATCCTTCCGATCTCGGAATACGGCCACCCATCCAAGTACATCCGTTTGGCAAACGCTACCTGCTTCACGGTGCATACGGTACCCATAGATATCACCTCTTTGTTTTTTCTCCAGTCGCCCTACCACCGCCCGGGCGCTGGGCTACGTCGACGATTCCCCAGGTCTGCTTTGGTCCTGGTCGTCTTGGACCATTGCGGAAGCCTGGTCTATGATTATCCCATTCTCTCTGGCCTCTAACCTACGTCATCGACACTCTTTGGTTTATTCATGCCGCCTCCGTCCGCCGTCTCGCAGCTTGAAGTTCTTCTAGCTTTTCCTGCGCTCTCCCGAATCCACGGGCGGCTGCCGTACATTGCCGTTGGACCTTCTCCATAATCTCCAAGTCGGCTTCGTCGAACAGCACTCCGTCGGCTCCTAAATGAGCTGCCCGATCCTCCCACATCCCCTTGGCCCGACCGTAGTCAATTTCAACCTGGTCCCTGACATAGCTCCAGAATAGGTCTTCCGAAATCTGGCTTGTTGAGCAGACTTCGTGTATGATCACATCCACGTCGTGCTTGGACATGTTTTGATATGCAGACCACGGCCTCTTCAACTTAAGGGTTTTACGGATCTGCAAGTGGAATTTCTTGGTCGCGACATCGAACACGGCGAACCACAAACCGGGACATTCTGACAGTGGATCGTCGTGGTCCAAAGCCTGGAGCAGCGAACTTAGGAAGTCGGCATCCTGTTTGAGGTCAGAGGTGTACTCCCAGTTACTAGCCTTGCTCTGTCCTTCATAGCGGAAGAGAGAACGCTGGTAGTCGGCCTCTTCCCATTCCTTCACGGCGGCGGTTAGGCGCCGTGCCTTTATGGCCCACTGGCAGTCGCTCGCCTGCCGCAAACTCCAGGCGCATTCGGCCATTTGTTGGACCCAGATCTCCTCTACCATTCCCTGTGGTTTCCGGTCACCCCATATGTCCTGACGAAGTTGCTCGAACTCTCTCCGAGCTTCCCACCCGAACTCCTCGCCGGCCTTTGGAAGCCCGGCAAAAAGTCCGTGTTTCGTGGCGTTATACTTAGTCCTGGTCGTGTCACGCGGCCCAGTTGAGAGCTGGGCGTTCCGCCGGTTGGCTTCGATTTTTCGAGTTGATGTCACCATCCGTTTTTCTCCTAAAAATAAAAATACCGAGTCAGGCTTCACTTCGCTCGACTCGGCTCGTACTTAGGGTCCTCTGATGCTGGAACTTAACTCTGCTGGCTAACTATTAACTTTTTCTGATGGGCAACCCATGGCTACCTTGGCTGCTTTTTCGCCTCCTGGTCTGGCTTAGGCTCTACTGTACTCCTGCTCAGCTCACTGGCTCCGACTATCAACTATTCCGCGCCCAAAAGGCTCTTGATATAATTATTGCGCAACAGTCGGCGATTTTCAACGGCCAGCGCGCCGCGGTACCGAACGGATCCAGGAACCTCACGGGCCCGGCTGCACTTCGGCCTTAGAAGTCCAAGTTCCTCCCTGCCCAGAACAAAGGCCGCCAGACTCCCTGCGCCCGAGCCTACAGAGCAGCATTAGCGCCAACCTGTGCTTGCACGGGTGACTTTCTCCATGGCGCAGGTAGTCCGAGCACTGACAGTGCCCTTTTACCACCTCATAATCACGGAGACCGTCCTCTGAACCAACACGGAAGTGGCTTTCCCCCAAAGATACGATTGGCCGCAGCAACAACAGGAACGCGGCTTTTTCGAGGCGGGAGGTTAGGCGTGGATTACCTCGGATGGCCTTTTGTACCAACTCGCGAAGCTCGCCGATTGTTGGTCCGGTCGGCTGCATGGAGGCGAACTCCCTCTCGCTAATCATCGGTTCCTTCAGAGAAAAATCATCCATGACCGTTTCCGGACGTTGCGGTCATCCAGCTACTGGGTTTGACTCTGGACAGCAATCCGATTTGGTCCAGAAGCCAAAGACCTAAACTTCGGACGTGCTCATCGTTGCTGTCCTGTTCCTGATACAGAAGTTGCCCGGGTCCTAACAACTGGAGCCGGGCGGTGTCCCATGCCTTGGCTACGCAGCGGCCCATCGCATCTGGTCGTTCTACGTCGACCTTCTCGAAGAGCAAGACCCCATCCTCCGTCCTTCGCCACGCCTCCTCGAATCGACTCTCCTCCGCATACCCCCACCCGAAGGCGTCACCTTTGGAGGACACAACCGTCACTAAAACCCGGCAGCTATCAGTATCCAGAACAGCGAAAACCGCCGGCACTATACCCAGACCTTCAAGCCCCCAGGATCGGGCTTCACCTCTCTCCCTCGTCCGATCGATTCCACCAGCGTCATCTGCCCCCGGCCCGGTGGGCTCATTTTTGCGCTCCTCCCCTCGACGTTGGGCCTCCTCCTGATAGGCTTCCTTCGAGGACTCGCGGCCATACCGCCTCAAAACGTACCCCCGTTTCGCGAGCTCTTTGAGGCAAGTATCACCGACAAAATAGTACCGCTGGGAGGCCGTGTCCTTAACCCCATAAAGGGTTCGAGGCTGAGTTGACCCACACGCGTCACAGTAGGCGTCGGCCCGGTCTCTCACCGGACGGGACAAGCGCAGCAATTTCTTTCCGCGGGCGAACTCGTTGAGCTTTTCTTCATACCGGGGCATTTCAATACCTCCTCGTCATTTGGGTTCGTTTCGTAAAAAACCTTCTCGCGAAATTCACATTCTGTACAGTCACGAAACCCGACGGGTTTGCCCGCACGCACACATTGGAGCTTAACCCAAGGACAAGCCCAGCTCTCTGACATCGTCAAGTTATTGGTCGCTTCTCGCTCTCCCTGGGCATCTCCAATTCCCTGAATCAGGCGAGCCAGTAGTATGTCCCGCCGAAACGCCGCGACGGAGTATCTGGGATCCTCCATCTTCCGGTCTTGGGCGTAGGCGAGCCACTGCTCTGGATCTTTCGTCTCAGTCGCCGCCAACACGTACCAACTGGGCTCATCGAGGATAATGGCGTCAATATTGACGCTTTCTCCGTCACCATGTCGGGCAAAGAACACCTTCCAGACCAGAGCGTACTTTTGAGCCTGACGGGGACCAATTTCGAATCGTCGCGCTATGGCTTCCAGGGTCCTGTCTCCGTGGATGCTCCGGTTTTGGGCTTCGTACAAGATGGCGGCCTGTATTAACCAGGACCGCTTTCCGAAAGAGCTGGCGTAGCTAAACGCCTCGACAAGTTCATCGTCTCTAAGATACGGCAACGCCTGGAGGAGTTTGGCGAGAGTGTCCTGAGTCAGGTTGAGGGTCTCGAATAAGGAAGGGGCATTCACGCTTGGGTCATGGAGGGGCCGCATTATCTGGTCTCCGGTCTTGCTATCGAAGAGGCGGATTCCTTCCTCTTCGGAACGTACCAGCAGCCAACGCCCTTCGTGGATGTGTCGATGGCAAGCTCGGCACAGCGTTATTAGATTGGATTCGTCAAGCACCCTTGGATCTTTGCTTCCGCCCATACCACGTGGTGCGATGTGATGCCGATCAAGGCCATTTCCCCCACCGCATATCTGGCAAGACAACTGTATATCATCATTATCGATTATCGTCATAGATTATCACTGTTAGCAACCAGCAAAAGTGGGACTGCGATAATCTTTACCGGGCCTCCTTAGCTCGGGTCTGACCCGAAGTGGGACCGGCGCAGTGCCTTGAATGTGATCTGTCGACCTCGTTCTCAAGGTGGCCCAACCCCCACCGACCAGGTGAGCAGTGACCTTATAGGAGCCTGGCCATAGGTCCCGTCGCAGTCCTGTCCTCTCTCCTGGCCGTTCGTAGCCATCTCACTCAAGAACAGGAGGAAGCGGTGACGACTAGTGGTAACTTAGATGGTGTTGCCAGGGTGATCGTTGGAGTGGACACACATCTGGACGAACACGTGGCTGTAGCAATCGACCACCATGGCGCACGGCTGGGTGAATACCGGCTGGCGACCACAGCCAAGGGTTACAAAGGCCTGGAGAGCTGGGCTATCGGCCTGGGCGGGGTCGCTACCTTTGGCATCGAAGGTACGGGCTCATATGGAGTGGGGTTGGCTCGACACCTTGCTCGGTGTGGCCACAAAGTTATCGAGGTCAACCGACCAGACAGGTCCACACGCCGTAGACTGGGCAAAAGCGACCCTCTCGATGCTGAAATGGCTGCACGATCCGTTCTCGCTGGGGTGGCCCGGGAGTCTCCCAAATCAGGTGTGGACAAGGTAGAGATGATCCGGGTTCTCAAGATCACCAAGGACTCTGGGATGAAGGCCCGCACCCAGGCCATGAACCAGATGAAAGCCCTTGTGGTCACCGCACCTGTTGAATTGCGGGAGGATTTGGACGGACTGAATGCACGGAGGCTTGTGGACCGCTGCCGTAGCTTCCGCCCGGGTCGATTGGCGACGCCGACAGCTGCGGCCAAGCATGCACTTCGGTTACTTGCCCGTCGTCACAGCCATCTCACCTACGAGATCGAAGGTATCGACAAGGAGCTGGTCCGGCTCACCGCGGAGACTGCGCCGGCATTGGTCCACACCTTCGGAGTCGGAGCAGACACCGCAGCCACGCTTCTCGTTACTGCCGGCAGCAATCCCGAGCGACTGAGGTCGGAGTCCGCCTTCGCCGCCCTGTGCGGAGTAAACCCCATCCTTGCCTCTTCAGGCAAGACCAACCGCCATCGATTGAATCGCGGAGGCGATCGACACGCCAATGCCGCACTCTATCGCGTTGTCCTTGTGCGACTCCGCCACGACGAGCGGACGAGGGAATATATGCAGCGTCGTACGAGAGAGGGGATGACAAAGCCTGAGATCATCCGCTGTCTCAAACGCTACGTTGCTCGTCAGGTCTTTGCCATCTTGAGTGAGTTGGGACGTAAGAACCTGGCCTTACCAGCAGCTGCTTGACATCTATAGGAGCATCACATTGGGACCCGAGAGATCAGGTGCTGGATGGGGGTCTGGTGAGCTCTCTGAGGGCCCTGTTATAGCGTCTGCGGTTTTGGATGGTTTTGGCCTTCACCTCCTTGTATCTTGGTTTGGGTGTGTAACAATCACTTCACTTAGGTGGATCGGGGTGCGGCAGACCGGTTTCTCCTTGGTTATGGAAGACCGCCAGAAAGCGAGGGTCGCCGCACCCCTTCCGAATAGAGCCCGAACAGTTGCCTGGGCCAACCAAGCCCGCATCTTGCAAGGACGGGCCAATAATTCGCAGGAGGTGCTCGTGGAGCAAGAATCGATCTACGTAGGCATTGATGTAGCCAAGGCCCAGGTGGACGTCGCAGTCCGTCCTACGGACGACAGATGGGAGGTTTCCCATGACGAGACAGGAGTCCGGCAGCTGGTCTCCCAGCTGAAGGCCCTTGAACCGGTCATGGTGTTGCTGAGGCTTCGGGCGGCTTGGAAGTGCCGCTGGTGGCTGCCTTGGCAGCCGACGCGGTGCCTGTGGTCGTCGTCAACCCCCGCCAGGTGCGGGACTTCGCCAGGGCCACCGGGAAGCTGGCCAAGACCGACGCTCTGGACGCGGCGGTTCTGGCTCACTTCGCCGAAGCGGTTCGTCCACCCGTGCGCCCTCTGCGAGACGCCGAGACCCAGGCCCTTAACTCCCTGGCTGCCCGCAGGCACCAGGTGATGACCATGCTGGTCTCGGAGAAGAACCGCTTGAGCGCCGCCGCCATCGCCGTCCGTCCCCGCATCGAGGCCCACATTGCATGGCTGGAGCGAGAGCTGGACGACCTGGATGAGGGACTGCGGCAGACTCTCCGCCAGAGTCCCGTATGGCGAGAGAAGGATGACCTCCTGCGCACCGTTCCCGGCGTGGGAGAACAAGTCTCCATCTCTCTCCTGGCCTATCTGCCGGAGCTGGGCACGCTGGACCGCCGGCAGATCGCCGCCCTGGTAGGGGTGGCTCCCTTCAACCGGGACAGCGGCACCCTGCGGGGCAAACGCACCGTCTGGGGTGGACGCGCCCGCATCCGCGCCGCCCTGTACATGGGAGCGCTGGTTGCCAGTCGCTTCAACCCTGTTATCAGGGACTTCTACCAGCGGCTGCTGGCCGCTGGTAAGCCCAAGAAGCTGGCCCTCACAGCCTGCATGCGCAAGCTGCTCGTTATCCTCAACTCCATGCTCAAGCATCGCTCACCCTGGCGCGACCTGACTCCGGCAGTCGCCGGTCATTCCTCTTGACTTTCAAGACAGTTGCTTTCTGCGTTGTAGGATCTCTTGCCGTCTTCCCTTGAGCACGTCAGATGGTGTCACGTTGGCCAGGGCCTTGTGATAGCGCCGGTAGTTGTAGTAGCTGACGAACGCCGCGATAGCCGCATCGAGGTCAGAGGGCAACTCATAGGGCACCTGGTTTACGTCCCGTTTGATGCTCTGGTGGTAGCGCTCCAGCTTCCCGTTGGTCTGAGGGTGGAAAGGGGTTGCCAGGATGTGCTTGATGCCAACCATACCCAGGTAGTCCCTGAATGCCCTCGAGACATAGCCCGGGCCGTTGTCACTCAGCAGCCTAGTACTCAGTCAACCTGTGATTTGAAGGATATAGCCGATGGAGTTTCGCCCTAGCATCTTGGGTGTTGAAGCGCCAATGGATAGAGGCTCGGGCGGCGTTTCGCTCCCCCTCCAGGGCCTGAATTTCTCGGCGGAGGGCAGCCTCATCGGGGACACGCCTCCTCAGGCAAGATCGGGCCAGGACGCTGAACTCGATCTCCGCCATGTTGAGCCAACTGCCGTGTTTGGGGGTGTGGTGGAACTCCAGCCGCTTTACGATACGCCGGGCCTCAGGGGCAGGAAAGGCCTCGTACAGGGAAGCCGGGCGATGAGTGTTCAGGTTATCCAGAACAACTCGCACCACCGGGGCCTCCGGGTAGGCCTCATCCACCAACCAACGCATCTGACGGGCGAAGTCCTGCTGGGTCCGCCGCTGGGTGATGGCCACGTGTCTCCAGCCCTGCAGCGGCTCGCAGGTCAGGAACAGGTTCCGGGTGCCCTCCCTTCGGTACTCGTAGTCCTGTCGCCGCGGCTGTCCCGGCTTCGCTGGGAGGGGCGGCCGTGGCTCGCTCAACAGCTGAGTCGAGGTCTCGTCAAAGCAGACCACCGGCCGCCGGGGGTCATAGGGCTCGGCATACAGGTCCAGCACATCCTCCATGGCTGCCACAAAGTCGGCGCTCACCTTAGGAATACACCATTCCTTCTTCTGCCACGGCTTAAGAACGTTTTTTTGAGCCGCTTGCGGATGCCTTCATGGGACATGGAGGGCACCAACCCTAGCTCTACCACTTTCCCGGCCAACAGCCGCAGGGTCCAGTGGTCGTGGCCCTCCGGCGCGGCGCTGCAGGCCAGGGCGATGAGGTGGGCCTCTCCCTTGTCGTCCAGCTTCCTCCGTGGCCTGGGCCTGGGCCTTTCCAGCAAAGCCCCCTTCATGCCCTCTTCAGCGAAACGCCGCTTGATGCGGAACACTGTGCCTACGGAGACGTCCAAGGCCTCAGACACCTTGGGAGCCTTCCAACCCTCATCGCTCTTTAGTAGAATCCTCGCCCGGGTCATCACACGAGCCCGGCTCTTCCCACTTCGAATCAATTGCTGGAGTTGTTCCCGGTCTTCCTGGTCCAAGCGCACCCTATACTTTTCCCGTCGTCCCATCACTGCCACCCCTTGGGTAGATTCTGTCTTCCCAAAGGGTAGCAACTTTGAGTGATTTCTTAAATAATTACCAACACCGAGTTGACTGAGTACTAGTGCGGTCTGTGACTGGAACTTGATCCATGCCGGTCCTGTCCACAGCATCCTGGACCACCTCGATGAAGGAGTCGGCCGTCATGTCTTCCTGGAGCCTGTGAGCCAGGATGAAGCGGGAGTAGTCGTCCATCACGGTCACCAGGTAGTAGTAGCCTGTCCCACAAGTGGGAAGTGGTGAATAGAACCGCGTTAGGTCGTTAGGTGTGTTTCCGAGGTGACATCAACGAAGAGATGGAGATGTCGCTTTGACCAGGGTTTGCTTTACGACCCTGGCTGGGAAGTGCTAGGGGAATGCTGGATTGAAGGGTGAGGGTTGCTGTAGTGACAGCAGTTGCTGTCAGAGAGTGGGGAGAGGCTCTAGGCCGTGGATACTTGAGTGGAGAGGGAGGCTCGGGGTCTCCACGCCTTCCAGAGGGTGCGGAGGTTGAAGGCGATAGCAAGCACCGTCCATTCGGCCTTCACGTTGGCAAGGCCACGCAACAGGAACCTCCGTGCCCTCAGTTGCTCCTTAAAGATTCCGAAGACGGGTTCGATCAACTGCTTTCTCAGATTGTAAGCCGTCCTGGCTGCCTCGGTAGACATCCATTCTCTGTGATCCCGCAGTGCACGGTCGTATGGTCCGATTTCTAGTTTGCGTCCCCGTTGGTAGTCCCTGGTGCAGACTCCAAAAGCGGGGCAGTTGCGGCAGGCGGAGACAGAGACTGGTCGGTATACCCGGACCGGCATTCCTTTGTTTGTCGACGAACTGGAGAAGCGCAATCTCTTTCCCTGAGGACAGATGTAGCTGTCGTTATCCTCGTCATAGGTGAATCGGTCCTTATGATAGGGGTTGTCCAGAGGTCGGGCCATATCCGGCATTGCCACTTGCTGACCTTTACGGTGACTCGCCTCCAGGTGCCCGCCTCCACAATAGCCGGCGTCAGCCAACGTCACCGGAGTCCTGGCTCCTGTAACACCCTCTGCCTGTTCCATCATCGGAGTCAACTGGAAGGCGTCATTGGTTTGATCCACAACGTCCACGGCGGTCAGCAGCATGCCGGTCGTCTTTCCGCCTGATGCCAGCGGTGAAACCATAGCCTGGGCGTTGTAGCTGGGCACGAATCCCTGACGGGTCTTCATAAGTCTTGCGTCCCAATCGGTCAGGTTGATGCGCTTGCGATTCTGCTCAGAAGCCAACTCGTCCATCGCATGACGAATCTGCTCCCTCAGCACTCTCTTGTTGGCTAACTCCTCCGGCAGATGTAAGGCAGGGGTATCCTCACCTCCTTCGTTCTGATCTTCAAGGTCGGCTATCGCCTTCCCCACCCTGTTCAATAACCGGCCCAACTCCTCGGCATTGTAGGTCCTATCTCTGGCCGCATTGGCACCCACCTTAGTTCCGTCAACCGCCTGAACCGCCAGGTCCACCAGTTTCATAGTTACCGCCGTGCGCACTGTGCGCTCGAACAGCTTCCTCATGGCTCGGCGATGATCCCTGTAGAACCGCCACAGGGTGTTGTGGTCGGGATGCTGCCACCCAGTCAGCCACAGGTACGGTATCTGGTCGCGGCAGGCCGCCTCCAACTTGCGACAGGAGCGCATCCCGGTCATGAAGCCGTACAACCACACGCTTAGCAACGCACGAGGATGGTAGGCCGGCGCTCCCATCGGGTCGCCGTCTATCTCCACGCCGAGCTCAGCCCAGCCTTCCCTATCCAGTGCGTCCAGAAACTCGGCCACGAATCGGGCTGGATGGTCTAACGGCAACAGTTCGTCAAGAGAAGGCGGCAGCAGCCACATCTGATCGCGGTCCATATCTCGAAGCGGCATCTCCATCTCTCCTTCGTTGATGTCGCCTCTAAGGTACACCTAACACGGGTTCATTCACCAGGTCCCTGACTTCTGAGACAGCCTCATCCACCACTCCGACCACGGCGCCCAGTACACGGCCCTCGCCTTCGGCCGCACGCTCCAGGCTGCCGGGCTCCAGGGGTCGATGGGGCCGTGGGCCATGCCCTTGATAACGCGGTGGCGGAGAGCTTCTTCGCCACCCTGCAGACCGAGCTCCTCGACCGCTGCTCCTGGTCAACGCGCCAGCAGCTCCGATCAGCGATCTTCGAGTACATAGAGGGGTTCTACAACCGGCAACGGCGCCATTCCACGTTGGGCTACCTGAGCCCCATGGAGTACGAGAGGAGGTGGCAGGACGTGTCCGCTTAGGTTATGCTCCGTCTAGTTACGTAGTGTCGACATGTCCACCGAACCGGGGTAACACCAGTCCTTTTGGGGCTGATTAGAACTGCCGCCACTGACGAAGTCCGCGAGATCGTCTACAGTACTGCGGAAAAGTGTTGGCATGACGCCGATCCCGACAGAGAGGAGGACGCCCTCAGGAGAGCTCTTCCCAAGGTGCTGAGGAGGCTCATTTGGCTTGCGAGGATCCAGAGGTGGACCGAACAACCGACGCCCTTCGGCGGTTGCGGGGCAAGACAGCACGGAGTCGCGCCCCTGACTACGTTCTGCGAAAAGCGATAATTGAAGGTAGTTGTAGGTGGTGCCTTTGATTGGGGAATAGTCGATGTTGCGAGTAGGTGGGCGGCCAAACCGCCTATCGGTCATGCCCCGAGTGCTCGCGTCAATCTGGATATGAGTAGGCCCGAACCTTAGAAAAGCAGACCACCTGCTGCTGTTGGCATACTAGCTTGCTACGCGGCCAAGGTCTCCGCAAGCGACTGGACGATCTTTGGTACCCACAATCGCTCTGTATGCTCCACTCTGCTCGAACTCCCCGTCCAGTCTCTTAATGTCGGTTGAGAACCGCCCAGCGAGAACGTCAAATGGAAAGTTCTTACTGCCCTGTTGGGTCCACCATAGGAGATTCGAACCACGGAGCATGAGGACCGGTATCGATTCGCCCCGGTTCAGACCGTGCCGGACACTGACTGCGGCAACCATGCTTCGGCCGCCATCGAATACTGTGCTTCCCATCCATCGAAATACGCCAGCTCATCGTCAGCCCGGTTTCCCGTGCGTAGGCTCGTTCACCTGAAAGGTTAGCCAGGGCTGAACGGCATCCAGCAACGATTAATAGCCGGATTCTGGGAAAGTGTACGTACGCTACGTCTGTACGGACATGTATGTACGCTCCAGACATATCCTAGGCCATATATTTGACTGCCTTATAGCCATTACTTGCCGACTGGGGCTCATCCTCCACCGGAAGGAAATGCTCTCCTGGGGCCATTTCCGCTGAATCTCTGGAGGTAGCGGCCTGGTCGGCTGTGGCAGGCGCCCTCCGGGACCCACAGGTCCTAGTTGAGGAGTATCGCAGTCTTCTGGAGGCCTCGAACTCGGCCTCCGAATTGGAGCATCAGCGCAAAAGGATTGATCTTGCGCTGAAGCAGGTCCGGCTCCAAGAAGACCGGATTACTCAAGCATACGTCAATGAAGCCATGGACCTTCAACGCTACAAGATGGAGATGGATCGGCTCCGAGCCCGGAACAAGGAGTTGGAGGGTATCTCCCGTGACTTGGACCGCAGGGCAGAGCAGGGGAGGGACGCCGAGAGTGCGCTTCACCACCTCCAGACCTTTTGCCGCCGCGTGGCAGAGGGTCTGGACAACATGTCATTCGAGGAGAGGCGGCAACTTCTGCGGCTGGTGGTCCATCGCATCACGGTGGAAAACGAGATCGCGAGGATCGATACCGTTATTCCAGGCCCACATGCTGATGGTCAATTGCATACACGCCGTGCTGAGCTTGTCGAAGGATGAGAGGCCGGGCCAGCCGCGATCCCTACCGTATCTTGTGGCCCTTCGGGGCGTAAGCGGCGGCGTTCGGGTTGCCCGGCAAAAACCGTCCGGTGCCGGGTTTGCCTTTGATCTCGCCCATCTCCATAATCACGCTGCCTCGCTGCATCGTCAGCTCGGGCATGCCCAGCAGCTCGAACCCCTCGAAACTGGAGAAGTCGGAGTTTCCGTGTTGGCGGTCCACCACGTGCCTCCCCGCCGGGTCCCACACCACCAGGTCGGCGTCGGAGCCGGGCCGCAGCGTCCCCTTCTTGGGGTACAGGCCGAAGATCTTGGCCGGGTTCTCGCAGAAAACCTGCACCAGGCGGGGCAGGGTGATGCGGCCTTCGTTGACGCCCCGGCTCCAGACCACCGGCACCATGAACTCGATGGTGTTGAGGCCGTAGCGAGCCTCGAAGATGTTCCCCACGTCGACGTCGCTCCCGCCTTGTGCCAGGGTGGTGGACATGCCCCCCGAGACCTTCTGGGCCCGGGTGAACCCCCCGGAGTCGCTGGCCACCACGTCGATGGCGCCGTCGGCCAGCGCTGCCCACAGGGCCTCGGAGTCCTCCTGCTCCCTTAGTGGAGGCCCGACCTTGCCCAGGGCGCCCTTCTTCAGCACTTCGTCATTGGTCAGGGTCAGGTAGTGGGGACACGTCTCCGTGAACAGAGGAAGCCCTTCGTCCCTGAACCTGCGCACCAGGGGCAGCGCTTCGTGGGTGCTCAGGTGCACAGGATACAGCGGAGAGCCCACCACCTGGGAGAACACGGCGGCCCGATGCAGCCCCTCGGCCTCAAGGATGTTGGGTTGCGACTTGAGGAAGTACTCGGCCGATGTCTTGCCCTCGGATGTGTACCGGTCGATGAGGTAGTCGATGCAGCAGCCGTTCTCGGCGTGGACCATGGCCAGGCCGCCATCCCGGGCCGCTTTGTCCATCAGCCTGATCATCCCGTTATCGGAGATCATCATGCCCCGACGCTGGTAGGCCAGGAAGAACTTCATGGAGATGACGCCCATGCGGATCAGCTCGGGGACCGACCGCTCCAGGGTATCCTCGTCGGAGCCGGTGTATGCCCCGTGGACCGAAAAGTCCAGGTGGGAGAGGCGCTCGCCTTCGTCTATGAACCCTTTTATCACGTCTGTGGTGTATCCGCCGAAGCCCCAGGAGCTCACGTTGCCCACGAAGGCGATGACCGTGGTCACTCCCCCGTATGCGGCGCAGATAGAGTACTGGTCCATCTTGTCGGCGTAGACCGGGTGGCAGTGGGCGTCCAGGGCTCCAGGCAGCACGTATCGGCCGGCGGCGTCGATGACGCGGCCGGCTTCTCGCCCCGAAAGGTCCTCTCCCATTTCCAGGACCCGGCCGTCGGCGATGAGCACGTCCTGCCTGGAGATGCCCTGCCCCGATACCAGAAGCCCGCCCTTGACCAGCACGTCGGCCCGCCCTGTATTCATAGCTCCCCCACCTTCGAAGATTCCCGGCGCTACGAATTTATCACCAAAGGACCCCTGGTTCAAGGCACGATGATGTGCTAACCTGTCCAGCGAACGGGACGGTTCCGCAAGGTCTTCCGATTCTCGCTCCAGGGAAGGTTGTTTCCGCTCGCCCTGAGCCAGTCGAAGGGCGTCCCTTGGTTCGACGAACTAACCATGAGCGGTTTCCATCCCACCGCAGAGAATCAAACGACCCTGGACGGCCCCGGCGTCCCCATGGACGGAGCTACAGGAGGAAGTGATGATCTATGACGTTCGGATCTACGACCTGAAGCCTGGCAACGTCGACGCCTACATGGCGGCCGTACGGGAGGTGGGCCTCCCCGTGAGGCAGTCCCACGACGTCAAGCTCGCCGGCTGGTACTATACCGAGATCGGGACCCTCAACCAGGTGATCCACATCTGGGCGTACCAGGACATCGAGGACCTGGAGAGGAAGATGGAGGCCGTGCGCAGCGACCCCCGCTGGGTCAACGAGTACGTCCCCCGGGTGCAGCCGCTGATCGCCAACCAGCGCAACCAGATAATGCACGGCGCTGACTTCTTCCCCGGACCGGCCTAGAACCCGACGCGGGGGTCCAGGTTAGCCCCAGAGAAACGGAGGCACAGAAAGCGCGTCCGATGCTTTCTGTGCTTCCGCGTGCTTCAGGACGAGCCCCGAAACGACCTGAAGTACAGGACCGGCTAATCCTCCAGCCGCACCGGGTTGGAGAGGACCCCGACGCCCTCTACCTCTACCTCCACCGTGTCGCCGTGGTTCAGGTCGGCAGGTTTGCCCGGGGTCCCGGTAAAGATGAGGTCGCCGGGCTCCAGGGTCTGGCGCTGGGATATGTAGCTGACCACCGTGGGAACGTCGAAGATGAACAGGGCCGTGCTCTCGGCTTGAACCTCTTTCCCGTTGACCCTGGCACGGAGCATGGCGTTCGCCGGATCGATGTCGTCGGCGATGTAGGGGCCCACGGGGGAGAAGGTGTCCGAGGACTTGGCCCGCCACCACTGGCTGTCTCCCCGCTGCCACTCACGGGCGCTCACGTCGTTGCCGCAGGTGTAACCCAGAACGTAGTCGAGGGCATTTCCCTTGGACACCTTCCGGCACTGTTTCTTGATCACAATGACGAACTCACCCTCTTCGTGGAAGGTCTCCACGTCGCGGGGACGGATGATGGTTTCGCCGGGACCGATCATCGACGAAGGCGTCTTTATGAAGATCAGCGGCTCCTCCAGGGGAGGCCGCTCCCCCAGATGGCTGGAGTAGTTCAGCCCCACGGCCAGGATCTTGCTGGGCGCGGTCGGGGACAGTAGCTTCACCTCAGAGATCGGGTGGGTGTGGTCGGTGACCCGGAAGTCTTCGAAGGGAGTTGTGGTGATCTCCTTGACCGAATCCCCGTCCACCACACCGTAGCTTACCTGTCCGTGGGCCAGGTATCGTGCGAACTTCATGGCTCCTCCTTATTTGCGTTCAGCTTACGATCGCTCCAGACCGACGGATCGCGCCGGCCAGGACCAGTACGTATTCTCTCACGCCCGGAGCATACCGGCAATTCTGCCCGAGAGGATTCGTCTCCTTACGGCTTGAATTCATCCGCCCCCATGTCCACGGTCCCATTGAACGGCCTGGAGTCTCCCTCGAAGTCGGAGCTCGGGGCGTTGGTGTTGGTTCCGGCGTCGATGGCAGGAGAGCCCGCCGCCAGGTGGTAGTCCCCGGCTGCCGAGTTCACGAACCCGGGTGGGACCGCGTTGGTAATCACGTCTCCGGCGCCCAGGGCCACGCCGGCCTCTGTGTGGTTGTACATATAGTTATTTTGGTGCAGCGGGTTGGTGTTGTTGGCAACCTCTATCGCAGTCTGGCTGGAGTTGTCCCCCACAAGGATGTTGTTGACAATGTTGGCTTGACCCCCAAAAGAGGCGACGCTGTAGGAAGAGGCGCCGTTGTCCACGTTTACGATTGTGTTATTTCGGATGAGAGGTTCGCCGCTACTCACGTTTATACCGGAAGAGCCACGGGGTGGCGTGACTATGGTGGACCCACCATGGATAATGTTGTTCTGGATTACAGGACTCCCTCCGAAGAAAACCCTAATGGCATGGCTACCTAGCCTGCCGATTGCTTTGATCGTAAAGCCGTCCAGAACAGTGGCGTTGCTCACCCGGAGGAAATCCAACGTGGTGACGCCAAAGGTATCAGAGGTCTGCATGATTATGGTCTCCGCCGCGGTCCCGTCAGTGAGGATTCTGACATCCTTCCAGACGCTAACCTTTTCGTCGTAGGTGCCCGGCGCCACGTGGATCGTGCCGTTCCAGGCCACCGCTTCGATGGCCGACTGAATGGTTTTGAAATGGGTATCGTCGGTACCGACGAAGCTGTCGTCTACCATCACCTCTGAAGGGGCGTTCGGCGGTGTTGGATCGATGATCGTGAATATGATCCTCTCGGAGTAGTCTTCCTGCGCGGACGGATGTGTCGGGTTGGTGAGTATGACGCCAGCCCAGTAGCTGCCGGGCTCGGCAAAGCTACCGTCGGCATTTATCTGGTTCCAGCTAGTTCCACGGCCCCATCCGCCGCCGGCGCCGGACGAGAATCCTGCGCCAACGCTGCCCATAGACCTGCTGAAGACGACGGTCCCATCGGGCTTCGATATCTGAACTGTCACGTCTTCGGCAATAGCCGGGCGATTTCCACCGCGCAGGGCGGTGCCGCGCAGATCCATACTCACCTCTTCCTGACCTATTAGGAAGGTCTTGGCGAGCTTTTCGCTGCCATCTTCTAGCCTGAGCTCCACTCGTACCTCGTCAGGCTCCTCGAACAGGAGGCTCGGGTTGTCGGTCTCGGGCAGCAGTTCTGCCTCGCCCTCGCCGATGAAGGTTGATTCGTTCGTAAAAACCCCTCGCCAAGCTGGGGCAAGGCAGGGATAATGTGTGGAAGCGGCGAGGTGCTGCACCTGGGCGGGGGAGGTGAGCATGTTCCGAGAGCGAGACCCACAGGTGAGCCTGTGGCAGTCCGAGTTCCTGGTTCCGCCGAAGAAGGCCAGGCGCTTGGAGCGGAGTTGGGCCGAGGTTTTCCGGAACGAGGCGCTCCCCCTGATTGACGAGGAGCGCTTTGCTCCGATGTACTGCGCGGACAACGGCCGTCCCAACCGAGCGGTGCAGACGGTCCTCGGGGTCCACCTTCTCAAAGAGATGTTCAACCTCACCGACGATGAAGCCCTAGAACAGCTGGAGTTCAATCTGCTCTGGCACCACGCCCTGCGGCTGGATATGGAGGAGACCCACCTCCCCCAGAAGACGCTACACAACTTCCGAGTTCGCCTGATGCAGCACGACGGTGGCCGGCTGGCTTTCCAGGAGACCACGGAGCGGATCATCCAGGCGCTGGGTATACGCACCGGAAAGCAGCGGCTGGACTCCACCCACATCATGAGCAACATCGCCACCCTCACCCGCCTCGGCCTGTTCTGTGAGACGATGCGGTTGTTCCTTCGGGCCGTGAGCCAAGAGCACCCAGAGCTTCGCCGTGTGGTCCCAGAGGGCCTTGTGAGGCGCTACTTGAAGGAAGAAGCAGAAGCGACCGACTACGAGGACGCCCGCTCGGGGGAGGGTCGCCGAAGGCTTGGCGTGTGTGCCCGGGACCTCTACCGGCTGGTGGACGGCTTCCGTGGCACGGCTGCCGCCCAACTGGAGGAGTACCGGCTGCTGGAGAGGCTGCTGCGGGAGCAGTGTGTGGTGGGCAACAAGAGGGACGGGCGCCCCGGAGAGGGCGATGACGACGCAGGGGAAGGGGCGGTGCCCATCACCCTCAGGGACCCGAAGGAGGTGCGGTCCGATTCCCTGCAATCGCCCCACGACCCGGAGGCCACCTACAGCGGGCACAAAGGCAAGGGGTACGAGGTACAGGTGGCGGAGACCTGCCATGCGGAGAACGCCACCCAGTTGATCACTCATGTAGAGGTGACCCCATCCAGCGGGAGCGACACCGACGTGACTGTGCCGCTGGTTGACGGGCTGGCGGAGCGGAAGGTCCGACCGGACGAGCTCTTCGCGGACACGGCGTATGGGTCGGGCCGCAACGCCTTCGAGGCCTCGCGCCGGGGGACGGAACTGGTGAGCCCGGTGGCGGGGTCGGCGCCGGGGAACTCCCACGAAGGAGAGGGAGACGGACCGCCGCCGCTCACTGGGGCGGACTTCCAGATCGACGTCACCGGGGAGCAGGCCACGGTGTGCCCCGCCGGGCACCGGTCCGTCGAGGAGTACGAGCTGGAAGATGCGCCGGAGCGGGTAGAGGTTCACTTTGCCAGGGCAACATGCGAGCTCTGCCCCTTGCGGTCCCGTTGCCCGGTGAAGCTGGACCGGCGTGCGGGGGCCTACGTCCTCAAGGCGGACCTGGTGAAGGTGAACATCGAGGGGCGGCGGCGGGCCGAGGCCACCGAGGAGTGGCGCAAGCGGTATGCCATAAGGGCCGGGATAGAGGGGACAAACTCCGAGCTGAAGCGCGCCCACGGGCTTGGGCGCTTGCGGGTGCGAGGGGGCCGTCGGGTGCGGCTTGCCGTCTACCTGAAGGCGTTGGCGTGCAACTTCAAGCGGATGGTCCATGCACGCCTGGTGGAGATGGAAAACACGGCTCAGCCGGAGGCCGGGACGGTACCTGCGGTCGCAGCCGCGTGAGGGCCCCGCTCCATAACTTCCATCGGGCGCCCTGAGCCACGGAAGGGGTACTGCACGGGATCCTGCTTGTCCTGAGCGCAGCCCCAAGGGCGGTGAGGTCAGCAGCCGACAGCCCGTGGCGCCTCCCTGCCAGACACCCTCGCACTCCAGGGTCCATCTCTAACAGGCCTTTCTACGAAGGAATCAAGGTTGCTTCGAAGTCGTAGGAACCCGACACCGGGCTACCGGAGAGGACGATGGCAACGCGGGCTGGCAGCACCTCAGAGGGGCTGAGGAAGCTTTCCCCGGGTGTCACGGGACGGTCCTGGGTGGCGTGCCACAGCTCAAGGTGGCCGTGTTCAAACTGGCCCCCGATGCGCACGAAGAAGTTCAGGTTGTTGGTCGTATTCTGAATCCACACGGGGACGGTCGCCGGCCCGATGAACGGGCTGGTTACTTACTATGGGAACATAGGGAAACTCTAACTGTGCCAGGGGAGGATCAGTCAAATCTGCGTTCGGGTAGACCTCCAGGGCTCCTTCCGGCAGCACCGATATGTCCGTCAGGGTAACGGACACTGGCACGGACTTTGTCGCCTCGAAGAGCACGGCCGACACTATGCCCGTTATGACCAGGAAGGCCGCCGCTCCTACCAGCGTCCCCTTCCAGAAGCTACTCAGTCGTACCGGCATGACTTACCTCCTTACCGAAATGAAGCCCCACGAAGGTCAGGTCGAGGACGTCTATCACTCCGTCCCTGTTAACATCTGCCTGTTCATCGATGGCGCCGCTTTCACCGAAGGCGTGCGTAACTCTGAGCAGGTCGTCACCGTCGACGATCCCGTCGCCATCGACATCTGCCAGCACTACCGGGAGCTTTAGGACCACGCTTACCGGGACGCTGTAAGATGCGGAAAAGAAAACGCCCGAAGCCAGGGCTACCGACAGAAAGGCAACGAGGGAAAGCAGAGCGACTCCAGGCACCAATACCTGGATAGCTCTCCATCGAGGTACTCGAAATCGGACGGCTTCCATCATAAGTCGGTATTGGTCGGGTCGAACGGGACGCGTTAGATGATACTGTGACCGGGATTACAGGTCAAACCGCAAGTGGGAGAATGGCTTAGCTTGGTAGGACCTGGGCAGCTACTCTCTCCAGGTTCTCCATGGTGGCCTCCGTGGTAGCGCCACCTAGCCCGATGATGACCCGCACGGCGCCGGCGTCCTCGAAAGCCTGGATCAGGTCCCCGTCGGGGCGCCCCAGTACCGATATCTCGATGGACCGTGGGTCGCGGCCGGCCTTGGAGGCCAGGTCGTCCAGGGTAGCCCTGGCGGCCTTTACCGACTCAGGGTCCGCTACGCTGGGCAGCCAGCCGTCTCCCCAGGCAGCTACCCGTTTCAGCACGTTGGGGGCCATGCCGCCCAGCAGCACCGGCGGATGGGGCTTTTGAGCCGGCTTGGGAAGGTAGCGGCCGGGGGGAAAGTCGTAGTACTCCCCGTGGTACTCAGCCTCATCCTTGGTCCAAAGCTCTTTCATCACCGCCACCGCCTCCCGGGTCTGGGTCCAGCGATGCGGGAAATCTCCCCCCATTATCTCGGTCTCTTCCTGCAGCCAGCCGGCGCCGATGCCGAACAGGAACCTTCCCCCGGAGCGCCGGTCCAGGGTGGCGATGGTCTTGGCCAGGGACAGAGGATTGTGCTCTGGTACCAGGCAGACGGCGGTGAACAGCTTTAGATTCTTCGTGGCTGCCGACGCCAGGGCCAGCATCACGAAGGGATCGGGGGCGTGGGAGAAGGATTCCGGGATGGAGCCGTCAGAGGAGCCGCGCCAGCGAGTCTGGGTGTGGACGGGCAGCACGGGGTGCTCGCCCACCCAGATGGACTCGAAACCGAGGGTTTCGGCTCTCTGGGCGACGGCAGCTATGTCCAGCGGCTCGCCGATGGTGTAGGGGGCGGCGACTCCCATCTTCACGCTTCTCCTTTCACCTTACCCGCGTCGGCGCTACCTCATGGGCGAGAAAGACGCGGGGGCCATGATCTTGTTCTCTTGCTTGACCTGAAACTCCGCGGTCCCCGGAGGCCAGAGCGGATCCTTGATGGCCTCGGCGCGGATACGCTGCCGGTCAGCCAGGTCCCGGTAGGGCCAGACGTGGAACCACTTGTTTATCCCGCCGTGCTGGGTGTACCAGCAGGCGGCCATCGGGGAGTATTTTTCCCGGTGAGGGACGGCCTCGGACCAGCGCCGGATCACCTCGGGGATACTGCCGATCTGGTAGGTGTAAACCCGCATCTCGTACATGTCGCCCAGCCGTTGGTCACCCAGGGGACGCATGAAGGGTGCGGGCGTCAGCACCTCGGTCTCCATGCTGAGGATCATGTCGCTGGAGGGAGGCGGCCAGTTGGGCTCCTGGGCGGCCTGGGCCCGCACCCGGGCCCTCTCGGCCAGGCTTTCGTATGGCCAGACGTGGATCACCTGGTTCAACGGACCGAAGGTGGTGTGCCAGAACGCGCCCAGCCGGGAGTGCCTCTCCCGGTGCGGCAGGGCCTCCGCGAACCTGGACTCGTACTCGGCGACGGCGCCGGACCTCAGGGTATAAGTCCGCATCTCATATATCATGATGGCCCCAATTCTCCTTCGTGCCGGTTTTGGTCGATGGAAAGCAACGAGCACCATTCTAACCCAGGCGCCGGAAAGTGACAAATCGTCCTGACAAAGACCCGACTGCCCGTCTGATTCCGCGGAAAACCGGCTTGTTGACTTTCGTCACGGCCTCTGCTAAATTCTTGCCTACCAACCCCTCCCCCCAACGGCGCGGCATTTCCTTTGGCGGTGGATCGGTTGAGCTATATCCGCCCCACCCGAGCCCATCGAGGGCCGTGATGAGAGGAGAGGTGATAGTAGATGGGCGCACCCCTGTTTAAAGAGCTTCGCCGGGCCTATGGATTCGATGAGGTGGCCATCGTCCCTGGTGAGGTGACCATCAACCCGGACATGGCTACCACGGGGTTCACAATAGGCGACCACATGTTCGACATCCCGGTGATGGCATCGGCCATGGACGCGGTGGTGTCCCCGACCTTCGCCACGCTGCTGCATCAGGCCGGCGGGCTGGGCGTCCTCAACCTGGAGGGGATCTATACTCGGTACGACGACCCCTACGCTGTCCTGGAAGAATTGACCGCGGTGCCCCAGGAGGAGGCGACGGAGGCCCTAAAGCGGGCGTACTCCGAGCCCATCAAAGAGGAGCTAATTGGCAAGACCATCAGGCAGATCAAGAGCTCCGGTGCGGTATGCGCCATATCGGTCACTCCGCAGAACACCAAGCGACTCTCGACCATGGCCGTCGAAGCAGGGGCCGACATCATTGTAGTCCAGTCCACGGTCACCACCGCCAGGCACATGTCCCGCAGCTATCGCGGCCTGGTGTTCTCGGACCTGTGCCACTCCCTCAAGGTGCCCGTGGTGGTGGGCAACTGCGTGACCTACAACACCTCACTGGAGCTCATGGAGACGGGCGTCGACGGGATCCTGGTGGGAGTCGGTCCCGGAGCGGCCTGCACCACCCGGGAGGTGGTAGGGGTGGGCGTGCCCCAGGTGACGGCCACCCTCGAGTGCGCCTCGGCCCGGGAGGAGTACTACCGGCGTACTGGAAGGTACGTGCCGGTGATCACCGACGGCGGGATCAGGACGGGCGGCGACCTGTGCAAGTCCATCGCCTGCGGCGCCGACGCGGTGATGCTGGGAACGCCCTTCGCCCAGGCCGAGGAGGCACCCGGCCGGGGATTCAACTGGGGGATGGCGACACCCCATGCCGAGCTTCCCAGGGGCACCAGGATCAAGGTTGGCTGCAGAGGGTCGCTGGACACGATCCTATTCGGCCCGTCCACGGTCACCGACGGCACCCAGAACCTGGCGGGCGCCCTGCGGGTGGCCATGGGAATGTGCGGGGCTTACACGATCCGCGACTTCCACAAGGCCGAGATGGTCATCGCGCCCGACATCAAGACCGAGGGCAAGGTGTTCCAGAGAGCCCAGTAGGCCGATCGAGGACCTCTGCCCATTTCAGCAAATCGATCCGGGTACTGGCGACCTCGGTGTCCTTTTGATCACGTAGGTGTTAGCAACCTGGTCATGCCAACCCTGCTTGGCCCTGCTTCGTGCGATCCATGTTAATCCTGCTCCAGGGACCATCAAGAGGCTCAACGGACCGGTGAGAGCCGAGACGGCCGTTACCAAAACGGTCCCGATGAGGAGCTTGCCAACTAGCTCTCGAACAAAGGCTCGCCTCAGCCCGGGAATCTTCCCTTCCTTGTCCACGACTCGTATCCCCACCACCATCTTCCCGAGCGTCTGGCCCTTGAAGCCCACAAGGAGCGATAAGTAAAGTGCAGCCACCGCCATTATGATCAGCAAAGCAAAGCCGACGGCGGCGAGCGCGTATTCGCCAAGGTCCGTCTCGTCTACTCGCTGATTCAAGATGACAAAGGCGGCCGATGATAGTCCGAGCCCCAAACCGATGATCACCACCGAATCAATGATGAGCGCCACCAGGCGTCTTCGGAGGCCCGCATACTTATCGGCTAGATCCGACTCAGCTACCGGCGGGACGGGACTTCCGGATAAAGGACGAGGCTTGGCTTCGCCAGCTAGAGACGCACCACACTCGGTACAGAACCCGGACCCGGCTGAGTTTTCCCTACCGCAACGGGTGCAGTACACCAAAGTCGTCACGTCAGCCCCTCCGCTTCCCGAGCTCCTTCCACACCTGACTCGGTGTGGCGCCCGATGCCGACAGCAGCACCAGGACGTGGTACAGGAGGTCGGCCACCTCTCCCGGCAGCTCCTCCGTCCGGTCCTGGCTCGCGGCGATGGCCGTCTCTCCGGCTTCCTCGATCACCTTCTGGGCGATGCGTCCCACCCCTTCTTCGAAGAGCTTCGTGGTGTAGCTGTTCTCGGGCATGTCACGCTTCCGGTCCTGGATCACGGCGAACAGCTCGTCCAGGATTCCCGAGCCGACGTCGGGCTTCTCGAAGGACTCAGGCATGCCTTCCAGGGGGGTGAAAAAACAGGAGGTGTTGTTGGTGTGGCAGGCCGGACCGTCAGGGTCCACCTTCAGCAGCAGGGTGTCGGCGTCGCAGTCGACGTAGGCCTCCTTGAGGTTGAGGTAGTTTCCCGAGACCTCCCCTTTGTGCCACAGGTCCTCTCGGCTGCGGCTGTAGAACCACACCTGAACCCCCTCCAGGGTACGCTTCAGTGACCCGGGGCTCATGTATCCGAGCATCAGGACCTGCCCGGTGTTTATGTCCTGGGCTATCGCGGGCACTAGCCCCTGCTCGTTGAGCTTTACTTCCATCTCGTCACCTCTCTCGGATGCCTCATGGTACCGCCGCCAACAGCCCCGGTAGCTCCATGAGGCTTCTGATCTCGTAGTCGGGAGTCGGATCGCCGGGTCCGCAGGATGCGCCATCGCGGTTGATCCAGGCTGTCTTCATGCCGACTCTCTGTCCCCCCAGGATGTCATCGTACAGGGTGTCGCCAACGTATACCGAACGCTCGGGCCGCACCCCCAGCATGTCCATGATCTCGAAGAAGGGTGCGGGCAGGGGCTTGTACGCCCCGACCGCCTCCGAGGAAAGCACAGCCTCGAACTCCCAGCCGTTTCCATCGATCACAGGGTAGAGGAAGCCGTCGTCGGCATTGGAGAGAACCGCCGTGCGCCAGCCCGCCTGGATGGCCGGCAGAGCCTCCGTGGCATCTTGGTATGGCTGCCTGCGGCCCAGAGCACGCACCGCGTCCAGGGCCGCCGCCGCTGCGTCCCCTTCCAGACCAAGGCTCGAGAAGGACCGGACGAAGCAGTTTTGCCAGACCTCGCCGTAAGACATGAAGGGTGGGCTCTTGTCGGGCTCCTCCAGATATACGCGCTCACTACGGAAGACGATTTCCAGGGCCTTCCACTCGTCGTACAGAACCTTGGGGTCCACTGGGAGGCCCTGGACACGGCATATTTCCCCGAAGGTGCCCAGCCACAGGTCCCGATCGTTGTGGACCAGCGTCTCGAACATATCGAAGATCACCGCCTCGATCTTGCCCATGGCTACGAGACCGGCCTCATCGGAATGCCCCTGGCGGCGAGGTATTCTTTGGCCTGGGCGATGGAGTAGGTTCCGAAATGGAAGATGCTGGCGGCCAGCACGGCGTCCGCCTTTCCCTCGGTAACCGCCTCGTAGAGGTGCTCAAGGGTGCCGGCGCCGCCGCTGGCGATCACCGGCACGGGCACCGACTCGGATATCGCTCGGTTCAGCGCCAGGTCGTAGCCGTCCCGGGTCCCGTCGGCATCCATGCTGGTTAGGAGCACCTCCCCCGCCCCGAGCTGCACGGCCCGTACCGCCCACTCAACGGCATCAATACCGGTGGGCGTGCGGCCGCCGTGGGTGTACACCTCCCATCGTATCCTATTGGTGCCATCGTCGGACGGCTCGACCCGCTTGGCGTCTATAGCGATGACTATGCACTGGTTACCGAACTGAGCCGCTCCATGGCGCACCAGCTCGGGATCGTTTACGGCCGCGGTGTTGACCGAGACCTTGTCCGCCCCCGCCCTGAGCATGCGCCGGATATCCTCGACGGTCCTTATGCCACCTCCCACGGTCAGGGGGATAAACACTTCCCTGGAGACCCGGCCAACGACGTCCACCATCGTATCGCGGGCGTCGGAGCTGGCGGTAATGTCAAGAAACACCAGCTCATCGCAGCCTTCGCGATCGTAGAAGGAGGCCAGCTCTGCCGGGTCGCCGGCATCCCGTAGGTCCACGAAGGTCACTCCCTTAACGACTCGCCCGGCGTCGACGTCAAGACAGGGGATTATTCGCTTTGTCAGCATCGAGATCGCCTCATTTCCCGAGCAGGGCCATGTAGTGCTGGCCGTTGATGTCCCGCCACCAGCGGAATCGGAATCCCACTTCGCCGGCCAGCGCCTGGAGGTCGTCGGGGACGATGCTTCTCTCCGGTGGCACGCGGGACTCCGCGCCGTCCGGGTACACCTCCAGGACCGTGCACCACCCCCTCGGTTTCAGCAGGCCCTTCACCGCCCGTAGAAATGTGGCGCGGTCTTCAGTCTCGTGGGTGACGAAGGCCAGGAAAGCGCCGTCCAGCGACTCCCCGGGCAGCGGAAAGTCCGTGGGGCCGCATTTCAGCACCTCAACGTTCCCCATGTTGACCTGGGACACACGGCCCCGCAGCGAGTCCAGCATCTCGTCCAGGATGTCCAGGGCGTAGAGCTTACCATAGGTGAGGTGCTTCGCCAGGGGGATGGAGAAGTATCCGGGTCCGCAGCCGATGTCGGCCACATGGTCGTAGGGATCGATGGGCATGAAGCTGATGGTGACGAAGGGGTCTAGCTCTTCCAGGCGCTGGGGCCGGAGTAAGTCGACGATACGCTCTTGTATCGAGGGAGGGAAGCTATCGGCCATTCCTGGAGACTCCTTGTCCACCGGTCTCCGCCGCGTCTATCGCCGCCCTGAGGTCGATGTCCGCCGTGTATAGAGCCCGTCCGACTATGGCTCCCTCCACTCCTATCACGGCTAGCCTGGCGATGTGGTCGATGGTCGATACGCCCCCCGATGCCTGTATGGGGAGGTTGGTGTGCCCGGACAGGTCCCCAATGGCCACAAAGTTAGGCTCGGTGAGGGTGCCGTCCCTCGAGATATCGGTGTAGAGGAACCTCCCGACGCCCTGCGCCTGCATATCTCTGACCAGATCTATGGCTCCCATCGTGGTTCCTTCGGTCCACCCCTGGACCGCCACTCGCCCGTCCCTGGCGTCCACGGCTACTACCACCCTGTCTGCACCCAGGTCCTCTACAATTGTACGCACTGTGCCGGGGTCCCTCACGGCTGCCGTTCCTAGCACTACCCGCTCTACGCCGGCACCCAATAGCCTGCGGGCCGTCTCGAGACTGCGTATGCCGCCTCCTACTTGGACCGGGATCCCTACGGTCGCGGCTATGGCGCTGACAGCATCCAGGTTTACCGGTTCCCCCGTGGCGGCGCCGTCCAGGTCGACGACGTGGAGTCTACCGGCTCCCTCGTCTTGCCAGCGAAGGGCGACGGCCACCGGGTCTTCGGCGTACACTGTTTCCTTGGCATAGTCTCCCTGGTAGAGCCGGACACATCGCCCGGACTTTATGTCGATGGCGGGAATTACTTCCACGAAGGCTCCTATCCTTTTAGCGCTTCGCTGCAGCCAGACCCGCGTACCTGACGAAGTTCTCGTATATCTTCAGGCCCAAGGAGCCGCTCTTCTCCGGGTGGAACTGGGTCGCCACCAGATTGTCCTTAACCACCACGCTGCAAAAGGGGATGCCATACTCGGTTACACTGGCCACCATGGACTCGTCTTTCGGCTGAACATAGTAGCTATGCACGAAATAGAAATACGGGTCCGGCGGTAGGTCCTCCAGCATCGGATGGGTAGCCTTGAAGGCCACCCGGTTCCAGCCCATGTGGGGCACCTTCAGGCCTTCGGGCAGCTTCCGGGTTCTGCCGTGGACGATGCCCAAGCATCGGGTATCGCCCTCGTCGGTGCTGTCCATTAGAAGCTGCAGGCCCAGGCAGACGCCCAGGAAGGGCCTCCCCGAAGCGACGAACTCCACGATGGGCCCGTCCAGACCGCGCCGGAGGAGGGCGGCCATGGCGGCGTCGCCCGCCCCGACTCCCGGCAGCACGGCCGCGTCGGCCTGCATGAGGGTCGCAGGGTCGCTGGTCACCTCCGGCTGAACTCCAGCCACCTCCAGGGCCCTGGCCACGCTGCGCAGGTTCCCCGACTCGTAGTCCACGACGGCGACCCTGAGACCGCTCACGGCTTGTGGGCCTCCAGAAACGCCAAGATCCTGTCGCGGGCCGCCGGAGCATTGGAGCCAGTAAGGATGTCGGTGCCGTAGTCACCGCCCTCTTCGTACACTACTGTCTCCGTTTGTGGTCCCACGATACCGTCCTCGACCGTCGAGTCCAGGTTCTCCTTGGCCGACAAGTCTCCCCGAGCCGCAATCAGGAGTACGGGTACTCGGACCTCTTGCCCTTTAACGCTCAGGCCTTTGAACTCCACTGGAGCCGACAGACTGACGACGCCTAGTATTCCTTGATCTTCCGACGCCACTTTCAGCGAGGCGGTGCCCCCCATGCTGGCGCCAGCCAGAAAGATAGAGGACGCGCCCTGCGCTTTCAGGAACTCAATCGCAGCACGCATGTCCCGGTCGATCATCTCGATGTCCTTATCGCCGCTGGACTCACCGTAGCCTCGGAAATCGAAGGCCAAAGCGCTATAGCCCCTCTCCACCAATTTTCCGGCGAAATCCCACCAGCTACTCTGATCGGCTGGAAACATGTGGGCCAGCACGACACCGGTAGGCCCATCACCGAACAGCCTACCCTTTAGCTCCAACCCATCATCGGTGCGAAAGCTTACTTTCGAAGACATCCCGGTGGGAGGTGTTGGTACATCGGTAGCGGTGGCGCCGCATCCCGCTACTAACAAGCATAGCATAGCGACCGCAGGTGCTCCCGGCAGCTTACCGACCAGGCCAGTCTTGACCATATGATCAGGCCCTCGTCCCCGTGACCCTGTCAAGCGGAAGCTCCCGGTCCTGGTATCGGGCGAGGACGAATAGCAGGTCCCCCAGCCGGTTCATGTACCGCAGCACCTCGAGATTCGCCAGCTTGCCCAGCTCTTTCAGCACCACCACCCTCCGCTCCGCCGTGCGTACGACGCAGCGGGCCATGTCGATGGCCGCCGAGGCCGGCGAGCCCCCGGGCAGCACGAACGTGTTGGGCATTTCCATATCCCGCTCCAACTCGTCTATCAGCTCCTCCATAGCGGTGACCATCTCCGGCGTGACCGGCCTGAAGTGCTGGCTGAACAGCTCATATCGGTCGGGATCGGTGGCCATCTCGGCCGCCACGGTGAACAAGTCTAGCTGAAGCTGCCTGAGGATCTCCTTGACCCTGAGGTCGCTGGAGAGGGCCCGCGCCAACCCCATGGTCGATACCGCCTCGTCCGAGGCGCCGTAGGCCTCGGTGTGGGGGTCGTTCTTCGAGACCCGACCGCCGTAAAGCAGGCTGGTCTCCCCGCCGTCGCCGTATTTGGTATAGATCTTCTTGCTGGATGGAGATGTCATCTGGGGCCCTCCTGGCGTCGCTCGCAGACGAGACCCTGGATTCTCGGGACACGTCGGGTTCCGCACCACGTCGGCTACGAAGGGATAAATTTTAACATAGGGGAATTGCAGGCGCTACATACATACATATGATGAACCCTAATTAAAACTAATGGGGTGTAGTATGACGAAAAAGGTCAAGAACGATAAAACGTTCATAAATCCCTTCACCGGTGCTACAATGCCGGCGAG
Organism: Dehalococcoidia bacterium; assembly: GCA_965248975.1. Taxonomy (GTDB): domain Bacteria; phylum Chloroflexota; class Dehalococcoidia; order Lucifugimonadales; family JAGWBF01; genus CBDFKU01. The sequence continues at coordinate 258,542 of CBDFKU010000018.1, forward strand.
GGGGTTGCCGCCATACTGATCCTGCTCGCCGCCGGCATCGCGTTCTTCGTGTGGTCCATCGAGTTTTTCGCCGGCAGCCCCGTCATTCGCATCAGCCTGCTGATCATCAGCGTGGGCCTATTCGTAGGCGCTTTGGTACCCGCCTGGCTCAGGGTCTAGGCCATGTTCATCCAACAGCGCCCCTATGCAGCTCAGTGTTATATACTGGTCCCGCCGGGGACGCCGCCACGGATCTTGGTCCAAGGGCGACCCCAACCCGTCACCATCGCCGGTCGAGGAGAGCCATGACACCAGAGATAAGAGTCCTGGGCATCCAGGGGATGCCGGAGATCTTGCCAGGGGACGACCTCCCCAATGCCATCCTGCAGGCGGTGGAGCGCCAGGGAACGACAATCGAGGGGGGTGACGTGCTGGTGGTCACCCAGAAGGTCGTCTCCAAAGCAGAGGGCAGGGTGTTGCGTCTGGCCGACATCGAGCCTTCCTCTGTCGCCCTCCAGCTATCCCGGGGCTTCAATCGCGACCCCCGACACACCGAGGTTATCCTACGGGAGAGCGTTAGGATCGTCCGTATGGACCGGGGGAACATCATTAGCGAGACCAGCCATGGCTTCATCTGTGCCAACGCCGGGGTCGACGCGTCCAACGTCCCCGGAGAGGACACCATCGCGATGCTTCCCGTGGACCCCGACGCATCGGCCGAGAAGATACGGGGAGCCGTCAAAGACAGGCTGGGGATCGACGTCGCAGTGGTCATATCCGACACCTTCGGAAGGCCGTGGAGGGAGGGGGCGGTCAACGTGGCCATCGGCGTCGCCGGCATGGACCCGATGATGGACTACCGCGGCAAGGAAGATGTGGACGGCCACCTGATGCGGTCCACCGTCATATGCGTGGCTGACGAACTGGCAGCGACAGCCGAGCTGGTTACGGGGAAGGTTCGAAGCGTCCCCGTGGCCCTCGTCAAAGGCTATCCATATGAGCCACCGGGAGCGAATTTGGGCTCTGCGGCACTGGTCAGGGCGCCCGAGCGCGACCTGTTCCGCTGACGCGATGCTCTGCGCGCCCGATAGATGGCTAGTCTGACTGTAGGCCTGGATGTACTTCGGTTCGAGATCAGGTAGTAGTAGTACCTGAGGGCCCAGACCCTCAGGTACACGAGCCCGGAGCTGGCTCAGCTCTCTTCGGACTCCTCCGTGTCGTCGGAGGAGGAGCTATCGCGATATGCGCTGACCGTCTGATTGGCAGACGAGTCCTCTCCCCATGGAGCGGATTCAATGTAGTTCTTGAACTCCCGAACATCCCCGCATTGCTGGCAAGTACCCCTGCTCACCGGGCCAGTAGGTGCTTCGATTACCCAGTGATGACGACACGCCGTTTCCTGTTGTTCCTGCCCAGGCGCCAGCCTGGAAGCCTGCTGTACCATTTTAGCTAAAGACCCCTTTCTGAGGACTCAAAATCTAGCATAGGGTCCCTCTATTGTCAAGGTTATTCGGAAGCACTCATTGGTGAAAGAGCACGGATTCCCTCCATGTAGTACGCATTTATGACCCGAGCCAGTTCTCTTTAACGGTTTAGATTCCTCGGCGGCCTAGGAAGGTGCAACTCAACCGGTCGGTCCTGCTCGATTCCTTGTCCACAGGATAGGTCCCGCCACAAGTGATCCGTTGACAGGAAGCGCTTTCCTTCTCCGCACTCCTGGGTTATACTTTGGGGCGACAATTCGTCAGATGCGAGGCGGCAGCATACCTGATAGCCTGACCCGTCGGGTGTCTAAAGGCGAGGATCGGCGATGACGCCCAACCGTCCGGGGCGTCCAGGCGAGCGGATCGTACGCCGACCCCGAGTCCGCGAGGTGGAGCCCGAGGTCGTCAAGAGCCCACCTCTCAGACACCCCGCCCGCCACTTCACTCCGCCCTTCCTTCTCTTCTACGGATTCGCGATCCTCATTGTTCTGGGCGGTATCCTCCTTATGCTCCCCGTCTCCAACGCCGGCGACGGGTTTACTTCCGCCGACGTCGCCTTCTTTACGTCTACTTCCGCCGTGACGGTGACGGGCCACACTGTGGTGGATACCGCCACCCATTGGAGCTCCTTCGGCACGGCCGTGATCTTCCTCTTGATGCTGCTAGGAGGACTGGGGTTCACCACAATCTCCACCTTCCTCCTGATCATCCTGGGGCAGCGCATCACCCTCTCGGAACGAATGCTGATGCGGGATACCATGGGGGTAGACCGGATGGGCGGTCTGGTGGCGGTGTTGCGCAACATCGTTCTGATAGTCATAGGCATCTATGCCATTGGAATGCTGCTGATCTGGTGGCGGCTCCACGGCGAGTTCGGCGCGGGAGAGGCGGTATGGCAATCGGCCTTCCTCTCCGTCTCATCCTTCAATAACGCCGGCTTCTCCATACTTCCGGACGGAGGAAGCCTGGAAAGCCTGGGGTCCCAAACTGCAATGCTGGCCTTCGTGGCCGTGTTAATCATAATCGGCGGCATCGGTTGGACCACCCTGGTGGACGTTATACGCCACCGTCGGCCTTCCAGGTTTACCCTGGACACCAAGATGGTCGTGACCGCCAGCATCTTTCTGTGGGTGCTGGGTGCGGTCATCCTCTTTATCGCCGAGTTCGACAACGAAGCGACCCTGGGTGGCGCTTCCCTGGCACAGAAGGGGTTCCACTCAGTCTTCCAATCCATAAGCGGCAGGACCGCGGGGCTCACCACGATAGATTTCAGCGCCAGCTCAGAGTTGACCCGGCTCTTCTATCCCTTCCTCATGTTCGTAGGAGGCGCGGCGGGGTCGGTAGCCGGGGGGATCAAGGTGGCCACCCTGGCGGTGATCATCGCCGCGGTGATCTCATCGGTCAGGGGCAGGCTCCAGGCCGAGGCCTTCGGCAGGGAGATCCCCCACTTCCAGGTGCATCGGGCTCTGACGGTCGCGGCCCTGGGCATGACCCTGATTTTCGTCGTATCCCTGGCCCTGACCTTTACCGAGGATATAGACTTCCTCAACCTGTTCTTCGACACCGTGTCCGCCTTCGGCACGACCGGACTGTCCACCGGTGTCCCTCCCCAGCTGAGCATGACGGGCAAAATACTGTTCATGATCACCATGTTTGCCGGGAGGCTCGGGCCCCTCACCCTGGCACTGGCCCTGGCGCCCAGGGAAGAGGCCACGGTATATCGTTTTATCCAGGAAAGAGTTAAAATAGGCTGACCGCAAGGGAACCCGTGCCTGACCGGAGGAGGGTATGAAAAAACAGGTGGTGGTCATCGGGTTGGGGAGGTTCGGCTCCAGCGTTGCCGGCGAGCTGTACCAGATGGGCCACGACGTGCTGGCCATAGACCTGGACGAGCAGAACGTTCAGGATATGCTGGGGCACGTGACCTATGCCGTACGTGCCGACGCCACTAACGAGGCCATGCTAAAGGAGCTGGGGGTATCCAACTTCGACGTGGCGGTGGTGGCCGTAGGATCCGACATCCAGGCCAGTATACTGGTGACGGTGATAATGAAGGACCTGGGCATTCCCTATATCGTAGCCAGGGCGATGACCGACCTGCATGGCAACACCCTGGAGCGCGTAGGAGCCAACAAGGTCGTATACCCCGAGCAAGAGATGGGCCACAGGCTAGCCCACGTGGGTTTCGAGCCGGGGATCCTGGATTACATGGAAGTGGCCCCCAACTACGGTATAACCAAGCTGAGGCCCCCTGATCAGAAGGTCAAGCAGACTCTGGAAGACGCGGGGCTGACGGGACCCAGGGACAAGTATGGAATCGCGGTGCTGGCGATCAGAAGGGGCCGGGAGTACCTGCTGATACCGGCCAAGGATGAAGAGATAAAGCCCGGAGACATCCTTATCGTAGCCGGCAACAGCGAGCAGCTGGGCAAAGTACACATGCACGCCAAGGAGCTTCCATCGCGTATGGAACTGACTACAGGGGAGTCGGTAGCGTGACGACTGAAACGTACGCCGGCTAGATAGCCAAACGTTGCCCAACGGAAGACCTTTCACAGAGGTTAAGGACCCGGGATGTCCCTCGACGTAAAGAAGATACTGGTGCCTATCAACGGCCATAAGGCTGGCGAAGACGCGTTTCGGGTGGCCTGTGAGTTGGCAAGACACAGCAAGGCCAAGCTGTACGCCCTCTATGTCATAGAGATCACGCACGAGTTGCCTATAGACGCCGAAGTGGATCCCGACGAGGGCGAAGCTATCCTGAGCGGCATTGAGACGGTCAGCCATGAGGAAAAGTGCCATGTGGAGGCCCGGTACCTCCAGGCCCGGCGCGCTGGGCCGGCCATCGTACAAGAAGTGGAAGAGCGGAGAGCGGAGCTGATTGTCCTTGGCCTTCCCTACAAACGGCATCTTGGCCAGTTTACGCTGGGTGATACCGCCTCCCATGTCATGAAGAACGCTCCCTGCCCGGTGATCCTCTGGCGAGAGGGTGCCAGGATCATGTCCCTGGCGGTGAGCTAGCTCCATGCGTTTGCTTATCCTGGGATGCGACGGCCTGGTGGCGCATCTTACCGAGACCTTTGCCAATAACGGCCATACTGTGACCGTGATGGACACCAGCCCGGACCGCCTCGATGCTTTGCCCAGGAGTCCCCACGTCGAAGCAGTCCTTACCACGGACTCCTTGATGGAAGATCTGCGTGGCGTGGCGATAAACCACGTGGATGCCTTCCTCGCGCTGTCGGAGGACGACAACAGGAACGCCCTGGCCGCCCAGGTCGCAAGCCACATATTCCACGTAGTCGAGGTCATTTGCCGGGTAAGCGACCCGGAAAAGGGCAAGTTCTACCAGGGATTAGGCATAAAGGTAGTTAGTCCCACTTTGCTGATGGAGTCCACCATCAAGCAGGCCATTCCGGTCAGGCACTGAGCAGTCCAGGAGCGACCAGGTGTATATAATCGTCGTCGGCGGTGGAAAGGTGGGATACCAGCTTGCCCGGGCGTTGCTGGCCATGGGCCATGAGATGCTGGTGATCGAGATCGATCCCGGCCGTTGTGGACCCCTCCAGGACGAGTTGGGCAGCGTCGTGCTACACGGCGATTCCACCAGGGTGGAGGTGCTGAAGGAGGCCGGCGCCGCGCGAGCCGACGTCCTTATCGCCGTGGCCGGCCGCGATGAGGAAAATCTGGCGGCATGCCAGCTGGCGAAGGATCTCATGGGTACCAGGAAGACCATGGCCCTGGTAAAGGACCCACCAAACGAGGCATTGTTCAGACTCCTGGGTGTCGACGTGATTATCAATCGCACTCATCTGGTGCTTTCTTCCATCGAGGAGGAGATCCCCGGGCGGGCGATGGTCCATCTGATGAACCTGGGGAGTCCTGGGACGGAGATGGTCAGCATAAACATCCCTTCCGATGCAGCGGTGGTAGGGAGGGCCCTGAGCGACATACCGCTGCCACCCCACAGCTTCCTTTCCCTGGTGGTCAAACCCCATGGGCCTCTGCTTCCCATGGATGAGGTGATCATCGAGTCGGGAGATGACGTGGTTGCCGTGACCTCGTCCGACGAGGAGCAGCTCCTCTACCAGACCCTCACAAGGGTCGAGTAATGCCCGGCCGAATCGCTTTCCTAGGGCCGGAGGGCACCTTTACCGAGGAAGCTGCCCTCCGCTACAACCCAGAGGCAGACCTGGAGCCCATGACCAGCATCCCTTTGGTTGCCACCGCGGTGGCTTCCGGCCAGATCGAAGAGGGCGTGGTGCCCATCGAGAACAGCCTGGATGGCTCGGTTACCTACACGCTGGACATCCTGATCCAGGAAGAGCGCCTGCACATACGTCACGAGCTCGTGCTCCCCATCGAGCATTGCCTGATGGCCAAGCCGGCCACGAAGATGTCCGACATCCGAACGATACATTCCCATCCCCAGGCTTTCGGTCAGTGCCGTGCTTACCTGGAGCGGGACCTCGCCGAGGCCCAGCTTATTGCGTCGCTGAGCACAGTGGCCGCTGTTGAAGAGATGAAGGCGGGCGGGGCAGCGGTGGCGGCGATCGCCCCCAGGCGGGCAGCCCAGCTCCACGACATGGAGATACTGGCCCGGGGGATACAGGACAACTCTTCCAACGCCACCCGATTCGTCGTGCTGGCAACCAGCGACCATCCGGCCACAGGCAGGGACAAGACCTCCCTGTGCTTCCTGTTTCAGGAGGACAAGCCGGGACTGCTGCACAACGTGCTGGGGGGAGTTCGCCAGTAGAAACATAAACCTGGCCAAGGTGGAGTCCCGGCCCGCCAAACGGTCCCTGGGACAGTACTTCTTCCTGATCGACTGCGAAGGTCACCGGGAGGATGGTGCGGTCAAGGAAGCTATCGAGAAGGTGCGGGAGCAGGCGGCGACCCTGAGGATCTTCGGCTCGTACCCTCAGTGGGTTGAGGATATTCCCTAGGATAGCGCCTCGGCTTAGATCTCTACCCCGCCGGCCTCGGCCACGATGTGGATGTCCTTGTCGCCACGCCCACTTAGACAAACCAGGATAATGCTGTCCTTCGGCAGCTCCGCAGCCACCTTCGAAGCGTAGTAGATGGCGTGGGCCGGCTCCAGGGCCGGGATGATCCCCTCGGTGCGCGACAGAAGGTGGAATCCTTCCAGGGCTTGGTCGTCGGTGACGGAGGTGTAGTTGGCCCGTCCCGAGTCCTTGAGGTGGCTGTGCTCGGGTCCGACTCCGGGATAATCCAGCCCGGCAGAAATGCTGTGGGTTTCCCGCACCTGGCCGTGGTCATCCTGCAGCAGATAGGACATGGAGCCGTGAAGCACCCCCGGCCTGCCTTCGCTGAGGGACGCTGCGTGCCTGTCGCCGCCCTCGCCTCCAGCCTCCACTCCCACCAGCTGGACGCCCCCATCCTGGACGAAGGGATAGAACATGCCGATGGCGTTGCTTCCGCCGCCTACACAGGCCATGACGTGGTCCGGTAAGCGGCCTTCGGCTTCCAGGATCTGCTGTCGTGCCTCTACCCCGATGACCGACTGGAAGTCCCGCACCATCATCGGGTAAGGGTGAGGGCCGACCGCACTGCCCAGGAGATAGTGGGTGGTCTCTACGTTGGTCACCCAGTCTCGGATGGCCTCGTTGATAGCGTCCTTCAGGGTACGGCTCCCTGAGTCTACTTGCCGGAGCTCTGCACCCAGCAGGCGCATACGAAAGACGTTGATGGACTGCCGTCTCACGTCCTCGGCCCCCATGTAGACCACGCACTGAAGGCCCATCATGGCGCACACGGTGGCGGTGGCCACGCCGTGCTGGCCGGCCCCGGTCTCGGCGATGATCCGCTCCTTGCCCATGTGCTTGGCCAGCAGCGCCTGTCCCAGAGCGTTGTTGATCTTGTGGGCCCCGGTATGAGCCAGGTCCTCGCGTTTAAGGTAGATCTTGGCGCCGCCGCACCGGCGGGTCAGGTTCGCGGCGAGGTACAGGGGCGTGGGCCTGCCGGCGTAGAAGCGGTTGAGCGTCTCCAGCTCTCTCTGGAAATCCCCGTCCTCCCGCGCCTCACCGTAGGCCTGCTCCAGGTCCTCCAGGGCGGCCATCAGGGTCTCGGGGACGTACTTGCCCCCGAAGGCTCCGAACCGGCCTTTCTGGTCCGGCAAGGCCTCTACCATGCTCGCCCCCCGAATACGTTTATCTGCCGGCCACCTTCGCGGTCCGGACCGCCTGGATGAAGGCACGAATCTTCTCGGCGTCCTTTGCGCCGCCGGTCTCCACACCGCTGGACACGTCTACCCCCCAGGGCCGCACCCTGTCCAGCGCCGAGGCTACGTTCTCAGGTGTGAGCCCGCCGGCCAGCAGAAAAGACAGGCCCCTCGCGGACAGCTCCCTGGCAATGTCCCAGTCGAAGCTGCGGCCTGTGCCACCCTGTAGCCCTTCGACCTTGCTGTCGAGGGTCACCCAGTGGCCCCGATCGGCCAGCGCAGCGGCCTTGTCGTACAGACCGTCGACGGAGTCCTTCACTGTGGCATTGCCCGGTACATGCAACACCTTGATCACGGGAGTGTCCATTCCACTGCAGTACTCCAGGGACTCGGCGCCGCAAAGCTGGACCATGTCCAGCGTGCACCTTCCGGCGACGGCGTTTACCTCACCGGCAGGCTGGTCCGCGAAGAGCCCCACCACTCTGACCGAGCCGGCTGCCGCCCGGGCATCGGATATGATCCGCAGAACCGACGTCTCGTCCACCCTTCTGCGGCTTCCCGGAACGAACACCAGCCCGACAAAATCAACCCCGGCTTCGGCGGCGGCGGCCGCCGAGGCCGGGTCCTGGATGCCACATATCTTCACTTTAGTCATGGGTTTCTCCAGGGAACACGGGAAGCGTCTGCGGCATCGACGACCGTCACCACGCTTCCCCTCCCGTCAATTATACTCCACGCCCCCTACTGGGGTGGAGTATAGTCCGCCAGCAGCCTCATGGCGCGGTCGATGGAGGCCTCCCGGTTGCTGCCGGCCGGGATGATGGACGCCAGGATCTCGGTGGCCCCCTCGGAGAAGCGGCGGTCGAGGATCTCTTTGACACGGGCTTCGTCGCCGACGATGGTGCCGCTGTCGATCATGCCGTCGCTCCACTGGGCCTCGAAGGCCTCGGGATAGCCGGCGCCGGCGAACATCTGCTGATAGAACAGCATCCGTGGATAGCCGGGCGCTTCCTTGCGGATGGCGTTCCGGGCCTCCTCGAGGTCGCCATGCACGCATAACGGCACACCCGACATCAGTGGCGGAACCGGTCTCCCCGCCCGGTCGGCGCCTGCCTTCATGGCTGGCATCGCGACGTCACGCAGGTAAGCCTCTGGGCAGACCCAACTCAGCGCTCCGTCGGACTCCTCCCCGGCCAGCTCGAAGGACTTTTGCTGCAGGGCCGACACCATCACAGGGACATCGATGGGCCTGATAATGGTCTCGTGGGTGGAGTAGTATCGGCCGTCGTAGTCCACTGTGCCGGTTTGCAGGAGGGTCCTGGCGATACGGACACTCTCCCTGAGGTGTCCCAGAGGTGCGCGAAAGTCGACGCCGAAAGTCTTCTCCTCGGCCGCCTTGTGCCCAGGCCCGATGCCCAGCCGAAACCGCCCCGGGGCCAGGCGGGCGATGACCTGGGTCTGCTGCACCATGACTATCGGATGGCGGGGGAAGCAGGTCACGATGAAGGTACCCAGCATCACGCGCTTGGTTCGTGCCGCCGCCGCGCCGAAGAGGGTCAGCGCGTCCAATCCGGCCCCACTGGTCACCAGCCATACCGCCGGGATCCCCAGCTCTTCAGCCCTCTCGATGACCGCCAGCACGTCGGCCGCGTCCCCACGGGCCGAGGCGTAGGTCGTCCCGGCTATCAAGCCTACTCTCTTTTCGCTCATGGCTCCCCCTACCAGTCGAATACTGCGTAGAGACTAGCCCGTACTTACTCCGCAGTCAAGACCCGAGCATGGCGACCCTTGAAAAGGCGCCCCGGCAGGACTAAAATAGGCACCCCGAGGAGCCTTCCCGCAGGCTGGGGGCGTGCGGGAGCGGGAGGCATCCCGATCTCAAGTCTGGTCACAGGAGGACGCTATGTTCGTCAAAGTATTCTGGGGAAGGCTCAGACCTGGCAAGTGGGAAGAGTACGAGAAGCTCTACAACGAGCACATAAGCCGGGTAAGCGAAGGGCTGACCGGCTTCAAGGGTCGGCAGCTGCTCAGGAGCACTGAGAATCCCGATGAAGGTGTCTCCATCACCATGTGGGACACCATAGAAGACCTGCGGAAGTACGACCAGAGCGACGAGCGCCAAAGGGCAGCCGCCGAGGCCGAGCACCTCTACACCGGGGAGTACTGGCAGCGGAACTTCGAGGTGGCGGCCTCCTCCATCTAAGAGCTCATCGACGCCGTTCGTTACGGCTGCGGAAGGCCCTCACAGATCGTAGAGCCGGGCGCAATTGTCCCAGAGCACCTTCCTCTTGGTGTCGTCGCTGATTTCCGGCAGCCCTAAGAACTGGTCCATGGCGTATGGATAGGGGGAGTCGGGATGGGGGGAGTCGGTGGAGATCACCAATTGGTCGTCTCCCAGAGACTCCACCACCAGCTTCGCAGGGCTCTCTCCCGCTTCGACGGAAACGTAGCACTGGCGAAGGAAGTACTCGTTGGGCTTCATCGACAGCTTCACCTTCTCGCCATCCTGGTACAATTCCCACTGCTCATCGAGGCGCCACAGCAGCCAGGGCAGCCAGCTGCAGTTACCCTCCAGGAACGCCAGTCGGAGCCGCGGGAAGCGCTCCAGCACCCCGCCGATGATAAAGCTCCCCATGGTCTCCATCAGGCTAAGTGGGAAGCCGAAGGTCTGTGTGAGGGTGGTTCCGCTGGAATGGTAGCGCATGAAGTTGGCCAGGTGGCCCTGGTTCCAGCCTGCGTTGGTGTCGTGGAAGCACACGGGCACGTTGAGGTCCTGGGCTTCCTGCCACAGTGGGTCGCAGTCCGGGTCCTGGAAGTAGCGCCCGTTTACCGGGTTAGGCGTGATGGTCAGAGCCACCATTCCCAGCTCCTTGACGGCCCGCCTCGCCTCGCCGACCGCCATCTCGATGTTGTGGATCGAGACCAGCGCCGCTCCCTTTAGACGCGCCGGGTCGGTCTTGCAGAAATCGGCCAGGAAGTCGTTGTAGGCCCGGCATAGGCCCGCCGCGTACTCCGGCTCCAGCCCATCCATGGACACCTGCCCACGGGCGTAGGTCGGAAAGACGACCGACACGTCCACACCTTCCAGGTCCATCGCCTTCACCGTGCTGGCGGGACCGTAGTTGTCTTCCACGGCGTCCTTGAGGAAAGGCATTATTCGCTCAAGGCGAGGGTTCATCACGTTCTCCCGTCGCAGATAAGCCTGGTCGATTCTCTCCGTCTGCCCGGGAAGCTTGATGTACCACGAGCCGTAGTACATGTCCTGGTCAAGAATATATTTGGGGGCGTCCTCTTTGAAGCGGTCCTCCAGAAAGCGCTCGTAAATGTCGTGGGGCTCCAGCAGATGGATGTCGCTGTCCATCACCTTGAATCCATTCTTCATTCTGTGATGCCTCCTCGGATGAAATCGACGGTTCTGGTTATTCCTCGGATTCTTGTGGAGGGCCGACCAGGATGTCGTCCCCTTCCACCCGGACGGGATAGACGGTGAGGTCCTGATCGGCGGGAGGAGACAGGACCGCGCCGGTCTTGACGTTGAAAGCGGCCCCGTGTACCGGGCACATCACCTCTTCGCCGTAGATCTGTCCCATGGACAGGACCCCGAAGGCATGGGGGCACTCGTCGTCGACGGCGTAGTAGCGGCCGCCCAGGTTCACCAGGAGGATACGCTCGTCCCCGACCTGCACCAGCTTCATGGTCCCCGGCTCAACCTCGCCGGTGCGGGCTACTTTGACGAAATCTTGGGGCACTCTACCTTCGACCCTCAGGCCAGCTTCCCGCGTATATCAGGGTCAGCGTCTCGGCCATGATTCTGTTCCCTAACGCAGTCCAGAGATTTCAAGGACTGTTTTGACGCCCAAATTATACGCTATGGACCGGAGTTTTGGTAACAAAGGGACCTTGGAGGAATCGGTGGAAACATTCCTCTCCGTGTTGCGTCATTAAAGAGATTACCGATGCGTAGTCCATGCCTCAAAGGTTGAGGTTACCGAACCCTTCGTGTGGTCTTGATACGATACTCCCTCCGGCAACGTTTATCATGAGTCAATTCGGGCATTTGACACGGCTCACGGGCTGCCCTACCATTAAAGCTGAGGCTGTGCTAGATGGGGAGCTAGCGGTGCCCTGTACTCGCAATCCGCTATAGCGGGGTTGAACTCCCCTCGTAGGCGCAACCTGAATGCCTCTGTTTCGAAGGTAGTATAGAAGGCCGGGTCCCTCGCGACGAAGATCTGTGAACCCCGCCAGATCCGGAAGGAAGCAACGGTAAGCAGAACCCTTCGGGTGCCGGGGGTACGCCTGGCCCGAGCTTTCCTCCGGGGTACGCAAGAGGGTAGTTGTCGAGGAGGGGTGCATAGCCTCAATATTATGCATCAAGCCACGTCGGGCCGTACCCAAACGGCCGACGGCTGTAGTACGACAGAGCCGTTGACAGTTCCACATCCCAAGTCCCTGCGCAGCACGGCTCCTTCTGGCGGCGCGGCCGCGAGAAAGGCCCTGGCGCAGCATTTCCTGGTCGACTCCGAGATCGTCGATCGGATAGTCTCCGCAGCCGAGTTGGATCCAACAGACACCGTCGTCGAGGTCGGGCCTGGCCGCGGAGCCCTCACCGGCAGGCTTGTCCGTATGGCCGACCGGGTGATCGCCATAGAGGTCGACAGCCACCTGGCCGAAGCCCTTGCCCCGAGCCTGGGCAACCCCACGAACCTGACCGTCGTCAACGCCGACGCCCGGGACGTCGACCTGGCAACGGTCCTTGAGGGTGTAGATCGATACAAGCTCGTGGCCAACCTGCCCTACTACGCCGCGAACCCCATTCTGAGACGCTTCCTGGAGGAAGGTCCGAAGGGTCCCTCCTTCATGGTAGTCATGGTCCAGGCCGAGGTGGCGGCCAGGATGCTTGCGGAAGGCGGCAGAATGAGCCTGCTGGCCGTGGGCATCCAGGTATACGGGGTACCGCGTAAGGTATGCCAGGTGCCTCCAAGGGCCTTTCGCCCGCCTCCCAAAGTAAATTCGTCGGTGGTCCGGATAGATGTTCGAGCGGATCCGGCGATAGAGATGCGGGACGCCGACCGGTTTTTCCGGCTGGTTAGGGCGGGATTCTTCGCCCCTCGGAAGCAGCTTCGGAACTCCCTGAGCCTGGGCCTGGGGATCTCCCATGACCAGGCAGGCGACCTCCTGGGTGAAGCCGGAATCGATCCCATGCGCCGCGCCGAGACTCTCGGCCTCGAAGAGTGGGCCCGGCTGCACCGGGCGGACATGGAAAAACCACCGTATGCGAACTAAAGCCTACGCCAAGATCAACCTGACGCTGGAGGTCCTGGGCCGCCGTCCGGATGGCTACCACGAGGTCAGGACGATTCTTCAGACCATCGATCTGGCCGACGATCTCCAGATCGATCCTTCGACCCGGATCGATCTGGAATGCTCCGAGCGGGGACTCGAAGGCCCGGATAACCTCGTGTGGAAGGCGGCGGACGCTCTGAAGGAGGCCTCCGGCTGCAACCGGGGCGCTCGTATCCGGCTGCAAAAGCACATACCCACCGGCGCAGGCCTGGGTGGCGGCAGCAGCGATGCCGCCACCACACTGCGTGCGCTGAACGACCTCTGGGGCCTGGGTATGGCCGACGACGAACTCCAACCCATAGCTGCGTCTCTCGGCTCCGACGTACCCTTTTTCCTGAGAGGTGGCACCGCCGTGGCCGAGGGGCACGGCGAGCGTATAACTGGCCTCGCGGACGCTCTTCAGCGCTGGCTTGTGCTGGCTTATCCTCCCGAGGACGCGACGGCGGTTCCTACTGGCTGCTCCAAGACCGCCAGACTATATTCTCTGCTTACTCCCGAGCATTACACCGACGGCGGCCGGACCGGCCACCTGGTGAGCGAGCTGAAAGCCGGGCATCTCCGCGAGGACTTACTGTACAACGTGTTCGAAGGAATCGCCTCGTCGGCGTTCGATGGGCTACAGGATGCCATGGACGAGATGCGTCGTGCCGGAGCTGCCGGCGTTCACCTCTCGGGAGCGGGACCGGCACTGTACACCTTCGTGCCTTCCAGGGAACGTGGTGACGCGATGGCTGAGCACCTGAAGGGCGAGGGGCTCGGCGCGTGTTGCGTGTGCACTTATTCTCCCGGCATCCGGGTGAGTTTCGAGGCCCCTGAGCGTATATCCACGGACCCCGACGGGTAAAGGTCTAGCACGACCCGGTTGCCGTTCCGTATACTGGATGATAAAGTACCTTCGCTGGTAGCAACGGCGGGAAGCTCATGAGAGAGGCTAGTTCGGGAGAGAGCAGATAACCATGACCATACCCCTGGCAAGCATAACCATCCCAACGGACCCCGATGTGTTCGGCATCGGGAACTTCACCCTTACATGGCACGGGTTCCTCACCTTCATCGCCGTGGCGCTCGCCGTGTTCCTCGTAGGACGGTGGGGTAAGAAAGAGGGCCTAGTCAGCGACGCCGTTTACTCCGTGGCGGTGTGGGCCATAATCGGCGGCATCATCGGTACAAGGGTCCTGCATGTCATCGACCTGTGGAACGACGTCTACAAAGACAATCCCGGCCAGATCGTCCAGATATGGGAGGGAGGAATCACCATCTGGGGAGCCATCCTGGGCGGCTTCCTTGGCGGGGCGGGATATATCATCATCCGAAACCATGCCAAGTTCATCGCAGGATGGAACCGCGTACTACCGATGTTCAAGCTGGACAGGGCTCCACTGCCTACGGTGGGCAGACTTGCCGACATCACCACTCCCGCGCTGCTCCTAGCGATGGCCCTGGGCCGAGTGGGCGACATCATCAATGGGGAGCACATCGCCAAAGTTACCAGCCTGCCCTGGGGGTTCATCTACACCCACCCGAAGACGGAAGCCATTTACTTCGCCAACAACGCCAGCTCTCGGGTGGCCACTCATCCCGCCGTAGTCTACGAAATGCTGTGGGACCTGATCATCCTGGGGATAGTATGGAAGTTCCGCAACCGGCTCAGGCCCCACGGGATGCTGTTCGTCCTCTACCTTTCCCTGTACTCCATCGGGAAATTCTTCATCCAGTTCCTAAGGGAAGACAAGGTGTGGACGGTCGGGCTCACCGAAGCCCATTTCGTTGCCCTGGTGGTGTTGGTTATCACCATACCGCTGCTGGTGGCCAAAGCCCAGATAGTCAGGCCGCCATCCCCTGCTGCGAGCCGAAGCTCCGGCGGATAGCACCGGCCATCACCTGAAAAGGGGCGCCACCTTCTCGCTCAGCAGTCTCAGGGATGAATCGGCCTGCTTCCGGGTGACCAGGCCGCGATGAGTCAGCATCAGGTTCCTTACGCCTACGTCCCGTAGCTGGGCTACCTGCTCGGCTACTCGTCTGGGTGAGCCTACCAGGGCCTCGGAGCTAGCCGGGTCGGGGTGCTCCCCATAACCCGAGATGGGCACAGGAGGTACTTGCTTGGGCATGGGGTGGTCCGTAGGATTCCAGCGCTCCCGCAAGTCTACCATCGTCCCGTAAGCCACTTCATAGACTGGAATGAACTCCTCCAGAGCCTGCTGATCGGTTTCGGCCACGTAGCACTCCCGCCATACCCAGGCTTCGTCCAACGCCCCTTTGACCGCCGTCTCGTCGAAACCAGATTCCAGCATCGTCCTCCGGTATAGCTCGATGGACTGTCCCAGGTGCTCGGTGGAACGGCCCCTGAGGAGCAGTGGCCGGCCTATACGACCCATGGAGATGATCGCCTCGTCGGAGAGCGCGGCCCGGGCCAGAGGCGGGTGAGGCTTCTGGTAGGGCCTGGGCCGCACTGATGGCACCGTCACCTTCCAGTATTGCCCCTCGTAGCGCAGACCGTCCATGGTCCACGCCTTGACCAGGAGGTCCTCGGCTTCCTGTATGCGTTCCCAGCCTGCCGATACCTCCGTGCCGAAGCCGGCGTACTCGAAGGAGCTGAAGTTGGACCCGCGGCCCGTACCTACTACCAGGCGGCCATGGCTCAGGTTATCCAGCAGGGCGGTTTGTATTGCCAACCGGACCGGGTGGTGCAGTGCCATCTCCACGATCCCCAACCCAAGTAGCACCCGCTTGGTCTTCATCGCTACAGCGCTGCAGAAGACTAGGGGGTCGCCGTAAACGACCTCTCCGGTGAAGTGGTGCTCGGCGAACCAGATCGCATCGAGGCCCAGCTCCTCCACCAGTTCAGCCTCGTAGAGACATTCGTCCAACGTCTGCGAGTCCTGAGAGGCGTCGAAGTTCATGGGATAGAAGAAGTGGCCGAACCGCATCTTTCCTCCTAGCGCTGTTCCGGCGTCCCCGCTTGGGTACAGGAAAAGCCCAGGCAATACTCTACCCCAGGCGGACTTCCTTTACAAGGCGCGTCCCGGTACAAGGCGCGTCCCGGTACAAGGCGCGTCCCGCTTTCTCGGTACAATCGGTCGGACGGCAGAGGGACTCAGGCGCCGGCTCCGCTTGAAGCAGAAACGGGCGTGTGGTATGGTAAGGATGGGTCGGGGCGTGGCGCAGCCCGGGAGCGCACCTGCATGGGGTGCAGGGGGTCGCCAGTTCAAATCTGGCCGCCCCGACCAATAGGACAAATAGCTGCTGTGGACAAAGCTGAAAAGCCACCCTTGAAGGGTGGTCTTTTTATGCAACTCCCATTGCGGGTACCCCAACTAGATTGGTGTGTTAGCATGGACCGGGCAGTACTCATGTTAGAATATGCGGTGCTGCGCAGGTCCGACGACGTCGGATCAACCCTGACCCAACTTTCCAGGAGGTGCCAAGCCATGCCCACCGGCAAAGAGATGGTTACCGACGCCCAGCAGTCGATGTCCAGCGTTACGGCCCAGCAAGTTCACCAGGAGCTAGACGACGGCCAGAGCCTCGTTGTTCTAGACGTACGAGAGAAGGAGGAATGGGACGAAGGGCACATCTCCCGGGCGACCCACCTGTCCCGCGGCCGTCTCGAGGGGCGAGTCGAGGAAATGATCCCCGATAAGAAGGCACGAATCGTATGCCATTGAGGGGGCACTGGACGAGCTTCGCTGGCAGCGAAGACACTTAGAGACATGGGCTACGAAAACGTCAGCTACATGGACCCCGGGTTTTCCGGCTGGAAGGAGATTGGCCTGCCCTACGTTACCGGATCCTAGGCTTCTATATGAGGATCGGTATTTTCGTGTTCCAGACCGAGCGCACCGTGGATATAGCCGTGCTGGCGCAGGAGGCTGAGCAACTGGGCTTCGAGTCCTTCTGGGTCCCGGAGCACTGCATAATTCCCGTCAGGACAACCACGCCATTCCGGGACTCACCTCCCGGGAGTCTTCCGGAACAATACAACCGAATCGTTGACCCTTTCGTCGCCCTGGCTCGGGCCTCCGCCGTGACGAAGACGATCCGTTTGGGAACCGGAGTGTGTCTGGTCCCCGAGAGGAATCCGCTGCTTCTCGCAAAGGAGGTGGCCACCCTGGACCACATGTCCGGGGGGCGCTTCCTATTCGGCATCGGGGCGGGATGGCTAAGGGAAGAGACGGAGATCATGGGCGGCGATTTCACCCACCGCTGGGGCCAGACCCGCGAGGCGATACTGGCGATGAAGGAGCTGTGGACCAGGGAAGAAGCAGAGTTCCACGGCCGCTACTACGACTTTCCTCCTGTCCGCTCCTTCCCCAAGCCGGCACAAATCCCCCACCCTCCGGTTCTATTGGGCGGCAACGCCAGGAACGTGTTCAATCGGGTGGTGGAGTGGGGAGACGGCTGGATTCCTACCCGCATGCCCATCGAAGAGATCGCCCGAGGCCGTCAAGTCCTGAGTAGGCTGGCAGAGGAGACGGGCCGAGACCCCGAGTCCATCCAGGTTGTGGCCCTGGGCCAGCCCGGCGAGTTCAGAAACCCGGACACCATCGAGCAGCTGGATGAGGCAGGAGCGAGCGACGTGGTTATCCAGGTAACGAATTCAGAGGGAGATGGGACACCGGAAGAGATCCGGGAGATCGCACGGCTGGTCCTCTGACGGCGTTCGGTCCCGTCTAATCGTCTGCTGACGGGACGATGGGATAGAGCTTGAGGGCGTTGTCCCAGAGGATCTTGCGTTTGCTCTCATCGGAGACCCCTGGAAGGTCCAGAAGCTCCTGCACAGCCCCGGCGTACCTGCGGCCCTCGGGATGTCCAAAATCCGTTGCGGTGACGATGTTCTCGTCACCGATCGTCTCGATGACGTACTTTATGGCCCGGTCGTCCACGTCGGCCGAGATGTAGCATTGCCGTTGGAAATACTCGATGGGCGATAGCTTCAGTCCCTCGATCTCGATGCCGCGGAAACCGCCGTTTACGCCTCCCTCCAGACGGTCCAGCCAGGCGGGTACCCAGCCCGCACCGGACTCCATGTGGACCAGACGCAGCCTGGGGTGACGCTCCAGAACGCCGCCCATGATGAAGGCTGTGCTTGCGATCTGATTGCCCATGGTGAAGGCCGCTATGTTCTGGGCCGTTCGGAGGCCGGGCAGGTAGTGATAGAGCATCATGTCCGAGGGATTTCCCGATCCCACGTGAATACCCACCGCCACGTCCAGGTCGGATATCTCAGCCCAAAGCCGGTCATAGCGCCCGTCGTAGAGCGGGTACTCACTCACCGGCGTCGGGTTGATGTGCACGGCCACGAAGCCCAGGTCCCTGACGCATCGCCGAGCCTCTCGAATGGCCTCGTCGGGATCGCGCAAGTCCAATGAGCCCGCTCCTAGCACTCGGGTCCCGGCCTCCGAGCAGAAATCGTAGAGCCAGTTGTTGTAGGCCCTGCGAATCGCCGCGGCGGTGGCCGCGTCGTAAGACGGGGCGCTGGTGGCATGTAGGCCCACCGTAGGATAGATCACCATGTAGTCGATTCCGCTGCGATCCATGGCGTCTCGATAGACCCGCGGAGGAAATCCCTCTCGGGCGTACCGGTCGTAGGCCTCTCCGAGGCCCGGAGTGGCAACGCGGTGAATGCCCTCGGAGAAGGGGGCCCTGGGGTCCAAGCCGTCGTTGGGCACGGTGTACCCCCCGATCTCTATCTTCTCGCCGAAGGCCAAGGGGTCACCCCCGTAGTCCGCGACCCCCTGGATCGCGCCCCTGTATTCGGGCTCCAGGTACTTGTCCCACAGATCTCCGGGCTCCAGGACGTGGCCGTCGGAATCGATAAACCTGTAGCGCTTCATAAGCCCTCACTCGGCGGACAGATATCGATAGGAGCTACCGCGTCGACGGATTAAATTCCAAAGAGCGGATCTCCCCCCAACGCGGAGTATAGGCGTCTGGGCCAGTCTCGGTCAAACGGCATCCACCGCACCGATCCACCCAAGGCCTCTGATCGTAATGTCAATGGCATCACGTTGCGACGTCGACGGTTCCGGTACGCTATGCACCGTTTTATTGCCATCATCTGCCGGAACCGGGGGAATCCGGAGTGGTCCACGAAAATTCTACCCTTTTTCACACGTCAAGCACGCTACGGTCTCACTTCGTAGCCGTAGAATAAAACTGGCTTAGTGGGTCAGCTAGAAGGTCCACGCTTTGGAGAGTATAACGACTTCACGAGACTACGTGCAGCTAGACGGGAGGAGATGCCTCAATGGTCAACCGGAAGTACCCCTACGGAACCGCTTACATAGGTGTTGGCCCCCTTGCCTTCTGAGGCCCGATCAAGCGATGCTGTATTAAATGGGTTTTCGAAGACGATGGCTCAAGTATCCCGACGGTCTACCGATAGAACGATGGAAGCGTTGAAAATCGACTCACCTGCGGAAACGGCCGTAACCCTCCGGGTCTTGATCTATTCCAGTAGATCATTCGACGCCGAGATGATAGTAGGGCAGCTGACTCGCACGGGGTTCGACCCGTGCTGGCAGATGGTGAACGACGAGACGGCGTACACCGCCGGACTTGACGACAACCCCGAAATCGTGTTCGTAGCCGATGCTCCCCCGGAAATCGATCCGATGCGAGCCCTGACCATCGTCCAAGAGCGCGGTATCGACATACCGGTCATCGTAATAACGGGGACATCCGACGACGAGTCGACCGCCGTTGAGTGTATGGAACGTGGAGCGGCGGACTATCTGGTCAGGGACCGACCCGCGCGTTTGGGACAGGCCATAGCACGGGCCCTGGAGCGCAAGACGCTGGGAGATCAGAAACATCAGGCAGAGCAGGCTCTTCAAGAGAGTGATGACCTTTACCGGACCGTAGTCGAAAACTCCAGTGACGCCATAGCGATCTACGCCGGGATCGAGCGCGTGTACGTCAACCCGGCCTTTCTTAAGCTCTTCGGCATAGAGGATTTGTCGCAGGCATTGGCATATCCCGTGGACCATTTCCTCGTTCCAGAACATCGAGAAATGGTGAACCAGGCAATGCTCGCTCGCGTGAGGGGTGAGCCCGTCGCTGACGTCTACGAGTTCCGGATCATGAGGACCGACGGTCAAGTGCGGACGGTTCAGTCGGCGATGGCGGAGATCACTTACAAGGGACAGCCTGCCGGACTGGCGACAACCCGAGACGTCACCGGGCGTAGAAAAACGGAAGACGATTTGAGAGAGGCACAAGAGTATGCCCGCAACCTGATCGATAGCTCGCTAGATATGATCATATCGGTGGACTGGGACCGCCGGATCGTTGAGTTCAACCAGGCCGCACAAAGCACCTTCGGGTACTCGAGGCAGGAAATTCTGGGCAAGTCCATCGATATCCTGTACGCCGATCCAAAGGAGGGACGAAAACTTCACGAGTCGGCATGCAAGTCGGGACAGTACAGTATGGAAGTAACCAATGCCAGAAAGAACGGCGAAACCTTCGTTTCCTTTGTCGCGTCCTCCGCCCTAAAAGACCCGCATGGGGAACTAATTGGGGTCATGGGCATCTCCAGAGACGTAAGCGAGCTAAGGAATACGGAGCACACCAGAAGCAGATTGATCGCGATTTTGGAGGCAACTACGGATTACGTCGGAATAGCGGATGCCAAAGGGGTGATGATTTACCTGAACGGCGCGGCACGGGAGATGTTAGGCATCGAAGAGGATTACGACCTCGGTCGCCTTGAACATTACAGAGTCCACCCCAACTGGGCCGGTGAGCTTATTGCAAACGTGGCTATCCCGACGGCAAGAGATCGCGGCGTCTGGAGTGGAGAAGCGGCTTTCCGAGACCAGTCCGGGATTGAGATTCCCGTCGACATGGTCCTCATCAGACAGCAATCACCGGACGGAGAGCTTCTTGGCTATGCCACGGTTTCCCGCGACATCAGTGAACGAAACCGGTCCAGGGAACGTCTCCAACGCTACGTGGACCGGCTAGAGATCCAGAGCCAGATCGAGAAGCGCATCCTGGATGCGGATTTCGGGGACGACATCGCCCAGGGCGCCATCGAACAGTTACGTCAACTGGTGCCTTTCAAACGAGCAAGCGTCACTACCTTCGATGAGGAGAACGATCTGGCGACGGCTGTCGCCGTTCATTTTGGAGAAGACTACCCCTTGGAACAGAGAAGACTTTTCCCGTTGACGGAAACCCTCGGGCAGATCGATGAGCTGCGGGACGGCTTCCCTCGCGTGGTTCCGAATATTCAAAGGCTGCCCGAAGACTCGCCTGACTCTCAAACCATACTGGTAAAGACCCTTCGGGCAGAGGGGATTAGAGCTCTCGCCATCGTTCCACTGCGTGGCCACACCGGGCTAATCGGCTCCCTGAACATGGGAGCCGAAGAGGTGGGCGCGTTCACAAATGAGCACATCGAAATAGCGGCGCAGGTCGCGGATCAGCTGGCCGTTGCCATCGAGCAAACCCGTCTGCACGATCAGGTGCAACGCCATGCCATCGAGTTGGAGCATCAGGTGGCCGAGCGCACCGCAGAACTCAGGGCCATCCAATGGAGCATGACGGAAGGCCTGCTGGTGATCGCGCAAGACGGGACGTTTCGGTACGTCAACAGAGCAGCCACGGATTTTCTAGGCTTCTTCTCCGGGGAGATCGAGGGCAGATCGACGGAAGAGGTATTCCGGCTGATGGCCCCGGATATCGGCGGTCCAGACACGGCAGAGACACTGATCTCCATCGTTCAAGGCACCACTAGCCTTCCCTCCAGCGTGGAGTTGAGTGTGACCAGGCCCCATCGTCGAGAGTTGGTGGCGACTGCATTTGCAATCCCCCTACGACGCTATGAGAAGATGGTAGGGCTTCTGCTACGGGACATCACCGAAGAGAGGGAGCTGGAGCGCCGCCGGGACTCCTTCGTATCCGTGGCCTCCCACGAGATCCGCACTCCTTTGGCTGTCCTGAAGGGTTTCTCCGAACTCCTTCTCGAAAGGAGCTTGCCGGAGGCCAAGAGACGCGACTGCCTCGAGCGCATCCAGCGAAGCTCCCACAGTTTGACGACCATCGTGGATGAGCTGCTGAACGTGTCTCGCATTCAGTCGGGCGAGCTGGAGCTGAATCTGGAACCTCTGGACATCGGCGGAATCATCCAGGAGGTAGTCGCCACCGTCAAACCGATCACAGACAAACACGATTTCATGTTGAAAGTCGATCCCAATATCCCTTGGGTGTTAGCGGATAGTGACAAGTTGTCTCAAGTGCTGATCAACCTGGTGGACAACGCCGTGAAGTACAGTCCCGTGGGAGGTCAAGTTACCTTTACCGTGGTTGAAGAGTCCGATAAGAACCGGGTGGTGGTGGCGGTCGCCGACCAGGGAATCGGAATTGCGCCCCAGGAACAACCCCACGTTTTCGAGACCTTCTACCGAGAGCGTAAGCCGGAAACCATGGGTATCAGGGGCAGCGGGTTGGGACTGTATATCGTGGGAGAGCTGATGAAATTGATGCATGGGCAGGTCTGGCTGGACAGTGAACCGGGGATCGGATCGACTTTCTTCGTATCGTTCCCGGCGGTGAACGGTGGTAGCAGCAAATAACCAGGTGTCACGAGCCCTTGGAGGGTAGAGAATTGCCACTGAAGGTGCTGATAGTCGACGACGATGAAGATATGGTGACGCTGTTACAGCTCACCCTAGAAAACGAAGGCCGGTATGAGCTTCTGACGGCGAGGGAAGGTCTTGAAGCGCTGGCACTGGTCCGGCGTGAAAGACCAGACGTAGTGTTCCTGGACGTCTCGATGCCTAATTTGGATGGATTCCAGGTGTGCCAGGCCATAAAAGCCGATTCGACGACGGCACATGCCAAGGTCGTAGTGCTCACCGCTATGGCCCAGGAGCGGGACCGAAAAAGAGCCGAAGAGATCGGTGCTGACGATTTTTCCACCAAGCCATTTAGCCCGACGGCTTTGCTGGATAAGCTGGAGGAGCTCCTGTCAGGCTGACGTCTTGCAGGCTAGGCACGGCACCGCCGACTCATTTCGAGGGGGAAACGCGAAAATGGTAATAAATGAACGTAACGCACCTCTCGACTTCGGACGGGTTAGCCGTGAACAACTGGAGTTGTACGCCCGAGAATTCCAGAAGCATTACCTCGAGCAGCGTCGTTTGCGCCACGAGTTGGAAGAGCGAAATAGGCAGTTGGAGCTACGGTTACGGGAGCTTACCGCGCTGAACCGCATAGTCCAGCTACACATCGACGAGCATTTCGCCGTGATCGATGCATACAAAAAGCTTCTGGAAGAGTTGGAAAGCAGCCCTGAAAACCTGGTAGATATCGTTCAGCGCGCTCAGTCCCAGCCTATCTTCGACTTACAGCCAATGACGAATAACCTGTTAGCAACCAGCAAAAGTGGGACACATTGGGACCCGAGAGATCAGGTGCTGGATGGGGGTCTGGTGAGCTCTCTGAGGGCCCTGTTATAGCGTCTGCGGTTTTGGATGGTTTTGGCCTTCACCTCCTTGTATCTTGGTTTGGGTGTGTAACAATCACTTCACTTAGGTGGATCGGGGTGCGGCAGACCGGTTTCTCCTTGGTTATGGAAGACCGCCAGAAAGCGAGGGTCGCCGCACCCCTTCCGAATAGAGCCCGAACAGTTGCCTGGGCCAACCAAGCCCGCATCTTGCAAGGACGGGCCAATAATTCGCAGGAGGTGCTCGTGGAGCAAGAATCGATCTACGTAGGCATTGATGTAGCCAAGGCCCAGGTGGACGTCGCAGTCCGTCCTACGGACGACAGATGGGAGGTTTCCCATGACGAGACAGGAGTCCGGCAGCTGGTCTCCCAGCTGAAGGCCCTTGAACCGGTCATGGTGTTGCTGAGGCTTCGGGCGGCTTGGAAGTGCCGCTGGTGGCTGCCTTGGCAGCCGACGCGGTGCCTGTGGTCGTCGTCAACCCCCGCCAGGTGCGGGACTTCGCCAGGGCCACCGGGAAGCTGGCCAAGACCGACGCTCTGGACGCGGCGGTTCTGGCTCACTTCGCCGAAGCGGTTCGTCCACCCGTGCGCCCTCTGCGAGACGCCGAGACCCAGGCCCTTAACTCCCTGGCTGCCCGCAGGCACCAGGTGATGACCATGCTGGTCTCGGAGAAGAACCGCTTGAGCGCCGCCGCCATCGCCGTCCGTCCCCGCATCGAGGCCCACATTGCATGGCTGGAGCGAGAGCTGGACGACCTGGATGAGGGACTGCGGCAGACTCTCCGCCAGAGTCCCGTATGGCGAGAGAAGGATGACCTCCTGCGCACCGTTCCCGGCGTGGGAGAACAAGTCTCCATCTCTCTCCTGGCCTATCTGCCGGAGCTGGGCACGCTGGACCGCCGGCAGATCGCCGCCCTGGTAGGGGTGGCTCCCTTCAACCGGGACAGCGGCACCCTGCGGGGCAAACGCACCGTCTGGGGTGGACGCGCCCGCATCCGCGCCGCCCTGTACATGGGAGCGCTGGTTGCCAGTCGCTTCAACCCTGTTATCAGGGACTTCTACCAGCGGCTGCTGGCCGCTGGTAAGCCCAAGAAGCTGGCCCTCACAGCCTGCATGCGCAAGCTGCTCGTTATCCTCAACTCCATGCTCAAGCATCGCTCACCCTGGCGCGACCTGACTCCGGCAGTCGCCGGTCATTCCTCTTGACTTTCAAGACAGTTGCTCTCTGCGTTGTAGGATCTCTTGCCGTCTTCCCTTGAGCACGTCAGATGGTGTCACGTTGGCCAGGGCCTTGTGATAGCGCCGGTAGTTGTAGTAGCTGACGAACGCCGCGATAGCCGCATCGAGGTCAGAGGGCAACTCATAGGGCACCTGGTTTACGTCCCGTTTGATGCTCTGGTGGTAGCGCTCCAGCTTCCCGTTGGTCTGAGGGTGGAAAGGGGTTGCCAGGATGTGCTTGATGCCAACCATACCCAGGTAGTCCCTGAATGCCCTCGAGACATAGCCCGGGCCGTTGTCACTCAGCAGCCTAGTGCGGTCTGTGACTGGAACTTGATCCATGCCGGTCCTGTCCACAGCATCCTGGACCACCTCGATGAAGGAGTCGGCCGTCATGTCTTCCTGGAGCCTGTGAGCCAGGATGAAGCGGGAGTAGTCGTCCATCACGGTCACCAGGTAGTAGTAGCCCCAACCTACTACCCTGAAGTAGGAGGCGTCGGTGGCCCACATCTGGTGAGGGCCTGTGGTCTTGCGGTGGTACTCCTTACCCGCGGCCAGCTTCATCTCAGGCCTCTTCACCAGACCCTCCCTGCTCAGGATACGGTAGACACTCGACTCTGAGACACTGAAGCCCTGGTTGTCGGTGATCCACGCGGCCAGCTGACGGCAGCTCAGCTCCGGCATCTCTCTGGCTGCTGCGAGAACTGAGCGTTCTTCCCGAATGCTGAGACGGTTCCACGGGGGCTTGCCGCCTCCTGCATGGTCCTCAAGTCCTTGTTGGTCCTGGCGTCTGAGCCACCGGTAGTAGGTGCTCTTAGGGATACCCAACTCGCTGAGGGCCTTTCGTTTAGGGAGGGGAGACGAGGCTACTTCGGTAAGTACTTCTGCCTTCTCCACGGCGCTCATCCGCTGGTACCGGTAGCTTCCTGGGGCATGGGGATGGCCGTTTTTTTGAGACGGTACGCCTCCAGCGACAGATCGGCCACTAGCTCCTTGAGCTCCCCGTTCTCTCTCTTGAGCTGCCCTACCTCATGCTGAGTGGCGTCCCGCATCGTGTCGCGGGTCAACCTCTCCTTGCCCGCCTCCATGAACTCTTTGGTCCACGAGTAGTAGGAGTGGGGCTTGATCCCCTCCCGCCGGCACAGGTCGTTGACTGTGACCTCGCGGCGGAAGCCCTCCAGAACAATTCGGATCTTCTCTTCGGGGGTGTACTTACGTCGGGTAGCCGCCTTCACCGTGCGAACGAAGGACCTCGTCTCCGCGCTCCGTTCCTCGGCGGCCTCTGCTTTGTCTACGTCTGACTGGGACACATCTGCTCCTTTCTGTGGGTAACTCTACCCTCACTTCAGGAGCTCTCGCCACCCTCCAAACTCTCGGGTTTTCTTACCCCCCGATGTGTCCCATTATCGCTGACGGCCTACAATAACGAGACGACCGGCCGCCGTGTCGCTGCCATCTTGCCGGTGCACATCCTCGGTCACCCCTGCAACATGGAGCCAATCCTCAAGGTGGCAAGAGAATACGGCCTTGCGGTCATCGAAGACGCGACGGAGAGCCTGGTGGCGAAATACCAGGGACGGAATGTGGGAAGCCTGGGCGACGTGGCCTGCTTCAGCTTCAACGGCAACAAGCTCGTCACCACGGGTGGTGGTGGCATGATCGTGACGGACAATGAGCAGTGGGCCAGCCGCGCCAAATATCTCACCACCCAGGCCAAGGACGATCCCATCGAGTACATCCACACTGAGATCGGTTATAACTACCGACTCACCAACATCCAGGCCGCGATGGGCAGCGCCCAGATGGAACAGATCGATGAATACATCGCCGCCAAGCGTCGGATTGCCGCGACGTATACGGATGCTTTGAGTGAGATACCCGGTATCACTCCCATGCGGGAGGCTTCCTGGTCCGAAAGTGTCTGGTGGCTCTTTACGGTATTGGTAGACGAAGCCGATTACGGAATGAGCAGCCGTGCCTTGCTGAAGCACCTGGAAGGTCGGGGGATACAGAGCCGTCCTTTGTGGCAGCCGTTGCACCTTTCCCCTGCGCACCGCGATGCGTATGCGACGGATTGCAGTGAGGCCGAACGCATCGCCAAAGAGGCCCTGAGCCTGCCCAGCTCCGTGGGCCTGACTCCCGAAGATCAGGGCCGAGTGATCGAAGCGGTGGTGAAGGGCCATGGACCCGGATAGGACCGGGGCGTCCGGGCTAATTGGGTTCCCCAGTAGATCGGGAGGTTGATTGATGCCTGACCCGTCCAGTGATCATACCGTGTACGTCGTACACTGTACAGACACTGAAGGTCCCTTGTATGAGAGCCTGGAAGCTACGTTTGAACGCTTGGTCGATATCTTTGGTCTGAAGCTGTCGCCGTCACGGGAGACCCTGGCACAGCTCCAGAACTGTGAGATAGACCTCGGTGGAATCGAAAGCGACGTGGCCAGGGTCGTCGACCCTCAGCTGATAAGCTATAACGACACCTGGGATAAAATCGACGCTATGCTCCAGCGGGTGATGTCGGATGAATTCCGGTCTGCGTTCCCGGACAGTGAGGGACGGGGGTGGGTATTCAACTGGTTCTGCGTGGACCATGTCGGGTACTCGGTCAACCCCAGGCGAAAGGACTGCGGGTACCATAACATCTTCGACCACTACCGCAGGATTCTTGACGAAACAGGAGCGCAGGACGGCCTCCAATTCCATTTTCACCCCTCCCACCCGTCGGGCTCTTCCCACAGGTCGGCGACCTTTTACCTTCACGACCTGAAGTTTTTTCAGGTCCTGGCCCGCCGAATAATCGACAGGGGCTGGTTTCCTTCGGTCAACCGAGCGGGGTTTCAGACGGAGCGCCCCGATAGCCACTGGCTTTTAGAGCAGTGGTTCCCCTTCGACATATCCAACATGTCGACCGACGACATGCCTTCTGCACAGCTGGACCTGGCAGCAGGAGTGTCCGGAGACTGGCGCCGTGCTCCAAAGGAGTGGGTCGTCTACCAGCCTGACCATGACGACTATCAGGTTCCCGGCAATTGCCGCCGTTATGTTGCTCGATGTCTGAATCTCGGCACCCGTATCGGATTGCTGGATGAGGCGGAGGTCCGCAAGGCATTCGAGAGGGCCCGGCGGAAGGGAGCTACCATCGTTGCCTTCGCCGACCACGATTTTCGCGACATCGGCCAGAACGTCCTGGATTTCCAAAAGATGCTCAAAGCGGTGATTCCGGATTACCCGGACGTTCGATACATATTTAGCGAGGCGCGGGAAGCCTTCAGCAGGGCCATCTTCGGCGAATACCGGCCCCGCGAGGACAACATCCTTAGCGCCAGGGTCGAGGCAGGCCCGGGAGGCGAAAGGAAGCGCCTAGTGGTAGAATGCACCGAGCCCAGCTTCGGCCCCCAGCCCTTCCTGGCTATTCGGACTCGCGACGGCCAATACCACCACGATAACCTGGATTTTCAGGAGCCCTTCCGGCTCTGGACATACCTGTTCCACGCGGATACCTTCGAATGGGACGACGTGGACGCCGTGGGTGTGGCCACGAATGACCGCCGTGGCTTCCCCCATGTCGCACTCGTGAGACGGGGAGAAGTCGGACAGTGACGGCGAAGAGACTAACATTGAGCCGAATATTGCTGATAACAACACTGGACTGGCGTCGAAAGGAGAACGGTACATGATCATCTGGATCTGCGGACCATCGGGTGCCGGCAAGACCTCTATAGGTAGGGCCCTGTACGCGCACCTGAAGGCCGACATGCCCAACCTGTTCCTACTGGACGGCGACGAGTTTCGCGCCGCGATGGGCAACGACTTGGGGTATAGCCTCGAAGATAGGCGCAAGAACGGGCTCCGCATCGCCCGTCTGTGTCACCTGTTGGAATCCCAGGGAATCTGCGTCATCTGCTGCGGAGCCACCGTCCAACCCGAAGTGCAGCATTTCAACCGCGCCACTTTTCGCCGGTACTGCGAGGTGGTGATTGACGTCACCTTCGAGACACTTCTCAAGCGGGACGCGAAGACAATATATGCGAAAGCGCTGGAAGGCAACCTAGTACTCAGTCAACCTGTGATTTGAAGGATATAGCCGATGGAGTTTCGCCCTAGCATCTTGGGTGTTGAAGCGCCAATGGATAGAGGCTCGGGCGGCGTTTCGCTCCCCCTCCAGGGCCTGAATTTCTCGGCGGAGGGCAGCCTCATCGGGGACACGCCTCCTCAGGCAAGATCGGGCCAGGACGCTGAACTCGATCTCCGCCATGTTGAGCCAACTGCCGTGTTTGGGGGTGTGGTGGAACTCCAGCCGCTTTACGATACGCCGGGCCTCAGGGGCAGGAAAGGCCTCGTACAGGGAAGCCGGGCGATGAGTGTTCAGGTTATCCAGAACAACTCGCACCACCGGGGCCTCCGGGTAGGCCTCATCCACCAACCAACGCATCTGACGGGCGAAGTCCTGCTGGGTCCGCCGCTGGGTGATGGCCACGTGTCTCCAGCCCTGCAGCGGCTCGCAGGTCAGGAACAGGTTCCGGGTGCCCTCCCTTCGGTACAAAGTAGTCCTGTCGCCGCGGCTGTCCCGGCTTCGCTGGGAGGGGCGGCCGTGGCTCGCTCAACAGCTGAGTCGAGGTCTCGTCAAAGCAGACCACCGGCCGCCGGGGGTCATAGGGCTCGGCATACAGGTCCAGCACATCCTCCATGGCTGCCACAAAGTCGGCGCTCACCTTAGGAATACACCATTCCTTCTTCTGCCACGGCTTAAGAACGTTTTTTTGAGCCGCTTGCGGATGCCTTCATGGGACATGGAGGGCACCAACCCTAGCTCTACCACTTTCCCGGCCAACAGCCGCAGGGTCCAGTGGTCGTGGCCCTCCGGCGCGGCGCTGCAGGCCAGGGCGATGAGGTGGGCCTCTCCCTTGTCGTCCAGCTTCCTCCGTGGCCTGGGCCTGGGCCTTTCCAGCAAAGCCCCCTTCATGCCCTCTTCAGCGAAACGCCGCTTGATGCGGAACACTGTGCCTACGGAGACGTCCAAGGCCTCAGACACCTTGGGAGCCTTCCAACCCTCATCGCTCTTTAGTAGAATCCTCGCCCGGGTCATCACACGAGCCCGGCTCTTCCCACTTCGAATCAATTGCTGGAGTTGTTCCCGGTCTTCCTGGTCCAAGCGCACCCTATACTTTTCCCGTCGTCCCATCACTGCCACCCCTTGGGTAGATTCTGTCTTCCCAAAGGGTAGCAACTTTGAGTGATTTCTTAAATAATTACCAACACCGAGTTGACTGAGTACTAGTACTCAGTCAACCTGTGATTTGAAGGATATAGCCGATGGAGTTTCGCCCTAGCATCTTGGGTGTTGAAGCGCCAATGGATAGAGGCTCGGGCGGCGTTTCGCTCCCCCTCCAGGGCCTGAATTTCTCGGCGGAGGGCAGCCTCATCGGGGACACGCCTCCTCAGGCAAGATCGGGCCAGGACGCTGAACTCGATCTCCGCCATGTTGAGCCAACTGCCGTGTTTGGGGGTGTGGTGGAACTCCAGCCGCTTTACGATACGCCGGGCCTCAGGGGCAGGAAAGGCCTCGTACAGGGAAGCCGGGCGATGAGTGTTCAGGTTATCCAG